>NZ_JBZFLE010000001.1:0-1781925 GCF_058313375.1 Sphingomonas sp. SP4
TGGGCTGTCCCAGCCACTCCTGGAACGTCCCCGCCTGGTTGCGCCACAGCACATCGCTCAACCCGTCACCGTTGAAGTCGTGGGCCGGGACATCCGGAATGACCGTGAGCTGTACCCCGCCGCCGGCCGCAGCGCTGGCGATGATCCTGCCTTGGGGCATGCGAGCAAGCGTCAGCGAGCCACCGGTATAGGCAAGGGCAATGCCCGAAAGGCCGTCCGTCAAACTAAACGTGAAGCTGGCAAGCGTCGCGTCAGTGAAGACGATCCTGTCGCTGTCGCTGAAATCGACGATGGTGTCGCCATTGTGGTTTGCGATTGTATCTCGGAACGTGTCGTTGCCGGCACCGCCCGTCAGCGTGTCGGCGCCAGAATTGCCGATGATGACGTTATCGACCGAATTTCCGCTAATGATGTCATCTCCGGATCCGCCGATCGCATTTTCGATAATGACGCCTCGCGCGATCGACAGGTTGGGTAGAACCCCATTGACCCAAGAGAAGCTTTCCGGATTGAGGTTGATCCGCTGACCACCATTGTAGCCTGAGTAATCTAGGGTATCGATGCCGCTCGTGTCGTATATCGTGAAGAGCACGCTCAGGGAGGCGCTCGGATTAAACGTGCCTCCAACATTTGAGTTGAAGCCGTAGGTCGTGTCTCCCGCGTGCACGTTGGCCGACAGCCCATACAACGACTGCAAGGCTACAATGTCAGCCTGCATTGGAGTGACCGCATAGGTTGCCGAGAAGCCGAGATTGGAGAAGTAGCTGTTTTCTTGCCCGCTGAAGTAGGACATGACGGTTACAGGCCAACCGTCGTTCACGAACATGGCGTCCGTCGGATACGCCGCGTCGACGTTGTAATCGCCCGAGTGACCGAGACCGAGCGCATGGCCAACCTCGTGAACGTAGCTCTGGAAACTATAACCCGTAAGGCCCGTGCCGTAATCGTTCACCCACGAGGTCGAAATCTGGATGTGTGCTGACGTTGTAATCCCGTCTGACCAAGTTGCGTCTGTCGCGGCAATTGGTCCATCCGGCTCCTCACTATGGTCAAATGTGATCTGCGCCCCGCTCGACACTTCCTGAAAGTTGATGCCCAGGATATCGCTCCATAGGGATAAGGCGTTCCTCGCGAGATTCTGTTCAGTCGGATTGAGGGTGGTGATGTCGACACTAATGCTGCCGCCTTGCGTCACATTGAAATGGTGTGACTCGCCGCCCCAGAAACCCGTCGTCAGTTCATTCGCAATTTCATCGATGGACACGACACCGGCGGGCACTGCAGTTAGCTGAACGCCGCCTTCGGGAGCAGCACTCGCCGTAAATGCCTGGACTTGAGTGCCGACGTTGATCGACCCGCCAGAATAGGTCAGGATGCCGTTCGCCAAGCTGAAGGCAAAATTGGCCAGAGACGCATCAGTGATGACGATTCGCTCTTTGGTGGTCAGGTCCGTGATCGTGTCGCCGTTCAGACCAGCAGCCGTGTCGACAAAACTATCGGTCCAATCACCGCCAATGAGCGTATCCGCGCCCAGCCCTCCACTGATTACGTCAAAGCCGCTGCCGCCCGATATGACATTGGCTCCCGAGTTTCCGGTGAGGAAATCATTGTACTCGGTGCCCGTCAGGTTCTCGATGTTAACGAGAGTGTCGGTTCCTCCGGAACCAGTGTTCTGCGCTCCGCTGATCGCGAGACTGACGGTTACGTTCGCATAGGCTCCATAAAAGGTAGATGCATATGATGCCGTATCAATGCCGTCCCCGCCGTCGATCAGGTCATTGCCTACACCGCCATTCAGAACATCGGCTCCTGCGCCCCCTTCTAGCCAGTCATCGCCGCCATTGCCGACCAGACTGTCGTTCCCTGCGCCCCCTTGGACATGGTCGTTGCCAAATCCGCCGGTCAAAGTGTTCGCCGCAGCGTTCCCGGTGATGGTGTTGTTCAATTCGTTGCCCGTTCCGTCGATCGCCGCGGAACCGTCCAACACCAGATTTTCAATGTTCCCAGTCAGCGCGTAAGGTTGAGTGGAGTGAACAGTGTCCACGCCCTGGCCAGTGTATTCGAAGACCTGGTCGTTCGAGCCAATGACGTAGTAGGTGTCGTTGCCTTGACCACCATACAACTTGGACGAGCCGGAGCCCGTGAGCACGTCATCTCCCCCGAAACTGTAGAAAGTACCTGACCCGCCAAGATTATCACTCTCCGGGGTTCCAAGCGGCGTCGCCACGGATAAATCGACCAGCTGAATGCCTGTTGTCGTGATGACGGAAACATGGTGCCCATCTGGGCTGAGCTGAATCACATCCCCGAAGCCGGTCGTTGGACCTGATTCAGTCTCGGGAGCCACCGGACTTGCGCCGATAGAGAAGGAAGCAATCGCGTCCCACGTCGTCGTGTCCACCCGAACGATTTGGCCATCGTGCGTCGGGATGTAGAGGCTCGCGCCGTCGGCACTAAATGTCAGCCCGTAGGCATAGGCCAAGTACGGGAACTTAGCTCCCAGGTTAGTGACGAGCTGAAGCTTGTCATCGTACACACGCAGGCTCGATCCTTGAACAACGATGCTGCCGTCGGGAGAAACCGCCCCGACAGCACGATCCGGGCCTCCCGTGGCCGCGCCGGCATAAGGATCGTTAGTGTTGACTGCGTATGACGCGTGCGTGCGCAGGTCATAAGCGTATAGCGGCCAGGTAAACGTGTGCGGCTGCGCCAAGATGAAGTTCGCGTCGGCGGATTGTGTCAGTACAGAATAGGCAGGGATTACGCCGGTCGCATTGTAGGACGTTTGATTTTGAACGTTGAACACGACCAAGGGTGCGTCGACCTGTTGAGAGACGATCAGGGACCCATCGGCAAGGAATGCAACATCGTTGAGTGCAGCTGTACCAGGCAGCGAGTAACCCGTGATGCTCCCGTCGCTAACGTTGATCAGGTACAGCTGGCCGAGACCGCCCGGCGCGCTCATGCCTACAGCGGCGAGGTAATTTCCGTTCGGCGAAAGATCGAGGCCGAGCACGGGACTTCCGGTTAGATATGTTGCGAGAACTTCTCCCGTAGCCACATTGATTACGGAGACTCCATTTGCGGAGGCAGCGTACATTCGCGATCCGTCCGCGGAGAAAATGGCGTCGACGAAGTTGCCGTTGGCCAAGGGCGCGGTCGCGCCGGTCAGTTGATTAGCTGGCATGAATCCCCCGTTGCACAGTCCGGATTGAACCGGCTTCTGATCAGGCAACGGCAGGATTTGCCCGGTAGCGTCCGACGCACGCGACCAAAACCGACTTGTGCCCCTTCGCGCGCGGCCGAGCCCCGCTCGCATTGTTACGCTATCAATTTTGGATTGCTTGGCAAGAGCGATGACAGATCAGCAGGCACACCTTGAAAACGGCAGAAACACCGATTTTGAAATGGTGGAGAGGGCTGGATTCGAACCAGCGTACGCTTGCGCGGGCAGATTTACAGTCTGCTGCCTTTAACCACTCGGCCACCTCTCCACGAGGTCAGGCAGGCGCGCCACATGGCGGCGCGGGGTTGATGTGTCAACGCGCTAGAAACGCGTGTCGCCCCTTAGCTGCGCTACGGGCGCTTCAAAATTCATCCATCCCCCGGATGGTCGAATTTTGGAGCGGGTGAAGGGAATCGAACCCTCGTCGTAAGCTTGGAAGGCTTCTGCTCTACCATTGAGCTACACCCGCTCGCTTCGGCTCAGATGCCCATGCGGCTTCAAAGCGTCAACCCGTGAAGCGGCTTGACCCGAGTTAAGACCTTGCCTTACTTTGCGATTCGCATGACGCACCTGAACGCCATCGCCGCGACGACGACCGCTCACCTTTGGTGGCGCGGGCACACGTATGCGGCGCGATGGCGCGACTGATCGACTAGCCAAACGATCATCGACTGCCCGCCCGCCAACCGGCGGGCTTTTTTGTTTCAGGTGAATTCATGACTCAGATTCTGCCCTTTCCGCGCCTTGCTGCCGCTGCTCCGACCGCGTCGGATCCGGAAGCGGAGACCGCGATCGCGGAGCTTCTCGACGGCAAGGACCTCAACCGCCTAGCAGCACGAAAGCTGTTTGGCCGTATCGTCGAGGGCAGCCTCAGTGAGCCACTGATGGCGGCCGCCTTTGTCGCGCTTCGCGTCAAAGGCGAGACCGCCGATGAGCTGATCGGGGCGGCGCAAGCTCTGCGCATCGCCGCGCAGCCGTTTCCGACTCCTGCCTATCTGTTTGCCGACAGCTGCGGGACGGGCGGTGACTTCTCGGGATCGATCAACGTTTCGACCGCGGCAGGACTGGTTGCCGCCGCGTGCGGTTTGCCGGTGGTGAAGCACGGCAACCGATCCTTCACGTCGAAGTGCGGGTCTGCGGACGTCCTCGAAGCCCTCGGTGCCCGGCTGGACCTCACGCCGCTGGAATCGCGCGAGATCCTCGATCGCACCGGCTTCTGCTTCCTGCTTGCGCCCCAATATCACCCGGGCATTGCTCACGCCGGTCCGGTCCGTCGAGCACTCAAGGTTCGGACCATCATGAACCTTCTCGGGCCCTGCCTGAATCCCGCCCGGCCGAAGGTGCAGCTCTTGGGCGTCGCAGATCCGAAGCTGTTGCGGCCGATTGCGGAGACACTGCAGGCGCTAGGGGTGGAGCGCGCCCTGGTCGTTCACGGCTGCGGCCTCGACGAAGTGGCGCTGCACGGCTTCACCCGCGCGATCTCGGTTATCGCCGATGAGATCGACGAGCTCGAAATCACGCCGGAACAGGCCGGACTTCAGCGCATGCCGCTGCAGCAGATCGCCGGCGGCTCCCCCGAGGAGAATGCGCGGCGGCTCGGCGCGTTGCTCGCCGGTCACGGGGGTGAAGCCGATACGGCGGTCGTAGCGCTGAATGCGGGTGCGCTGCTGATGACGGCCGGCTGTGCGCTCGACCTCAAGGAGGGCGTCGCCCATGCGGTCGACGCCATTCGATCCGGACGTGTGAACGAGCTTCTGGCCAACTTCGTGGAGGCGAGCCGTGGCTAGTCCGATCGGAGTGCTCGGAAAGATTGCCGCTGCCAAGCAGGACGAGCTGCGCACCCGCTTCGCTGACGTATCTCTCGACGCGCTTCGTGCCCGAGCGAGACCGACGAGCCGAAGCTTGGCGCAAGTGCTCGCCAAGCCAGGTGCCCGCTTCATCCTCGAGATCAAGAAGGCGTCCCCATCGGGGGGAGCCATCCGCCTGAATGCTGATCCTGCATCGCTCGCTCGCGGTTACGACGGAGTAGCCGATGCGCTCAGCGTGCTGACCGACCGTGAATTCTTCGGCGGATCGCTAGGCGACTTGGCGGCCGCCCGGGCGCAGTTCGAGGGGCCGATCCTCGCCAAGGATTTCTTCATGGACCGACGGCAGGTGGTCGAAGCGCGGCTCACCGGAGCGGACGCCGTGCTAGTCATGATGTCCCTGCTCGACGACGATCAGGCGCGGGAAATCATTGGCGAAGCGAGGCGGCTGGGCATGGATGCGCTCGTCGAGGCCCATGACGAGCGCGAAATGTGTCGGGCGATAGCGCTCGGCAGCCCTCTGATCGGAATCAACAACCGCGACCTGCGCGATCTTAGCATCGATCTTTCCACGACCGAGCGCCTCGCTCGCCTAGCGCCGGATCGGGTGCTTGTATCCGAGTCCGGAATTTCCTCCCGCGGCGATGTAGACAGGCTCTCAGGGCAGGTGGATGGGTTCCTGATCGGGTCATCGTTGATGCGGGCGAGCGACCCTGCCCAGGCCGCTCGCGAACTGATCTTTGGCCGCACGAAACTGTGCGGATTGAATTGCGGTGCCGACGTGCGCGCCGCCCGGCCGGCGGCTTTCGCAGGCTTCGTGTTCGTGCCTGGAAGTCCCCGCCATGTCACGGCACCGGAGGCCGCGCCGCTGGCCGGAACGTCTCGCCAAGCCGGCATGCTGCCGGTCGGCGTGTTCCGCGATGCACCGCTTGGAGTCGTCACGGACATGGCGACCTTGCTCAACCTGCACGCGGTGCAGCTGCACGGTCATGAAGACGTCGAATATGTCCGCTCACTCCGACGCGAACTTGGCGGCGGGTGCGAGATCTGGACGGCGCTCAGCGTCGGGCGGGAGTCGTTGAACAGTCGTGGCGGAGATCGGCTGGTGTTCGACAATGCTGACGGCGGTAGCGGGCAGATGTTCGACTGGACCCAGATACAAAGGCACCCGCAACTGAGCCGCGCTGTGGTTGCGGGCGGCATCGGTCCGCACAACGCGCGCGCTGCCCAGCATCTTGGTGGTTATGCGATCGATGTCGGTTCTGCGCTCGATCAGCGGCCGGGCCGCAAGTCGCCCGAGAAGATTGCTGCGTTCTTCGAAACGCTTCGCCCCGGTTGCCGCCAGCAGATGCGCGCATGCGCCTGAACGGCCGGTTTGGCCGCTTCGGCGGCTGCTATGTTCCCGAGATCCTGGTGCCCGCACTCGAGCAGCTCGAGGCAGCCTTTCTCGACGCGCAAGAAGATTCCGCCTTTGTCGAGGAATTGAATGGTCTGCTCGCCAATCATGCGGGACGCCCGACACCGCTGACTCGCTGCCGTAACTTGCCGGGCAACATTTACCTGAAGCGCGAGGATTTGCTGCACGGCGGCGCTCACAAGACCAATCAGGTTCTTGCGCAAGGGCTACTTGCCAAGCGCATGGGCAAGACGCGGCTCATTGCCGAAACTGGCGCGGGCCAGCACGGCGTCGCAACCGCGATTGCGGGATCGCTGCTCGGGTTCGAAACCGTCGTCTACATGGGTGCGGAAGACGTTGCGCGACAGCAGCTCAACGTATTTCGCATGGAGCTGATGGGCGCGAAGGTCGTGCCCGTCGAAAGCGGGGGGCGCACGCTTAAGGATGCGATCAACGAAGCGCTGCGCGACTGGTCGGCGAGCTTTGAGAACACGCATTATCTGCTTGGCACCGCGGCTGGTCCGCATCCTTTTCCCACAATGGTCCGCGAATTTCAGCGCGTCATCGGGCGCGAAGCGCGGGCGCAAATCATCGAACAGCTTGGACGCTTGCCGGACGCTGTTGTTGCGTGCGTTGGTGGCGGCTCAAACGCCATTGGTCTGTTCGCGGACTTCCTGGATGATGACGTTCGGCTAGTCGGCGTCGAAGCGGCGGGGAAGGGATTGGATGGCGGCGAACATGGCGCAACGCTGCTGCGCGGCACACCCGGCATTCTTCACGGCGCAGAGACCTATATTCTGCAGGATGACGACGGGCAGGTTACCGACACCTGGTCCGTGTCGGCCGGCTTGGACTATCCCGCGGTGGGCCCCGAACATGCGCACCTCAAGGACAGCGGACGCGTCAACTATGTCGGGGTCACCGATGACGAAGCGCTGTCCGCCTTTCGATTGCTCGCACAACGCGAGGGCATCCTATGCGCCTTCGAATCCGCACACGCGCTCGCCCAAGCGCTGAAGCTCGCGCTGGCGGAACCGGAGAGCGCGATACTCGTCGGACTGTCGGGGAGAGGCGACAAGGACGTGGCACAAGCGCAGGCGCTACTCTCGTGAGCCGCTACGCCGCAATGTTCGAGCGCTTGGCGGGAGAAGGCGCCTTCGGAGCGTTCCTGATGCTTGGCGATCCCGATCTGCAGACCAGCGCAAGATTGCTCGACGCGGTGGTCGAAGGCGGCGCCGATATGGTCGAGCTTGGCATTCCCTTTTCAGATCCCGTTGCTGACGGACCGGTCATTCAGGCCGCAGCGCAACGCGCTTTGGCTGCAGGCGTCAGAGTCGATGATTGTTTCGAGCTGATCGGATCATTCAGGGCTCGTCATGCGGACGTGCCCATCGGGATCCTGACCTACGCCAATATCGTGATGGCGCGCCCGGGCTTCATGCGAGACGCTGCGCAAGCCGGTGTTGATAGCTTGCTCATCGCTGATGTTCCCGCAGTCGAGGCGGAGCCGGTCGTACAGGCGATGCAGCAAAGCGGCATCGAACCGGTGCTGATCGCCGCCGCGAACACGCCGGACGCGACGCTCCGCCGCATCGCCGGCATCTCGAAAGCCTACATTTATTGTGTCAGCCGTACCGGCATCACGGGCACGCACGCAGGTGGCGAGTTCAACGCAGGACTTGTCCGACGGTTGGAAGCTGTCGATGCACCGCCCCCCGTATTCGGCTTTGGAATCTCCACGCCCGAGCATGTCCGCGCGGCCCTTTCCGCAGGCGCCAAGGGCGTGATTTGCGGCTCCGCCATCGTCGATCTCGCGTCCCAAGGCGGGAACGTCGCCGCATTCGTCCGCACGTTGAAAGATTCGACAAGGAACGAGTCGGTACTGCAATGAATTGAATCGCCTCGGTTTCGAAGGAGACGATTGCATGGCGGCACGACCGATCTGGCGAGGGCAAATCCGGCTTGCGCTGGTATCGATCCCTGTCGAGCTTTACTCCGCGACCCGTAGCGGCGCGCAAATCCAGTTCCACCAGGTCCACGAGCCTTCGGGCAAGAGGATCAAATATGAGAAGGTGGTTCCGGGTATCGGCGCGGTCGACAAGGACGAGATCGTAAAGGGCTATGAGGTCTCCAAGGGCCACTATGTCCTGCTCGACCCCGAGGAGATCGAGAGCGTCAAGCTCGAGAGCCGCAAGACGCTCGACCTGGTCGAGTTCGTCGACGACGACGGCATCGACCCGATGTATTTCGACAAGCCTTATTACGTCGTCCCGGCCGACGACCTGGCCGAGGAAGCTTATGTCGTGCTGCGTGACGCACTCAAGGCCGCGAACAAGATCGGCGTCGGACAGCTCGCGATGCGCGGTCAGGAATATGTCGTTGCACTGAAGCCCTTCGACCGCGGCCTCGTCCTGGAGACGCTGCGCTATGCGGACGAGGTCAACAAGGCGACCGGCTTCTTCCGCGACATCGGCGATCACAAGCCCGACCCGGATCTGCTCGACATGGCGTCCATGCTGATCGAGCGAAAAGCAGGTGAGTTCGATCCGAACGAGTTCCATAACCGCTACGTCGACGCGCTGCATCGCCTGATCGAAGAGAAGCAAAAGAAGAAGGGCGAGAAGATCATCGAGGACCCGGACGCGGATGCCGGCCCGCCCAAGGGTTCGAACGTCATCGATCTGATGGCGGCGCTGAAGAAGAGCCTTGGCGACGAAAAGAAGGGCAAGGCTGACGCCAAGGACTCGAAGCCCAAGAAGGCCGCCGCGAAAAAGACGACCGCCAAGAAGGAACCGGCAAGGGCGCCAGCACGTAAAAGGGCGTAGTTATGCCCCCACGAGCGCCGCTCGATATCGAGACCTACAACCGCAAGCGCGACTTCTCGAAAACGAAGGAGCCGCGCGGCCGCAAGCTTAAGGGCAAGGGCGACAGCTTCGTCGTCCAGAAGCACGATGCGTCGCGGCTGCACTGGGACTTCCGGCTGGAACTCGACGGCGTCCTGAAGAGCTGGGCGGTGCCGAAGGGCCCCAGCCTCGATCCCGGCGAGAACCGCCTCGCCATGCGCACCGAGGACCACCCGCTCGATTACGGCGGGTTCGAGGGCACGATCCCCAAGGGCGAATATGGCGGCGGTACGGTCATGCTATGGGACCAGGGCCGCTGGATTCCTGAGCCAAGCAAGGATCCGAGCAAGACGATCGAAGAAGGTCACCTCCACTTCACGCTCGAAGGCGAGCGGATGAAGGGTGAGTGGGTGATGTTTCGCCTTAAACCGCGCCCCGGCGAAAAGGCAGAGCCGTGGATGCTGAAGAAAGTCACGGACGATTTCGCCGATGCGGGCGACGGTGACGCGCTTGTCGACAATTGCGTGACCAGCGTGACGACCGGCCGAACGATGGCTGAGATCGCTGCGGGCGAGGACGTATGGCGCTCGAACCGCGGCGGACAGAAGGGCGGCCGTGCGAAAAAGTCCGCAAGCAAGGCGCCGCCACCGTTCCAGGAACCGCAGCTCGCGACCTTGGTGGACGAAGTGCCGACCGGCAATTCGTGGATCCACGAATATAAATATGACGGCTATCGCTTGCTGCTCTCGGTTGGCGATGGCGTCGCCACGGCCTGGACGCGCAATGGCCTCGACTGGAGCGACAAGTTCAAGGCGCTGGTGAAGGCCGCAGCGAAACTCCCGGCCGGCTGCTTGATCGACGGCGAGGCAGTGGCGATCGATGACAAGGGCAAGCCTAGCTTCCAGCTCTTGCAGTCAACGCTGAAGGATCAGCGGGGTGCAAACCTGGTCTTCTATGCTTTCGACCTGCTCGTTGATCGCGGCGAGGACATCAAGAAACTGCCGCAGATCCAACGCAAGGAAAGGCTCGCGTCGCTGCTCGAAGGCGTGTCCCCGCCAATCATCTATGGTGACCACATCATCGGCCGCGGACAGGAGATGTTCGAGGCGATGTGCAAGCAGGGCGGCGAGGGCATCGTCTCGAAGAAGGCCGATGCGCCCTACAAAGGCAGTCGCGCCCGGAGTTGGCTCAAGATCAAATGCATCCAGCGCCAGGAATTCGTGATCGTCGGATGGTCCGAGAGCGACCGACGCATCGGCTTCAGGTCATTGCTCCTCGGCGTGCGCGACGGCGATCATTTCCGTTACGCCGGCAAGGTCGGGACCGGCTTCAATGCGAAGCTGATCCAGGAACTGATGGAGCGTATGAGGCCGCTCGAAACCGACAAGGCGGCCGTCGATGTTCCGCGCCCCGATCGCAAGGGCGCGCATTGGCTCAAGCCTCAACTGGTCGCGGAGATCGCGTTCGCCGAAATGACGGATGACGGCGTGTTGAGGCACCCGAGCTTCATGGGTCTTCGCGAAGACAAGCCGGCCAAAGACGTCGTCAAGGAAGTGCCGCAGGACACCGACAAAGTGACAAAGCAGACCAAGCCCAAGTCGTCGAAAAAGAAGAAGTCGGCCGCCGCGACGGCGGAGGATTTCGAGATCGAGATCAGCAGTCCGGAACGGGTCATCTTCCCGGAACTGGGCCTCACCAAGAAGGACCTCGCAGACTATTACGCGACCATCGAGCCGCTCATCATGATCGACGCGGCCAGGCGGCCGATGACGCTGATCCGCTGCCCCGGCGGCCGTACCGGCGAATGCTTCTTCCAAAAGCACGACAAGGGAACGTTCGGCCCGCACGTGAAGCAAATCCCAATCGAGGAGAGCGATGGGTCAGTCGAAGACTATCTCTATTTCGACGACATCAAGGGCCTGCTCGCGAGCGTGCAGATGGGCACGATCGAATTCCATGGCTGGGGCAGCAAGATCGACAAGGTAGAATATCCGGACCGTTTGGTGTTTGACCTCGACCCAGATGAGGGGCTGGACTTCGACAAGGTGAAAGCTGCCGCGGTGCGGCTCAAGGCCCTGCTCGAAGATCTGGGATTGAGGAGCTTCCCGTTATTGTCGGGCGGCAAGGGCATTCACGTCGTCGTTCCGCTCGACGCATCGAAGGATTGGCCAACGGTGAAAAGCTTCGCCGAGCGCTTCAGCCGAGCGATCTCCGAAGCTGAGCCTGACACGTTCACCGCCAACATCCGCAAGGTGCAGCGCAAGGGCCGCATCTTCCTCGACTGGCTCCGTAACCAGCGCGGCGCGACGGCAGTCATGCCTTATTCGGTCCGGGCACGCGAAGGCGCCCCCGTGTCAGCGCCGGTCGCCTGGAGCGAACTCGACAAGTATGAGAGCGGCCATCACTTCAGCATGCGCGATGCTCAAGAATTGCTCGACCGCGCGAGTTCGAAGCTGCTCGCGGGATGGGGCGAGGCGAAGCAGGCGCTGCCGGACGCCTAACGTGAGGTGCGGCTGACGAATTCCGCGACGTCCGCAGCGAAGCGCTCCGGCTCATCCGCGAACATGAAATGGCCGGCATCCGGATAGACGATCACGCGGCCATTCCGGACCTTCGCTGCTAGAGCGCGCTGCGGCGCGATGGCGGTCTGGAAGTCGCGTCCCCCCGCAATGAACAGCAATGGCATGGTGATCCGCTCGGGACGATTGAACCGATAATCGAACAGCCCCTGACTGAAGAGCGCTCCGCCCATCTCTCCGCTGTTCGCAATGCCGGGAATGTGATCGAGCCAGCCGACCCGCTGCCGCACCTGCGCATCCGGGAACATGTTGGAATCGAAGAACGCCTGTCGCTCGTCATCGCTGAATGCTGCGAAGGGATTGCACTTTCGGCAATGCTCTGCGGCGGCGACCGCCTTTGCATATCGCTCAGGACGTACGGCGCGCACGCGACCGCACAGACCGTCGACGACGGCAGGCAGATCAGGAACGGCACCGGTAAGGACAAGACCCGCGACACGCTCGGGACGATCGGCCGCATAATCGAGGGCGATCGGCGTCCCGGCGCTGTGCGCGAGAAGGATCAGCTTCTCGACGCCAAGCTGCCGCCGAACGGCGTCGATGTCGGATTCCAGCAGTGCCAGCGAATAGAATTTTGAGTCCTTCGGTCGCTCGGAACGCCCGGACCCGCGCTGGTCGAGATAGATCATGCGCACGCGCTTTTCGAGCGCAGGTCCCCCGAGCGCCTGCATTGCCTGACTGCCTTCGCCCGGACCCCCGTGAAGGAAGAGCAGTGGAACGCCATGTTGAACGCCCGCCACGCGGTACCACAACTCGACACCGTCACTCGTCTTGACGCGGTGCTCTCCGTCCGACGCACCCGGCGGTGCTGCAGCAACCAACGAAAGCAGAAACGCGATAAACAACAAGCGCATGCGAGATCTCCCCTAACGAGGGGTTCTGGCTCGGGTCCGGCAAAGTCAAGCTGGACGGTCGGGATGGCGCGTTTAGAAGCGCGCAAATGCGCAAAGCTCCCGCCGCGGCCTTACTGCCGCTTCTGTTCGTCCTAACTGCCGCTTCTCCACTCGAACTCGCGCAATGGCGAGATCAGGCCGCGAGAGTGACAATCACGCGTGACGATTGGGGCATTGCGCATGTGCATGGCCAGACGGACGCCGATGCGGTTTTCGGAATGATCTACGCGCAGGCTGAAGACGACTTTCCGCGCATCGAAGCGAACTATTTGACCAACCTTGGGCGCACCGCAGAATCGGATGGCGAGAAGGCGATTTGGCAGGACCTGCGCGCGCGCCTTTATGTCAGCGAAGCTGAGCTGAAGGCCGATTATTGGCGAAGCCCGCAGTCGATGCGCCGCTTGATGGACGCGTGGGCGGACGGACTGAACTATTATCTTGCAACGCACCCGAACGTACATCCGCGCGTGCTCACGCACTTCGAGCCCTGGATGGCGCTGAGCTTCACAGAAGGCAGTATCGGGGGCGACATTGAGCGCATCGACCTCGACCAGCTGAAGGCATTCTATTCGAAAAGGCCGATCGCCGCCGCAGCCATGCCATGGCGCGAACGGCAGGGGTCGAACGGCATCGCGATCGCGCCGAAGATCACGGCGAACGGCGGAGCGCTGCTGCTGATCAATCCGCACACCAGCTGGTACTTTCGTTCGGAACAGCAGGTCACGAGCGACGAAGGCCTCAGCGTCTATGGGGCGGCGACCTGGGGGCAGTTCTTCATCTACCAGGGCTTCAACCCGCACATCGGCTGGATGCACACGTCGAGCGGTGTCGATTCTGTCGATGAGTTTGCCGAGAAGGTCGAGCGTCGCGGGAAGGGCTATTGCTATCGCTTCGGTGCCGAGTGCCGCCCTGTCACAATCCGTGCCGTCACCATCCGCTACAGAGGCGCTGACGGCGCCTTGGCGTCTCGCACCTTTACTACATGGCGTACGCAGCACGGCCCCATCGTGCGCTCAGACAATGGCAAGTGGATTGCCTTCGCGATGATGGACAAGCCGGTCGAGGCGTTGCAGCAAAGCTTCCTGCGTACGAAGGCGGCAGACCTCACGTCATTCCTGCGCGTGGCGGAGCTGAAGGCGAACAGTTCCAACAACACCATCTTCGCGGACGGCAAGGGCGAGATCGCTTATCTCCACCCGCAGTTCATCCCGCGCCGCGACAATCGCTTCGATTACACGAAGCCCGTGGACGGCAGCGACCCCGCGACGGACTGGCGCGGACTGCATGCGCTGAATGAGTTGCCGAGCGTCGTCAATCCGCCGAACGGCTGGGTGCAGAACACTAACACGTGGCCCTATCGTGCAGCCGGTTCGAACAGCGCGAACGAGGCGCGCTTTCCGAGATATATGGACATGGACGGAGAGAACTGGCGCGGCATTCACGCGCTGAAGATGCTTGAAGGCAGCGGCGGATGGACGCGCGAGAAATTGCAGTCCGCTGCCTACGACAGCTTCCAGCCGGGTTTCGCCGTACTGATCCCGTCCTTGATCCAAGCTTATGACGGACTCCCCCAAAGCGATCCGCGCCGCGCTAAGCTTGCCCCCCAGATCGCTGCACTTCGTTCCTGGGATTTCCGCTGGAGAGCAGAGTCTGTCCCGCAGTCGCTGGCGATGGTGTGGGGCAATACGCTCCGTCAGCTGATCAAGAATCCGGCGGATGAGCCCGGCAACAAGAAGATGATGCGTCTCGCCCGGGACACGACGCCGCAGCAGAAGGTGCAGGCTCTCGTTGATGCAGTTGCCCGGCTGGAGCGCGACTTTGGTCGGTGGAACGTCCCGTGGGGGGAGATCAATCGCGCCCAGCGTATTTCGAACGCGATCAAAAACCCGACCTACAGCGATGCTGCACCGAGCATTCCCGTGCCGTTCGCTGATGGCAGCTATGGGTCCCTCGCGTCCGTTCGTTCGCTTCCGCGTGACGGGACCAAGCGCTGGTACGGCGACTACGGCAACAGCTTCGTCGCCGTTGTCGAATTCGGGAAGCAGGTGCGCGCGCGTGCGGTTACTGCCGGTGGCGAAAGCGGCAATCCCGCGTCGCCGCACTTCAACGACGAAGCGCAGCGCTATGCTTCAGGCAATCTGCGCGACGTCTATTTCTATCCGGAGCAGCTCAAGGGCCATACCGAGCGAGTATATCATCCAGGCGAGTGATCGCGTCCGGCCTCCCGTTCGAGCACGCGCGTCATCGGCCGCTTGAGCAGGACGATCACCACAGCGCTGGCTAGTGCGATCGCAGCATCAAGCGTCCAGAAGGCGGCATTGCTCATCTGGTCGTAGAAGCTTCCGACCCAGCCCATGATCGTCGAGCCGAAAAACAAAGCGAGGAACGACGCGCTGACCAAAGTCGAGTTGAGCTTGGTGGGAGCGGCTCGGGAGACCATCGCCAGCGTCACCGGCCAGTACCACATGAAGGCGAGGCCCATTCCGAACCAGCAGATCAAGGGCCAAATGACCGGCACTTTGCCCGCGCCCGCCATCAGGCAAGCGACCGCGAGGATGAACGCGGAAACCCCGGTGATCAACGCGCCGATCGCAATCTTCGACATGCTGCGTGGCTCGCGATGGTGTCGCGCCTGCCACGCCCAGAGCCACACCAGAAATGGCGCCGAGATCACGCTCGCGAAGCTGTCGACGGAGTTGAACCAGCTCGCGGGAACGGCGCCGAATGGAGAGATCAGGTCGACGCGCTGATCGACCCAGATGACGCCGATGTTCCAGATCATCGGGTAGGAAATGCTGACCGGGATCAGCAGCGCAATGAGCAGGACGATGTAGCCGACGCGCTTTCTCTCTTCGCTCGTCAGTGGCGGAAGTGCTTCGCGATCGGTTTTCACGGCACTTGGATTTGGCAGATATCGCGAACCGGCCAAGAAGATGATCAGCGCGAGGAACATGAGCGCCGCGGCCAGCGAAAAGCCTGCGTGCCACCCAAAGATCAAAGCAACGGAACCGGTGGCGATGGGACCGGCGACCGCACCGATATTGATGCCGGTGGAGAAGATCGTGAACCCGCGCTCGCGCATGGAATCCGCTTCAGGCGCGTAGAGCTTGCCGACCTGTGCCGAGATGTTCCCCTTGAGGAAACCCGAGCCGGTAATCAGCAACAGCAGAGCGAGCAGGAACGTCTTATCAAGCGACATCGCGAGATGACCTGCAGTCATCAGGATCGCGCCTAGGGCCACTGCGCGCTTCGCGCCGATCCAGCGATCCGCGATCCATCCGCCGATCAATGGCGTGAAATAGACTAGGCCCGAATACCAGCCGTAGATGAGCGATGCGAAGGCCGCGTCCGACATGGCACCGCGAAACTCGAAGACATGCCTCAGTGCGGCGAGCCCCGCGACATGCTCTGCATGGCCGGGCAACAGCAGCTGCTTGACCATGTACAGCGGCAGCAGCGCCGTCATCCCATAATAGGAAAAGCGCTCGGCAAGCTCGGTCCCCGCCAGGACGTAAAGGCTGGTAGGATGCCTGTTGGTCTGAGCGGCGTTCTGTTTCATCGCGCCGCCCCCGAACGTGATTTTATGCTGCGAACTTGTCGGTCGCGCGGATCAAGCCGTCTAGCACGCCAGGCTCGCTGAACAGATGCCCGCCATCGGGAATGATGTTCAGCTCGACCTCGGGCCAGGCCTGCTTCAGCCGCCAGGCCGCGACCGGTGGCGTACACGTGTCATGGCGACCTTGGACGATGACGCCGGGGATACCCTTCAGCTTCGTCGCGTCACGTAGCAGCTGGCCTTCCTCGAGCCAACCATGTGCCGCCATATAATGGTTCTCAATTCGCGCCACGGCCACCGCAACGTCGGGGCTCGTGAAGTGCTCGATGGTCGACGGGCTCGGCAGCAGGGTGACGATATCGCCTTCCCACTTGCTCCACGCCTTGGCGGCGGTCAGCTGCTCGTTCTTGTCGCTGCTGGTCAGGCGCCGGCGATAAGCCTCGACCACGTCGTGGCGCTCGCTCTCCGGGATCGGCGCCAAGAACTCGTCGAACTTGTCGGGATAGACCTGCGAAGCGCCGCCTTCCTTGTACATCCAGTCGATCTCGTACTGGTCGAACAGGAAGATGCCGCGGAGCACGAGCTCGGTGACGCGATCGGGATGTGTCTCGGCATAAGCAAGCGCCAGCGTCGAGCCCCAGCTTCCGCCGAACACCTGCCACTTCTCCACCTTCGCGACCTGCGTGCGCAACTTCTCGATGTCGTCGACCAGGTGCCAGGTCGTGTTGGCTTCAAGGCTAGCATAGGGCGTCGACTTCCCGCAGCCGCGCTGGTCGAACACGAGGATCTTGTACTTCTCTGGGTTGAATTGCCGCCGGTGATCGGGGCTGGACCCACCGCCCGGTCCGCCGTGCAGGAAGACGACCGGCTTGCCGTTCGGATTGCCGCTCAGTTCCCAGTAGAGCCTGTGGCCTTCGCCGACGTCGAGGTGACCGCTCTCATAAGGTTCTATCTCGGGATAGAGCGAGCGGCGGCGACTGGCTGGCATGTCCATCAAAAGCTGAATTCCTCATAGATGTGGGACACGTCGCCGTTCCAAGGGCCATTGAAGCGGTCCAACAAGCGATCGGCAGGCGTCATGCCTGTTGTCACGACATCGCGCAATGGATCGAGGAATCCGCCTTCATTGTCGCCCGCGCTGTTGAGCTTTGCTCGGCGCGTAAGGCCTTCGGCCGAGACGTCGAGCACTCGGCCTGCGAAATCACGCATTGTTTCACCGTCCGGAGTCACTGCATCGAGCGCCAGCCTCGGAACGTCATGGCGCAGCTTCTCGCGCTGCTCGATCGTCCAATGCTTCACGAGATCCCACGCGTCGTCGAGCGCCTGATCGTCGTAGAGCAACCCGACCCAGAGCGCGGGCAGCCCGCAAATGCGGCTCCAGCGTCCGCCGTCGGCGCCGCGCATTTCGAGGAAGCTCTTAAGACGTACCTCCGGGAAGGCAGTCGAAAGGTGATCGGTCCAGTCGGTCAGCCGCGGCTTCTCGCCCGGCAGCTGGGGAAGCTTGCCTTCGAGGAAACTGCGGAAGCTCTCCCCGGCGACGTCGATATACTTGCCGTCGCGGTAGACGAAGTACATCGGCACATCGAGCGCATAGTCGCAGTAGCGTTCGTAGCCGAAACCATCCTCGAACACGAAGGGCAGCATACCGGTGCGGTCCGGATCGGTGTCTTCCCAGATGTGGCTGCGGAAGCTCTTGTAGCCGTTCGGCTTGCCCTCGGTGAACGGCGAATTGGCGAAGAGCGCCGTCGCGACCGGCTGAAGCGCCAGGCCTACACGAAACTTCTTCACCATATCGGCTTCTGACGAGTAATCCAAATTCACCTGAATGGTACAGGTGCGAAGCATCATGTCGAGGCCGAGGCTACCGACTAGCGGCATGTAGCGAAGCATGACCGCGTAACGGCCCTTAGGCATGATCGGCAGTTCGGCCCGTGTCTTGTCCGGCCACATGCCGATGCCAAGGAAGCCAAGCCCAAGCCGGTCGCCGACCGCCTTGCACTGATCGAGGTGGCGGGCAGCTTCCGAGCAGGTCTGGTGAAGGTTCTCGAGCGGCGCGCCCGAAAGCTCGAATTGCCCCGCTGGCTCCAGGCTGATCGTGCCGTCGGGGCCGGTCAGCGCAATCACGTGGCCGCCTTCTTCGACCGGCCGCCACCCGAACTCGGTCAGCCCGTTCAGGAGGTCGCGGATGCCGCCGGGCTCGTCGTAGCTCGGCGCCCGGTGATCGGACTCGCGATAGACGAATTTCTCGTGCTCCGTGCCGATGCGCCATTTCTCGCGCGCCTTCTCCCCGCCGGCGAACACCGACAGGAGATCGTCTCGGCTCTCAATCGGCGGGCTGTCACCCCCATTGTCAGTACGCTGCGTCATGTTGGGCGGGCCCTAGCGATGGGCTGCGAGAGGCGCCAGCACTTCTCAACTTATGACATCAACAAGAGCTCTTATGGCCGCCAGTCGCCCGCTACCGTCATGTACGCAGCTAGGGCCGCCAAGGCCGCCGTCTCGGCGCGCAAGATCCTGGGCCCGAGCGATATCGCTATGCTGTTTTCCGCGGCACGGATGCGGGCACGCTCTTCATCCGTGAAGCCGCCTTCCGGCCCCGTGAGAATGATCGCCGGGCCTAGCTTAAATGCCGATGAGGGGGGCTCCCCGCCGCCTTCGTCAGCGAAATAGAGGGTGCGTTTCACATCGCGCCTTTCGAGCAATTTGGTTAGCTGCTTTGGCTCTGCAATGTCTGGCAGGCGCGTTCGGCCGCATTGCTCAGCTGCCTCGATGGAAATCGCTTCGAGTCGCTCCAGCTTCACTCGCTCCGCGACGGTTCGCTGCGTCATCACTGGGATCAGTCGCATCGCACCCAGCTCGGTGGCTTTCTCGACCAGCCAGTCCGTCTGCGTGCGCTTGACCGGCGCAAACGCCAGCCAGACATCCGGGATCACCTCCGGTTCCCGCGTCTGCCGGTCCACAGAAAGCGTCATGCGCTTCTTCCCGGCTTCAGCGACGCGCGCGAGCCATTCGCCAGAGCTTCCGTCGAAGACGAGCAACTCGCCACCTTCCTTCAAGCGCATCACATTGCCGAGATAATTGGCCTGACCGCCGTCGAGTTCGACGGTCGCCCCTTGGCTCAGCGGCTGACGAACGAACAGACGGGGCAAGCTCTTGGGCGGCCATGCAGGGGTTGCGGGCATCGCCACGTCCTACTTAGGTGCAGCCGTGACCGCCACTACCGACATAGTCCCCGACAGCGAACGCATCGGCTTCATTGGCGCGCTCCCGCCGCGGCTCAGGCCCTATGCATCGTTGATGCGGCTGGACCGGCCGATCGGAACGTGGCTGCTCTACTGGCCGTGCGCGTGGAGCGTTGCGCTGGCGGGCGTCGGCGGACGCTGGGACCTGTTCTTGTGGCTGGCGCTCGGCGCGTTCGCGATGCGGAGCGCCGGTTGTGTGTACAACGACATTGTCGACCGGGATCTCGACAAGCGCGTCGAACGCACCCGCCTCAGACCGTTGGCGAGCGGCCGCGTCTCCTTGCGGTCCGCCTGGCTACTGATCGCGCTGCTCTGCATGATCGGGCTCATCGTACTGCTTCAGCTAAACCTCACTGCAGCAACCGTGGCGTTGGTCAGCGTCATACCCGTCGCGGCCTACCCCTTCATGAAGCGGATCACCTGGTGGCCGCAGGCATGGCTGGGGCTCGTGTTCTCATGGGGGGCGTTGGTCGGTTGGCCCACCGCAACGGGAAGCCTTGGCTGGACGCCCTTCCTCCTCTGGTTCGGAAGCCTCGCCTGGGTGATCGGCTACGACACTCTCTACGCGATCCAGGATATCGAGGACGACGCGCTCGTCGGCGTGAAATCGTCCGCGAGAAGGCTCGGAGAGAAAGCACCGCTCGGGGTCGGCCTCTTTTACACCGCCGCGCTTCTCCTCTGGAGCGCCGCTATCTGGTCGGTACGGTCCGATTGGCTCGCGCTCTTGGCGCTCGCACCCGCGGCGTTGCACCTCATTAACCAGGCACTCCGCGCCGACCCCAAAGACGGCGCCCTTGCGCTCAGGCTGTTCCGCTCGAACCGGACCTGCGGCTTCCTCGTCTTTCTCGCAATGCTGGTCGTCGGCCTCTCCACTCACTAGGTGGGCGGCCATGCAATCTCCGGAACAAGCCCGCCGCATCGCCGAGTCCCTTGTTGAGCGAGGGATCGCCGCGGGAGCGACTGCGGCCGATGCGCTCTACATCGGCGACCGCTCGTCAAGCGTGCAGGTGCGGCTCGGCAAGCTCGAGGACGTCAGCCGGTCAGAAGGCGAGCAGGTCGGTCTCCGACTGTTCGACGGCGCGCGCTCGGCGACGGTCGCGTCGTCCGACCTTTCGGACGAGGCCCTGGGCGTTTTGGTCGAGCGATGCCTTGCCATGGCGCGCGAAGCGCCTGAGGACCCATACGCGGGTCTGGCCCCGGAGCAGTTACTCCAACGCGGTGAACCACCGGCCGTTGAAGGATATGACGCGCACGAGCCGGATCCGACCGAGTTGCGCGAGCGCGCACTCGAAGCAGAGGGAGCCGCGCTAGCTGTCCACGGCGTCACCAACTCCAGCGGCGCGAGCGCCAGCGCCTCGGCAAGCACCATCGCACTCGCCACTTCGGCCGGCTTTGCCGGTGCGTATCGGGCCAGCGGCAATAGCAGTTCTGCAGCAGTTGTCGCGGGCGAGGGCGCTGGCATGCAGCGCGATCACGCCTGGCACAGCGCCCGGTTCCTCGACGATCTCGATCCTGCAGCCGAAATCGGGCGGAAAGCAGGCGAGCGCGCGGTCGCACGCCTCAACCCCACGCGACCGAAGCCCGGCAAATATCCGGTGATCTTCGATCCTCGCGTTTCTTCGACATTGCTCGGCCATTTCGCTGGCGCGATCAGCGGCTCCTCGATCGCTCGCAAGACCAGCTTCCTGCAGGACAAGCTTGGCCAGGCCGTGTTTGCGAACAACGTGACTATCGTCGACGATCCGCTGCGTCCGCGTGGGCTTCGCTCGCGTCCCTTCGACGGCGAAGGCGTTCGAGTTGCAGGGCGCGAACTGGTTTCTGATGGAGTCCTCAACGGCTGGATCGCGGAGAGCGCATCGGCGCGGCAGCTGGGGATTGAGCCGACCGGCCACGCTTCGCGCGGTGTCGGCGGTGCCCCCGGTGCGAGCCCGAGCAACCTTTATTTGAAAGCTGGCTCGCGCAGCCGAGAGGAACTGCTCGCCGCTTTCCCCGAGGCCGTGTTGATCGTCGAGTTGATTGGTCAGGGCGTGAATGGCGTGACCGGCGATTACAGCCGTGGCGCCGTAGGCTTCATGGTTCGCGGCGGAGAGATCGCCGAGCCGGTCGCGGAGATCACGATCGCGTCGAACCTGATCGACATGTTCGCGACGCTCGAACCCGCGTCGGACCTTGAGTTCCGCCGCGGCGTCGACGCACCGACGATTCTGGTTCCCGAAATGACGGTGGGCGCGGCCTAAGCTTCGGCTGCGATCCTGGGCAGCTTGAGCCTTGGGATTTCGATAGCGGGACAGCGATCCATCACCACTTTCAGTCCGGCTGCCTCAGCGCGAGCCGCGGCTTCTTCATTGATGACGCCGAGTTGCATCCAGACCGCCTTGGCGCCGACGAAAATGGCCTGATCCACCGCTTCTGCCGCGGCTTGCGGCCGGCGGAAGATGTCCACGATATCGATTGGGACACCGATCTGAGACAACTCGCGCCAGACGAATTCGCCGTGAACATGCTCGCCAGTGATTTGCGGGTTCACCGGAATCACCCGATAGCCGTGATCCTTCAGGAATCGCATTACGCCGTATGATGGTCGGCTCGGCCGATCGGAGGCGCCCACAAGCGCGATTGTTCTGGCGCTGGTCAGTAGCTCGGCAATATCTTCGTCACGGGTGAGCGGCATGATGCTCTCCTTGCCAGACGTTCAATGCGTCACGGCCGCCAACAGTTGCCTTGCAATCGCTTCGAACTTCTCGGCCTCGGGTCCCTCGCCGGCAGCAGGCGGGCGTCCTGCATCCGACGCTTCGCGAATTGCCAGCGACAATGGCAGCCGGCCAAGGAACGGCACTCCCATCTCCGCCGCCGCCTGCTCGGCGCCGCCCGTTCCGAATGGGTGCGACGCTTCGCCGCAATGCGGGCAGGTGTAAGTCGCCATATTCTCGATGATGCCGAGCACCGGCACGCTCGTCTTGTTGAACAGGTCGACGGCGCGTGTAGCGTCGATCAGCGACAAGTCCTGCGGCGTCGAGACGATCACCGCGCCGGCGGGGCGCGAGCGCTGGACCAGAGAGATTTGAACGTCACCGGTGCCGGGAGGAAGATCGACGAGCAGCAACTCGGTGTCGCCCCATTGGCCCTCGACCAGATTGTTCAGTGCCCCCGTCGCCATAGGACCGCGCCACGCCAGCGCGTGACCGGGCGAGACGATCTGGCCGAGCGAGAGGAATTTGACGCCATGCGCTTCGACCGGGACCAGCTTGTCATCCTCAGCAGCTGGCTTTTCATGGCTGCCGAGCAAGGTGGGTTGTGACGGGCCATATACGTCGGCGTCGATCAGTCCGACTTTCTTGCCCATCTTCGCGAGCGCGACCGCGAGGTTCGCTGACACCGTCGATTTTCCGACGCCACCCTTACCGCTGCCGATTGCGATGATTGTTCGCGCTGTCTGTGCGGCAGTGATCGCCACCCGCGCTTCATTGACGCCCGGAGTCGCGAGCGCCGCAGCTCGAAGTTCCTGTTCCAGCGCCTCGCTGTCGGATTTGGACAGGCCGGTCGCATCGGCGATGATTGTCGCGACCCCTCCCGCGAGCTTGCGCGACCGAATTCGATCGTCGTGCGGAAGCTCGGTCAACGGGTCAGCAGGATGGGCCATCACCGGCACATAGGTAGCGCATCGCGGCTTGCCACTGTTTTTCGGCAGAACCCCGTCTATATTCAGCGGCGATGAACATCATTTCCGGGTGGGGCGGCCGCGTTCGCGGGCTGTTCGCCGACACAAAAGGCCCATGGGGTCAGGGTAGCAGTGGCTCCAGCGGTGGTGGCGGTTCCGAACCGTCTTCCGACGAAGGACAGAGCCAGGGACCATGGGGTGAGGCGCCGCAAAGGCGTCGGACGTCCCTTGGCGCTGGAGCAAACGTCTCCTCGATCGAGGAAGCGCTGCGTAAGCGCTTCCGCTTCGGCGGCGGCGGCGATGGAGGCACGGGCCTTCCTGGACAGCCAAACCGATCCATTTTCTTCTGGGCGATCCTCGGACTCATTGCAGTCTGGCTCGTCTTCACGTCGGTTCACTCGATCTCGCCGAGCCAGCGCGGCGTCGTCACGCAGCTCGGCCGCTACAGCCGCACGCTCGGACCGGGCGTCAGCTTCACGCTCCCTTCGCCGATCGAGCGCGTGAAGAAGCTCAACGTGGAGAGCATTCGTACGATCGATCTGGGATCCGATGATGCCAACGATCTGATGCTTACAGGCGATCAGAACCTCATCGATATCGCTTATACGGTCCGCTGGAATATCCGGACGCCGGAACTGTTCCTCTATCAAATGGCACAGCCTGAAGAGACGATCCACGAGGTCGCTGAAAGCGCCATGCGCTCAGTGGTCAGCCAGGTCAGCCTGAACGACGCGATGGGTGACCGTCGTGCCGACATAGAGTCCCTGGTCCAGCAGAAGATGCAGCAGATCCTCGATTCCTACCGCTCCGGCATCCAGGTGCAGGGAATCGCCATCAAGCAGGCGGATCCGCCAGACCAGGTCAACGATGCATTCAAGAAGGTGACCGCTGCGCAGCAGCAGGCGAAGTCCTTCATCAACAACGCGAACGCCTACTCGCTACAGCTTCATCAGAAGGCACAGGGCGACGCGACCGCATTCGACAAGGTCTATGAACAATACAAGCTCGCCCCCGACGTGACCCGTAAACGCATGTATTACGAGACGATGGAGCAGGTCCTATCGAAGGTCGACAAAACGATCGTCGAGGTCCCGGGCGTGAACTCCTATCTGCCCCTGCCGCAGGTCCAGAAATCGACTCCCCAGTCACAGCAGCAGGGGTCGCAGCAATGACCGATCATCTGCGCCGCCATCCGGTAATGTGGACGGTCATCGCCATTCTCGCCGTTCTCGTCGTCGTGATGAGCTTCCCGGTCATTCCGGAAACCAAGCAGGCTGTCGTGGTGCGGTTCGGCAAGCCGGTTGCCGTCTTCAATCAATATAAGCCGGGCCGGCCCATCGGCGCCGCCGGCGCCGGCATCAACTTCCGGATTCCGTTCGTCGACCAGCTGGTATGGATCGACAAGCGGGTTCAGGACGTCGACATGCAGCGCCAGCAGGTGCTGTCGACCGACCAGCGCAGGCTCGAGGTTGACGCCTTCGCGCGCTACCGGATCGTCAACCCCCTGCTGATGTATATCCGCGCGGGTACCGAGCAGCAGCTCCAGGAGCAGCTTCGGCCGATCCTTGGCTCAGAGGTCCGCAATGAGCTCGGGCGCGTCGAATTCGCCTCGCTCCTGACACCCGAGCGCCAGGGCATCATGGATAGCGTTCGGACCTCGCTAAACCGCATCGCGCGCCAATATGGCGTCGAGGTTCTCGACGTCCGCATCAAGCGTACCGACCTTCCGGACGGAGCGCCCCTCAGCGCAGCCTTCGACAGCATGCGCACCGCTCGCGAGCAGGAGGCGCGTTCGATTCTCGCCGAGGGCGCGAAGCAGGCGCAGATCATCCGCGCGCAGGCGGATGCCGATGCGGCGAAGATCTATGCTGCAAGCTTCGGCAAGGACCCGGAATTCTACGACTTCTATCGGGCGATGCAGAGCTATCAGCTCACGTTCGTCGGCGACGGTCAGGACAAGGTCGCTGGCACCACCATCGTTCTGTCGCCGCAGAATGATTATTTGAAGGAATTCTCTGGACGCTCCCGCTGAAAACTGCGCGTTCAATGACGGTTAAGCGGCTTGGCGATTAGCGCCTTGCGTCTCGAGCCAATAGATGGAGTATCGATGAGACCGAAGGAGTCCGGAAAAGTGCGCTACGCCTATGGGGTCGCAATGGCCCTGCTCTTGGGAGGAACTGCATTCTCTCTCGCAACGGGCCAGGCGGGCGCTCAGGTGGCGCAGAACGCGCCGGGCACGGCCGCCCTTGCTCCCCGTCCGGGAGCGCCGATGTCATTCGCGGACCTCGTGGCGAAGCTGCAGCCCGCGGTCGTCAACATCTCGACCAAGCAACGGGTCCCGGTCCGGTCCCAGGCTGATCCGTTTGAGGAATTCTTCCGCCGGTTCGATCCGACCCAGCCGCCTGGTGGCGGCAGCAGCGGCGGCGGTGGTAGCGGCCAGCAGCCGCGGACCCGCGAAGCCGGCTCGCTCGGTTCCGGCTTCATCATTTCGCCGGACGGCTACATCGTCACCAACAACCACCTGATCCAGGGCGCCACGGGCACCGGCACGGTCGACCAGGTCACCGTCACTCTCACGGACGGCAAGGAGTATCCGGCACGGATCGTCGGCCGCGACGACACGTCCGACCTCGCCTTGCTCAAGATCGACGGCCGCAACCTGCCATTCGTCAATTGGGGCGATAGCACCCGGGCTCGGGTCGGCGATTGGGTCATCGCGATCGGCGACCCATACGGCGTCGGCAGCACCGTTACCGCCGGCATCATCTCCGCGCTTCACCGCGGGATCACCGGCGTCGGCGCATACGACCGCTACATCCAGACCGACGCGGCCATCAACATGGGCAACAGCGGCGGCCCGATGTTCGACCTCAACGGCAATGTCATCGGCGTGAACTCGGCGCTGATTTCTCCGACTGGCGCGTCGGTGGGTATCGGCCTGGCGATCCCGGCCGAGCTCGCGAAGCCGGTAATCGATTCGCTGCGCAAGGGTCAGCGTCCGCAGCGTGGGTATCTCGGCGTCGGTCTGCAGGCCGTCGACGAAGATCTGGCTCCTGCGCTCGGGATTCCGAAGAATACGGGTGAAATCGTCCGCTCCGTCGTTCCGAACGGGCCGGCAGCGCGCGGCGGCCTCGTCCAGGGGGACGTGATCGTCAGCGTTGGCGGAAAGCCCGTCACGCCGGATCAGACGGTTTCCTACCTCGTCGCGAACACGCCGGTTGGATCGCGCGTGCCGCTGGAGGTGATCCGCAACGGCAAGCGCGGCACCGTCAACGTGCAGGTCGCCGAGCGACCGACCGAAGAGGCATTGGCTAAGATCAGCGGGGGCGGCGATTCGGGCACGCAGGGCGGCCGGGCCGCGCCCAACGCGCCGCAGACGGCGCTGGGTCTTTCCCTCGCTCCCCTAACTCCGGAACTCGGACGAGCGGCTAACCTGCCGGCGGGATCGCGCGGCGTGATCATCACGTCCGTCGACCCGAACAGCAACGCCGGGGACCAGGGCCTGCAGCGCGGCGATCTCATCGTTTCGGTGAACAACCAGCAGGTGACTTCACCGGCTCAGGTGATCGCGGCGATCGATGCGGCGCGTAAGGCAGGGCGCTCGAGCGTCCTCCTTCTGGTCAAGCGCGGCAACGCTCCAGAGGCCTTCGTCGGCATCGACATCACCGGCAAGTAACCGACGTAAACTTCCACCCGCCCTTGCGCTGCGGCTGTTGCTGCGCAAAGGGTCGGGTCGGAGGTGACGCGTGGGCGACAATAGCATCTTCATCGGCGCTGAATCTGGCGGTGCCAATGCACAGAAACTGGAACTCTCCCGCGCCAACCGGCACGGGTTGATTGCGGGCGCGACCGGCACCGGGAAGACCGTCACTCTGCAGGGCATTGTCGAGGCGCTGTCCGCAGCTGGCGTCCCTTCATTCGTCGCCGACGTGAAGGGTGACCTTTCGGGGCTCGCGATGCCTGGCGATCCCAACGCCAAGAACGCCGAGATTTTCCGCCAGCGGGCGGCCGACATCGGCATGAGCAGCTATTCGCTCGAAGCCTGTCCGGTTCAATTTTGGGATCTCTACGGTGAGCAGGGGCACCCGATCCGCACCACCGTCAGCGAGATGGGGCCGCTGCTGCTATCTCGCCTGATGAACCTCAACGATATCCAGGAAGGTGTCCTCAACATCGCCTTCACGGTGGCGGACAAGGAGGGGCTGCTCCTCCTCGACCTCGACGACCTTCAGTCGATGCTCGTGCACTGCGGCGAGCAGGCCGACCAGCTGACGCTCCAGTACGGCAACGTCTCCAAGCAATCGATCGGATCGATTCAGCGTTCGCTACTCCAGCTACGCGCGCAGGGCGGAGAACATTTCTTCGGTGAGCCGGCACTCGAGCTCAAGGATTTCATCGCGCTCGATGATAGCGGCAAAGGCATCGTCAATGTGCTTGCTGCCGACAAGCTGATGGCCTCGCCGCGGCTCTATTCGACGTTCCTGCTGTGGCTGCTCAGCGAATTGTTCGAGCAGCTCCCTGAAGTGGGGGATCCGGACAAGCCGAAGCTTTGCTTCTTCTTCGACGAAGCTCACCTGCTGTTCGACGACGCCCCGCCCGCCCTGTTCGAGAAGGTCGAGCAGGTCGTACGCCTCATCCGCTCGAAAGGCGTCGGCGTCTATTTCATCACGCAGAACCCGATCGACATCCCCGACAAGATCGCGGCCCAGCTCAACAATCGCGTCCAGCACAAGCTCAATGCCTTCACGCCTCGTGATCAGCAGGCCGTGAAGTCCGCTGCCGACACGTTCCGCACCAATCCGGCGATCGATGTCGCAACCGCGATTACCGAACTGAAGATCGGCGAGGCCCTGGTTTCACTGCTGCAGCCGGACGGCTCACCGGAGCCGGTACAGCGGACATTGATCAAGCCGCCCTCCTCGCGCGTTGGTCCACTGACGCCGCAGGAACGCCAGGTCATCGTCACCACCGACGCAGTCGGCAGCAAGTACGACACTCTAGTCGACCGTGAATCCGCAGAGGAGATCCTCCAAGCCAAGTCCGCTGAGGCTGCCGCTGCAGCCGCCGCGATCCAGGCGAAGACGGAAGCCGACAAACAAGCGGCTGAGCAAGCAAAGGCAGATGCCGCTGCCCAACGCCAGCAGCTTCAGCTCCAGCGCGAGCAGGAGCGGCTTCAGGCTCAGCGTGAGCGGCAACAGGCGCAGGCGGACGCACGGGCGGCACGTGAAGCGGCCAAGCCGACAACCTATGACAAGATGATCCAGTCGGCGACCCGCGCGGCTGCGAGCTCCGTTGGCAGGCAACTCGGCAACCAGCTGCTTCGCGGCATTCTCGGCGGGTTACTAAGAGGCCGGTGATCGTGCTCGGCCCGGCACTAGCTCTACTTGCTGCCGCGCCGGTCACAGCTGACTCACTCGTCGGCGTTTACGAGACCCACCAAATGGAGGTTGCCGCCGGCCTTGAGCTGAAGCGCGGCGGCAAGTTCGAATACGGCCTTTCCTATGGAGCGGTGGATGAGGTCGGCCAAGGCAACTGGAGCTTCGACGGCAAAGCCGTCCACCTGACCAGCGATCCGATGCCCAGAGCACCGGCCTTCGAGCTAGTGCGCGACGAGCCGGCGCCCAAGGGCGAGCTAAGCATGACTTTGGAGGATCCGGGCTTCGAGTGGGGTCATGGTTTGGAGGCGATCGCGAAGGGCGACTCGCCCGAGGCGTTCGAGATTTCCGCAGATGATTCGGGCCATGTGGACCTTACCGGCAGGCCCCCGGTCCGCGCGATCGCGCCGGAAGTGCCGGTCTTCGGGCCCACCGGGCAGATCTTCAACCTATCCGGCGACCGCGGGCACAAGCTGACTTTCCGCTTCCATCGCAATGACTTAGGAAAGGCGCGTTTCAACAACGAGGCGCTCGTGTTGAACGGAAGCGACCTCGTCATGGAACGGTACGATACAACCTTTCGCTTTGTGAAAGTTCGGCCCTAAGAAGACCCGGGGAGAAGGGAGAGGCCGTGGCCGATAAGAACCGGCAGTTGATTGATGCCCTCGAGCGCGAATGGGTCGATGCCTTGTGCAGCCGCGACATGGATGCGCTGCAACGTTTGGTACACCCCGATTTCGTGCTGATCGGCACCCGCTCGACCGGCCCGTTCATCATGCATCGTGACTCGTGGTTGGAGGCGATCCAGCGCCGTGACGTCGAGTCCATCGAGCTTGAGGTACATGATGCGACTGCGCTCCCCGACGTGATGGTCGGGACCATTCTCGCCAAGTGGCGGGTTAAATATCTTGGCCGGATTATCGAAGACTGCGTGATCCTCACCGACGTTTGGGTGAAGGACGATGGCCACTGGCGCGCTCTTCGCCGGCATTCCACACCAGCTCCAGCGGGCATGTGCCCCGAAGGCTGACGAACAATTTGAGAGGGGAGAATTGATGGCGACAGTCGCGGGCCTTCGCGCGGGCGGGGAGATCAAGGAGCTGACGATCCGGGGGATCATCCTCGGCGCGCTGATCACCGTCGTCTTCACTGCTGCCAACGTCTATCTAGGCCTCAAGATCGGCCTCACCTTCGCGACCTCGATTCCTGCGGCCGTGATCTCGATGGCGGTCCTCAAGGCGTTCAAGGATTCGACGATCCAGGAAAACAACATCGTCCAGACGATCGCGTCTGCGGCGGGCACCTTGTCTGCGATCATCTTCGTCCTGCCAGGCCTAATCATGGTCGGCTGGTGGACCGGCTTCCCTTATTGGCTTTCGGTGGCTGTCATCGGCATCGGCGGCATCCTAGGCGTCATGTACTCGGTGCCGCTGCGCCGCGCGCTCGTCACTGGCACGGACTTGCCTTATCCCGAGGGGGTCGCCGCAGCGGAGGTCCTGAAGGTAGGATCGGGAGTCGGCGGCGCCGAAGAGAACAAGCGCGGCCTGGTGCTGATCACCGGATCGACGATCGTTGCCGCAGCCTATTTTCTGCTCGCCAAGACGCGGATCGTTACCGACACCGCCTCACGCATCTTCCGTGTGGGTTCTGGCGCATCTGGCATGTCTGCTAGCCTCTCGATGGCGCTAATAGGCGTCGGCCATCTAGTCGGCGTTGCCGTGGGCCTCGCCATGGTGGTTGGCCTGGTCATCAGCTGGGTCTTCATCGTCCCGCACTGGACCCAGGATCCCGGCCTGATCGCGCAGGCGGCGGGCGACCTGGAAAAGCTCGTGAGCACCGCTTTCCGGCTGAAGGCGCGCATGGTCGGTGCCGGCGCGATCGGCGTCGCCGCCATCTGGACCTTGCTCAAGATTATCGGCCCTATCGTCGCGGGCATCCGCTCCGCGCTCATCGCGAGCCGCGAGCGCAAGGCGGGCCGTGCAGACCAGTTGCCGATCACCGAGCGCGACATGCCGATCGGCATCGTCACGGGCGTCATCCTCGCCTCGATGATCCCGATCGGGCTGCTGCTCTTCGCCTTCGGCAACACCGCCCCGATCTCGTCGGAAGCGGGGGTCACCGTCGGCATCAGCATCGTCTACATCCTGATTGCCGGTGTTCTGATTGCCGCCGTCTGCGGTTACATGGCCGGCCTGATCGGCGCCTCGAACAGCCCGATCTCGGGCGTCGGCATCCTTTCGGTCCTCGGCATCTCGCTCATACTTGCGGCGATGTTCCGCGGCGCTGGCGGCGACGAGACCAAGGCGCTCGTCGCGTTCGCTTTGTTCGTCACGGCGATCATCTTCGGCGTGGCAACAATCTCGAACAACAACCTGCAGGACCTCAAGACCGGCCAATTGGTCGATGCGACGCCATGGCGGCAACAGGTGGCGCTGGTGCTCGGCGTCGTGTTCGGCGCGCTGGTCATTCCGCCGATTCTCGACCTGATGAACACCGCCTTCACCTTCCAGGGCGCACCGGGCGCGAAGGCGACGGCGCTGCCAGCACCGCAGGCGGCGATCATCTCGACTATCGCCCAGGGCGTGCTCGGCGGGAATCTCGACTGGGGTTTGATCCGCCAGGGCGCGATCATCGGCGTTATCGCTGTAATCGTCGACGAAGCCCTGAGGCGCTTCTCCAACAAGCGACTGCATCTGCCGCCGCTCGCCATCGGCATGGGAATCTATTTACCAATGGAGGCGACCTTGCTGATCCCAGTCGGTGCCGTGCTCGGCTGGTTCTACAATCGCTGGGCCGCGACCGCGAAAAGCCCCGACTTCGCTGAGCGCATGGGCGTGCTGATGGCGACGGGCCTGATTGTAGGCGAGAGCCTGATGGGCGTCGTCTACGCGGCCGCCGTCGCAGGTGCCGAAAAGGCGGGGTCAGAAGACAGCGCTAACGTGCTGGCACTCATCGAGCCTTACCCGGCAGTGATGGTCGTCAGCCTCATCGTGTTCGCAATTGCAGTCGGCGGGCTATACCTCTGGACCAAGTCGCGTGCCTCCGATGCACCGGCCCCCGGTGATGATGCGTTTGTCCCCGAGACTGCTGACTACCGCTAGGCTCAGCGGCCCAGCACTTCTCTTCGCAGGTCGCGGGGAGCCCAAGGCTTCGCGCCGGCCTCGGCCGCGCGGACCAACTCTACGATCTTGCGGTTGACCGGCGCGGGCTCATTGAGCCGGTCGGCCAGGGCGACCAGCTCGCCGTTGATATAGTCGATCTCGGTCTTGCGGCCGGCCGCCAGGTCGTCGGCCATCGACGAGCGAGCCTTGGCGTCGATCTTCCACTTTTTGAGGAAAACCTTGTTGAACAGCCAGTCGGGTGAATCGATCACCGTAGGCAGCAGCTTCGGCCCGACCGCCCCAATTTTCGCAGGCTCGATCTTCGCTCTCTCAAGCAGTTTCACGCCCTCGCGCTGCGAAGCCGCAACCACGCGGCGATAGTCCCTTTCACGGAGCTGATCGACGAGCATCCGGCCTGACAAGGCATTCACCGCATTGTTGAGGTTGATGAGCAGCTTGCCCCAGGCGAGGCCAAGCATGTCCGGTGACAACTTCAGTGCGGCGGGTCCGTCGCCAATGCGCTCAGACAGTGCGCGGATTTCTGGCCGATCCTCGGCATAAAGATCGCCAGCAACACCTTTGTGGAACCGTCCTTCGCCAAGGTAGACGACGTTGTAGGGTACTGTGCCGCGAATGACTTCGAAGCGGCTTCCGAGCTCCGCTTGAAGCACGTCGACGTTGCTGATGCCGTTCTGGAAGCTGATTACGAGCGCGCCTTCGCGAACGTGCTGCGCGATTTCTCGCGCTGCCTCTGATGTCGCGCCGCTCTTCACCGTAACGGCGATCATGTCGGCATCTGCAAGCGCTTGCGGGTCGGTTTGGAAGTCGACCGCGGAGAGCCGCTGCTGCCAGCCACTGTAGTCGCTGACTAACAGGCCGTTCGCGGCGATGTCCTGAGCAATCTTGGTCCGGCCGATGAAGGTGACCGGCAGCCCGGCGACTTGCCAGCAGCCGCCGATGAAGCAGCCGACCGACCCGGCGCCGAGGATCGCAATCTTATCCGCGGCCACGATAGGGTGCGACGCCCTGGTCCGGTAGCCACAAGCCTTCCGGCGGCTCGCCCGACTGCCAGAAGACATCTATCGGCATGCCGCCGCGGGGATACCAATAGCCACCGATGCGCAGCCAGCGCGGCTTCATTTCCTCGAAGAGCCGCTGTCCGATGCCGACGGTCACGTCCTCGTGAAAGCCGCAATGATTGCGGAAGGAGCCGAGGAATAGCTTTAGGCTCTTGCTCTCGACGATCGTCTCGGCGGGCGCGTAGTCGATCACCAGGTGGGCAAAGTCGGGCTGACCGGTAACAGGGCAGAGGGACGTGAATTCGGGCGCTGCGAAGCGGACGAGATACAGGGTGCCGGGTCGCGGATTGGACACGTAGTCGAGTGCCGCTTCCTCCGGCGAGGCGGGTAGCTTGCTGTTCTTACCGAGTTGGGTCGTCTCCATTGCCGGGCGAACTAGCAGGAGCGGCGCTGCAAGCCTATCCTTCGGCGATGGACTCACTGGTCTCAACGAAATGGCTTGCGGAACATCTGGGCGAGCCTGGACTCGTGGTGGTCGATGCGACTTGGCACATGGCTGCATCAGGCCGGAATGGACGCGAGGAATATGTTCACTCGCATATCCCCGGAGCGCAGTTCCTCGACATCGATGCGCTCAGCGATCGTGCCCACCCATCGCCCCACATGCTTCCCGCCGCTCAGGATTTCGGCCGAGCGATGGAGGGTCTTGGCATTGGCCAAGACGATCGCATCGTCGTCTACGACAACAGTTCGATCCGTACCGCCGCTCGGGGGTGGTTCATGCTCCGCCACTTTGGAGCAGCGAACGTGGCGATCCTCGATGGCGGTTTTCAGAAGTGGGTCGCGGAGGGCCGAGCGACCGAGGCAGGCGAACCGCAGGCGCTGATCTCGAGCTTCGATGCGCAGGACAAGAGTGCGCAGATCGTTACCAAGGAGCAGATCCTTGCTGGCGATCATGATCCGCTGGTCGATGCTCGAGGCAAGGGCCGGTTCGAGGGCAGCGAGCCCGATCCGCGGCCGGGCGTCGAGGCGGGTCATATTCCGGGTGCTCGCAACCTGCCGTTCGGGTCGCTCTACAATGAGGATGGGACCTTCAAGTCCCGGGACGAGATTCGGCGGTTGTTCGCTGAGGCGGGCATCGATCCCCAGCGGCCCTTTGTGGCGAGCTGCGGTTCGGGGGTAACGGCCAACAGCATCATCTTCGCAGCGCACTTGCTCGGCAGTGACTCAGGCCGATTGTACGACGGCAGCTGGAGCGAGTGGGGTGCCGATCCGGAGACGCCGAAGGCGCTCGGGCCGGCTTAGTCGAGGATCAGGCTCGAGACTTCGGCGAGCTGGCGGCGGATCTGCTCGACCAGCGTCTTGCTGGCTTCGGCATGGGGTTCATGGCCGCGATTACGTTCATCGAGAAGCGCCTCGACGCCGGCGGCAGTAGCGCCGACCAGCTGGGCCGAGCGGCTTCCGAACAGCCGGCGGCGTGCATCGCCGGCATCTTCCCAGGCAGCAGCGACAGCGAGATCATCGTCGAAGTCGCCAGCCGGCCCGCCGCCGTGCGGGTCGACGAGCCGGAGCGCCTGCCGCACGCTGGCTAGCCGCGACACGGCTTCGGAATAGGCACGAGGCCTCGAATCCGATGCAGAGTCGGGGAACAGGTGCAGCATGACCCCGGGGCTAACCGGGGTTAGCTAAGAAAGCTTTAAGCGCCGCTCTTTTCGTCGACGTCGCGAAGGATCCAGCCGCGCTGCGGGATCGTCTCGATGAACTCCGCACCGCCGCTCGCATTGCGTAGCTTCTTGCGGAGCTTGGAGATGAACACGTCGATGATCTTCGGCTGCGGCTGGTCGTCGGACCGGCGGTAGAGATGCTTCAGAAGCATCGCTCGCGTGACCACGTTGTTGCGCGCGAATGCAAGCAGCTCGAGCACGCGATATTCCATCTCGGTGATGCCGATCGGATGACCGTCGATGCGGATAAGGCGCTGGACCTGGTCGACCGACAGGCGGCCACCGCAGAGCGTCTCGGGCATTTCGCCGCCGCTCGCCTTGAGCGAGGTCAGCAGGCGCGAGGCCGCCTCTTCGCTGTCCTCCGGCGACACGGTGCGCGGACTGCCGATCAGCGCCTGCTGCAGGTCGGCGAGGATCTTGTGGGCCTCTTCGACCAGCTTGGTGCCTTCCTCGAACCGGCGACGCGACCGGTCGAGCATGGATTCTACCTCAACGAGGCGTGCGGAAACGGTTTGTTCTGCCATCTCTTAGTTTTCGCTCCCCCCGCTTGGCGTCACTGACCAGCCTGCGCGGAGGCAATGTTGGTGTTCGCCGGTTGGGCCTGAAGAAGGGTCAGGGTCTGCCGGCCTTTGTCCACAATACGCGTGTCATTGTCGGCGACCGTCGAACGGATCCCGACCTCCGCGTCGTTGCGACCGGCGGAATTGAGCAAGCTCATCTCGCTGGCGCTGCGCGGGGCGGGTCCGCCGAACAAAGTGTCGATCGCCTGCTGCTGGGCTTCACCGGCCGAAAGGCCTGCAGTGCCCGCGACAGGCGGAGCAAGGTTGAAGTCCGGCGGGACGATCAGCGGCGCGTTGCGAGCCACCTGGAATTCGTCCGGTGCACGGCCACGGGTAGCACAACCACTCGCGGTCACGGCAGCGGCCAGAACGGCGACGGTCAGGGCTTTACGCATGTTCGATAGTCTCCTTGTTGCCTTCCTTACGGCTCAGGAGGGCTCTCAGCAACAGAATGACGACACCGATGCTAATTGCCGCATCGGCGACGTTGAAGATCAAAAACGGCCGCCATGCGCCGAAATGCAGGTCCAGGAAGTCCGTCACATAGCCGTGGCGGGTGCGGTCGAGGATGTTTCCGAGCGCGCCGCCGAGCACCATTCCAAGCGCAATTTGATCGAGGCGGTTCTTCTCGCGACCGATCCAGACGGCGACGACGATGGCGATCAACGAGGTGACTGCGACCAGCATCCACCGCCCGGTGGGATTGGTCGCATTGAGCAGGCCCAGCGAGATCCCGTTGTTCTCGGTGTAGCTGAACTGAAAGATCGGCAGCAGGTACAGCTGGTCGCCGATCTGGTTCACGCCGAGCGGCCCAGTGACAATCCATTTCGCCAGCTGATCCAGCGCGAAGACGATCAGCGCGACCATGAAGCCGAGACGGCGAGCTTTCATCCAATCTTCCCAATCTTCGCACTGACGCGCAGGGTGTCGCCGCCGTGAATCTGAGGGGCCAACGTCGATGCGAACTCACTTCGCACGGCGAGAATGCTGTAGGACAGGTGCTTACGCACTGAGCACCTCTTCGCAGCGGTGATCGAGGTCGCCGTCCGCCTTTACCTCGGGCAGGAAGCGCCAGCAGCGGCCGCATTTGTGGTTGCTCGAACGCGCTAAACCGATCTCAATATTCGGTCGTCCATCGGTTCTCATTCGCCGATTAACCTGGACGCCTGTCGGCCACTCTTGGCGAGGAGCTATCCTAACCCCCGAACTAATGAAGACTTCCTCCCAATCGGATGGACTAAGAAATGACGCAGCCGCTGGGTCAAGCCATGCAGTTACCTCCAGACTAGATCCTACTTCTTTTGCTTGTCGCATTGGCTCGACGCCCTGCGTGAACGTCTCACGGTAAGCCCTGATCTCATTCCACTTCGCATCATCCGCCGGTAGCGACGGGACCTTCGGCCATTCGAGCAGGTGCACCGACCCGCATTCCGGATAGCGCGTCCCCCAAACCTCTTCGGTCGTGAACACCAGCACCGGCGCGAGCCAGCGCACGAGCGCGTGGAAGAGGATGTCGAGCACCGTCCGGTAAGCCCGGCGGCGATCGGTCTCGAACCCCGACTGCGGGTTCACCTCGCAATAGAGGATGTCCTTGCGGATATCGAAATAGAAAGCCGACAAGTCCTCGTTGCAGAAGTCGCTGAGCGCACGGACGTAGGTGTTGAAGTCGAAGTCATCGACCGCCTGCCGAAGCTTCGCGTCCAGCTCCGCCGTCAGGTGGAGCATGTAGCGCTCGAGCTCCGGGAAGGAGTCGATGTCGCTGAGGCGATCGGCCTCGCTAAACCCGTCAAGCGCACCGAGCAGGTAGCGGAAGGTGTTTCGAAGCTTGCGATACTGGTCCGCCACGCCGGCCAGGATCTCCTTGCCGATGCGGTGGTCCTCGGTGAAGTCGACCGACAGCGCCCAAAGCCGGAGGATGTCGGCGCCATATTCTTTCATCAGGTCGTTCGGATTGACCGTGTTGCCGAGGCTCTTGGACATTTTCATGCCCTTGGAGTCCATCGTGAAGCCGTGGGTCAGCACCGCGTCATAGGGTGCGCGGCCGCGGGTGCCGCAGCTCTCGAGGAGCGACGACTGGAACCAGCCGCGATGCTGGTCGGAGCCTTCGAGATACAGATCGGCGGGCCAACCCTCCTCGGGCCAGTGGCCGCTTTCCAGCACGAACGCATGGGTGCAGCCACTGTCGAACCAGACGTCGAGAATGTCGGTGATCATCTCGTAATCATCGGGGTTGCGGTTGCCGAGGAAGGCTTGGGCGTTTTCGGCTGACCAGGCATCGACGCCCTCGGCGGTGATCGCCTCGACGATTCGCTGGTTCACCTCGGCGTCCACGAGCAGCTCGCCGGTCTTGCGCTCGACGAAGAGCGCGATGGGCACGCCCCAGGCGCGCTGACGGCTGATCACCCAGTCCGGGCGTCCTTCGACCATCGAGCCAAGGCGGTTGCGGCCCTTCTCCGGCACGAAGCGGGTGTCGGCGATCGCCTGGATGGCCCGGCTGCGCAGGGTCGATCCGTCGCCGAGCTCACGGTCCATGGCGATGAACCATTGCGGGGTGCAGCGGTAGATGACCTTAGCTTTCGACCGCCAGCTATGCGGATAGCTGTGGTTGAAGTCCGCGCTCGCGGCGAGCAGGGCGCCGGCTTCGCGCAGGTCAGTGCAGATCGGGCCGTCGGGCGCGTTGAACTTGTTGTTGATGACGCTGCCCTGACCGCCGAGCCACAGCCAGTCCGGCCGGTAAAAGCCGCCTGCGTCGACCGCGAACACCGGGTCGATGCCGTTGGCGCGGCACAGCTCGAAATCGTCCTCGCCATGGTCGGGCGCCATATGGACAAGGCCCGTACCCTGATCGGTGGTGACGAAGTCGCCCGGCAGGAACGGACGCGGCTTGGCGAAGAAGCCGCCGAGCTTGTGCATTGGGTGGCGGGCGATGGTGCCGGCGAGGTCGGAGCCTTTGAAGGTCGCCTCCGAGCGATCCCAACGGATTGTATCCTCATTGGGATCTTCGAAGAGAGCTTCTACCCGATTCAGGAATGGGATCATCAGATCGGTGGCGACGAGAAATTTCGATGCCGCAACCGGGGATGGACGAGGGTTGTCGGACGAATAACTGAATACGGCGTACTCGACATCCGGACCGTAAGCGATCGCCTGGTTGACCGGGATCGTCCAAGGAGTGGTCGTCCAGATCACCGCATGGGCGCCGACCAGCTCACGAATGGGGCTTTCTACGATCTCAAACGCCACATCAATCTGGGTCGAGGTAATGTCCTCATATTCGATCTCGGCTTCCGCGAGCGCAGTCTTCTCAACTGGGGACCACATCACCGGCTTGGCGCCGCGGTAAAGCTGGCCGCTCTCGGCGAACTTGAACAGCTCGGAGACGATCGTGCCCTCGGCGAAATAGGCCATCGTCAGATAGGGCTTGTCCCAGTGCGCGCTGATGCCGAGCCGCTTCAGCTGCTCGCGCTGCACGTCGACCCAATGCTGCGCATAAGCGCGGCACTCGGCGCGGAATTCCTTCGCCGGAACCTCGTCCTTGTTCAGCTTCTTCTTGCGATACTGCTCCTCGACCTTCCATTCGATCGGAAGGCCGTGGCAATCCCAGCCGGGCACGTAAGGCGCGTCCTTGCCCAGCAGCGTCTGTGTCCGGACGACCATGTCCTTGAGCGTGTGGTTGAGCGCATGGCCGATGTGGATGTCGCCGTTGGCGTAGGGCGGCCCGTCGTGGAAGATGAACTTCTCGCGGCCTTCGCGCGCGCGGCGGATCTGCTGGTAGAGGCCCTCGTCTTCCCAGCGCGCGGCAATGCCCGGCTCCTTCTGCGGCAGGCCGGCCTTCATCGGGAAGTCGGTCTTGGGCAGGAAGACGGTCGGACGATAGTCGGGCTTGGTGGTTTCGGGGGCGTCAGCCATTGGCGCGGGCTCTAACGGTCAGTGGTGAGATTGCAAATTCGGAGGCTCAGTCGAGCGCGAGCAGGCGCCGCGCTTTCGCCTCGTCCTCCTGCATATGGGCAATCAGCGCTTCGATTCCATCGAATTTCTTCTCTTCGCGGATGTAGGCGTGAAGCGCGACCTCGACCTTGCGGCCGTAAAGGTCGCCCTCGAAATCGAAGAGATGCGCTTCGAGCAGCTCCTGCGGCGGGTCGAACGTAGGGCGGACGCCGAGACTGGCGACGCCGGCATGCTCGCTGCCGTCGTCGAGCGTCACGCGAACCGCGTAGATGCCGTATTTGGGGCGGAGATAGTCACCAAGCACCAGGTTGGCTGTTGGGTAGCCGAGCTCGCGGCCCCGCTGGTCGCCGTTCTGGACGACGCCCTCGATCGCGAAGTCGCGGCTGAGGAGGTGCGTTGCGTGCCCGATGTCGCCTGCCTTGAGGGAATCGCGGATGCGCCCGGAGGACACGCGCTCGGCGTCGACGATGACGGGGGCCACTGCCTCCGCAATGATTCCGGAATAGCCGCCAAGCGTCTTGAGCGCCTCGATGTCCCCGGAGCGGCCCTTGCCGAAGCTGAAGTCGTCGCCGGTGACCACGCCCGCAGCGCCGATCTTTCCGGCGAGGAGCCAGGAGACGAATTCCTCGGCGCTGGTCTCGCGAAGCTTCTCGTCGAATTCGAACACCAGCATCGCGTCGGCGCCGGCATGGGCGAAGAGCGCTTCGCGCTGGTCGAGGGTGGTCAGGCGGAAGGGCGGGACGTCGGGTTTGAAGTAGCGGACCGGGTGTGGGTCGAAGGTCGCGACGATCGCGGGCCGCCTCTCGTGGAAGGCGCGCTGGACTGCTCGTCCGACCACCGCCTGGTGGCCAAGATGAAATCCGTCGAAATTGCCGAGCGCGACGATGCTCCCCTTCAGATTGTCGGGGATGCCGCCCTCAAGAGTGAGACGCTGCATTGCTCGCGGCCTTATCGGCAGGGCGCGAGCGCTGCAAATCGGCGGACTTCACCAGACGATATTCGTGCCACGCTAGCCCCATGACGATGACGTCGAGGAGGCTGAGCACGATCAGGCCAGGATCGTGGATGTGGAGATAGCGGTGGATCTGGTAGGCGATGAACAAGGTGAGGACGATGAAGGTCGCGGGATAGGCCCATAGCTTCTGGCGGAGCAAAGCGATCACGATGACCAGGTTCACCAAGCCGTGGCTCAGCAGGTAAAAGGCGTAGTAGCGGTGCTCGTTTGGCGTGAAGTAGCGGGCGAGGATATCGTGCTGGTCGACGCGGTAGAGCAGGCGCAGGATCGCATCGGTACTGAAGAGGTAGAGCGCGATGCCGCCGGCGATTTCCACTAAGGCATGGAGCCCCTTGAGGACGACGCTGACGACGAATAGTTGGTGTATCCGTTTTTCCCGCACGCGCGCGTAACGCCGCTGCGCTTGACTCAGGTCCACTGCATTCCTATCTGGCCGTCATCCCAATCCACCGGTTGCCCGGCGGCGCATTCGTGCGCGCGTCGGTTTTTTCGTTAGATTTGGGACTTTCTAGCGACGAGATGGGGCGGTTGGCGTCCCGTGGAGCTGAAGAAGGGTAACGAATGGCTCGTATTGCCGGGGTCAACATCCCCACCAACAAGCGCGTCGAAATCGCGCTGACCTACATCCACGGTATCGGCCGCACGACGGCCAAGAAGATCACTGAGCAGCTCGGCATCACGCCGGAGAAGCGCGTCCAGGACCTGACCGACCAGGAAGTCCTGCACATCCGCGAGGCGATCGACAAGGATTTCACAGTCGAGGGCGACCTTCGCCGTGAAACCGCGATGAACATCAAGCGGCTGATGGACCTCGCCTGCTACCGCGGGCTTCGCCATCGCAGGGGCCTTCCGGTCCGCGGCCAGCGCACGCACACCAATGCGCGCACCCGCAAGGGCAAGGCCAAGCCGATCGCCGGCAAGAAGAAGTAATTCTTCCGTCGCTTGAACTCACGCCCCGCTGAAGAGCCGAGGGCGAACGTTATTAGAGGATTGTAGGACCAATGGCCCAAGCACCCCAGCGTCTCCGCAGAAGGGAACGCAAGAACATCTCCGCCGGCGTCGCGCACGTGAACGCCAGCTTCAACAACACCATGATCACCATCACCGACGCGCAGGGCAATGCGATTGCCTGGTCGAGCGCCGGCATGATGGGCTTCAAGGGAAGCCGTAAGTCGACGCCGTACGCCGCGCAGGTCGCGGCAGAAGACGCGGGCCGCAAGGCCGCCGAGCACGGCGTCCGCACGCTCGAGGTCGAGGTCAAGGGCCCCGGTTCGGGCCGCGAGAGCGCGCTTCGTGCGCTTCAGGCAGTCGGCTTCACGATCACCAGCATTCGCGACGTGACCCCGATCCCGCACAACGGGGTGCGTCCTTCGAAGCGCCGCAGGGTCTGACGACGCCTCTGCGCCGCTGCCGCGGCACAACGACCGCGGCGAATTGAATTTGTATCGGCGAGGGACGCCTCGCCAAAGGGCAGGAAGACAAATGGCCGTCAACGCAAAGAACTGGCAGGAACTCAAGAAGCCCAACGCGCTCGAGAAGAAGCAGAGCGGAGGCGACAGCCGCCGCCGCGCCGCGTTCGTCGCCGAGCCGCTGGAGCGCGGCTTCGGAATGACGCTGGGCAACTCGCTTCGCCGCGTGCTGCTGAGCTCGCTTCAGGGCGCCGCCGTCACGTCGATCAAGATCGACGGCGTGCTTCACGAATTCTCGAGCCTCGCGGGCGTCCGTGAGGACGTCACCGACATCGTGCTCAACGTGAAGCAGATCGCGCTGCGTATGGAAGGCGAAGGCCCCAAGCGCCTTCACCTCAGCGCCACTGGCCCGGCAGAAGTCACCGCCGGCATGATCGCCACGTCGGGCGACATCGAGGTCACCAATCCCGACCTCGTGATCTGCCACCTCGACGATGGCGCGACGCTCAACATGGAGCTGACCGCCGACATCGGTAAGGGCTACCAGCCGGCGGCCGCGAACCGCCCGGCCGACGCGCCGATCGGCCTTATCCCGGTCGACGCGCTGTACAGCCCGGTTCGCCAGGTCGCCTACAAGGTCGAGAACACGCGCGTCGGGCAGGAGCTCGATTACGACAAGCTCACGCTGACGATCGAGACAGACGGCACGGTCACTCCGGAAGACGCGCTCGGCTATGCCGCGCGGATCCTTCAGGACCAGCTGCAGCTGTTCGTCCACTTCGACGAGAGCCAGGTCCGCATGTCGCCGTCGCCGATGATCGGTCAGCCGACCGCGGCGATGCCGGTCGAGACGCAGACCGACACCAACCAGCTCAACCGCTACCTTCTCAAGAAGGTCGACGAGCTGGAGCTTTCGGTCCGCAGCGCGAACTGCCTCAAGAACGACAACATCATCTACATCGGCGACCTGGTCCAGAAGACCGAAGCCGAGATGCTGCGTACGCCGAACTTCGGCCGCAAGTCGCTCAACGAGATCAAGGAAGTGCTCGCCAGCATGGGCCTCCGCCTCGGCATGGACATCCCCGGCTGGCCGCCGGAGAACATCGAGGAGATGGCCAAGAAGCTCGAGCAGGAGATGCTCGGCTAATCAGCCGGACTTCGGTTCAGAACAAGGAAGGGCCGCTCCGTTGGGGCGGCCCTTTTTGTTTGGGCGAGTCTGATGTCCGGTTTGGGTGGAAAGCGGACGTTAGGTTGGCGGCGTAGCTACAGTGGGACGACCACTTTGGCTCGCTCGCGTTCATACTCGTCAGCGACTTTTGACCTCGGGAAAAATTCGAGGACTGACTGAACTAAGTTTCGCGCCTCGCGGGCTTGAGGCGTGTTGCAACTCGAGGCGTAAGGGACAGAAGTAACCCCGACCTTGTCATCTTGGATGCCGGGTTTCGGACCCTCCGCGATGAAGGCGACTGCAGATTCCGGAAAGTCATCACTCACGTTTGATCGGCATCCGAGCGGCTTCGTATCATGGGCGACCCCCTTCAGCTGTTCAGGACGCAATCGCCAAAGCCTTTTACGGGCTTGGTCAGCAACATGCCGAGCAAGATGAAATGTCTGCTCATCCTGGGTCTTATTCGAGTCCCGTTCGGTGAGGGTGACAACCAATGAGTTGTCGGGGTGCAACTCATAGGAAAGACGGCGTGAATTTGGGGACCCATATCCACGGCTGAGATAGATGACTTCGCGCGACAGGGGCTTCGCAGAGGGAAGTTGCTTCGCACCGACAAGGCTTTGAGACGGATCTATAGCTGACTGCTGACATGCAGCCGTCAACAATGCCCCAGCGACCCAAATTTGTTGAGCTGCTCGCATAGGCGAAGTTTGCTTTGGCCTTCGAAGGTACGCAATCGGAGGGAACACTAGCTCGCCTGTCGTATCAGCTCGGGCGCGGCCATCCCAACTGGTGAAGGGTGATCATCCCTATAAACGACGACGCTTAGGTGCCTGCGGGTTACCAACTGATCCTCCAGTCGGTCGGTCGTGCGCGACGCGATGTGAATTAGCTCCCCGGCACAAGGTCCGCTCAACACCTTTGCCGAGAGCCGCTGCTCACCGTCCTGCGCCTTCCAAACCGCTCCTGCGACTTGAGCAAGGAACGGTGTTCCGAACAGCGATTGGTCGCCGTCACCGGTCTCGAAGTCGAGCAATATGCGAGGTGGATTGGCAAGGATCATGTCGTCACGATGCCGAGTGCCACTAATGTCTGCAATGGGTCGAAAGCGGACACTAGGACGAGCACTTCACCACTCCGGCCAGTTCGTTTTCTGGGGTCCGGGTGGCTGCCTGAGTGACTGCTGCTCTTCGCCGAACGGTCGGCGAGATCCTAAACGATCAAGCGCTGCCTGAACGATCCAAGGACGAGCTTGTACGTTCCGAGTGCCGCTCAAGCTCATGGGCTGTGGATTATCGCGCACCGCTCTCTAAATTGTCGGCGCCGGGACGACCCGCCCCACACATTCTCCCAGACCGATCCGCACGGCGCCCTCCGCCTCGCACCAGGCGCGAAGAATGACTTCGTCGCCGTCTTCGAGAAAGCTGCGGGTTTCGCCATTGGCGAGTTGCATGGGCTGCTTGCCGCCCTGACTGATCTCGAGGAGCGAGCCGAGGCCCCCGGCGCTGTTCGTCGACAGCGTACCCGTCCCGATGAGATCGCCTGGCTGAAGGTTGCAGCCGTTGCTGCTGTGATGGGCAACTATCTGGGCGGCGCTCCAATACATTGCCGCGTCTGCAGAGCCGCGCGACAAGATGTGGGGCGCTATTCCTGCATTCCGCATCTGCTCGGTCGTCAGCGTGACCTCGAGTTGCACACCGAGCGCGCCTGTTTCGCGGTCCCGGGGATTATCCAAGTAAGGCAGGGGCGCCGGATCGCCGGTCGGACGCGGCGGCATGGGCTTGCGGAACGGCGCGAGCGCCTGAGCGCTCACCACCCAAGGGCTGACGCTGGTCAGGAAGTTCTTCGCCAGGAACGGCCCGAGGGGCTGGTATTCCCAACCCTGAATGTCGCGCGCCGACCAGTCATTGAGCAAGCAATAGCCGGCGATATGCTCGCCCGCCTCGCCGATGGGAATCGGCGATCCAAGCTCGTTCCCCTCGCCGATCCAGATGCCGAGCTCCAGCTCGTAATCGAGGCGGCGGCTTGGGCCGAAGGTCGGGGCGTCGGCGTCTGGCGGCTTGCGCTGGCCGTTGGGCCGCACCACCGGCTCTCCCGATGGGCGGACGGAACTTGCCCGGCCGTGATAGCCAATCGGCACATATTTGTAATTCGGCAGCAGCGGATTGTCGGGCCGGAACTGCTTGCCGACGTTCGTCGCATGATGAATGCCGACGTAGAAGTCGGTGTAGTCGCCAATCAGGCATGGCACGTGCATGCGCACTTCGCTTTGGCCGATCAGCTGAGGCTCGACGTCGTCGCGATAACGATCGTCGCTGAGGATCTCCGACAAGCGCAACCGCAGCTCGCGATGGGCATTGGCGCCGCGGCCGAGCCAGCGGTTGAGCACCGGCTGCGCAAAGTCTTCGCGCCAGCCCTCGTCTAGCAAATCTGCGATGGCGGTGAGGTCGAGGATATAATCCCCGATCGCAACGCCGGGCCGCCGCCTACCCTTCGCTTCGGAGAAGATGCCAAGCGGCAGGTTCTGGATGGGAAAATCGCTGCCTTGCGCCGATGCCACCCAGCTTTTCAGCGAAGGATCGTTGGTTTCGTCAGTTCCGCTCACGGCAGCTTCGCCTTCGGGAAGCCCGCCCACGCCATGTCATAGTCCGGCTGCGCGCGATCGAGCGCATATTGCGTCGGCCGATAGGGCCAGCAGGTCTCGACCATGAACGCCATCGTGCCCTCGATCTTGTGCGGCTTCAGCTCGGCGCCGCTCGCCTTCTCCCAACTTTCGAGATCGGGACCGTGACCGCTCATCAGGTTGTGAAGCGACAGGCCGCCTGGCTGAAAACCTTCGGCCTTCGCATCGTAGGCGCCATAGATCAGGCCCATGGCCTCGCTCATGACGTTGCGGTGAAACCACGGCGGACGGAACGTGTCTTCCGCCACCATCCAGCGCGGCGGGAAGATCACGAAGTCGGCGTTCGCTCGCCCCGGGACGTCGCTCGGCGATGTCAGCACCGTGAAGATCGACGGATCGGGATGATCGAAGCTGATCGTGCCGATGACGTTGAAGTTCGCCAAGTCGTAGCGGCAGGGTGCGTAATTGCCGTGCCAGGCAACGACATCGAGCGGCGAATGATCGAGCGTCGTCGTCCACAACGAGCCGAGGTATTTTTGCACGACCTCGGTCGGCTCATCGCGATCCTCGAACCATGCGACCGGCGTCTCAAAATCGCGCGGATTGGCGAGGCCGTTCGATCCAATCGGACCAAGCTCGGGGAGCCGCAACGGGAGGCCATGATTCTCAGCGACGTAGCCGCGTGCTTCTCCATCGACCTCGACGCGGAATTTCACGCCGCGCGGCACGATCGCGACCCTGCCCGGCGGCACATCCATCCGGCCGAATTCCGTCACGATGTGCAGGTCGCCCTGTTGCGGCAAGATCAGCAGCTCGCCGTCGGCATCGACGAAGACGCGGTTCCTCATGGATTTGCTGGCGCGATAAAGGTGCACCGCTACGCCCTCAAGATCCGCCGGATCACGATTGGCAAGCATCGTCACCAAGCCGTCGACGAAGTCCGCGTCGGCCGGAAGGTCGTCCGGTGCATTCCAGCGCAGCCGGTTAGGTGCCAACGGCTCCTTCACCGTTCCGGGCGCGAACAACGGCGCGCCTTCGTAGCGCACGAACGGCCGGTGATCGGCGGTCGGCCGCAGGCGGTAGAGCCAGCTGCGCCGGTTCTCGTGCCGTGCGGAAGTGAAAGAACTCCCCGATAGCTGCTCGGCGTAAAGACCGAAGGCTGGTTTCTGAGGAGAATTGCGACCCTTCGGAAGCGCGCCTTCGACGGCTTCGCTTTCGAAATGGGCGCCGAAGCCGGTCATGTACCGCAGGGCATCGCTCATGGCTCGCGCGTTAAAGCGTCAGGCGCCCAAACTCAAACGGGCGCGGCCCCTGTTGGAACCGCGCCCGCAGGCAGGCGGGGACTCGCAACCCGCCTGCTTGAAACCCTCAGTTGTGATTGACGTTCACGTCGATCTTGTCGGGAACCTCGACCGTCGTCTTGTTGCCGCCGAGGCCAAGTTGGCCGCGGAAGACGAAGAGCAGGACGAGAACGACAATGATCAGCAGCACGACGGCAAGAACTCCGCCGCCTCCGCCGCCGCCGGTTTCTACAATGGTCGTACGTTCACGATCATCATCGGCCATTGGAAACTCTCCCTCTTGTCACCTGTTGTAGTTGCGAAACGAACGAACTTCGGGTGAGCGGGTTCCGCGAGGAGACAGGATGGGACAGAAGCTGACGATCGTAACTGCGACATTGGCGCTAAGCGCCTGCGGAGGAAATACGCCGTCGCAACAAGAGCAACAGCAGGAAGCGAACGCATCGACGCAAGCGGTGACGCCTGCTCCCGCAGCACCGCCGGAGAAGCCAGCCAACGACCGCACGCCCCTGTCCGAACCTAATGGGCGTATCGATCCCAAGAGCACTGAGGCCGCAGGACAAGTCGTGCAGAGCTACGGCGCGCTCATCGAGCAGAACCGCTGGGCAGAAGCCAGTGCGTTGTGGGGCGACCCCGCCGCAGCGAAGAAGGTGCAGTCCGATCTATCGCAGAATCCCGAAGTGCACCTTGAAATCGGGAACCTCAGCGATCCGGAAGGCGCCGCGGGTTCGATCTACGTGACGATGCCGGTCTTCTTCTACGGCGACGCCAAGGACGGGCAGCCGTTCCGGCGAGCCGCCGACGTCATTCTGCGCCGCGTCAACGACGTGCCCGGATCGACGGAAGCGCAGCGCCGCTGGCATATCGAACGGATCGACTGGAAAGACGCCGCCTAAAGGCTCTTCAGCGCGTCTTCGACTTTCTTCTGGTCATCAGTCGTGATCGGCCCGCCCGTCACGTCGGTGGCCTGTTCGGCATTCGCGTCGTTGCTCGCGGCCTGCGGCTGCGATCCCGCGAAATCATAGGCGAACCAGATGATGCCGGCCGCCCATAGGATGGCCATCCAGCGGTTCTTGAAGACGGAGCTGGTCTTCACAATCATGGCCGCGATCATCGCAGGTCGCGCTTAAGGATTGCTTTCTTCCTCGTGCGTAACTTCGCGGTGCGGATATCTGTCGCGGATCCGGGTGTTGAAATAGACGCCCTTCGCAAAGGCGGAACGGAAGGTCGTCGCGACCTCCTCGGGCACGTTGAAATAGACGTAGCGGCGCCCGGTCGTGAACTCGACCCACAGGTTCTTTTCCATCTCGTCGTAGACGAAGCGGCGGATGACGGTGGAAGGCATGGCTGATCAACGCTCTGAGCGCGGCTGCGCTCCAACGGCTCAGCCTGCGTCAGGCAAAGGCACCGGCGATCGGTTGCGGCGCAGCGCGGAGGCCATGCCTCCAAGCGCGAGCAGCGCGCCTGCGATGGTCAGCGCGGTCCAGCGATAATCTTCCAGCCAGGTGGAGAAGCCCATGGCGATGATCGGCACGATCACGCTCGAATAGGCAGCCTTTGCAGCGCCGATGCGGCGGATAACGGGATAATAGAAACTGAAGGTGAGGACTGAAGCGAACAGCGCGAGGTAGAGCACGCCGGCCCAGTACGATGGTCGCGGATCGAACACCGGCGGCCCGGTCATGGCAAAAGCGATCAGCGCATCGATCACGGCGCCCGCAGCCATCGACCAGGCGAGCATCGCGAACAGCGGGAAGCGGCGGATCTCCGGCCGCGCTTGCACGACGTTGGCGATCGCTGCGCCGATCATGCCGACGAGCGTGATGCCGATGCCGGCGACCACCTGGCCACTGCTCGCCTGGTGCTCCTGAAGCTCGTGAACGAAGAGCAATGCGATGCCCGCCACGGCCACGACGGAGCTCCACACGAAGCGCGAAGTCGGCCGTTGCCCAAGGAACGCCCAGGCCAGCAGGCTCGCCGGGATCAAAAGCAGCGCGAACACTGTCGCGACAACCCCGGAGGTGATGTGCCGCTCGGCTAGATAAACCGCGTTGAAGTTGACGCAGAACTGTGTGAATCCAAGGAAGATGGCGGCCGCGATGCCGTGCCGGCCGATTCGGAGACTCTCGCCCTTGAGCGTCGCCAGAAGCGCCATGGCAATTGCTGCAATGACGAAGCGATAGGTCACCGACCATTGCGGCGGAACGACACCCAGCTGGCCGCGGATGACGATCCAGGTTGAGCCCCAAATCGCCGTGAAGATGATGAAGGGAAGCGTGACCGACCGGAAGGTCGATCCGTGACTCTCCGTCACAATGCCGCGATAGCTTCGGCCAGCTGATCGACAGCCTGGCCATGCTGATCCCAACTGGTCACCAGACGGATTTCGCCCGGTCCCCAATCGTAGAAATCGAAGCCCTGTTCGCGCAGCTTTGCTGCCTCGTCGGACGTGACGTTGAGGAAGATCTCATTCGCCTGCACCGGGTAGACCAGGCGGCCCGGAGCTGCAGTCGCCAAAGTCTTGGCTACCGAATTCGCAGCTCGAGCATTCTCGAGCCAAAGATCATCCTCGAGCATCGCAAGAATCTGCGCCGCAAGCATGCGCCCCTTCGACGACAAATGCCCTGCGCGTTTCCTCCGCACCGCAACCTCGTCGAACAACTCCGTCTTGAACAGGATCAGCGCCTCGGCGTTGAGGCCGCCGTTCTTCACGAACCCGAATGACATCGCCTCGACGCCCGCGCGCCAGCTGACGTCCGCTGGACTCTCGCCGGTTGTCGCGAGTGCATTTGCGAAACGTGCGCCATCCATGTGCAAAGCAAGGCCGCGCTCCTTGGCCAATGCGCCGAGCGCCGCAACTTCGTTCGCACGATAGACAAGGCCGTATTCGGTCGCATTAGTAATCGAGATCGCCGCGGGCTGAACCTGGTGCACGTCCTTGCGAATGAGGTCGCAAGCAGCGGCGACGGTGTCGGTCGTGATCTTGGCCCCCTCACCGTCCAGCAGCGTCAGTTTGGCGCCAGCGGTGAAGAATCCCGGAGCGCCCGCTTCATCGACCTCAATGTGCGCATCGCGATGGCAGAGAATGCTGCGATAGGGAGGACAAAGCGCCGCCAGCGCGAGACAGTTAGCTGCTGTCCCTGTCGAGACCCACAGCGCACGCACCTCTCGCTCGAACAGCTCGGAGAAGGCTCCGTCGAGCCGCTGACTCCATGCGTCGCCGTCGTAAGCGGTGTCGAGCCGGTTGGCCTCGACGATCGCCTCCATCACCCTCGGATGGGCGGGCGCGGCATTATCGGAGAAAAAGCGCATGGTCTCGCCGAATGGCGGCGGCGAGTTGAAGGGTCAATGCGAGCGCTGCGCAATTTTCGGGGTTTGGCAGCCGCTGGACTTGCTGCAGGCAGAGAGGGTGCACCAAGTCGGACAAACGCGTGATCTGCGAATGACAACCAATGGCTTTACGGATGCCGACGAGATGCTCGCTTTTCACGTCGAGTTGACGCAGGGTTAATGTTCCCTAGTGGCTAACCAGAGATTACGCTTGACCCGACTCGAATAGGGATCGGTCTGATGCACAAGCTCCATCACATTGTATTAGCCCTATGTGCGGCCGCGGCGATCCCGTCCGCAGGCAAGGCAGCTCCAAACGAGCTACTCAACGTATCGTACGATCCGACCCGCGAGTTGTATCAAGGGGTTAACGCGGCCTTCGAGAAGAGTTGGCTGGCCGCGAGCAAGCAGCAGATTCAGATCCGTCAAAGTCATGGCGGCTCAGGTAAGCAAGCAAGAGCCGTGATCGATGGACTACCGGCTGACGTCGTTACTCTCGCACTTGCTTATGACATCGACGCGATTGCACAGCGCGGTCTGATCTCACCGGGTTGGCAGAAGCGTCTGCCGTTCAACAGTACGCCGTATTACTCCACGATCGTTTTGCTTGTGCGCCACGGCAATCCCAAGAACATCAAGGATTGGGGCGATTTGATTCGACCTGACGTGAAGGTCATCACGCCCAATCCCAAAACTAGTGGCGGCGCCCGATGGAATTATTTGGCGGCTTGGGGATATGCCCAGCGCAAGTACGGGACACCCGCCAAGGCGAAACTGTTCATGGCGAAGTTGTTCCGCAATGTGCCTGTCCTCGATTCCGGCGCACGCGGGGCTACGACGACCTTCGTCGAGCGTGGCCAGGGCGACGTTCTGATTGCCTGGGAGAATGAGGCGCTTCTCGCCGTCAACAAGCTAGGTCGCGGCAAGTTCGAAATTGTCATGCCGTCCGTCTCGATACTTGCCGAACCGCCGGTCGCGGTGGTCGACAAGGTGGTCGACAAGGATGGCAACAGGAAGGTTGCCGAGGCATACTTGAGATTCCTCTACACCCCTGGCGCACAGGACATCATCGCGAGGAACTACTTCCGGCCTCGCAATTCCCAAATAGCCGCGCGGTACAAGGCCCAGTTCAAGAACGTCCCGCTGTTTACGATCGACCGTAACTTCGGGGGCTGGGACCGCACCCAAAGACTGCATTTCAACGACGGTGGTCTGTTCGACCAAATCTACGAAGCAGCCAAGCGCTGATGGCGCTTCTGCAAAGGGGGCAATGCGTATGCGTATGCTCGGGTGAAACTCCGCCGTTCCAAGGTGGCAATTTCGAGCGGATCACGCTGATTAAGGCGCTCGGAAACGACGGACTCGCCGCGTTTGAGGTCGCGCTTCGGTACGACACTGCCGGACTGACGTGGTATCTCAACCCTTACGCAAAGCTTATGTCGAACTGGATCAGGTTCAGCAGCCACGACACCCCCCTCGATCCGGTTGGATCGGAGACGAAGGGCGACGATTCCGCGGGCCGCGTGAACGTGGATTTCTGAGGTTGGTGGTGCCCAGCGTCATCGCAAGACGTTCCTCCCCTTTACCCGGCTTGGGCTTGTCGCTGGGCATCACGACTCTGTGGCTGTCGCTAATTGTCCTGGTCCCCCTGAGCGCCGTCTTTGTGAAGAGCCTCAGTGACGGCATGGGGGCCTTTTGGGCGGCAGCAATGTCGCCCAGGGCACTAGCCGCCTATCGCTTGTCGTTCGGTGGCGCCGCCGTTGCCGCTGCGGTGAACTGTGTCTTCGGTCTGCTTATCGCGTGGGTGCTGGTCCGTTATCGCTTTCCCGGCCAGCGAATGCTCAGTGCAATCATTGACCTGCCATTCGCACTTCCGACAGCCGTCGCGGGGATTGCATTGACCGCATTATATGCGGACACGGGATTGATGGGCCACCTGCTGGAAAGCGTCGGCCTTCCGATCGCATACCGCCCTGCTGGCGTTGTCCTGGCGCTGACATTCATTGGATTGCCTTTCGTCGTGCGGACCGTCGAACCGGTGCTTTCCGGTCTTCCGAGCGAGGTCGAGGAGGCTGCGTTGACCCTAGGGGCAACGCGGCTTCAAACATTTTCCCGTGTCATCCTGCCTGCAATCGCGCCAGCGCTGGCCACGGGCTTTGCGCTGGCCTTCGCTCGCGGTGCCGGGGAATATGGATCGGTGATTTTCATCGCCGGCAACATGCCGTTCAAGTCGGAGATCGCGCCCCTGCTGATCATCACTGAGCTGGAGCAATATAATTACGCCGGCGCGGCGGCGATCGCTTGCGTCATGCTCCTGATTTCATTCGCGGTTCTGTTATTCTTGAACCAGATCCAGCATTGGCAGCAGCGGAGGAAGGCATGAGTTCCTCCGGCTTGCGTGAGCCGAAGGCCGCCAAGGGACTGCTCATCGCAGTCGCTCTTGCATACGTTGCCATCATGCTCCTCCTACCGCTCGGGGCCGTGCTGGTGGAGGCACTGCGCAAAGGGGCGGGGATCTGGTGGGCCTCGATAACAGAGTCGGACGCGTGGACATCTATCAAGCTGACGCTGCTCGTCGCGGCCATCGCGGTTCCGCTCAACACGATTTTCGGCATCGCCGCCGCATGGGCGATTTCCAAGTTCGATTTTCCGGGCAAGACCGCGCTCGTCGCTTTCATCGAGATCCCTTTCTCGGTTTCTCCGGTCGTATCGGGACTCGTCTTCGTGCTCTTGTTCGGCGCACAGGGCTGGTTCGGTTCATGGCTCGAGGAGCACGATGTTCACATCATCTTCGCGCTGACGGGTCTCGTGCTTGCGACGATATTCGTTACATTCCCGTTCGTTGCGCGGCAGCTAATCCCGCTGATGGCGGCTCAGGGACGCGACAGCGAGGAGGCGGCGTTGACGCTTGGCGCATCGGGGTGGCGCACCTTCTGGCTGGTCACCCTCCCGAACATTCGCTTCGCCCTGCTTTACGGCGTGTTGCTGTGCAACGCGCGCGCCATGGGGGAGTTCGGTGCGGTCAGCGTCGTTTCCGGTCACATCCGCGGCAAAACCAACACCATGCCGCTGCAGGTGGAGGCGCTTTATAATGACTACGACTTTGTCGCGGCCTTCTCCCTCGCTTCGCTCCTCACCCTCCTCGCCGTCGTTACTCTTGCGCTCAAGGCCGGGCTCGAGTGGCGTCATCGAGATCAGCTCGCCGCGTCGCACTGATATGTTCATCGAGGTATCTCGAGTTTCCAAGAGCTTTTCCGCATATCCCGCCCTCGAGGACGTCTCGTTGACGATCCGTGACGGCGAGTTCGTCGCGCTGCTTGGTCCCTCGGGATCCGGGAAGACCACGCTGCTTCGCATCCTCGCGGGCCTGGAAATCGCTGAAACGGGTCATGTCCGCTTCGGGAAGAAGGATGTAACCAAGGACAAGCCGTCTTCACGCGGGATCGGCTTCGTGTTCCAGAACTACGCGCTGTTCGGGCATATGACGGTTGCCGAAAACATTGCTTTCGGCCTCAAGGTCATGAAGCGCTCAGAACGCCCGAAGCGCGAGGCGATCCTTCAGCGCGTCAACGAGTTGCTCGAGCTCGTGCAACTGCCGGGTTTAGAGAAGCGCTATCCGAGCCAGCTGTCTGGCGGCCAGCGCCAGCGCGTGGCTCTTGCGAGAGCGCTCGCGCGAAAACCACGCATACTGTTGCTGGATGAACCGTTCGGGGCGCTCGACGCGAAGGTTCGCCGCGAACTTCGCGACGCTCTTCGAAAGATTCACGACGAACTCGAACTGACGTCGATCTTCGTAACCCACGATCAGGAGGAAGCCTTCGCCTTGGCGGACCGAGTTGCTCTATTGCACCAGGGACGGATCGAGCAGTTCGCAGCGCGCGAGGAGTTTCTAAGGCGTCCCGCGACAGAATTTGTCCGGACTTTCCTGGCGCAGTGATGAAGCAAATGGCGGCTTCCCGCTGCTAGCAGTCGCGCGTCAGTTTAGGTCCTGATGAAAGCGCGGTGGCTGACTAACGCGGCGCTAACTACGATCCTTGGTCAGCAGTTAAACCGATCCAGTTCAATCGTCCTTTATCCCCGGATGTGAAGGGCGTTCCTGTGCAAATTACCGAAATCAAAAGAGATCACTTGAAGTCCAGCGAAGCCACTGCGCTCCAGCTGGAGATACGACAGGCGCACGACAGTATGCAGTCATGCTTCTGCGAAATGGACAAGCTCCTCGACAGCCCCGAGCTTGATGCAACTGCGCTCACATCGGTCCGCTTGAGGCTTGCTGGCATCCGGCTCACCCGAGGCCCCTTGATTAACAGGGTTGCCAACGTGCTTTCCGGAAAGGTCACGGCAGGAGAGCAGGCGATACTCGACGAGCTGCGAGCCTCGCATCAGCGGCTACTTCAGACGGCAACGGCGCACACGAGCAAGTGGACACTGGATGCGATCGCGACCAACTGGTCCCAATATCGTGTCGAAACGCGCGAATTGATGCACAAGTGGCAGACCAAGGCGGAGCGTGAGCAGCGCCTTGTCTATCCGCTGGTGCAGAGATGCGTTGACGCAGCGTAGCCGCGGACCCGCTTGCTATTTCGGCGATTCCCAAGCCTGATGGTAGGCAAAAGGGAACTCTCTCCATGAGCCTTCATTTGAAGCGGGTGGACTTCCAGTCGATCAAAGCTGTTGTTCGCCTTCAGGCGCAGCCACCCGCCAACGATACAGATCCTCTCGACGGCCTCCTCGGCGCAGCTGAGAAAGTTCTCACGGACAATCGGCGCCTGTTGGCGGCCTTGAAGGCGAAGCGGGCGTCAAGCAGCGAACTCCTTGCTCACATCGCCAACCGAGCTTCCGCTCTCAGAAGCGTGACCGAGGACGTCATGCATAACACGCGCGAGCTCCTCGGGATCGCTTGCACACCTTTTGACGGCGTTGAGCTGCCGGGCTTGTTCCAACGCATCAAGCAATCCGACCGCGAAACGCGCTTCTGAAAGCCGGTTCAACCGCGGCGGCGACGGTCCTGAGCGATAGTCTTCCAAGACCGATTCACGACCAAAAGCACCATCGCGATCAGCGCGAACAATACGGCTGAAATTAGGCCGCCTCGAGATCGATAGTCCCAAGGCGACCCCCGTTCACACTTCTGAGGGAATGGTGCTGCCGGTGAGGATTGAACTCACGACCTCAGCCTTACCAAGGATGCGCTCTACCACTGAGCTACGGCAGCACTTTTCGAGGGAAGCGCGCCTATGAGGGCGTGCCCCGCGCCCTGTCAACCCGCTTGAAGACACAGGCCGCAGGAGGCATGCGAATCCGATGGCTCGGACCAGCAACGACCGTGAAGAACGCCTCGCCGCGGCGCTTCGTGAAAATCTCAGGCGGCGGAAGGATCAGTCGCGCAAGATCGCGGCCGACCAGGAGGAAAAGCCGAAGTCAGACTAGGTCCGCCGGGCGCCTCAGGCGTCGCGGTCCCTCATCTTCTTCTCGCCTAGGGCGCCTTCGATTCCGCCCGCAAGATGGTCTCCCACCCAGACGACGGCACCCAGAAGGCCGATACCAAGGACAAGTTGCAGTGCGGTGATCACGATTCGTCTCCGTGATTTCGCTTTACCGCCAATCGATTAAACCCGCAATTAATGGCGGGTGACCATTTGGTTAGTGATGCAAAATCGTACGAGCGTTCAGCGGTAGTGCCAAAGCCTCTGGGGCGTCTCGACTGCCAGCTTGAATGTCCACGCAAGGCCTAGCGCCGTGTAAACGGCAAAGCCCACCAGGATCGCGATGACGCCAACAACCAGTTTCTCACGCAGACGCTGGACATTGAAAGCAACCATTACGCACCTCCGCGCACATGCCGCCTTCCAGCATGGCTACCATAACTCCTTAAGCAATTGGGAAAATCCCCGATTGCGAGTCCTCATCTGGGACGATGCGTGGTGTCTTTTCCGGACGTAATGAAGAGTGCCACGACCGGTCCGTCGGCGTCGGCAGTGTGCCATGCACCCGGCGGATTGATCGCATATTCTCCGGGACTTAGCTCAATGGTTCGCGCCGATCCGTCCACCAATTCCTGGTGCAGAATCATCGAACCTTGGAGGCAGCAGACGACCTCGTCGCCTAGTGGGTGCATTTCCCAACTCGTCCACGGCTCTTCGAACCGGAAAAGGCTGACGAGCCGTCCCTCGTCCATGTCGTTGGCGTGTCGCTCGACATAGCTTTCGTACCATTCGGGACCGCTGAACTGCGGCTCTTCGATTGCGCGCGCGCCTAGGCCTAGATGAATCGGAAAGTCGTAGAGCGACTTGCCCCGCATCAGTCGATGGAGATGGGAGCGCAGGCGCGCTGCAACCAGGCGAGATCCGCTCCCTGAAGCTGCGGCCCAATCTTGGCGAGAACATGCGCGTGGTAGCAGTTGAGCCAGATCAACTCTTCGGGCTCCAGCATCTCGGCGTCGATGAGGCGGCGGTCGATCGGCGCAAAGGTTAGCGTCTCGAAGCCGAGCATCTCCTTTTCCGCGCCATCGATCTCCCGCGGAACGACGAGCACCAGATTCTCTATGCGGATGCCGTATTCGCCAGTCTTGTAATAGCCGGGCTCGTTCGAGATGATCATGCCCGCCTGCAGCGGCTCGTCGCCGCCGCTCTGCGAGCTGCCGACGGGCGAGATGCGCTGCGGCCCCTCGTGCACTGCGAGGAAGCTGCCGACGCCATGCCCGGTGCCGTGCGCATAATCGAGACCCGCCTCCCACAACGGCCGGCGAGCGAAGCTATCGAGCTGGCTTCCACGCGTACCCTTGGGGAAGACCGCTGTGGCGATGGCGATGTGTCCCTTCAGCACGCGGGTAAAGCGGTCGCGCATTTCTGCAGTCGGCTCGCCGATGGCCACGGTGCGGGTGATGTCGGTCGTGCCGTCGACATACTGGCCGCCGGAATCGATCAGGTACAGACTGCCCTGCTCCAGCTTGCGGTTGGTCTTTTCGCTCGAGCGATAATGGACAATCGCGCCGTTCGGACCCGCGCCTGAAATGCTGTCGAATGAGAGATCGCGCAGCTCGGGATTTTCCCGGCGCAGCGCCTCGAGGTGATCCGACGCCTTCAGCTCGTCGACGTCGCCCTTCGGGGTCTCGTCGTCGATCCAGTGAAGGAAACGGGAAATCACCGCGCCGTCGCGTTCCTGGGCGGCCTTCTGCCCGGATATCTCTGCACTGTTCTTCAGCGCCTTGGGAAGAATCGTCGGATCGCGCATGGGCAGGATCTTGGCGCCGGCGCGTTCCAGCGCCTCGAAGATCGCCGCCACCGCGCGCTCCGGATCGACGACAACCGTCTTGCCCTTAAGTTCGGCAAGCTCGGCTTCGAAGTCGGCGCGCTCATGCAGACGCACGCCATTGCCGAGATGCTGGCGCACCTCCGGTCCGAACTTCTCGGAAGCGACGAACAGGTCGGCTGTGCCGTCCGCGTGCACGACAGCATAGGCGAGTGCTACTGGCGTATGCGTGACGTCCGCGCCGCGAATGTTGAACGCCCAGGCGATGGAATCGAGCGCCGACAGCACCGCGGCATCCGCATGCTGCTTCTGCAGCCAGTCACCGATCTCGGTACGCTTCTCGGCGGCCGACTTGCCCGCATATTGATCCGGCTGGACGACCAGATGCGCCTTTGAGGCTTCCGGCCGATCCTTCCAAATCTCGTCGATCGGGTTTCGAGCGACCGGCACCAGTTCCGCGCCGCGGCTGGCGAGCGCTTCCTTCGCCTTCTTCACCCAGTCGCGCGTATGCAGCCACGGATCGTAGCCAATGCGGCCGCCCTCGGGAGCATGCTCCCTGAGCCAGTCAGTCGTGCTCGTGTCCGGCACCGACTGGTAGCTCCATTCGGTCGGGCTGACCTGCTGGCGGACTTGAAGCGTGTAACGGCCGTCGACGAAAATCGCCGCTTCCTCGGGAAGAACCACCGCCGACCCGGCCGAACCTTCGAACCCCGTCAGCCAGGCGAGACGCTGTGCGTAGCTCCCGACATATTCGCTCATATGTTCGTCGGTAAGCGGGACGACGAAACCGTCGAGCTTGTCGGCCTTCAGCTGCTCGCGAAGGGCTTTGAGACGATCGGCATAACTGGACATGGGCTAACTCCCTTGCCTCTCAGCTAATCCAACGGCCGGGATTCTTAAAGTGCCGAGCCACCAACGGCCTGCCGGAGAAAGGCTGAATTCAGTTGACCGACTCAGCCGCCAGGCGCAGTGACGGCCAGCGCCGCCTGTCGGGTTGCTCATCCATTTTTCTACGGCCGATCAACGCGTTCGTACGCGTCTCTTTTGTGGCTCGGGCCGGGAGAATGGCCCACCGTGGCTGCTCCCGGTCGCTCTCGCAAGCGACACGAGGAGATCAACATGAACACTGTGATGATAACCGCCGTCCTTGGCTTCGCGGTCGGCCTGCTGGCGCCTTCGGCTGCCGCGAACCCGTTCTCGAGCGATGACCCGCCCGCGCAGGTGGTCGTCACCTATGCCGATTTGGATCTCCACTCGCCGGCTGGCGACCAACGTCTGAGAAACCGCATCGAATATGCGTCCTATCTCTTGTGCCTGGTTGATCCTGGCGCGAGCCCTTCGCCGGCCTTCGCGGAGCCTACCTGCTACCGGAACGCGAAAAATGACGGTCTCACGCAGATGCAGCGCGCTATCGAGGGGACTGGCGGTAAGGTCATGACGTTGCGGAGGTAAGTCGACCGCCACGTTCACCCGCCTTCGGAGCGGCCCCCCGACTCGCGGTCACGTTCATAGTGCCGGCTGAGCGGAAAGGACGGCAGCCAGTTCTCGCGCCGGATCGTCCATAGCTCATAGGTCGGCGCGAACTGGTCGGGCGCGTCGAAGGCGCCGAGACTGATCTCGACCTCGTCGCAGCTGCGCCCGAATACTGATGAGCCGCAACGTGGACAGAAATGGCGTCCTGAATATTCGCGCGTTTCGCCATCGACGGTCACCGCATCTTCCGGAAAGATCGCGGACGAATGGAACAGCGACCCGGTATGCTTTGGGCAATCCAGGCAATGGCACAGGCCGACGCGGTAGGGCTCGCCAGTCGCCACGACCCGCACATCGCCGCACAAGCAGCCGCCGGTGAATCGATCCATACCGAACCTCCTTTGTGATACGCATTGGCGCGTCGCCGTAAGGGACAGGAGATAACATGCCCGTCGAAATCAGGATCCTTGCGCTCGGTGCGCTTCTGCTGGTCGTCTATATTTTCACCGCGACGCGGTTCAAAACCGCTCAATACGGCCGCAAGTGGAACATGAGCGCGCGCGATGAAGCGCTCCCGCCCGCCTCACCAATCACCGGCCGGACGATGCGCGCACAGGCAAATTTTGAAGAGACTTTCCCAATCGCAATCGTCGCTTTGCTCGGCGTGGTTGTCGCGAACCGCACGAGCGAACTGACCGCGCTTGGCGGCTGGATCTGGCTCGGCGCACGGGTCGTCTATCTGCCGCTCTATGCCGCCGGCATTCCCGTCATCCGCACCATCGTCTTCGTGATCAGCATGGTCGGCCTCGGCATGGTGTTGTGGCCGTTACTGGTGGGGTGATGGGAGAACCGTCTCGGACACAAACGGCCCGGAATAGCTATGCCGAGCCGTTCGTTGGGGACCCGAGGGTTTAGAGACGTAAGGTGTTCGAGTCCCGCGCCACCTGTAGCACAATCCTGCCTGCCAGGATTGGGCGAATGTCGGCTTTTCTCATCAGGCGACGAGCATGAATTTCGATGATCAGATCCGCCGCTACTTCGGCATTTCAGACCTGGCAGCGGTACCGCCGGAAGCACTCGCCGCCGGCATCGAGCATATGAAGGTCGACCTCGGCCTTACCAAGGATCGCCGCGAGCGCTTCGCACTCTGGGCGCTGCTGCACACTTTTGGGTCGGCTCCCGACCTCGACGTCGTCTTCAAAGACGAGGCTGATCGCGAGGCAGCGCGGAATTTCATGGACCTGATTCAGGGCGCAAGCGGCTCCTGGAGCGCTTATTCGCCTTGACTGGAGAGCCGCCTGACCATCGCGATGGTTTGGGTGACGAACACGCCGATCAGCAGAACACCGATTGCGCCCACGAAAAGATCGAATCCATTGAGCGGCAGGATGCCGGCCTCCGACGGGCCGAACGCGAACATTGCGATGGTCAGGCCGATCAGGATCAAGCGAAGCTCGGTCGGACCAGCGGCAACATAGGATAGCTTGAGCTCTCCCACGACCCGCGCGGCGAGGAAGGCATAGCCCGCCAACAGATAGTAACCCACGAGAGCGATGAGAGCGATGTCGAGGCGGACGTAGGGGCTGACGCCGATGCCGCCGACGATGAACAAGGCGCCCATCAAGTCGGCGCTATGGTCGACGAAATAGCCATATTTCGGACGTTCGATGGATCGAAATCGCGCTAGGCTTCCGTCCAGTGAATCGCCGAACCAGTGCACGCAATAACCAGCGACCGACAGCCAAAGCCAACCCGGGTGAATGTTGCTCGCAGCATAGCCGACGAAGATCCAAACCGAGGCCAGCAGAGCCAAGAGCGTCAACTGATCGGGCGTCGTCCAGACCGGCAGGCGCGAACAGATCCAGGTCAGCAAGCGCCGCTCCTGAACCGCGAGCACGTTGCCCTGAATGCGCTTGAGGGAATTGGGGGATGTCAAAGGTCAGCTCCTGTGCGGCGAGCGGTAATCGTGCCGTAATGGACCTGTCATATCAGAGGGGCGCCGCTTTGGCGGCACGCTTTCCACACAAAAAGCAGAATCGACGGCATCCCGGCACGATGATCTGCGCGCCGAGCGTGTCGCCAAGCGGCTCGACATAGCCGCCTGCCTTGTCGGCGAGCCATGTGATGCGACGTTCGGCACTCGCTTTGCGGAATGCGTTCGATACAGACGTAGGCGATCGACTACTTATACCTTCTGCGGACGTTCAAGATCGCGCGAGACTAGGTTAGTTCGCCACCATGCGAATTGCGCTCTTCGAACCCGAAATCGCCGGAAACGTGGGGTCCGTCCTGCGCCTGGGCGCATGTCTGGGCGCTGCCGTGGACCTTATCGAGCCGCTAGGATTCCAGTGGGACGATCGGCGAGTGCGCCGGACAGCCATGGACTATATCGATCATGTCGAAATCGCCCATCATGCCGACTTCGAGGAGTTCAGACGGACGATCGGTTCGCAACGGCTAGTGCTATTCACGACCAAGAGCCGCCAATCGGCTTATGATTTCCGCTTCAACGCGGACGATGTCCTGCTTTTCGGCAAGGAAAGCGCGGGTGTACCTCTCGAGGTGGCCGAAGCCTGCGATGCACGGGTACGCATTCCGATCCGACCCGCAGTGCGCTCATTGAACCTGGCTATGGCGACGGCGCTCGCGCTCGGTGAAGCTTTGCGCCAGACGGCAACATTGCCGGATTTGGGCGACGCGCCCTAGCGCTCAGAAAGTTCGGGGCTGCTCTTCGAATTCTCCAGCACGAGCACTGCGGCCTCCATCTCGTCAGCCAGTTCGAGCAACGTGCGGCCCGCTTCTTCGTCGGATGCATTGTCGCCGTACAAGCGGCAACGGGCAGACGTGTTACGCAGATAATCGACCAACTCGCGGTGCGTCATCGAAGCTTCCTCCGGTCGCCGCTTTGGCTCCGGCTGCCTGTACGCAAGCTGAAGTCGGATCGGAGTGGCTAACTCATTCAAATCAAATTGCTTGCTTTGCGACACTAGGGTCAAACCTGATTTGATCAGAGCCGCATCCGAATCATACCTGCTTCGTTAGAGGGCGCAGTGCTGCGCCTTCCGAAGGGTCGTCGCTGGCTGGGTTCGGAGAGACCAATGGCTTTTGCCGCTGCGCTTCGAAAGTCGCTACAGGACCGCGATAGCGAGTTTCCTGCCGAGTTCCTGCGGGGGGACAGCCTCGAGAAGGTGCTCAATAGGCACCTCAGGACCGTCGAGCGGCTGGGCGGGGACGATGTGTTTACCTGCATCCTCCTGCTGAGTCCCGACGGCAAGCGCCTGTCTTACGGAGCCGCTCCAACCGTCCCCCCTTCCTATTGCCGAGCGAGCGAGAGCATCGAGATCGGACCACGCTCCGGCTCGTGCGGCGCAGCAGCTTATTTTGGCCGGCCGATCTATTCGGTCGACATCGCGACGGACCCCGTCTGGAGCGACTATGGTGACCTCGCATTGTCGCACGGCTTCAGGTCATGCTGGTCGACGCCCATCCGAAACGCGGACGACAAGATCATCGGAACCTTCGCGATCCTGCATCGGACGATCGGCATGCCGACGCAGGAAGAGATTGATGCCATCGGCCTGATCACGGGGCATGTTGCCGACGCTATCATGTGGTCTCGCGACCCGCGCGCCTCTCATCCGCCGGAAATGCGCCAGTCGGGACCGCCCAGACTAAGGCTCGTCTCCGACCACACCGACGCCAATGCGCAAGTGAACCGGCTGCTGGCGCTTGCGAGGAAGCTCCTGTTGAAGGCCGACGAACTCGATCTCTTCGCGGCGCGATCGGACTCAGAGGAAATGGCTGCAAGCCTGGCGAGCGCCGCCGAGCTCAGCCGGAAGCTGGTCGGCAACATCCTCGCGCAGATTGAGCTTGGGCAACGACGCGGACCGCAGGACTAGCGAAGCTTTGCGATATTGATCTTATCAAGCTTGGCGCGGTCCTTCACCGACTCCTCGCTCCGCGTGAGGGCCTTCGCGATCGCCTTGAGCGCCATGCCCTTGCCGGCGAGCGTGCGCAGCTTCTGGATCTCGTCCGGCCGCCAGGGCTGCCGATGCCGCTCGAACCGCTCACTCATAGTTCACCTCCCTGCTGCCCGACATGTGCGCCAGAAGATCGGCCTTAGCGAGCTGCTCTCCTCTCCAGCGATCAAAGCCGCCTGATTCACGTTCGAAATATTGGCTGCTTGCGTCTGCTTTCAACGCATTACGGGCGTCAAGATCGGCTAATCTGGACTATGTCCGATTTCGCAGACCGCGTCCGCATCAATCCGACTGAGGAGACTCAAAGGCTCGGACTTGCAGGTAAGGAGGGCCAGGTCTGGGGCTGGACGACGTCCTCGCTGATCGGGATGCCTGTAATCGGCTCAACGAGCGAAGATAGCGCCGTCAACGTTCACTTTGATGACTTGAACGAAGCTTTCTGGTTTGCGGAAGGCCTCGTCGAGCACGTCGATAATGAGGCGGGGACCGTCATCGCTTTGGACGGAGTAGACAAAGAATGGGTGCGACTACCAAATGGGCCCGGGCAGAGCGCACTCGTTCCAGCAGTAAGCGTCCGCTTTCGATCCAAAGCAGACGTCACCCGAAGAACACGAGCCCCATACTCGCACCAAGTAGGATCGTCGCCTGAAAGAAAGTGCCGGCGGGACTGTCCAGCCATGTGCGAGGCACCGAAGAGCCGGCCGGCGGTTTACGCAAGAACAACGGCAACGCTCCACCGCGCCCTAGTCTCACTGCCATCCGCATCCAGATCCACCCGAACCCATAGGTCATTACCAACCCCGCGATGGCCCCCCTATTCCAAGTGGAGCCTCGAACCAAAGCCAACCCCACACAAAGTAGCAGCGGAGCGCTCCATGAAAGAAAAGCTGGCCATTTGGGAACATCGTAAGTTGAGCTCGGCGAATGCGGTTCATCGGACATTCTGCTGTGCTAGCGGCCGGAAGCTAATGTCCGGTTTCCACCCATTGCGGCCTTGAAGGGCGATGCTGGACAACACGCGCGTTGGCCCTAGGTTTCTGTGATAGGGTCGCTTGGGGGAGGGCCAGTTCGTGCATGCGCTAAAGTATCATCTTGTTCCGTTGATCTGGCTCGGAACGTTGCCCGTGCCGGCGCAAGCATCGCTTTTGCCACCCCCTTCGGAAATGATGACCGCCAAAGAACAGGCACTCTTCAGTGAGGCCGTTCAGGCTCAAATGGCCCTGAAGGAAGGTGACAACAAAGGCAGTCTGGTCATCCTGGACTCGATCCTCGCGAAGGATCCTGAGCCAACTAAGTTTCGTGGTTTCGTCCAGATGGTTCGATCGGGCGTGCTAGCAAATGAAGAACGCAGTGCTGATGCTATCGCGGCAGCAGACGAGGCAGTCAGGTTGCTGCCGGGCTACAGCGGGCCCTTGCTAGCTGCTGTGGAGGCCTATTCTTATTCACCGCGAGCCGGTGAAGGCGCGGACTTCATGCTTAGGGCGATTGCGATTGATCCGGAGATAGTTCGTACGCTCCTCGACGATTATGACCTGTTCAATCTTCTGCACCGGCTCGATGAAGCCAATGATGCACGTCGCGCCTCAGCTCTGAGTGAAAAGCTATTGAGCATTGGGTGGCGAGGTCAGAAACTCAACTCTCGTTCCGACCTCGCATATCAGGCGATCGCCCTGCGACTGAGCATTGGGGATGTAACCGGAGCTCGAGCCTTGGTCCCTGAACTGCTGGTGCCTGCTCAGACCTACACCATGCTCGCAAGCGACCGATATCGTGCGATTTGGCCGGATCTGGAAAAGTGGGCGGGCCCCAAGCTCGGCCGTCAATGGCAAGCTTATCTCTCAGAGGCGCAAGGTCGTTGGCACGCGAGCCATTCCGCAGTGGCGGCGGATGCATATTTGGACGCACTGCGCACTGCCGGGCTCTACAAGGACATCGTCGCGGACATCTTGCCGGCCTTTTCCGAGAAGCTCGATGCAGATCGAGACTATGACTTGATCTTCCGGGTATCGGGAGTTGCCGAAGCGCTTGGGATGCTCGGTCGGTGGGATGATATTCGAAATCTGTACGCGACAGTCGAACGCATCTGGCCACTCGGAGAAGATGTCAACGCGCTCAACCTGACAGCAAATGAAGCGCGGTTTGCATTGATAATGAGCGAACCACAACGTGCCCTGAACCTTCTGGACAGGGCAATCTTAGAGATACAACGATACCGAGAGTCGGTGAATCAGGACGCTTTCGTCTACATGCATCTATATCGGACGTGTGCCTTGCACGCGCTGGGGCGGGACAGCGAGGCCGGCGTCTCACTTGCAATCGCCGCCAAGACGACAGCGGTCGAGGGTGCCGTCCATCTGAGGCTCTGCATTGGTGACCAGTCCGGCGCACGCCAGGCGATTATGCGGGCCCTCGCCGATGAAGGTCGTCGAGACGATGCGATAGTGCTTCTGCAGAAGCCAGGTCGACCGCCCATGAATGCGGCTTATCCGCTTGAAATCGAGCGAGGCTGGGAAACACTGCGCAGAGATCCTCGGATATTTGCAGAACTTGCCAAATACGGACGGCTCATGCCGTTCAGGCTCAATGAGGCAGCACAATTCGCTCCCGAGCCGAAAGCACCGTTGGCGCCCCCGCTGAAAGCGCCTTTGAAGCGATCCGGTCCCGCCACCGTCAGTTGATGTAGCAAGTCTCACATGGTTCTGATCAAGGCGCATCCTCCTTTGGGTTGAGAGTTCGCTTTCCACCCATTGCAGACGGTGCGAGACTGAGCTTCAAACAGGCGATCCAAGACGTTAGCGTACGCGGTCGGCGCGTTAGCCGTGTTGTTCCTTGTGGCGCTTCGGGCTTACGGTCTGCACGGTTATTTCGCCGCACGGGCGGATGCAGCTTCGCTCAGTCGCCCAGCAGATGCGCTTATCGCGGCACACCACGGTCCAAATGATCTTGGACCCGGCCGGATACAGCAATTGCTGACGGCGGAGGACGCGGGATTTTGAGCCGCAGCGCAGCGCGCTGCCCTTACCGGAGTTCAAGATCCCCTCGTATGCAGCTATAGCAAGCGACATCTCTGGCAGCTTCTTCGGGTGAGCTGGCTAGCGCCTGACATCATCACTGCCATCATGGAAGGTCGTCAGCCGCCGACGCTTACTGGCCGGCGCCTGCTGAGAGCCGCGGATGTGCCTCTCGGTTGGGAAGAGCAGCGTCGCTACTTCGGCTTCAGCTGAGCCGGTCTGCACCTCCATCTGGTGGCACGAAATTCGGCCCTTTGAGATTTCCCCTGCAGGACAGCGCGGCGCCAGGGGCCAATTGCTCTCTTGCCACCACACAGTGATGCCTGGTGAGACGTAAGTGCCGGAAATTACGAGAGAACTTGAGGATCGGTGCAGAGGTTCTTGCGCCGATCTCTCGTGGAATCGAGAGAGTGGTGCGCGGTGCAGTCGACCGATAAGCCCTATCTTGTGCGATAACAGGGAAATTCCACCAAATCGGCGCGGAAAACAGGCGTCGAAGGCTCGCGATCGTCGATCAACTGGAGCGTAACTCCCGATTTTCCAGGGTTTCTCTATGTGACGGAGTGCCTTCCCTGTTATTCGCCAGAACAGGCCCTCAATTAACTGAAACAGGGAGTTTTTCGCCTGTTTCAGGGCTTCAATTCCGCAATAACAGGTGAGAGCAAAGAACTCGGCGATCACAAGAGCGCGCCCCGTCTATCCACAGAATATCGCATGCGCTCGCCATCCGAGCACTTTGATGGGCGATGAGTTGCCATTATGTTCCGCCCTACATGGACCAAGCCACAGCGAGGGCAAACCCCTCCGCGCACCAATTGGCTGTAGTGTATCGGCCCGTTGCTGCGCTCAAGCCGGACCCGCGTAATGCGCGGACCCATCCCAAACGTCAGATCGAGCAGCTCGTGCAATCGATCCGAGCCTTCGGCTTCACCAATCCAATACTGATTGATGAAGACGGAATGCTCATCGCGGGGCACGGCCGATTGCGAGCCGCGAAAGAACTCGGTTTTTCCGAAGTCCCGACCATCACACTGTCGGACCTGAGCGACGCTCAGAAGAAGGCGCTGCGTCTCGCGGACAACAAGATCGCCTTGAATGCGGGGTGGGATCTCGAGATTCTGAAGCTTGAGCTGGACGAGATCGGCACGCTCGATGTCGACTTTGACCTCTCGCTGACGGGCTTCGCCTCTGGCGAAATCGACGTCGTGTTGAAGGCTGCAAATGACCCTGATGACGAGATCATCCCGGCAGTTCCTGAGGAGCCGCAGACTAAACCCGGCGACATCTGGGTCTTGGGTGAGCACCGCTTGGGTTGCGGTGACGGTCGTGATGTCGATTTCCTGCGACGCATCGTCGCCAATGACGCCGGGATCGACGCTGCATTTCTCGATCCGCCGTACAACGTGAAGATCAACGGGCACGCCAACGCTGCCGGACGCCACCGCGAGTTTGCGATGGCCTCTGGTGAGATGAGTACAAGCGAGTTCCGCGACTTCTTGACCGAGACCCTTGGGGCTGCAGCACAGGTCTCCCGCGATGGCGCGGTCCATTTCGTATGCATGGACTGGCGCCACCTGGACGACGTCAGCGCGTCAGCATCCAATGTTTACGGAGAGCTGCTCAACATCTGCGTTTGGAACAAGAGCAATGCCGGCATGGGCTCGCTTTACCGATCCAAACACGAGCTTGTCTTCGTCTACAGAGTGGGATCAGCGTCTCACTTCAACGCCGTCGAGCTTGGCAAGCACGGGCGCAACCGAACCAACGTCTGGGACTACACCTCGGTGAATTCCATGGCGGGCAGTCGCCGAGAGGACCTGGCGCTGCACCCGACCGTCAAGCCGATCGCGCTGGTTGCCGATGCGCTCCAGGACGTGACCAAGCGCGGCGAGCTGGTTTTCGATATGTTCAGCGGATCTGGAACGACGCTCATCGCCGCCGACCGCACAGGTCGCAGGTTTCGCGGCTGTGACATCGATCCTGCTTACGTGGACGTTGCTGTCGAACGTTGGTCACAGGTCACGGGCGGAACAGCAGTCCTGGAGCGGGCATGAGCGGTCGCTGGCAAAAGGGACAATGCGGCAATCCCGCTGGTCGGCCGCGCAAGCGTCGGCCGCACGTGTCCGCATTCGACATCATCTTCGACAAGAACCTGATGGTCAGTCAGAACGGTGTCGAACGCGAGATGAGTATCACAGAAGCTCTCGAGTTCAGGACGTATCAGGCGGCTCTGAAAGGCAGCAAGATGGCCGTTCGCGCAGTCCTCAAGATGATTGAAAAGCGCGAGGTCGCGTTAGCTAAACAGGCGCCTGCGCCTGTCCGAAAGGCCATGAAATTCCGATGGGAGCACGACCCTCGCAATGCTGACGAGGCGATGCTGCTTTTGGGTATCGCGGTGCCAGATCCGACATGGAGTGGCCCATCCGAACATGACAGCAGGCTGAAACTCGCCACGTGGGCTACGCAAGCTGGTCTGAGCCGACCAGGGCGCCGCGGCCTGGAGCAGAGGCAGATCGACGAGATCAAGCGTGTCACGATCGACGCCGACAAACTCCGGTGGCCCAGAGGCAAGTCGTCATGACTGAGCGCGCGAATTCTGACGATTGGGTCGGCTATGGGAGGCCGCCCACCTCGACTCGGTTCAGAAAGGGGCAGAGCGGCAATCCGAAAGGGCGGCCGAAGGGCCGTCGCCGGGATATCCCTTACGACCATCTACTCGGCCAGATGATCGTCATTCGCGAGGATGGCCGCGAGCGGCGCGTCACTGCGGCGGAAGCCTTTCTGTTGCACGTCACCAAGCGAGGCCTCGAAGGGGACAGCGCAAGCGCTCGCGCATCGTTGGCGGCGATCGAAGAGGCGCAAACCAGGCGGCAGGTGAGTGACCTTCCTGACTTTACGATTGTCTGGAGGGCGGTGAGCCCCGGCAGCGTTGGCTGCGCTCTCGATGCTCTCGGCATGGCCCATAAGCTCAACAGGCACTCGGAAAATGCTCGCTACAAACTCAATCCTTGGATCGTTCACGCAGCGCTCGAGCGTTTAGGATCTCGCCGGCTGTCCGTCGAAGAGCAGCGGATTATCCTAGAGGCCACACGCACACCGGAGAAGGTGAAGTGGCCAGACTGGTGGAGCGCTCGCCCGTAACGTCCGCTTTCGACCCAATGGGGACGCTGGGTAGTTTCTCAGTTTCACTCCTCTGAGACGAAGACACGTCCCGTCCGGCCTCCTCGTGGCTATTCGGGGCGAGTCTCGGACCGGCTCTATAGCGCTTTAAAATCGGGAAGGTGAGACCCGCCAGCTCACGCAACTTAGTCGAGTCAGGTGAAAGGCGAGTCTCACCGTAGTTGAGTCGTTAGCAGAGCTTATCGTTCAATTCCGTGACAACTAGCGGATTCACCGCGTCACTGTCGGAAGTCCGCTTTCCACCCATTTGCAGACCATTGCTAGCGGTTATGGCGCGCACCCTAGCCAGGGCGCTGGTCAGATCAATCGGCAGAATGGAGGCGGTGCCTTCGCGGTGCAGGCATCGGGCTTGGTGTGACTTGAGCGCCAGTAAGTCAGGAGGCCCAGCCGCTGCGTAAGTGCCGGGAAATTAGGCTCGCTAAGGACGGCTCGCATACTCGGGTACCAGAGCAGCGAGGGCCAGTCGGCGCGGGTACCGATGCCCGCTTCGAATATTTTCATCGCCTCGTGACTATTGCCCAGCACGGCGAGCAGTTTCGCCACCAGATAATCCTTCTGGCCATCGGGAAGCCTGACAAGCGTCGCAGCCGCTCGAGCTTTCGCAGTGGCGTCACCTGACGCCATTGCTTGGTAGCCATGGAGCAGCGCCGCTCTCTCTTCGTCCGCTATGCCTGTCTTCGGATTCTGAACTGCCTTGATCGCCGCGGCGTATTGTCCTGTTTCCGTGGCTTCGGTGACAGCGATGATGTCCGCCATCGCTGGGTTAGGATCCAGGTCTGCCGTTGCGATGAAATGCCGCTTCGCGTCCGCAGTCTTGCCTATGACCGTCAGCGTATCGGCTAAGAGAAACTGCGACGAGGAATCCAGTGCCAGCATTTCAGTGGCGTGCCGAAATTGAGGGACAGATTCGGCATATCGGCCGACGTTCTGAAGCATGATCCCGTAGTTGATATGCTCACATCCGCAGTCGAGCGGACGCGCCGCAATCGCTCGGCGGAGCAAGGTCTCCTGCGCCACGAAATCTTTCGGGTCGATCAGGAGGCTCTTCTGGGAGGCGGCTTCACTATTTTTGGGGTCGAGCGCGAGTGCTTTATCCGCGGCCTCAAGCCCGAGGTGTCGAACCTCCTCACGGCGGGGTCCCGGATCGGCCGAATAGAGATTTTGCGCGGAAGCCAAGACGACAGCCGACCAGCCCCAAGAGAAGTCCGGAGCTGCGGCAACAACACTGCGGGCCGCCTGTAGTCCCTTGCCCGGATCCGCCGGAAAGACTCCCGAGTTCTGGCAGTAGCGCAAATAGTCCGAGAGAACGGCATCGGGCATTGGCTTGGCGTAAGTCGAGGCTCCGAACAGGCCGCACCGCACCATTCTTCCTGCATCCACGGCGATGCGGCGCGGCACGCGCGACGTCTCGTTGGCATCATAATCGGCGCTGCTTGACCAGAGAGTCGCGCCGGACCTCTCGTTGATCAGCTTCGTGATGACGCGGATTTGGTCTCCGTTGCGCTGGATTGTCCCACCGAGGGCGTAGGCAGGCTCCGGCCCACCGGCAGGAGAAGGTGAGGTCGAGATGCCTACCACTCCTTGGTCGCCAAACGCCGCTATGACCTCGTCGCGAACCGCTTCTGGCATGGTCGGTGGCAAATCCGGAGATAGTCGCTGGAAGCCGGTCAGCCGCACCATCATGCTATGCGGCGCAGGGGGCGGAGCACGAAGCAGCCACCAACCGCCTACTGTCACGGCCAGCAAAGATGCGACTGCGGTGCCGAGCAGCAGGTGACGTCTGGACAGTGACGACGAGCGGCGTACACGACGGGAGGGCTCGACCCTGACCGTTGTTTCGTCCGCGCGGACTATTCGCCGCACGTGGTCGACGAGTGCGTCGATAGACCTCTCCCAGCCCTGGAAAGCGTCTATCCACTGTCGTGTGGAAAGCTCGTAGGCAAACGCGTCGCTCGGCTCGACGTCCTCGATCCGAAGGGCGATCACGGGGACGCGGTAATGGCTAGCGAGCGACAGCTCCTTCTTTATTTCGTCGCTGTTGTTCGCAGCCTCCGAGAAGACGAGCACCATCGCGCGGCTTGCGCGAAGCGCACGCACAATTGCTTCCTGGTAATTCTCGCCGGGGAGAACGTCGCGCGTTGATATCCAGCACTTCTCGCCACGCCGCTCCATTGTCTTGCAGACGTTAAGTGCCGCCTTGCGGTCGGCGGTTGCGTAGCTGACGAAGACCTGCCCCTCGGGTTGATGCTGCTCCGTTGTTAATGGCTCTGCGTCATTCAACGAACCGCCTCCGCCCGGAAGCCTCACACTTACGATATGGCGGTTCAGAAATGAAGGAGGCGGCTAGTTGGCGAAGGACTGCTTTCGACCCATTGCGGACGTTGAGGAACCAAGCGCCCGGAGTGACCGCTAGTTAGTTCTAGCTCATGCGCGAGAGTATAGTGCAGCCGAAATTCTACCGAGAACAGTCCGAGCGGCTCCGCGAGATCGCGAAGCGTGCGCCGAAGGAATTGCAGGACGAGCTACTAAGCGTGGCAGCTGAGTATGAGCGACTTGCGTCTGAATCTGAAGCGGAATCGCAATCCAACGGGGACGCAGACGGGCGCGGTTAGAAGTTGTAAACCGTTCGATTGCGGAGGTTCAGTAACTCCCGGTCGTGCGCCGTGTGAGATGAGCCGCATCGAAAGTCCGCACAATCCATGATCCCATCGGTTGGCTCAGAAATGCAAACTTTCCGGATCATCTACTTGCGCGACAACGTCGTGAATCACACCGAGGAAGTCGAAGCGCTAGACGTCTTGGAAGCCATAGATCGCATAAAGGGTAAGCGAGCTGATGTCCGAGCTGAGATCTGGGTGAACGAGAGACGGGTATGCGAGATCGGCCCAGCGCCTCGCAGCTAAGTGAGCTGCAACACCTTCGCGATCAGGCTGATCGTTGCTGGGAGTTTGCAGGGCGGACCGTCGATCCGTTCGTCCGGGCTGAACTGTTGGCCCTGTGCGAAGAACTTCACGAGAAAGCAGAAGTCTTGGCCCGCTTGGAGTTGGTCGCGGAAAGCGACTCTTTCCACCGCGAATAACCGCGAGGAAAGCCCCAAAAGAGAGCGGCCCGGAAACACTGCGGGAGTATCCGGGCCGCTGACGCCATTTCAGGAGGTATGGCGGCTTCTAAACGGATCACCGAGTGTCGGGTTCCCGACAGTTGAAATTCGTCTAGTGCGGGCAGAGCGGGCACTTAGCGATTACCATCGCTAAGGCGGTCGCCGCCGAGAACATGAATCCGATAATCGCTATCTTCATAGTCGCCCCCAACTATTCGCGTAGCTAGTAAGGGTCCGGCTCAGGGGCGAACCATCACCGGGCCGGAGACCCGATTTCGGCGAGTCCCGGGGTAGCGATCTAAGTCAATCCAGCTGGCGTGTGAACGCCAACCAACGTCCGCTTTCCACCCAAAACGGACATTAGATGGTTGGCGAGCACTCCGGTTATATTGGGAGCGTAATGGTTGTTCCGTGGTTTAGGCTAGTGAATGACGCCAACCAATGGAGACGGAATTGACCGAAACCAGCAGCAAAGCAGAGCTGGGGGTACGGGGATTGGACGATATCACTGCGGGAGGGCTCGCCCGCGGACGTCTGTTCCTTCTGGAGGGAAGCCCGGGCACGGGCAAGACTACGATCGCCATGCAGTTCTTGATGGCGGGCGCGGAGCAGGGCGAGCGGGCGCTTTACATCACCTTATCAGAGACCGGCGACGAGCTGCGCGCGAGTGCGGCCTCGCACAATTGGTCGCTCGAGGGGATCGACGTATTCGAGCTGGTTCCGCCGGAGAGCCTGCTCGATGAGGATCAGCAGCAGAGCCTGCTCTATTCATCGGACCTCGAGCTCGGTGAGACCACGAAGCGCATCTTCGATGCGTTCGAGCAGGTCCATCCGACACGCGTCGTTCTCGACAGCCTGTCCGAGATTCGGTTGCTCGCGCAATCGTCGCTTCGCTATCGCCGGCAGATCCTCGCGCTGAAGCATTATTTCGCGCGGAGCGGCGCAACGGTGCTGATGCTCGACGATCTATCCAGCGAAGCCAACGACCGGACGATGCACAGCGTCGCTCACGGCGTGATCCGGCTCGAAGAGCTGTCGCCGGAATATGGGGCGGAGCGGCGGCGGCTTCGCGTCATCAAATATCGCGGTCAGCGCTATCGCGGAGGCAATCACGATTTCGTCATCGAGACCGGCGGCGTGCGGGTATTCCCGCGGCTCGTATCGGCAGAGCACCGGTCGCGATTCGAACGGGAACTTACGATCAGCAAGTCCGCCGAGCTCAATGCGCTCCTCGGCGGCGGTATCGAGCGCGGGTCGAGCACGCTCATCCTGGGACCGGCGGGCACGGGCAAGTCGCTGCTCGCTCTCGACTTCGTCGTTGCAGCCATCGAGCGTGGAGAATGCGCGGCGATGTTTGTGTTCGACGAGGAACTCGGGCTATTGTTCGAGCGGGCCAAGGGCCTCGGCTTCGATCTCGAAGCCCTGATCGAAACCGGCAGGTTGCTCATTGAGCAGGTCGATGCGGCCGAGCTGACGCCGGGTGAGCTGTCGGAGCGCGTCCGCCGCTGCGTCGAAGAAAAGGACGCGAAGACCGTCGTGATCGACAGTCTCAACGGCTACCAGGCGGCAATGCCGGAGGAGCAGTCACTCGTGCTCCACATGCATGAGTTGCTTCAGTATCTGAACCGCCAGGGTGCATCGACCTTCCTGACGGTCGCGCAGCACGGGCTCGTCGGCGACATGAAGGCTCCGGTTGACGTGACATATCTCGCCGACACGGTGATCCTTCTCCGGTACTTCGAGGCGAGGGGACGCGTTCGCAGGGCCATGTCGGTCATCAAGAAGCGCACGGGCCCGCACGAGGACACGATACGCGAATATCGTATCGACAAGCGCGGCATTACTCTGGGCGACCCGTTGATGAACTTCCAGGGTGTCTTGCGTGGGGTACCCGAGCTGGTCGGCAGCAGTGAGACGTTGCTGGAGTCCGCTGACGGATGAGTTTCGATGTGTCCGAACGCGCACTGATCCTGGCCCCTCAGGGGCGGGACGCGATGGTTGCCGCGGCAATGATCAGCGAGTCCAACGTTCGGAGCGATATTGTGTCGGACGTCGACGAGCTCGTTGCGGAGTTGGAGGCGGGCGCCGGCTTCGCGGTCGTCACCGAAGAGGCGCTGGCAGGTGCTTCGCTCCATGCTTTGTCGGGGTGGATTGCGGGTCAGGAAGAATGGTCGGACTTTCCGTTCGTGCTCCTCACTCGTCGCGGCGGTGGGCTGGAGCGCAACCCAGCGGCGGCGCGCTACCTTGAGCTGCTCGGCAACGCGACCTTCCTGGAGCGGCCGTTCCACCCGACTACGTTGGTCAGCCTGGCGCAGGCAGCGTTGCGCGGACGCCGGCGGCAGTATGACGCTCGGGCGCGGCTGGTGGAGCTGAACGACTTAGCAAAAGACCTGGAACGCCGTGTTGAGGAGCGCACGGCGGAGCATGCCGCGGCCGTGGCCCAGCTGCATGAAGTGCAGAAGTTGGAGACGCTGGGCCAGTTAACTGGCGGCGTGGCGCACGACTTTAACAATCTGCTGACGCCGATCACGGGCGCTCTCGACCTGCTCCACAAGCAATATGCAGACAAGGATCCGCGGTCGGCCAGACTGCTCGGCAACGCGCTGAAGGCCGCCGATCGGGCGAGGACGCTTGTTCAGCGGCTGCTCGGGTTTGCGCGCCGGCAGACGCTGCAGACCGATGCGATCGACATCGTGCGCCTGATCATCGGGATGCGCGACCTGATTGCCAGCTCGATTGGCCCCACCATCGAGATTTCGATCGAGGCCGAACCCGACTTACCGCTTGCGATCGTAGATCCAAATCAGCTCGAGCTCGCGATCCTGAATCTTTGCGTGAACGCGCGGGACGCCATGCCGGACGGCGGTCGCCTGACGATTACCGCAAGCAAGGAGAAGGCTGGAATCACTGGCTTGCCGGTGCTTGCACCGGGGGATTATGTCCGCCTGTCCGTCGCCGATGACGGCTGCGGAATGGCCAGCGAGACGCTCGGGCGCGCCATCGAACCTTTCTATTCGACCAAGGAGATCGGTCGCGGAACCGGACTAGGCTTGTCAATGGTCCATGGGCTTGCTGCGCAGCTTGGCGGCGGCTTCTCGATTTCGTCGCAGCTCGGCGAGGGTACGAGGGTGGATCTTTACTTGCCGGTCGCAGCGCAAGGTGTCGGGAAGGCGGGCCTCAGCGTCGCGCGCACCTCTGCGGCCACCGCGCGCGAACTGTCCGTGCTCTTGGTTGACGATGAAGACCTGGTACGGTTCGCGACGGCCGAGATGATCCGGGAGCTCGGCCATCACGTCGTGGAGGCGAGCAGCGGCCCGGAGGCGCTTGAAAAGCTGAAAGGTGACCTCGACGTCGACGCTATAGTCACGGATTATAAGATGCCGCGCATGGACGGAGCAGAACTCGCGCGGCGGATCCGTGAGAACCGGCCGTCGATGCCGGTGTTGATCATTACGGGCTACACTGGGATTAGCGATGCAGCGCTCAATCTTCCGCGGCTCGCGAAGCCGTTCGGACAAGCCGAGATTGCTGCGGCGCTCGCAGAGCTTACTGCTGATCGACAACAGATTATTCCTTTTCCCAAACGCGACTCAACCTGATCACCAATGTCTGCTTTCGAACCAAATCGGACGTTTGGCTCTTTGGTCTAATTTCGACTCGGGCGGACATTTGCACTGGGTAGCCCGCGCCTAGGGTCTCCGACCGACCACGTACGGAAGCTGAGGCAGAGAATGATGATCGATCAGCAGTAGCAACTTCGGCTGCACCTTCTGCGTTCCGGAAGAGCGTGCCCCATTTCTACTTTCATCTGCATGAGGCCGCAGGCCGGCTCCATGATCGGGAAGGCCAGGACTTCCCAGACTTCGCTGCTGCGATGGACGAGGCTGAGAGACAAGCGCGTGCGCTAATTGCGGCTGACATTATCGCCGGAACGCCAATCCGACTGAGCAACCATATTGGCGTTGATAACGACCAAGGGAGTGTCGTTGGTATGGTGATGTTTCGGAACGTCATCGCTTTTGATGACAGCCACTAGCCCTTCGCATTGCGATTGCCTCGGCGCATCTGGGTCGGCTTTCGACCCATTGCGGACGATCCAAACTCAACGTTGGCTGAACGCATCAGAGCATTGCGAGATGGCGGTTGTCGAATACCCCACCATAGTCTTTCCCAATTTCAACCTTGCGCTCCACTGACTCCACGATGGTCTCGGAGAAGTCGACGCCGGCAAGCGACGAGCAGCTTTTTAGATTGCCGGGGGAGAAGACATTCACTTCGAGGATCTTGTCGCCGACAATATCCACTCCGACCAAGAACATGCCGTCGGCGATCAATTTCGGCCGGATGATCTCGGCAACGCGAAGTTCGGTCTTGCCGATCTCAACGGCCTCCGCCTTGCCGCCGGCATGGATGTTGGAGCGGATGTCGTCCTTGGCGGCGACGCGGCGAAGCGCCGCATATTTCCCACCGATCTCCAACGGCCTGCCATTCATTAGGAACAGGCGAATATCTCCTTTCTTCGCCGCGGGAATGTAAGCTTGGCAGATGATGTAGCCATCCCGGGAAATCGCATCGATCATCTGGTTGAGGTTACCGGCGCTCTCTTTGTCCAGCTTGAACACGCCGGAGCCGCCAGATCCCTGAAGAGGCTTCAAGATGATGTTGTTCTTATACTCCTTGGCAAAGGCTTTGATGTCGCGCTCGTCGCGCGTGATGATCGTTTCTGCTCGCGCTTCTTCCGGAAAGCCCTGGAAATAGAGCTTATTGATCGCCTGTCCCAGGCTGGTGGGATCGTTGAGGACGAGCGTGCCTTGCTTGATCGCCTCGCGTCCGAACAGAATCCCGGCCTCGGCCCGCCACGGTGCTGAGACGGCATCGAGCGACGGGTCCGAACGTAGCCAGAGCACGTCGACATCATCCAACGAGGCAGCCTCGGCCTCGGTCACCGACTCCTTGAGAGCTTTGAAAAACGCCTCGCGGCTGACCCACTTCTTCGTTGGCATTCGACGCACGTGCGCTCGCAGCTGGTCATCTTTTCCCATCATGAAGTCGGACGGCGTGATGTACATCACTTCGTGGCCTCGAACCGCGGCTTGGTGGGCAAGGACCGTCGTCGTGTAGCCGGGATATTCGGTGGCGATGTCGTTTACGAAAAAGGCAATCCGCATCAAGCAGGCTCCATAGTCATGAGTGTGTCCAAGCCGATTTCGGACGTCAGCCGCGCGATGCGGCTTCGAGCGTCCGAACCGTCGAGATAAGAGGGGAGGAAGGTCGGGGCGTGAACGAGACCCCGCTGCAAGAGTTCCTCAATCGCCGGAACATCGCTCAAGGCGATCTTGCCTAGCCAGAACGGCGTCAAGGGCCCGCCCGAAGCAATGTGGTCGACGATCGCGCGGAAGCCTTGAAGGTAGATGGCATCCTTCGCCAAGCCTCCCGAGCGGTGAACGCGCGCCGCGACACCGAATGCTCCAGCGATCGAGAAGCCCAGTTCGCGGTGAAGTAGGCGATAAGTCTCGATAAAGTCAGAGCCGCGCTGCATGGCGTCGACTGCGATAACCCTGGCAGCGAGCAACCTTAGGCGTTTCACCGTCAATCCGCCGACTGCCCATTCGGCGAAGACCCCCAAGCCTTCCTGAATGCCCTCGTATTTTGCGAGACCGCTGCGGAAGATCGCGAGGCCTTGGTACGAGCCGTTGACAGAGGTCAAAAGGTGCGTCGAGACTTCGTGGGCAAGCAAGGCTTCTAGGCGCGACAGGCGCATGGTTGTCCGCGAGCCGACGAGCAGGCGATTTCGACTGACCATCAGTCCCGAAACGTCGTCGCGTATCTCTACTGATGCATCGAAGCTGGCATCGGGTCGATTGTATGAGACGATCAGATTCTGCGCTGCGTCTGCGATTTGCGGTGCGCTGACCGATGCCCCGCGCTCCTGTCGCGGCCGAGCGAGTTCAAGGATCCGGTGAGCATCGTTCAGCAATTTCGCCGGGACGGCTCCGTAGAGGAACATGCTGGCCGGCTGAAATGAGGACGTATTGCGTGTCGCAAGCATGGTCAGCTGCGCGTCGATCTCATGCCGCTTGTCGCCGAAAATCCGTTCAAGCAGGGGATCTTCGAGCCGGGAGAAGTCCAGCCGATAGAGCTGGCGTTTCACCGCATCGGGATCGACGGTCAGAGGGCGATAGCGGAACGTCGGTGACACTTGCTCACCGTCGGCGACGAACTGTTCGAGCGCAGCAGCCGTGTTGATCGGTGACACCGACAACAGGAAGTCGAAGCTTACGGCGATCCGGTCGAGCTTTTCGTCGGCCTTGAGAGCCGCCTTCAGGAAAGCGCTTCTGCCGAGAGAACGGTAATGCGCGGGTGCCTTACCGCTGCCATCGTCGACATAAGCGCAGGCTGTCCGAAGCAGCGCATCGCCGCAAGCGACTGCAAGTTCGTGAGCCAGTTGCGGATAAATGCCGCCTCCATCGCGACGATGAATTTGCGGGAGTCCGATCAGCATCGGGTCGGTCACGTCCGCCAGATCCGAAAGCGCGCTGACGAGCCAGTGGTCGCGATCCAGGGCTTCCGAAACCACCGTCGGATGACGGAGGTCGATTTCCATCTTCTCAAGCGCATCGATCAGGACTTCGCGCGCACGTTTTTCACGCGCGGATCTGCCACCAGCGACGCTTGCGACAAATGGCGTCAGCGTCGGACTGTCGTCGCTTACCGGCAGCTGGTCCTGATCACTGATAGCCATGATCAGGATGGGCATCCCGGGTTTGCCTAGCTCCTCGGCCAAGCTTGCCAGCAAGGCGATCGCGGAACCATCATCGGGACCTTCGTCCCAGATCAAGTATGCAGGACTGTTCAGCGCAACACGCCGGGCAATGCTGGCCGCCGGCTGCACTCCCCGACGGCGACGATGCACTACAAGGAACGGCAACGCGCGATCGAGGTGCAGGCGCCCGCTGTCTCCTACTTTCCGGCGCTGGGCTCCCACATGGTCCGGGACCGTCGCCGCAGAGGCCAGAGCCTTTGCCGTCATCGCGTCACCAAATCGGCAGCGAAACGCGCCGAATGCCCGATGAAGTTCCGCATCGCCTCGAGCTCGCGCGGATCGGGCTCGCCGGTCCACTCGTCCATGTAGAACTTCTTAAACTCGAGTGCGATTGCGCAGCCTTGTCCCGGGTAACGATCATGGACGAAGCGGGTCTGTTCCCCCTTGCCCTGGAATGCGACATTCTCGCGAACATCGAGCCTGCGGCCGTTGAAATCGAACCGTCGCATTTCGTCCATCAACGGATTGAGCAGGAACGCCCATTCAGGTCGCGGCATCGAATAAGTGCCGATGTTGATGTCTGGCGCTTCGTCTTGCGGCGTTGGGCTGCCTTCCGGTCCTTCGCGGCGATGGTTGTAGCTGTGGACATCGATCAGAACGAACCGCTCATGCGTCTCTGCAATACTGTCCAGAAGGCCACTAAGCATCTGATAGTAACCGGCGTGGATGGACAGCGATTCAGCGATGAGCTTTTCATCTGGCGCGGAACGCCAGACCTGTAGCCCCCAGCTCATCTCGGGCGTCGAATAGACGGCGGACGCGGCAGCTCGATTCAAATCGAATTCGAAGCGTGAGCGATGAACGATGACGTGGGTCGGAACATCCTTGATGGCCTGACCCGTGAAGGGGTCTTCCTCGCGCAGCCGGTCGGCGTTGGACAACGCCATAACCTCGGCGACGGCGGGACGAACGCCGTGACCGTCGTGAATTGCGGTGGCAAGCACAGGTCCGGGACCGCGGCTAACAGTCCACCACCGTTCGGGTCGTTGATCTTCGCTCATCAACTGTACAATCGGTAGGCGCGACTTCGGTTGCCAAAGCCAATCCGAAATCCGCGCCCGCCGACCAGGTTAGCGCGTCAAAGGCTAATGGGCCGCAAGCCACGCCTCGCTGCAAAGCAAGATAAGCGCTCTCCTGGTCTCGTGGTCGGTCAGGCGGGCTTCGACAGTCTCTCGAGCGTTTGCAGGCAAGCGGCGGATGATCTCTGAAACACTTCGACACTGACCTGACCTGGCCAGATCATACGCCTGATCAATCGCAGATCCCCTCGTCATTGCCGCAATCTAAACCGAACGGACAGGCAAAACGAAATGTCCGTTTTCGACCCATTGCGGACATTACGGGTCGCCTGATGGACTTGAGTATACGTATGCAGCTTCATTGACCGGCGACTGCCCAATTCTACGCTCCGCCACCTTCAACGGGAGGAGGGTTGGGTGGCTCGGGGTGAACGCAATAATCAATCGCTTCAAGGTATATGGCGGTGTGCGCTCGTACTGATCACAGCGCTTAGCGCGACCGGCCGTGCAGCTCCGGCGCCCCACTCACCGCTCACTGACGTTCGGGATCGCCCGCCAGAGGATGACATCATTTATCTCATCATGCCGGACCGCTTTGCGAACGGCGATCCAACCAACGATCGTGGCGAACTTACGGGCAGCAGGATGCAAACCGGCTATGATCCCACCGACAAAGCCTTCTGGCACGGCGGCGATCTAAAGGGCGTACTTTCCAAGCTTGATTACATTCAAGGACTGGGCGCGAACGCCGTTTGGCTCACTCCAATTTTCGGAAACCAAATCGTGCAGGGGGAGGGTAATCGCGCAAATACGGGCTATCACGGCTACTGGGGCCTGAACTTCACCGACATCGATCCCCACCTCGGCACAAAGGCGGATTACAAGGCCTTGGTCGATGCAGCGCACGCGCGCGGCATCAAGGTCTACTTCGACATCGTCATCAATCACACCGGCGACATCATCAAGTATCGCGAATGCCCGGAGTCATTTTGCACGTACCGCAGCAAGGCCGACTATCCGTACACGCTGCAGGGTGGCGTCAAAGGCCAGCAGATCAACCCTGGTTTTCAAGGCGACACATCAGATGGCCAGACATCAGCGAACTTCGAGCGGCTCACCAATCTGAACTACGCCTACACTCCCTACATCCCTGCTGGAGCCGAGCACGCAAAAACGCCCGCTTGGCTCAACGATCCCAAGATGTACCACAATCGCGGCGAGTCCACCTTTCGTGGTGAAAGTTCGCAGTACGGCGATTTCATGGGGCTCGACGACGTGTTCACCGAAAATCCCCGCGTGCTTGCGGGCATGATCGATATCTACGGTCGTTGGATCGACGAGTTCGGCATTGATGGCTTTCGCATCGACACCGCCCGTCACGTTAACGCCGAATTTTGGCAGGCCTTCGTTCCTGCAATGCAGGCTCGGGCTCGGGCGCGAGGCATTCCCAACTTTCACATATTCGGTGAGGTCATGGAGTTCTCGCCAGGTGAGCTCGCGCGCTTCACCCGGGTTGATAAGCTGCCGGCCGTCAACGACTTCGCGCTTCAGGGCGCCTTGGTCGAAGCGATTGCCAAGGATGGCCCTACTGACGCCATCACTAACGTCTTTCGCGGTGATGTCCTGTATGAAGGGGGTGAAGCCACCGCTCGGCGATTGGCCACTCTGACTGGCAATCACGACGTCTACCGTTTCGCTCGCGCAGTCATGCTCGCTCACCCTCATGCTTCTCTTGACGAGGTCCAAAAGCGGGTTCGACTGGCTTATGCGGTGATCCTTCTGTCGAGGGGCATTCCCACGATCTACTACGGCGACGAGCAAGGCTTCACGGGCCTGCCTGAGGTAGCAGCTCCCGTGGATCAAAACTCTCGAGAAGACATGTTCACGACGCGCACCGCAGCCTATGCACGGGCCCGGCGGCTGGGATCATCCAATTTGACGGGCGCGGGTGACCATTTCGATGTCACGCATCCGCTATATCGCGACATATCGCAACTCGCGCGCATACGCTCATCAGATTCAGCGCTTCGGCACGGTGCTCAGATATCGCGCAGCTCTGGCGATAAGCCCGGGCTGCTTGCATTCTCGCGGTTGGACGAAGGTCATGAAACACTTGCCGTCTTCAACACCAGCACTCACCCACTAGTTGCGCAGGTTGTTGTCGAGCCAAGTTCTAATCGGTGGACAAGCGTTGCAGGTGCATGCGCCCAATCCGTGGTGGCAACGCGAAGCTATCGAGTTCGGGTGCCACCTTTGGATTATTTAGTCTGCCGCTCACTGAGCAGCCATCACAACTAACGTCTGGTTTCGACCCAAATGCAACGTTAGCGCCGTGTCCGATTTCGACCCTGATCGGACGTTTGGCTCTTAGGTGTCATTTCGACCCATTGCGGACATTGGCGCACGCGTTAGATCTGCCGGTATGGCCCCTCTTTTCGTGCTGTTTCACAGCCTCGCCGAGACGGGGCGAGTAAAGGTTGTCGGCATTTACTCTTCAAGGGCGCTGGCGGAGGAAGCCCAAGCCAGAAGCCAACACCTGCCCGGCTTCAGCGACGAACCAGACGGCTTCAGCATCGAGCAATATGAGGTCGATAAGGACCACTGGTCCCGGGGGTTTGTGCGGCTCTAAGTTGAACTGCAACGTCCGTTCCGACCCTCAGTCACCACTCGCGAGGTCTGGCGAGGGCATCGGGTCGTTGGCGTGATCCCCCAAGAATGAATCGATAGGATTGATGGGGAGCGCGAGGCGGTGTTACGTTACCCCAAGAGTTGGAGGGTCGCGAAATGGCGGAATACCGCCGTGCTGTAGCGCAGGGTGAAAACAGTGGCCTGTGGCACAACCATGAAGAGTGTGAAGGCTACCCAATTCGCAACTTCGCAATCCGGATTAGCCCGCCCAACGACGATAAGCTTTGCTCACGTTGCGCCACGCTAAAAACGGGGGGTTCCGTTACGGACTAGGTGTTCTTCGGTGGGCGTCGCGCCCACTCGCAGGCTCAGGTCTTATACGGGTTTTTAGGTGGCTGATTGGCTCTATCTTTTGACCGTTGCGCGTCAGCCCTGCTGGCCGCGTAGCAGGTGACTGGAGCGGGCCGGCCTTGGATGAGTTCGGACCGCTTCAGTTGCCACGCACCGCATCTGAATCGCGCTAGTTGTCGCTGCTAGGCAAGGCTCTGTCGTGAATGAGTAAACATGGATGCGTTCTGTCGAATACCCGGTAGCGGAGCACGTCCACGCTCGTGTCTCCGGCTCGGCGAACGGTCCAAAGTTCCCCCCGACGCCGAGCCGTTAGCCTAACGTCTGCCGAATGTCGGTCAGGATCGCCTGCAGCTCATCAAGGGTCTCAGAGGCGGCGCTTTGACGCAGCTCGGCGAGACGGGCTTCGACATGGGTTAGCAGCGTGAGAGCCTCAGCCCTCTCCGCCTGCAAGTGGTGCAGGGGAAAATTGGGTCGGTCGGTCGGGCCAACGCAAACCCCTTTCAATGGTCCCTTCAGCAGGGGCAGTGGTTCGACCCATACTCCAAACCTGTGTCTGCATCCTAAATTTCCGCCATGGTTCAGCGCGGCTGCTGCTTCTCACTGCGGACGCACTGGTCGCCCGTCATGGCCTCGCAGCTAGGGTTGAGCGGTGAAGGCTGTCCGGGCTGCGCGTTCGCCTTCAGGGAGTCGGCGAGGTTCTTATAGGGCGCACCCTCTGGCAAGCTGTCCCACGGGTTCGATGAGGTCGTCCGTGGCGGCGGATTGGCCTGCGGCGGCGGATCGTCGGTCGTTGACTGCGCTACCTGCAAGGCCAAAGCTAACAGAAGGAACATGGCGTCACTCCCATCTGTGATGGGGCATGCAACGCGCAGTTTCGAACGCGAGACACACCCCGACGCCATCAGTAAGTTGTTGAACTGCCGCAGCAATCCGAATGATCCCTTATTGGGATCAGCAATAAACCCGATGGTCGCTGTCCTGCCACCGAGCGAACCTGCGCATAGTAGTGCGTAGAGTGAACCCCGTAACTCCGGCACCGAGCCAGTCATCGCGTTGGACGCCGGAGCTGCACACCTACACCTTGCTGATCGTCGATGAGGAGGTTGCCTCGCCCTGGGTGATACTTATCGAAGCGGCGAATGATCCTGACGCGGTGACGCTCGCTCGAACACACCACCCTTTGAGGCGTCGAGAGCTTTGGTTACGACACCGCCTGGTGGCCGAGTTTGACTAGGCCCGGCCGGTGGATCGTTGAAGATCGCGAGTGGCAACGCGGACACCCCGCGCTGCAGTTCGGATCATAAATCGCGACTTTTCCGGCGGCCAAACGACAGCCAGCTAATGTCTGCTTCCGACCCATTGCAGACACTACCCGACGATATTTGCGCCGCCATCAATGTAGACCGTTCCACCTGTAATTCGCCTCGCGTAGTCCGTAGCGAGGTAGGCGCAGGCCGAGCCGACGTCGTCGATATCGACGAGCTCGTGCAAGGGGGAGCGCTCGGCGGCCTGGTTAAGCAGGATCTCGAAGTCCTTGATGCCGGAAGCCGCGCGTGTTTTCAGGGGCCCCGGCGAGATCGCGTGGACGCGAATGTCCTGGGGGCCGAGTTCATAAGCCAGATACCGGCATGCCGCCTCCAGTGCTGCCTTGACCGGTCCCATCACGTTATAATTGGCAACCACTCGATTTGCGCCGAGATAGCTCATAGCGAACATCGTACCGCCATCTGTCATCAAAGGCGCGGCGAGCTTCGCCATGCGGACGAACGAATGGCAGGAGACGTCCATGGCCCTCGCAAAGCCCGCGGCGGAGCAGTCGAGCAGCCCGCCCTGCAGGTCTTCCTTCGGTGCAAATGCGATTGAATGAATGACGCTGTCGAGCTTGCCCCAGCGCTGTTCGATCTGCTCGAACAGCGCCTCCAGCTCTCCTGGATTTTCGACGTTGAGCGGCGCCATGATTTGCGCACCGAGCGTGTCGCCCAGCGGCTCGACATAGCCTCGTGCCTTGTCGTTGAGCCATGTGATGGCAAGTTCGGCGCCCGCTTTGCGGAATGCGTCGGCGCAGCCGTAGGCGATCGACTGGTCGTTCGCGATGCCGACGATCAGCGTCTTGTGCCCCTTGAGGATTGGCCGGACGCCCTCTCTGGTCGGCGCGTCAGCTTCGGACATCCTCGTCCTCCTTCTCGCTGACCGAGGTCGATTCCGCCTCGAAGAGCCTCTCTACCTCCTCAAGCCTCTGCCTGCCTTCTTCCGAGAGCTCGCCTTGAGCGGAAACGAGCCGCCGGACGGACCGCAGCGTTCGCGACCGCTCATCCTGTGCCCGCGGCAATAGCTGCGGGATTGCCGCCACTGCGCGTGCCTCGTCGATCTTGAGCAGCAGCGACTGCTCTCGCAACGCTTCCTTCAATTGGTTGAGCGAGCGCGGACGTCCCGGTGGCTGGGCGTCGTGCAAGTCCTTCAGTACGGCGAAGCTGCGCTCGTCGGCGCTGCCCTGAGTGCGCAATACATAGATTGCGGCCCGCAGTGCCGCCTCGACCGCCTCGCCTTCCTCGAAACGCTTTTCGAGCTCAGCCCGGCGCTTTGCTCGCGCCTGTTCTCGAAGCGCCTGCCGCTCCGGCCTGCGCTCGTCTTCAACGGCCCTCGGATCGAGCCCGAGCATGGCGTGAAGAAGCGGCGAGCCATAAACGGCATGGAACAGGCTCTCCGTTGCACTGTCGCGCGCCTTGCCCATGGCGGTCAGCGTCGAGGCGATCGTCGCGGCCATCGTCTTCTCGATGCTGGCGAACATATTGTCACCCGACGCTGCCTCACGCGACGTGCGGATCTGCTTTGCGTTCTCGGCGACGTTACGCATGAACGGATTGTCGTCGGAGAAGATAGCGAAGCGCAGCCGGTTCGGATGCATGTTCCGCGCCAACGCGCCGAAGGCAGGCGGCGTGATCGATCGCACAAGCGGACCGAGATAATTCTCGTAAAGCCTGCGGTTGATGACGGAAACCCGTTCCGCCGCAGCGAACTCCAAATCGTCTTCGGGGCTGTTGCCGCCGAGCTCGCGAATATCCTGGAGCGAGCGCGGCACGAGGCGGAACAGATATTTGCCGTCAATCAGTCCGCGGTTAGCCGTGCTCTCGGCAACCTCTTCGATCACCGCTTCGTACAGACCTGGCGGCATCAGGTCGATCATCTCCATTGCGCTCGCGAACTCCTGATGTTCGCGGGTGGCGACCTTCCCCGACACGAAAATGCCCAGATGCCCGACATTCTCGTGCAGCGCGTAGATGATGGTCTGCCCGTTCGCGACCAGATCCTCGTCCGTTTCATACAGGTCGGTGATCCAGCCGAGCGCCTGCTGCGGCGGCGTGATGTTATCGCCCCAGGAGCAAAAGACGACGATCGGAGACTTGATGTTGCGAAGGTCGATCTGGGTTCCATCGGAAGTGCGAAGGTCGCCGGCCATCAGCTTGTTGCCTACGAAGAGGTTGTCGGCGATCCACTGCATCTCGCCCGCGTTCATCACGATCGGGCTGCCCCACCAGGTCTCAAACTCGAGGAACCTCTCAGCTTCGGTGTCGACCTTGGAATAGACGTTGTACGGCTTCTCAAAGAAGGTGTTGGCGGGATCGAGAGACTCGAAATTGGCGACCAGATTGGCGCCGTCGAACTTTCCGCCGCCCAGATCGCCGGACAGGCTCGTCAGCCAGGTTCCACCGAGCACGCCGCCGAGATAGCGCATCGGGTTCTTTCCGCGAACGCCCGCCCAGTAAGACAGCGGCGATCCGGCAAGCAGCAGCGGCCCGGGATCGTCCGGATGAGTGGCGGCCATGATCATGGTCTGCCAGCCGGCCTGGCAGTTGGCCACGATCACCGGGCTGCCCACACCAGGGTGGCGGCGAGCGACTTCACGGATGAAGGCCGCCTCGGCATTCCATACATCCTCGATGGTCTGGCCTTGCACCGGCTGCGGCAGGAAGCCGATGAAGTAGCAGGGATGCCCTTCCTTCAAGGCGGCGCCAATCTCGCTGTCGTCCTTCATTCCGCCAATTCCCGGGCCATGCCCGGCCCGCGGATCGACGACGACGAACGGCCGCTTGTCGGAGTCCGTGCGAAGTCCCTTCGGCGGAAGAATCCGCACCAGCAGGTAATTGACCGGATTCGGAAGGGTTCGCCCGTCGAGGATCAGCTCGGTCTGGAACTCGAGGACATTCGGCGCGATCTTGTTTTGTTGCTCGCGGTAGATGTTCCCGCGCTGGCGCAGGATGTCGAGGAACAGGATCGAACGCTGCCACGCATCGTGCAGATATTCATGCGCCGGCCCGAGGTTCTGGTCGCGTGTCATGACTGGCTCCGGATTGAAGGTCGAAGGATAGAAAGCCCCGTCCAAACCTCCATCCGGATATCCACTGAAAGGGCTCGAACTGCCTGCGACTTAAGATCGCCAAGGCCACTTGTCAGGGGAAACGCTGATGCCGCCCGTCTGAAAACTGTGAAGAATGGGAAGGCACTGGTAGAGAGCGCCCTTGGATACGTCGAACGCCGGGGATGGCATTGTAAGGCTGTCGGAGGAAGAGCTGGTCCGACAGATCCTAATCGATGCGCTCTTTTCACTTTGGTCGACGGCGAACAACCTCAGCCGCATCCGCCCGAGCAAAAAGGACCGATATCGGGTCACGGTCTTCGGTTCCGAGCGAACCTCTAGCGAGCATTGGGTCTATGAGGAGGTGGAGCGGATGTGCGCTGGGCTGGCGGCATTCGGCTGCGATGTCGTGACGGGCGGTGGGCCGGGATTGATGGAGGCCGCGAACCGAGGGGTGTCACTGGGGAATCCCGACGGTGACGCACAGAATATCGGTATTCGTGTTCAATTACCCTTTGAACAATCGGCAAACCCCTTTGTGGAGGACATATTCAGTCACGGCACTTTCTTCACACGACTGCACCAATTCGTCCTCATGTCGGACGCATATGTCGTCGTTCCCGGCGGGGTCGGCACTCTTCTGGAAATGACGATGGTTTGGCAGCTCGTGCAGGTCCGTCAGCTGAGCACTCCACTCATCTTAGTTGGGCCCATGTGGAGCGGCCTTATCGATTGGGCGCGTTCGCATATGCTGCGACCCGAGTTCGAACTTGCAAGTCCCAATGACATGGAAATTCCGATCTGCGTCGACAGCATAGAAGACGCGCTCACCGTCATTCGACGGCACCATCAGAAATGGCAGAGTCGAAGTCATGAGGCTGGCATCGGGGAACCGGAGAACCAGATTTCGGGCGAGCGGCTCGATTGAGGGTCTTCAAGAGCCTGCTTGTCTTTCTAATTGGGCTGACCGCGCTGATGTATGCGCTTCAGAACCTCGCGAGCATCGGCGAGATGCGACGGCACATCGAGGCTGCACCACCGACTGCGGTCGCTCCTGCCCTCAGTTGGGGTGGCTTCGCTCTAATCACTCTGATTCAGTCGGCGCTCGCCGTAACCGCCTTTAAAGGAGCTTCGGAACTTTTCGCGGCACGAAAGGGCACGTCCGAGCAGTTCAAGAGCGCGAAGACGACAGCAGTCTGGGCTGGCGGTTTGTCACTCCTCTCTTGGTTTGCATTATCACTGATGGTCGGAGCCGGGCTTTTTCAATGGGGCAGCGACAGTGGTGAGGTAGCTCTTGCTAAGTCGTTCGCACTTGGCACGACTTCCGCGCTGACAATTCTTTTTGTCTGGGGAACCACAGACTAGTTCCGGAGGACTGTTCCTTCCGGGGCCCCTTGCGGACATTGAGATTCGCCGTCGAGACAGGGCTAATACCGATTGGCTGAAGCAGCCAAACGCAGTTTAGCCGTACGCGTCACTGCTCGCGTTCTTAAAGAGGCGACAATGCGCGTATCACTCGTGGCAGTTCGAACGCTGCTTAGACCGTCGTGCTTCGGCATTAGTCGAACCATGGCTTTTGTGGCGTTAGCGATATCTGTCGCGAGCACTGCTGATGGACGCGGGTTTCGAGGTGGCAGCGGATTTCGCGGCGGTGGATCAATGAGCATGAGCCGCGGCGGCAACTTCAACCGGGGCGGCTCCTTCGATCGGGGATCGTTCAACCGAGGCAACAGCTCGGGCGGGACCTTTGGTCGGAGCGGTGACTACAGCAGGCCATCGACGCGGCCTGGCCAAGGCGGTTCGGGAACCCAGATCGGCGGAGGCGATAGGCCTGCGCAACTTCCAAGCGGAGGTGGCGGTGCCGGCAACTTGCCCGGCGGCGGAGGCTCCGGACGGCCCATCGACCCGTCCAACAGACCTGGTGGTGGCGGAGGCGGCACCGAGTGGAAGCCGGGAGATCATCCGAGCCACCCAATCACATGTCCCGGCTGCGGCGGGTCGGGCACCGAAGGATGGATCGATCATCCGATCGCTGCGGGGATAGCTATTGGCGCGGTGGCAGGGGCAGCGGCTGCAATTGGGTCCGCTTACTATGCGCTGCCGCCCGGATGCCCGCCTTACTATTGGGGCGGGTACAATTATTACAGCTGCGACGACATATTCTATCAACCGCAATATGAGGGCGACACCGTCGTCTATGTCGTGGTGCCCGATCCGTCGGGTGGAAAGCAGCCGCCGCCACCTTCACCGTCGCAGCAACCGCAGTGAAACGGATTGAGAGTGTCCGGCAGGGCAACGTGTACACTTTGCTCGCCTTCGATCAGGCCCTCCCGACTCTGTGGGTCATTCTACTTGACGCGGAAAGCGATCAGGATGCGATCTCGGTCGCACATATCATCCAACTAGGCGGCGGGAGCTTTGGTGACGGTCCCGGCTCGTAGCGGAGATCCGTTAGTCGGACGCTGCCAAGCAACTGAAATCAGGGCATTCCCAATCCATTTTCAGTATTGGTGTTCAGATACTTTGGTTGTCGTTGGAGTATCGGGCGAAACTTGCACCCAGCCCATTGGGTTCGGAGTGCACGGGCGGCTCGGCCTTGCCCCTGTGCCGAGCCGCCTTGATCGCCCGCGCTAAGCCAAACGATTGCTTACATGCTGGCGGGGCACCAAATACGGACTAAGACTGGTCGGCTCGGTAATACCGGGGGTAGGTGCGATGGCAGAGTACCGCCGTGCTGTAGCTCAAGGCGAAGATAGCGGCCTGTGGCACTACCACGAAGATTGCATAGGCTATCCGAACCGCAACTTTACGATCCGCAAGAGCCCGCCGGCCGATGACAAACTCTGCTCGCGCTGCAGTACACTGAGCAGCGAAGTGCCGCTGAATCAGCGGTAGTTGGGTCGAATGCTGACGCTCACCCCGACGACGATGATCTCTGCTAGCGGTAAACCCCACTGAGAGGAGCCACGCGTTGCCGGGCAGACTTGATCAGAGATCGAGGCGCTTTGAAAGTCGATTTGCTCGAAGGGCGCAGGCGATCGCCAGCGCAAAAGCTGCAACGGCCAAGGGCAGCTTGTCATTGACGATCGCGACGATGCCTCCCATCGCAAAGACGCCACCGGCAAGGGCAGATAGCTTGCTATTGTTCATGCTATCATCCCGTCGCTCGGATCCGCCTCACCTCAGGCACGATGCTGCGCTGCGTAGCGAATGAGATCGGCTTTCGAGCGAAAACCCATCTTTCGCCTGAGCTGCGTCCGGAAACATTCAACCGTCCGGTGCGAAACGCCAAGTGCTTGAGCCATTTCTTTGGCTGTCCGGCTTTCTGCGGACATTTGTAGAACCTGCCACTCACGACTGGTCAACAATGGCCGCGGGCCAGTCTCTAGCAACTCATCCAGAAGCTCGTCGCCTACAGCGTCCTCCCAGTAGGGGCGATTGTCAGCAAGCGCGTGAAGTGCGGGAGCGAGGTGAGACGAGACCCGGGACTTCAGGACAATGGCTCGAACGCCTTCGCGCAGCGCAAACTTCATCCAATCTCTGTGACATTCAGTGGTGTAGAGCAGAACCTGGGTTCCGGGGCACCGTCGAGAGATCATGTGAACCAAACCCAAGGCGGGCACCTCAGGCATCTCGTTGTCGACGATTGCGATGTCGGGTTCGCACTCCTGTGCGATCGCATACGCAGATTCGCCGTTGCTGGCTTCCGAAACCACGAAGCAGCCGGCCTCTTCGACAAGTGAGCGTAATCCCGCGCGTTCAACTGCGCCTGGAACAATGAGCATCACGCCAAGCGTCATCGCTTCCATACTCCACGAACGATCTGCGTTCGTCGCGCAACTGCAATCCGCAAATGTCCCGAGCTAATGTCTGCTTTGGGTCGGGAGCAGACATTAGGGGATCGGCGGCTCGGCGTGTATGCTGGCAACATCGTCGACAATCTAGTTCAGCCGGTTGGCGCCTGAGAGACACCTAGAGAGCTCCCGCTGTTGTTGAAGGGAGCGTCCATGTCCCGAAAACCAAGCAGCCCTTTCAGCCTTGGTGAAGTGTGCCGATAAAGGGACCTGCCGAACTCGCGCAGATTGCGCGTCAGCAAGCTAAATTGGCCTCGACGACCGCCGCACGGCTGGCCCTACTCGAACTTGCGGCGAACTACGATGCCCTAGCTTCGAATACGTCAGACGGACGTCCATCGAAATTGTACGATGATTAGTTCGTACCGAAATTGAACGTTTTCGAACGAAGGGTGGCGGAAGGTTCACGCAGAGCGCTAGGCAGCTACATCAGTGTGTCGAATCATTGATCGGGCGGTTCGCAACCTTAGGGGGCGAGCCGCCTTTGTTTTCCTAACGTCTGCTATCCACCCAAATGCGACCTAAGGCCCGAACGTCCGATTTCGACCCAGAGCGGACGTTCCCTATGTAATTGGGTTGAGCCTCGCGACGGTGGTATAGGCGGTGCAGCGGGCGACGCCTTCCACTGTGAGGAAACGCCGCCTGAGAGATCAACCGCGCTCCCGCTTGCATGGAGGGCTATGAGTATGGACCGGGAATATCTTCTTCGCCGTCACGATGAGGAGCGCGAACGAGCGCGCCACGCGAAATCTGACGTGGCTCGACAAGCGCATGAGTCTCTGGCGCAAGCATTCTTGAAGGCGGCTAACGAGCTAACTTCCACTAATGTTGTGGAGTTAATTTCTCGCGATAGCCTGGAGCCTAACCTTCATCAGTGATTGCCATTTACTGTCGTGTTACCGACTCTAAATGGCAAACTATAGTGTCCGAGCAATCGGCGCTGATTTTGAAGCCGACGACGAAGGCTCCGAATATATCAGTGCTGAGGTCGCCAAGCAGGCGGCGGTCAAATCCGCAATCGCAATCGCAACTGATGAGATCGTCCGCAAAGGAAAGAAGAGTTCGATCATCGAAGCTTTCGTCCAAGAAAGCGGAACAACGGTTGGTCGATACGTAATAGCTCTCACTGTGGAATCGCTGCCGCCAGGTGCCCGGGAACGCTAGACCTTGGGTGCCTTGAGCGTCTCCGAGATTAGCTGATCAATGTCCATGAGTTCCCGTTCGACCCATTTCAGGGCGTCAGTCGCACACTCGCCTGCATCGAGCTCCCGGACGGCGTAGCGCTTACGCGAATAGTTGGATGAGCGCTTCACCCTCTGAGGCTGCGCCTAATGTTGTTAGATGTCCATACGCGCTTATGTCCGCTTTCGACCCAAAGCAGACATTAGGCTGTCGCGTGTCCGAAGGCGTCCGGTGCAGGGCTCAAGTGCCGCTGGGAACACCACGCGCGTCTATAACCTAGTGTGGCGCTCGCTCTTTCACTGAGCTGCTACATCCCGCACGGGCGACTCGCGTGTGAAGGGATGCAAAATGCCACTAACGCAGGATCAGTTAAGGCTGCGCCGAAGTATGTCAGCGGAAGTGAGCCGTGACCAAGATATATTTCGAACCGCTGAGAGCCTCGAAAGGATCGCGCTTGCCTTGGAGGATATCGCTGATGCTTATCTATCCAGTCTTGGAAGGCAGAAGCGAAAGGAACCTTTTTAGGAGAAGCTCTTCATAGACGTGTGCACGGGCGAACCCTCCCCACTTTTGGCGGACCGCATTCGCGATGCCGTCGAGCTGCGCACGCGCTCAACGGCGCCTCATCCATATGGAACGCGCCAAAGTCGGCGTGTCAGTCCGTGCTATCGCGAGCAGAGGCTGTCAACAGTCCTTCAAGAACGATCTAGTTCACCATCGTCTCGGATGTTCACGGCGCTCTTTTTCCCGCGTTGCTGATCTTCTGCCAGTTCGTAGGTGATGCGCTGGTTCTCGCGCAGCGTTTGCATGCCCGAACGCTCCAGCGCTGTGATGTGAACGAATGCGTCAGCGCTTCCGTCGTCGGGCTTGATGAAGCCGTAGCCCTTTGTCTCGTTGAACCATTTGACGAACCCTGTTGGCATAACTTCACTCCTTTTTTCGCTGGCTTGCCGGATTAGACGCGGCAGCGCGGCAGATTTGGCGGCAATCGCCAAAGGATCGACACGTTCTGCAGCGTATCGCGATGCGTCGGTCCCTCCGACTGGCGGAAGACCCCTCTGACGCGAACCTTCGCGCCATAATCGATAGAATTGAAACCCGGCACGGCGTCCCATCGTACGGCGACCGATCTCGCCGTTGGCGAGCAATCTTCTCTCAGGTTGGAAGATGCCCCGATCTCCACCACGCCTTCGACTTCCACCGGCTTACCGCTCCAATCAGCCGGATGACTCTTCAGTTGTTCGATTGAGACGTTATCAAAAGCACTGGGCTGCAGCGGTTGGGCGCACCCGCTGACCAGCAGGACTGGCACTGATGCCGCTCTTATGGGACAGGCAATTTGGCCCCAACAAAACAGCGAGAGCATTCTCACGAAAAGGCGAAGCCGAGGGCGGAGCTGATGACTGCAACGGTAAGAATTAGAGGCAGGGCGGCACGCCAATTGAACGTGGATGTGCGATCCATGATCGTATCCTTTTTTGAGTGAACTTGATCAGCTTCCTGACGCGGGCCGGTCATACAATTTGGAGAGTGATGGCGCGGGTATGGGAGTGTTGCGGCGGATGAAGGCTTCTGCCTCTCTCATCGTCGCAAAGGATTGGTGGCGTGGCTTGCCGTGTACTTGTGTAAGGATGACACTATACGGCCCGTGAAACCCCGGCGGAGAAAATCACGCCTACCGAACTCCAGGCGACGCGGCCGCCTTCGTTCTCCCAGCTTTCCTCATCATTTCCCGCCACCATCTCTTCGGCGGCACGGCGAAAGGTCAGATGGAGCGTAGGCTCCGCGCGCGGGTCGGATGACATTGACAGGATCCTTCCAAGCGACTGGCCGAAATTGACCCGCCGACGGCTAGGAGGCGCTAAAGAGGGAAGGAAACGCCGGGCGCGTTCAGAACCGTCGATATCGACTGGTAGCAACGACACCATACGCTTCTGCGGTTCGGATAGATAGTCAGCGACTGACCCGCTGGCGAAACTATTCACGACTTCGCGGTCCGGGTGGAGTACACTCGGACCATCGCCGAGAGATTACCTAGGCCTCGGCGGCTGAGAGACCCAACGCGGCTCCCGTCCGATTCAAAGGGGACAAGCTGTGGTCCGTTACTCCATGCATCTTCGCGATGGCACCGAGAGGCTAGTGGATCGTGATCTGCGTGACTTTCCGAGCCTGGATGCCCTCCAAGCCGCCGTCCTCATCGCGGCCCGCAGGTGCCTGACTCGTGACGCCGGGGACGGAAGGTTGGATTTCCGCTTCCGCATTGACGCCGAAGATGAAGACGGACTCATCGTGTACAGCCTTCAGTTGCAGGACGCGTACGCCGATCAGCCTGATCTTGAGCGACCTGTGAGCGTTTCGGACAGGCAAGCTGACGAGCTGGAAATGCAAGTGCCAACCCATCCCTCAGTCTGAGGTCAAAGAGACACGCTCGGCCTCCGACGCGGAAGTAACCCCACCCATCATTTTAGATGCTTGGAGCAGACCCATGGATACGAGAAAGCCACAAGGCCAATATCGAACGGTGCCGGAAGGGGACCACGTTCCAATGGTCTTTGTCCGCGGGAGTGGTACGCCGAGCTATGTCACCGAAGCGATTTATCGGGCGCGAGGATATCTACCCTCATTTGAAAAGCTTCCCACAGAAGACCAATACGATGCGGATTTCTCCTGAGGAGAAGGAGGCGCAACGTCCTCCGGTGTTATCTCCGTCGTTTTGGACGGAAGCAGCTGCAAGGGCGTTTGGCGCTAGCTCGGCTAGCTGCTTGGAATGATATCGAAATGCCGCGCAAAGTGTGGGCAAGCCGCCGGCTCAGCATTGTCCAACAGCACCGGCTTCTTCCCCGTACGCCGGCAGCATTCAATCTGACGCCATAAGTTGAGGGTCTTGTTGTCCATATCGCCTTTCTGAGTGTGACCGGGGCGGTCTAAAGCAGGCGCCTTTGCGGCAGGTTTCGAGCGTGCGCACGCTCGTCATCCATCACATATTCGCTCAAACTGCTGCGAACACTTTCGGCGCCCTCTTCGCTTACGCACTCGAGCCGGACGCCGCCAGCAGCCAAAGGCTGAATGTCTACGATTGCGATATTTTCCGACATGCACCGTATCACCACAACGCCTTCATCAAGCCGGAGGTAGACGACGTTGTTCACGACGCGAGATTCGATCGGATGAATCTGCGAACCCGGAAAAGGGCCTTGATCGCCACTCATGTGCTCCGTTGAAGCAAGCGGGAGCACGTACCGGTCTCTCAGCCGCGCGAGTGCCTACACTTAGAAGCGCGCGATAATCCCCCTGTACCAGCTTTCCGCGATGCAAGCGATGCTCCCGGAGACGGTCTAACCAAGGACATCGAGCAAGCCGTTCAGCGGCCATCATGTCGTCCCTCCGTTTGGAAGAACAATCCGGCCCAAATCGGGTGACGTCCAACGAGACCCAGGGCAGCACGTCGACATTCAGGTGGTGCCGCCTCGAATCTAAGAGCGCGCAGTCACAAACCATGCTAAGGGATATTCATCATCGGCAATTCTCTCGCAGGCGCCGATGACTGAGAGTCCCCATTGTGCTCCCGCTTGCAGCGAAGGAGCATTTTCATGGACGATACCTACAAGCCAGCACTTGCTGATCCGACGCCCGACAGCATCGTGGCACTTAAGTTGCAGCAGGCCGCCTGGTTCCAAGGACCGCATGCACTGGCTGGATCTCCCGACATCTGTGCTGAACTCGATCGCTACAACGTCGCCGTTGTCGTCCACGCTGTCTACGAGTGGGGCGGGTACCGTTATACAAACGCTTCCGACGCGATCGCTGCTGCGAAAAGAGTTAGCCGATGAGCAGGGCTGTCAATCTCTCACTGCCGATGGCCGAGGTCGATCAGCATTGTCGCAAAAATGGCGTTGCTATTTCTGTGCTGGAAGCGCTGCCCGACGGCGGAGCTCGGCTGGTGTGCAAAAACAGCTACGACGCAGCTCAGGTGCGATTGAAGCTTAAGTCGCATGTCATGGAAGATGATGTGCGGCGGGCGCGATTTAGGCCTGCTACACCGCTATGGTAATAAGGCGCCCATGACCGGGGAGAACTGGCACGAGGAACGTGACCGGCTCATGCGTCTGTTAGAGGCCATTGAGGCCGGCAAGATCACGCACATTGACGTAGAGGATCAACGGGAACTTCGGCAAACGAACGCCGAAGATGTCTTGCTACTTGAGATGCGCCTCGCGCAACTGAATGCGCGTCTCAGCAAAGACTGATGACCACCAGGATTGGCGCTACCTTTTCGGAAGCCTAGCCCCGATGTCTCGACGTCATCATCACGCGGATCACCCCGCGCCTAGGGCTTTGCGTTCTTTCTCGTCGGCCCTGAACTGCTCGGCCTGCCGAGCGCGTCGGCGAGCTTCATCCATGCGGCCTCGGATCTGAGCGCTCTCTCACGCACGTGTTGTAATGTGGCAGCGTCCGCCTCCGCTCTCGCGTGAGCCACGCGGGACAGGCAATAGCCCAGGTTTGACATCGTCACGGTTGTCACTTTTCCAGCTACGCTTCCGTCCTTGGCTGAGGGTCCGCCAACCGCTCTATGGGACTCAGATTAATGGCACTCATCTTGCCTCTCTTGTCAGGCCCCAACTCGTACGAGACGCGCTGGTCCTGAAGCAGGCTGTTCATTCCTGCACGCTCCACAGCAGTCATATGGACAAAAGCGTCTTCACCGCCCTCGTCTGGTTGAATGAAGCCGTAGCCCTTTTGGGCATTGAAGAATTTCACGGTTCCGAGCGGCATTGCATGCTCCTTCCTCGGGGCCCGGAGCGGGCCCCTGGCGCTAGGAGTCAGAGACACAAGGAATGGGAGCCAGAGCTCCGAATGCCGTCAATTCGCGACCAATAGCTGGAACGGCTATGCGCTCTACATCGAAGAATTGTAAGCCAGTTAGGAAAATAAATCCGACGGTAGGGAAAGTCGTGTAGCTGTGATAATCGATCCCATACGTTGAGCTTCTATTGCGATGAGATAGCAATTCTAGATAAACTGCGAAGATGATTATTGAATCGAAGCAATCATCGACATTCTGGACCGACGCCACCTTCGAAAGTAAATTTAGCCTCGACTGGGTGTAAACAGTGATTCCGCTCTGCTGATCCGTTCCCTCCCGACGGGAGGACCCCCGGCTCCCGCCACTTTCCTGACGAGAGACCGGGGGAGACTAGGACGATCCGTGGGCCTTTTGTGGCCGCGCGGGACATGCCGTCAGGCACAAGCTCCAAGCCGCTTCAAGAACGCGAAATGCTGCTTGGTCGCGGAAAAGACTCCGCCCAATTCATGACATTCGAGACCGTGGCGTAGAGCGCACTCGCGAACGATCGGGCGCAGCTGCGCGTAATGGGAATGCGCGACGTTAGGGAAAAGGTGGTGCTCGATCTGGTGGTTCAGTCCGCCCGTGAACCACGTCGCGAGGCGCGAGGAGGTGGCAAAGTCAGCGGTCGTGCGGAGCTGGTGCATCGCCCAATCATCGCCGGGACGCACCCCTTCGAAATCCATCCCCGGAGTCAGATGTGCGACCTGAAAGACAATGGCCAGCAAGCCGCTGAAAACGACGTGGAAAAGAGTGAAGGCCACGACGGACCAAATCACCGGCAAGAGGAGGAATGGTGGCAGAACTATGAACATGATGTAGGACATCTTGGAGACCAGGAACTCGGCTCGCTGACGGCTCGTCAGCTTTAGCGCATGCCGCTCGTTCAGACGGCCGCGGATCAAGCAGCGGATGTCCTTCATGAACACCCACTCCAAGGTGTTCAGAGCATAGTAAATCAGAGCCTTCACTTCTTGTCGCCGGAAGCGTGATTTCCATTCAGAGGCGGGCGACAGCCGCAGAAAGCCGCGGGTCTCAAGATCATCGTCCCAACCGATGACGTTCGGCTGGCGATGGTGCAGGCTTTGATGCTTGTGCACCCAAAAGTGCCGGGAGGGGCCCAACAAGACGGAACAGAGTCTTGCTGCCGCAAGGTTCATCGCGGGCCGTCTAAAAAGCGTCCCATGATTGGCATCGTGGAAAACGCTGAAACCAAGTGCCGCGGCGCTGAAAGCGAGCGAAACCGAAGCCAGTAGGGCGAAAGGGAGCGTCGGTGCACAAAGTAGCGCACCGTAGGACAGGCAAAACCAGAGCAGGATGACTGCCGACTTGCGCGTGACGCGCGGGTCGCCGACCGGCGGTCGCCCGAGGGCTCCCTGTTCAGCAAGATGCGCTCTCGCGGCAGCTTGCATCTCGCGCCAGAACGTGGATTTCGCTGAGAAGCGCGGCATGGGCGTTGCGGACAATTCGCCGACGGCGGTATTTGGTAGAGTGCTCAACGGCGGAAGCTCCGCCGCTTAGGGCCGGCAGAATGGCCAGCGAGCTTTTCTCGATAAACGATCCTACCTTTCGATAGATCGTAGGGCGTCATTTCGACGTGAACCCGATCGCCGACGATCGATCGGATTCGATACCGGCGCATTTTGCCCGCCGTGTAAGCGATGATGCGACATTCATTGTCGAGCAGAACCCCAAATCGCCCGTCGGGCAGGATCTCGTCGACGACGCCTTCGATCGTAAGCAGTTCTTCTTTAGCCATGAGCCAGTCCCGGTTCGCCGAGCTGTCCTCAGGCGGACAGCTCGTGGCTAGCTGGCGTTAAGGAAGGAAAGAGAGCGCCCGAGCGCCTGAAACCATCAATATCGGCTGATAGCTGCCCAGTGATACGCTGCTCTGCGAACAAAAGATACGACGCCGTCGTTGACCGCGGACATCAGCAACACCGGACATTGCGGGAATGTTGGAATAATCCGTCAGGCAGGAGTGCGACGGGGTACAGTGCAGCAACATGCAGCATTGGACGCCCATGAAGAGTTGATCCAGTCAAAACCGGTTTATCACGAGGGTCTTCGCTCCGGGACTGCGTCAGTCGAAAGAGTGTTCGTTGGTTGCGTCGATGAGACGTTTGAGGTTTCTCGTTGCTCTTGCTCGTCCGCATCAGCGTCTAAGCTGTCGGCAGCCCGTCGGAGGTCTGCTTGCGCTTCGCGGTTGTACATCTCGTCGGCAAGCTGGCGGGCGTGTGCCGATTGCGCCCGCAACTCGGCGGGGGTGGGAACGTGCAAAGCGGCGGCTCCATAGCCAGAAGGGACCTTGAAGCCGCAACACGGCTCAACACAGGTAGAGAAGGGGTAAACGGCCATCCTCGCTAGAAGGTCCCGCGAGCGTCGGACGCTGGCGCGAGCTTTGGCGATCGCGTAAAATTCGCAAGCGACACCGAGCATCAAACCAACAAAGCTCGCCTACCAACCAGTCGCCTTTAACTAGATCAGTAATGACTACGGTCTTTAGTCCCGGTTGCGACCGAATGGCCCAATGGGTCGACGATATTAAGGCGAGTGGGACGCATCTGTCTGCCCGGGACCGAGCCTGCGGGTAGGGCAAGGGCGTTTAGGGTGGTCGTCATCGCGACGGATTCGATCATTCGGATGCCGTAACGCCGAGAAACTCGCGTTAGCCCTCCCCGCCTTCTTCTCGGTGATCCGGTGCACGCGCTGACTTCCGCATTTGCTTTGCGGACTGCATGCTCTTCTCATGCGCATCGGTAGCCACCTTAAGCGCCAGACGTTCGGTTTGCTGCCGGATTACCCGTAATCGATGGGCATAGACCTTGGGACTTACTCCTCTCGTTGCGGAGACGGTCCGAAGGCTCCGAATAAGCAAGCTTACACTTACTTCGCTCGGGTCGTCTGTTAAGTGGAAAGGCTGTTCCGACATAGCGAACTCCTTCACGAGCGGGAGTTGCTATCTCTCATGCGCAACCTGCTCAGGCAGACGGCTGCGCTGTCAATCTAGATGGTGAGTCACGCGCCATCTAGCAAGGATAAACCCATTGGCTTTAGCGTCGGCGTTCAGGCCATTGCCGCATTAGCGAACAGCTTGCCGCTGTAATGTCTGCTTTCCACCCAAAACGGACATTAGGGATGACGGCTCCAACCGAGCACGACCCGACTAAGCTTTGTGCCCGTTAGCTGCTGAGGAGTGAGGGTCCGACAAGGACGGCTGCGACGACTACGACGATCACAAACCCATAGTAGGCAAACGCCGTCTTTAAGCGGTGGGACATCCGAAACTCGCGAAAACGCATACGGAGCAAACTCTAGACCGCCGAGAAAGCTCCAGTGAGATCGCCGTGCGAGCTTAGGTCGCATTTGGGTCGAAAGCAGACATTAGCGCGCTTCGACTTGACTGTGCTGCGGAACAGAGCGTTGGTCATCCGTGCCGCAGAGGGCGGTAACGCCGCGCTTCGCCACTGAAGTCTGCGGCTTGGGTCAGTGCTGGCGATGTTGCCGGCACAAGGAGACCCAAGATGGCGAAGCAGACCAAGAAGCCTTCGAAAAGCGGCACGGTCACCAAGATGCTGTCTCGCGGCAACGGTGCGACCTTGCCGGAGATCATCAAATCCACAGGCTGGAAGGAGCACAGCTGCCGCGCTTTCCTGACGGGAGTTCGGAAGAACAACAAGCTGATGAAGGAGCAGCGGCCCGACGGGACAACGTCGTATAGGATCGAGGCTCGGCAAGCCGAGACCGCAGCTGAATGACGGCGCTTGATCAACAGTTGGCGCAGCTGCACGAAATGTCACCGGCGCAGCTCCGCGCTAAGTGGCGCGATTGCTGGCGGAGGCCTGCCCCAGACATAGGACCCGACTTGCTGCGGCGCGGGATCGCCTGGAAGCTGCAGTCGCGTGTTCAAGGCGAAGTGCCAGGCCACATCAAGCGAGAATTGGAGCGAGCAGCTGAGCGCCTCCGGCGCGGTGAAGAGCTTGTTGGTGCCACCAAACCAGCGCTCAAGCCCGGCGCCCGCCTCATCCGGGAATGGAAGGGCAGGGTGCACCAGGTGCTCGTTCTGGACCAGGCTTACGAATACGACGGCAGGCGTTTCTCGTCGCTGACCCAGATTGCCTCAGCTATTACCGGCACCCACAGGTCTGGCCCCGTCTTCTTTGGCTTGAACAAGCAACGGGGCGTCGGCGATCGATGAAACAGCGCTGCGCAATCTACACTAGGAAATCGACGGAGGAGGGGCTCGATCAATCCTTCAACAGCCTAGATGCCCAGCGTGAAGCGTGCGCAGCCTACATTCTCAGCCAGGCTCATGGGGGGTGGGAACTGGTCCAAGAGCATTATGACGACGGAGGCTGGTCTGGTGGCAACTTGGCCAGACCGGCACTTCAGCAGCTGCTCGCGGACGTCGCTACCGGGAAAGTGGATGTCATCGTCGTCTACAAGGTCGACCGACTGACCCGCAGCCTCGCGGATTTCGCCCGTATCGTCGAGGCGCTCGACAAGTCGGGGGCATCGTTCGTCAGCGTCACCCAGGCATTCAACACTACTACCAGCATGGGTCGGCTCACGCTGAACGTGCTGCTCTCGTTCGCTCAATTCGAACGCGAGGTCACCAGCGAGCGCATTCGCGACAAAGTCGCCGCATCCAAGCGCAAGGGCATGTGGATGGGTGGACCCGTGCCGCTCGGATATCGATTGGAAGATCGCAAGCTATTCATCGATGAGAAGGAAGCCCCGACTATCCGGCGAATTTTCCGAACGTACATGGATCTCGGGTCAGTTGGTGCTCTTGCCGATGAACTTGCCACGAGTGGCATTCGGACGAAGGTTCGCGCCTACTCCAACGGCCGTTCGGTCGGCGGTGTCCGCTTCTCCAGGGGCGCGCTTGCCCAGTTGCTCCAGAACCCGATCTACATCGGCAAGGTAAAGCATCGCGGCGAGCATGACGCGATCGTTGATCAGACGGTTTGGGATCGGACGCAGTCGTTGTTCACCGCGAACCGGCGCGAACGCTTACTTGGCACACGCGTCAGGACGCCAAGCCTACTGACCGGTCTGATTACTGAAGATGGCCGGCAGATGACGCCTGTCTTCACGAGTAGGGGTGCCCGGCAACACCGCTACTATATCACGCGTCTCAAGCCGGGCGAGGACAAGAAGTCGGCGCTGAGGGTGCCGGCGGGCGACCTCGAGCGGGCTGTGTTGAGCTGCGTCGAACGGTTGCTGTCGAGCCGGGCCGAGGAACTGGGGACCCCGTTCGGCCAGCCGTTGGCTCTGAGCGTGCGGAGCGTTCCTGAGCAACGTAGAGTCCTGATCGAGAACCAGGTGAGCGTGCAGCTCACATCGTCAGAGCTTGTGGTGCAGATCGGGAACCACACTGAGAGCGAGATGAGAGTCCCGGCCAAGCTGGGACGACGAGGCAACGAGCTCAAGCTGGTGTCAGATCAGGGCGCGCAACAGCAGTCGAACATCGATCCTGTGCTTCTCAAGCTAGTTGCCCACGCAACTGCAGCGCAGCGCGGTGCCCTTGCCGGAGTTCAGGATCCCATCATATCCAACTACAGCAAGCGACATCTCTGGCAGCTTCTTCGAGTGAGTTGGCTAGCGCCTGACATCATCACGGCAATCGTGGAAGGTCGTCAGCCGCCGACGCTCACGGGTCGGCGACTGCTGAGAGCCGCCGATGTGCCTCTAGGGTGGGAAGAGCAGCGTCGCTACTTCGGCTTCCGATGAGCGCCTTCCGCATCTCCATCTGGTGGCAGCAAATCCGGCCCTCTGAGATTTCGCCGGTAGAATAGCTCCCCGTCAGCGGCCAAATTGCTCTCTTGGCACCACTCGGTGATGCTCGATGAGACATATGTGTAGGAAATTGCGAGAGAAATTGAGAACGGGTGCAGGAATTCTTGCACCGATCTCTCATGGTATCGAGAGAGTGGTGCCGCTTGCGTGACTCGAACACGCGACCCCATCATTACGAATGATGTGCTCTACCAGCTGAGCTAAAGCGGCTTGGCTCTTTCAGGAGTGCGCGCCCCCTATCAGCGCGGTTCGCAGTCGGCAAGACCATCCATTCACAAGGCCTTTCCCGGCAACTCCGAAGCTGATCAATTATACTTAACGCTTTGGTAACGGCATTCGGCGATTTTGCGCTCATACAAGGGAGTGGGGCGTAGATGGACGGTTATCGGGAGCATCCGAGCGACTTCGAGCTGAGCGAGGCGACTGAAAGCGCCTCGCCGCAGGACGTCGCTGCCGCCATCGGCACCGACGAGCGCCGCATGCACGTGCGCGCCTACAATTATTGGGTCTCGCTCCTCGACGGTCGCGACTTCCCTTCGATTGAGGATCTCGAGCCCGCGCAGGTAGAGGATTTCGCCAGCAATAGCGTCCTGCTCGATTTCACCTGCGGGCAGGCCAATCCCGCCATCCCCTACATCGGCGGCGGCATTCGCCAGGAATGTGGCCTCAGCGAGAATGCCCGCAACATCGCGGACGTGCCGAGCCGTTCGCTGCTGTCGCGGCTGACCGACCATTACATGCAGATCATCGCCAACCGAGCGCCCATAGGCTTCGAAGCCGAGTTCGAGAATCAGCGCGGCGAGAACATCTGCTATCGCGGCATCCTGATGCCCTTCTCGTCGGACGGCGAGCAGATCGACTTCATCTACGGCGTCATCAACTGGAAGAACGTGGCCGGCGCAGCCGCCGCCTTTCAGCAAGTCGAAGTCGCGGTGGAAAAGGCCGAGGGCGAGATTGAGGACAGCGACGTGTTGCTCCTCCACGAACAGGTTTTCGCGGCACCGACCGTGCCTTCAGAGACGGAGCCGGTCGCATTCGCGCCAGAACCGGTGGAGCTCGTTCCTGAGCCTGAAGAACATCTGACCTGGGAAGACGGTCCATCGGCAGAGCCCGAACTCGAAGTTGCCGAAATTGAGAGCGACGCACTCCCGCGTGTACCGTTCGCCTGGGAAGAAGGTCCTATCGCGGACGCGGAGCCCGAAGAAGTCGCCGAGCTCGTTCTCGACGAGAATGCCGGCTTGGCGGATCGCCTATGGGCGGCGCGCGAAACTGCTGAGAGCGTGAAGGCTGGGGAGGGTCGTACGCGTTCGGCGCTCTACCGTGCGCTGTCGCTCGCTTACGATGTCGCCATCGTCTCGCAGTTGCATCCGGACGAATATGCGGAGCTGCTCGAAGAATCGGGCGTGAAGGCGCAGGCACGCGCGCCGATGACGCCGATCGTGAAGCTTGTTTTCGGTGTCGATTACGACAAGGCACGTCTCACGGAATTTGCCGCGGCGCTGTCATATGCACAGCGCCAGGAAATCGGGCTCGGCGAGTTCAAGGATTATATCGAAAAGCAGCCGGGTGGCCTCAAGGCGCTGGTTGCCGCCGAGCGCCAGGCGCGTCGCCCGGAGCCTAAGGCTGATACGCGCGGCGAAGCAGCGCGCGCCAAGCTCCGCAAGGCTCCGGCTGTGCAGCTATCCGATCTTTCGGCGGAGGAGGAATTTGCCGTCGTCGTCACCCGCCGCTCTGCTGACGGGACGCACGAGGCGGTGGCCGTGGTGCAAGACGAAGCACTCGTCGAGCGCGCCATTCGCAAGGCCGCCTAACAGCTTTAACTCTCCGCGGGGTTGTCCCTCTCGCGAGGCCGGGTCTATAGGCCGCGCGCATCCTCACTCGCGGAGCAAAATCTTTTCATGACGGCCCACACGCGCCTGGACCCACCGCTGGTCGAGTCGATTCAAAAGGCGCTGACTCGGAATGCCCTCCCGGGCGAGACTCACGGACTGAACAAGGAAGATGAGCGGGAAGCCGCTCAATTCCTCGCGGAAGTTGCTGCCAAGCGCCGACGCGGCGAGCTTGCGCTCGAGATCGAATCGACTGGCGGCGAGGCTGGTAACCGGCGGATGCGCATTGGCATCGTCAACGACGACATGCCGTTCCTGGTCGATTCCGTCGCGAACGCCGTCGCTGCACGGCAGCTGTCCATTCATCGCCTGCTTCACCCGGTGGTCTGTGCCACCCGCAACGACAAGGGCGATCTGCTTGGCGTCGAGCCGCTCTGCTCCGACAAGAGCCGCCGTGAATCCATGATGTACCTGGAGCTGGACCGCGCCGACGCGCGGGGGCGCCAGGAACTGGCCTCAGACCTTCGGCGCGTGCTGGAAGACGTGCGCCTGGCAGTGCGCGACTGGCATGAGCTCCAGTCGAAGATGCGCGAAGACGCGAAGGCCATCGAGGACTCGGAAGGCGCGGCTCTGCTCGACTGGTTCGCCGACGGGGCAATGACCTTGCTCGGCTACCATGTCGAAAAGCCTTATGAGCAGCCCTCGGATTCGCTCGGCATCTTCAGCATCCCGGGCGCACCTACCGACGAAGGCGGGTGCCTCGGTGCGATGCGCTATTTCGAGCAGGGTGGCGAAGTTCCGCTGATGGCCAAGGCGGAGCGCAAGTCGACTGTCCACCGCCGCGTTCCCCTCGATCTGGTCGTCGTGCCGATCAAGGAAGGCAACAAGGTCACCGGAATTGGCGTGCACGCAGGTCTTTGGACGAGCGAGGCGCTTCGAGTTCCGCCGGAGGACGTGCCGGTACTGCGCCGCCGTCTCCAGCAGCTCGACAAGGACTTCGGGTTCGATTCCAAGGGGCACTCCGGGAAGGCGCTCCGCCACGCCGTCGCTTCGCTGCCGCGCGACCTGCTCATCACGGTCGATCACGAGTCCGTGCGCAAGCTGGTGATGATGGCGATGTCGCTTGCCGACCGCCCGCGGCCCGCGCTGGTGCAGGTGCGCAGCATCCTAAAGGGACAGCTGTTCAGCTTCGTCTGGCTGCCGCGCGAGGAACTGACGACTGCTAGGCGCACGGCGATCGAGATGCTCCTGGCTGCGGAAGTCGGGCGCGAAGTCACGAGCTGGTCGGTAGAGCTTGGCGACGGCGACCTCGCGCTCATCCGCTACACCCAATATATCGACGAAAGCGCGCCAGATCCGGACTCGGAATCGCTGGACGCTGCAGTCGTGGAAATGGTGCGTGGCTGGGCACCGGCGGTCGAAGCTGAGCTCATCGCTACCGCAGGGGCGTCACGCGCTACGCGTCTTGCGCTGACTTTCATGAATAGCTTCCCGGACGGCTACCGCGCCCGCACGGCGCCCGAGGAAGGTGCGTCGGATATCCTTCGCCTGTGCGAGCTCACCGACGACAACAGCCGTGACGTGCGCATCTCGCGCGGTGACACCGATGCGCCGGGACAGCTCCGGCTGAAGATGTACCGTAAGGGCGGGTTAATTCCGCTTTCGGAGGCGGTTCCGGTGCTGGAGAATTTCGGCTTCCGCGTTCTTGAGGAAATGCCGACGGCGCTTACGGGCGGCAACGGCTACATTCACGATTTCCGCGTCGAGATCAGCGGCGAAGGCGACCTCGATGCGATCGTCGCGCGCCTTCCGCAGGTGGAGACGGCCATCGCCGGGGTGCTTCGCGGCGTGTCGGAGGACGACGAGTTCAACCAGCTCGTTCTCTACGCAGGCCTGGAAATGGAGGCAGTGGTCTGGCTTCGCGCCTGGTTCCGCTACGTGCGCCAGACCGGAAGTAGCTTCGGCCTCGTCACGATCGTCGATGCGCTTCGTCGGGCACCGGCGGCGACGCAGGCACTGATCGGCCTGTTCACCGCGTCGCACGATCCGGCGGCCAAGAACCGCGAGAAGCAGATCGAGCGCTACCGCGAGGATTATGACGCGGCGCTGGCCCGTGTCCGTTCGATCGACGACGACCGGATCTTGCGCCGCTTACGAGCGCTCGTCGAAGCGATCGTTCGTACCAATGCTTTTGCGCCCGCCGCTGCCGAAGCGCTGGCGTTCAAAATCAACAGTTCGCTGGTCCCCGGCCTTCCGGCGCCAGTGCCGTGGCGGGAGATCTGGGTCTACAGCCCGCGTGTCGAGGGAATCCACCTGCGCGGTGGTCCGGTCGCTCGCGGCGGCATCCGCTGGTCGGACCGGCGCGACGACTTCCGCACCGAGATCCTCGGCCTGATGAAGGCGCAGCTGGTCAAGAACGCGGTGATCGTTCCGACCGGCGCCAAGGGCGGCTTCTATCCCAAGCAGCTGCCAGGCATCGGTAGCCGCGACGGCTGGCTCCAGGAGGGTACAGAGAGCTACCGAATATTCATCCGCTCGTTGCTTTCGATCACCGACAATCTCGTCAACGACAAGGTCGTGCATCCCGAGAGCGTCGTGATCCACGACGGCGACGACCCCTATTTCGTAGTTGCCGCCGACAAGGGCACCGCGACATTCTCCGACATTGCCAACGAAATCGCGCTCGACCGCAATTTCTGGCTCGGCGACGCCTTCGCCAGCGGCGGGTCCTATGGCTACGATCACAAGGCGATGGGGATCACCGCGCGCGGTGCGTGGATTTCCGTCCAGCGCCACTTCTTGGAGATGGGCGTCGACGTTCAGTCGGATCCGATCACGGTTGCGGGCTGCGGCGACATGTCGGGCGACGTGTTCGGCAACGGCATGCTGCTGTCAAAGACGATCGAGCTGGTCGCGGCCTTCGATCACCGCCACATCTTTATCGATCCCACGCCGGATCCGGCAACGAGCTGGAAGGAGCGCAAGCGCCTCTTCGACCTGCCGCGGTCGAGCTGGGACGATTACAATCGAGAGCTGATTTCGAAGGGCGGCGGCGTTTATCCCCGGACCGAGAAGTCGATTACTTTGAGCCCGGAAGCGCAGCGCGCCCTCGCGCTGGAGCAGAAAACGGTGGATCCGGCGACGCTGATCAACGCCATCCTGAAAGCACCCGTCGACCTGCTGTGGTTCGGTGGCATTGGCACCTATGTGAAGGCGTCGACGCAGAACCAGGCCGACGTGGGCGATCCGTCGAACGACGCGCTGCGGGCCGATGCGGTCGACCTGCGCGCAAAGGTGATCGGCGAAGGCGCGAACCTCGGCATTACGCAGGCGGGACGCATCGAGTTCGCGGAGCATGGCGGACGCATCAACACCGACTTCATCGACAACAGCGCGGGTGTCGACTGTTCCGACAACGAAGTGAACATCAAGATCCCGCTAAACCGCGAAATGCGTGACGGCCGGCTGTCCTTCGAAAAGCGCAATGCTCTGCTCGCCAAGATGACGGACGAGGTCGCCGAGCTGGTGCTCGAGGACAATCGCTTGCAGAGCTTGGCGCTGTCGATTGCGGAAGCGGGCGGCGTGAAGGCCGTTCCCGGCTACGTTCGCACAATCGAGTTATTGGAAGCGGCCGGGCGCCTGGACCGCAAGGTCGAAGGACTTGGGTCGAGCGAGGAGTTCATCCGCCGCAGCCAGGAAGGACGCGGTCTTACGCGGCCCGAGCTGGCGGTTGTGCTTTCGAGCTCCAAGCTCGTGTTGCAGGACGCGGCTGAGGACCTGCGCCCGGCGGAAGACCCGCTGATTGAGCCGCAATTGTTCGAGGCCTTCCCGAAGCCGATGCGCAAGGCGCATGCGGATGCGATCCGCGCGCACCGGCTGCGAAACGAGATCGTCGCGACCAAGGTCGCCAACCGTCTCGTGAATAGGCTCGGACCCGGCGTCGCCTTCGATCTCACGGAAGAAGAAGGTGCCTCGCTCCAGCAGGTCGTCGCGGCGTTCCTCGTTGCCGAGCGACTGCTCGACCTCGACAAGCTCTGGACCGAAATCGAGGAAGGCGCGCTGCCGGAAACGGTACGCATCGAACTCTTCTCGATCGCTGCTGCGAGCGTTCGCGCTCACCTGTCCGACATCATTCGTGCAGTCGGCGGAGAGACGCGTGTCGAGCTGATGTGCAAGCTGCTCGAACCAGGCGTTCGCAAGATCTCGCATGCAGCGACCAAGCTTATCCGAGCGGAAGTCCGCAACGAAGCTGCCGCGCGTCGCGACCGCCTGATCGCGCTCGGCGCGAGCGAGGACATCGTTCGCGGGTTGGTCCGCCTGTTCGAGCTGGACGGCGTCTTTGGCATTGCGGCGCTCGCGACCAAGAAGAAGGCGGATGAGCTGGAGCTCACCCGAGCCTACACGCGGCTTGGCGAGGCACTCGGCCTCGACTGGGCGCAGCAGCAGGTCGCTCGTTTCATTCCGGCCGACCAGTGGGAGCGTCTGCTTACAGCAGGCCTGGCCCGTGACTTTGAGCAGCTTCGGATCGAATTCCTTGCACGCATGCGCAAGGGGGATCCAGCAGTCGAAGTCGACGCATGGATTGGCGACCAGCAGGCGCGGATTGCCCAGTTCCGCCAGCTGATCGGTCGAGCGCACGCCGAGGGCCACGTCAGCGCGCCAATGCTTGCACAGATCGCCGGCCAAGCCCGCATCCTCCTCGGACGCTAATGCGCATCGCCTTCCTGGTTCCCGATCCGGAATATCCGGAGCCGTGGGACTGGGCGTTCGACGTGGAGTCACAAGCGCTGATCGCGGCTGGTGCGCACGTCGAGCCGCTCGCCTGGACGGCGGCGCGCGACCTTTCGGCCTTCGACTTGATCCTTCCGCTGGTCGCCTGGGGCTACCACCTGCGTTACCAGGATTGGCTAGCGTTTCTCGACCACGTCGAGGCGTCCGGTGCACGCATGATCAATCCCCCCGCGCTGCTGCGCTGGAACAGCGATAAGGCGTATCTTGCGGAGCTCGTCGAACTGGGTGTTCCTACGGTGCCGACGCTGGCAGTCGAGGCGTGTTGCGATGCCGACCTTGAGGAGGCCCGGCGGCACTTCGGTAGCGATTGGCTGGTGATCAAGCCGCCGGTGTCCGCTAGCGCGACCGGAACCCACCGGCTCGGGCCGCACGATGACTTGCCCGACGATAGCCGCGCTCGGCCAATGATCGTCCAGCCGCTTATTGGAGAGATTGCGAAGACCGGCGAGTTCTCATTGATGCTGTTCGACGGCGAGTTCAGCCATGCAGTCGTCAAGCGTCCCACGCCCGGGGATTTCCGCGTGCAGCCGCAATATGGCGGCGAAACTCATCCGACGAGCGCGCCAGCAGGCGCGGAACAGCTAGCCAAGCAGGCGCTTGCTGCTGCTCCGGCCAAAGCGACCTATGCGCGGGTGGACATCGTACCCGACGATGAAGGCACGCTCCGCATCATGGAGTTAGAGCTGATCGAACCGGCTCTGTTTCTCGAGCACGCCGATGACGGCGGGGCAGCTTTCACTCAGGCGATTCTGGCAGCCGCGCAAAAAGCCACTGCCTGATCGCAGACGTCAGGTTCGGCGGGTGCTTCGCGTCGAGCCGCTCAACATCGATCTGCGCGACCAAGGCATTCACTGGACAACCGCGCTCGCGCGCTGCGTCCTCCAAGGCTTTCCAGAAAATCGGCTCAAGGCTGATCGAGGTCGCGTGACCGGCGATCAGCACCGAGCGCTTGGTAGGCGGAGCGTAAGCGGCCTCCGCCATCAGTACATGTGTTGGCCGCCGTTGATCGAAAGCGTCGAGCCCGTGACGAAGCCGGCATTCTCATCGACCAGAAACGCGACGCCGCGAGCGATCTCCTGGGCCTGGCCGAGGCGTCCAACCGGAATGCGCGCAACGATCTTGCCGAGCACTTCCTCGGGGACTGCGGCGACCATGTCCGTGTCGATATAGCCTGGGGCGATCGCATTGACGGTGACGCCGCTGCGCGCGCCTTCCTGCGCGAGCGCTTTGGTAAAGCCGTGGATGCCCGACTTTGCCGCAGCATAATTCACCTGCCCGTACTGACCGGCCTGGCCGTTGATTGAGCCGATGTTGACGATGCGTCCGTACCCGCGGCCGGTCATGCCGTCGAACACGGCCTTGGCCATGTTGAAGCAGCCGCCGAGGTTCGTATCCATGACGTCCTGCCACTTCTGGTGGTCCATGCGCTTCATCGTCGCGTCGCGCGTGATTCCGGCATTGTTGACCAGTACGTCGACGGGGCCGAGTTCCTCTTCGACCTTGCGCACGCCTTCCTGGCAGGCATCGAAGTCCGACACGTCCCACTTGTATGCCGCGATGCCGGTGCGTTCGCTGAATTCGCGCGCACGTTCGTCGTTGCCCGCATAATTGGCCGCGACCTGCATTCCCATGTCCTTGAGCGCCACGCTGATTGCTTCGCCGATTCCGCGCGTTCCGCCGGTCACGATCGCTACTCGAGCCATGTCTGTCTCCTCTCCGACGCTTGCGCTTATGACTGCTGTACCCAGCCTGCAAGTTCGCGAGAGATTAGACGTTCCAGCATGTCGATGCTTTCAGGCGAATCATTGAGACAATCGAGCAGCGCGAATTGCTCGCCGCCGCCGTGCAGAAATGTCTCGCGGCCGCGGATGCCGAGCTCTTCGAGTGTCTCCAGACAGTCGGCGGAGAAACCGGGTGCAGCGATGGCGATGCGCTTGATGCCGCTTGCAGCATAAGACGCGAGCGTCTCATCCGTGGCCGGTTCCAGCCATTTCGCGCGGCCAAAGCGCGATTGAAATGAAACATCGACACCGCGTCCCAGCACTTCCGAAAGCAGGCGCGCAGTCTTCCGGCACTGGCAATGATAGGGGTCGCCAAGTTCGAGCGTTCGCTTCGGCATTCCGTGAAAGCTGAGCAGCAATCGTTCGGGTTCGAAATCGAGCGCTTCGATTTGCCGCGTCAGATTCGCGCGCAGTGCTTCGATGTAGAGCGGATCATCATGGTACGGCGGCAATGTACGCAGTGCCGGTTGCCAGCGCATCCGGGCCAGAGCCGCGAATATTGCATCGTTCGCGGTCGCGGTCGTTGCTGCGCAATATTGCGGATAGAGCGGGGCAGTGAGAATTCGCGTGCAGCCTTCGCGAACCATATTGTCGAGTGCCGCGGCGATGCCGGGATGACCGTAACGCATCGCGTAATGCACGCTCACACTCGGCAGTCGATGACGCAACGCATCTGCCTGGCGATGCGCAATGACGCGCAGCGGAGAACCTTCGTTCGTCCATACTTGGTTGTAAGCTTCGGCCGAACGACGCGGGCGCGTTCGCAGGATGATCCCGTGCAAGATCGGCTTCCATGCAATCGCCGGGATTTCAATGACCCGCGGGTCGCTGAGAAATTCCGCGAGGTAACGACGCACGGCGCGTGCTTCCGGCGCGTCCGGCGTGCCGAGATTGATGAGCAGCAGGCCGATTTTGTGTTCGGGAATCGGCGGATGATTCGAGGGCTGATTCACGCGGCCCCCATCGGATCGAAAGGTAGTGAACGCATGCGCTTGCCCGTGCCGGCGAAAATTGCGTTGGCCACGGCAGGCGCAAGAACCGTTGTGCCGAGCCCGCTGATGCCGCCCGCCACCTCGCTGCTCGGAATGACTTCGACAACGATTTGCGGCGTGTCGGCGATGCGCGGGAGACCGATACTGCCGAGCGGGCGCGCTCGCGGCATGCCTGCGACCCATTCGGGCGAGGCAACGTTCGCTTGAGCGATTGCCCAGACCAGCCCGGCTTCGATCTGCTGTTTGACGAGTCCGACGTTGACGACGCGCCCACAATCGACCGCTGCGACCAGACGATGAACTTTCACGCGCTGGTCGTCGCCGATGCTCGCATTGGCAACGAGTCCGATGTGCGAACCGTAGGCAGAGCAGCCCGCGATTCCCATCGTGCTTCCCGGCCCGCCGCCGTCCCATTGCGCCAGTCGCGCCGCACCCTGGAAGCAGCGGGCCAGCCGTGCGTCGCTGCCGAGCATCGACATCCGGAAGGCGAGCGGTTCCATGCCTGCTGCGCGCGCCAACTCGTCGATGAAGCTTTCGGTGAAGAAGGTCAGCTCACGCTGCGGCGATCCGCGCATGTAACCCGGTGCGAAGGGCAAGGCGGCATTGATCGCGTCAATGCGGACGTTGGGAATTGCGTAGGGCGGCGCTGCGCCGTCGAGTGCCGAACCCTCCAGCTTTCCCGACGAAGACTCGCCAGCTAGCCGCCGGAGCGCCGAGCCAAGTCCATCGGCGGTTGCAACCCGCATCTGCCACGCCGCGGTCAGGCCGCCGGCCGCGGGTAACGCTGTCATGCGGGCCAGTGCGCCAGGCGCGACACGATCGTGGTTCTGGCTCGCGCTCTGCGAAAGAGTGACCTGCACGGGCCGCTTCAACTCGGTTGCAAGTTCGACAACGATGGGCGCTGCGTCCGGTTCGAGTGCGCGTCCCGCAGGTTCGCCGACCGGCAGGGGATATAGCGCCGCATCACCCGCGAACGCCTTACCGAAGCCGGGAGCCTGCGTCGCCGCCCAGACCTCGACCGAGCCGTTCGCGACCCTTGCGGTTGCAGTTACCGGCTCCAGCCCGAGATGCTGTGAGGGCGCAACATAGTAGGTCGCCGCCAAAGGGCGTGAACCGCGGACGGTGGCGTCATAATCGCCCCGGCTGAGCCATTCGTTCGCCTCGACATTGTTGAGCGCTTCCTCGAACAGGGCCCGCATGTCGGCACCACCGCGCGTCCCCGAGAAAACGGGATCCGCGGCCTTGATCGCGCGCTCGGCGGCCCACCAGCTATCCCCCACCACCGCGACCCAGCTGTCCCGCCGTGCGACATGGCGAACGCCGGGAGCGCCCTTGATCGCCTCCGTTGAAAAGTCTCTCAACTTCCCGCCCGGAGGAGCCATGCGCACGGAGGCGAACAGCATTCCCGGCAGGCGCACGTCGCCGGCAAAGCGGAGGCTTCCGTCGACCTTTGCCGGAGCGTCGAGGCGCTGGAGCGGCTGGCCCATCAGTCGGGACTTCGCGGATTGGTGAAGTTGCGGCTTGTGCGGCGCGGAGCGGCTCGCTGCTTCCTCAGCAAGCTCTCCAAAGGTGAAGGTTCGGCCACGGTTCATCACGAATCCGTCCGCCGTGTCGCACTCCTCGGGCGTGATGTTCCAGCGATCCGCGGCGGTACCGATCAGCATCTCGCGTGCCACCGCAGCTGCTTCGCGCATCGGCTGCTCGAATGCGCGAATGGACGTCGAACCCGCGGTGATCCGGATGTCCTTCGGCCAGCCCTCGTACTTGGCGAGTGGGTTGGCGTAGGCGGAAGTCAGCGGTGCAGGCTCAACCGCAATGGCCTCCCACGCTGCGCCGAGCTCGTCGGCGACGATTTGCGGCAGTGCTGTCCAAACCCCCTGGCCGGTTTCGACCTGCGGAACGGCGACTGTGATGCGCCCGTCACGGGAGATCTTGATGAAATTGCCGAACGCTTGCTCGCCGCGACTTGTGGATAGATCGCTGTGCAGCCCGCGCGGCCACAAAGCGTAGCCCACGATCAGACCCACTCCGACCCCGCCGCCAATCAGCAATGTCCGTCGATCAATATTCAATTCGCGTACTGAGCCTTCAGAGCGCGACGATCGATCTTGCCCGTTCCGAGGCGCGGCAGCGGCTCCGCGCTGAACACGAACCGGGCAGGGATTTTGAACTTCGCGAGCCGCTCCTCGAGGAAAGAGCGCAAGCCCTCTTCCGACAAGCCATTCTTCGAATGAATCACTGCGACGGGCACTTCGCCGAGCCGGTCGTCGTGGGCGCCGAACACGGCGACTTCATCCACCTCGGGGCAGGCGTAGCATTCCGCCTCCACCTCGGCGGCCGAGATATTCTCTCCGCCGCGGATGATGATCTCTTTCTTGCGGTCGACGATGAACAGATAGCCGTCTTCGTCGAGATAGCCGACGTCGCCGGTGCGGACATAGCCGTCGGCCGTGAACAGCGTCTTGGTCGCTTCCGGATTGCGGAAATAGCAGCTGATGTTGGCAGCACCCTTGATGCCGATCTCGCCGACTTCGCCAGCTGCCAGGTGACTGTCGCCGGCTCCAAGGATCGCGACATCCATGAAGGGCTTCTGCGCCCGACCCGTAGAAGCGGGCTTTGCGGCATAATTGCCCCAATAATTTGCGCAGCCCGCCGCGTTGGTTTCGGTGAGCCCGTAGCCGAGCGCCGGTTGAGCATGCGGGAATTCGGTTTTGAGCCGCTCCACGTGAGTTACCGGCCGCGGCGCTCCGCCCGCCGTGATGTCGGTCAGCGACGACAGATCGTAGTTGTGACGGTCAGGGTGGTTCATGAGCTCGAGGCTCATCGTCGGTACGCCGACGAAATAGGTGATCTTCTCTTTTTCGATCAGCCGCAGCGCCTCGCCGGCATCCCATTTGGGCATGATCACCATGCAGCGGCCGACGACGAAGCTGTTGATCATCACCGGCACTTCGCCTGTCACATGGAATAAGGGGACGCTGAGCAAAGTACACGGCTGAGACGCGGGCGGGCGGCCCTCTTTTGTCAGGATTCCGAGCAGGACGATTAGGCCGGTCGAATATGCGTAGGTCGCAGTCGTGACGGCACGATGGGTCGACAGCGCGCCCTTCGACTCACCTGTCGAACCTGAAGTGAAGAGAATGGTCGCATCGTCTTCCGGCCCAATCTCCGGAAGGTCCGCATCTCCAGCCGCGAGCAGTTCGGCCACCGCCTGTTCAACAGGCAGCTCGATCGGCAGGCACAGCAGCTTGCTCTCATCGCAGCGTGCAGCGATGCGCTTCGCACGCGATGGATCGGCGATGATCAGCTTGGGTTCGCTCAGTTGGACCGCATGCTCCATTTCGAGCGGTTCCCACCAGCCGTTGAGCAATGTCGCGATCGCGCCGGCCTTTACGATGCCCATGTAGGTCACGATCCAGGCCGGGCAGTTGCGCATGGCGATGGCAATGCGGTCGCCTTTGGCGATCCCTCTTGCGACGAGCGCTCGAGCAACCCGCTCGGAAATCCGGTCCAGATCGGCGAACGTCAGCCGCTCCTCGCCCGCCACGACGGCTTCCGCCTCGGCATTCAAGGCGCAGAAGGTGCGGAAGAGATCGCCGATCGTTGCCGGGAAATTGGTGACGATGGCGTTGCCCTGTCCATCCTCGCCAAGGACGATGCGCCCTCCTGGGCCCACCACCGCCGCCAGGGTCTCGTCGAACTTCAGGTCGAGCTCACTCGGCATTTGCGGACCGCTCTCCTTTGCCTTTGCCGTCACCCGCCTTATGAGGCGCTGTCCATTGATGGGGAAGTCCTTGCAAGCCGACGATTACTCCGGGTTCACGAAGTTCAGCGATCTCGGCCTCTCGCCGGTGGCTCTGCACATCGGGCCGTTCGACCTCAGGTGGTACAGCCTTGCGTACCTCGCCGGGATTTTCATCGGCTATTGGTACTTGCTGAAGCTGTTGAAGCAGCCCGGCGCGCCCTTGGCCCGCCGCCATGCCGACGACCTGGTCTTCTACGCCGCCCTTGGAATCATCCTGGGCGGTCGCCTTGGCTATGTGCTCTTCTATAACTTGGGCGAATATCTCCGGCACCCGATCGAGATCTTCAAGCTGTGGGACGGCGGCATGTCCTTCCATGGCGGCGTCATCGGCACCTCGCTCGGCATTTTCTATTTCGCCTGGAAGCAGAAGCTCTCCTGGCTTCGCATCCACGATTACGTCGCCTGTTGCGTACCGTTTGGACTTGGCTTTGGCCGCCTCGCCAACTTTGTTAATCAGGAGCTGTGGGGCGCTCAGACGAGCGTTCCGTGGGCGATCCGCTTTCAGGAAGTGAACGCGTTCGGCCAGTCGGTGCTCGGTCCGCCGCGCCACCCGAGCCAGCTCTATGAAGCCGTCCTCGAAGGTCTCGTGTTGTTCGGCATCCTTTGGTGGATGTTCTGGAAGACTCAGGCGCGATACGAGCCGGGCAAGCTCGTTGGCGCGTTCGTCTTCTTCTACGGCATCTTCCGCTTTGGCCTCGAATTCATTCGCGAGCCCGACGCCCAATTCGCAGGGACGATGTTCCAGAACGCCGGACTCCACATGGGCCAGTGGCTGTCGCTGCCGATGATCCTGGGCGGTCTCTATCTGATGTTGACCGCCAAGAGGCGCAGGGTTCGCGTCGAGTCCACGGCAGGGACCGCTTCGGTCGCGTGACGCCGCTCGAACGGGCGCTGCGCGACCGGATTCAGGCGGAAGGTCCGATCACGGTCGAGACCTTCATGGAAGCTTGCAACGCTTATTACTACACAACCCGCGACCCGTTCGGCACGGAAGGCGATTTCACCACCGCGCCGGAAATCAGCCAAATGTTCGGCGAAATGGTTGGCGCGGCGCTGGCGGATTGCTGGGCGCGGGCAGGACGGCCAGTGGGGGCTGCATATGCGGAGCTTGGCCCCGGGCGGGGCACATTGGCTGCCGATGCGATTCGGGTGATGCGCGGCGCGGGCTTTTCCGGAGAGGTTCACCTGGTCGAGACGAGTCCGGTCCTGCGCTCCGCCCAGAAGGAAGCCGTGCCGGACGCTCACGAGCATGAATCGATCGACGAGCTTCCCGAGAGGCCACTGCTGCTCGTCGCCAATGAATTTCTCGACGCGCTGCCGATTCAACAATTCGTCCATGGGACGGAGCGGCGTGTGACGACGCTGGCCGGCGGACTGGCCTTCGATCGCGACGGAGACATTATCGAGCTCTCGCCCATCCGCGAGGAAGTCGTGCGGACGATCTCCCGCCAGGTGGTGAAGAATGGCGGCGTCGCCCTGTTCATCGACTACGGCCACGCAAGGAGCGGGCGCGGCGATACTTTGCAGGCCCTGCGCGACCATCGCTTCACGCCGGTGCTTGCCGATCCAGGCGAGCAGGATCTGACCTCCCACGTCGACTTCGAAGTCGTCGAAAGAGCGGCGCGCGGAGCTGGCGCTTCCGTCACAACTTTAGCCAACCAAGGCGACTGGCTGATCCGGCTGGGCATAGAATCGCGGGCTCAGGCGCTGTCCCGCGCCAATCCCGACCGTGCGGCCGACGTTCAAACTGCTATTGAGCGGCTCACGGGCGGCGAGCAGATGGGTGAGCTGTTCAAGGTCGTCGCCATTCATTCGCCCGAATGGCCAGAACCCGCAGGATTCGAATGACCGTCACGTATCGCACCGGCTCGGCAGCCGACATTCCGGCCATCGATCGTGTTTTCCGCGACAGCTTTTGCGACACCTTTGCGCATCTCTATTCTGGTGAAGACCTCGAGGCCTTCCTGGGCAAGTTCACGCCTGAAGCGTGGCGGGAAGAGATCGAGGATCCTGCTTACGCGTTTCGTATCGCGGAAGCGGACGGGGAGCCGGCCGGTTATGTGAAGCTCGGCCCGTCGACCTTGCCGATTGAACCGGATGCGCCCGCGATGGAACTGCGCCAACTCTATCTGCTCAAAGATCATCACGGCAGTGGCATTGCTACCGAGCTGATGGATTGGGCGTTTGAGGAGGCGCAAAGGCGCGGCGCGCACGAGCTCTACCTGACCGTTTACACCGACAATCATCGGGCGAAGCGCTTCTATGAGCGCTACGGCTTCATCGCGATCGGCCGCTACGACTTCATGGTCGGCAACCAGGCCGATGAAGATATCATTATGAGAAAGGTGCTGTGAGCGGCGTCGAGGTCATTCGCGCACTCTGCCTGAGCGGCGTCCCGCATGGCTTCCTCGGCCGCAGCGGCGGAGTGTCGGTGGGAGAACTCGGCGGCCTGAACGTCGGTTACGGCAGCGGAGACGATCGGCAAGCAATCGCTGAGAACCGCCGGCGGGCCGTGGACGCGGTCTTGCCCGGAGCGGAGCTTGCGACCGTCCACCAGGTCCACTCCCCCGATGCAGTCTACGTCGAGCAGCCATGGCCACAGGATCAGAGGCCGCAGGCAGACGCGATGGTCACGGATCGCACAGGAATTCTACTCGGCATCCTGACGGCGGATTGTGCGCCGGTACTCTTTGCCGACGCCGAAGCCGGAGTCGTCGGCGCGGCCCATGCGGGTTGGCGCGGAGCCATTGGTGGCGTCACGGACGCGACCATCGAAGCGATGGAGAAGCTCGGAGCAAGGCGCGAGCGAATCCGGGCGGCCGTCGGGCCCTGCATCGCGCAGCCATCATATGAAGTGGACCAAGGCTTCCGCGATCGCTTCATCGAAGCGGGGGCGGGGAATCAGCGCTTTTTTGTCGATGGCCCTTCCGGGAAGCCGCACTTCGATCTTTCCGGCTATGTCGGCCACCGCCTCCGCTCTGCAGGCATCGAACAGGTCGAGCTGCTGAACCTCGACACTTATGCCGATCCCGGCCGTTTCTTCAGCTACCGCCGGGCCACGCACCGCGGAGAAGCCGATTATGGGCGACAAGTCAGCCTTATCGGCCTCCCCGGAACTTCAGCTTGACCGGTTCAACGCGCGGGGCCTAGCGACCGCGCCCAAGGAGAACATGCCTTGCCTACCGAAGACGAAATCAGCGGCGCCCCGACCCAGCATCGCCCGCCGAAGCCATCGCCCACGAGCATCGGCAACCACAAGCTGAAGGCCCAATCCCTCATGCTCGGCTACGGCTTCGATCCGGAACTTAGCGAGGGCTCGCTGAAGCCGCCGATCTTCCTCACCTCGACTTTCGTGTTCGAGAATGCGGCGGCGGGTAAGCGCTTTTTCGAAGGCGTCACCGGCAAGCGCCCAGGCGGGGCCGAGGGCCTTATCTATTCGCGCTTCAACGGCCCCAACCAGGAGATCCTGGAGGACCGCCTGGCCGTTTGGGAAGGCGCCGATGACGCGCTCGCTTTCTCGAGCGGCATGTCGGCGATCGCGACCCTGCTGCTGGCCTTCGTCCGTCCCGGCGACTGCGTGGTACATTCCGGTCCGCTCTACGCGGCAACCGAGACGCTGATCGCCAAGATCCTCGGCCAGTTCGGCGTGTCGTGGGTCGATTTCCCCTCTGGCGCGACGCGCGAGGAAATCGACGCGGCCATCGCCAAGGGCAAGGAGAAGGGGCGCGTCAGCCTCATCTACCTCGAAAGCCCAGCAAATCCGACCAACCAGCTCGTGGACGTCGAGGCAGTTGCTGCGGCGCGCGATGCGGCGTTCGGCGAGGGCGAGAAGCCGCCGATCGCGATCGACAACACTTTCCTTGGCCCGCTGTGGGCGAAGCCGCTCAGCAATGGCGCGGACCTGTCGGTCTACAGCCTGACTAAATATGTCGGCGGCCACAGCGACCTCGTCGCCGGTGCGGTCGTGGGCGACAAGACGTTGATCAACCAGATCCGGATGCTCCGGAACACGATCGGCACGATCACCGACCCCAATACGGCTTGGATGCTGCTCCGCAGCCTGGAGACGCTGGAGCTGCGCATGACACGCGCCGGTGAGAACGCGGCCAAGGTCTGCGAATTCCTGCGCAGCCACCCGAAAGTCGAGAAGATCGGCTACCTCGGCTTCCTCGACGAGGGCTCACGCCAGGCCGACATCTACCGCAGACACTGCCAGGGTGCCGGTTCGACTTTCTCGCTCTACCTCAAGGGCGGAGAGAAAGAGGCGTTCGCCTTCCTCGACGCGCTCCAGATCGCCAACCTAGCGGTCAGCCTCGGCGGCACGGAGACGCTGGCCAGCGCCCCAGCGGCGATGACGCATTTGTCGGTCCCGGACGAGCGCAAGGCGCAGCTCGACATCACGCCGAACCTCGTTCGGATTTCGATCGGCGTGGAAGACGCGGACGACCTGATTGCCGACTTCGCGAACGCCCTGAACGCGGTCTAGCCCCAATCCTCGATCGCCCAGCCGCGCTGCTCGGCGAGGTGGCGCAGCTTGGTGTGCGGGTTCACGGCGACGGGCTCGTCCGACCATTCGAATGCCGGCTGGTCCGAAACGTGGTCCGAATAGAAGCGGACGTGACCGTGCACGCCTTTCAGGCCCGATTGTTCGACCCAATCGTCGATCATGCGGAGCTTGGCCGGGCCGTAGCAATTCTCGCCCGCGATTTTCGCATGGACACGCTCGTCGAGGCCGATGATCGATCCCGTGCCGATTACGTCGTCGAAGCCCAATCGCGACGCGATCGCATCCGCGTAGAGGCGATAGGATGCCGTCGCGAGGACGACACGCCGTCCCTCCGCCTTATCGCGAGCGATCGCTTCTCGTGCGCCCGGGCGGATGTTCGTTCTTACCTGATTTTCGGCGAAAGTTTCGACCAGCGGCTGCAGGTCTCGCGGGTGAATCTGTCCGCCAAGCAGCAGGTGATGATTGATCTCCTTGAGCTTCGCCCGGTCGATCAGCCGCGCGACATAGGCCAGCATCGACAGCACGACCAGCGGCAGGAAGATCAAGCGCCAGGGCGCACGGCGCATCGCGCAATGTAGCAGGAATGGCGTGTAGGTCGCCCGCTTCGTAACGGTACGGTCCATATCGTAGACGGCGAGGTCGCTCATGCACGACCCGACAGGATGGCCTCGGCGAGCTCGTGGTCCGCAGCCTTGTCGACATCGATACCCGCCAGCGGGTCGCTGAGCCGCACGGCGGTGATGTTCAGCCCAAGCTTGCGGCCAACGTGCCGCAACGCATCGTCGATGCTGAGCAGCCGGAGAAGAGTGCCGATCAGCACGAACGGGCCCAGAATCGAAACGACGCGCCAGCCCTTCTTTCGTTCGCTTTCGACCGACCGCCAGAGCTCGATTGCCGCAGCAGCTTTGGGCGTGCGCAGCGCAAACAGGTTCGCCCCCGTATAGGCGCCGCTGCGGAACTTGAGCCAGGTGCGCTTCGCCCCGGGGAAGCGATTCATCAAGGTCCGCTGCTCGACCACGGCGATCGCAATGTCGCCCTCCGCATAGGCGCAGAATTCGTCGACCGTCTCGACATCAAGCAACGCGTGGTCGGCGGTTGTCACGAGCAGCGGCCATTCGGTTTGCTTATCGAAGCATAGCTCCAGCATCGTCGTCGCGATCGTCGCTTCGGACTTGCGCATCCGGATACGCGGATCGTTGGGAAGCACCGCGGCAATGCGCTCCGGCGCCTGGCTGAGGACGATAATGTCGCCGATGTCCTCGGCAGCAAGCAAGGTCTTCACTGGCCGCGCCACCATCGGCTCTCCGCCGACCGGAATCAGCGACTTGAGGTCGGTACCGAAGCTCTCCGCGAATGCGTCGCGCCCTGGCCGCGACCCGGCGAGGACGACCGCCGTATATTTCACGCTTCTAGCCAGGACGTGATCTTGCCGCCGCGCGCGACGACCTCATTGGCCTGCGCGAGCCGAACGGCGTGGAAGAACAGGCTGATGATCGTCCACCACGCGACCAGCACCAGGCCGACGTCCGGGCGGCGGAACAGCAAGGAAGCGACGAGGATCACCATGTTCGGGTTGCGACGTGCGGTGATCAAACGGAACTGACTGTCGATCTTCTTCCATACGTGAATGTGCATGCCGCTGAAGCGCTTGATAAACAGACCTTCGATGATCCGCTGCGCGACATAGCCGATGATGATCGACCACAGCACGATCGTGGCCGTGAGCGGTGCAAGCGGGCGGCCGTACGCAGCGAGGCCGTGTAGCCACGCCCACCACCAGAATGGCGGGTGAATCAGGTCGATGCCGTGGTCGAACACTTCGCCCCATTTGGACGAAGCGCCGGTCACCCGCGCCAGCTTCCCGTCGACGGTGTCGAGGACCATAAAGATGAAGCCCGACAACACGCCCCACCAATATTCCCCGCGCCAGAAGAGCCAGAATGCGAGCAGGCAAAGGATGCCGCCAACGAGGGTGACGAAGTTCGGGGAGATACCGGCCCGTGCTGCCCATCGCGTCAGGTAGAAGGCAGGCTTGCGCCAGAGGTATAGCGTCAGGAGGTCGGTTACGCCTTTGTAGGCGGCATCATAGGCCGCGCGCTCGACGGGCTCCGGATCAGTCGGATCGAGCGGCATTACGAATGGCCGCTCGCGCTTCCGAAGCTCGGCGTAGTTCAGTTGCGCGGTCTCAGCATCGAGGACCTCGTAGCCCTCGATCGCTCCTCCGGACTGGAGCTTGGCAATGATGGGCGACGCGTCCTCGTCCTCAGGCACATGCGCAATTACCGGCTTGCCGCCGCTGATCAGTACCGCGCGCGGCCGATTGGCCATCGCCCGAAGCCATGCCGGGTCCCACGAGTAGGCCAGGCTGGCGACGAGCGCTGCGCGGCCAGGCGCAACCGCCTCAACACATTCAAACCCCGCATTTGTCGCAAGGCGGCAGGCCCGGTCGCGGGCCTCCATGCCGAAAGGGCGCGCGGGATTGGTGCCTACGGGAACGAACAGAAGAGGCGTATCGCTGGCCATTGGAGGAGCGCGATAACGGCGCTGTCCCGGGCAGGGAAGGCCTCCAGCGTCAGCCCGACTTGCTCCCGTCATTCATTTCGAGCACTAAACCCGAGCGCATGGTCGATCTTAACAACCAAGAGGAAGAGCATCCGCACGGATCGGTGTACCGGGTAGCCGGTGCCATCACGATCACGCGCGCCGCCACCACGCAGCGCGAGCTCGATGCGCTTCCGGACCCGATTACGATCGACCTGTCCGAAATCTATCGCATGGACACGGTCGGTGCCTGGATCATCTACCGGACCGTTCGCGACCGCGGCGCAAAGGTGATCGGCGCAAGCCATGATGAGGTCAGCCTCCTGAAGGAGGTCGCCGAATTCGATAAGCCAACCAAGGTCCATCCGGAGGAAGGCGGCGGCTTTACCCGCGCGATCGGCGAACTTGGCCAGTGGGTTGCCGAGACGGGCCAGACCCTGGTCGGACTTCTTGGATTTTTCGGCGCAACCCTGATCGGGTTCGCCAACGTCATTCGCCGGCCGTCGCGCAAGTTTCGGGTCAACGCGGTCGTCCAGCGCTTCGACGTGGTCGGCGTGCGCGCGCTGGGCATTATCGGGCTGATGAGCTTCCTCATCGGCATCGTCATCGCGCAGCAGGGCTCGGTTCAGCTCGCCCAGTTCGGCGCCGAGGTCTACACGATCAACCTGATTGGCCGCATCACCGTGCGCGAATTAGGAACGCTGATGACCGCCATCATGGTTGCAGGCCGTTCCGGCTCGGCATTCGCTGCCCAAATCGGCACGATGAAGATCACCGAAGAGATCGATGCGATGCGGACGATCGGCGTTTCGCCAATCGAAGCGCTCGTCATCCCACGGATGATTGCGGCCATCGTGATGATGCCGTTGCTTTCCTTCTGGGCGATGTTGACGGCGCTGATCGGCGGCGGTGTCTTCGTCTGGTTCTCGATCGGGATTCCGCCGATTACCTACATCCAGCGCCTCAACGAGGTGACTCCACTGACCGACCTTTGGGTCGGGCTGATCAAGGCGCCTGTATTCGGCTTCATCATCGCGCTGGCTGGCTGTTTCCAGGGCATGCTCGTTCAGGGCAACAGCGAGGAAGTGGGCACGCGGACTACGACCGCAGTCGTCCAGTCGATATTCATGGTCATCGTCCTCGACGCCGTCTTCGCGGTGTTCTTCAGCTCGATCGGCTGGGTCTGATGGCAGCGCCGAAAGATTGTGACCCCATCATCACCGTCAAAGGCCTGCGCAATTCGTTTGGCGAGCAGGTCATCCATGATGGGCTGGATCTCACCGTCTGCCGCGGTGAAATTCTCGGAGTGGTTGGAGGGTCCGGTACCGGCAAATCCGTGCTCCTTCGATCGATCATCGGCCTGCAGACGCCGGACGCGGGCGAAATCGAAGTGCTCGGCGAGGACATGGTCGACCGGACTGAGGACGAAGCGAAAAACATTCGTCGTCGCTGGGGGATTCTCTTCCAAAATGGAGCGCTTTTTTCGACGCTGACCGTTGCCGAGAACGTAGAAGTCCCGCTGCGCGAATATTTCCCGGCCATTCAGCCGCCGCTGCTCGATGAGATTGCGTCCTACAAGATCGCGATGGGAGGGCTCCCGCCGGACGCCGGTCCGAAATATCCGTCGGAGCTATCGGGAGGCATGGTGAAGCGTGCTGGCCTAGCCCGCGCCCTGGCTCTGGATCCGGAGCTTTTGTTCCTCGACGAGCCGACAGCGGGTCTCGATCCGATCTCGGCAGCTGCCTTCGATCAGCTGATCCTCAGCTTGCAGGAGCGCCTCAATCTCACGGTATTCCTGATCACGCACGATCTCGATACGCTGCACGCCATCTGCGACCGCGTTGCCGTGCTCGCGGACAAGAAGGTGATTGCTGTAGGGACGATCCCCGAACTATTGGCTTTGGATCATCCTTGGATACAAGAATATTTTAACGGGCCTCGGGGGCGAACTGCGGCTCAGAGTTATGAGAAAGGGGTCGTGGCCTAGTGGAGACCCGGTCGAACTATGTGATGGTTGGAGCCGTCACGGTGGCCCTGCTCGCCGGCGTGCTGCTGTTCATCGTCTGGCTCGCGGGCCTCTCGAACAAAACCACGAAATGCTACGACATCTATTTCCCGGCGGTCGGTGGCATCAACAAGGGTTCCAACGTCAGCTTCTCCGGCGTTCCCGTCGGTCAGGTGACGCGCATCTCCCTGCTGCCGAACCGCCCCGAGTTCGTTTGGGTACGCATTGAGGTCGATCAGCAGACGCCGGTCTTGCAGGGCACCTCGGCGGAAATTCACAGCATCAGTCTCGCCGGTGCGAACGAGATCCAACTGAACGGTGCCCAGCGCGGCCGTCCGCCGATCGAGCAGGTCGGGCCCCAGGGCTGCCCGGTCATTCCGGCAAGCTCGAGCGGACTGAGCGCCTTGCTCAACAGCGCGCCGGAGCTGATCGCCCGCATCCAAACTTTGACCGAGCGTCTCACCGAACTGCTGAGCGACAAGAACCAGGACGCCATTGCCGATATTCTCGAGAATATCGACGTTACGACCAAGACGGTGGCGCAGCGCGCGCCTGAACTCAGCGCGACCATCGCCGAAACGCGCGAAGCGGTGCGTCAGGCCAGTATCGCGGCGAAGAATGCTGGGCTTCTGACGAGCAATGCAAATCGCCTTGTTGTCGAGCAGGGACAGCCCGCCGCCGCGGATCTGCGCAAGGCGATTGCGTCGGTCCAGCAGGCGACCGACAATCTGAACCTGATGCTCACCGATGCGCGTCCGGGCGTGCAGAACTTCACCAAGTCGACGCTGCCTCAGGCGGACCGGCTGATCCGCGACATGCGTGAGCTGACGACTTCGCTGAAGGCCGTTTCCGACCGAGTGAACCAACAGGGGATTGGCGGCGCGCTCGGGCCCGAGAAGCTGCCCGACTATAAGCCGAGGAAACATTGATGAAGCTGATGCTCCGGATTGCACCGATCGCGCTGGCGATCAGCTTGACTGCCTGCTCGGGCCTGCTCGGCGGTGGAAAGCCGCCAAACACGCTGGTGACGCTGACGCCCGAGATCGGTGAGCCTGCGCAGACCGCTCGCGCGTCGGATCCCGCGAAGGCCGTCACCATCATGGCGCCGGTGGTCTCGCGCGAGCTCCACACGGTGCGCGTGCCGGTGCAGGTCAACCAAGTCGACGTCCAATATGTCTCCAACCTGACGCTTGCCGACACTCCCGATCGGCTCTTCGCGGATCTGGTGTCGGAAACGGTGCGGCGCACGACGAACCGTGTGGTTCTCGATCCCCGGCAAGTGTCGCTCGATCCCGGACTGACCGTTAGCGGGGTTCTGCAGCGCTTCGGTTACGATGCGGCGACTGGCCAGGTCGTCGTCCAATATGAAGGCGCGCTTGCCGCGACCGGCGGCAACCGCGTCGAGACGCGCCGCTTCACTGCGACTGCGCCCGCTGACGGTACTGCCGCGACGGTCGGCCCGGCGCTCAATCGAGCCGCCAACCAGGTGGCTCAGCAAGTCGCGCAGTGGATCGGCGGGTGACCGTCTAGGCCAGGCTTTTCGAAGCCTGCTCGAAAACGTCCTTCGACAGACCAGGCGTTGCGACGATCCGCTCCAACGCTTGGCGCATCAGCTCCGCTCGCTTCGGTTCGAACCGCCGCCAGCGGCCGAACGCCGGCACCAGACGCGCCGCTATCTGCGGATTGAGCTTGTCGGCAGTCAGGATCATGTCGGCGAGAAAGGCGTAACCGCGCCCGTCCGCGCGATGGAACGCCCAGTGGTTGCCGCCGAACATGCCTGCCAGTGAGCGCAGGCGGTTGGGGTTCGCCATGTTGAAGTCGGGGTGCTGGGCAAGCCGAAGCACCTCATCGACCGTGTTTTCGCGCTGGGCTGCCGCCTGAAGCGCAAACCACTTGTCGAGCACCAGGGCATCGTCATGGAAGCGCACGTAGAAGGCGTTGAGCGCCGACTCTCTTTCCGGTGCGTCGAGCGACACGAGGATGCTGAGCGCGCCTTGGCGGTCCGTCATATTGTCCGCTGCATCGAATTGCTTCTTGGCCAGCGCCGCGGTTTGCTGCGGATCGGCCGTGGCGAGGAGGCCAAGCGCGACGGTGCGCAACCGCCGAATCCCTTTGGCCGCCGGCGACAGATCGCCCCCGCTTCCCCCGCCGAGCCGGTGAGCGGCAAGCAACTCGTTCGATAGCTGGGAACCGAGCTCCCGCCGCAGCCGCTCGCGCGCTTCGTGAATGGCGTCCGGGTCGACGACATCCATCCGTTCGGCAATCAACGTTTCGCTAGGCAGCAGGATCGCTTCTGCCTTGAACGCCGGGTCGAGCGAGTTCGACTGGAGCGTCGCCGCAACCGCGCGGACCACGGCGTCATTGTCCATTGGCTCGCCGCTCGCGCCCGCCGTGAGCGCGCGCATCATCAGCTCCTGGATCGCCTCGTAGCGGGCGAACGGATCGGTGTCCGACTGCGCGAGCCGTTCCAGCTCGTCGGCGCCGCGCTCCGCTTTCACGGTGATCGGCGCCGAGAAGCCGCGGTTGATGGACAGGAGCGGCTGCTCCGCGACATCGTCGAACAAGATGCTCTGGTGCGGCTGATCGAAGACAATCAGCTGCTCAGGCACCACTTCGGCTCCGCTTCCTCCGCCGATGAGCGCCGTCTTGAGCGGGATCGGCATCGGCTTTTTGTCCGGCTGTCCAGGAGTCGGCGCGACGCTCTGCTCGAGGTGCAGGGTCGCTTTCTTGGCTGCGGGATCATGCTCGAGCCGTGCCTTCACGCAAGGTGTGCCGGGCTGGCTGTACCAAATCTTGAACGCCGAAAGGTCGACGTCGCTGGCATCCTCCAGCGCCTTGACGAAATCGTCGCAGGTGGCAGCCTCGCCGTCGTGGCGTTCGAAGTAGAGGTCGGTGCCCGAGCGGAACTTCTCGGGTCCGAGCACGGTGGCCATCATCCGGATCAGTTCGGCGCCCTTGTTGTAGACCGTCGCGGTGTAGAAGTTCGAGATCTCGATATAGCTGTCCGGGCGGACAGGGTGCGCGAGCGGCCCCGCATCCTCCGGGAATTGCGCGGCGCGGAGCACGCGAACATCCTCGATGCGCTTCACCGCTGGGCTGCCGATGTCCGCGCCGAAGCTCTGGTCGCGGAAGACCGTGAAGCCTTCCTTGAGGCTCAGCTGGAACCAGTCGCGGCAAGTGACCCGGTCGCCGGACCAATTGTGGAAATATTCGTGAGCGACGACGCGGGCGATGTTGTCGAAGTCGGCGTCGGTCGCCGTCTCCTGATCGGCGAGCACGTAAGCGGAGTTGAAGATGTTGAGGCTCTTGTTCTCCATTGCGCCCATGTTGAAGTCGCTGACGGCAACGATGTTGAACAGGTCGAGGTCATACTCGCGGCCGTAGACCTTCTCGTCCCAAGCCATCGACTGCTGGAGGCTTGCCATGGCGTGCGCTGTCTTCGGCAGGTCGGCCTCGCGAACCCAGATGAACAGGTCGACGTTGCGCCCACTCATCGTCGTGAAGCTGTCGCGGTTGGCCTTCAGGTCGCCGGCGACCAGGGCGAACAGATAGCAGGGTTTGGGGAACGGATCCTGATATTCGGCCCAGTGCCGGCCGTTCGCGGCTTCGCCATGAGCGATACGGTTGCCGTTCGACAGCAGGATTGGGAAAGCGCGCGCGTCGCCTTCCATCCGCACGGTATATTTGGAGAGAACGTCAGGCCGGTCGGGGAAGAATGTAATGCGGCGGAACCCTTCGGCTTCGCACTGGGTGCAGAGCATGCCGTTCGACGCATAGAGGCCCATCAGCTTGGTGTTCGCTGTCGGGCTGATCTCGACCTCGGTCTCGACCGTGGCGCGATCGCCAGTCAGCTCGACGATCAGCTGGCCATCCTCGATGCGATGCGGCGCTTCCGATCCGTCGACCTTGACCGATATGAGCGTCAGACCATCCCCGTCGAGCCGCAGAGCACGGTCATGCTCGCCGTTGCGTTCGACGCTCAGCGTAGCGCGGACCCGGGTCCGACCAAGATCCAGATCGAAATCAAGGCGGATCTCCGGCACCAGCCAGTCGGGCGGCCGATAATCCTCGCGCCTTATTGCGACGTGAGTCGGGGAGGGCGGCGCTTCCGGAACTGCCGCAGCATTGGGAAGCGTGGTGGTGCGAACGTCAGACATTCAGGCGACTTAGGCGCGCCTTCAGGGCGTCACAAGCTACTGCCCCCGATGACTCGTGCGGCAAACAGGCGTAAGCGCGCGGCGGGCGGCATGCATCCAATGTCGCGAGCGACGCGTTGAGGTGCAGAGCAGAAGGAGGAATGAATCCTATGAGCGGCTTCGAAGACATTCGCGAACATATGGAAGTCATCGGCGCGGACGGCGTCCACCTCGGGACCGTCGATCGCGTCGAGGGCGATCGGATCAAACTGATCCGTGCGGACAGTGGTATCGGTCATGAGGAACACCACCATTACGTTCCTCGCGGTCTCGTCGCGGATGTCGAAGGCGATCGCGTCCGGCTAAGCGCGAATGGCGATGTTGCCGCCGATCTGTTCGAGCAGGAAGAAAGCGGCCAACCGATCGGCGAGTGAGCCCGTGCGGCTTTTGAGCCGCGTGAATCGAGTTGCATTCGGATTGGTCGAGGCGCACTTTTAACGCGATGAAGAACAAGGGCGAATTGGCGCCACCCGAGCCGCAAAGATGGACTCGGGCAGACGACTATCTGGGCGTGATGGCGCGTCGCAGGACGGCGCGCCGCTCGCGTGAGCCACGGCCCCCTCGTACCCAACCCGAAGCGCCGCGACTGCTTCTGAGCACGATCCCGTTCATTGCCCTGATCGGCGCGCTAGCGATCCTCGCCGTGGGGATCATGGTTGTCGCGTGGCCGGGGGCGCACCCGCAGCACGCGCAGCTTCATCAGGTCCAGCCGGAGCAAGGCGTCGCCGCTCGAGGCTGGTTCCAGGAAGCGCAAAAGGACTTTCACAAGCGCAAGGCTTGATCAGCAGGTAAGCACGTCTCCGCTGTACCACTTGCGGGCGCAATCCTGATTTCGGCGCATCCAGGCCGGGTAGGCGCGAGCTGGATTCTCGTGCCACCAGTCGTTGTAGCTGGTCGGCTCCCAGCTGCGATTGTTCCACAGCGCCCATTCGCCGCCATACCAATCCATCACGACGTCGGTTGAGCAGAAGCTACGTCCGCCTCGATCGCCACGTCCATGGCCGTCGTGGCCCCCACCGTCATGGCGACCGTCGAAGCCGCCTCGGGAAACTCGGCATCCGTCGAAGCCGGAGCCGACGAACCCGCCATCGCGTCTATGGTGATCTGAGCCGCTCCACTGCTGTGCCTGTGCTCCACCGGCCGAGAGGGCGACCGCGATGGACGCTGCTGCGGCAAGCAACATTCTCGTCATGTCGCTTACTCCTTTCATCTTCCGCCCCTTGCTGAAGGACGCCTGGGAGCGGGTCAGTGTTGCATTAACCAAAATTTAACCACAGGGACAAGCGCGGGCTTATCCCGAGTATGTCGCGAAATGGGACTCGGCGCAGAATCCCCGTTCATTGCCCGGCAAGCTGAAGAGACGCACGGACTGATCCATGGCCACTGTGTTGCCGATCGCGATCGCCTTCCTTGCTCAAGCGGCGGCCGCTAATAGCGATCCGCAGCACGCCTACGGCCCTGCTGCACCTCCCGAGCCAAAGCCTGCGGCGGCGGCCAATGTGAAGGCGGCCGAAGCGTGCCCGCCGCCTTCGACCGGCGCGGAAACGCGGGAGATCGTCGTCTGCGCACCCAAGCCGCAAGGCTATCGCATCGATCCTGATGTCCTGGCCGCCAAGAAGGCGAAGCGGCGGCAATTGGCTGGCCGCCCGAAACCGCCGAACAATATGAAGGATAATAGCTGCACGGTTGTCGGACCCGCGCCTTGCATGGACGCTCCGATGATCAACCTGATCGCGGCCGCCGCTACCTTGGCGGAAATGGCTGAGCGGCTGTCAAAGGGTCAGGAGATCGGCAGCATGTTCGTCACTGACCCTCAGCAGAGCGAATACCAGCTCTACGTCGAAGCCAAGAAGGCGCGAGAGGCGAAGGAAGCCGAAGCGAGGGCGAAGGCCAAAGCCAAAGCGGAACAGGCGAAAGCTGCGACGGGAACGGTGACGTCAGCAACCGATCAGGCGCCGCTTCCAGTCGGCGGGCAGGCCAAGCCGGTGCCGTCAGGATCCAGCTCCGACCGGTAACCCGGCTGGCCAGCGTATAGCGGGGCCTTGCCCGCCTTCTCGGCATCGGCACAGCTCGCATAATATTCGCTTTGCTCGACTTCGGCAGACGACTGCCCCGGCTTTGCAGCAACTGTCTTCGCGGCGTTGATCTTGTCCGCGGCCGAAGGCTTCGACATCTTCGACCAGGCATAGCCGCCGCCAAGGCCGAGCATGACGGCCGCAAACAGGAATATGATCGCGCGCATCGGCATGAATTGCCACGCGGGGATTGCGGAAAGGTAAACCTGATCTTCACCGCCTCAGTGGGCGGCGTTGATCCAGAAGCAATAACCAAACACGACGAACATCAGCGCGACGAGGATGAATGCGAAGGTATTGCGTTTAGCCATTCGGCTCACGTGGCGCATCAGCGCGATCATGACGCTTAACCAGGTTAACGAACGTGGCGGCGGTTGCGGCGTCGCCATGCAATTTTGGTTAGGTGCCGTTCCATGTCTGGAGGCAGCGCGGGCAGCACGGAGAATGCTGCGCTGAGAAGGACCGAGATCCGGTCGCTTGTATGGGGCAGGAGTGTTCCAGGCGATTGAATATTCATAGCGATGTAGCGCCGAACGACGGATTTCCGCTGGAGTTGCAGCCGGTTAACCCAGGTGAGTGAATTTGCCGAAATGCGTCCGCCGCTAATCCTTTGGTGACGGTCGTCGGTTATTGTTCAGTGCATGAGCAGCTCGATGATTGCCCGATATGTGAACCCGTGGAAGTTCAAGCGGGAGCAGGAGGAACAGAAGCGTCTGCAGGCACTCCGCCAGCGCGACGGCGACAATTGCTCGCGCTGCCGGCGGCCGATGAGGTTCGACCTGACCCCCGGTGCCGACCTTGGTCCCAAGGTCGAGCATGTGCTTCACGCGGTGAACGGCGGGACGAGCGAGTTCGACAATCTTTGCCTGACCCACGGCAGGTGCAACGCCGCGGGCGCTGACCATACGCCGGAAGTCACGGAACGGGTTCGCCGCAAGAATGAGGCGGAGTTGTTCGCGAAAGCCCGCTCTCGCCGGAGGGCCTAAGGCTTAGCTCTGCCGGTCGCGCTTCGCGGCCATCAGGAACAGTATAAGCCCCAGACCAAGGAAAGCACCCATCACGGTGCCCATGGTCGATCCCAGCGTCCGCTGGAAGTCAGGCGTGACGCGCTCCGGATGGGCAGCCCCAAGCCTGGCGAGATAGAACCAGATGCCGGCGAGCAGCAGCTCGACCAGGACGATCGCAAGCACCGTTCGCGTCTTCTTCGACATGAGCGCCCCCTGTGTCTGGAGGGCCGCTTTGTACCATTGTCTCGGCCGACTGCGAATGTAAGCTCCGCGCTTCGAATTCGGGGAGGGGACTATGAGGACATTTGTGAGCCTCGCTGGGGTCGCCATGTTGGCGGCGCTCGCGGGGTGCAATTCGTCAAGCGGAGGCGAGAATGCCGCAGCAAATGTGGCCACGAACACCGCGGCCGCGGAGAAGCCGAAGCATCCGACCTACTGCTTCTACAAGGACGCGAATACGAAGGGTTGGTCGGCCTCCCGCGACAAGAGCGGCAATGTCACAATCAAGGGCAAGGCATACCTTGCGGACGCGGCCTACAGCGGCAGCCTGATGCAGGGCGAGGTCGAAGGCGACAAGGCGACGATCTGGCTCAACATGTCTCCCAACACGACCGGCTATGCGAAGGCAGACGGCTGGTGGGACGTCACTGCCACGATCCCTGACAGCTCGGCGGCTAAGACTGCGGTTGTGATGTGCGGCACCAAGACGGTGGCGACGCTTCCGCTGAAGTAACGCCGCTTCGGCTTACTTCCACAGTTGCAGTGACCTGATCGCCTTGGGCAGCTCGGGACGGTCGTCGCTCCGAGAAACGATGCGCTGGACGAGCTTCCAGCTGCGACGCACTTTTCCCTTGCGCCACAGGTCGGCAACCCAGACGCTGCCCGACCAGTCCTTCCCATCCATCGTCGCCTTGAGCTCGAGCTGCGCGGTGAAAAAGGCGACGGAGCCGAGATCGCGAACGTAGATGTCTGCGAAGCGGTATGACGTGCAGTCGTAGCGCTTGGCGATCGCCTCGAGCCAGCTCGGCCGGTCGAGGATCGCCGGCGGTTTCGACCCGGTCAGCAGGATGAAGTTGCTCGCGGTGATCGCCTTCATCGCCTTCGGGTCGCGGTTGACCCAGGCGCGCATCCAGCGGTTCTCCATCGTTTCGATGACGGGCGTTAAATCGGCCATGGTCGCAACCGGTAGCGCGCTCCCAATCGCTTGCAAGACCGCTGAAACTAACGAGATGCTAACGATGCGCCTTTATCCTGAGCGGTGTGAGCAAGCATTGGAAACCTTCACCGGCGAGCGGCGCTGCTAAGCCTTCGCGGATTCGGCGTGAGCCGGTCCTGAAGCTGGCGGTAGACGAGCGCCAGGTCCGAAAGGCCGAATATCAGTCGCGGGAGCGGCAGATGTGGGGCGGCGTTGCGGGGATCACCTTGCTTGCCCTCGCCCTCGCCGTCGCCGCGGTGGGGATCAGTTGGGCGACCTTGTTCTACCACGATCCCAAGGCCGACGCTCAGGATAGGCAGTTCGGCCAATGCTATAACGGCGGCCAAAATTGCGTGTTCGACGCCGATACGGCGCGCGTTGAGGGCGAGAAGCTCGAGATCGCCGGCATGATGGCGCCGCGGATCCAGGACGCTCAATGCGAGGACGAGCGGAACCGGGGGATCGATGCCGCAATGCGGCTCGCCAGCCTTCTCAACAGCGGCCAAGTGACGGTCGGCAAGCCGTTCACCGACCAGCTGGGGCGAACCGTTCGCAGCGTGCAGGTCAATGGGCAGGACGTCGCGAAGACGATGATCGCTGCGGAAGCGGCACGACAGCCGAGCGCCGACAAGCCCGATTATTGCGGCTGAACCTTCCCGCGGTTGCGGATGTTCGCTTGCAGGCGGAGACACTTTGATCCAGCATGCTTCCTCTACAAGGGGCGGGCAGATGAAGCTGTATCGGGTCAACAAGCTGGCCAAGGCCGGCGGCGCGGTGATCAAGAAGAAGCATATCCTGGCGAGGTCCGACCGGGATGCGGTGCAGCAGGCGGAGGACAGCGCCGACTGCCCGATCTGCGACGTGCTGCGCGACGGAGAGACGATCGGATCGATCGTCTAGGATCGACCAGAACTAAATAGCTTCGTCGCGGCGCCTGAAGGTTCGGCCGCTGCAGCCTTGCCAGCGGACGGTGCCGTTAGGTGCGGTAACCAGCCTGGGGAAGGTCTTGCCTCTTAGTGCTTCTATCATTCTGCTGACCAGCAATGTTACGCGCTGCATCAGTTACTCCTTCACTGACCAGCCCTTCCCGCTGCCGAGAGAACGAGCGGCGTCCCGGGCCGTTCCTGCCCGGGACGCCCTGACTCATTTGCTGAGTGGGTGGCGTGGTGCCGCCCATGGTCTGCGGACCGCCGTGTGTCCGTATCTTCACTTAACTTCGCAGTGACGACGGCGATTACGACACTGCATCCGTGACCGCTTCGAGCATGCTCGGAAAGGCGGCGACTGCGTCCGCCTGCGGGTCCATATCGCCGCGCTGCTCCCATGGCAGAGCGAAACGCTTTGGGTCGAGGCGGGCGAGCAGCCAGGTGAGGAGGCGGTCGCTGGGCATGCGCTTCTCCGCGATCAATTCGCCTTCGCGATAGATCTGCTCGACGCGTCCATTGAGCGCACGGTCGAAGGCGATGGCCGAGAGGCGGCCGACAGCGAGCTGCTGTGCCGCGTTCCAGGCGGCGGCGAAGGCGGGCGAGCGGGTGCGCAGCAGATAAGCCGAGCGGGCGGACAGGCGCGCGGAACTGGCGGCGAGATGGACCGAGCCGGTTTCCGCGAGCACGGTCAGGAACAGCCGCTGCCGCTCCGCGCTCCAGCCCGCGAGGCGCCGCTTGCTCGATTCAAGCGGGATGCCGTCGAAGGGCGTGGATTCGGCCGGAGGTTGATCGGCATCGGCAGCGGCGGGAAGCAAGTCGGTGGGCCAGGCATCATTCTGCTCCTGCACGGGCACGAGCGACAGGCTTGGCCCGCCGCCCTCGTCCGCCGTCTCCGCCACCTTCGCGATCTTGTCCGTCGCCTTCGACCATGCATCGTAGTCTTCGAGCGTCATTTCCTTCTTCGCACGTCGCGCCATGTACCTGCTCCTCACGTTATGAGTCGCAATGCGTGAACCAAATAGGTGCGTGTAGGAAAGCGCTACTTGTGCAGGGGCGTAGAGTTGCCCATCACCTCGATGCGATTAGCGCTGACGAGTTCAGCGCAGGGCGGCTTGCCCGACCACGGCTTGGGGCCGTTGAGGCACGCGACCACACGGGCCTTCGCCCCTTGCTTGACCCATTTGCTGACATTGATCGGCGCCGCGCCAGGCCCGGGACTTGGCGGAGTCTTCGGCAGGCCATTCACCGTTCCAGCTGTCATCATGATGGGGCGGTTGCAAACCGGAACCTCCGGCGGCTCCGGAGCCGAAGCCGTGGCGGGGACGTCAATCGGCTTCGACCAGCACTGGTTGTTCTGAGTGTCGCAGTAGCCGTAGCGATTCTCGAAATGAAGCGGATGGGCCGGATCGGGCGCATAGATCCCCTGGTATTTGTCGGATGACGTTGGAAGCTTCGAGCACTGCCTATTGGTCGTGCATTTCTGTTTTTCCATCGTCGTGAAGCCGAGGTCCTTCGCAGTGAAGACGAGGCAGGCGCCCCCCGCGCCGCTCGACTGAATCCCGGTTGCCGCCGTTGCGTTCAGCATCTCGAACGTGCCTTGAAGCGCCGTGATCTTTGCGTCGGCGGACGAGATGTCGTCGGCCTTGACCGTGTAATAGCCGGTGGCTGGTGTAACCACATTCCCGGTCGCATTCATTGCTTCAGACGATTGGTTCTGGGGTGATTTGCTGCACGCAGCGGCGGCGAGAAATGCGGCGCTGCACAGGATGCCGATGAGCTGACGCATGGACTGAACTCCTTGCATCGAGATCGATTCGGCGGGGGCGCTCTTAACATGGAACAGCAATGCGCGCTAACCGACCGGTCAGCGGACGCCGCTGTGCGCTGGAGTGTGGGAGCCGGGGGAACCTAGCGGTCGCCCCGGTCGCCTTCGCCTTTCTTCGACTTGGTCTTTGCATGCTGACGGCGGTCCGCTGCCAGGCTGCGGCCGACGTCGTCCGATTCCTTGAAGCGGCCTTCCTCGTCGCGGCGCACGTAGCGCTTGTCCGTACCCGTATCGATCAGTTCGCGTGGCATGGATGTTCTCCTCTCTCCGCCGCTGAATCGATGAGGTGGGGTGGGGGTTCCGCCAGCAAAGCAATGTCGCACAGCTGCATGGTTTAAAAGTGCAAACAGCAGTATAGTCGCTTGGTCGAAGAGGAAGAATACTTCGCGAGCTCTAGACATGTATGGAGGCAGAATAAGGGGAGAAGGGCAATGGACGGCATTAGTCCCAGAGTACTTTTTGGGTCCATCATCGCATATGTCTTGTTGTGCCTTTACGTGTATGCCCTCTGGGATGCGATTGATCTTGCTCTGATCGTGCCAGACGAGGGCGTAAGCCTGCCTGAACTCAATCCGGGTGTCGCGCGAACGCTCACGACAGTAGGTGGACTTGTGTCCGCTCTTGTCATTGCGAAACTCGCAATCACCAAAAAGGGAGAGACGCTGGAACTCCTTTTCTCGAAGGATGCTTCTCCGGGCGACAAGTGGGTCGCTTGGCTGAGCACAATCTATGTCATTGCATGGATTGGGGTTGGTGTCTGGGCCTTCTTTGTTGGAGAGTTGCAATTTCCGGATAAAGTCCCGGCGCTGACTAGTTATGCCCAGGCCTGGCTGGGATTGGCGGTGGCTGCGGGTTACAGTTACTTCGGCCTTGAGGCGCCGAATACTTAGAGCGCGACGCCGTCGATTACCGGGCCGCCTTTTCCGCCGCGCGTTTCGCCTGCGCTTCCTGCCATTTTTCGATGTCGCCGGGCAGGTTGCAGAAGGGGGTGAGGGCGCTCGGCTGGGTCGTCGAGCTTGAGGAGATCAGGTTCAGCTGGCGGATGTGATAGCCGCCGACGCCGGCGCGCATCAGGACGTCGTAGGTGCCGAGCGTGGCGCCGTTGCTCGCGACCGCGCGCCACTGGCCGTGGAAGTTCTGGGTGTCGTTGGACTGGACCAGCCCGACCGGATCAAGCCTCGCGACCTGCGCCGCCCAGGGATCGCGCGTGGTGGTCGGTTCGACCCGCGCGCCGTCGATGAACATGATGCGATGGTCACGCGTGCCGGTGAACATCTTGTCGAGGCTGGCGCCGGTGCGGGCGAGGCCAAGATATTTGTCCATGGCCTGGTCGATGTAGCGGACCTGCCCTGCGAAATATTTGGCGTTGAGCTTCGCGGAGCCGTCGTAGCACCACTTCCCGACGCCCTGGCCCATCATGTTGCCGACCACCCCGCCGATCCATGCTTGGGCGCTCGCGGGACCGGCGAGTAGTGCGAGTGCGGCGGCTAGAAGCAATCTCTTACGCATGACAGCCCCCCTGAAGAGGACGGTAACACGAAGCTGATGTCTGGCAATATACGAGTGCTGCCTAGGTCCGACGATTGCTCCGAGTTAAACAATAAGTTAATGAAAGACGGGTCTGCATGAAGGGAGCCTTCCCATGCGTACAGCAGCGGCCTTGCTGATCGGCTTCATCTCGACCTCGCCGGCTTTTGCACAGGAATTACTGACCAACGGCAATTTCGAAACCGGCACCTACGCGGGCTGGGTCACGACGGCGCAGCTTGGTTCGGCTGGATCGCTTTACATCGACGCTCCCGGATCGACGACACCGGAGAACGGCCTGGCAACTGCGGCCAACGTTGCTGGAGGGTCCTATTATTCGGTGACGGATGCGCAGGGGCCGGGCTCATATGCACTGACGCAATTGTTCACGGTGCCGGTCGGAACGACGTCGCTCACGCTCTCCTTCCAGATGTTCGCGAACAATTACGCCGAGAACACCTACGTCAGCCCGACGGCAGGACTGGATTTTTCCACGCCCTCCCTGAACCAGCATGCGCGGGTGGACCTGCTTACAGCGGGGGCAGACCCGTTCAGCACGGCAGCCAGCGATGTCCTTTTGACGTTGTTCATAGGGGCGGATTTGGGGCCCAAGCCCAACCCGTTTCTTACCTATACAGCGGACATCTTCAGCCTGATCACACCGGGTCAGAGCTATCAGATCCGCTTTGCCGAAGTGGATAATGTGAACTTCTTAAACCTGGGCGTCGACAATGTGTCGATCAGCACCGCGCCGACGACGCCCGCGGTCCCTGAGCCAGCGACCTGGGCGACCATGCTCATCGGCTTCGGCGCGATCGGCTTTGCGCTGAGGCGTTCGGCGCTGCCGGTTCAGACCGCAGCGGTCTGATCCAACACCAATAACGAGCCGACGCCTTGGAGTTCGCGCATTCGGCTGTCACCCTCACACCGGTGGGATTGCTTCCTTCATTGCCGAATGTACGTTCGCTTCGTTGGAATTCGGGGGATCATGATGCGGGGTTCGCGTACGGCCTTGGTTTTGGCTACGATTTCATTGCCAGCGCAGGTTGACGCCCAGACGGCCGCACCTGCGCCGAAGATCTATTGGAACCTCGACTTTCAAGATTCGCATTGCACCATCACCACCGGTTCGGCCGCCACGATTGGCCTGTCGTTTTGGATGACCCCTGGCGATCCTGATCCGGACATCTACCTGGTCGGACCCGCCAGGTTGCTCCCCGATCTGGGTGACAAGGCCGACGTTTCGGTTGCCCCCTCAGGACAGGTGTTCCAGGCGAAAGCCGGGATCTTCGAGGGGGCCAGCCCGCGAGTGCTGCTGCTGAGCGAGCTTCGGCACGAATTTCCGGCCGCATTCACTGGCGCCACCGCAATCAAGGTGACCGCGAGGGGCAAGACGATCTCCATTCCGGTTGCTGGTACGGAGAAGGCGATGAGCGCCCTTCGCGCCTGCATTGATCAGAAGCTGACCGATTGGGGGGTGGATGCAAAAACCTTCGATGCGCTGCGCAAGCCGCCGACCGACATCGAGGACAATCCTCTTATCGGCTACAATGACTATCCGAAGAGTGCTCTTCAGAACAACGAGCAAGGACGCGTCGTCGCGCGGCTAAGCGTCGATGTCCAAGGCAATGTGCGGTCCTGCGACGTCCTCGTCAGCAGTGGCTCGAGAACGCTCGATAAGTCCACCTGCGAGCACGCTCTGTCCAACGGGAAGTTCGACCCGGCGATTGGGCCGGATGGAAAGCCTACCGCCGCTCAGCGTGTTGTCAGCGTCAAGTTTGCAATCGCCTCGTAGTCCGTAGCGTGTGTGAGCCTATCGAGCAGTCACTCGTCTGGTTGGTCAGCTTCGATTCGTGAATGGATGTAGCCGTCCTCCTTTTTTAGCGCGAAGAGGAAGACTGCCATCCCCGCAACGACGAATGCCGTGAAAAGGAATTGAGCGCCCATCTTTGTTACGAGGGGCGAAGCTGCGACCGCGATCAGGTATATCAATCCTGCGACGAAGAAGGTCCGGTAGAGACCGGAATTGGCGACTAACGCATCCAGCTTTGGGTCTCCCTTCTCGCGCATGAGGAAAGATCGATAGTCCTTTGGGCGCAGGAATTTCGATCTGCGCAAGAGCGGGTCGAGGATTAATGAACCCAGTCGGTTGGCCGTCACACCCGCCACAAATGAAACAAGTAAGAAAGCGCCGAGCTCTGTTGGGGGAGGCGTCGGAAAGTCCGAGTAGTGGAGCGCGTACGTCAATGCTGCGCCGGGAACTAAGTTCGCAACGAGGTTATACGCGTCCAACTTGTCGAACATTGTAGGTGACGCCTACTCCGCAGCCACCCCCGACGCCTCGAACATGTCCGGCCCGTCGCCGGACGCACCGGCTCCGTCGTTGGCAGCCGCGTCCGCCTTGGCCTTCATGCGGCGGTCGAAATTGTCCCAGACCTCGTTCCAGTTCCCTCGCGTGGCGCCCTTTGAATATTCCGTCGCGCGGGTCTCGAAGAAGTTGGCGTGCTCGACGCCGTTGAGCAAAGGAGCGAGCCAGGGGAGCGGGTGCTCGTCGACCATGTAGATCGGCGCGAAGCCGAGCTGGCCCAGGCGCCAGTCCGCGATGTAGCGGATGTACTTCTTGATCTCCTTCGGCGTCATGCCGTTGACCGGCCCCTGCTCGAACGCGAGGTCGATGAACGCGTCCTCCAGCCGCACCGTCTTCTGGCAGACGTCGAGGATGTCGTCCTTCACCGACTTGGTCAGGCAGTCGCGTTCCTTCACGAAGGTGTGGAACAGCTTGATGATGCCTTCGCAGTGAAGGCTCTCGTCGCGGACCGACCAGCTGACGATCTGGCCCATGCCCTTCATCTTGTTGAAGCGCGGGAAGTTCATCAGCATCGCGAAGCTGGCGAAGAGCTGCAGCCCCTCGGTGAAGCCGCCGAACATGGCGAGCGTCTTGGCGATGTCCTCGTCCGTGTCGACGCCGAAGGTGCTGAGGTAATCGTGCTTGTCCTTCATCTCCTTGTACTGGAGGAAGGCGCTATACTCGCTCTCCGGCATGCCGATCGTGTCGAGCAGGTGCGAGTAAGCCGCGATGTGCACCGTCTCCATGTTGGAGAAGGCAGTCAGCATCATCTTGATCTCGGTCGGCTTGAACACGCGGCCGTATTTGTCGTGGTAGCAATCCTGCACCTCGACGTCGGCCTGGGTGAAGAAGCGGAAGATCTGCGTCAGCAGGTTGCGCTCGGTCTGGTCGAGCTTCTGCGCCCAGTCGCGGCAATCCTCGCCGAGCGGCACTTCCTCCGGCATCCAGTGGATCTGCTGCTGGCGCTTCCAGTATTCGAACGCCCAGGGGTATTCGAAGGGCTTGTAGGACTTGGACGCGGATAGGAGGGACATGACTCAGGCTCCTTGGTGTTCGAATATGGTGCTTGCAGGGGCGGGAATCATCAGTCGATCCTCCGCGCGCTGGCGTCGATGATGGGGCCGCCGCGGTCGCGGTAGACGACGCGCTCGCTGCTCTGCTTGGCGCCGACGCCGAAGACGACGATGCCGAGGAAATAGCCGAAGTCGTACCAGCCGCCGTTGTTCGGCACGGCGTAGATCGCGACGCTCGGCATGAAGAGCGACACGACCCAGGCGACGGGGAAGATGAAGCCGTGCCACAGGCCGAGCAGGAAGCCCGGGCCCTGCGGAGCGACGGCGTCCGCCTGCTGCGTTGCGGTGCAGGCGCTAAGCGCGACGGCGATGCTCGCCGCCGCAGCTCGCTTTACCAGAAGAACTTGCCGCCGCGGACCGTCTTGCCCTGCTCGACGCGCGCCAGCCGGCCGCGCCACATCTGGATGTAGAGCCACAGGCCGGAGAAGCTGAAGAAGACGAGCGCCAGGCCGGACAGGATCGAGATGATCGTGCCCACCGGCCCGAACGTTTCGCCCGAGTGCAGGTGATGGAGCAGGCCGACGTTCCATGCGCCCGGCTTCGGCTTGGGCCGGCAGGTCATGGTCTCGGGGCATTTGAAGCCGTCTGGCATCGCGGCCGGCGCCGGTGCCGCGCGCGCTTCGCTGCGGGTCAGGCCGCCCTGGTTCACCAGGCTTCCAATCTGGCTGAGCACCCCGGTGACCGAGATCCAGAGCAGGAAGACGCCGAACGAGACGGCGAGCCAGCGATGCCACTTGCGCACGAGCAACTCCCAATTGCGAATGTTTCGCAATATCAAGCGGAGTTGAAGCTGTTTGGCAAGCGGTCATTGCACCGCCCCCGAATTCAGGTCGAGCGGAGCCGTCCGCTGGTAGACGATCGCGAAGCCCGCGATGACGATCCCGAACGCCGTCATCATCATCCCGCCGATCAGCATCGCGGCATAGCGCGGACGTTGCTCGGCCTGGTGGCGGATCGCTGTGACGAGCAGAATGACGCCTGCGATTGCGGCCACGATCCCGAGGAGGACGAACGCCGTCATTCCGCCTGGCCTCCGAACGCTTCGAGCTCCGACTGGCTCGGACGGTAATGCATCAGGCCGAGTGCGTGGATCAGGACGAGGACGCCGATCACCAGGAGCAGCACCGCACCCTGGCTGCCGTAGCCCTGATCCGCCTTGCGATTGGCGCGATACAGCCAGACGCTCGCGATTAGGATCGCAATCGCTACGACGAGCTCGAGGGTGCGGCCGGTGGTCATCGCCGCAGCCACTGCGCTCCCAACGCGAGGGTCACGACGGTCGCCATCACGTCGAGCGCGATGATGCCGAGCACGACCGCACCGGCACCCCTGGCGACGTTCTTGATAGAGAGCGCGCGCTTCACTGACATGCCAGACACTCGTCATAGTCAGTGCTGGACGCGAGCTGGATTTCCTTGAGCTCGGGCGTGTTGTCGGCCTCGACGCCGCCCGCGAAGCCGGCGCGCTGCACGGACTTGGAGCGGAGATAGTAGAGCGACTTGATGCCCAGCTCCCACGCGCGGAAGTGGAGCATCATCAGGTCCCACTTGTCGACGTCCGCCGGGATGAAGAGGTTCAGCGACTGCGCCTGATCGATGAACGGCGTGCGGTCGGCCGCAAGCTCGAGCAGCCAGCGCTGGTCGATCTCGAAGCTGGTCTTGAACACGTCCTTTTCTTCCTGCGTCAGGAAGTCGAGGTGCTGCACAGATCCGCCGTTCTCGAGGATCGAATTCCAGACGGTCGTGCTGTCCTTCGACTTCTCCTTGAGCATCTTCTCCAGGTACGGATTCTTGATCGAGAACGAGCCCGACAGCGTCTTGTGCGTGTAGATGTTGGCCGGAATCGGCTCGATGCAGGCCGACGTGCCGCCGGCGATGATCGAGATCGACGCGGTCGGCGCGATCGCCATCTTGCAGCTGAAGCGCTCCATCACGCCCATGTCGGCGGCGTCGGGACAGGGCCCGCGCTCTTTCGCCAGCATCATCGACGCCTGATCGACCTGCGCGCGGATGTGCTTGAACATCTTGAGGTTCCAACTCTTCGCCATCGCGCCTTCGAACGAGAGCCCGCGCTGCTGCAGGAAGGAGTGGAAGCCCATGACGCCGAGGCCGACTGAACGCTCGCGCTCGGCTGAGTACTTAGCCCGCGCCATTTCGTCAGGCGCGCGCGCAATGTAATCGCTCAGCACATTGTCGAGGAAGCGCATGATGTCCTCGATGAACTGCTTGTCCTTGTTCCACTCATCCCACGTTTCGAGGTTAAGCGAGCTGAGGCAGCAGACGGCCGTGCGGTCAGCGCCGAGATGGTCGCGACCGGTCGGCAGTGTGATTTCCGAGCAAAGGTTCGAGGTCGTGACCTTGAGGCCGAGATCGCGATGATGCTTGGGCATCGTCCTGTTCACGGCATCGATGAAGATGATGTACGGCTCGCCCGTCGCGAGGCGCGTTTCGACCAGCTTCTGGAAGAGCGAACGGGCATCGACCTTGCCGCGAACGCTTCCGTCCTTCGGCGACTTGAGGTCGAACTCTGAGCCGTCGCGAACCGCCTGCATGAACTCGTCTGTGACCAGCACGCCGTGGTGCAGGTTGAGCGCCTTTCGGTTGAAGTCACCGGATGGCTTACGGATCTCTAGGAATTCCTCGATCTCCGGGTGGTTGATGTCGAGGTAGCAGGCAGCCGATCCGCGGCGCAGCGAGCCCTGGCTAATCGCCAGCGTCAAGCTGTCCATCACGCGGACGAAGGGGATGATGCCGCTGGTCTTGCCGTTGAGGCCGACCGGTTCGCCGATGCCGCGCACCCGGCCCCAATAGGTGCCGATGCCGCCGCCCTTCGACGCGAGCCAGACGTTCTCGTTCCAGATCTCGGTGATCGCCTGGAGGCTGTCGTCGACGCTGTTGAGATAGCAGCTGATCGGAAGGCCGCGGCCCGTGCCGCCGTTCGACAGCACCGGAGTCGCCGGCATGAACCACAGCTTTGAGATGTAGTCATAGACGCGCTGCGCATGCTCGGCGTCGTCGGAGTAAGCGGCGGCAACGCGCGCGAAGAGATCCTGATAGGTCTCGCCTGGAAGGAGGTAGCGGTCGTTCAGCGTGTCCTTGCCGAACTCGGTCAGCAGCGCATCGCGGCTGTTGTCGGTCTTTACGTCGAACTTGGGCGCATCGACGCGCTTCGAGCTGGAAACGGTGGTCGAAACGTCGTCGCTCTGTACTTCTGAGCCGGTTGAAAAATCCATCGCGTTTCCCCGTCCTTCGTCAGCCTCAACGGAGGCTGTTTGTTCCTGTATTGTTCGACTCGGAGCCATGACTGACACCCTAGCCTTTTTTGGCGTCTGACGGGGCTTTTTCACTCCTCGCCCCTGTGGAAACCGGGGACGAGTTTGCCCACCACCGGAATATAGTGTTTCCGGCGCCGAACACAAAGTGTTGAGAGCACCCCCTCTCGCGCTACTATCTATTGTGCCTTAATCGTTTTCAGACGCAAGCGTCTAAATCATGGTTAAGATAATTTTTCCTGTGGATTTGCCACACTGCAACACAAGCCACGGCAGTGTGTTCTTGCCGACATTCGCCAACGCCTTAGGCTGTTTCCCGATGATCTTCGCTTCTTCGCCCAAAGGGTGGCATCGTCCATGAGCGGTGTCGCCACATTCGAGCTGATCCTCACGCTGCTGGCGCTGGTCGTGCTGCTACGCTGGCTGGCGCTGAAACTGAAGCTGCCGACTGCAACGGCGCTGCTTGTCGGCGGCGGATTCCTGGCCTTCGTTCCTGGCTTGCCGCCGGTCGAACTCAACCCCGACCTGGTCCTCGTTCTCTTCCTGCCGCCGCTTTTGATGGATGGTGCGTATTTCACTGCTTTCGGGCGGTTCCGGAAGCATTTGCCCGGCATCCTCTCACTGGCCGTCGGCGCGGTTGTCTTCACCACCTTCGTGGTCGGGCTCACGGTTCATTGGCTAGTGCCGACGCTGCCGTGGGCCGCCTGCTTCGCTCTTGGCGCGATCGTATCGCCGCCCGATGCGGTGTCGGCGAGAGCCATCCTGCAAAACGTGGCTCTGCCGCGCCGCCTGCTCGCGCTGCTGGAAGGCGAGAGCCTGCTCAATGATGCGACCGGTCTGGTGCTTTTCCGGTTCGCAGTCGTCGCGACCTTGAGCAGCATGTTCAACGCGGGGGCGGCGGTCCAAAGTTTCCTCGTGCTGGCGCTCGGCGGCCTCGTGGTCGGCGCGGCGGTTGGCGCCGTCTGGATGCTCGCCGTCCGGAAGCTCAAAGACGAGACGCTCATCATCGTCGTGTCGACGCTGATCTCGTGGCTGGCTTACATCGCCGGTGAAACCGTGCATGTTTCGGGCGTCATCGCGACGGTTACCGCCGGGCTCATCCTCGGCTGGTTCCAGCACCAGATCTTCCCGGCTAGCGTCAGGCTTCGCGGGACTGCCTTCTGGCACACGATGGTGTTCCTGCTCGAAGCCTTGGTGTTCATCCTGATCGGCTTCTCGCTTCGCGGAGTCCTAGACCGCGTCGGAGGAATCGGAGCGGTGACGTCGAGCATGCTTGCGCCCGTTCTCGGCGTCGTCGTCGCGGTCGTGCTTGCGCGTTTCGCGTGGATCTTCGGCAGCGATACGCTGCTCGGGCTGTTGCGAGCCGCCGGTGTGAAGCGCGCTCGTCCGCTAGGCCTCCGGCAGGCGACCGTCCTTAGCTGGGCAGGAATGCGCGGGGTGGTGACGCTTGCGGTGGCGCTCAGCCTTCCGCCGTCAATGCCGTCGCGCGACCTCATGCTGGTGTGCGCGTTTGCGGTGATATTCGCGACCGTGGTCGCGCAGGGGACGAGCCTTGGGTGGCTCATCCGCCACGTCGCTCCGGAGGACAAGGAGCCCCCGGCGAAGATGGATTTGGGCGAATGCGAGGCCGAGGTGGCGCGGGCCAGGTACGCTGTCGTGGAAGCGCGCGCCTATTCCGAGGACGGTACGCTGATCCATCCGCAGCTGCTTGAGCAAACACGCCGTCGGCTGGTGGGCACGGAGCGGTACGCCGAAGACTCGGAGCGGGCGCTCCAGACAATGCGGCCGCACTTCGATCTCGTGCTTGCGTCGATCGCTGCCGGTCGCGCCAAGCTCCTTCGCATCCACCGCGCCGGACTGATCGAGGATGAGGTGCTGCATAACCTCGAGCGGGATCTCGACGTCGAGGAATTGGGCACGATCCTCCAGCTGTCCGAGGAGAACTGACCGCTCAGCCTTGACTGAGATCCTCGATGTGGCGCGCGGCCTCCCGCATCACATGAGCTTGGAAGGTTAGCGCGCTTTCCTTCTCCCCGGACGAGACTTGAGCCAGCCGTTGCTTGCACTTCGCGAGATAGCGGAGCCAGTTGACGGCATCTGCTGCACTCAGCGGTTTCTTCGGGCTTTCGTTTTGGGCATCGTCGGATGCCTCCAGTGCGCCCGGGACTGCGTCGCCGTCGAACGGCGAATCATCTTCAATCATGGTTTGTCGCCCCTGTCGCCAGAGCTTCCGGAAGCGGCGAGGTCAGCTCCAGCAGCACCACGCGAACAGACCACTTCCGGTCCCGATCAGACTTCAGGATTGCACGTAAGTCAAATAGTCTTTGCCTTACAGCAGTTTAGGTGTTGGTCGCGCCGTTAGCGCTAACGGCATGGCCACGTCGGAGAGCTTGCGGAGCGGTCCGACGTGCGACAGACCTTGCGACGTCTGAATTCCGGGGGGTTTGATGCGATCGTTGCTAGCGATTTCCTTGCTGTTGCTGACAGCGGCCGCGCCGCCGGCGCGGGTCCAGATTCCGGTGCAGCTTGGCGTTCAGTCGCCAACGCCGGTCTCAGGGCGCCTTATCATCTTCGCCATACCCGCGAAGCCCGGTGGGAAGCTGCCGGACTCGGTCGATGCCAATCCATTCGCCGGCACGCCAACCGCAGTTGCGGCGCGCGAAGTCCTGGCGCTCTCCGACGGACAAGTCGCGACGGTCGATACGGAGACCGACGCAGTTCCCGGTCCCTGGTCGAAGCTGCCGCCCGGCAAGTACCACGTCCAGGCCGTGCTCGACGTCAATCACAACTATAACTACACGGGTCGCGGCGCCGGCGATCTTGTTTCGAAGGTCACCGACATTTCGCTTCCGGGGCCAGTGGCTCCGATCGTCCTGACCAAGACGGTTCCAGCCTCCGATCCGTACACGCCCCGCAATGCGCAGATGAAATCCATCGCGCCTTATCTGTCCAAGACGGTGCCGATCGATTTCGTCAGCCCCAAGTTGAGCGCCTTCTGGGGGCGGCCGGTCCACATGCGCGGCTCGATCGCGCTTCCGCCAGACTATAGCGCCGGTGGTTCGAAGCGCTGGCCAACCGTTTATCAAACGCATGGATATGGGGGCGACGCCGTGTCCGCGCGGTGGACTGCAGCTTCCCGCGCCAAGCTTATGGCTGATGGCCAGATCCCGCCGATGATTTGGGTCGCGCTCGACGAAAGCTCTCCGACGGGAACTCATGAGTTCGCGGATTCCGTGAACAACGGGCCGTGGGGCGAGGCGCTCACGACCGAGTTGATCCCGTGGCTGGAGCGAAACTACCGCATGGACGCGAAGCCTTCGGGACGGTTCCTGACGGGCCATTCCTCCGGCGGGTGGGCGACTTTGTGGGTCCAGACGCGCTATCCGGCGATCTTCGGCGGGACATGGTCGACATCCCCGGACCCGAGCGATTTTCACGATTTCACCGGGGCTGACCTCTATCGGCCGGGCGCAAACGTTTATGTGGATGCGAGCGGCAAGCCGATCCCGCTCGTCCGGATGGACGGCAAGGACGTCGGCGACTTCCGGGACTTCGCGAAACTGGAGCAGGTCCTTGGGCCGGTCGGCGGGCAGATGGCCTCATTCGACTGGGTCTTCTCTCCCAAAGGTCCTGACGGGCGTCCGATGCAGATGTTCAATCGTGCGACGGGCGCGGTGGATCCGGCGGTCGCTGCCTATTGGCGCGACAATTACGACATCGCTTATCGCCTGCAGAGCAATTGGCCTGCGCTTCGTGGAGAGCTCGACGGCAAGGTCCACGTCATCGTGGGCACGGCCGATACTTTCCATCTGGAGGGGGCGGCCCAGAAGCTCCAGGCGGTTCTGCAGAGCCTCGGCGCTAAGACGGACGTGCGGTTTCTGCCGGGCAAGACCCACTTCAACCTCTACGAGGCGAACGGAGATCCCGACGCCCTCACGAAGCAGATCGCCAAGGAGATGTATGCGGTCGCGCGGCCCGGAGCGACTAAGCCACAGGGAGCGAAAAACTAGCGGTTCGGCCTCAGCCTCTGATTGAAGCGCAGACCGGCTCCGGCTTCGCTCCACCGCAGAAGTCGGGAAGGCGGCCGGTGCGCCAATAGGCGAGCAGGCCGGTGCGTTCGGCAAGCGCGAGGTAGCGCGGGTCGCGGCGCAAGGCGGCGGCGCCCGGGCCGGTGATATATTCGGTTCCGTTGACGAACGGCTTCTCCAGCCAGATCCGTTCTTCTTCGGCGGGGGTGCGGCCAACGCGCCGCGGATAGAGACGATCGGCGAGGGCGAACGCGCCGTCCAGATCGCCGACTTCGGCAAGCACGTTGATGCAGAAGATCGTCTTCAGGGAGTCCGTGCCAGGGAGCGGGCAGGCCTTCCTTGCAGCGCTCAGCGACTTCGTCCTCGCGGCCTCAGCAGCTGGGGCAAGCGGCTCATAATATAGAGGTCGGCTTTTCTCACCTGCTTGCTTCTCCAGCCGCTCGATCGCCGCATAGTCCCCGCGGTCGATCATTCCCGAGGCGCGCGACCACATGATGTTCGTATAGTCCGGCCACCAGCGAATGATCTGTCGGTAATATTCGTCGGCGTTGGGAGCATTTCCCGCCGCGTCGAGCATCCGGAGCATGAGCGAGATCTTCTCCGGCTGGAACTGATCGTGGGCCAGCGACTGCCCCGCGAGAGCGAGCGCGTCGTTGAAGCGTCCGGCGTCCATCAGCTTGTTCGCGAGATAGAAGTCGACGAACGGCGATTCCGGGTCGGCGCGCATTCCCGCGCGCAGATTGTCCTCGCATTCCGCGATGCGGGCTGGGCTGTGGAGGATGCACCAGGTGATGAACGGCTCGCCGAAATGAGGGGCGAGCTCACGCGCTTTCTGACCAGCAATCCGCCCTGCCGCCACGGCGGCCTGCCGCTGGTCCCGCGGGAGATCGGGAAGAGCAAAGCCCACCCCGAACGCCAGCTGCATCTGGGCCAGGGCCGAGTCCGGCTCCATCTTCACGAGCCGGCGTCCGGCTTCGTACATGCTGAGGCTGTTGACCCCCTTCATCTCCGATTTGCGAAACAGCTCGGACGTGATCGCCGGGTCGAGGCGATGCTCAGGATCCAGCATCAGGAGCGGAACCGTCCAGCCGATGGAGCCCGCTACCTGTCCGCCGATCTGATCGATCAGCGCGGCTGAATTCGCAGGTGGCGCCTCGAAGCGTTGCGAATAGACGATCGTGTGGTGCGCCGTTTCTTCCATGCGCAGCATCGCGATGATCTTGCCCGGCGTGTTGCTGATGTCGCCGGAGATGACGAAGTCTGCGTCGGCGATTGCGCCAGGTGAATCGCTGCTTGCGAGCCGCACGTGGAATTGGGTTTGCGAGAGTGTGTGAGCGATAGAGTCGTGGATTGCCGTGGCCAGTTCGCGAGTGGCTGGGTCGGTCGACACTGCGTTGAACGGGACGAGGACGATCGTCGGCGCGCGCTCGGCCACCGGATTGGCCTTTCGCGCTTGGATGAACCAGAGCGCGAGCGCGGCGAGAAACACTAGCGCGACCACGGTAATGGCCCCGCGGCGCCAGTTTGAATGCTCCTTCACCGGGTTCGTTTCGACGAGCTTGTAGCCCGCGCGCGGGACGGTCTCGATGGTGAAGCCGCCTGCGCGTTCTGCGAATTGGCGGAGCGTTGAAATGGCCCGGTTGATGACATCGTCGCCGACGAAGCGGCCGTCCCAGCAGAGGTCGACCAACTGCTCGCGCGTGACGACCGAGCCCTTGCTTCGAACAAGGGCAATCAGGACCTTGAGGTTCTGCGGCTGGAGCCGTTCGGAGCCCACTTCGAACTGTGCTTCGCGCGACAAAGGATCGACATTCGCGCCGCCGACGCTGAACGGCGCCTCGGCGGTGAGATCGATCGTTTGCGTCGGTCTTTCGACAGCGGCGTCCATGCGTCCTGCATATTAGCAAATCAGCGGTTGCGAAGCGCCTGCCATCGGAATTCAGGAAAAAATCAGGTCTCAGCCATCGCCTCTGCGTCGCTTGAAGCGGCAGCTCCCGCGTGAACCCGGAATGGGCTCATCGAAAAAGGGAGATTGTCATGGTTGCTGTTTCGCTCGCAGTTGCGGCGGCTCTTGGAGCGGCTTCACCCGAGGTGCCTGAAACTCAGTTCGTCACTTACGCAGACCTGGACCTGAACTCTGCGGCGGGCCGCGATCGCCTGGAACGGCGCGTTCGCTCGGCGGCCGATCGGCTATGCCGGATCGACAACACGGCTAGTCCGCAGGGCGGCTATGTGAACCTTAGCTGCTTCAATGCTGCGGTGGCTGATGGCTTGAGTCAGGTGCAACTCGCGGTTGCGCATTTCAGGAAAGATCAAGCGGCAGCGCCGGCCAGGATCAAACTGGCTCGGCGGTGATCACTTCCGCTTCGATGGCGGCGGGTTGACGATGTGTTCGAGGGGCAATTCCATCAGGAAGCGCAGCCCCTCGGGCTCGAACTGGACCTTGGTCTTGGCGTCGAGATCATAGGGTAGGATGCGGGTCAGAAGTTCCATCCCGAATCCCTCACGCGCCGGCTTTGGCGGCCCCTTGCCGTCGAGCCCATGCTCGGCCCATTCGAAGTGAAGTGCGCTGCCGTCTCCGTTGAGCTTCCAGCCGACCCGGATCCTGCCGCCGCCGCCATTGGTGAGGGCGCCATGCTTGACTGCGTTGGTCGTGAGCTCGTGCAGTGCGAGGCTGATCGATTCCGCGGCCTTGGGCTTCAGCGCGACGTCGGGGCCTTCCATCGTCAGCTGGTCGCCTTCGTGAGCGGCATGGGCGAGTAATTCGTCCGCGACGAGGCCCTTGAGCTCCACGCCTGCGTCGGGGTTGCGCGTAACCGCGGACTGGACGCGCGCGAAGGCGTCGAGACGGCCGGCAAGATGGGATGCCATCTCTTCGACCGTGGTGCTCGAATCCGCCGTGCGCGCAGTGATGGATTTGACCAGCGCCAGGGTGTTCCGAACCCGATGCTGCAGCTCGGCGAGAAGGACGCGCAGCCGCCCTTCGCTCTCGCGCAAGGCAGCTTCTGCGCGGACGGTGCTCGTGACGTCGAGGAAGGTGAGGACCGCACCGGCGATGAAATTATCGACGCTGCGATACGGGTGAACGCGGGCGATATAGTGATTGCCCTCGCGTGACGTGACTTCGCGTTCCACCGTGCCGAGTTTGGTTAGCACCTTCCGCACGTCTTCGCTCAGCTCGCCGTAGGACACGCGCGCGCCGAGATGATCGATCGGGCGGCCGACGTCCGTTTCGAGGAGGTGGAAGATTTCCGTTGCCGCCGGCGTAAAGCTGCGGACGCGCAGGTCGTTGTCGAGGAAAATCGTCGCGATCTGGGTGGATTCGAGCAGGTTCCGCAGATCGCTGTTGGCGCGTCCGAGATCGCGAACGCGATGGTCGAGTTCGGCGTTTACGGTCTGCAGCTCTTCGTTGACCGACTGCAGCTCTTCCTTCGAGGTTTCCAGCTCCTCGTTCGAGGACTGAAGCTCTTCATTGATCGACTGATATTCCTCGTTCGAGCTCTTCAATTCCTCGTTGGTGGATTCGAGCTCCTCGATCGTCGCCTGCAGCCGCTCCTTGGTCAGCCGAAGCTCGTCTTCGAGGCGGTCGACGTGCTCGTCCGACGCGCCGCTTCGCCCGTCGATTGCAGGCGTTTCCGGGACCGGACCCGCATCCTGGAACAGTACGACCAGCGCGGTGAGGTCGTTTCCTTCGACCAAAGGCTCGACGATCAGGTTCACGAGCGTCGAGCGGCCGTTGTCCTTGATTGGAATCCGCAGGTGCTCGGTGCGGATCCGATCCTCCGAAGCCTGGTGCAGTGCCGCGCGAAGATCGAGCCTCAGGTCGCGATGGACGAGGTTCAGGATGTTGAGGTTTGCGGCGCCCGCCGCGGGCTCCAGGTACCGCCCGGTGCGTCCGGAGAAATGAAGCACCTCGTTCTGCGTATCGATGATGACGTAGGCAGGCGCGAAGCGCTCAGCGACCTGATCCGCACGGCGGCCAATCGAGGCGGCGAGGCTCGTCGGCCTGACAATCGGAACGGGGCGCTCGGGCGGGACGTCGCGCATCCTCGATCGCGCGGAAAGCGGGAACTCGGGTAGGATCTTGGTCGGCGTTTCGAGCCGGCGGAAGACGCGGTTCTTGCGGTCGACCGGAGCGAACAGCTTCTGATGCCGCGACACGTTTTCCGAGGCGCCAAGGAAGAGGACGCCGCCCGGCTTCAGCGAGAAATGGAAGATCGGGATGACGCGGTTCTGAAGCTCGGTGTTGAGGTAGATGAGCAGGTTGCGGCACGATAAAAGATCGATGCGGGAGAAGGGCGCATCCTTGATCAGATTGTGCGGCGAGAAAATGCACATCTCGCGCAGTTCCTTGACCACGCAATAAGTGTCGCCTTCGCGCACGAACCAGCGCGTCAGCCGCTCCGGCGAGACGTGCTCGGCGATTGCATTCGAGTAGCGGCCAGCGCGCGCTGCGCCGAGCGCGCGGGCATCCAGGTCGGTGGCGAAGATCTGGATGGTCGGCCCATTGTCGATCTGCTGCAGATGCTCGGCGAGCAGGATAGCGATCGAATAAGCCTCTTCGCCGGTCGCGCAGCCGAGCACCCAGACGCGGAAATGATCGGAAGGTCCCTTGCCTTCGAAGAGGCGCGGAATTTCCTTCTCGAGCGCGTCGAACTCTTTCGGATCGCGGAAGAATTGCGTGACGCCGATCAAAAGGTCCTGGAAAAGGTGATGAACCTCGTCGCGGTCCTTGCGCAGGTGCGCAGCATAATCGTCGATGCTCGGCGTTTGCGTGACCTGCATCCGGCGCTGTACGCGGCGCAGGAAGGTGTTGCGCTTGTAACCGTGAAAGTCGTTGCCGGTGACGCTCCGAAGCGTGCTGGCGATCGAGCTTAGGACGTCCGCGACGTGGTCTGAGATCTCGCCCTCTAACGGCTCGCCCATCGTTTGAAGTCCGCGAACGTAGAGGCCGATCTGCGCATGGATTTGATCGATCGGCAGGAGCAGGTCGACGATCCCGGCAGGACTTGCCGCGCCTTGCTCAGTGGAATCTGCATCGCCATTGAGCGATTCGGCGATGGAAAGGCCGCCGAACTGCTTCGTGGCCATGACGCCGGCGGTGCCATCGCTTCCGAGGCCATTGAGGATCACAGCGACGGCGCGGTCCTGGGCGTGTTCGGCAAGCGAGATGAGCATGCTGTCGACCGTGCCGCGATGCCCCACGGGTTCATCGGTTGGGCGGATCGCCACGACGCCGTCGACGATCGTGATGAGCTCGCTTCCGCCGCCCACGAGGATCGTTTCGGGTTCCAGCCGGTCGCCGTTCTTCGCAGTTCGAACGGGGAGTGACGTCTGGTCTGAAAGCGCGTCGACCACCGCGTTGACGCTCAGCCCGTCCTGCTGGCGGACCGCGACGACATAAGCGGCTCTCAGGTCGTCGGACAGTTCGTCGAACAAGGTGAGCAGGGACCGCAGCGAAGCGGCGCACACCCCGATGCCCACGACGGCCAGCGGCTCGCCACCTGCCTTCGTGGAGCCGGCGCCCCTCGATGTCTTTTGCTTGCCGTTCTTGTCCGCCACGAGATCAACCTAACTGAGACACCGTCGTGTAGCGGCTCGCGAGGACTCGCAGAAGAGCCTCAGGACTCCTCATCAGCCGGTGGGCGATCCCGGAGGGAGGCGACCGCCGCCTCTCTCAGCACCGTCGCATAGCGACTATACTCCACTGCGCGGGATTCATACAGTTCCGCGACTGTGCTCCGGCCGGCGCGGCGGGCATCCTCGGCCATGCGTGTGACCAGCGTTACCCGCTCCTCCATGACGCGGAGGGCCACGCGCATGGCTTCATCAACTTCCAACGTGCGGGCAGCGACCACCTCGGCAGTCATCGCGTGCCCGATCTGGCAGCGGTAGCGAAGCGGCGCTTCGCCACGGATTTCCGAAAGAACGCCGTGGCAGTCGGGACAGCTGAGCGCGCTTGGGTCCGCGATTTGGCGGATCACCCTGGCTCCAACGGCGCCGCCTGCGGCGATTTCGACTTCGAGCTGCACATTGTCCGGGCACGGAATGATTTCGTCCGCGTCCTGCCGGACGATCTCCGCGATGGTCCTCGCCAAGTCAGCGGTGGGCGCGACATAATCGGCGTCGCAGGTCTCAAGGGCCGCGAGCGGCATCTCATCCGAATCTGCGTCCAGGGGGTTCTGAACGACCGCCGTACCGCCGCACGACTTAATGGCGCTGAGGCCCGATGCCCCATCGTTCAACAGGCCGCTGAGGATCACGCCGACCGTACGGGTGCCGTAAGAAAGCGCGGCGGAACGGAATAACGGATCTATCGCCGGCCTCGTCATATTCTCGCGGGGTCCATTGCCGAGCCTCACCGTGCCATCGACGACGAGCAGGTGGTGGTCGGGAACTGCGACGTAGGCGCGGCCACGCTCGATCGGCTGGCCGTCGACGGCGGTCACGACGGGAATCCGGCTGGTCTTCTCAAGAGATTCGGTCAGGTAACCCTCGCTGTGGGATGGGACGTGGGTCGCGATGAAGATGCTCCCCGGGAAGTCCGCGGGCAGATCGTCCATGATCTGACGCAGCGCAGTGTGGCTCCCGCTGGAGCCACCGATCACCACGATATCCTTTTTCGCCATGAGCCTCCTCGGCCTTCAAGCGAATGCGGTCGACAATACGTTCCTACGGCTGATAGCCGTCAGCCCGACGCAACGTCTCGCAGCATCATGTCTCGATGGGCACGGTGCTGAATCAATGTTGCCTTGAAATCATCAAGCAGGCTTTCGGCCTCCATGGTTGGAAGTCCGCGCTCACGGAGCCATCGAACAAGCTCTTCCTGCCGGGTGACGTGGCGTTCGCCCTGAATGATATGGTCGTCGACCATCTGCAGATCGGCCGCAGTGAAGGCCATGGCCCAATTTACCACGGTCGGCGGCGGATGTCGCAGGCGGAGTGGGGTATTCCACTCAGTCAGCTGGTTTGATCGTCACTTGCGGGCCGGGCGTCTTTGAGCCGGCGGGGCCGGACCATTCGATCTTGGTGCCGTCGGCGAAGGTTTGGACCGCGGTCCAACTCAGGTCGCCTGGCGTTCCCGGGTTCACGGCGAGCAGCCCGAATTCGGCGAACTGCTGCGGCGGGAGTCGACCGGTCCAGCGCACCCCGACCGCGTTGCCGGACGCGTTGCGCTGAGGCTCGGTCATCCAGCCGGGCTTCTGCTCGAATGAGGTGATGCGCAGGGTTGCGGGGAAGCGTACCTCCACCGCCACGGTTTCGGACTGCTTCTCGTTGGGCACGCGGACGACATATTTCTCGTGCGCCTTGGCGGCGCTCTCTTTCGGCCAGATGGTGACGTGCGCGAACGCGCTCACGGGAACCAACGCAATGGATGCGGCGATGAAAATGGATCGCATGGCTGTCCTCACAGGTGCCAGTTCAGCTCGGCCGTGAAGGTGCGGCCGGGGAAGGGGTGGAAGAGGAAATAGCGCTTGTCGAAGATATTCTCGACGCCCGCCGCGACGCTCCACTTCGGCGAGAAGCGATAGACGGCGCGAGCGTCCGCGACGGTGAAGCTTTCGAAGCCCTGATAGGTGTGTCCGACCACATCGCTATTGTCGATCGTACCGTACATGCGGCTGGAGTAGCGCGCTGCGCCGGTCAGTAAGAGGTCGTCGGTCGGCCGCCACGTCGCAACGATCGTCGCTTTCCGTTTGGGGACCTGCGGGATCATCTTGCCTTCTGCTGCGGGGAAGATCGGGTCGGGCACGATCTTCGGGTCTGCAAAGGTCAGGCTACCCGAGAGATCGAAGCGTGGTACGAGGTTGCGCTTTTCAAGGGCCAATTCGAGGCCGTTGGTACGGACCTTGTCGATATTCTGGACGTAGTTGAACAACTGCGTCGAGCCCTTGAGCGGCGCCGACTGCGAGATGAGCGCGTCCCTGATGGTCTCGTGGAAGAGCGAGAGGCGGATGCTGCCCTCGCTAAAGGTCCTCTCGACCGCGAGTTCGGCGGAATTGGCCTTTTCTGGATTGAGGTCTGGATTGGGCACGGTGATCGTCGGACCGGTGGTGATCGCCTGATAGAGCTCGCTCACGGTCGGAAAGCGAAGGGCTCGGGCGCCCGACAGCGTTACGCTCCAGCGGCGCAGCGGCTGCCAGCGGATTGACGCCTTGGGGGAGAGGCCCTGCGCGGTCCGGTTCGGCTGGTCGACGTCGAGCGGCGGCACCGCACTGAAATTGCGACCGTTGTATGCTTTCCACCATTCGTAGCGTGCGCCCAACGTCAGCATGAGCTTTGGCGCGAACATCCAATGGTCTTCTGCCCACAATGCGAAATTCCGGGTGTTGCCGCGCGATTCCTGGGTAAGTGCGCCTGGAGCGCCGTCGATCCAGTCGTCGGTGGCGAAACGGCGACTCTTGAGCGTGAACCCGTCATAGTGCGCACCGGCGTGGAGTTCGTGGCCCCGTATGGTCTTTGTGAACCCGTGCAGATCCAGCGTGCGCCACCCGGTGCCCGCCAGGCGAACGATCGAGCCGAGGCCGCCGTCCTTTGCTGTCGGCAGCGCAGTCGACGGGATGCGCTGATCGTCCTTGGCATAATTGTAAACCGATCCGATCACCGACCAGAAGAAGCTGTCGGTGTTCTGCTCCAGCGACGCGGCGTTCATCCAGTGCCGCTCGTCGAAATGATAGACCTGGTTGGAAAAGGCGCTCGCGGGGATCGTGACGCGGCGACTCTCGATGTTCACCGGGCCGGCGTAAACGTCGTTGCCGTTGGCATCCTCCAGATAAGTCTGCGCGCGCGAGTTGGTGTTGTTGAGGAACAGACCGGTGCGCCAAGTGAGCTTCATGTCGTTCGGAAGATCGAGCGCCAACTTGGCCTTCAGATTGTCCTGGCGCTGATGCTCGAAGCCGCCGGCGCCGATAACGAAGATCGGTTGTCCGGTGCGGCTGAGCTCGTCGAATGCGCCGGTGACTGGCGTTCCCGTCGTAGACGTTCCAGACGGCTGCGCGACCGTCACGTAGGCGAGCGGCTGGCTGCGGCTGTCGACGTGATTGGCGGACAGGAACCAGGAGAACGCGCCCATTTTGTCGCCGACGGTAGCGGCGAGCTGGTAGGCCGGGTAGGTGCCGTGCGTGCCATATTGGTCGAACGACTGCAGGTTCGTTGCTGCCGTCGCCGATGCTTCGAGCTTCTCGGGCATGCGTGTCGTTATGTTGACGACGGCGCCGATGCTGTTGCCGGGGTAAGCAGCGGAGAAAGGCCCGTAGAGCACGTCGACGCGGCTGATCTCTTCGGGCGATACCATTCCCCAGCGGGGTGAAGCGAAGCTGTTGTTATTGCCGATCAGCGCCGACAGGAGAACGCCGTCAGAATAGATCAGGCTGCGCGCGCTGGCGCCGACGCCTGAGGTGCGCGTGGCGAGCGGCGCCTGCGTGTCGCCTACGTGGCGCTTGCGGACGAGCAGGCTCGGGAAATAGCGCAGCGCGTCTTCGGTGTTACGGACGTTGACGGTCTCGCGGAGCCTCGCGGCGTCGATGGATTCCTTGGTATTCGGGGTCTTCTCCGCAGCTTCGCGAGTGCCGACCACGACAATGGCGGGCGGTTGCGCGAGCTGCGGCGCTTCTAGTGCGGGCATGTCTAATCACCTGACGAGTTCAAAAGGTCGAACTGGGATCAGGCGATTGCTGGAGGTCCTGTCGCTGGGGGTGGTGGCGCTGGCGGCCCCGTCGCGAAGAAGGGTGCCCCAACGTGATCGGGCAGAGCTGCCGCAGCGAGCGACGGCCCGACGAAGGACGGTGCGTGATGATTGGCAGCGAGCCCCGCACTTAGCGGCGCGAACGAGCAGTCGCCGTCGTGCTGGTCCTTGTGTGAGGAATCGTGATGCGACCCCTGCCCGTGCATCGCCATCGGCGCAGGCGCCGCAGCGGCGCAAGGCTCGATCGCAAACGCCTCGCCGTTGGGGGCCGGCATCCACCCCGTCGGCACGTACGCGCGCAGGAAGAGCGCGCAGGCAAGCGCGATCATCGTCAGCGGGCGCGGCTGGCGGGACATGAAGCGGTCCTAGTCGCGCGTGGTTAATGAATCCATCGCCATTTGGGCCCGCGTAAAGAAGCTGTGTGGATAAGCGCGGGCCCCGTAAGAGCCGGTCCGACGCCTCTCGACGGATGGATTGCTCTATCGCAATAAACTGAAATGGCAGCGAGACACGTCGCCCTTGCGATATGCGGATTGCTCTGGCCGGCAGCGGCGCTGGCCGAGGACCCGATCTGTCCTGACCGGCCGAGCAAATCTACCGGCGAGTGCACCGTGCCGGAGGGACGATGGCAGGTGGAGACGGGCATCGGCTGGTCGCATGATCGGAGCGGCGGCGTGAGCTCCGACTTGTTCGTCATCGCTCCGACGCTGATCAAGTACGGGATTAGCGATCGAGCCGACATCGAACTGGGCGTGACTGCGCTCCAGATCCTGCGCGAAAGCGGCGGAGGGAGCCATCATAGCTCGAGCGGGATCGGCGACACCAATGTTCGCCTGAAGTACAAACTGACCTCCGACGACGCGCCGATCCTCGTGGGCATAGAGCCGTACGTGAGCTTCCCCACGGCGAACCGCCACTTCGGCAGCGGCAAAGTGGAAGGCGGCGTGCTGCTGCTGACGAGCAGGCAACTCACGAAAGGCGGCGTGACTCTCTCCGTGGATCCAGAAATCGACTTGCTTGCCGATTCGGACGGGCGAGGAAGGCATGTCGCCATGGTGCAAGTAGCGAACGTCGGAATGCCGCTTACGAAGAAGCTGGTCGTGTCAGCGGAATTGTGGGGTCAGTGGGATTGGGATCCCTCAGGCACCACCGCTCAAAAGTCGGCCGACGCGGCGATCGCCTATACGGTGAACAACGATTTGCAGCTCGATGCCGGCGCGAACTTCGGCCTGAATCACGAGACCGCTGCCGTAGAAGTTTACGCGGGAGTCTCAGTACGGTTTCGCTGAGCCTCTAAAGCGCTCGCACCGGCGCTAGTCTTGGATCAGCAGCAGCTTCGGGGCGTTTGGACCTTCATACAGGCGATGTGCCTGGGGAGGTTGTGATGGACCCTCGGATTATTGCTGCAATCGTGGTTGTTCTGTTGGCGGCCGCTCTGGTCGGATTCGTGATGATGAGACGGCGCGAAAGTCAGCGCCTGCACGAGCATTTCGGTCCGGAATATGAGCGTCAGGTGGAGGAATCGGGAAGTCGCGCCAAGGCTGAGTCCGCGCTCCTCCAGCGCGAGAAACGGATCGAAAAGCTCGATATCCGCCGGCTGCCCCCGCAGGAGCGGCATGCGTTCATGGACGACTGGCAGGACGTGCAGGCGAGCTTCGTCGACGACCCTGAGAAAGCGATCGCTCTGGCGGACGGCCTGGTTGCCGAAGTGATGAAGGCGCGTGGCTATCCGGTCGAGGATTTCGAACAGCGTGCGGCCGACATCTCCGTCGAGCATCCCGGCATCGTGTCCAATTATCGCGCGGCGCACGAGATCGCGCTGAGGCATCGGCAGGGCCGTGCCAACACGGAAGATCTGCGTGCGGCCTTCATCGGCTATCGCTCCTTGTTCGAGGAGCTGCTGCGCGAGGACGCGGCGGAGCTGGCGCACTGACATTCAACTGATTGGTTGACAATGTAGGAGGCGAGTCGCATATTCAACCACATGGTTGAATTCGATTCGCCCCAGCTCGACACGGTCTTTCATGCGCTCGGTGACCCGACGCGCCGCGGAATGCTCGCGAGCCTCGCGCTTGGAGAAAAGTCGATCGGCGAGCTTGCCGAGCCGTTCGACATGAGCTTCGCCGGTGCGTCCAAGCATGTGAAAGTGTTGGAGGACGCCGGGCTGTTGTCGCGCCGCAAAGCGGGGCGCACGCACCTGTGCAGTTTGAAGGCCGAACCGCTGGCAGAAGCGGAGCGCTGGATCCGTCAGTGGGAGAAATTCTGGAACGTCCGGCTCGATCGCCTGCAGGCGCTCGTCGAGGCCGACGCGCAAAATCTCAAGAAGGAGAAACCCAATGCCTGAAGCTGCGACACAAATCCGCGTGCCCGTCGAGAAAACCGCGCCGGACACGATCCGGCTGGAGCGGCTGCTCGACGCGCCCGTCGAGACCGTATGGCGGTATCTCACCGAGGCGGAGCTCAGGGCGCAATGGTTCATGGGCGGCAGCGACGCGACAGCCGGCGGCGAGTTCGACCTGCTGGTCGACCACGATAATTTGTCGGAGGAGGACGTCCCGTATCCGGAAAGCTATGCCGCCTCCAAAGGCGCGACCTGGAAGGAACAGGTCATCCGGTTCGAACCGCCGCGATTGCTCGAGACGACATTCCAGAGCGGCACGAATGGCACTGTCACCTTCGAGCTATTTCCCGAGGCTGGGAAGACGCGGATCGTCGTAACGCACAGCGGCATCGTCAGTCCGGTTGGGGCGCAGGATTTCGGCAGCGGCTGGAACTCCCACCTCACGGTCCTTCAGGAGCGTTTGGCCGGAAGGTCCGTCCGCAACTTCTGGGCCCTCCATGCTCAGTCGCGCGACGACGTCCGCAAGGCATTGGAAAGCTGACGCATGTGCCCCCTGTGCCTCTCCACCCTCGACTGGATCCTGGCCGGCGGAGGGGCGGGAAGCGGAACGTTGGCTGCACTCGTCATGGCTGTGAGGCGGAGCAGAGCGAAGGAAGAATGTGATGAACGATCATCCGATTGCGGCACGTGAGGAACTGCCCAAGTCACACCCGCCTGTCGTAACGCCCGATGCATGGGACGCGGCCTGGCAGAACATGCTCGCGCGGGAGAAGGCGTTCACCAAGGCGCGCGACGCATTGGCGGCCGAGCGTCGTCGCATGCCCTGGATGGCGGTCGAGAAAGACTATGTGTTCGAGGGACCGAAGGGACTGGTTAGCCTGCTCGACCTGTTCGAAGGCCGACGTCAGATGATCGTCTATCGCGCATTCTTCGAACCTGGCGTTTACGGCTGGCCGGATCACGCGTGCCGCGGCTGCTCGCTCGGGGCCGACCAGGTCAGCAACCTCGCGCATCTCAACGCCCGTGACACGACGCTGGCCTATGTCTCGCGCGCGCCTCAGGCCGACATTGCGCGGCTCAAGGAGCGCATGGGTTGGGACATGCCCTGGTATACGATCACCGACAGCTTCGATGCGGATTTCGGGGTCGACGAATGGCATGGTCACAACGTCTTCATCCGCGACGGCGATCGAATCTTCCGCACTTATTTCATCAACAATCGCGGTGACGAGGCGATGGGCACAGTCTGGAGCTATCTCGATCTGACGCCGCTGGGGCGGCAAGAGGTGTGGGAGGACTCCCCCGCAGGCTATCCGCAAACGCCGGCCTATAAGTGGTGGAACTGGCACGACAGCTATGTCGAAGGTGCTGCCCCCGACCAGAAGTGGGTTGAGGTATCCGATGCGGGCGAAGCTGCGTTTCGCGATAAAGCGGGGTCGGAGGCCTAGTTCTTCGCTTCGGCCGGCGCCGGTTGGTCGCTCGGATGATCCATCTTGAGCCGCTTCCTCGCGGCGGCAATCAATTCGATGAAGCGTGGATCGTCGCGAAGGCAGTCGAAGTCCGTATCGGTTTCGGCGATCCGGACCTGATATTCGCCGGCGAGAGGCAGCGTGCTCTTGAGCATCTTGATCGCGCCATCCTTGTCGCCGAGGTGACCCGCGAGCACGCAGGCGAAATTGTACCGCATGTTCAGGTTATCGGGGTCGATCAGCATCGCCCGGTCGATCCACTCGCGAGTGCGCTGCTCCTCGCCGAGCAAGGCGTAGCCACCGGCCAGGATGCCGAGCGCAGCACCATTGCTGGGATCCTGCTGCACCGCCCGTTGCGCTTCGGACACCATCATCTTGGCGGCGGCGCGGAGCTTCGCACGCTCTCCCAGCGACAAGTAGCAGGTCGATAGGATGGCCCAGGCGTGAAAGTCGGTTTCGACCAGCTCCACGGCCTTCTCGAAATGCCGGGTCGCAGTCGGGACATCCCGCTGAATCAGATAGTAGCGACCTGCTTCCTTGTTCACCTCCCAAGAGTCGGGACCAAGGCGAACGGCGGTTTCCATTGCCCTTGCCGCCTCATCGAACTTCCGCCGGGCTTGCAGGCGCTTTACCATCGGCAGGTGCGCTTCAGCGATGGCCGGGTCGATAGCCAGTGCGGCGTGGGCAGCCGCGTAACCGTCGTCAATCGACTGCCCATAGCCGTATCGCAGGCTCGATTGCGCCATCGCGAGCAAGGCCCAGGCTTGGGCGTAATAAGGATCGAGCTCCACCGCTTTGCCGCAGATGCGCATGACGCGTTCTTCGCGGCGCGCATCGCCGTGGTTTCCCGTTATCCAATACTGCCGCGCGAGCAGGTAAAGATTGTAGGCCTCAGGATTGCTGGTGCCGCGCTTCTCGATCGCCTTCTTTTCTTCGGGCAGCAGCTTAAGCTTCAATGCCCGAACGATCGCTTCAGAAATCTCGTCCTGGATCGTGAAGATGTCGGTGAGGTCGCGGTCGTAGCGGTCAGCCCAGACGTGACCGCCGGTCGCCCCGCCGATCAGCTGAGCGGTGATGCGGACGCGGTCGCCGACCTTACGGACGCTGCCTTCCAGGACGTGGGTCACTCCCAACTCCTTCGCGACGTCGCAGACGTTCACTGAGCGGCCCTTGAAAGTGAAGGCGGTGTTGCGGGCGATGACCTCCAGTGCCGAGACCTTGGACAGGTCGGTCGTGATGTCCTCGCTGATGCCGTCGCTGAAATATTCCTGCTCTGCATCGCCGCTCATGTTTTGGAAGGGCAGGACGCAGATGGACAGGGTACTTGAGGACGCTCGCCCTTTTTGCGACTTCTCGACAGCCCCGGCCAGCTCGGTGACGCTTGCCAGCAGCTTCTTCCAGCCGGCCGAATTCCGATCGCCTTCCCAACCCTTGAGGTCCGCACACTGGATCTGGTTGAAGGGCAGGGGCGGGATATTGCCGTCTATCGTGACCTGGACGAGCGTCAGAGCGGAGCGCGCGCTGTCGGCCTCCGCTCGGACCCATTGCGACTTGGCGGCTTCAGCGGACCATAGAACCACCACCGCCGAGGCGCCCTTGATCCGCTCCTCGATGACTTCAGCGTAGGATCGATGGGCGGGAAGCTCGTCATCCCGCCAGACTTCGTAGCCCGCTTCGCGCAGTCCATCTGCAATCGCGCACGCCACTTTCTCGTCGGAGCGCGCGTAAGAGACGAAGACGTGCGACATGCCCCTCGCGGGCCTTTATTCCGCGGTCGTCGGGTCGATCGTGCTGCGCACCTGCGAGATCTTGTTGGCTGGGAAGCCGCCGCGTTGGGCGTGCTCCCGGATCATCTCCTCATTGGGAGCTCGATAGAGGCAGTAGATCTTGTTGTCGGTGACGTAGCTTTGCACCCATTGGATCTCTGGCCCGAGGTCCTTGATCACCGAGCATGACGTCTGCGACGCCATCTTGAGATCCTCGGGGCTAAGATCCCCCGCGCCAGGCATTTCCCTCTCGATCACATACTGGGGCATCGGCAATCCCCTCGTTAATTTCCTGCACAATCGCGGACCATAACATATGCTGGGCAAATGTCGCCTAATCCAATGGAAGATGCCTCATTCTTCCGTTTGAATCAGGACGGTCTCTCCGATCAGCAGGAACAGCAGGAACGGGGCCCAGGCGGCGATGAATGGCGGATAGGCGCCCGCGTTGCCCATCGCGAGGCTGAAGTTGTCCGCAACGAAATAGGCGAAGCCTAGAGCCATGCCGATGCAGGCGCGGACAAGCACCTGGCCGGAGCGCGCGAGCCCGAAGGCGGCCACGGCCGCGAGCAAGGGCATAAGGACTGTCGAGAGCGGGCTCGAGATCTTGTGGGCGAGCCCTGCGCGTGCTTCGTCGGCGGGGCGTCCCGCAGCCTCAAGTTCGGCGATGCGGCGTTTGAGCGTCCAATAGTCGAGTTCCGTCGGATCGACCCTCGAGAGCGTTAGCGCTTCCGGCGTGACGCCTGCCATTCCCGCCATCTGAGGAACGTGCCGGACGACGTTCATATTGGCGTCGTAGATGCGCACGTCGTGAAGCATCCAGTCGTTGGACTGCGGTTGCGGGACCGCCTTCTTCGCGCTGATCACCCTCTGAAGGGCGATGCCTTTCCGGTCGTAAATAGTGACATTCTGCGCGGTCAGGTTGGGCAATCGGCCGCTGACCGTCTGTGCGCGGATGAAGTCCTCGTCCTTCAGTACCCAGACGTTACCGAAGACCCCGCTGGCGGGCGGGATCGGCTTGTAGTCGTTGTCGGACCATGCGTTCACGACACGCGCGGAATTGACCACGACAAACTCGTTGAAGGCGAACAGCAGTACCGCGACGCCCATGCTCGCGACGATCAACGGCGCGAGGATCTGGTGCGCGGAAAGGCCGGCCGCCTTCATGGCCACGACCTCGCTGTGCTGGTTGAGGCCCACAAAGGCGATCAGCGTTCCGAGCAGAACGGAGAATGGCAGAAAGCGCGAGATCAGGAGCGGCAGGCGTAACGAAACGTACTTCCACAGCTCGGCGTCGCCATTGCCGGGAACGGCCAGGATCTTGCCCGACTCGCCGAGCAGGTCGAGCGTCATCAGCACCAGCACGAGCGCGACGAGCACGGCCAGCGTGCGCGTGATGAACAAGCGCGTCATGTAAAAGGCGAGCTGGCGAGACGGGAAGAACTTCAGGTTGATCACGCTTCACGGGCTTTCGGCATGAGCGAACGGATGCGCTTGACGAGGCGCGAGAAGAACCATTCGAGCGCGCCGATCGGCTGGCCGCCCGGCTTGTCGGCAAGGATGTGGTACATCCAGATGATCAACGCCGAGAGCAGGACCAGCGGCGTCCACAGGGCCACGATCTCGTTCATCCTGCCCGTCGTGGCAGCGCTCTCCGCATATTGATTCACCTTGTGATAGGCCACGACGATAAGGATCGAGAGGAAGATGCCGAGCGCCGACGAGCTCCGCTTGGGCGGCACCGCAAGTGACACAGCCAGCAGCGGGAGCATCAGCATCATCAGCACCTCGACGATGCGGAAGTGAAAGGCGGCGCGCGCTTCGAGCATCTGGTGGCGGTCGGGCGCATGGCCGCCGTAGCCGATCCGCCAGAGCTCATGGAGGTAGAGCTCATCTGAGACGGTCCCTCCGCGGCTGCGGAACTTGTCGATCGCGGGCAGGCTGATCGGCAAGGTGTAGGTGTTGAAAGCGAGCGTTCGCGGCGTCGTGAACTTGGGTGAGTCCTGAACGAGCCGGCCGTTTTCCAGGCGGAACTGGATTTCGTTGGGGTCGTCGGTCGACAGGAACTTGCCGTGGTCGGCGGTCGCAGCGACGCTCATTCCGGATGGGTCGTCCATCTGCACGAAGATGCCGTGGAGCTGCGTGCCCTTCTTTTCGCTGCTGTCGATCCGCAAGGTGATGTGCTTGCCCAGGCGGTTGAACTCCCCGACCTTGATGGCTGCGCCGAGCGCACCGGAATTCAGATCGAAGCGAAGCCCTTCGTAGCGATAATGAGTGTAGGGTTCGAGATAGCCGACGATGAACAAGTTGAGCAGCATCAGCGGCACGGCAAACATGTAGGGGACGCGCAAGAGCCGCGAGTAGCCGAGGCCCACGCCGCGCATGGCATCCAACTCCGACGACAAGGCCAGCTTCCGGAAGGCGAGCAGGATGCCGAGCATCAGGCCGATCGGGATGCCGAGCGACAAATATTCGGGAAGCAGGTTGGCCAGCATCCGCCAGACGACGCTCACCGGGCCCCCGGCGTCGACGACGTACTGGAAGAGCCGCAGCATCTTATCGAGCACAAGCAGCATCGCTGCGAGGATCAATGATCCAAGCAGCGGAATAGCGATGGACTTCGCAAGATAGCGGTCGATCAGTCCCAGCTGCCGCAATTTAGCGTCCGTACACCATGATTTGGCCGCAAAGGCGGCACAGATTGCACACCGGACGGATGTATCCCCGGCATGCCGGGGGCGTCTCCGCCTGTGGTCTCTATAGCAACTGGTCCCGTGAATTCATGTTGAAATCGCCTCCATCGACGGAAACCAGCCTTGCGGAAGGACCGGTGTGCGTTTTGCCTGCGCCGGGCACCGGACCTCGCCGCCCGCGTATCGCGTTGCTTTCCAATCCGAAATCGACCGGCAACCTCGCGCAGCTGCCGCGGATCCGCGAATATTGCTCGGACCATCCAGACCTCTTCCACTACGAGGTCGAAGAAGCGTCGCAGATCGGCGAAGCTATCGAGGTTATTGCGCGCATCCGGCCGAAGGTGCTTGCCATCAATGGCGGTGACGGGACCGTCCAGGCCGCGTTGACGGAAATCTATAACGGCGGCTATTTCGGCGACGAGCCGCCCCCGGTGGCGGTGCTGCCGAGCGGCAAGACCAATCTCATCGCGCTCGACCTGGGTGCTCGCGGCGATCCGATCGAGGCGCTGGAGAAGCTGATCGAATTGGCTCGGACCGACGACCTCGCACCCTATACGGTGGCGCGAGAGCTGATCGCGCTGCGTCATGGCGAGGAAGGCTTGGGCAAGCCCGTCATCGGCATGTTCCTGGGTGGAGCCGGCCTCGCGGACACGATGCTTTACTGCCGCGAGCGCATTTATCCGCTCGGGCTTCCGAACGGCATTGCCCACGGGATCACGGCGTTCGCGCTGCTGGCAAAGCTGTTCCTGAAGGTGAAGGCAAACTTCCTCCCGCCCGACCCGCAGCCGCTGAATGTCTCGCTGAAGCGCGACCAGGACACGATCAGCGGGCGTTTCTCGCTGCTCGCGGTTACCACGCTGGAGAAGCTGTTGCTGTCTAGCGATGTCGGGCCGAAGGGCGAGGGTGCGCTGAAGCTTCTCGCGATTGAGGAAAAGCCGATGTCGCTGATCCGTGGGCTGGCCGTGAGCATTGCGGGCAAGCTCGGCCGGACGCACATTCCAGGCGTCCACTACCAACAGGCCGATGAAATCACGATCGAGGGCGATCGCTCCAGTGTGATCCTGGACGGCGAGACCTTTCATGCCGAGCGCGGGCGGCCGATCTATCTCCGGCCGGCGCAGCCTTTGTCGTTCGTGAAGCTCGCGGCGTAAGCCGGCCCGGTCAGGAAAGCCCTGGATTGCAGCTCCTGATCAGCGCCTCCAAGTTCTGACGATCTATGCCTGAGTTACGCGATCTTGTTGCTGAAGAGCTGAGCCTGCCCGTCGATCCGCGGGTGAGTGCATTGGGACGTGCAATCGCGGACAAATACGGTCCCGCCTCGCGCGCAGTGATGTTCTACGGATCGTGCCTGCGTGAGAAGAAGCTCGAAGGGCTGATGCTCGACTTCTATCTGATCGTATCCGACTATCGGTCGACTTACGGGAAGACCTGGCTTGCCGCGGTGAACCGATTGATCCCGCCCAACGTCTTCTATTTCGAAAAGGACGGCCTCGCTGCCAAATATGCGGTGCTGAGCGAGGGCGACTTCTATCGACTCAATGGACCTGAGACGAGCAGCGTCTCCGTGTGGGCGCGGTTCGCCCAGCCTTCCCGATTGGTCTGGGCAGCGGACGATCGGGCGCGCGAGCGGGCCATAGATGCCGTAAGCCGCGCCGCGCCGACCTTGCTTGCTGCAGCCGGCCGGAAAGAGCGTGAGAAACCGCTCGACTGGTGGCGGCGTGCATTCGTGCTGACCTATTCTGCCGAGCTGCGGGCGGAGCGAAAGGGCCGCAGTGTCTCAGTCGTCGATGCCGACCGACAGCGGTACGTTCGTTTTACCGAACCCGCCGCTGCAGCGATCGATCGGAAACCCAAGGCGAGCTGGCGGTGGCGGCGGATCGAGGGGAAAGCCCTGTCGGTACTGCGCCTGGCCAAGGCTAGCGCGACCTTTGCGGGCGGCGCTGACTATATTGCCTGGAAGATCAATCGCCACGCGGGCACCGACATCCAACTGAAGCCGTGGCAGCAGAAGCACCCGCTGCTAGCGGCAGTCAGCCTCTTGCCGCGGCTGATCCGCTCCGGGGCGGTACGCTAGTCGCGCGAGCCAGGGCAGCGGAAACTGCTGTTGCGAGTGCGCCGACGGTGAACGGCTTACGCAGGAGCTCGTGACCGCGCAGATCGTCGCTTTCACCCTCGCCGACATATCCGGTCACGAACAGCACCGCGAAGTCGCGCGGTGAATTGAGCTTCAGATAGCGGATGAGCTCCGGCCCGGTCATCTCCGGCATGATCACGTCGGTAATGACGAGATCGAAGATGTTCTCCTGGAACAAGCGGATCGCTTCCGCCCCACTGTCGCAGGCGACTGGCTCGTAATCGAGGTCCTCAAGAGCATCGACCGTGGCAGTGCGAACCCGCGGATCGTCCTCGACGAGCAGGATGCGTGCACCGGGAACGTGAACATCCCGTTCGGCGCGTTGCGCAGTCGGGTGCAGCCGAACAGGGGCAGCAACCTCGGTGCGCGGGAGGAAGATCGACACGGTTGTACCGCGGCCGAGCTGGCTTTCGATGCCGACCTCGCCACCCGATTGGTGGGCGAAGCCGAAAATCTGGCTGAGGCCCAGGCCCGTTCCCTTGCCGACGGGCTTGGTGGTGAAGAAGGGCTCGAAGGCGCGTTCCAGCACGTCCGGCGCCATACCGCAGCCCGTATCTGTCACGCTGATCTTCACATAGTCGCCGGCCTGAATGTCCCCGACTTCGTTTGCGGCCAGCTTCACGTTCTCAGTCGAAATGCGCATCAGGCCTCGGCCATCCATGGCGTCACGGCCGTTGACCGCAAGGTTGAGGATGGCGTTCTCAAGCTGGTGGGGGTCGACGTAGGTCGGCCATGTGTCGGGCGCGAGATCGACCTCGATACGGACCTGCTCGCCGAGGGTGCGGTCGAGGAGATCCGACATTCCCCCGATGAGTTCGTTGCTGTCGACGCGTTCCGGCAGCAGCGGTTCAGAGCGGGCGAAGGACAGAAGCCGGCGGGTTAGCGCGGCGGCGCGGGTGGCGCCTTCCATCGCATTGTTGAGGTGCATCATCACCTCACGCCGCGGGCCGTTGAGACGCCGTAGAGCGAGATCGATCCCACCGACGACCACAGCGAGCATGTTGTTGAAGTCGTGCGCGATACCGCCGGTGAGCTGGCCGACAGCCTCCATCTTCTGGACCTGGCGGAGCTGAGCCTCGGCGGCCTCGCGTTCGCGCGCTTCCTGCTTCAGCGCCTGGTTCGCTTCCCACAGTTCGTTGGTGCGCTCGCGCACGGCATTTTCGAGAACCTCGGCGCGCTCCGCTTCGTTTTCGACTTGTCGGCGAGCAGCAGCGAATTGGCGGAGCGCCTGGACCGCGATGACTCCAAGTGCAATCGCGCCGATTCCCACGAGAATGCCGAGCCAGTTCAGATAGTCGCTTCGCCTGCTCGCCTGCTCGCTGAAGAACTGGCTTTGTTGAATACGGTCGCGAAGGGTTTGACGCTCCGCGCGGATGATCTCTTCGAGCTTGTTGTCGAGTTCCTGACCGGTGCCCTTGGTCGCGGCCTGGTAGAAATAGCTGATGCCCGCGTCGCCTTGCTTGGCGAGCGCCGCCTGCGCCGCGAGGGAAAGCTCGGCACCGCGCTTGTTGTAGAGCTGCCGGAGCTCCGCGACGCGGCGCAGCTGCTCCGGGTTCGTGCGCATGAGATCCGACAGCTGGTTGATCTGATATCCCGCGAGCTGCCAGTCGCTCGCGTAGATATTGCCGCTGCCCTTCACATCCTCGTCGAGGACGAAGCGGGCGAGTGCGGCTTCGGCCCTTGAGACGTTGGCGCTGAGGTTTCGAACGACGAGGGACACCTCGTACGAGTGACGCTCCGCATCGAGAGACTTCTCGCGCGCGTCGTTCGCGAACTTCACGAGGAAGATCATGCCCACGAGGACCAGGGCCGCAAGCAGGCCCATGACTGCAGCGCCGCCGCGACGCCAGTCGAAACGGACTTCTTCTTCGTCCCCAGCCCCGATCATGAATGCAGTCTAGCGGCGTTAACCTTTAGGGGAAACCCAAAGGTTCCACTCATTTTGTTCAGCTGATGCAGCCTGTTGCACGGCCTGCCGCAGCGAACATCTCCAGGATTTCCCCGACCTGCTCCTCGCTGTGCAGCGCACAGAGCGAGCAACGAAGCAAAGTCATGCCCGCGGGGGTGGCCGGAGGACGCGCCAGATTGACGTAAAGACCCTCGTTGAGAAGCGCTTCCCACATGGCCGCGCCGGTTTCCAGATCCGGCATGATCACGGCGATGATCGCCGATTGCGGTTCGTCGGTGCCTAGCTTGAAGCCGAGCTGGCGAAGGCCCGCATGGAGGCGCTTCGAATTCTCCCAGAGGTGAGCGCGCTTGTCGGCGCTGTTCATCAGTTTGCGGATCGAGGTCGCAGCAGTCGCGACGACCGAGGGCGGCAGCGAAGCAGTGAAGACGTAAGGGCGGCAAACCAGCCGCAGGATTTCGAACTTCGGATGATTGGAGACGCAGAAGCCGCCCACCGTGCCGACCGACTTGGAGAAGGTGCCGATGATGAAGTCGACATCGTCGATTACGCCCTGTGCTTCGGCGACGCCGCGACCATGCTCGCCGATGAACCCCATCGAGTGGGCCTCGTCGACCAGGACCATGGCGCCGTTCGCCTTGGAAACGGCGATCATCTCCCTGAGCGGGGCGACGTCGCCGAGCATCGAGTAGACGCCTTCCAGCACGACCAGCTTGCCCGCGCCTTCCGGGACCCGCTTCAGCCGCTTTTCCAGCGCTTCGATGTCGTTGTGGCGAAAGGGGACAATCTGGGCATTGCCCATCGCGCAGCCGTCGTAGATCGACGCATGGCTGTCGATGTCGAGGATGATGTAGTCATCCTTGCCGGCGATCGTGGAGATGATCCCAAGGTTCGCCTGGTAGCCGGTCGAGAAGACCATGGCATGGTCCATGGCGTAGAAGTCCTTCAGCGCCTGCTCGACCGCCTTGTGGCCGACGTAGGTGCCGTTGAGGACGCGGCTCCCAGTGGTGCCGGAGCCGAATTCGTCGATCGCCTTGTGGCCTGCCGCGACCACGTCCGGATCGAAGGTCATGCCCATGTAATTGTAGGTGCCGAGCAGGATGGTCCGCCTGCCGTTGCAAATGGCGACGGTCGGGCTCTCGACCCGCTCCATGACCAGGTTGAACGGGTCGGTGACGCCGGTTTCTAGAAGCGCCGCGCGCTGCTCGATCAGCGGGTCGAACTTGGAGAAGAGATCCGTCACTTGACTGCCGTCAGCCTCAGGAGCGCGTCCACGAGCTGGCCGACCGTCTCGATCTCGGCCTGCATGTTCATGCTGATGATCACGTCGAACTCGTCCTCGATGTTGGCGACGAAATCGAGCACCGTGAGGCTGTCCCATTCGAGGTCCTGGGCGAAACGGGTCGCCTCGCTGATCGCGACGCCCTTCTTGTTGAAGGGTTCGATCAGCTCGAGGGTTTTGGCGTAGATTTGCTGGCGGTCGGACATGGCGGCGTTCGTTAGTGCGATGAAACCCGCTTCGCAACGATATGGGGCCGGAATACGGCGCTGGCGCGGCTAGTGAGAATTTCGGATGATTTCTTCACAAATTTCGGATTAGTGATGCGCCCGGGGGTCTGGTCGGATCTGCTCGGAAAGTTGGAATCCGGGCCAGGCCTGGGAGATTTGAATGTTCCGTGCCGATTGGATTCGGTGGCTGCAGGCCCCGCCGGTGAAGGGTTGGGCGTCGCTGATGTGCGCCCTTTTTGCCATTTGGATTCCGACTGTCATTCGCTTCTCGTTCAACGGCGTCATCACGGGGTGCGAGTTCACGCCCTATCTGCCGTTCGTTCTGGCCTGTGCTATCCTCTTGGCCTGGTGGGAAGCCGCGGCGGTCGCATTGGCTTGCGTCGCAATCATGGGCGGACTGTTCACTGGTAATCATCACTTTGGGCTGCCCTGCTTCATTTCGTCAGCGATGATGTTCCTCGGATCGTCGGCCGTGATGATCGGAGTTGCTCTCCTCATTCGGCGCGCGATGCGGGCACTCCAGGCGCGCGGCGCGGATGAATCGTCCGGCGGGATCGTCTTCAGCCTGGAAAAGGGTGAAGTCTGGGCGAGCTGGTACGGGCAGGGAACTCCAGTCCTTCTCGGTTCCCAGCGCAAAGTGTCCGAGATGATGAAGGACTTCCTCGCGCAGGAGGAACTGGGGCGCCGGCTGAACGGGGAATCACAGCGCCGGGCCTAAACGTCACCCACCTCGTCACGTAGTAGGTTCAGCCGCGAGGCGAATGTTAGTTCGGCCAGTAGACGAATTCCTGATCGGGCATCCAGGGGGCATCGGCGGGGAAATCGATGCGAATGGGTTCTTCGAGCAGCGCCGGCCACAAAGGTTTCGCGAGTTCGCGGCTGTGGTCGGCGAGCTTGGTGCGCAGGCGGTCGACAACGTCGGGCCGCACGGCGGAAAGATCGTTCCGCTCGGTTGGGTCCGCCGCGAGATCGAACAGCCAGATGCGCGGCGGGTTCTGGGAGACCTGCAGCTTCCAATCCCCGTCGCGGACGGCTTCGTAGCCGCCAGATCGCCAGAAAAGGGCTCGGCCTTGAGACTGAGGGGCGCCGTTCACGAGGAATAGAAGATTGATCCCGTCGATCTTGCGGTCCTCCGGCAGCGGGGCGCCGGCGGCAGCGGCGAGCGTCGGAAGAACGTCGATGAACTGGATAGGCTCCGACGACTGCTGCCCCGCCGCAATCTCCTTCGGCCACAGCATGAAGAAGGGAACGCGAATGCCGCCTTCGAAAAAGGTACCCTTCCAGCCGCGATAGGGTTTGTTGATGTGCGTGAGACCGGCGTACCAAGCGCCGCCATTGTCATTGGTGAAGATGACGATCGTGTTGTCGTCGACTCCTTGCGCCTTCAGCGCCGCCATCACTTCGCCGACGCCGCGGTCTAGCGCCCGGATCATTGCCCCGTAGACGCGAGTGCGTTCGTCCTTGATCTCAGGAAGTGCATCATAGTCCTCCCGCGTCGCCTGAAAGGGCGTGTGGGGCGCGTTGTAGGCGAGGTAGAGGAAGAACGGCCGATTGCGGTTGGCTTCGATCGCCGCAGCCGCCTGCTCGCTGAGGTAATCGGTCATATACTTGCCGGCGTGGAACGGCTTGCTTCCGTTGAACTGGACCGCGTCGGTCAGCGCCAGCCAGAGCAAGCGGTCGAGAGGGTCGCCGGGAAGCTTCGCGCCAACCGTGTCCCCAGAATATTTGCTGGCGCCAGACATGAAGCCGAGGCTTTCGTCGAAGCCCTGGTCCTCAGGTCGCATTCCGCGAGCTTCGCCCAGGTGCCATTTGCCGAGATGGATGGTGTGATAACCGCGGCCCTTGAGCAGTTCCGGGATCATGATCTCGCTGGGGGGCACGCCCATGTCGGCCATCCGCGGTACCTGGGACTGAAGCTCGGCGTGATAGATCGTCGGAAAGGGGCGGTCCTTCGGCGATGCCCGCGGCACATATTTGGCTAGCTGCCCAGGAACTGCTGTGAATTCGAAACCGAAGCGCTGCGGATAGCGGCCGGTCAGAAGCGCGGCGCGCGACGGAGAGCAGGTCGCGTTGCCGGCGTATGCGACGGTGAAGTCAGCGCCCTCGTGCGCGATGGAGTTGATGTTCGGCGTAGGCACGAGACCACCGGCAACACCTGTGCCCGGACCACCGATGGTGAGGTCGTTCATGCCGAGGTCGTCGGCGACGATAAGGACGATGTTCGGAGGGCGCTCTCCCGGAGGCGGAGTCGCCGGGCCTCTATCCCAATGCACCGGCCGGTTCGGTGCGATCCGATGTGCGGCGCGATGGATCCCGACCATGATCTGAACCGGTCCCAGGAGCCACGCGACCGCAATTGCGAGGCTTACGAAGCCAAGAATGACGACGACCGGAATCATCAGCCGTTCCTCCGACATCTCCTCATAGCGAAGAGTGGCTGCCGCTTAAGTTACAACCAGCCTTTCTCTCGGTACCAGGCCGCGGTTTCCTTCAGTCCCTGCTCGGTTTCGATCTCAGCTTCCCACAGGCCGGCTGGCGGCTTCAGCTTCGGCTCGACGACCCAATTGCGGTGCGAGAAGTAGGCGGCGCGGTCGACCGTGAGCTTGGCCTTGGGGCCGCGGAAGAGCTGGTCTGCACGTGCGGCGAGGCGGAGGAACATGCCTGGCGTCGAGACGATCGCCGGGACTGTGCCGACGGCCCGGCCAAGTGCCTTCGCGAACTGGCGATGTGTCCATCCGCCGGGCTTTCCGTCATCGGCCTCGAGGAGCATGCCCAGCGGCGCGCCGGGCTCCGCGAGCGCAATCAGCAGGCGCGCGAGGTCGTCCGCGTGGACTATCGAGACGTGGCCGCGCGGCGGCATCAGCATCAGGCCCAGCTTGGCCATGCGGAACAGCTCGAGCGTCTCTTCGTCGCCGGGGCCATAGACGGCGGGTGGGCGGACGATCGACCATTCGAGACCTGACGAGCGGACGAGGTCCTCGGCGCGTGCCTTTGAAGCGCCGTAGAGTGAGAGCCTGGGTTCGCGCGCGGCGAGCGACGAGACGTGGATGAAGCGCTGCACGCCGCCGGCCGTAGCGGCCGCAAGCATCGCCAGCGTGCCGGTCACATTGCCGTGCTCGAAGCCGTAAGCATTGGGCGCACTGATGACGCCGGCAACGTGAATGACGGCGTCGGCGTCGATCACCAGCTGATGAAGGGAGTCACGGTCTTCTAGGCTTCCGGGGACCCACTCGACACCTTCGCGCGGCGCCTGATCCCGACGGGTCAGGGCTTTGATCTCGTGGCCGGCGGCGAGAGCGACGTCGATCAGGTGCGAGCCGACGAAGCCCGTGCCGCCGGTAACGCCGATCCTCATAGGGGCGACCAGCTACGCTCCGCGGCGGTGTCTTCTTCTTCGATCTCCTTCGCCGTTCCGAGCGTCTCGACGATCCGGTCGAGCAGGCGCTCGACGCCCTCGTGGAGCGGAGCGGAGATCGGGAACACGGTGGCGCCGCTCGCTTTTTCGAGCTTCCTGATCAACTTCGACCGCTCCTTGTCGTCGAGCAGGTCGGATTTGCTGAGGGCGATGATCTCGTGCTTGTCGGTCAGGCCGGCGCCATATTCGTCGAGCTCGCCTCGAACGACGCGATATGCTTCGAGCGGGTCTTCGGCGTCGGCAGGGATCAGGTGCAAAAGCACGCGCGTCCGCTCGATGTGACCGAGGAAGCGATCGCCGATGCCTGCCCCTTCGGCCGCGCCCTCGATCAGTCCCGGAATGTCGGCAATTACGAATTCACGACCCTTGTGGCGCACGACGCCGAGCTGCGGACGGAGTGTCGTGAACGGATAATCGCCGACCTTCGCCGAGGCATTGGTGACGGAGTTCAGGAAGGTGGATTTGCCGGCGTTCGGAAGGCCGACCAGCCCGACGTCGGCGAGCAGCTTCAGCCTTAGCCAGAGCCACATTTCCTCGCCTTCGATCCCTGGCTGGTGCTGGCGTGGAGCGCGGTTGGTGGAGGTTTTGTAGCTGGCGTTGCCGCGCCCGCCCATTCCGCCCTGAAGCAGGGTGACGCGCTCGCCCTCCTTGGTCAGGTCGGCAATCAGGGTGCGGTCTTCGTCGTCGGCGAGGATCTGCGTGCCTACTGGAACCTTGATGACGAGATCGTCGCCGCCCGCACCGGTCATATTGGATCCAGCGCCCCCCTTTCCGCGGGGTGCGCGGAAATGCTGGGTGTAGCGAAAGTCGATCAGCGTATTGAGGCCCGGCACTGCTTCGAAGACGATGTCGCCGCCCTTGCCGCCGTCGCCGCCGTCAGGACCGCCATATTCGATGAACTTTTCACGCCGGAAGCTGACGGCGCCAGGGCCGCCCGCACCTGAGCGTACGAAGATTTTGGCTTGGTCGAGGAAATGCATTTCGTCGCGGAGTTAGGCGAGTTGGGCGTAGAGGGGAACCTTTGCCCCGTATGTTCCCTGGGATGGCTGTGTCCAAAAGGCGACTTCGCACAGAATTCGTCACCTGTCCCGGGGCGGGAAACTTTACCGGGGTTAAGAATGCGTGGTATCGCACGGCGTCCGGGGCAGCCCGGCGTAACAGACAGGGGAATGACCGTGCGGAAATATCTCCTCGCGGCTGCTGCAGCAGCCGCCATTGCGACGCCTGCAGCGGCGCGCGATCACAGCGGCTACATCGGCATCGATGCGGGCGTCATGTGGAGCAACAACAAAGCTAATCTTGACGTTAGTGACAGCTACTATTGCGACGACTACTTCGACTATTACTTTAACACCTGTAGGATCGGCCTCAGCAATCGGAACAAGCTCGGCTACGACATAGATGCTCGTGGCGGCTACGATTTTGGTATGTTCCGGCTCGAGGGCGAGCTCGCTTACAAGCACGCAAAGGCGAAAAACCGTTCGTTCGGCGATCCGACGATCGCAACACTCGATATTGACGGCCACACCAGCAATTTTTCTGCGATGGTCAACGGCCTCATCGACTTCGGGAACGCTGACTCGGTCAATTTCTCGCTTGGCGGCGGTGTCGGCTGGTCGAAGACAAAGTATAGCTTCAACTTCAACACGACCTGTGCGGCGTGCGATGGTGACTATTACTTCGACAGCTTCGGCGGCAGCCTGAGCAAGAGCAAGTTCGCATGGCAGCTGCTCGCCGAGGTGCGGTATCCGGTTTCGCCGCAGATCGATATCGGCTTGCGCTACCGTTACTTCAACGCGGGTAGCCTCAGCCGTTCCTTCGACGACGGCGAGGGGGGCTTCCTCCGTGCCAGGGCGAAGTTCGTCAGCAACAGCCTTCAGGCGAGCCTGATCTACAACTTCGCGCCGCCACCGCCTCCGCCACCACCTCCGCCTCCGCCGCCTCCGCCGCCTCCGGCGACGCAGACGTGCCCGGATGGCTCGGTGATCGAGGCCACGGCGACCTGCCCGGCACCGCCTCCGCCACCGCCTCCGCCGCCTCCGGTGGAGAAGGGTGAGCGCGGCGAATAATAGCCGACGTTAGTCAAAATTGGGGCGAGGCGGGAGACCGTCTCGCCCCTTTCTTTTGCTCTCAAGTCTGAGTTGTAACTGCTAGTTCGCCCAGTCGTTCAGAGCCGGGCCGAGCGACTGCTTCAACGGATCGAGCCAAGGCTCATAGTGGCGCCAGTAATCGACGCCTTCGCGGTTGATTGGGCGACGTACCTGCTCTGCACTCGGGGTGCGAATGGCGCGCTCGGTTTTGTGAAATTCCATGCATGATTGCTCGAACGGGAGCCCGAGGTGGTCGAGCATCCGGCGGACCTCCGCTTCCGGATCTTCGATCAGCCGTTCATTGATCATCCGACAGACGATGCCCGGCTGCATCGCGTCGAAGTGTCGCATGTACCGCCAGTAATCGTAGTAGAACGTGCCAATCGTCTCGAGGTCGTAGGAAAAGCCCGCCCCCGAGGCATAGTTCTGTTTGAAATTCGAAAAGCCGCAGGCCATCGGGTGGCGGCGGGCATCGATGATGCGTGCGTTGGGAAGGGCGGCCCGGATCAGCGCCAGATGCATCCAGTTTCCGGGCAACTTATCGACGAAGAACGGGCGATCGGTGTGCCGGAAGGCACGCGTGCCATTGATGTATTCTTCACCAACGGCTCGAATTTCGTTCGGCTTCAAGGCGGCAATGGCTTCCGCAGCGCTGACCTTGCTCAGACGGGCGAGCCGCTCGCTGATAGACTTCATAACCTTGAGTTCGGCCGTACCCTCGACCAATGGATGACTGGCAAGGATTTGCTCGATGAGCGTTGAACCTGAGCGGTGCAAGCCAAGCACGAATATCGGCCCTTCTTGCGGAAAACCGGCGTCCTTGTTTCGCTCAAAGAATTCGGGGGTGTAGGCAGCGATTGCTTGATCGACCGCGTGCGTAACGCTGACATGGTCTGGGCTGAGTTCGACCGCTCGGATACGGTTCCCCGCCGCGTAATGGCGGAAGCTCTGCTCATACTCTCCGCGATCTTCGAGCGCTTTGCCGAGTGCGAAGTGGATGTTCTGCGCATCTGCCGCCATCAACCTGCCGCGAAGCGCGTTTCGCATTTGCGTGATGTCGCGCAGGGCGAATTTGAACGACTTGAAGTTGGCGAGCGTCCACCAGGGATTGCCGCGCTGCGGCTGCAACCTGATCGCGCGCTGCAATGCCTTCACCGCCTCACCCGTTCGGCCGACAGTCTTCAAGGCGTTGCCAAGCGTCACCCACAGCTCCGCCTCCAAGGGCTTTTCGCGCACCATCGCCTGCAGGAGGCGGACCTGGCGCTCGTGCATTCCGAGAACGCTGAGCAATGTCGCCTCTGCGCAGCGAACCTCGAAACTGTTGCGGACTGCCGCAGGCAGTTGCTCCATCTCCTCAAGTGCAAGCGCGTGACCGCCGTTGCGCTGCAGGTGCTGGATCAGCGCCATGCGCCGGTCGGGCGTCGGATCGGCCGCGACCGAGCGCCGCAAAAGCAATGTCGCTTCCTCGATCGAATTCTGAACCCGGGCGACTTCGGCCAGCAATTGCAAGGCATCGGCATCGTGGGGATATTGCGCGATCCGGTCACTAAGCATCTGGCGAGCTTGCACGACATTGCCCGAGCGCAATGCTTCTGCGGCCATGCCGACCGAGACGCTTTGGGCCTTTCTGTCCGCGTTTGTAGAGGCGAAGACCATGGAACGAGCCTTGCCCTGCGCGGGCGTAGTGTCAACTTTTGGCGACCACCTGCGGATGATGCGGGACCAGGATCAGTGTACCGTCCTCCACGCGCCATGACTGTAGCTTCGACAGGAAGTTCATTCCGAGAACGTCGAGCTGGCCCAGGCCCGGTGCCGTCACTACACGCAGGTTGCGGGCTACGATGTTTCCGACGCGTACTTCCTTGACTGCGCCGGTTTGCGCCTGGGTCGCGCCATTGGCGGTGCGAAGGATCACGGGGGTGAGGCCGGTGCCCGTGTCGACTTCGGCTTCGCGCGCGGTCTGCTGGGAGATGGCGGTTATGGTTGCTCCGCTGTCGATGAGCATCCGCCGCTTCACGCCGTTGATCGAGGCCACGACCCAGAAATGGCCGTCTTGCGACATTCGGACGCGCAGTTCCTTGCCCTCGACCTTCTGGTCGTCGAGGCCGAGCTTGCCGGTCAGGCGTGCAAGCTCAGGAGAGTAGGGGGCTTGCTGAAGGAGGATGAAGATCAGGAAGGCAAGCAGGCCCGCTGAGATCGCGAAGCGGATCAGGCGGCCGACGACGGGGATCCGCTGCAGCAGCATGATGAGGACAGCGGCGGCGACGGCATAGATCGCGAGCGTCTGCCATTCTGGGACGGGTACAGGCATGTGTTGCAAAGATTGGGGTGCGAGAACTCGGTTTCCAGCGAACGCGCTGTGTCTTTCTCGCTACGAATGCGTTGCTGAACCGATGCTGATCCGAAACGCTTGGCACTTCAAAAGCTTGCAGGCGTTTAACTTAACATATGTCAGGAATCTGGAATCATGCCGCCGCAAGACAGGATCGTCGCAGTCGGACTGCTGACGCGCCATGACTTGAATATTCTCGGACCGACGTTCGATCGGGTCTGGCCGGTGGAGGATGCGCCCTCTTTCAGTGAATTGCTGCGCGCCATCGATGAGGCGGACCAGCAACTTTCAGTCGATCATCGCATTCCGACCGAGCCCAACCATTAAGATCCGGGGCCGGCCATTCGGTTAAGCAGCCGATCGACGGTATCTTCAGCGGTCGCCTGTTTTCCTTCTTCCTTAAGTTGCTTGGCGTGGCGCTCCAGTGCGTTGCGGATCAATTCGATTTGCTGGTCGGTCAGATGCTCGATGCCGATGAACTGCTCGCGCGCCTTGTCGACGGCCCGCAGCAACTCGTCGAGCTTGGCCTGCATGGCGGCGCCGTCGCGATTCTGGCTGTTCTGGATCAGGAACACCATCAGGAACGTGACGATGGTGGTGCCGGTGTTGATGACCAGCTGCCACGTATCCGAATAGCCGAACATGGGTCCGGTAATCGCCCAGATCACAATGAGCGCGCTCGCGCCGATAAACGTCAACGGCTGCCCTGCAGCTGTCGAGATCTTTGTGGCGCAAAGGTTGAAGAACTTACGCATGCCGCCGTAACGCCTGTGCAACGTTAAGGTGCCGGATATTGCTGTTTTGTAAGACTTCAGCCGGTGAAGCTGGTGGCCAGCATCGCAGCAGATGCGACCGCCATCACTGCAGTCGCTCCCCAGCCGAAGGTCAGCAAGCCCCGCTTTTCGTGTAGGTGACCCATGATCCTTCGGCTCGACGCCACCATCATCATCGCCGCCATGATCGGCACAGCCGAGACACCGTTCAGGACCGCGCTCCAGAACAGAGCCTTGATCGGATTGAGATTGGACCAGTCCAGGGCGACGCCGATGAAGGTTGCGGCGACGATGATCGCGTAAAAGCGCGCGGCTTCGAGCGGCTTGTACTCAAGCCCTGACTTCCAGCCGTGCGTTTCGCCAACTGCGAATGCCGCGGATCCCGCCAGGACAGGCACTGCGAGAAGGCCCGTGCCGATAATGCCCAGCGCGAACAGCAGGAAGGCGAACCGCCCTGCTACCGGCTCGAGCGCCTCCGCGGCCTGGGCTGCCGAGCCGATAGTCACGGTCCCTTGGGAATGCAGCGTAGCCGCCGTTGCGAGCATGATGGCTAGCGCAATTAGGTTAGAGAGAGCCATTCCGACGAGCGTGTCGATCCGAATGCGGCGATATTGTCGCGAGACTGCCAAGGGCGCCTGCTTGAGCGGATGCTGGCCGGTAGTCGCGATCTCTTCCGCTTCCTGCGAGCTCTGCCAGAAGAAGAGGTAGGGGCTGATGGTTGTGCCAAGAACAGCCACGATCGTGAGCAAGGCTGCTGTGCTGAATTCGCGCGGCCAGATCATCCCGCGCACCGCCTGAGACCAGTTGATGTGCACCAGGAAGACCACGGCGACATAGGCCAGTAGGCTTAGCGTCAGCCACTTCAATGCTTCGGAATATTGGCGATAGGGCACGAACAGCTGCAGCACGACGCAGACGATTCCGAAGAGGATCACGTAGACGTGGCTGTTCCCGCCCGCGACCATCTCGGTTGCGGCCGCCATCGCGCTGAGGTCCGCGCCGATGTTGAAGATATTCGCGACCAGCAGAATCGTGACGAGCAGCGAAACGATCCAGTGCGGGAACGCACCGCACATATTCTTCGCGAGACCAGATCCCGTCACGCGACCGACATGGGCGCTGACGAGCTGCACCGCTGCCATCAGCGGGTAGGTGAGGAGCATCGTCCAGAGGAGCCCGTAGCCGAACTGCGCGCCGGCCTGGGAATAGGTCGCGATGCCGCTGGGATCGTCGTCGGCTGCGCCGGTTACGACACCGGGACCGATGTCCTCGGTGATGGCGAGGAGAGAGCCTTTCAGTCCCCCCTTGGACGCCGTGCTAGTCCGGATCGTTGGCTCCCGCCGGATGGCGATAAAGGTCGAGCCGGGCGCGTAGGCGATCCGCGGCGAGGCGGCGCGCGGTGTCGTGGTCGAGTCCCAGAGCGTCGGCAAAAGGCGGCCCGAGCAGTGCGTCGCCCAATGCGCTGAGGCAGAGGGCCAGCGTCGATTCTGCGACCTGATGGTCTTCGTGACCGATGCTGAGCTGCGCGACCAGGCCGCGAATGGAGTCGAGGATCGGGTTCAGGGCGTCGCGATTGCCGGTGAGGATCATCCACGCGGCGAGTGCGCCTGCGCCTTCTCGGCCGAAAGCGTCGAACGTCTGGTCGATGACGACGCGGGCATCGGTCTCTCCCGCGCGCGCTTTTTCAACGGCATCCGCGATGCTCGCGGTGACGGCATCCGCGATCGATTTGGCAAGCTCGGCCTGGAGGCCCGCAGCGGATCCAAAATGATGGAGGAGGTTAGCGTGGGTTCGGCCGATCTTCCCCGCCACGGCCTTCAGCGTCACCGCCGACGGACCTTCGGCCAACAGCAACTCGCGCGCAGCGTCGAGCGCGGCGGATCGGCTTTCTTCCGGGCTAAGGCGACGACGTCTTATTGACACTGATGTAAGTTCGACTATTTTCCCCTCATGACCGCACTATACGGACCGACTCCGGCGGATCTTAGCATTACGCCACGCGACCGCAGGTTCGGCCGCGAAACGGCCACGCCCAGGTTGTGGCACGGCGGGCGCGTGGAAGCGACCGCTATTTACAATGCGCTATCGACGACTTTCCCGAAGGGTGAAGCCTATTTCGTGGAGAGCGTGCGGGCGTTCCGGGAAGGCGCTCCGCCCAAGCTCGCCGAAGAGATCAAGGCTTTCACCACGCAGGAAGCGATCCACAGCCGGGAGCATGATGCGTTCAACAAGCGCGCCGAGAGTTCGGGCTACGACCTTTCCAAGCTTGAGGAACGCGTCGGCGAGCGGCTGGCGATCACCAAGGACCGGCCGCCGATCGTCAACGTCGCAGCGACCATGGCGCTGGAGCATTTTACGGCCATCCTTGCGCATCAGCTGCTGGCGAATTCGAAGCACCTTGAAGGTGCAGAGCAGGCGACGGCGGACCTCTGGCGCTGGCATGCTGCAGAAGAGATCGAACACAAGGGCGTCGCTTACGACACCTGGCTTTACGCCACGCGCAACTGGCCGCGGTTCAAGCGCTGGAAGGTCAAGGCTAAGGTGATGCTGCTTGTCACCCGCAACTTCCTGGTCGACCGCACGGCGGGCGCGCTCGAGCTGATGCGCCAGGACGGCGTGACGGGACTCCGGGCGTGGTGGCTGCTGCTGACCTATTTGTGGGTGCGACCCGGCATGTTCCGGAAAATCGCAGGCGCCTGGGTGAAGTTTTTCCTCCCCGGTTTTCACCCTTGGAATGAGGACGACCGGCATTTGCTTGCTACCCATGCGGCGAGCGCGCCGGCAGAGCCGGAGCCAAAGCGCAAGGTCAGGCGAGCGGCTTAAGCTCGCTCCCTCCCCCATTTAGGGGGAGGGGCTATTCCTACGCGGCCAGCGCCTCGTCTTCATCCTCAGCGACGCCGCGCGCGGTCAGCAGCTCAAGCCGCATCAGCCTCGCAGGCGCTTCCTCGCCGCGGGCGCAGCTCATGCGCGGGGCGACGATGCCGAGCGGTTCAAAGCCCAGCTTCTCGAGCACGCGCGCGCTTCCTGGGTTATCCAGGAAGTGCGAACCTTCCAGACTCGGAAGGCCGAGCGCGCGCGCTATCGAGATGAGCGCCTCGCAGGCTTCGGTCGCGAAGCCGCGCCCCCAGTGGGACCGTGCGATCCAATAGCCCATTTCCACCGAGCCGGACGGCCGCCGGCCGAGGCCGCAGCAACCAACGAGCTGGGGCGCGCCATCAGTCCGCTCGAAAATCAGAAAGGACGGCAGGATCGGGTCCCGCGGACATGCGAGAAACGCCTCTGCATCGCGCATGCGGTAGGGCCACGGGGCCGTCGCCAGGTTGCGTACGATCGCTTCGTCGGCAATCGCAGAGGCAAGCGCAGGCGCGTCCTCCGGGAAACCCGGCCTCAGCAGCAGTCTTGGCGTTCTCGCGAACATCACTCTTCTCCTCGACACGAGCGCCTAGCGGCGCCCGATGACAGTTTCGGGAGAAGGCAAAGAAAAAGGGGAGACCCCTTCCGGGGCTCCCCTTCTCCCTTTTTGGTCTCGATCTTTTTAAGATCTCGTCCGGGCCGCCCCTTCTGGGAACGGTCCCTTTATGACCGTTCCTATGCTGTGGTTTCCGTAATCGGCATTACGTGGACGTATTTGCGACCAAGCTTGCCGTCGCGGAACGCGACACAGCCGTCCGTAAGCGCAAACAAGGTATGATCCTTGCCGATGCCCACGTTGTTGCCTGGGTGCCACTTGGTGCCACGTTGACGAACGATGATATTGCCGGCGCGCGCAGCCTGGCCGCCGAACAGCTTCACGCCGAGGCGCTTGCTTTCGCTGTCGCGTCCGTTCCTGGAGGAACCGCCTGCTTTTTTATGTGCCATGACGAACTACTGCCCTGAATCTGTAAATGTCTGATTACTTGGCCTTAGGGGCCTTCTTGGCTGCGGCCTTAGCAGGTGCAGCATTTTCTGTCGACTCCTTGGCCTTGGCCGGAGCCGCCTTCTTCGCAGGCTTGGCCGCGCCCGCCGCTTCCTCATTGTTGGGAGCGGGGTTCGGGGTCGGGGTGCCAGCAACGTCACCCTTCTTCTGCGCGTCTTCCTGAACCTTCGTTTCTTCCGACTTGGCAGGAGCGGGCTTGTCCGCCTTCGGCGCAGCCTCGGCCTTCGGCGCAGCCTTCTTGGCTTCCTTCTGATCGCCGATCGCCACGATCTTCAGGATCGTGTGCTGCTGGCGATGGCCCTTCTTGCGGCGATAATTGTGGCGGCGCCGCTTCTTGAACACCGTCACCTTATCGGCCTTGGCCTGGGCCACGATCTCCGCCGCGACGGTCAGGCCGTCGGTCGACTGGAGGCTCGAACCCTCACCGGCGAGCAGGATGTCGCCGAGTGTGATGCGGTCACCCGCGTTGCCGTCGAGCTTCTCAACGACGATCTTGTCTCCGGGGGCGACGCGATATTGCTTACCGCCCGTGCGCACGACTGCGAACATTGGCTTTTCTTTCCAATAGAATTTCGGTCCCACGCGAATGTGGGCGCTAAGCCGGGGCCCGCGCGGGAAGTGGAGGCGCCTATGGCAGGGTGCTGCGAGTGTCAACCATAAGGCTGCTCGTCCAAGGCTTGTTGCTGCATTGCAACAGCCCGATGCAGATTTGCAAAGGCCGATGACAATGACTTGCCAGAGGCAGAGTTTCAGTCTCGGATGCGAGCCAAGCTAAACGCGTGAGAAGTTAACAGGGGGACGGCGCGGATTTCGGTCCGCGCCGTCAGTCCATTCAGTGCCGGTGCTCGGGCCGAAGGTGATAGCGGCCGTCTTCCATTCCATCGAACAGCGTCGCGATTCCGGGGTGATCCACCGGTTCGTCGGTTTCGTCGACGATCAGGTTCTGCTGACTGACGTAGGCGACGTAGGTCGTCTCCGCATTCTCGGCCATCAGGTGATAGAAGGGCTGGTCCTTTGACGGACGGAGCGCCTCCGGAATCGATTCATACCATTCCTCGCTATTGTTGAAGAATGGGTCGACGTCGAAGACAACGCCGCGAAAGTCGAAGATCTTGTGGCGCACCACGTCGCCAATGCCGAACCGGGCGGAGGGGATGTCGATTTTCTGTCCCACGCCGCTGGAACGCTCGAAAGGTTCAAAAGGGGTCATGCCATACTATCTAGGCAACCCCGATGCTCACTGCTAGAGCGCCGCGTCCGACCGGATCCGGCAGCCTTGCCGGACAGTGAGACACCCCGCGGAGAGGTGGCTGAGTGGTCGAAAGCACCGCACTCGAAATGCGGCGTACGGGCAACCGTACCGTGGGTTCGAATCCCACCCTCTCCGCCAGATTCCACTGACCACAGTTCGGTGATTTCAAGCGCAATCGATGGCGGAGCCGGTCAGTTCGACTGGCTAGTCTGGGGGTAAAGCCAGTCCCTCAGCGGATCGGATTTGGCATCGGCGGCATCTCCTGCCGCTGCTCGTTGGCTTCTTCTTCGGTCGGCTTGGTGGTCGACCACCAGCGCCCGGTACGGACCCGGCGTTCGCCATGCTGGTGCGCTTCCGCAACCAGTCGGTCGAACGGCGTTTCCCATTCCATCGCCCACTCCTTTTTCGAGTTTGTGGGACGCAACTGCTGGCGGGTTCATACCCGCGTAGGGGTAGACTGTGATGACTGCCGGGCGACAGATTCGCAAGCTGCTATAAATACTTAAGGGTTCTGATTTCGATCAGTGACCGACGCGTTGCCTCAGCTCCGAGACCTCCCACTGGTCGTTGCGGCTGAAGGGCAGGAGAGCGCTGAAGGCGGCAAATGTACTTCGTCCGATCGCTCGCTTGAGGCCATCGAGCTCATGAAATGCTGCCCGAATTTGGTGGGGATCGAACTCAGCGTCGCCCTCGGATTCTTCGATCAACGTTTCTTCTGCTTCGACGACCAGCCAGGCCTGAACTTCCCAGTAGCGCCGAAGCCGCTTCGCCGTTTCGGAATCCACTCGCTCGGCCAAGGCCGCGATTCTTTGACCCGATGCGCCTTCGGGCCAACGGCCTGAACGGAGCGCCTCCAGCTGCAGCTTGTGAGCCGCATATTCTTCCTTGAGCCACTCCTGCGCTTCGGTCGTCCCGAAACTGAAAATCCCGATCAGAGCGACAGGTGCTATGATCAAAGCACCCAGCATGGCGATCAGCGGACGGTCCGGGAAATGGTTGAAGGCCATGTGGAGCACCACGGCGAGCAAATAGCCGGGCAGGAACCACCAAAGATGGAAGTCGAACTCGCCCGCTGACTCCCGTGTCTCGCGCTCGGCAAATTCGTGCGCGATTGCGGCAAGAAGGGCGAGGGTCGTTCCGTGCATGATCGCCGTACCGAAGCCCCGGACAAGCCAAGTGCCGGCGTCGTAGTCGGGGAAGCGGATCAGGTAGATGATGTTCTCGATGACCGAGAAGCCGGCGCCGATCGCGAAGCCCGAGATGACCGCGTCGAGCTTGTAGCCGATCCGGTTGAACCGGAAGAGGCCGATCATGATCAGCGCCTTGATGCCCTCCTCGATCCAGGGCGCGACGTAGCGGCTGTAATTGTTGAAGCCGATCGGCAACGTGTCGAGGAACCGGCCAGCGACCGGCCAGGCGGCAAGCGCACCGACGCCGCCTAGCAGCAGGAGGAACAGGACCTCCTGAAGGCTCGTCAGCTTGAACGCATCGAGCCACACGAAAATGGTGAGCAAGGCCAGTACTGGGAGGAGGGCGACGCCCCAATGTGCAAACTGGGTCAGCAACATCGGCATCAGTCTACATGATCTTCAGCGAAGCGAGCAGTTCCGTCTTTCTGTAGTGCCCGTCGGCCCAACCGCCCGCGGCGCCGACGGAGAAAACCATCGGCAACCGGAGTGCGATCGTAAAGTTCAAGTCGAGCTGAGCGCCGAGGTTATAGTAGTGATGTGAGCCGCCCTCCGGGGCTTCGGTCAGCAGTGCTCCCGCGAACACCGCGGGGCGCAGGTGGCTAAGAAAGAAGACGGGCGTCCCGACCTCGGCAAACCTCACCGGCGGCAAGTTGATCTCGCCAGTGACCTTGGCGAAGTTGCGCGCTGCGATTTCGTCGATCTCGAAGCCTGGGAAGCTCTCCATCTCGCGGTACCGCTTCTCGGGCCGCTCATCGACATAGTTGTTGCGGAATGCTCCGAAATAATAGGCCGCCAGCGGGTTAAGACGCTCGCCCCAGCCAAGCCCGCCGCTCGCATAAACCCAGGCGGAACTGTTGGGCATCGGTAGCGGCACGCCATAGTCGATGCCGCCGTAGATCTTCGGGAAGGCGTGGCCGCCGTTCATGTCCCAATCCAGATCGCTCAGCAGGCGCCATGCAATGCCCTTTTCATGGTCGACGCCGCCGAGCGCCTTGCGGGTGTTGGTGTAGCGTACGCCCACTTCGAACGAGCCTATATTCCCTGGGCTCGGGATGTTCTGCGCCCCCGGCAGCTTCTCCAGCCCGAAATAAGCCGCGGCCGATCCGAACCAGTCCAGCTGACGCGGCGGGTCGTAGATGCCGGTCTTGTCATACTTGACGATGAAGGAGTCGCCGCGGCGGCTGCGCTCGACAGGGCCGAAGATGTCGTAAAAGTCCGCGCCGTTGTGCTTATATTGCAGGTCCCAGTTCAGCGTCTTGTACTGGATGCGCGCGTGGAAGCGGTCCTTGTCCTCCAACTGCCCGAAGGGGGTAACGCTGAGGCTGAGGTTGACTTGGTTGAATTGGAGCGGGTCTTCCCAGTGGAAGAAATATCCCGGTGAGATGGCGCCCTTATAACCCTCGATGATCGGGTACATCGCGGCGAGCCGCATGCGCTGCGCGCCGCGATATTTGCCGCGAGCGGTGACCATCGCATCGAGGTCGATCTTCGAGGGGGATCCGACGCCCCAGTTCTTGAGCTCTGGGCGCGATTTGACGACCTTGGTGCCGAGGAATTCCACTGTCCCCAGATCTTCTTCGACAGTTGGCTCGAGGCGTACGGGCTGAAGACCCTTGCCGCTATATTCGTAGGCGATCAGCGATCCGTCCGCCTGCGGGATCGGACGGAAGAATCCAGTCGAGGCATTGCTGACAGCATCGAACTTCTGGCTGCCGGTATCAAAGCGGAAGATGTTCGAGACACCCGTGTAGTAGGACGTGCCGTACATCGTCTTTCCGTCGGGGGCGAAGACGAAGCCCTCGGGCGTCGAGGGCGGAAGGGCGAGGCGTGCGACCTCTACGGGGTCGGTATCGGTCGATAGCTCGTCAAGCTTCCAGACGCGCACCGTCTGCGTTCCGTTGATCTCACCGAACGAGGCGGACAGCAGCTTTCCATCGGGGGAGATGTCCAGGTCGAACGGCACCTGGCCGTACTTGAACGTGTGAACCTGGTTGAAACCGGCGTAGGGCGGCGGGATGCGGACGATCGTCGCGAGGCCGTTCTCGTGGCGGATGCCCCAGATCGACCTGTCGACCGGATTGACCACGAGATCGCCGACGCGCGCGTCCTTCAGGAGCATGCGCCGCTGACCCGTGTCGACATTCACCGCCAGCACATCGCGGAACGCGTAATTGTCCTCGGTATAGTAAGCGGTCCGCGCCTGCTCATCGAAGGCGACGCTGGTCACCTTGTAGAGCATCATGCCCTTGATTTCCTGGAGCTTGGTCAGCTTCCCGGTCGCTAAGTTCATGCGGCCGATGAAGCCAATCACGCCTGGGTAGCGGAACGCAGCGATCAGGCTGTTGGTCTTATGATCGACAAATCCGCGGGACATCGAGCCCAGGCCGTGCGGGGCAAGGGGCGTCGTCTGCGTCAGCGGATATTGCGCGAGCCTTGCGAGGTTGGCCTTTTGGTAGTCGTGCTCGAACGCGATCCAGTCATTCCATGCCTTGTTCAGCTTGAGGCCGAACACATGCTTGAACTGATCAGCGTAGAACGGCTTGCTGCCTTCGCCGCGGCGTAGCCACTCGACAGCCTTCTCGGGACCGTACTTCAGCGCGAGATAAGAGAAGAAGCGCGTACCGTAGAGATAGTCGTTGACGCCTACCTGGAAGTCGACGGCGATGCCTTCCGATTCCAAGCCCAGCGGCGAATAGAATTTCTCATTATCCCTGACCCTGGCCCGCCAGACCATTTCGTCATAACCGCCCTGAGCGCGGCCCAGACCGCCCGACATCCAGGTCTCGAAGAAGACCGCGCTTCCTTCCAGATACCAGCGCGGCGTGTTCACGCGGGGGGTCGAGAGGAAGTTGTAGAAGATGCTTTCGGGATGCTCCGGGATCGGCATCGGCTTGCCGTGGAAGAAGCGGCGCCAGCCGGCATCGCGCTTGTTCCACACGTCCATCGTCGCAACGTGCGCGAGCTCATGATTCTCGATCGTGAAGAAGCGCTCTCCGGGCGTGAACGTCTCCATCGAAATGGACAGAGGCGCGACGTCGATCAGGATCGCGTTGTTGGGTGAGGCTCGCGCGCCGGCATTCGCATAATCGCTGAAGTCCTTGAGGAGCATCGTCGTGCGCTCCCAAGGCTTCCAGTCGAACATTTTCTTGTGGAAGACGAGCGCGTTCTCGAACGACCGCGCGATGTAGGGCGTAAGGTAGGTCTGGACCGGATCGAAATAGAGCAGGTCCAGATCCTTCGTCTCGAGCGTCGTCAGGTCAATGCCGGACGCGTCGGGCGGGACATGTTCTGTCTTTTCTTCCTTCCCGGCTTCCTTTCGATCCGGCGGCAGCGGTCCCCCGGGAACTCGTTCCAGAACAGTAGTCGTGTTGGGTTGCGGCTGCGGTGCGGGAGGCGCCTGCTGTGCTATCGCAGCGGAAGCGCTGCCGAGGAGGAGCGCGGCGACTAGGCTGGAACCGGCCGAGCCCGGCCGCCGCTTTCCCCTCAATGTCCCCCCTCAGCCGCTGGGCGGCTTTACTACCTCAGGTCAGCCGCCATCGCCTTTGCAAAGCTGCCGTTCTGCAACGCTGCAGCGAACGACGGACTGGAGGCCAGCTGCCTGAAGTTCGCGTTGCTCGACAAGGCCGCGAAGGCCGAGGAGTTGCGCGACAAGGCCGCAAGGGCTGCATCGTTCTTGGCGAGCGCAGCGAACGCGCCGGGATTGGCTGTCATCGCTGCGAACGCGCCAGGGTTCGACTGCATCGCCGACATCATCTGCGCGCTCATCCTGCCCTGGGACGCAAGCGACGCAGCGGCAGCGGCCGAGTTGAACTGCTGCGCCGCCATGGCCGCCTGAGCCAGTGCGGCGCCGTTCTTGGCGAAGCTGGCAAACGATGCCTGGTTCTTCGCCATCATGCTTGCCGCCAGCGCGCTGTCCTTGAGCGACGCATTGTTGGCCGTCAGCGCACGGAATGCGCTGGCGTTATTGGCCAAAGCGGAGAAAGCAGCCGGGTTGGCGCCGAGCGCCTGCATCGCATTTGCATCGCTCGCGAGAGCCGCAAATGCCGCCTTGTTCGCGCCCATTGCGGGGTCGCTACCCTTCAGCGCGGCATCCTTGAACGCTGCAAAGTTGGTCGCGTACTTGGCGAATTGCGCCGCATTGGCCGACATCGCCGCGAACGCCGCCGGATGGTTCGACAGTGCTGCGAAGGCTGACGGGTTGCCTGCCATCGCCGACAGCGCCGCCGGCTGCGACGAAAGGCTGGAAAGGGCCTTAGCGTTCAGCGCCACCGCAGAGATGGCCGCGTCATTCGTTGCATGGGCAGCACCCATGTGCGACGACAGAGCTGCGGCCGCCGACATCGCGCTTTGCAGCGAGCTGCCGTTCTTCGACAAGGCTGCGAACGCACCCTGGTTCTGAGCCATCGCTTCGATTGCCTTGCCGGCTGACGCGAACTGGCCGCCGTTGGCGCTCAACGCACGAAATGCGCCGGCATTGCCTGCCAGAGCCGAGAACGCGCCCGGATTGGCTCCGAGTGCGTGCATTGCTTTCGCGTCGTTGGCGAGCGCCGCAAAGGCTGCCTTGTCGGCGGCCATTGCAGGATCGCTGCCCTTCAGCGCCGCATCTTTGAACGCCGCAAAGTTGTTCGCATATTTCGCGAACTGTGCAGCATTGGCCGACATCGCCGCGAAGGCACCTGGATATTTAGCCAACGCCGCAAAGCCGGCAGCGTTGTTCGACAGGGCCGAGAAGAGCTGCTGGTCAGCTGCGAGCTTGGAGAAACCAGCGGTGTTTTGTGCCATCGCGCTGAGCGCTGCTGCCTGAGCAGCTGTCGCTTGCGATGCAGCCGAAACTGCCGAGGCTGACTGAACCAGCTGGTGGAAAGCCGATGGGTCCTTCGCCAGCGCGGCAAATGCGGCCGGATTGGCAGCGATTGCCGACATGGCTGCCGGGTTCGACGCGAGCGCCGCAAAGCCCGGATCACCGGCAAGCTGGCGGAAATTCGGATCCTTGACCATCACCTGGAAGGCATCGGTCTGCATCAGCTCGGGCACCGAGGTGTCGCCAAGCGTCACATCGCCTTCACCGACCTGCGCCGAAACGTAGCGGTCGGCCGGAGCGACGGTACCAGCACTCGGTCCCAGCGGCGGATAGATCCGGCCGAGCCCATACGCAGCTACACCGACCAGCAGCACGCCCGCGGTCGTGAGATACATGCGATTCTTGTTGGTAAGTGACGTGGCCATGGTTGCCCCCTTGCGCCTAGTCAAGGCGCGGGAATGTGCTCTCTTGTTAACAAAATGTCAAACAATCTGTCGTGAATCCGACATTAACTAAGTATCTGTTTTCAAATGAAAAATCAGTGATATTGTGCGCGCGGGGCGTTTTGGGCGGCGGCATTAATCATTCTCAACAACCAATTCGAAACCGTGTTCGGCCTACCCTCTCGCAAGTTCGTGAGGGAGACGGCATTGCTTTTCCGGTCGCTGATTGCTTCGGTAAGTGCGCTGACGTTCACCGTCGGTGCGGTCGCTGAGCCGCCCAAGGCTCCTGCCCAGCAGCAGGCATCAGCTGCTCATCCGGCGCCGATTGTCCTCGCATCTGCGGATGAAGTCGTCCCCGCGGCACCGACCACGCATCAGGACGCACCCCCGGTGAAGCGTCGCGCCATGCGCGTGACGACGTGCCGCTGCGGCGATCCCGCTCCGCGACCTCAGGAGTCTCGCTAACCCCTTAGGGCTTGGCGGCCGACGCAATCCGTTGCGTCGAGCGGATCACCGGTATTTCTCCATCGCCGACGGCCGCGAAGGCGGACCAGTAGAAGGGGTGCGACGTGTTCACGTCGTCCATCAGCTGCCTTTGGGACATGCGGAGCGCTGTGACCGTCGGAGTTCCCGGCGGTGCCGAGAAAATGCCGGTGATCAGGCGCTGCGTGGCGTTGAAGTCGTCCGGGACAGGCCAGTGGCTTGCGAGGACGAGGCGGCCGCCTGCGCCGACGAACGCACGAACAAGCCCGTCGAGCGCGACGTCGCCGCCGGTCACCAGGCCAGCCTGTTGGGTAGCCGCGGCGCTTGCCTTTCCGGCGGTGTCGCAAGCGGACAGGATCACGAGGTCGGCATCGAGGTGCAGGTCGAAGATCTCACGGAACGTCAGGAGGCCGTCCGAGCCGGTGCCCCCGAAGCTGGTCAGGAGGGCAGGCTGAGCCGCGCATTTGGGCGCGCGCGCCGTGACCACGCCGTGGGTCGCGAAGTGAATGATCCGATACTGATCGAGATCGCCGCGCGCTTCGAGTCCGGTATCCGTGAAGTTGTCGCCCGTGATGATCTGCGCGCCCTGTCCGTTCGCGGTGGAAACGATGTTCGCCGCAACCTGAAGCTCATGAGCCGAGATGGGGTTGGCCCATGAGGACAACGGCAGGATGCAGTCACGGTCGGCGGTGGCCGGGACCAGCTGCGCAGCAGCGGACGCCGGTGGCGTGTTCTGGCCGAGGCCGAGATACGGCCGCGTTGCCGCGGATGCCGGGGCACTGCGCAGTTGCGCGAAGGAGCGCGGGCTGACCGATGTGCTGATGTCGCGGTCGCGGCCGAGCCAGCGGATGCCGCGGAAATCGAACTCGGCGTCACCGCCGGCAGCGGCACGCTGCTTATAGGCGTCAACCGAAGCCTGATCCATGACCAGCAGGTTCGCCGGAAGCCGGAGCATCGGTCCGTCCGGTTCGAAGATCAGGTGCTTGGCGCCTGCGATCTGCGCTGCGAACGGCCCGAACAGCTCATTGTAGATCTGGTGCGATAGGCCGACGTCGAAAGCGTAGGTGACACGCTTGCCGTTCTCTTCCGCAGAAATCGTGTCCCGCAGCGCATCTACCTGTTCGCCCAGCTGGGCGCCGGTGGTTTCAAGCGCTGCCGCTTTTGCCGTCGTCGGGGTGACGAGCACCGCATAGGTGCGATCGCCAACGATCGTCATGCGATAATAAGCCTCGCCCGCACGTAGCGATTTCTGCAGATCGGGAAGCGAGATGACCTCGCTTGAGACCGCGCGATAGCGGGGGAAGCTGCCAAGGGCAGCCTGCGTCGTGAGCTGCTGCTTCTGCGTCTGATCGAGCGACGCGCGAAGGATGCGTGCCCGGCCCAGATCGGCGGCCGTTGGCTTGGCCAAATCCTCGATGCGAGCGAGCTCCACACGGTCGCGCTCGGCTTGGCGGGTTAACGTAACCGACTGGCGGAAAAGCCGCGATGCTTCGTCCGTTCCACCGGTCAGCTCCCGAGCAAGGATCGCCTGCGTCTGCGCGAGGCCGGGGCGCACCATCAGCTGGGTGGCAGCGAAGATTTCCGCAGTTGCCGCCGGATCGTTGCCCTTCTTCAGCAGCACGTCGACATAAGGCTGAAGCATATGCGCGAAGGATGGCGATAGATTGCCCGTGTCCGCCTGCGAATGGACGATGTCGCGGAACATGGCTTCAGCAGCCGCGGACTGGCCGCTCCGCGCGAGGTAACCGGCGAGGCGCGCCTTGGCGTTCAATACGGCAACTGAGCCGGGATAGTTCGCCTCAAGCATTGCCACACCTTCGCGGTACAGGCGGTCCGCCTCGGCATTGTTTTTCTGTTCTTCGGCGATCGAAGCGAGATCGCCTGCTATCTGCGCGCGCATCCATACGATGGACGCGACCTTGCCGCTCCGCACGGCAGCGACTTTTGCGTCGGCACTGCGGAGTGCTTCCGCAGCCGCCTTGGGGTCTCCCCCTATCCGCAAGGCAGAGCCGCGCAGCTGGAGCGCCTGAGCGTCGAGGATCTGCAGCTTTTCCGCGGGGAGAAGCTCGTCGGACTGCTCGCCCAGTTGCTGGCCGAGCCTAGAGTCGGCGTTGAGGCGCGTGGCCGCCGTAGCGTCGATCTGGAGTCCCTTGCCATCGCCGCCGTTACCTTCCGCCCCGGTTGGGAGCGGCTTGTCGAGCTCCGCGATTGCGTCCTTGGAATTGCCCTGGTTGAGCAGGTGCATTGCGCGATAGTTGCGCAGACGGCGGGCAACCAGCGGGTCCGATCCGACCTGCTCGGCTGCGCGTGCGAAAAGCGCGTCGGCTTCCGCGTACCGGCCAAGATTGGACTTCTGGAGCGCTTCGTTGGCCAGCGCTTCGGAATGGCTCAGCGGCGCGTCGCCTGAACCACCCACGGCAGCAAAGAACTCGGCTGCCTCGGCGTAGCTTCCAGCATTGTTGCGCCGATAGGCTTCTGCGAGCGCCCTGCCAGCATCGAGGGTTCCCGCCTGAACGCGGGCGAAGGCAGCGGGATCGCCGGCGCCGGTGGTGGCGATAGCGATCTCTCCGTTCACCGGCCGATCGGCGATAATGCTGCGCAAGCCGAGTTGAAGGACGCTGTCATACCCAGCGAGGCCTTCCGCCACGTAGAGCGTCTTGCCCTTGCGGTACGTGTAGACGCGGTAACCGACGTCGGCGTCCTTGAGCTTGCAGTCGATCATCTCAACACGGCCGAGGTCGGCGACGTTGGCAGACGATGGAGCGCTGCAGCCGCTCTGTCCTGCGCGGCTTGCCGCGAGGCGCGCCTGAGCATCCGCAGATGCTTCGAGCTTGTACAATTTGCCAACGGGCAATGCCGCATCGCGACAGGTCACAGCGTAGCCGGAATCGAACATGCTCTTGAGCATGGGATCGGTTGCCGACGTCTGCGCCGAGCAAAAGATGGTGCCCGAGTTGCCGATCCGGAATGTATCCCGAACGCTAAGGGGTACCGCTGAAGCGGGGACGGTCAGCCCAAGGGTGGAGACCGCGGCCGCTATGGCGATGGCTGTTCTGCCCATCATGTCCTCCAATTCCCTAAGCGTCAGTTGATCCCGATCACGATGTCGCCGCCGCTCGTCACAGGATCGTCGATCTGCTTGTCGAGGTTGATAGGCGTGGTGTTGATCAGGCGCATGTTCGGGTCGGAAGCCGATCCGTCATCGCTCTCCTCGCCGTCCTCTTTGTCTTTGTCCTTATCGTTGTCGTCCTCGCCGAGAGGCCCGAGGATCGTCGAGCTGTTGATGGCGAATGGGTTCTGAACGGGGCCGCCGCCGCAACCTTCACCGATGCGACAGCCGTTGACCGCAGAGTCTTCAGTGAAGCCGGCCCCGGAGAGCAGAACCCGGCCGAGGAAGTCCTGGTTCGTGATGATGGTACCGTCGCCGGTTGTCTGCCGACCGTAGATGATGAGGGTCGCCAGCGTGTTACCAGCGCTGACGACCGACAAGCCGCCGGGCCCGGTATCGATGCCTGCGAACAGGTCGGTCGTACCACTATTCTGTACGAGGAAGCTGTTGACGACGCTCGCTGAGATCGTTCCGGCGCGGATGAAGCCGTCCTGATTGGCGGTTCCAGAATTCGCGCCGAGCGCACCGTCTCGGCCGTCGAAGTTGGGATTGCCTTCCAGGAGCCCGAGGAGGGAACCGCTGCCAACCCAAATGTTATCGGCACTCAGCCCAAGGTTGCCCGAGATATTTCCGTCGGAATCGGTCAGCCGGATGCCGCCGGTGTCCGTATTCACTTCGATCGCATGGCCCGCGTTGATGTTCAGCGCGTCGTCAGCGCCGACGCCAGTGAAGTCGACGAGGCCATTCACGAACACAGAACCGTCGGTGTTGAGCGTGATGGTTCTCGCCCCACCGCCTGCCGTCCCGCTGCCGTCCAGGCCGACGTTGTAGATCTCTACGTCACGGCCGCCCTGCGCATTGATCGTAAGGTTTCTGGTCGCGATGTCCCCGTCTTCGTTGAGAACATATTGGCCTTCACCGCTTTCGGGACCGCCGTCGCCGATGATGACGGGCTGTCCACTATCGAGAGCGTTCAGCGTGACGTTGTTCGTATGGCCCCAGACGCCCAGCGATGCTCCATCTGCAATGTCGATATCGCCGGAAGTCACCGTGATGTCAGGGGAGTCGACGATCCCGTTGAAGCTCGCCAGACTGCCAGCATTGAACGTCGCATCCGTGGATGCCGTCACGTCCCCGAGGTTCATATAGCCGGCTGTCGTCAGCTTGATGGAGTCTCCGATCAGCCGCGCGTTGGAATCGATCGTCGTGGACGTGAGATCGATGCGGTGAGCACGAATGGCGCCGCCGGTGCCGTCATCGAACAGGTTGATGTACTGGCCGGCATTGCCCTGCAGGGTGCCCGAAGCGGAGATATCCGCCCCGCCGCTCAGGATCGCATAAATGACGCCGGTCGTGTCGAGCGTGAGGTCGGTTGCCGAGATGCCGCCGCCAGCCGGGAGTGCCGCCGCATGGGGCGTCTGATCGCCTTCGCCGCCGCCGCTGTAATCGCCCGCAAGCAAGCCGATGTACCCGTTCATGCCCCCGTTGGCGTGGAGCTCGGCATCGCCAAGATCGATCGTGCTGCCGCTTGCGGACTCGACGATGACGGCACCGCCGAGGTCACTGCTGTTTGCGGTCGCGTTGACCGACCCGAAGGAAAGGCTGCCATTGGAATCGGCAGAGAGGTAGATACCTCCGCCGAACGTGCTGCCGTTGGCGCTCGCGGTCAGCGAGTCCGCGCTAACGGATGCGCCGCTCGCGGAGACTTCGATGTAGCCGAAGCCGCCGTTGGTTGCGGCGGCAGGGGCTCCTGTGCCGAGCGTTCCGATCGCGTTCAGCGCGACGTCGGCCAGGGATATGCTCGTCGGACTTTCGGACCCATAGCCGTAGGCGTCGAGCGATATGTCCCCGGCTTCGCCGCCGCCCGCACTCGATCCATTGCCGCCGGTCCCGTTCGCCGTAGCAGTCAGGTCGCCGCCCGTGATCGATGCGCCATACCCGGCTTGAATGGACGTGCTGCCACCATGCGCATAGCCCGCCGCGCCCGCCGAGGCGTTGCCCCCGATTGCGCCTGAGTGGAGCAGCGCGTTGGTGAATGTCGCCGTGCCGCCGTAGACGTCGAAATCGGTCGATCCGCCCCAGGCCTGCCCGCCCTGAGCAACACCGGCTCCCCCCGTTGCGCTGCTGTCGACCGAGACCGTTCCGCCCGTCAACGTGCCTTCGACATCCAGCCAGCTGTAGCCGCCGTTGGCGTCCCCGCCGGTATTGCCCGCGCCGCCGATTGCGGCGGTGGACATGTCGACGCTGCCCGTCAGGTGACCGCCTTCCATCACGTCGACCGAGGCGTAACCACCGTCTGCATAACCGCCGTCACCCTGGCTCGTGCCGGTGCCACCGTTTCCGGCGATCGCCCGGTCGTAGGACAGGACGCTATCAGCGGTCAGCGTTCCGCCGACAAGGATGCTGGAATAGCCGCCCTGCGCGTCGCCGCCATGGCCGCCTGCGCCGTTCGAACCGGAGCCGCCATTGCCGCCGCGAGCCGTTGAGTACACCAGCAAGTCGCCCGTGGTCATGCTGCCGCCAAAGAGATCGAAGCTGGTCACGCCGTCATAGCCGGCCTCGTTGGCGTAGCCATGGCCACCATCGCCGCCGATGATCCCGTTGCCGCCGTTGCCGCCCGTACCATTGGCGAACACTTCGGCATTGCCGAACGACAGGATCGCGGTGGCTTCAGGATCGACGTCCAGGTCGGCATAGAAATTGGCGTACCCGCCGTATCCGCTACCGCCGGTACCACCGGTACCTTCGACATTGTTGAGGCCGTTGCCGCCCGTGCCTGACGCCTGCATGCTGAGGTCGCCGCCGATCGTCAGCCCGGCCGCATAGGTTCCGGCGTCACCAACGGTGCCGGTGAGATAGGCCGTCGTGTATCCGCCATGGCCGTCGCCCGCGGTCAGTCCGTCGCCGCCAAGGCCGTTCGCGTAGATCGTGAGGTCGCCAGTGGTGGTAAGCGACCCGCCGTAAAGATAGAGGGCCGCACCCCCGCCGTAGCCGCTTCCAGCCTGGCCCGGTGCATTGCCGCCCTGGCCGCTGGCATTCGCGCTCAGAGAGCCGTTCACATGGATCGAGCCGCCATAATCGGCTTCTACGTAGATCGTGCCGCCCTGACCGTTACCGCCGCTGCCGGTTCCGGTCGCCGCCTGGCCAATCCCGTACGCATCGAGGAACATGTCGCCAGTCGTGATGCTGCCGCCATCGATCGCACTGACCGTAACGTCGCCGCCGTAGCCGTCCGCACCCAAGCTGTCGCCCGTCGCTGCGCCGTCGGATTCGCCCGCCGCGTAAAGATGTGCGGCTCCTCCGACGGTGATCGATCCGCCATCGGCCACGAAGCTCGAACTTCCGCCCGAAGAGCCGTTCCAGGAATAGAGATTTGCCGAGCCGCCAATGTTCACGGTTCCGCCGCTGGAAGCGACGACCGAACTCGATCCATAGCCATAGTTCGGGCTCGAGCTAAGCAGGTTGAGGTCGCCCGCGACGCTCAGTTGGTGTTCGTTGCTTGCACCGATGGCGACGTCGATGGGGCCGACGCCCGACCAGCTGTTCAGCGTCAAATTGCCGCCGAAAGTGATGTCGCCGGCATCGGCAAACGCCGTCAGTGCTCCCTGCCCGATAGCAGTGACGTCTGACGTATAGTTCCCCGGACCGATGTCGAGGTTAGCACTCAGGCCGGGCGTAGAGGTGTAATAATGATGGCTTCCGTCGGAATCCTGGACGCCCCAGCCTGAGGACAGGAAGATTTCCCCGTTCGTCACGCTAGCGGAGCTCGCGTCGTCGAAGCCAACGGTCCCGCCAAGCAGCATGGTCAGCGCCTGGTTCTTCGGAACTGCGACCATGTAGATCATGTGGTTGTCGGCCGCGGCCGCATTCGCGGGGCCGCTCGTCTCGCCGGTATGGACGACGCCGTTGGAATCAGTCGTGCCGACATCGACCTGAATGTCGAAGAGCCCCTGGTTCATCGTCATGCTGAGCTGTTCGCCGGCAACGTAGGCCGCGGTGCCATTCACGCGGACCTTGCCGCCTTGCTCGACTCGTGGCGCTACCAAAGCGACGTAGCTATTCTGCTGCAGCGCATTGATCTGCGCGCCGTTCTGGACCTGGATCTTCGAAGTCGATCCGGCCGCACCGCTGAACGATGCAGTGAAGCCGTTCGCAGTGGTTCCGAAGTTGGTCACGTCGTTGGTGGTGAGCAGCAGGCTGCCGACATCAAACACTGCCGATGCACCGATCACGATTCCGCCAGGACTATAGAACCAGACCTTCCCGCCGGTCGCATTCGTGCCCTGAAGAGTCGAAACAACGTGTCCGTTTAGGGCAATCGCCTGTCCCGTGTTGGGTACAATGCGATTGAGGACCGTGTAGTCAGCGACGCCGACAGTGCTCGTGAAGGTCGCAGTGTTTCCGTTCGGCAGGAAGTCCAGCGCTCCTCCGCCCTGCTGCTGGCCTGTGGGCGACCAGTTAATCGTGGCAGTGGGCGATCCGATCTTGATGGTCTCGGTCGTGTTGCTGGTCGGTGTCCGTGAGACGGTGCCGACCGTTCCCGTGATATTGCCGCGGAAGGCCCCGAGTGACTGGGCATGTGCTTCCTGCGGCGCGAGCGCTGCTGCGGCGAGCGCAATGGAAGCGCAGGACATCAACAGGGTCTTGCGGGTGCGGCGATCTGCGAGAACGTTAGTCTTGGTCATTGGAAGCTCCATGGCCAGAGCCTGGTCGTCAGCGAGACTAGGAAGCGCGTCGGAGGACGCCGGTTTTCGATGCCAATGCGCGTGAGCGGAACCGCGAGCGCAGCATCGAGCGCGAAGCGGTCGAAATTGACGCGTGCACCCGCACCGACGGAATTGAGGTGATCGCTTCCTTCGATGTCGAACAACTGGTCCAGGTTGTGGACGCTAGCGTGGTCCCAGAAGGCATAGCCTTCGATGGCGGGCTTCTTGGCGCTGGCTGGTACGCGGCTGCCGTAGCGGAGCTCTGCCTGCGTGCCCCAGCCACGGTCGCCGAGCAGGGCGCCAGGATCGTAGCCGCGGCCCACGGTGTAATTGCCGGCCGCAAACTCTTCGAAGCTCAGCAGCGGGTTCCATGCATATTGCGCCTGAACCCCGAGTGCCGCCGTGAAACGGGGCACAGGACGGAATTCGCTCAGGACTGTGCCGCGGAGCACGGTCGCAGTTGGATCGCCTTCGATCCTGCTGGGCGGGACGTGGCCGGGATCGAGGCAGCTCAAGCCATTGCACGACTTGGTGGCACCGAAAATGTTGAGGCCCTGACGCAGCTGGACGAAGCCCGACAGGTGCCATTTGGGCTCGGCCAGCGAGTAGCCGGGATTGCTGAAGTCGTTGCTGATCGCATCGCCCGTGAACTGGATGTAGCCAACGCGCAGCCGGTCCTTCGTGAGGTCGATATGATCGAGCTCAACGTCCTGATTGATATATTCGAAGCCGGCAGCGCCTCGCAGGGTCGCCGACTGCTTGCGAATGAACGGGTAGCCGACCTCGAACGAGGCGAGGAGCGTTGTAGATGGGACATCCACATCGGGGACGGTCGGGTTGGCCCAGGAATAAGTGAATGCACCCCCAATGGTGAGGCCCTCGGGACCGACCCGAAAGTCGTGACCGACTTGAACCGTCCTTTGTTCATGGAAGTCTGGCGTGGAGTACAACGCGAGGGTCGTGCGATCACCGAGACCCGTCAGGCCGTATAGCTGACCGCGAAGCAGGCCACCCCAGCGACCAAGCTCTCTTGAACCTCCATTCTCGACGTTGAAATCGAGGTAGCCGGGCAGGTGCTGCACCGTCACATCGCCGATCACGTCTCCCGGGGCAGTTCCGGCTGGCCGGAGAGTCAGACGAACAGTGTAGCCCGGGATGTCACTCGCCAGCAGCAGGTAGCGCTCAGCGTCGTTTCGGTTGAAGACCGGCTCTTTCGTGAGTTGATTGAGATAACCGGCGATCGCCTTTTCGGCCCCGGTCGCCTGGCCGCGCACGCGCACCCGGGTGAGATGCGCCATCAGAACGCGGAAGTGCACGATTCCATTGTCGATCTTCTGTTCCGGCACCTGAACGGCGGCGACGTAGCCAGCATTGCGAAGGATGGTGGCGGCTCGGTCGCGGATCTCGCACACGACCGAGATCGGTTGTTCCGTCCCGACATAGGGCGCGTAAGCGGCGTTGAGTTCAGCGACCGGAAGGCCCTGAAGCCCTTCGAACTCCGCACCTCGGACCGTAAAGCGAATGTTCTGATATTCAGGCCCGTCGAGGGCGCAGGGAGCGCGTTCAACGCCGCCTTCCACCTCGAGGCGCGGACGACCCTGCGGTGTAGGTTCCGTCGGTCTAGTGACTTGCTCACGCGTCGGCGGCCGCACGACCTGCGCCGAGCTGCCGGATGCAACCGAAATCAAAATCGACGTCATGAGGAGCCGCTGTGCGGCCCTCCTTATCGAGCGGTCACAACCGCGTTTGCTGCCCCAAACAAATGCCACCGGGGTGCCCCTTCCCCGTTGAGATGAACCGAGTCGCGCCCGGCAAGAATGACAGAGTTTAGAGCAATTTAACAACTTGTCGGCAACCCTACTTTAACCCCGTTTAGTTTCTGGGCGCTTAACAGCTGTTTCGAAACGGGAATTTTCCTCGACAAAACAAGCGGCCTCCGGCAGGGCTTTTGACCGCATGGCAAAGAGCGCTGATCCGCAGAGATTGTCCTGGCCGTGGTGGGCGCCCTGGGCGCTCTTGGCCGTCGCAGTGAGTAGCCTGCTGACGATCGGCGCGACTCTCTACGACATCCTTTAGGGTGGATTCGGTGGCCCAGGCGCTTCCGCCCGCGCCGCCCGCGATCGTCATCACCGGCAAAGCATTACCCGAGCCAAAGGCGGACCGCGTCTACGCGGTTGAGACGGTAACCCGGCGCGATATCGAACAGTCTCCGACCCACTCGATGGACCAACTGCTCAAGGATGTTCCTGGGGTTCAGCTTTTTCGTCGTTCGGACTCGCACAGTGGTCACCCCACGAGCCAGGGCGTCACGCTTCGGGCGCTTGGAGGAAATGCCTCCAGCCGGGCGCTAGTGGTCGTGGACGGCGTTCCCCAGACCGACCCCTTCGGCGGATGGGTGAACTGGCCTGCCTATGATCCAGCGGACTTTGCGCAGATTCGTGTGGTGCGCGGCGGCGGAAGCGTTGCGAACGGACCCGGTGCGCTTGCCGGCACGATCGAGATGACAAGCAATGAAGCTACGGGCGGATCGGGCGAAGTGGACGCCGGTATACGGGACTCGCTTGAAGTGCGTGCGGGTGCGGGCATTCGTGCCGGCGGCGGATTGCTGAGTATCTCGGGCCGTGGCGAGCGGGGTGATGGGTTCATTCCAATCACTGAGGACACTCGCGGACCTGCCGATGAGCCAGCCAGCTACCACGGTTGGGACAGTCGCGCGCGCTGGGTGGCGCCGATCGCAAGCGAGATCGAGCTGCAGGCGAGTGCCGACGGTTTTCACGATTGGCGAACTCGAGGATTGGACTTCACGGTCAATCGCACCAACGGTGCTGACGCTTCCGTCCGCCTGGTCGGGCGAGGCAAGTGGCAATGGACTGCGCTTGGTTACTGGCAGTGGCGGAATCTGTTGAGCAGTTTTGCCAATGTAAGCCCCGGCCGGGTCACGGCGACGAGAGTATCACTGCAATATTCCGTGCCGTCTTACGGAATAGGTGGCGGTTTCGAGTTGCGCCCACCGATGCCTGACCACATCGAGCTACGCTTGGGCGCAGACGGGCGGCGCACCACGGGAGAGTCGCGCGAACTGTACAATTATGTCGCCGGCAACCCGATGCGCCGCCGGTTGGCGGGGGGAGACGCGTGGACAGCTGGCGTCTTCAGCGAGGTAACTGCGCAGCTCGGGCAGCTATTGCTGACCGGCGGAGCTCGGGTCGATCGTTGGCAGATCAACGACGGTCATCTGTTCGAGGCGCTCATCGCGACCGAGCAGGTCCTGCGCCACGACAAATACCCACGGCGGGACGGCTGGCTGCCCACTGCCAGGGGAGGAGCGGAGCTGAAGCTTGGCGGCGGCGTGAGTTTAAGGAGCGCTGCTTATCTCGGATGGCGAATGCCGACGCTCAACGAGCTGTTCAGGCCCTTTCGTGCGGGATTGGACGCGACAGCTGCGAATGCCGATCTGGAGCCCGAAAAGCTCGCAGGCGTAGAGGCTGGCGCAGATTATTCTCGCGGCCCGGTGCGGCTGGCGCTTACGGGATTTGTGAACCGGCTGCGCGACGCGATTGCCAATGTGACGCTGGGGCAGGGACCGGGGACGTTCCCGGGGGTGGGCTTTGTCGCCGCGGGCGGAACCTATCGTCAGCGGCAGAACGTAGATGCAGTTGAGGTGCACGGTATCGAAGCGACGGCATCGTGGACCCGTGGGCCTTGGTTGGCGCAGGCGGGCGCCAGCTGGACGCACGCTCGGATGGACGCGAGCGGCGCGGCTTCCTTCCTGGACGGATTGCGCCCCGCGCAAACGCCCAATTTCATCGCTACCCTGTCGTTCGGCTACGACCAGGATGGGAAGGGCGGTCAGATCATTTTGCGGCACGTGGGTCCCCAGTTCGAGGACGACCTCAATACGCGTACGCTGAAGGCGGCGACCACAGTCGATGCGTTCGCCTCATATCCGATCGGGCATAAGGTTCAGCTGATCGCGCGCGGCGAGAATCTCTTCGACAAGACGGTGATGGCCGGCATCAACGGCGACGGCTCCGTCGAACGGGCGACGCCACGTACTTTGTGGATCGGGTTGCGCCTGCGCTGATTATTTGGCGCGCGTGTAGAGGAAGGCAGTCATATCTCGCGCGTCCTGCTCGCCAACATTGAGGTCGGGCATAGCAGTACCTGGTGACACCTGTTGAGGATCGCGGATCCACTTCTCCATGTTCGCGGGCGTGTTCGAAAGGTGCCCGCCGATAATCACCCGCAAAGGGATTCCATCGAGCGGCGGACCGACCATCCCAGTGGCGGTACGAACGCCTTCCATCGCATGGCAGCTGCCGCAGCCGTATTGAATGAACATCGCCTCCCCCCGGAGCGGATCGCCGCCGGTCGCGACTGCGGCGTGCGTCCGCATGCGCGTCCGCTGCTCCGCATATTTGTAGATGATCCCGATCAGCGCGACGGCGAACAGGATGGCAGAAAGAACTGCGAACGTGAAATTAGTTGAGGGTGACCGCATGGACTCCCTCCGACGATCTCAGCCATTTGTAGAAGAGGGCCAGCGCGGCGATTCCGTGCACGAGGCCGCCGGGAATCCACATGATGAGACCCGCAAGCCGCTGGTCGTCCACCGGGTCGAGGCCGATGCCACTCATCCCCATAGCCGCATAATCCGAATACCACGGCGATGCCGAGAAGCTCATCAATGCGCCCAGCGCTCCGCCAATAAGAGATGTCACGAAGAGGCAGGCGGCGGACACGCCGTAGCCGCCCCGCCTCGGGTTCAGCATCGCCCACCAGAAGATCAGCGAGCTAATGAAGAAACAGGCGTGCTGCGCGATATGCCAGCCGCTGCTTTCGAGCGCCCGATCAAACAGCAACGGGGCGTGCCATCCCCACATGACAACCGCCTGGATCGCCGTTGCGGTGACGGGCTCCGTCAGGCGGCGCCACACAGATTGGAGGGGTGACTTCCAGCTTCCTGCAAGCCCACGGCGAAGCGGCTTAGGCAGGCCCCAAGCCAACACGCCGCCAGATCGCGACATCGCGAGCAGAAACGTCGCAACGAGCATGATCAACTCGTGCTCGATCATGTGCATGGTGAAGCTGCGCTCTCCGGCCGCATGAAGTGGAGAGACTAGCGAGAGGCTAAGCACCGCCCAGCCGGAAAGGAACAGGCCCGCTCGGGGCGGCGTGGAGGCCCTATCTGCCAGTCGCCGCCATCCGACGAGGTAGATGACGAGGGCGAGGGTGAGTGGGATGAGGAGTACCGGATCGAGCGTCCAGCCGATGTGCCTGTCATGCTCACCATGCGCGAATGCCGGCGACGCAACGAGTACAAGGGCAAGGGCCGCAGCCCGCCTCACGCCCAGCACCTGGGGATGATCATGGAGGCGATAAACGGCAGGATGATGCCGATGGCATAGAGGCCACAGGCGAGCAGTGAGACGACCGCAATCAAGCGCCGCGCGGGGCCTTCGCCATGCCTTGCATAAATGCCCCAGGAGCCAAGGGCGCCTGTGCCCACGAGGAGCAGGCCAACAATGGTTGCGAGGATCACGATCCACGGACTTCCCACGCGGCAATCCTGGAACGTGGCGTCCGAACCGAGCTGGTGTGCGAGGAAGAAGCCGGTCGTGCCGAGTGCCAGGCCCGCCCAGGGCATAAAGCCGTCGCGGATGCTCGCGTCCCTCACAGCCGCGGCACCCAGTAGATCATTAGATAGATCGGGATCCACAGCAGCCAGACGTAACGCCAATAGAGGCAGTTCTCGTCGGTATCGACGAGGCGGCGGCCTTCATAACCGAGCGGCGTCATCATCAGCGCCCAAAGCACGATACTGTCACCCCAATCGGTCGCGAGGTGAGTGGTGTGCAAGAACAGCAGCGCCCAAATGATCGAGCCGTAAGCATCGTCGGTCCATCTGACGTTGAGACTGTTGAACTCGAAGCCGCGGATGATCAGCAGCACGGTGCCAATACCGATGATGACGGGCATGAGCCTTCGAATCGTGGGGACGTCCCGCTCACGCGCCGCCTTCTTGAGGCGGGTGTTCCAGATCTCGCTCAGCAGTATAACGATGGTGAACAGCGTGCCGGCCAGCAGGTCGGGCGCCTTGCGCCCTTCGGGCGGCCAGCCCCGCTCGTGGCCCATCAGGAAAAAATAAGCGGCAAAGGCGAGCGCAAAGAACCCGCCCTCAACCACCATGTAACCGATGATTCCCCACCAGGTGAGGCTGCTGGGCCCGAACTTGTGAGTGGGCAGATCTGCGACATCGTCGGTGAAGCGGACCGCGCGGTTCATGAGATCACCGGTTCCGGCTTACGCGCCATGTCCTTCGGCCAGAACCAAGCTGCCAAGGCGATCGCAATCGGAACGGCGCCGACGAGGACTGCCCATGGTGAGAAGATCGAGGTGACGAACATGACGCCTACCGCGATCGACGAGATAAACGGCCAAAGGCTCGGTTCGGGTACCGGCTCGCGTAGATCGGGCGCCGCTGCGACGACGGTGGTTAGCAGTGTCTCTTTTTCATCAACGCGGAGACCGGTGATGACCGGTAGTTCCCCTTTCTCGTCCCAAAGCGGCGTGCGGCTTTCGACAACCGGGATGTGTGCAAAATTATAAGGCGCCGGAGGAGACGGCGTAGCCCACTCGAGACTTGCTGCGTCCCACGGGTTGTCCGGAGCGATCCGGCCTCGATACAGCGACATGATCCCGTTGATGACGAACAGCATGACGGCCGTCGCTACGACGAAAGCGCCGATCGTCGAGATCAAGTTCGGAAGTTCGAGTCCGAGACCGGCAGGGTAAGTGTAAACACGCCGCGGCATCCCCAGGAGGCCGCTGAAGTGCATCGGGAAGAAGGCGACCTGGAAGCCTATGAAAAGCATCCAGAAGCCGATCTTGCCGAGCGTCTCGTCCATCATCCGCCCGGTGATCTTCGGATACCAGTAAGTGAGGATCCCCAGCAGCGGGAACACCGCACCGCCGATCAGCACGTAATGGAAATGCGCGACGATGAAGTAAGTGTCGTGCAGTTGCAGATCGAGCGGCACGGAGGCGATGATCACGCCGGTGAGGCCGCCAATAACGAACGTGACGATGAAGCCCACGACATAAAGCATCGGGACCTGAAATCGCGGGCGGCCGTCCCACATCGTCGCCAGCCAGCAGAAGATCTGCAGCGCCGTGGGGATCGAAACCGTCATGCTCGCGGCGGTGTAGAAACTATAGCCGACGCGCGGCAGCCCGGTCGCGAACATGTGGTGGACCCACAGTCCGAAGGCGAGGATTCCGGTTGAGATGAGCGCCAGGACCACCACCGGGTAAGCGAAGATCGGGCGGCGGCAGAACGTCTCGGTAATGACGCTGACGAAGCCGGTCGCGGGGAGAAAGATGATGTAGACTTCCGGGTGGCCGAAGAACCAGAAGAGGTGCTGCCACAACAGAGCATCACCGTGCTCGGATGCATTGTAAAAGTTGGTTCCGATCAAGCGGTCGGAAATCAGCATGCCTGAGCAAAGCGCGATAGACGGCATGGCGAAGATGATCATCAGCGCGACCACCAGCATCGCCCACGCGAACAAAGGCATCCGGGCCAGCGTCATACCGGGAGCGCGTGCTTTGAGAATTGTGCACACAAGCACCACTGCCGCGGCCAAGGCACTGACTTCCGTGAACGTGATCATCTGTGCCCAAATGTCGGCGCGTTTTCCCGGCGAGAACTCCGGTCCGGACAAGGGGGTGTAGGCAAACCATCCGATGTCGGGGGCGATGTTGAGGGCGAAGGCCGCCCACAGCAGCACCCCGCCGAACAAATACATGTAGTAGCTGAAGGCGTTGAGACGGGGGAACGCCGTCGAACGCGTCCCCAGCATGAGCGGAATGATGAAGACTGCAACGCCTTCCATCACCGGTACGGCGAAGAGGAACATCATCGTCGAGCCGTGCATCGTGAACAGCTCGTTGAAACGCTCAGCGCTAATCATGTTGTTGTCCGGGCGCGCGAGCTGCAGACGCATTAGGAGGGATAGCACGCCCCCAAGTGCGAGGAATATGAGCGCCGTGACGATGTAGCGGCGTCCGATCTCCTTATGATCGACGGTTGCGAGCCAGCCGAGAATTCCCGGCGGTCGCTCCCAGGTCCGTTGCAACCGCTCCTCAAGCTTCGCACCGGTGAGCTTTGGGCCGTCGCGCGCGATCTTCTTTCGCTCGGCAGCGAGCCTGCGATCTTCCTCCTCGATGCGCTGCATTTCAGTCATTTGAGCGTCTCGAGGTAGGCGACCACTGCGTGCAGATGCTTGGGTTCCATGCCGATGGTCGGCATGCGGCTGCCGGGCTTGATCGACTGCGGATCCTCGACCCAGCCGTAGATGTTGCCGGTGCTCATCGGCATCGATCCCGCCGCGATGCTCCGACGGCTGGCGAAGTGGGTGAGATCAGGGCCGACGGTTGCACTTGCGGACGTCCCGCCGATCGCATGGCAGGCGCTGCACTGCCCTTGAGTGACATAAGCGTACCCCGCCTGGGCAAGCGGTGCGCTGGGCATAGCTGCGGGCCGCAACTGCCGGCCCCACCACTTAACGAAATCGGCATAAGGTACGACGTTCACGACCAGCGCCATTTTCGCGTGCTGCACGCCGCAGAATTCGGCGCACTGCCCGCGATAGATGCCGACCTTCGTCGGCGTGATCGTGACGTCGTTTTCGCGCCCGGGGATGAGGTCCTGCTTCCCCGCGAGGCTCGGCACCCAGAAGCTGTGAATCACGTCGTTGGAATGAAGGATGATCCGCACGGGAACGCCTACCGGTAGGTACAGCTCATTCGCGGTTCTAAGAGTCTTGGATGCGTCGGCGGCGTTGTACTGAACGTCCCACCACCACTGGTTCGCAGTGACGGTGACGGAGAGCTTCTCATGCGCGGCGGCGGTCGCCATCGACCGGTCTGCGAAGAAGCTCGCGATCGCCAGAATGACTAGGCCGATCGCGACCAAGGTCCCCCATGCGATGAGGCCGGTGCGCATCAGTGGATGCGACAGGTGATGCTTGCCCGTTTCGACAACATTTGCGTCGCCGGCGCGGCGGCGTCGGAGAATGCCGGTGATCAGGAAGCCGATCACCAGAAGATACATCGCCGTGCACACGATCAGGAAAATGACGAAGAGGATGTTGAACTGGCGCGTTTCCTCACCCGCTCCGGCGAAGATGCTCTGATAGGTTTGATAATCGCACGCGCTCAGCGGCAGCAAAGCCGGGAGAAGGGCTGCGACGCGCTTCATTGCTCAGCCGTATCTGACGGCTTCGCCTGCCCATGCGGCGTAAGGCTTTGCGGCGTGCCGGCGCTCATGCTTTCCGAGCGGCTGGAAACCGCATCCTTGCTCGGCAGGCCGGACAGGCTGCGGACGTAGGCTGCGAGCTTCCAGATTTGGTCGTCTGTCAGCTTGCCCCGCCACGCAGGCATTCCGTTGGGCCGGCCCACGGCGATGCTGGTTGCGATCTGGTCGATGCGGCCGCCGTAACGCCACTCATCGTCCATCAGCGCGGGACCCATGCCGCCGCCGCCGTGAGAATGGCAGCCGACACAATTCATGCGCGTGTAGAGGAACTGCCCTTCGGCGATCGCCGGCGCGTTGTTGTCGTATAGCTTTGCGCGAGGATCGGGCGGCGGCGCAGTCGTCGTTCCGGGCCATATCGTCTCGGGGCTAGCGCCGGCCGGGACCGTTTCACCCAATGGTTTCGAGCGGCTGTGGCGCTCCTCGCGATCGCAGGCCGCCAAAGTTATCGCGGCTGCACCGATGATGAGAATGCTAGTGCGGAAGGGCAAAGACATAGAGCATGCCTCCCGCGGTCGTTTTCATCGGCAGGTCCTTGGTCGCATTGGCGAAGCCCAGCGCACCAGTCGGATCGCGCGTATCCATTTTGCCCGCGACAACCGCCCCAGCCCATCCGCCGACGCCAGCGACCACGGCGATATACTGACGACCGTCTGGTCCCCGGTAGCTGATCGGCTGACCGATGATGCCGCTGCCAGCTTTGAACTGCCACACTAGCTTGCCGGTTCTAGCGTCGACGGCTTTGAACCAGCCGTCCATTGTACCGTAGAAGACGAGGCCTCCGGCTGTCGCGAGAGCCGGACTCCAGACCGGCAGATCCTCAGGGATCTCCCACACCTTGCGGCGGTTGATCGGGTCCCAGGCGGTGAAGGCGCCGCGATTGCCGCCCGGTCCGCCGTACATCTTCACGTCTGCGCCGACATAGGGCGTCCCGGCGATGTAGTTCGCCTCCATTGCACCGAAGTCCATGCAAAGGTTGTTGTGAGGGATGTAGACGAGGCCGGTGACCGGGCTGAACGCTGCTGGGTTCCAGTCCTTGAGGCCCGGTGCGGCCGGGCAGATGTCCCGCGTGACGCGGCCTGGCTTGGGGTCCTTGTCGGGGTTGGGGATCATCTTCCCCGTCCTGAGGTCAACGCCCTTGTATGCGTTCACGTAGCCATAAGGTGTCGCCGAGAGCACCTGACCAGTGCGGCGGTCCTGTACGTAGAAAAAGCCCGCGCGCGCTGGACGGAAAATCACCGGGCGGCGGCCGCTGGCCCACGGGATGTCGGCGAGGATAATCTCGTTGATGTCGTCATGGTCGAAAACGTCGTGTGGCGTCGTCTGGTAGAACCAGGTCGCCTCGCCGGTATTCACGTCGCGCGCGAAGACTCCGGTGGTCCACTTGTTGTCGCCGGGGCGCTGGTCGGGATTCCACGGACCCGGATTGCCGACGCCGTAGAAGATCATCTTGGTCTCAGGATCGTAGCTGATCCAGCCCCAGACGGTTCCGCCCCCGATCTTCCAGGCATCGGGCGGCCAGCTTTTCACGCCCAAGTCCTTGCCCTGGTCCATGGCGTAGAACGGGTGGAAGCGCGATCCGATCAGGACGTCCTTGTCGGGACCGGTGTTGTAGGCTTTCCAGGCGAGCTTTCCGCTGCCCTCGTCGAGCGCCGCGATCCAGCCGCGCACGCCCATCTCACCGCCCGAATTCCCGACCAGCACTTTGCCGTTGGCGACGAGCGGCGCCATCGTGACGGTCTCGCCCTTCTGGATGTCGCCGAGCTGCGTGCGCCAGACCTGCTGGCCGCTGCTCGCGTCGACCGCGATCGTCTGCCCGTCGAGCGTGTTGAAGAAAACTTTCCCGGCATCGTAGACCGCGCCGCGGTTGACGGTATCGCAGCACGCGACGCCTTGGGATGCAGCGACCGGTTTCGGCTTGAACACCCATTTCGTCGGTGCGCCCGGCTTCGTCAGGTCGAGCGCATAGAGGTAGTTCGGGAATGGCGTGATCAGGTACATCGTGCCGTTCACGACAAGCGGCGGCGCTTCGTACCCATGAGTCGTTGCAGTCGAGAACGTGAATGCGACCGAAAGCTTCGACGCGTTCGCGGGCGTGATCTCGTTTAGCGCCGAGAAGCGCGTCGCCGCATAATTCTTCCCCGGCATCGTCCAATTTCCGTCGTCGGCAGGGGCCGCTGCGGCAGGGGGAAGCGCATGGTCTCCGGAGGGCGGCGGATTGAGGATCGTCGCTGCGTACTGCTGTTGAGGGGGCTTTTTGTTACACGCCCCCAGGCCGGCGCATGAGACGACGGCAATCAGGCCTAGCAGTGCGGTACTTACTCGCCGCATTACGCCCCCAATCGAACTCGGCAGCTGAGTAGAAGCATGCTGCCGCGACGCAGAATTCATTTGCTGCGGCTGGGTTCCGCAGCGTGAAGCTAATTCATGTTGGACGGCCCATAACGTGGATTTCTACGGTCGTTTCTAACCTCGATCAGCATTCTGAACCGCTGCCGAAACGGCGCGTTCCCCGACCGCCTTCAACAAGGCCTTTCAGTCAGGGAGAGTGAGCATGCCTACCAAGAGCGGTGGATCGAAGCGCGGCTTTGCGGCCATGGATCCAGCCAAGCAGCGCGAGATTGCGAGCAAGGGCGGAAAAGCGAGTCACGGCGGCGGGCGCAAGGCGAGTTCGGCCCGCTAACCCAGTTCGATCATGCGTACCGCGCCGGACGCGTGGCCCCCGTGTCCGGCGCCTGTCATGCTGTGCGCGCGCAACGCGGCTGTGCTATCCGCGTTGACTTGGGGTGGCATACCGGTCGGATCTCAATAAGCGGGACAAAGGCAGCGCGATCGCGGCGGTGGTCGGAATTCACGTGGCGCTCTTGTTCGCCTTGCTTCACATGTCGGGCAAGATTGATCTCACGGATCCACAAGCCGTCATGCGCGTGTTCGACGTGACGAACATCCCGCCGCCGCCGCCACCTCCGCCACCCATGCAAAACCAGCAAAGGCGGCCGAAAGAGAAAGAGGGCGGTTCCGCGCCGAAGAATATCAAGAGCGAGGCGACGCCGGTCGTCGCCCCCAAGCCGAAGATCGAGACCCCGCCTGTTCAGCAGATAGCGGCGGCTGAGACGCCGAGACAGGGGGCGCAACCGACTCAGGGCGCTTCGAATGTCCGCGGCCCCGGCACCGGCGCGGGCGGCTTCGGGAATGGCACAGGAAGCGGTGCTGGCGGAAATGGACCGGGAGGCGGCGGCGACGGAGGCGTGGCGGATCCCCCGCATCTGGTCACACCGGTGCTGACTGGCCGAGATATCCCGCGTGACCTGCTCGACCAGTGGCCCCGGGGAGCTACCGTCTTCATGCGCCTACGCGTCGATGCTCGGGGCTTCGTTAGCGAATGCACCATCGATCGAGGTACCGGCATTCCGTCGATTGATTCCACGCTGTGTAACCTCGCCCATGACCGGCTTCGCTTCCGGCCCGCGATCAATCGCAGCGGACAAGCGGTTGCAGGATGGTTCGGATACGCGCAACGAGCGCCGCGATAGCCGAAAAAGGAATCACATGATCGAAGCGGAATGGTGGGAATATGATTCCCTGGATGAGCTCGCGGACGCAGTCGCTGGCGATGTCGGATTCATCATCGATAGCGCGGTCGAAGCGCGGAATGCGTCGCTGATCGCGGTCGCGGGAGGCCGGACTGGTCCGGCAGTTTTCCAGAAGCTCACCGCGCAGAAGCTGCCGTGGAAGCGCGTCACCGTCATTCCCACCGACGACCGCCTCGCTCCGATGGACAGCGATCTTTCAAACGTTCGAGAGATCGCCCGAGCCTTCCTTCCGACGGGCGCTCGCGTCATCCCGATTGCGACTGAGATTTCCGACTACAAGCTCGCGGGCAATTCTGCCGATGCGCGCCTTCAGGACCTGCCCTGGCCGCCGGACCTCGTTTGGCTCGGCATGGGCGAAGATGGGCACACCGCATCGATCTTCCCGGGACCGGACATGCAGGATGCCCTCGATGCGCCGAAGGCGCGCCGGGCGGTCGGCGTGATGCCAGACCCGCTTCCACCAGAAGCGCCGGTTGCGCGGGTGACGTTAACTCGGGCGTCGATCCTGTCAGCACGCACCATCCTGATCACGATCACCGGCGACAAGAAGCGCGAGGTTCTCGAGCAGGCGATCGCCGACGGGCAGAGCTCCAAGCTGCCAATCGGCAGGGTGCTCGCGGAAGTCGAGCAGCCGATCGACATCCACTGGGCTCCGTGAGCCGTTCGGGACTCTTCCGGATACCGACGCTGCTTTCGGAAGCTTAGCTCTAGATCCGAAAGGACGAGAGAGCATGTTGAACGGAGCGGTTGTAGGTCTTGCACTCGCCCAAATGACAGCGGCGCCGATCCCCTCGGCGCTTCCGAACGTCGCGAAAATCAGCGCCGGGAACGCGGCCGGCGTGCTGCAATATTGCGTGTCCAAGAGCCTGGTCAGCAGCACTAGCGCGGGTCTGCTTATCGACGGCCTCACGAAGAAGCCGGATATCAAAACGTCCCCCGACTATGTGGCTGGCGCGTCAGGTCAGATTCTCGGCGACAAGCAGTTCGCGATCGGAAGCGCACCAGGCTTTCTGCAGTCGCAGGCATGCGACATGGTGCTCGAACAGGCCAAGCACCTTTGAAGGTCAGACGTCGCGGAGATGACGGCCGGCCGTTTCTTTCAGGAACAGCAGCGACACGACGACCGAAATGCCGGTGAAAATCACGGCGTACCACAGGCCCTCAAAGATATTCCCCGTGATCGCGACGAGCGCAAAGCTTGTGACGGGAAGGAAGCCGCCGACCCAGCCAGTGCCGACGTGATAGGGGAATGACATGGCGGTGTAGCGGATGCGCGTCGGAAACATCTCGACCAGGGCCGCTGCTTGAGGACCGTAGACGGCGGTTGCGGCCACGACGAACAAGAGCAACACGATGATCAGGAGCGTGATGTTGGCATCCTCCGCAGCGGCAGCCTTCGGGTAACCTGCTGCTTCCAGCTCTTTGCCGATCGTCGCCGCGGTCGTCGCTTTCAGCGCCTTTAGTTCGGCGCCGCCCAGACCTTCACCCGACGGAATCGCGATTCCCTCCGTCCCAACGATTACCTGGGTCTGGCCGCTTGAGGATGGCCTGGTCTGGAAAGAGATGCCCTTCGTCACGAGGGCGCTCTTGGCGATATCGCAAGGACTGACGAACTTTGCGGTTCCCAGCGGATCGAACTGGACGGAGCAGGTCTTCGGATCCGTCTCGACGACGACGGGCGTGTTTACCTGCGCCTCTATCAGCGCGGGATTCGCGGCGCGCGCCATCCAATGCGAGCCTGGGAAATACAGGACGAGCGCAAGGAGCATGCCGCCGACCATCACCGGCTTGCGGCCAATGCGATCGCTCAGCCAGCCGAAGTAGACGTAGAGCGGTGCGCTGACGACCGTCATCACGATCAGCAGCAGGTCCTTGGTCTCTGCGGACAGGCCTAGCGACTTCTCGAGGAACACCTGCAGGTAGAAAAAGGTGAAATACCAGACAGCGCCCTGAGCGCACATGATGCCGAAGAAGGCGATCAGCACCTGTCGCAGGTTCTTCCATTTGCCGAACGCTTCGCGCAGCGGCTTGTGGGCCACATCGCCTTCCTCCTGGATCCTGGCGAATTCCGGGCTTTCGGAAAGCTTGGCCCGCATCCAGACGGAGATTGCGAGCAGGACCGCCGAAACCAGGAACGGAATACGCCAGCCCCAGGCCATGAAGGCATCCTCGCCGACTGCCTGGCGCGTTGCGACGATGACCATGAGCGCTGCCAGCAGGCCGAACGACGCAGATGACTGGATCCAGCCAGTAGACGCGCCTCGCTTCAGCCGCGGCGCATGCTCGGCGACGTAGATCGCCGCGCCGCCATATTCCCCGCCCAGCGCGATGCCCTGAAGGATGCGCAGAAAGATGAGCAGCGCCGGTCCGAGCGCACCGACCTGCGCATAAGTCGGCAGCAAGCCGATCAGGAAGGTCGCGCCGCCCATCAGGCTGACGGTGACAAGGAATGCTCCCTTGCGGCCGAGCTTGTCGCCGACGACGCCGAAGATGAGTGCGCCGAGCGGGCGGAATGCAAAGCCGGCGGCGAAGAGCGCGAGCGCGGCGATCAGTGCCGGCGTTGGCTCCAGGCTCGCGAAGAACACCTTGGAGATGACCGGCGCTAGGCTCCCGAAGATGAAGAAATCGTACCATTCGAAGGCCGTACCGGCCGACGAGGCGATGACGACCCGTGCCATCGACCAGGGCTTGCGATTCTCATGTTCTGCAACCGACGCCATTTGTCACCTCTCCCCAGAGGGAGGGATAGCAAAGCGGCTGCCTCAGTCTAGCTTGCGGATCGTTCCGGTGACGCTGCCGAACTTCATTCCGAACTTGCGGGCGTCGACTGAGTTCGAAAGCGTCCTTCCGTCAGGCTGCAGCTTCATCGTCTGAACGATCTTGATGCCGCCCTTCATCGTGTAGCGAACAGTCGCAGTGTCGCCGTCGACGACAATGTCGACCGGCGTCGTTGCGTCGGTGAGCGTGCCGGTGAAATGGTTGGGCGCCGCCTGCCGCATGATCCACTTGCGCTGGCGCACCGGCTTGTCGCCTTCATGCACCGTGTCGATCAGCACGAAGTCGCCGCGATCTCCTTTCCCGCCGACGCTGTCCACGATCAGCGGCGTTGGGCCATGGAGCGCGGTCTTCAGCACATTGTCGGCGTGGGTCCGGCCGGTGAAGAAGGCCATCATGTCGAAGTTGCGCGCTTCGGCGGAAGCGGAGACTGCAGCCAGCGCAGCGAACGCAACCAACTGCTTCATTGGCGTCCCGCCAGAAGCGCGTCCACGACGCTGGGATCCGCCAAGGTCGATGTGTCGCCAAAGCCGGACGTCTCCCCCTCCGCGATCTTGCGCAGGATCCGGCGCATGATCTTGCCCGAGCGCGTCTTGGGCAACGCCGGCGTGAAATGAATTTTATCGGGAGCGGCGAGGGCGCCGATGTCGTGACGCACTTCCTGGATCAACTCCCTGCGCAGTTCGTCACTGCCTTCGTCGCCGGCGTTCAACGTGACGTAGGCGTAAATCGCCTGACCCTTGATATCGTGCGGATATCCGACGACTGCCGCCTCTGCGACCTTCGCGTGCGAGACCAGGGAACTTTCGACCTCGGCGCTGCCGACGCGATGACCGGAGACGTTGATCACATCGTCGACGCGGCCCGTAATCCAGTAATAGCCGTCCTCATCGCGACGGCAGCCGTCGCCGGTGAAATATTTGCCGCGGTAGGTGCTGAAATACGTCTCGAAGAAACGCTTGTGGTCGCCCCAGACCGTGCGCATCTGGCCGGGCCATGATGACGTCAGGCACAGATTGCCGCTGATCGCGCCTTCCAGCACCTTGCCCTCAGGGTCGACCAGTTCGGCATGGATGCCCGGCAGCGGCTTGGTTGCCGATCCGGGCTTGGCCTCTATCGCTCCGGGGATGGGCGAGATCATCGCGCCTCCCGTTTCTGTCTGCCACCAGGTGTCGACGATCGGGCAGCGGCCGTCGCCGACCACGCGCCAGTACCACTCCCACGCGTCAGGATTGATCGGCTCACCAACGGTACCGAGCAACCGGAGAGATTTGCGCGAATGGCGCGTGACCCATTCGTCCCCTTCGCGCTCGAGTGCGCGGATCGCGGTCGGCGCGGTGTAGAAGATCGTGACACCGAGCCGGTCTACGGTTTCCCAGAAGCGCCCGAAATCGGGGTAATTCGGCACCCCGTCGAACATTACGCTCGTCGCGCGCATCATCAGGGGCCCGTAGACGACATAGGTGTGGCCGGTGATCCAACCGATATCGGCGGTGCACCAGAAGACGTCGTTGGGGCGGTAATCGAAGATCCAGTCGAAGGTCGTCGCAGCCCAGGTTGCATAGCCGCCAGTCGTGTGAACGACGCCCTTCGGCTTCCCGGTCGATCCGGAAGTGTAGAGAATGAACAGCGGATCTTCCGCGTTCATGATCTCTGGCTCGCACTCGGTCGACAGGCCGCTTCGCGAATAACGGATGTCCCGGCCTTCTTTCATCGGCACTTCGGCACCGGTGCGGGTCACGACGATAACCGTGGGAACGTCGCGCTCGAGAAGAGCCTCGTCGACATTGCGCTTGAGGGAAATGCGCTTGCCGCCGCGCACGCCCTCGTCGGCAGTGATGACCGCACAGGCGTCGCAATCCGCTATCCGTCCGGCGAGGCTCTCGGGCGAGAAGCCGCCGAACACCACCGAATGAACCGCGCCGATGCGCGCGCAGGCGAGCATGGCCGCCGCCGCCTCGGGGATCATCGGCATGTAGATCATGACGCGGTCCCCGCGCTTGATCCCATGCTGCTTTAGCAGGTTCGCAAAGCGGCAAGTCTCTTCGTACAGCTCTCGGTAGGTCCAGCGATGGCCGTGGCCCGGCTCGTCCGCCTCGAAAATGATCGCGGTGCGGTCGCCATGCTCGGCGAGATGCCGGTCGAGGCAGTTCACCGACACGTTGAGCTGGCCGTCGGCGAACCATTCGATGTGGAAATTGTCTTCGTCATAGGCCCAGTCGCCGGCCTTGGTGGGGAACTTGTTCCACGTCAGCCGGCGTGCCTGGTCGAGCCAGAAGCGGTCCGGATCGGCCCGGGCAAGGTCGTTGAGCTCCTCGAGCTCGCGCGGGCCGATGCGCGCGTTGAAGGTCTCGGGGATCGGGTAGATCGCCTCCGTCATAGACCTCGGCTCATGTCGATCACGAAGCGATACCGCACGTCGTTCTTCAACAGCCGCTCATAGGCGTCATTCACCTGGCTCATCTCGATGTGCTCGACGTCGGGATAGATGCCCTCCGCCGCGCAGAAATCGAGCATCTCCTGGGTCTCCGGAATGCCGCCGATCGCAGAGCCGCCGACGGCCCGGTTCCACCAGATGAGGTTCGATCCCTTGAACCCAGGCATCTGCATCAGCGCGCCGACGATCACCATCCGTCCCGAGCGTCCGAGCAACTGCAAGTAGCCGTCGATCTCATGGCTCACCGGAATGGTATTGAGGATGAAGTCGAACCGCGTTGCGGCGGCCGCCATCTGCTCAGGATCGGTCGAGATGATCACGTCATGGGCGCCTAGTTCGCGGGCGTCCTGGCCCTTGCTCGGGGTCGTTGTGATCATCGTGACATGTGCGCCCATGGCGGCAGCCAGCTTCACGCCCATGTGGCCGAGGCCGCCGAGACCGACGACCGCGACCTTGCTGGTCGGCCCAACATTATACTGACGCAGCGGCGAGTAGGTCGTGATGCCGGCGCACAACAGGGGCGCTACCCGGCTGACGTCCATGCCGTCCGGTACCTTCAGGACGAAGTGATCGCGCACGACGATATGGTCGGTGTAGCCGCCCTTGGTGATCGTATGATCATGATAGTCGGCGCTGTTGTAGGTCTGGACGCAGCCCTTGCGGCAGAAGACTTCCCAGCCTTCCAGGCACTGGTCGCACTCCATGCAGCTGTCGACCATGCAGCCAACCGCAACGGTGTCGCCGACGCGGTGGCGAGTGACCTCATCGCCAACGGCGGTGACGGTCCCGACGATCTCGTGGCCGGGGATCACCGGATAGATCGTGCCTTCCCAGTCGTTGCGGGCAGTGTGCAGATCGCTGTGGCAGATGCCGGCGTAGGTGATTTGGATCGCGACATCGTTGGGCCGGAGCGCTCGCCGCTCGAACTCCATCGGGCGAAGCGGCTGATCGGGCGCGTCGGTGCCCCAACCTTTCGCGATCGTCGGTCCGCTCGCGGTTTCCGAAGTGGTCGAGGGTTCTATCGTCGTCGCCATGAGTCTCTCCTATCGAGCTCGTTCAAGCACACGCTGGGCCTGCACAAGGTGAGGCCGATCCACCATTTTGCCGCCTACTGACAGCACGCCTGCGGTGGGCTGTGCCTCGAAGGCGGCGACGATTTCCTCCGCGTGGGCGATGTCGTCTGCGGACGGCGTGAAAGCCGCATTGATGACCGACACCTGCGCGGGATGGATTGCGAGCTTGCCGGTAAAGCCTTCGCGCCGAGCCGCTTCCGCTTCGGCGCGCAGACCCTCCTCATCGCGGAAGTCGGCGAACACGCCGTCAACCGGCTGAACGCCGGCCGCAATGGCTCCCGCAAGACAGAGCGAGCGCGCCATCTTGTAGGTAAAGCTGAGTTCGCCGTCGGCGTCGTACTTGGAAGAGGCGCCCATCGCCGCCGAAAGGTCCTCCGCACCCCAGCTCATCGCAACGAGAGGCGATTGCGGATCGCGATAGGAGAGTAGGCCGAACAGGCTCGCTGGCGTCTCGGTAACGATGGCATGAATCGGGATGTTGCCAGTCCGATGCGACAACTGAACAACATCCGCGCCACTTTCGGACTTGGGCAAAACGATGCCGTGGATATCGGCGATGCCGATCAGCTCAAGATCGTCGCGCAGGAATTCGCTGGTGAGCGGATTGATGCGCACCCACCATTGCGGACCGCCTGAGCGCTTCAACAGCGACTTCAAGACGTCACGCGCCACTGGCTTCATCTGCGGAGCGACGCTGTCTTCTAGGTCGAAGATAATCGCATCAGCGTCGCTATCGAGCGCCTTGGTGATCTTCCGCTCGCTGTCGGCCGGGACGAACAGCCAGGAGCGGGGCTCGCTCATTCAGGCTTCTTCAGGAGAAGGGCCGTGCGCGTGCATTCGCAGACCAGTTCGCCGCGCTGGTTGAAGCTGCGATGCGCCCAGGTGACTAGGCCGGCGTTGGGGCGCGACTTGCTCTCGCGGACCGCAGTGCATTCGGACTCGCTGCGCAACGTGTCGCCGATAAAGACCGGGTTGGGGAACACGAGCTTGTCGTACCCGAGGTTCGCGACCAGCGTGCCGAGCGTGGTGTCGTGGACGCTGACACCCACCATCAGGCTGAAGGTGAAGCAGGAGTTTACGAGCCGGTGGCCGAACTCGGTTTGCTTTGCCGCCTCCCGGTCAAGGTGAAGCGGCTGCGGATTGTGGGTGAGGGTCGTGATGAGGAGATTGTCGGCCTCGGTCACGGTGCGCGTGATCTCGTGGACGACCTTGTCGCCTACTTGCCACTCGTCGAAATAACGCCCGGCCATCGCTGCTCCCTATTGAGCGAGCAGCAGTTCGGCAACGGCTTCGGTGATCGCCGCGCCGTCCAGACGATATGCTGCGTAGAGATCGGCGAGGTTGCCGGTCTGGCCGAACTTCTCGACGCCGAGCGGTGCGACGCGTTGGCCGAGCACGCCGCCTAGCCATGAAAGCGAGGCCGGTGCAGCGTCGACGAGGGTGACGAGGCCGGCAGTTGGTGGAAGCGCTGAGAGCAACTGCTCAATGTGACTCGGATTGCGCTCGCCCTTCCAGCGAGCTGCCTGCGCGGCGGTCCAGCCGCGATGGAGCAAGTCCGGCGATGTGACGGCGAGCAAGCCGAGACCCGGAATGTCTTCGTTAAGCTCCTCCCACGCGGCGATCGCTTCGGGCATCACGGCGCCCATGGCGACAATTGCCGCTTCCGCATTCGGGCCGGGTTCGCGGAGCCAGTAAGCGCCCTTCAACGCGCCTTCTCGCCAGGCGTCGTCAGGACGTTCGACCTGCTCGATGCTGCGCGTGGACAGGCGCAAATAGGTGCTCTCGCCGTTCGGATCGTCGATGAGGCGGAACGCTTCTTCCATCATCGCAGCTAGCTCGTCTGCGAACGCCGGCTCGTAATGCCGCAGGTTCGGCTGGCCGAGCGCGATGAGAGGCGGGTTGATCGACTGGTGCGCACCGCCTTCGGGACCAAGCGTGATGCCGCTCGGCGTCGCGACGAGCAGAAAGCGCGCGTCCTGGTAGCAAGCGTAGTTCAGCGCATCGAGGCCGCGCGCGATGAAGGGGTCGTAGAGCGTGCCGATCGGGAACAACCGCTCACCGAAGAGATCGCCGGACAGGCCTGCCGCGGCTAGCATGAGGAAGAGGTTGTGTTCGGCGATGCCAAGTTCGATGTGCTGGCCTTTGTTGTTGCCGCTCCACTTTTGCGCAGATGCAATCTTTGCCTGAGCGAACACATCGACCGTGTCACTCCGCCGGAACAGCCCGCGCTGGTTCACGAAGGCGCCGAGGTTGGTCGAGACGGTGACGTCGGGTGAGGTCGTGACGATCCGGTCAGCCAGATCGCCGCCGGCCTTCGAAAGCTCGAGCAGGATGCGGCCGAACGCGGCCTGCGTCGACTGCTCCTCTCCGGCAGGTGCGGGGATCGCGGGAATGGTGACCTTGCCGAAGCTCCGCGCGCGCTTGTCGCGCATGACGCGGGCGCGCTCGAGCACGGCCTCGACGCCGGTTCGCGCATTATCGCCGACGCCTTCCAGCGGCTCCCACTCATGTCCTTCTCGAACGCCCATGGCGTCGCGCAAGGCGGCGAGCTGCGTCGGGTTCATGAGGCCGGCGTGATTGTCCTTGTGGCCGGCGAACGGCAGGCCGTAGCCCTTGATCGTCCACGCGATGAACAATGTTGGGACATCGTCCTGCGCTGCTGCGAACGCCTCGACCAGCGACTCCATGCAATGGCCGCCAAGGTCGCTGAACAAGGCGGCGAGCGCCGCGTCGTCATATTCCTTCAGAAGGGGCGCAGCGGCCTTGCCTAATTCGGCGGTGATCCGATTGCGCCACGCGCCGCCCCCCTGATAGTGCAGTGCCGACAGATCGGCATTGGGCAGCTGCTCGAACCAGGCTTTGAGCTTGGGATGCTTTTCGAGTGCCGCCGCGAGCTTCTTGCCGTAACGCAACTCCATAACGCGCCAGCCGCAGCTGCGGAAAATCTCATCGAAACGCTCGAACATGCGGTCGGCGCTCGTCGCGTCCAGGCTTTGGCGGTTGTAGTCGACAATCCACCAGAGGTTGCGGACGTCGTGTTTGTAGCCCTCGATCAGGGCCTCATAGATGTTGCCCTCGTCCAGCTCCGCATCGCCCATGAGCGCAACGAAACGGCCGCGGTCGGTTTCGTCCATCCAACCATGGGCCGTGACGTAGTCCTGGATTAAGCTGGCGAAGAGCGTGATCGCGACACCCAGACCAACCGAGCCTGTCGAGAAGTCGACGGGGATCTGGTCCTTGGTACGGCTGGGGTAGCTTTGCGCACCGCCGAAGCCGCGGAAATTCTCCAACGCCTCGCGGCTCTGCGAGCCCAGCAGATAGTGGATCGCGTGGAGCACCGGGCCCGCATGCGGCTTCACTGCCACCCGGTCGTTCGGCCCGAGCGCATTGAAGTAGAGGGCGGCCATGATCGCCGACATCGACGCACTCGATGCCTGGTGGCCGCCGACTTTGATCCCGTCGCCGTTGGGCCGGATGTGGTTGGCATAGTGGATGGTCCAGGCGGACAGCCAGCGCAGCCGCTCGTCGAGGATCTTCAGCGCTTCAATGTCGGTCGTGACAGGCTTCAACATGAAGCCGCACTAGCGGGTTCGAACGGCGGCGAAAATCCTATGCCGCGGCAGCTTTGTCCTGCTCCGCATCGAAGCGGGCCTGCGCGGCATGGATCTGCTCGACATTCTCGGTGGCCCAGGTCGCCAGCCCGCAAATCGGCTTCTGCAGAGATTTGCCCAGTTCAGTAAGCTCATAGTCCACGCGTGGCGGGATGGTCGGCGTTACAGTGCGGCTGACCAGTCCATCACGCTCCAGATTGCGCAAGGTGAGCGTCAGCATCCGCTGCGATACGCTCGGGATCTCGCGCCGCAGTTCGTTGAAGCGCTTCGAACCGTCGCCGAGCGTCTGCACGACGAGCACCGTCCACTTGTCGCCGATGCGAGAGAGCAGGGTGCTGATGGTCTGGCAGACGGGGTTGCTGGGGTCTTTCATAGTCTCAGTCACCTCCATGTTCCCACCGCACAAATTTGTTCGTCCAACACAAAAAAGTGCGTTCTTGCGGGCGATTCTTCGGTGGTTATTTAGGGTGCCTCGGTAACGAATCCATACTTAGGAGGCAATAGTGACCATCCTTCATCTCGACGCCAGCATCAATGGCGAGAACAGTGCCAGCCGGACTCTTTCAAACTCGATCGTCGACCAGCTGAAGTCCGCCCAGTGGGGCGAGGAAGTTGTCTATCGCGATCTGGCCGCGAACCCGCTGCCGCATCTGACGCTCGATGCGTTCGCGGATACCAGCGTGCTCGACGAGTTCCTTGCGGCCGATACCGTCGTGATCGGCGCGCCGATGTACAACTTTACGCTCCCCACCCAGCTCAAGGCCTGGATCGACCGCATCGTCATTGCCGGAAAGACTTTCCAGTACGGCGCGAACGGTCCCGAGGGTCTAGCAACTGGCAAGCGAGTCATCATCGCGCTCGCTCGCGGCGGTTTCTACAATGAGGGCTCGCCCGCCGCAGCGCTCGAGCATCTGGAAACCTACCTGCGTGGCGTCTTCAACTTCATCGGTATCGAGCCGGAATTTGTCGTAGCCGACGGCCTCGCGATCGGCCCCGAGCAGCGCGAAGCCTCGCTGAGTCAGGCACTCGGAGAGACCGTCCGCCTCGCGGCCTAAGCAGCTGGCGGCGTTCTATTGCCTCGCTCCCTAAGCGCCGCCATCCAGAGCCCCGGCCTTCGCAATGCCCCCTCTGAGCGAAGGCCGGGGCTCTTCATTACAAATGAGAACGGCACGGCTGTTCGCGCGTTGAACTCGCGTGAAAGGAGCAATCATGGCCGAACTCAGCGAAGCCCAGCGCGACAAGCTCGATGAAGACCAGTTCGCATTCCCGAAAGAGCGCAAGGAGCCGCTCAACAACGCCAGCCACGTGCGCAACGCGATTGCGCGCTTCGACCAGGTCGAGGGTGTGTCTGACGCGGAGCGCGACGAGGCGTGGAGCCGCATCAAGAAGGCAGCCAAGAAACATGGCGTCGAGGTCAACGAGAAGAGCTGGCACGAGCTCGGCAAAAAGAGCTGAGCGACCTCATTGTTGACTCCAATAATCACGGGGCGCAGCTAGCCGCGTCCCGCGTGCGTCGGCTGCGCGCCTCCAGTCTGCGTCACCAGGCCGGCATCGCGCCAGGAGGCCGATATGGACCGCAAATATATCGATTGCCGCGACTATCCGAGCGAGTCGGGTTGCACCGTCGCCATCTCGGCCGACAACGCGGAAGAGGTGGTCGAAGCCGCCGCGCAGCACGCCGCAAGGGTCCATGGGCATCAGGACACGCCGGAACTTCGGGATCAACTGCGGCAAATGGTGAAAGAGGGCGCACCTGCCTGACCGAGGTGTGCTGATCGACCGGCGCACGCTGCTGGCGGCGGGCGCGGCTATGGCTGTTGCACCTTCGCACTCATTCGCCGCTCAAGCCGTCCGCCCAAAGGCCCGCAACATCGTCATGGTCCATGGCCTATTCGCGGATGGGACGTGTTGGTCCGAGGTGATCAGCCGCCTGCAGCCCGCGGGCTTCAACGTGACGTCCGTGCAGAATCCGCTGACGACGCTTCCTGACGCCGTCGCAGAGGCGACGAAAGTACTAAACCGGCAGGACGGTCCGACCGTGTTCGTCGGCCATTCCTTCTCCGGCATGATCCTCACCGAAGCAGGCGTGCATCCCAATGTGTCAGCACTGGTCTATGTTGCCGCCCGGGCGCCCGATGCTGGCGAGGATTACACGGCGCTCGCCGCCAAATATCCGGCGCCGCCAGCCTCGGCCGGAATCGTCTACGACGGCGATGAAGGTCGGCTAACGGAAGAGGCGTTTCTCCGTGATTTCGCGGGCGACATCCCGCCCGCGAAGGCGAGGGTGCTCTACGCGGTCCAGCAGCCGTTCCACAAAGCCCTGCTCACGGGAAAGACGACCAATGCGGCGTGGAGGTTGAAGCCTAGCTTCTATGCCGTCTCGACTGAGGATCGCACGATCAATCCGGATCTGGAGCGCTTCATGGCGAAGCGCATGAACGCGAAGACCATCGAGCTGAAGTCGAGCCATCTGTCGCTCATTTCGCATCCAGACGAAATCACCAGGCTGATCATCGAAGCCGCCGCCTAGGTCCGGGTTGTCAGCGCCGCGTTCAAGCCGCTAGGCGAGGTTCATGGTGGCGTGGCGTTGATGCGGGGCCGGTGAGCAGCTCCGACGACGATCTCCTGCGATTCATCGCAGCGAGCTTTCCCTCGGTGTGGGCACTCGAAGTGCTGCTCGCGCTAAAGAGCGAGCGACGCCTTTGGGCACCCCAAGAACTGGTGGGGACCCTTCGCGCCAGCGAGTTGGTGGTGACCAAGGCGCTCGATGCACTTGCGGCGGCTGGCCTTGCGTCGCTTGAGGGCGATGGCGCTGCCTATTTGCCGGTCAATCGTGACGTCGAAGAATGTGTCGATCGCGTCGAGCAGATGTATCGCTCTCGCCCGAACAAGGTTCGCCGTGCCATTGTCGCCGCAAGCAGCAGCAGTGCAACGGCGTTCGCCGATGCGTTCAGGTTACGGGGGAAGTCGGATGAGTGAAGTCTTTCCGGCTGTCGTCTACGTGCTTTGCTTCCTGACCAGCGCCGCCTGTGCGTGGTTGCTCGGACGAAGCTACCGCGCCAACCGAACCCGCCTGCTGCTGTGGAGCAGCATCTGCTTCGGCTTCCTCGCCGCGAACAATCTGGTTTTGGTCCTGGACTTGGTCGTGTGGCCGGACGACATCGATCTGCGCCTTGCACGCCTGGGATTGGCCCTCGCTGCAGTGGTATCGCTTATCTGGGGGTTCGTATGGGACGTCGGGGAGGAATGACGCGATGACGCTCTACGACTTCTTGTCGGGCGCAGTGGCCATGGGCTTCTTCGTCTGCGGCTTGTTCTTCATCAACTTCTGGCGGCGGACGCATGACGGCCTGTTCCTCGCCTTCGCACTGGCGTTCGCGCTGCTTGGAAGCGGCCAGACGATCCTCTCGCTAGCGAACATTCCGACTGAAGAGCGCGGACCGGTCTATCTCATCCGGCTTGCCGCATTCGCTCTGATCCTCTTCGCGATCCTCCGGAAGAATCGCGGCGCAAAAGCCTGATTGTCAGGCGCGCTTCAGGCCGGCGATCAGAATGTCGACCATTCGCGCTGCGGCGACGTGCCAGTCGGGGCCGGCGCCAGCCATGGCTACTCCGGTCAGTGCGCGCAGCAGATCGAGCGGGTCGATGTCGCCGGCTGCAATGTCGCCATTCTCAACCGCCCGATCGATCAGCAACGTGACCGACGAGCTGAGCATGTCGCCTGAAGCGGCAGTGAGCCGAGATGTATCGCCGACCATCGACTTGAACGCCTCGACCAGGATCAACTTGGTCGAAAGATAGTCGACGAACAGGAGCAGCCAGGTGCGCAATGCCTCAAGCGGCGGATGCTGGTCGGCTAGCTGCCGCGCTGCTTCGCCCAGCTTGGCAGCTTCGTTGCTGTAGACATCGGCGATCAACACGTCGCGGGTGGGGAAGTGGCGGTAGAGCGTGCCAATCCCGACGCCCGCGGATCGTGCGATTTCCTCCAGGCTGACCGATGTGCCGCTTTCACTGAACGCTGCGCGCGCTGCTTCGAGCAGGCGCTGGCGGTTACGCTCAGCGTCGGCACGAGGCTTGCGGGCAGGGGCGGAATCGGCAGCCAAAAAAAGTCTCTTGAAAAACGGAGGAACCCTCCGTATTTAAGCGGAGGCGTCCTCCAGTTTAGTGATTCGGTCGTCCGTCCGCAACCCCCAGCGGCGGCGAAGAGGCCGCTTTTTGCCCTCTCCCCAGGAGACATGACATGACTGCATTCGGAGCGAAATCCACTACTGAAGACGTTCTCACCGGCGTCGACCTGACCGGCAAGCGCGCGCTTGTGACCGGCGTATCTGCCGGGCTCGGAGTCGAGACGGCGCGTGCGCTCAAGGCTCACGGCGCGGAAGTCGTCGGCACCGCGCGAGACTTGGCAAAGGCGGAGCGTGCGCTTCGCGAAGCCGGAGCCTGGCCGATCGATCTGGTCGAAGTCGACCTTGCGAACCTCAAGAGCGTCCGCGCCGGCGCCGACCAGATCGTTGCGGACGGCCGCCCGTTCGACCTGGTGATCGCCAACGCCGGCGTGATGGCGACGCCGCTAGAGCATACTGTTGACGGCTTTGAGCGCCAGTTCGGCACCAACCATCTGGGCCACTTCGTGCTGGTCAATCGCATTGCCCCGCTGATCCGCGAAGGCGGGCGGCTGGTGAACCTGGCGTCGTCCGGGCACCGCTTCTCGGACGTCAACCTTGATGACCCCAACTTCGAGCGGACGCCCTACGAGCCCTTCGCCGCCTATGGCCGTTCCAAGACGGCGAATATCCTGTTCGCTGTCGAGTTCGACCGTCGTCACAAGAACCGCGGCGTGCGAGCGGTGGCAGTCCATCCGGGCGGCATCCAGACCGAGCTCGGCCGATACATGGACCAGGGCGAGATCGAGAGGCTGCTCAAGTCGGCAGGGCTCGATATCGCGACGTTCGAGTGGAAGACGATTCCGCAGGGTGCGGCCACCTCGATTTGGGCCGGCGTGGTGGCCGACGTTGACGAGGTAGGTGGCCGCTACTGCGAGAATTGCCACGTTACGACAAACATCACTGAAGCCGAGATCAGTGCCGTGTCGGAGGGCGTGCGTCCCTACGCGCTCGATCCCGAGCGCGCGAAGGCGCTCTGGGCCAAGAGCGAAGAAATGGTCGGCGAGCGGTTCGAAGAGCCGGTCGCCAAGATCGAGGAAGTGATCGCGCTGTAAACCGCGATCTGGTCCCGGCGCCGCTCGCCCCCTCCGATGCGGCGCCGGGACTTTTGGCTACTAGGCCGAGAGCAGCCTCAACGGGTTCTCGATGTAGCCCTTGAGGGTCTGCATGAAGCTGGCGGCGTCCCAGCCGTCCACCACGCGATGATCGCAGCTGAGCGAGAGGTTCATGCGCTTGCGGACCTCGATCTCCCCGTCGATCACGACGACCTTCTCTTCGACCTTGTTGACCGCGATGATCGCGACTTCGGGCCGGTTGATGACCGGTGTCGAGGTGACTCCGCCCATCGGGCCGAGGCTCGACAGCGTGATGCTTGAACCGCTGAGCTCTTCGCGCGTCGCCTTGCCGGAACGGGCCGCTTCAGCAAGACGGGTGATCTCCCGAGCGAGGTCCCAGACGCTCAAATTCTGAGCGTTGCGAATGACGGGAACCATCAGCCCATTCGGAGTCTGCGTCGCCATGCCGAGATTGAGGGCACCGAACCGCGTAATGACGTTGGCGTCGTCGTCGTAATTGGCGTTGAGCATCGGCCATTCGGGCAGCGCGCGCGCCATTGCGGTGATCAGGAAAGGCAGCAAAGTCAGCTTCGGGTTCGAGCCGCGATCGCGATTCATCATCGCACGCGTGTCCTCCAGATCGGTGACGTCGAACTCCTCGACCAAGGTGAAGTGCGGGATGCGGCGCTTCGCCTCCTGCATATTCTCCGCAATCTTGCGGCGCAGGCCGACCACCTTGATCGTCTCGTCCTTGCGCGGAGCGGCGGCGCCGCGCGTTGAGACGCTCCCGCCATTGTAGAGAAGGTAAGCGTCGAGATCCGAGTGGCGGATGCGATCCGATGTCGTCTTCACTTCGGCAAGGTCGATGCCCAGGTCACGCGCACGCGCGCGGACCGCCGGAGATGCGAGGACGTGCGCCGATGAAGGCTCCTTCTTCGCAACTTCCGGTTCGACGCGCGGGGCGGGCGCAGCCGGCGGTGGCGTAGGCTCTTCGATGGCGACGACGGGGATTTCCTTCGCCTGCTCGGGCGTCGCTTCCACCGCGCCGTCGGCGAGCGGACGCTCTTCCTTGCTGTCCTCGACCGGCTGCGCAACGCGATCCGCGCCTTCGGTTTCAATTACCGCGAGGACGGAGCCGATCGGCACCTGGTCACCGACTTCACCGGCAAGCTCGAGCACCTTGCCCGCGACCGGTGATTCCATTTCGACCGTCGCTTTGTCGGTCATCATGTCGGCGATCTGCTGGTCCTCGGCGATCGTGTCGCCGACCTTCACGTGCCAGGCGACGATCTCCGCCTCGGCAATGCCTTCGCCGATGTCCGGCAGCTTGAATTCGTATCGAGCCATCAGTCAGCCATCACTTTTTCGAGGGCGCGCTTCATGCGCTTCGGGCCCGGGAAATAGGCCCATTCATATGCGTGCGGATAAGGCGTGTCCCAACCGGTCACGCGCTCAACCGGCGCTTCGAGATGATAGAAGCAGCGCTCCTGGACGAGCGCGGCTAGCTCAGCAGCGAAGCCGCTGGTGCGCGGCGCCTCCTGAGCGATCAGGCAGCGACCCGTCTTCTCCACCGACTTCTCGATCGTCTCGATGTCCAGTGGCACGAGCGTGCGAAGGTCGATGACCTCGGCGTCGAGGCCCTGATCTTCCACTGCGGCTTGCGCGACGTGGACCATCGTACCGTAGGCTAGAACGGTCACCGCTCCACCTTCGCGAACGATCGCAGCCTTGCCGAGCGGCACCGTGTAATGCCCCTCGGGCACTTCGCTAGCGGGATGCTTGGACCAGGGCTTCACCGGCCGATCGTGGTGACCGTCGAACGGCCCGTTGTAGATGCGCTTCGGCTCGAAGAAGATCACTGGATCAGGATCCTCTACTGCCGCGATCAGTAGCCCCTTCGCATCGTAAGGCGTCGAGGGAACGACGACCTTCAGGCCAGCAATGTGAGTGAACAGCGATTCCGGCGACTGGCTATGTGTCTGTCCGCCGAAGATTCCGCCCCCATACGGTGTGCGGATGACCATCGGCATCGTCCATTCGCCGCCCGTCCGGTAGCGCATCTTCGCGACTTCGCTGACGATCTGGTCGTAACCCGGATAGATGTAGTCGGCGAACTGGACCTCTATCAGCGGCTTCAAGCCGTAGGCCGCCATACCAACCGCGGCGGCCACGATGCCCCCCTCGCTGATCGGCGCGTCGAACACGCGCGTCTTGCCGAATTCTTTCTGCAGGCCTTCGGTGACGCGGAACACGCCGCCGAAATAGCCCGCATCCTCGCCGAACACGACGACATCGTCGTCGTTGCGCATCGTCACCTTGTGGGCGTCGTTCAGCGCCTGAATCATGTTCATCGTCGGCATCAGTCGCGGCCCTCGCTCAGCGCCTGCTCACGCTGTTCGGCAATGTGCCACGGCACGTCCGCGTAAACGTCTTCGAACATGGTCTCGACGCCATCCTTGCCCTGCTCGGGAAGGATGCCGAGCTTTTCGGCTTCCTTCTGCGCAGCGCGGACGGCAGCGTCCGCGTCAGCAGTCATCGCCGCATGCCGTTCCTCGTCCCATTCGCCGAGCGCAAGCAGGTGCGCCTTCAAGCGCTCGATCGGGTCCCCGAGCGGCCAGAGCTTCGCCTCGTTGGTTGGACGGTAGCCGGACGGGTCGTCGGACGTGGAGTGTCCTTCAGCGCGATACGTGAAGAACTCGATGAGCGTCGGTCCCGAATTTGTGCGTGCACGCTCCGCGGCCCACTTTACCGCTGCGTAGACAGCGAGCGCGTCATTTCCGTCGACGCGGAGGCCCGCGATTCCATAACCCACCGCGCGCTGCGCAAAGGTCGCGCGCTCCGCGCCGGCAATGCCGGAGAAGCTCGAGATCGCCCACTGGTTGTTCACCACGGCGAGGACGACCGGAACGTTGTAGACAGCGGCAAACGTCAGCGCCGAATGGAAGTCGCCTTCCGCGGTTGCGCCGTCGCCGATCCATCCCATCGCGATCCGGCTGTCGCCCTTGATCGCTGCGCCCATCGCCCAACCGACGGCCTGCGGAAACTGCGTACCGAGGTTGCCGGAAATCGAGAAGAAGCCGTACGCCTTGTCCGAATACATGATCGGCAACTGCCGACCCTTCAGCTTGTCGCCTTTGTTCGAATAGATCTGGCACATCATTTCCGTCAGCGAATAGCCGCGCGCAACGAGCAGCCCCTGCTGACGATAGGTCGGGAAGTGCATGTCCTCGCGGTCGAGCGCTGTCTGCGCAGCGATCGCGATCGCCTCCTCGCCGGTGCACTTCATGTAGAAGCTGGTCTTACCCTGGCGCTGGGCGCGGTACATGCGGTCGTCGAAGATGCGCACCGTTACCATGTCGCGCAGCATCTTCCGCAGTGTTTCGGGGTCCAGCTTCGGGTCCCACGGACCGACTGCCTTGTTGTCCTCGCCAAGCACGCGGACGAGATGCGTCGTTAGCGGATGCGTCTCCGCTGCCTTTGCGGCGACGTCGGGGCGCGGAGCGCTTCCCGCAGCAGGAACCTGCAGCGATGAGAAGTCGGGTGTGTCGCCCGGACGGAACGGCGGTTCCGGTACGTGCAGCGCGAGCTTCGGCGCGTTGCGGCGAAGTGATGGGTCCTTGTCACTCATGTGTGGGCGAGCGCTTAGTCTTGACTCGCGCACGCGGCAACTCTCGATGACAAGTATACTTTACACCTCCCCTGAATCGCGCGCTTCGTTGACCAGCAAAGGCGCTGGAGAGTAGGGCGCGCGCATGGCTGAGAACCAAACCGACACACCGCCCGACCGTCTCTCGCTCGATCCGCGCAGCGACTTCTACGACGAGGCGCTCCTCAGCCGCGGCGTCGGCATCAAGTTCAACGGTTCGGAAAAGACCAACGTCATCGAATATTCGGTGTCAGAGGGCTGGATTCGCGTTGCGGCCGGCCGCAGCCTGGATCGCTACGGACGGCCGATGACGCTGAAGCTCAACGGCAAGGTCGAGCCTTATTATGAGGACGTCGGTCAAACAGACGGCGAAGAAGCCGCGTCCGAGTCATAGGACCCGTCGGCGCGACGCCGCTCGCGCCACTTGTTGAACGCCCATCCGCCAAGCGCGACCGCAGCAAGCGTCGGCACACTGCGCCGCGCCAGAGCTGCGGCACCAAAGCCCAGTAGCGCGCCCTTGGCGCCCGAATGACGGCCGGCGATCTTCTCACCCAGGAACGCGCCCGCAAGCTTACCCAACATCGCTGATTCTCCTCGTTCGAAGTCTTTTCGGTTCGACGCGCCGGGGCTGGCGAATGTTCCCAAACAGGCTTGGCGAATTCCGCCAAGTCTTGGTTGGTGAAATCTCCCAAACAACCTGACCTGAAGGCATTTTTGGCAGTTTTCCGGGATTGGCACACCCCTTGAATAGTATCTCGCATCGGTGATCCGGCAAACCGGACATCGCCAAAAGGGAGATTAGAAATGTCGTCGCAGTCGCCACTCACTCGCACGCTGGTCGCCATCGTCGCGGCGCTTGCCATGAGCACAGTAGCCATCGGCGCAGCGGTCGGTCCGGCCCAGGCGAACGCCAACCCTGTAAAGGTCACCATCAATGCCTGAACTCGAAGTTCTTGAAGCCCACGTTCCGGTCCGCACCCCTCGCCTGATCGAGGTCGAGGCCGAACCCAAGAGCGAGCGGTTTGCCCCGGTCGCGGCATGGTTCAGCGGTCCCGTGTTCAGCCGCGCTCGTGACATCTTCGCGGCGAACATGACGGAGCTTCTCGACCGGTCCGAAGACCCGGCGAAGATGATCCGCATGATCATCCTCGAGATGGAAGAGACCTTGGTCGAGGTTCGGGCTTCGGCGGCGCGCTCGATAGCCGACATCAAGGAGATGCGGCGGGCGCTCGGAAGGCTCGACCAGATCCAGGATGACTGGACTGCCAAGGCCGAGCTGGCGCTTTCCAAGGACCGCGAGGACCTGGCGAAGGCGGCGCTGATTGAGAAGCAGAAGGCGGCCGACATGGCCGAGGACCTGCGCGCCGAGGCCGACCAGATCGAGCAGGTTCTGCGCGGATATGAAGCCGATATCGGCAAGCTTCAGGCGAAGCTCCGCGAAGCCCGCGCCCGCCAGAACGCCATTGCGGCACGGTTCGAAAGCGCCGTGACCAGGGCCAAGGCGCGCGAGGTAATGAACGGCAGCCGGACGCAGGACGCGTTCTCGAAGTTCGAACTGCTGGAGCGCCGCGCTGACTTTGCTGAAGGCCGCGCTGAAGCGCTCGGGATCAGCAGCCTCGAAGACGAAATTCACGAGCTCAAGGCCGCCGAAGCGGTCGACCGCGAGCTCGAAGCGATGAAGGCCGCGCTCAAAGCGCGGGTTCAGTAAGAAAGGGTAGGGGAATGATGGCCCGCAAGATTTATCCATATTCGCTCGACACACGGGACGCGAAGATTGCAGGCGTCTGCTCAACGCTCGGGAACATGATCGGAATCGATCCGACCTTCGTTCGCATCGGCGTTGTCGCGGCCGCGATCTTCATCAGCTTCAAGCTTACGCTGATCGCTTACGCCGCCGTCGGGATCTACCTGACGATCCAGAAGAAGAAGTCGATGACCGGAGACAGGCGCATGAGCGACTTCGACCGAATGGACGAGACCGTCCGCCGCAAGCCCACGGTGCACGCGATGCGCACCGAGCTGGACGAGACCGACCGCCGGCTGATGGCGATCGATCATCACATCAACACTCAGAATGACGACCTGGCGCGCGAGATCGAAGCGCTCCGGCAGGAGGAGAAGTGATGGATCCGCTGACGATTGGAGTGCTGTCGGCGAGCGTGATCGCCGGACTTGGCGGGGCTAGCGTGGCCGGCCTCAGGGCCTGGAACGGCTGGCTCGAGTTCAAGAAGATGGAGCTGGCACAGGCTTCAGGGGACCGGACATTGCCCCCGGCAGGAGGCCGGATCGAGATGGCGGATCTCAAGGAACGGGTCCGCAAGCTTGAAGCCATCGCTGCCGGTATCGATATTTAGTTCAGAGTTCCCCGCGCCTCGTCAGAAACTCCCCAGTAGACGAGGCCAGCAGAGGCGGTCCGGATCCCTTCCCGGACCGCCTCTCTTTATTTTTGTCCGGCTAGAGGATCGCGATGAGCATCCAGGAGCCGATCGCGACGAAAAGCAGGGCGGCGAGGATCCGCACCAGCTTCATCGGCACTCGCTTGATGAGCTCATTGCCGAGCAGCACCGCAGGGACGTTGGCGATCATCATCCCCAGCGTCGTGCCTGCGGTCACGGCGACAACGTCGTGAAACTTGGCGCCAAGTGCGACGGTGGCCAGCTGAGTCTTGTCACCCATCTCGACGAAAAAGAACGAGACCAGCGTCACGATGAACGCGCTCCCCTTCCGCTTCGGCTCTTCGTCCTCGTCGAACTTATCTGGAACCAGCGTCCAAAGACCCATCGCGATGAAGGACAAAGCGATCAAGATCCGGAACCAGCTGGCCTGAAGGAACGCCGCCGCTTCGGAGCCTACGAAGGCAGCCAGCGCATGGTTGGCCATCGTTGCGCAAAAAATGCCGGCGATGATGGGCAGCGGCCGTTTGAACCGCGTAGCAAGAACAATCGCCAGCAATTGCGTCTTGTCGCCAATCTCGGCGAGCGCGACGAGCAAGGTCGAAGTAAGAAAGGCTTCCATCGGAATTCCGCAGCCGGGCGGCAACAGCCAAGACACCACGCCTCCCGCCCGGCTGGAGCGGAAGCGAAGTGTCATTGGTCTCGCCCGGACGGAAATCTCCGCACCGCCCGCACCATGACCTCTCGGCCAAGTATGTTGACGCAGGCGCCCGGCTCGACGAGCCGGCTGGCTACTCCCCAGATGACGGGCGCCGCGTAGTCAGCTGGCGCGGTTCGCGCAAGCCGGCACCGAAGGCGCGTCAACAACTCACGCGGGATAACGCTGCAGCTCTCGCATTGGCACGCCTCAGATCGCTTCGATCCGCTGAGCCCTTAGAACCCCACGCGCGCGGTTAGCCGAATGTCGCGTCCTGCCAGCGGCGCATATTCCTGAAGGATGCTCGTGCTGCGGCGCACGTCCACATCCAGCAGGTTGTTCGCGCTGAGCGTCAGCGTGAGCGCTGGGTTCTTCTCGAATGGGTGCCAGTCGAGTGAAGCATTGAGCAGGGTATAGCCGGGTGTATCGGCTTCGTTCGGCGCGGTCCGGTCGTGCGCGAAAGCTCGCTCGAGCTCGAACCGCCCGTCGAATTCTCCGCGGCTCCCGGTCAGCGCCCCCATCAGGCGGAAGGGCGGGATGAGCGGTGCCGGTCCGAAGCTCTTCACCGTGGCATGCACAGCATCAGCCTGGAATTCGCCACCCCAGTCTATACCCAGCGCGTGGCCGAACTTCGCATCGCTCTGTAGCTCGAAGCCATAATAGTCGGCCTTGCCCTGGAAGAATTGGTAGACGGGCAAATCGTCCTTCACTTCGCCCGTAGGGGCAGAGAAGATGAAGTTCGAGAAGCTGGTGTAGTATAGGCTTCCCGACAGGTGCACCGGGCCGCTCGTGCCGTGCAGGCTTAATTCGACGCCATTTCCCTTCTCGAGGCTGAGATTGGGGTCACCGACTTCAAAGGCCTCACTGCCGCCGTGCGGCCCGTCGGCGAATAGCTCATCTACTGAAGGCGCGCGTTCAGTGTGAGACACCGACAGACCCGCCCGCCAGCCGGGCGAAAATTCATACTGACCGCCGACTGAGCCCGAAATCGAGGTGAAATTCTCTGCCAGCGCCGGCGTGCCGATTTGCTCATCAGCGTCTGCGCTAAGCTTGCTGAACTCCACGCGCGCTCCGCCCTCAAACCGCCAGCGGCCTTTGACGTAGGTTTGCAGGGTGAACAGTCCGGCCTGCTTCTGCCGGCTGTCGGGCAGGAACTTCTCTTCGCCCTCAATCCGCGCATCGCGGTTCAGATAGGAGAAGCCGCTCGTGCCGCCCCAACCGCTATGATCCTGCTGCACAAGCTCCAGCCGGCCTTCGCCGCCGTTGCTGAAGAAGCTCGTGTCGATGTTGCCCTCTGGGTCGAGCTCGTCGTGATGGTATTTCGAATAGCCTGCCCGCGCGCGGATTTGGCTGAAGAAGCCATTGATCGGGACTTCCGCGCGGAAATCGAAGCGCGTCTGCCGGGGGTCGAGAGTCGGCTGCTCGGAGTGCTCTCCTGGTACCAGCGAATAACGGATCGGCACTTCGTAAGTTGAGGTGTGGCGCGTCACCGAGAATCCGATGTTCAGCGCTCCGTCAACGTACGCAAGTCCAAGCGCTCCCTCAGCCGTACGCGAGGCCGAGTTGGGAAGCGTGTTCTTGAGCTTGGCGAGTGCGCGAATGTCCGGATCCGGACTGGCGAGTGCCTGCTCACGCAGGGACTTAGAGAGCACGTACCCGCCAATCTCAAGGTCGTCCGTCTTGTCGTAATTGCCATCCGCGTGGATCACGAAATGTCCGCCCACCGGAACGTCGATCGCGCCGTTGATCCCACGTTCGTTGGCCGCGCTTCCGTAAAGAGCGAGTCCGTCGAAACGAACGACACTGGTCGGAACCGTGCGGGGGATGCGATTATCGACCACATTGACCACCCCGCCGATCGCGGAGGAGCCGAACAGGAGCGCCGCCGGCCCGCGGAGCACTTCGATCCGCTCGGCCGTAATCGGATTGATCGCGATTTCGTGATCTGGGCCTAGCGACGACATATCGAGGGAGCCGATACCGTCCGTCAGCACCCTAATGCGCTCACCCTGGAGACCGCGCAGCACAGGTGCCGAAGCCTTTGGGCCGAAGCTGGTCGAGGAAACGCCGGGAAGCTGCGCGAGCGTGTCGCCGATGCTCGGACGAACCGCGCGATTCAGCTCGGTTTGGTTGAGAACCGACACGCCACCGAGCACGTCCTCGGCACGCTTGCGGACGCCCGTGATGACGATGGCTTGGTCGGGGTCCGGGTGCGCGGCCTTCGCGTCTCCCGGCCTGGGCGGTGCACTGGCATCGGCTTCATTGTCACCGGCGCCGGAGGCGGAGGGTGCAATCTGGGTACCGCTGGCCTGCTGCGCCGACGCCGGAGTTGCAGTCGTGCCGACCGCAGCCGCGGTGGCGAATAGAAACACTTTGTACATGAGCCGCCTTGGAGGGAATTCAGGCGCGCTAAACTGCATGTTATATTATCGCAAGGTGAACATTGGACGAATTGCAGTTCATTTTCGACGGACAGAGGTTTGCCGATGTTCGATGGCCTCGGCTAGGTCACCCGCATGACGGGTCACGCGCACCATCACGATCACGATCATCACCACGCTCCGGTGGACTACACCCGAGCCTTCGTGCTCGGCATCGCCATCAACGTGGGCATCGTGATCCTACAGTTCGTGTATGGTCTGATCGGCAATTCGATGGCGCTGATCGCCGACGCTGGTCACAACCTGTCCGATGTTCTGGGCCTGGTCGTTGGCTGGGCCGGCGCCGTCATGGCCAAACGCTCGCCCTCGCGCCGGTTCACCTACGGCCTCAAGAAGGCTTCCATCCTCGCGGCGCTCACAAACGGTCTGTTCTTGCTGGTCGCGGTCGGAGCAATTGCCGCCGAGGCCATCCGCCGGCTGCTGCATCCTGCCCCTGCCGAGGCTCAGACGATGATCTGGGTCGCCCTGGTCGCGATCGCCGGCAACCTCGTCACTGCCATGCTCTTTGCTCGCGGCCGCGAGCACGATTTGAATGCGCGGGCCGCCTACATCCACATGGCCGCCGATGCTGCCGTATCGGCTGCGGTGGTCGTGGCAGGCCTGGTGATCCTTTGGACCGACCAGCAATGGGTCGACCCGGCGATGAGCCTGGTTGTGGCAATCGTGATCCTCTGGGGCAGCTTCGGCCTGCTGAAGGAATCGGTCGGCATGTCGCTGATGGGCGTGCCGGAAGGCATCGAGCCCGAGGAGGTCGAGGAGGAACTCGCTCAAATCGAAGGCGTCGAGACGGTGCACGACCTTCACATATGGCCCCTCAGTACGACGGAGACGGCTCTCACCGTACACTTAGTGGCACCGAACGTGGCGTCGACCGACGGTCTGCTCGAGACTGCGCGAAGGATGCTCCACGCCCGCTTCAATATCGAGCACTGCACCATCCAAATCGAGTGCGTGCACCTCAAAGACACGACCTGCTGATGAGCCTCGTCACGCATCTCGAATGCTCGCTGACCGGCGAGCGCTATGAAGCCGGCCAAGTTCACAACCTGTCACGCGCCGGAAAACCGCTGTTGGTCCGCTACGACCTCGACGCGGCCAAGCGGACCCTGACCCGCGAGAGTATAGCCGCGCGCGAGCCAGGTATGTGGAAATGGCGCGAGCTGCTTCCCCACGATGGCGAACCCGTCAGCCTCGGCGAGCCGGAGACGCCCATCGTGGCGTTGCCGCGCACGGGCGGCCCCAACCTCCTCGTGAAGGACGAAGGGCGGCTACCAACCGGGTCGTTCAAGGCACGGGGCCTTGCGATGGCCGTGACCATGGCGAAGCAGTTTGGCATTGAGCGGATCGCCATGCCGACGAACGGCAACGCCGGAGCGGCTCTGGCGGCCTACGGCGCCAGAGCGGGCATGGAGACTATCGTCATCTGCCCGGCGGAGACTCCCCAAATCAATGTGACGGAGACGGCTGCATATGGCGCGCACGTCTATGTCGCGGACGGGCAGATCGACGAATGCGGTGCGCTCGTGGGCAAGGGGGCGGCGGAAGGCCTCTGGTTCGACTGTTCCACGCTCAAGGAGCCGTACCGCCTCGAAGGCAAGAAGGTGATGGGGCTGGAGCTCGCCGAACAACTCGGCTGGGAGCTCCCTGATGCGATCTTTTACCCGACCGGCGGCGGCACTGGCCTCGTCGGCATGTGGAAGGCGTTCGACGAGCTCGAAGCCCTTGGACTTATCGGTTCAAAGCGGCCGCGCATGTACGCGGTTCAGGCCGAGGGCTGCGCGCCGATCGTGCGTGCATTCGAAAATGGCGAAGAGTTCGCCGAACGATGGGAACATGCGGCAACTGTCGCGACGGGGATCCGGGTGCCCAAGGCCGTCGGCGATTTCCTGATCCTGCGAGCGGTGCGCGAAAGCGGCGGAGCCGGGATCGCCGTGCCCGAGGATGCGATCCTGCAAGCCGTAGAAGACGCAGCCCGCGACGACGGTTTCTTATTCTGTCCGGAAGGCGGCGCGGTGCTGGCGGCATGGCGGCAGGCGAATGAGCGCGGACTGGTCGGTCGCGATGAGCGCGTCGTGCTGTTCAACTGCGCGAACGGGAACAAGTACCCGTTGGCTGATCGCTCAAAGCGATTGGTCCTCGCCGAGGCGGACCCGAGAGCGCTCTAGCCCTTAAACGAGTAAACCCCGGCAACCGAAGTTGCCGGGGTTCCATGCTTCGTTTGTCTTTCGACTCCGGAAGCACATGAAAACAATACACCATGGTTGCGGTTCGTCCAGCGGATTCGTGTCCGTCATGCGACAAAACTGTGAGTGAATCGGTGCATAAGCCTGTGGGATTCGCAACGACTCGGATCGACTCGCAAAAAGAGCCCCGTCAGGCGTAGGAAAATGCCTGGCGGGGCTCCCGTGCTTCCGATCCAGTGATTGCGACTCAACAGGGCCAAGATCCGGGGACTGAAGCCCGGGTATCGGCGCCGGAATCCGCAATCGGTGGTTCCGAAGCGACGCGCCTAGAACACTTTTCGCCTCGATGAGTTCCTAAGGCTGATGGCAAAGAAGCGGCGCTTGCGGATCGCGAGCTACAATATCAATGGTATCAACTCCCGGCTGAACGTGCTGACGCGCTGGCTCGAGGAGTTCCAGCCGGACGTTGTCGGGCTGCAGGAGCTCAAATGCACCGACGAAGCCTTCCCGCGCGAAGCGGTGGAAGCGCTCGGCTACTCGGCGATCTGGCACGGCCAGAAGAGCTGGAACGGTGTGGCGTTGCTCAGCCGCGTCGGCGATCCGGTCGAGACTCGGCGGGCTCTCCCGGACGATCCCAATCTCGAGCAGAGCCGCTACATCGAAGCGGCGATCTGCGGCATCCTGATCGGCAACATGTACGCGCCCAACGGCAATCCGTGGCCGGGACCCAAATTCGACTACAAGCTGGCCTGGATGGATCGACTCTATGCCCATGCCCGCGAACTGCTCGATAGCGGTTTGCCAGCGGTGCTGATCGGCGATTTCAACGTCATCCCGACGGAGCAGGATGTATACAAGCCCGAACGCTGGGCGAAGGACGCGTTGTTCGCGCCCGAGGCGCGCAAGAAATATGCGGAGCTGGTCGCGCAAGGATGGACCGACGCGATCCGTCATCTCCATCCGGACGAGCGGATCTATACCTTCTGGCATTATTGGCGGAATTCATTCCAGCGGGACGCGGGCATCCGCATCGATCACGCGCTTCTGAGTCCCGCTCTGGCGAAGTCCCTCAAGGCTGCGGGCGTCGACCGGACGCCTCGCGGCTGGGAAAAGACCAGCGATCACGGGCCGATATGGATCGAAGTCGAAGTTTAGCGAGCGGCGAGCGCAAGGGCCTCTTTCACGCAACCCGTAGGGCGCGACGTTCCTAAGCGGAGTTGCTCCGAAACCTCGGCGCGAGCGGCTTCCAGATCCGCCTGAAATGCAGCCTTCTTCTTCAGTCGAAGCACATCCTCAGTTGCGAGGGACAGAGCGGCGTCCACGTCGCTTTGCCAGGCCGCGTCGCAGACGACCCTGCTTTGTGCGAAGTCGCGGCCACGCTGCAGGATGGCATCGCTTTTCGACGGGTTCAGGTCTGCCAACACAAGCGCGTACGCCCATCCGACTGCCGCACGCGCGGACGGATAGGAGCCCTCTCCTTTGAGCAACTCCTCGTCCGCAGGCGAGCAGACCGCAGTGTGGTAAGCCACATAAGGTTGTGCGCGCATATATTTGCGCTTCACGGGGTAGGCTGAAGCCCGGACATCGACCCGCATGGCAGTCAGTAGATTATAAAGCTTCGGCGTTTTCTCGCGGCTGATTTCGGTCCCAAAGGCGCAGTCGAATGCTCCAACCGTCGAGGCGTCCGAAAAATGGGAGTCGGCGATGGCCTGCTGATAGCGCTCGGTGCCCTTGAACCTGAGTGCTGCATCGCGAGCCGTAATGTCCCGAGACATGCGAGCAGAGCTTGCTTCAGGGGGTGGAGGAAGAAAGCTTAGGCTGTCCGGCAGGCTGTTGGGGAAGAGGTAAGTTTTTGCACGATCGGCTCTAGCGGCTTGCGTTGCGCGCACGTTGCTTGGCATCCAGCGCTGCACCGTGACCGTCGCTACGGCCACGACAGCCAGGACCGGCACTGCGACATAGACTGCAGCGTGCGGCATCGTGATACCCCGGTGCCCGATGCTCCGCTGGTCGTCGTCTGCCTATCGGGAATAGGCCTGATCGACTGTTCGGATGGTTTGGCCGATGCCGCAAAATCGGTGGCAAAGGGGAGGATATGGACCAGGCTCGGCGTCCGGTTCGGGATACCCGCTTTTGGCAGGCGTATGGCGCGCATCGCTACACCATCCTTTTCTTTACCTCCTTGGCCATGCTCATTGTGCTGCCCATCGCTGAAAGCATGGGCTTCCCGGCGAAGGGAATACGCGTTCTTTTTGGTGCCTGCTTACTCGCGGCGGTTATGCCGAACAGCACCAAGCATACGCGGTGGGCCCTCGCTTTTGGGGTCATCGTCCTGCTCGCAATCCGCCTGATCTCCGAACGTGACGATATTCCGATCAATGCGGGCCTGATGGTCGCGATCGTAGGGCTTACGGGATTGCTCGCTGCAGGCGGAGCGCTCCGCTTCGTGATCACCGCCTCTGACGTGCACAGCGAGACAATGTATGCAGCGCTAAGCGCCTATTTGCTTGCTGGGCTATTCTTCGGACAGATCTATCTGGGGATGGAGCGGCTGTGGCCGGGAAGTATCGCGTCACCCACATCCCTTAATGATGCCGGCGCGGTCTATTACAGCTTCGTGACACTGGCGACGCTTGGGTATGGCGACATCCTGCCGAAAAGCGATCTGGCGCGCGGGGTCGCAGTTTTCGAAGTGATCAGCGGCCAATTGTTCCTGGCGGTGATGGTCGCGCGCCTGATCGGCCTATTCGGCAGCCGTCCGCGCGACCTTTAGCTTGGCGTCCTCACGGCGATCCGGATTATCGAGCCATTCGCGGAAGAGAACATAGCCTACCGCAAGCAAGACTGCGCCGATGAAGAGCCCAACCAAGCCATAAGCGATCACGCCGCCGATCACGCCGAGGAGGATGACTGGCATCGGGACTTCTAGGCCGTGGCCGATCAGTAAGGGCTTGAGCACGGCATCGCTGAGGCCAGCGACGATTTCCCAAATGAGGAAAATGATCGCGACTGTCATGCTCTGGGTGCTGAATGCCCAAACGATTGCGGGCAAGGTCACAAGGACCACCGGGACCTGCAGGACTCCGAGTACCATCGCGAGCAGCGAGAGCAGCCCCGCGCCAGGCATTCCTATCACGAAGAAGCCTACGCCTACCAGAAGCGCCTGAACGAACGCGACGCCGATGACGCCATTCGCAACCGAACGGATCGTCGCTCCAATGACCGACATGTAATGCTCGCCGCGTTCACGAGTGCCCGTAATCCGCGCAAGGATCGAGGCGATGAAGGCCCGCGTAGCGTCGGCATAAGCGATCGTGATCGACGCAAGGATGACCGCCAATACGAGACCGAGGACGGCGCCAATCATCCCCCCTGCCTCGTGCAGCAGCCATTTACTGAAGGTCGACAGCTGCGGGCCGAACTTTTGAAGGAAGCCCGGCATATCATTCGCAGCCTGAGCCCAAGCGGCGTGAAGCTTCAGTCCAACGATGGGTACGTCCGACAAGGTCTGCGGTGGACCGGGAACATGCTCCTTGCCGGATTTGAGCGCTTCGATGAATCCCGGCACGCTGCTTGCGGCGCTGATCGCGGCAATGGCCGTTGGGATCAGGATGAGCGCTACCAGCACCGTGCCGATCAGGATGGCGGAGACACGGTTACTGGTTCCCCGAGCGATCAGCTTCTTGTGGAGCGGGAAGAAGCAGACGGCAAGAATGATGGTCCAGAGCAAGAGGCCGACGAACGGTAGCAGGAGCTGAATGCAAAGTGCTATCAGCAGTGCGAGGAGCAGAAGCGGCAGCAGCACCTCGATGAGGTTGCCGACATTCGATTTGCCCGCCGATTTGTCGATCATGGCACTCCCCTCGGTTAGAGGCCGCGCGTAAGCTGACGCGCATCGACGCATTGCGCCAATCCTTAGGGTGAATGCCTGTTTTGGGTATCAGGGCTTTACCGTAGCGCATCGGGAATCTTGCGCACTGCGCGGCCCGTTTTCCTCGCATATCCATGGACCACTGCGCAGCAGCGCGCGGTAGGAGCGGTTCATTGTCGGCACGAGTTCGCGCGGTAACGCTTACCAATTACTGCGAGGTGGCACGCTCAGTGGGGCTGGACCCCTATGTGATGCTCGGCCGCGCAGGGTTGCATCCTAATTCGCTGAGCGATCCCGAGAATTGGATTCCCGGGACTCGACTGGTGAGCTTGCTGGAGGATTCGGCTGCTCAGTCGAACCGTGACGACTTTGCGGTGCTGCTGGGATCGTGTCGGACTTTCCCTAGCCTCGGTCCGGTCAGCGTCCTGCTTCGGCATGAGAGCACCTTCGGCGACATCCTCAAGGCGGGCATCGAGTATCGTCGCCTGATCAACGAGCTGATGTACACTGTCTTGCGGCGCGACGATCGCGAGGCGGCGCTGGAGTGGAGCCTCATCCCAGGCATCCACAGTTCGCAGGGCGTGAACCTCATGGCGACCGTTGCATATCGTGTTCTTGTCCATGGTGCGGGATGCGATTTCCACCCGGACTGCATCCATTTCAGGCATGCCGTGCCCCGCCACATTTCAACCTTCAGGCGTATTTTTCGCTGCTCTCTCGACTTTGACAGCGATTTTGACGGGATGTCCTTCCGGTCTTCCAGCCTGAACTTGCCAAACGCCTTTTCTGATCCCGAGCTTACCGTTCACGCCCGGAGGCTGCTCGACCTCATGCCAGGCATTCGACAGCCGGACAGCATGTACGAGAGGATCCGGGCGGCAATCCCGATGCTCATCTCGAACGGTCAGGCGAACGTGGAAGGCGCGGCAAACAGCCTCGACGTGCCGGTTCGCACGTTGCAGCGGAGGCTTGTCCGTGAGGGCAAGTCCTTCACCGACATTCTGAACGAAACCCGCCGTGACCTCGTATCGCGCTATTTGGCGAGCTCGGATCAATCGATCACATCAGTTGCTGAGCTGGCGGGTTACTCGACGCAGAGCTCGTTCACGCGGTGGTTCATCTCGGAGTTTGGAATGCCGCCCAGTTCATGGCGCCGGCTGATGCAGCGGCGGAACGAAGCCCACATCAGTGCGCCTGTCGCCGAGGACCCCTGTGCAGTGATCTAGTATTGAGCCTTCCCGGAGCCTCGGAACATCATCAGGCTAATTGCAGCACTTGCCACGAAGACGAAGAATGTCGCGACCTGACCAACGCGGTGACTGCCGATCGTGATCTCGAAATAGAATAGCAAGCGATAGAGAGCGACCGCTGCCACGACGAGGAAAACGAGCGCACCGACAAGGCTGACAAGTCTTTGACTGTTCATGGATAGTCCCTCGCTAGATGTCGCACCCTATTTTTGGATCGGTGACAGAGTCTTCAGTTCGTTCAGGCCGTTGACGCTGATCTTGGCCCAGCTTTCGACCGCATCGCGGAAGTCGCCCCGGTTACTGACCGAAGTCCGCCAGGCGCCGGGTGTGTCCCCAATGACTTGTTGATCGACGGCTCGGCCAAGGAGCGCCCCCGTCAGAGAATCGCGGCCCTCAATGAAGAGCGTTGCCGAGCCTGCTTCCGGCGCGAAGTTATAGGATCTGCCAGCGGAGTTCGTGTCGGGAGCATTCACCCTTATGTTGAGCACTCCGGTGCGCACCCGCAGAACATCGGGACCGGGCTGAGTGACGACGGTGAACCCACCTTTGCTGAACGCGCTGCTGAAGATCTCCGTCGCGACGGGAATTGCCTCGCTGATCATCTTCTGAGCTTCGGAATCCGAGATTCGGCCCGACATCGATGAGGTCGACATGTTGTAATCCCGGAGCCAACCCTTCTCGAGAGCGATTTCGGTCGGATCGATCATCACCTTGCTATAGGTTCGGAAATCCGCACCTGGCGCCAGGTAGACCAGCTTAAGCCGCTTCGACGGGACTTGAACCAGCCCATCCCAAGTCGGGGGAGGAGCCGCCGCCGCAGCGCTTCCGGACATCAGCATGGCGCCTGCCAATGCGACGGCGAAGACGAGGTGGCGGGTCAATGCACGGTTCCTGCTGCCAAGACGTGACTGACTGATCAGGCTTCAGGCCCTAGCGAGTCCATCGGCGGAAACCCTGAGGGGCATATGGCTCAGCTTCTTCGTTCGTGAGGTGTCAGGTTGGGGAATTACCCGCAGTAGGCTGCGGCCGCCGTCAGTGGTACAATGGCAGGCGGAGATAGCTCATGCGATTTGGCCGCGAAGGCGTTGGCAGGACCGACCGTCGATCGAACGCCGCCGAACTCGAGGCAGCGGATCTCGCCCAGGATCTCACAGCTCTGGTAAGTAAGATGGAGGCGGACTGGAGCCTCCGGCGTTTCGTTAATCAGGCCTACGCGAAAGAGCTCCACATGCTGCGGGAACGCGCGGAGCGCCTCGGCCGCCCGGACGCTACTCAGAAGCTCGAATCGCCTCCAGTAGATGTTTGCTGAGCTGCAAGCCGCGCTCGGCCGCCGCCTTCGCTTGCGAGATGTGCGGGCGGGTGTGGGCGTCCATCTCAGCTAGCTGCCGCTCGAAGATTTCTACGAGACTACTAAAGTCGGCCCGGATCGCTTCCACCACGCTGGCGGCATCGTGCCGATCCGATCCCCGAGCCTGATCGGAAGGCGACCTGTAATTATCCATCTGCGACCGCTTCACTCCAACCCGTCAGCGCGACTCCTTCGATGCGCGCGAGTAGTCTCCAGTTATTCGGGATTATGCCCAGTCGACCTTAACGCAGGTGAAACGGGATAAGTTGCTCGGCGCGTGGGCCATGGAAAAAGTGGTAGGCCCGCCTTCGGGGGTCTGGGGAGGGATGCAAAGGCGGGCCTACTCGCCGGCGGAAGTCATTGTGAATTGATGCGCTTGGGCGGGCAAGCTGCCAATAGTGACTAGGTAAATACGGGCAGGGGGTTCCGCTGGGCGGAATCCGCGTGGCTCTACCGATGCCTCGCGAGGGTTTCCCCTGATGGAAGGTACCCGGGGTCAAGCATACCCAAATCGATCGACGGACGCCGAGTTGGCGACCGGGGTGCGAAGGAGATTGGGGATGAAAAACGCGGCATATCGCATGCTGATCGCTGGCGCTGCAGCCATCGCGCTCTACAGCGCACCGGTTCTCGCACAGACGCATCAGATTGAAGGAATTATCGTTACCAACCGAGACGGTCAGCTGACGGTAAAAACCCCGGCCGGTAACCAGACGATTACCTTGCCCAAGGACGCACGCGTGCGCTCCATCTCAGGCGCCCTCGGCGGTCAGAAGAAGGACGTCCCGCAGACCGCGTTGATCCCGGGCCTTCCGGTGACAATCCAGGCGAACGGCAATGTCGCGCGGCAGGTCGAGTACAAGGCCAAGGACTTCAAGACGGCCGCGCAGATCCAGGCTGGCCAGGAAGAGCTCAGGACCGCTTATTCGAAGATGGGCGAATGGGACGTCCGGGCGGAACACAACATCTACTTCAAGTCCGGCAGCGCAGCAGTCAGCCCGTCGGACAAGCAGGAGCTTCTCAAGCTTGCGGAGCAGGCCGCCGGCATGAAGGGCTATGTGATCTCCGTGCTTGGTTATGCCGATCCCAAGGGAAACAAGGCTGCCAACCAGCGCCTAAGCAACCAGCGGGCCCAGACGGTCATCAATTATCTGAAGCAGAGTGGGAAGGTGCTGCCGGGCCGAGTCCTGGGAGCATCGGCCATGGGCGAGATGCACATTCCCGTCGACAAGCCCAGCGCTGCAGAGCTTCAGGGCGCCCGGAAAGTGACGGTCCGCGTGTTGACCAGCGCGGCTCATCTGAAACAATGACGCTCTAGATATCGACCGGATATCGCGCAGGGGACGATTTGGTTGGTTGGCGTCGCTGATTTTGAACGGTTCGTGTTCGTCGTTGGTGCGCCGCGTTGTGGGACGACTACCTTGTCCCATTTCTTCAAGGCGCACCCGGCGATCCGCTTTCCTGCGGTCAAGGAACCGCATTATTTCGCGCGAAACGACCTCCGAAGCCTTTCGGACAGCGAGCTGAAGTCACGCGTCGAGCGTGAATATCTCGACCGCTTCTTCAGCGCTGGTGAAGGTCGGCGCGTCGGTGTCGACTGTTCGGTCACCTACCTGTACGCACCGGAGCAGCTGGAACCGATCTTGCGGCTTTGGCCGAATGCAAAGTTCGTCATCGCCTTCCGCGATCCGCTCACCATGCTTCCGTCGCTTCATCGCCGACTTGTGTTCATGGGGGATGAAAGTCTCGGCACCTTCGCGAAAGCCTGGGCCGCGGTGCCCGATCGGGCGCAGGGCCGAAAGATCCCTGCGCGCTGTCTGGAGCCGCGGTGGCTCCGCTATGACGAGGCTGCGAAATTCGGGACCTATCTCGAGCGGCTCTATAACGTGGTCGGGCGTGAGCGCTGTCACCCGGTGATCTTCGATGACTTAAGCGCCGACCCTGAGGGGGAATATCGCAAACTAATGGAATTTTGCGGATTGCAGCCGCAGGCCGGCATGGAGTTCGCGCGCCAACGGCCGGGAAAGGCGGTTCGTTCGCCTTGGTTGCAGCGCCTGCTGAAGCGACCACCTATCCTGATGTCCAGGCACTTGGCGGCGGACAAATATCTCAACCGCAGCCGCGACACCGACGAGGCTGATCAGGCCAAGACACCCGGAAAGGTGATGTCATTGCGGAAGCGACTGCTCGTCTGGAACCGAACGTCCGCCCCAGCGGAACGCCTGCCGCTGAGCGTACAGCGCGAGATCCGCGAGCACTTCAAAGGCGAGGTCGAAAAGCTTGGCACTCTAATCGGACGAGACCTCAGCCATTGGCTTGTCCCCACTGAGAATGGATCTGCAGCTTCGGCACCGAAGGAGACAGCCTCTGTCGCGGCTTCATGGCCCAAGCCTGGCGGTCGCCGCACTGCCTGAAAAGCAAAGCGAGGCTCGCAAGCATGAAAGAGGGGTCGCACCCTTGCGAGCCTCGCCTGAGGTCACCTGCCTGAACGAGAGAAGTAGCCGGCGTACCTCGATCAAGGTCGCCACTCTCAAGGGGGGAAAGGTCGCGGCGACCTTACGGCTCGAATACGCCTCCTGTTAGAGAGGACATATCGGGCAAAGTCCCGACTTCTTTCTCGCTCAGAGCCTTACTGTGAAATGGTGGCCACGTTGGACGGCAGATCCTGCCCCGGCATCGCGGCGAATACCTCATGCAGCGGTTTCGTTTCAGGCAAGACGTACACCATTCCTCCGCTCTTACGGAAAAGCGGCTCAACCACGGACTTGTAGAAAGCGGCGGGGGCATTGATGCAACCGAAGGTGATGCGATTGTCGTCCGGGGTCGCCGAATTGATCCGCTGCATCCGATGCTCTTTCGGGTGGGCCGTTACGACCGGATGGAGTGAAATCGCGTCCTTGTAGTCGACCCAAAGGACACCTTTGGCGTGGCCACTGGCAGCGCCGAACTTTGCGAGAAAGCGGCCGGCGGGCGTGGTCCGCTGCGACACCGGGATGTGCGATAGTTCGCGATCGCCGACACCCGGCGTTGAATCGTCGCCCTTCGCGATGCCAACGAGCACGGGAGCACGACCGAGGGGCTGCCCGTTGCTGTCGAATACAAACATCTCGGCAGCCACCTTATCGATGACGATGAAGGGAAGGTCGCCATTGTCGTGCGTCGCAATGACCCAGTTGGTCACCTGGGCGCCGTCTCCGGTGGGGAAATCTGCTGCCTGGACGTCTGCTGCCGGCGTGGTCGCTTCGGGCGCCACATCAACGCTCTGTGCGCCTGCGGGCGTGGTTCCAATGGCAAAAGCCGCGAATGCGATCATTACCGCCGTCGCGCGAGTGGTCATGATTGAATGTCCAACCTTGATCTAACTTCGAAAGTGGGCACGCGGAGTCCGACGGGGGAACGAACGCCGAACTCCGCGAGGTGAGCGTCAGTTCCGCGGTTTCTTCCGCGCGAGCTGCTGCTCGATCGCATCGACGCGGCTCGTGAGCTGGTCAATGCGGCCATTCGCCTGTTGCGCCGCGGCGCCCGCGGCTTGCGCCGCACTGTTGGCAGCCTGCGCCGTCTGATCGACCTGGCCAACCCGGGCTTCGAGCTGGCTGACGCGGTCGTTCACGACTGCAACCTGCTTGTTGACGTAACTCTCGGTGGCACATCCGGTCAGGCTGAGGCCGGCCACCACCGTCATTCCGACGGCCGCGATGCTCTTACTTAGCAAGGGCATATCCTTACTCCTCTTATCGTTGAGCTTGCCCGGCCGAGGCCTGGCTCGCCTCCCATGCAGTGACAAAGCCGAACAACGGCCGTTAATGCGTTATATGAAACGCAGGTCTTTTCATTAGGCAGAACCCCTGAAAGCGGGCTCGGGTTTTCATGGATGCCGCAACGGCCCGTCACGCGAGCCTCCGATAGAGCCGGACAACCAGTTCCTCGGCGACCACCATCGTCACGACCACCAGGATCAACCACACCAATCCGTGCAAAACCCCACCGAAGTGGAGGTCCTTGCCGAACGCCATCGATAGGATTCCCAGAAATACGAATTTGGACCCGAAGAGGATCAGCCACGCGACGAAGAACTTCAGCGTCTTCCAGGCTGCGCCGGTCTTGCCTTTGAACAGCGCGAGAATGCGGTGCTCAGCGACGATCGTGAGTTTCAGGAGGATTTGAAGCACGACAGACGCGAGAAGCATCGTCGTGAAGTTGGCAACGTGGACCTTCTCGGAATAATCCGCGAACAATCCGAGCACGACGAGATCGATTAGCGCGCCGAGAAGGAAGAACACGAAAAGGCGCTGGACGTCCGACGGCGCGGAGGCTTCAGCTGGCAGAAAGTTGTGGGCTATCGCCGCGGCGACGGGGACGCGGGGCGCTTGGGGTTTGTCCCGGTCGCCCTGCTCTTGATTGATCGTCGCCATTGCCGATGCGTTCTCGCGCTACTGTGGCGGCGGGGTCGGATTGGTCTGTGGGTTCGGTACCGTCACATAGACGACCGTGTCGCCTTCATATTGCGGTTGATACCAGGCGCCGCCGCAACTGTAATAATTGTAGCCGTAATAGGCGTATGGATTGCAGCCTGCTGGCAGCGCGTAATAAGCCGAACCGATCGCCGCCGCGGTCATTCCCGCGACTGCGCCGATGGCAATCCCCGCGCCAAGCGGATAGTCGCCCCAACCGTTCCAACCGTTGCAGCAACCGTTCCAACCGTTGTCGATGTTCACATTCGTGTTGCGGTTGAAATTGTTGTTGTTGAAGTTGTTCCGATTGCCGTTGTTGATGTTGTTGCCGCCATTCCACCGCGTACCACTGCCGCCCTGACCGGGCCTGCTGGGAAGTTGGCCCGGACGCTGTACGCCGCCGCCGCCTTGGCCGGGTCGTTGGAAGTTTCCTCCGCGACCACCCGCCGGAAGTTGCGAAGCATAGTTGCCACGGCCGCCGCCGTTGATACCCGTGGAGGGTCTGCTGTAGCCTCCTCCACCAGGACGGCTGTAGCTGCCGCCTCGGCTAAACCCTGAACCCCCGTAACCGCCACCCCCGCGATTGAAGCTTCCGCCACCCCCGCGATTGAAGCTTCCGCCACCACGATTGAACCCGCCGCCGCCGCCGCGACTCATGCCCGTGGAGCCGCCACGGCTGAAGCCGCCGCCGCCCCCGCGACCGCCGCCGCCGCGACCACCGCCGCGGGCTTCGGCTTCTTGGATCGAATAGGCCATGAGGCCAACGAATGCGCTTAGCACTGCAAAGCGATAGAGACGGCCGTGCATCTCAATCTCCTTTGTACGTCGCCAGCTGGATGCGCTTGGCGTTTGCGTCAGGAACGAAGGTGAAATCCGCGTCCGAGAAGCTCGGATTGATCTGCCAGCTGAGCCGCGAGATGAAGGTCGGGCGAGCCGGGTCGGTGCGGTCGACGATGACTAGCTTGCGAGGCAGGGGTTGGTCTCCCTGCTGCACCCAGACTTCCCAGTCGACATCGTTTTCGCGGAACGCGTAGTGATCCGTCTCAACGCCATCGATGGTCGCTGTTCCGATCTTGTAGGCGGACTTGAAGGCCTGCAGCCTCTGAGCGTGCGAAGGATCTGACCAGAGGAACAGATCCTCGAGCGGCAGGGAGATGCCGAACTTGTTATAGATCGTGTCCAGCACTTCGCGGTTGGTCGCCGGCGCCGGGACGCTCGCGTAGAAGCCGAGCTTGGGCGAATAAACGGTGAAGGTCTTGCCGTCGTAGATAAATCGACGGCTCTTCATGTCGCTGACATAATCGATGACAAAGCCAGGACGGCGAACCTTGTACGTGGTCGTGCCGTCGAGTTGGATTCGCTGCCCATCGTCAGTCACGACATCCAGGCTACCCTGAGAAACGATCCCAAGCGTCTTTGCCTGCATCAAATAGGCGCTCATTTCCTTGAGCGCGTCGATCGCCTCATCCTCGACCACGCCTTCATTTGCGACGGGATCTTTGATCGCGGAGCTTGGGAAGCTCGTGCTAGGCTTTGACGTCTGAGCGGGTGCCGGACCGCTCGCCGCGGTGATGCTGAGCGCAAGCGCGATTGCCGTACTGGGGAGAAGCTTCATGCGTCATTCTCCATGAGCGAACGTGCAGGAATTCAGCGATAGACCTACCAGCCCCCACGCAGATCTTTCATCAGGCTAACCCCTGATGCCGAGGGGGTGACGTCCCTGATGTGCAGCGATGTTCGCAGCACTTTGTTCGGGCGCGAAAAGTTTCCTCAGACCAATTATTACGGTTTCGCGCGGATGTCGGGTTTACCCCGATTGGAAAGGCCATTCCGCTCCGCAACGATGCGCCATGTTTCTTTCGTGTCCGGAGTATGTGTGCGAAGAAACAGGGGAAAATGTTTTGTGTGAAGTTCGCGTAACGGAGCCCGGAGACGATGAGCTGGTAAACCTATGACGAGCCCGATCCGTCGCATCATCATTGTCGACGATCACGACGCGGTTCGTCGTGGAGTACGCCAGCTTCTGGAGACCAAGCCCTATTACCAAGTAGTGGGCGAAGCCTCGGACGGCCGTTCCGCGCTGGACCTCGCAAGACAAACCCGGCCCGACATCGCAATCCTCGATTATTCGGTGCCGGAACTCAACGGCTTCGACTTGTCCCACGCCCTGAAGCGCGAATTCCCGCGCATCGAAATCCTCATCTACACGATGCACGACCGTGAGGAGATCATCATGGACGTGTTGCGCGCCGGGGTTCGCGGATTCGTGTTGAAGTCGGACACGGAAAAGCATTTGATCGCCGCGCTCGACGCATTGTCGATACACCGCTCCTACTTTTCGGGAGCGATATCCGATGCGCTGCTCAACCAGTTTCTCGAGAGCAAGCCGGCGTCACTCGCGAGCAGCCTCACGCACCGCGAACGCGAGGTCGTGCAGCAAGTCGCTGAAGGCCGCATCAATAAGGAAATTGCTCAGCGACTGAACATTAGCGTCAAGACGGTCGAAACGCATCGCGCCAGCGCCATGCGTAAGCTCAAGCTGAGAACGACTGCCGACCTGGTGCGCTATGCGGTGCGCAACCAGCTGATCCAGCCTTAGGCCGTCTTCAGGGGCAGGCTTACGTGAATCCGAGTTCCGCGTTTCATATTGGAAGCGCGGAACGTCCCACCCAACGACTCAGCGCGGTGCTTCATACCTTGAAGGCCAATCCCCCGTGCATGGCTCTGAACCTCCGCAGGCAGCCCGACACCGTTGTCGGAGACAACAAGGTCGACGAAATGGCTGTTCTTCCTGATCGTAACGCGCGCTGAAGTCGCATGAGCGTGCCGGTGCACATTGACCAGCGCCTCTTGCGAGATCCGAAGTAGGGCCATCGCGGTTGGCTCATTCAGATCATTCGTATCGCTCACGCAGGTGAAGCTGGTGGAAATACCGGTGCGGCGCTCGAAACCGCGGACCAGTGATTGCACCGAAGCGCATACGCCGCGGTCGCTCAATTCCATGGGGTAATGAAGGAAAGCGAGGGCGCGTATTTCGCGGTCGATTTGCCGCACAGTATCGTTGATCTCGTCCAGCAGATTGTCGTGAGCGGAGTCCGCCTCGACCGCGCGCAGGTGAGCAACGCTCAGTTGAAGTGCGACTAGAAGCTGCCCCGCGGAATCATGCAGTTCCTGCCCCAGGCGCTGGCGCTCGTACTCGTGAATTCGAAGCAGCTGGTCCAAGACCTGGCCGTGCCCGACGTGCGGGTTGTCCGGTTGATCGAACCACTGAAACATCGGCGAAGCCGGTCCAGTATCGGCAAGCTCGTCTACAACCTCGATCACATTTTCGGGTGCTGGAAGGGTTGGCGGCCGAAGCACTTTTTCCCCTCCACCTGAAACAACTCCCTGGTAATCCAGGCGCTGATAGCGCATCTCGCAGGCCCCCGCTTGTTTGCCACCCGAACGCGACTCAGTGGCGAGATGACTCGACTGTGGATCGTTTACTGTATTGTCTGTGGAGAGTCACTCGGAAACCCCTAAGGATCGTGCGTTACATGGTTGTGACTAAGTAGTTTTACTGAAGATTTCCGAGGCGCAACGAACTCGAAATCTGGTTAATTCTGCCTCCCCTCGATACCCAGCTTCCGATGGCAATTGGACGGGAGTTTGCAGCAACGCCCGAGTGTTTCGGAGCGGGGGCTGCGATGGTCGCATTGGTCAAGGTTGTTTGCGGCTTTCCCACGAGGAAGGGTTCGCCGGCGCGGACTACTACTGCGGGACAAACCCGCACCCTTGATTAGCGGAAAGGCAGTTGTGGCCGAATTGCCACAAGTTTCGCTTCATTAAATCGTGTCCGGATTCCTCCCGATATTCATGAAGATAAGCGGGTTCGATGCTTGTCGAGCTGACAGCGTTCAGGGGGCGCTGAAGCGCGTGCCGGCCTGAGCAACCGTGAATTAGGCAAGGAGACCAACATGCGCAGATTATTGCTTGCAACCGTAGCGGCGACCGTCATCGCCACGCCGGCGGCGGCCAAAGACCATTCTTGGTATACGGGCCTAGAATTGGGCGTCACCTTCCCATCAAATCCTAGCGGTGAGGCATTCGTAGATTATACGACGACCAACGATACCTTCCCTGTCAGCGGCGGAACCTTGCCGCCGAACATTCCGGCAGGTCCATCGGACTTTACCTTCAGGAACCCCTTCAACTTCAACGTGAAGACGGGGTTCGATGGCGACCTGATCGCCGGATATGACTTCGGCATCTTCCGGCTCGAAGGCGAGCTCGGCTACAAGACCGCGAAGGTCAACGCGCGTGCCGGCGATGACTTCCTGACCGAGATCAATTCGGACCTCAATCGTCCCTCTGTGGCACCGGATCCGGGCGCTCCAGGTTTGGGGCCGATCGTGGTCAATGACTTCCGCACCAACAACAATCTTCATGTCTGGTCGGCGATGGCCAACGCGCTCCTCGATCTCGGGGGTAACGACAGTATTGGCGGATACCTTGGCGTCGGCGCCGGATATGCGGGCGTTCACTTCGCGAACGAGAGCCAGGGCAAATTCGCGTGGCAGGCGATCGCCGGCGTCTACTATCCGGTCAGCGGCAACATCGATATCGGCCTGAAGGGCCGCTACTTCCAAACGGGTAGGATCAGCAGCGGTGACACACTCGCATTTGCTGGCAATCCGACTCTGGTAGCCGTTCCAGGCGATGGGACCGTTGTTCAGACCACGAATGCAGTGATCGGCACCGACTCGCACGCTCGGTTCAAGACGTGGAGCTTGCTGGCGAGCCTGGTCTACAACTTCGGCTCACCGCCGCCGCCCCCACCGCCGCCGCCTCCGCCGCCTCCGCCGCCTCCGGCGACGCAGACGTGCCCGGATGGCTCGGTAATCGAGGCCACGGCGACCTGCCCTGCACCGCCTCCGCCACCGCCTCCTCCACCACCCGTGGAGAAGGGCGAGCGCGGCGGACGGTAAGTCCTCGCTTTGGGGCCCTCCCGTGCAAGCATGGGAGGGCCCCTTTTTCTTAGCTGGATTGAGCTGGCTGACGCTTAAGGCGCGGCATCAGAAGGCTCATCATTCCGACGGCGAAAGTCGTGGCAATTGCAAACTGAACCACGCGCGCGCCCCATGTGCCGGAGTTTGCGGGTCCTTTCAGTAGAGCGAGCCCGAAGATCACCATGGTGGCGTTATAGGATAGCAATGCGCTGCCTCCCTTCGCTCCGCCCTTCACGATTACCGGCCCAAATCCCGCCCCGATCAGGAACGTGATCAGGGCAAGAGCTACGAGAGAAGGAGCGACCTGCAGCAGGTAGTAAGCTGCGACGGCGATAAATCCTCCCAGGAAGTTGCCAAGCAACTTGGCTATTCCGGTCGCCGCACTGCGCTCTTCCTCCATCTTCGCGACGAGCAGGACGGTCGTGAGCAGGACCGGAATGGCGTCTGTCAGACCGAACATCAGATAGATCAGCATCACGGGCAACACGATTGCGGTGCCGATTGCAGCCGCAACGACAGGGTTCGCAAGCGGCGGTGCAGGCGGATCGGTGGGCTTGGGCGAGGGGAGAGGCCAGATCGCGAAGGCGACCCATGTGAAGCCGACCGCCAGTATCATGGATCGGGTCAATAGCCCCGGCAAAATGCCGGCAAATTCCGACTGGGTGAGGGTGACCACCGGGACGACGGCAAAGCAGACCAGAAGCAGCGTCAATGGAAGCTGGCCCTTCGCCTGCGCAAGGCCGAAGAACGCAAGGAACAAGATGAAGCCGACGATGCCGAAAACGAGGTAAGGCGTTTGGTGGAACCAGGTCGTCAGCAGGAAAGCGAGCCAGGCGCACGCCCCCATTACCAGCATGAGCACGACGCCGACCTTGAGCGGAGGCGAGACGGGCAGGTTTGCGATGAGGACGCCTGCGAGGACAGGTGCCATGATCGAGGGCTGCCAGCCCATGAACTCGCAAGCGACGAAGGCTGCAGTTGTGCCGAAAGCGAAGCGAAGGACGAAGTGAAGAGCTGCTGTCTCGGCGCGGTCGAGCGCCCTGCGTCGAAGCTTGAGCGCCGTGGCCATGGTTATTGCAGGTAGCTCATCAGCGCGACGACCTTCATCCATAGCCGGCCGATCGGGTTCATGATCGACTTGTCGCTCGTGTAGATAATGATGTTCGCCTGAGCGCCGCTGCGTCCTACGTCGATGCCCGCCTTTTTCGCCTCCTCGGGCAGAACGAGGATCCGTACCGGGAAACGCTGCGGATCCCGGACCCAACCTTGGTCTTTCGGCATGGTCGAAAGCTGGCCGTTCGGGGCCTCATCGCCCTGGCTGACGCCGAAACCGACGCTGTTGACGGTCCCTTTGAAAAGCTTGCCCGGAAGAACGTCGAAAGCGATCGTGACCTTCTGGCCGGGCTTCACATTCCCAAGCTGGTTTTCCCGCAAATCAGCCGAGATCCAGCGCGGTCCGCTCTCCAGGAAACTGAGCAGCGGCTGACCAGGTGCAACATATTGTCCGGTCGCAAGGCGGAGGTTGGTGACAACCCCATTCGAAGGCGCACGCACTTCCGTATTTCGTAGATCTAGGCGGGCCTGCTCGAGAGCTGCGAGCGCCTGTTTCACCTTTGGGTTGTTCATCCCGGGCGCGCCGAGATTGGCCAGTGCTTTCTGAAGGTCTGCTTGGGCACCCTTCACATCGGCCTGCGTCTTCGCAACCTCTGCGCGGGCCCGAATTCCTTGGGTCTCGGCGAGAGCCTTCTGGTCGACGAGGCCCGTAACGATGCCGCCCAATTGCTCATTGGCGGCCAGGTCCACGCGCTGCTTCCTGAGCTTGGCCTGAGCCGCGGCCACATCCGCCACAGAAACGTCGGCTGCTTGCAGAGCCACCGACAGGTTCGCCTCGGCCGAACGGACTGCGACTTCGTAAGGCTCGGGGTCGATCCGAAACAGCAACTGCCCCTTACGGACTGTGCCGTTGTCCTTCACGCTGACCTGCAGGACGTCCCCAGCCACCTCTGGGGATACTTGCGTCAGGAAGGCTTCGACCCGCGCCTGCGAGGTGTACGGCGTGTAACGGTCGGAGAGAATGTGGTAGACGAAGAGTACCAGCAGCAGGATGAGCGCGACCAGGATGATTTTTCGGATCGGGTTTGCTTGCGCGGGCGCAGGCTTCGCGTCGCCGACGTCGATTTCAGTCGCGACGGCCTGCTCGTTCATTTGCCCTTCGCCTTGACTGGCTCGGCATTGATCGGATCCAAGGGAACGGTCGTCCAGTCGCCTCCAAGCGCGCGATAGAGGTTGACGAGCGCACGCTGATAATCGCCGCGCGCAGAAGCGAGCTGCAGCTGCGCGGAGAACAGGCTGCGCTCCGTGTCCAACACCTCAAGATAATCCGAATAGCCATTCTCGTAACGTGCACGGGCTAGTTGGACGCCGCGCTGTAATGTGCTCACTCGGTTTCGCAGCGCGTCGCGAAGCTCAGCACTGTGCTGTACGTCGGCAAGCGAGTCATCCACGTCGCGGAAGGCGTTCTGGATAACGAGTTCATAGTTGTTCAGCGATTGCTCGCGTCTCGCCTCCGCCTGGTTCACTGCCGACGTGAGCCCGCCGCCGGTGTAGATCGGCCCAGCCACATCTCCCGTGAATTGCCAGGTGCGCGAAGGCCCCCGAAAGAGATGCCCGAGCGAGCCGCTCGCGAACCCGAACAAGCCGGTCAGCGTGATCTTCGGGAAGAAGAGTGCCCGGGCGGCACCAATCAGCGCATTTGATGCGATCAATTGCTGCTCGGCTTGAAGGATGTCCGGACGCCGCGTCAGTAATTCCGACGGAAGTCCCGCAGGGACGGCCAATTGGTGGAACGTGTCCAGCTCCTGCGGTGTGGCCCGTGCAATCGGGCCGGGATTGCGGCCGAGCAGCACGGAGAGCGCATTTTCCTGACTGACGATGGCTTGCCTGATCGGCGGCAAGGAGGCGAGCGCAGCTTCATATTCGCTGCGCACTTGCGCCATTTCGAATTCGGATATCCAGCCGGCTTTCAGGCGCTTCTCGAATACGTCGACGGACTCCTTCCGGCCGGATGCCGTGGCTTCGGACACTCGAAGTTGCTCGTCGAGGTCGAGCAGGGTGATGTAACCGATGATCACTGACGAGATGAGGGTGAGCGTGACGCCGCGCCGTGCTTCTTCGGTGGCCAATAAGTTAGCGCGCGCGGCTTCCGTTTCTCGGCGGATGCGGCCCCAGAGGTCGATCTCCCAGCTAGCCGAAAGCAGGCTGGTCCACGTGGTGCCGGTTGGATCGATGAAGTCCGGCAACTTGTCGGTGCTTGCTCGGGACCGCGTCCCGTTCAGATCATAACCGATTTGCGGGTAGGCTTGAGATCGCGTTCCGGCGAGGATCGCCGCAAACTCGTCTACGCGCGCCGTAGCAATGCGGAGGTCGCGATTTTGAGCAAGCGCCTCCTGGACCAGCGCATTCAACTTTGGGTCGCCGAACCCGGTCCACCAAGCCTCGTTTGAGGCGGGTACGGCAAGGCTCGAGACCTGAGGGGCGGATCGGTACTTGGCGGGCGTCGCGACGGCGGGCTTGACGTAATCCGGGCCCTGCACGCAGGCGCCGAGCTGAACTAGGCTCACGCCGAGCGCGATCCCGCGGGCGCCCCTCATGATCGGCCCACCGGGTTGAAGCGGTCGAACACCGCGGGAGGCTGGGCCTTGAGAGAAGCCAAGAGCATTTCCATCGGCTTCTGAGATTCCAGTGCGTGGCCGGACATCGGACGATTGATGTCCGAGATGATTCCGATCGAGATCGAGGTCATCCCAAACAGCAGCGCCGCTGCTCTCTTTCCTCTCGGCCCGTCGACCTGATGGCCGATGACGAAGGCTGTGACTCCAAGGTAGACGATAAGGAGCACGAGAACCTCGACCGGAACACGCAAGGACCAGGCGATCTTCCGTTCCGTGTCGAGGTCGATCACTTCATTGAAGGTCACGAGCAGCGTCGTGGTCAGGCCATGCGCGAGAGCGGACTCGCGGGAGGCCCGCACGACAGTCCAGATATTGGTCAGCAATTGATCGTTGCGGGCCAAATGAGCACCGCCGCCTTTGCCCTCCTTGGCCAAGGCAATGCGGTTCTCCGTATACTGAACCAGCAGGTTGCTGAGCAGGGCACGATAGGGCTCATCAAGCAATTGCGTCCGCAAATAGGCTGTGCCGATTGCGTTGGCTTCCTTGGTCACAAGGTCGCGGCGAACCTCGTACCGGTTCAGCGCCATCCCGAACGTGAAGGCGAGAAGCAGGCCCAGCAGGCCAAGGACGGCTCCGAGCAGATATCCTTCCTGGGCTACCGATGATTCGGGCTCCGCAGCTTCCCGGCCGCGGTATTGAACCTTCTGCATGTGGGAGATGCGGTGCCCCGCGACAGCAGCGCCGAGCATCACCCCGAACGTCCCGACCACAACGACCGGAACGGACAGACCTGCCAGCCAATCCGAGAACGATCCGGCAATCATTCGGCCCGCTCCTTTTCAGGAGGATGGTAGGCAGGGCCGTCCCGGGAAATGAATACGGGGATTCCGCGAGACCACTAGGGAACAATACCTAGGTGATCATGGTGCCGGCTGAGGGATTTGAACCCCCGACCTTCGGTTTACAAAACCGCTGCACTACCACTGTGCTAAGCCGGCTCCCGACGCCGCATTTGGGTCAAACTGCGCCGCGCGTCCACCCCTCGGCGTGTAAGATCAACCGCAACAGCCCAAGAAAATTGGGCTAGCCTCTTCGCGCTTCCGCAAGGCATTCAGAGGTGGTGGCTAGTGCGGTGAACCAGGCTCAGGTCGATCGTAGCGTAGATTTGGCCCGCCTGAACGGGGCGGAGCGACAAGTGCTTGGCCTTTTGGCGGAAGGTCATACGGCGAAGAGCATCTCCAGCGAACTCGACACAAGCGTCGCGGCGGTGAACGAACGGCTTCGCGAGGCTCGGCGCAAGACCGGTGTGGGGAGCAGCCGCGAGCTCGCCAGGCTGCTCAAGGCACAAGAAATTCGTGACGAGCAAATTGGGGTGGGCAGCGAAGATGGAGCTGCGCCAACGCCGGTCGCGTCACGCGCCGAACGGCGGCGCTATGATCGCGGAGTCATCGCCATGACCGGATTGCTCTTCATCGCCGCGACGGCCGCAGCATTGGTCACACAAGCCCCGGCGCCCACGAACGACGTTGAGCCTCTCCTCGGGGCACCCATGCCGAGATCTCCCGACCTCGCCGACTTCCATGCGAAAGTGCGCAAGGAGGGGCGCGATCCCAACTGGGCGCCGCGCATCGAAGCGCAGATCCGCGAACGCGTGATGCAGATCCCGCTCATCGGCAAGGACGGAAACGTGCTTCGGGTAACTTGCGCGACCACAATCTGTGAAGTCGCTGGGAATATCCTGTCTTCGACTTCGAAGCGCGAACAGGACGACCCTAACTCACCGGTCAACGTGGCCGTTCGAGATCTGCAGGTGGCGCCGCTTCCAGACGATCTCGCGAAGTTCGGGCTGAAGAACGAAGGCGGCCAGTTTGGTGGGGGCCAAGGCAAGCCGGAGCGATTGGCCTTCTTCCTCTATTACTCTCGCATCGAGCCGAAGCCGAAGTCATAGCACGCCGAAGGTCCAGCCTTCGCTTCGTGCGATCTCGTCGGTGAGGCCGTGGGGCCTGAAGGCTCGCGGTTCCAGCTGAGCGAGGGCACGCATTCCAGCAGCGGTCACGAGCGCGTCAGTCTGATGGTCGTTGGGCTCGAAGCGGAGGCGGGCGGGGGGACTGCCGAGGCCTTTCAGCGCAAGGTTCAAGTCGGCGCGGCTGCGCAGCTTAACCCCGCTGAGACCGGCCCGCCGCAGGTAAATGCGTGTGTAGATCTCCACGACCGCGCTTCCGTGCTCCGGTAATGGATCCATCGGCCAGATCGCGACCCTGCCGTCGAGGCGATGGAGGAAGCGCATGCCGGAGAAGCTTGCCTTGGCGACTTGCGCCGCGCCGATCGCATCATAGGCGCTCGCCGTCTTTCGGCCGCCTTGCGCATTCAGCCGTGCATCGCACTGGCGGAAGCGAACGAAGTCGGCCTTCACCCCGTCCGCAATGCCGAAATAAAAGTGCGGCCGGTGCGCGATCTCGAGAAAGCTCGCGGCCCCCAGATCCTCATCGAACGAACGGGCCTCGACGTAGGCCCAGAACTCCCGGGCGGTCTTCGGCACATCGGGTTCGCCGATGAGATATTCGCCATGCTCAATGATCGGTGGCGCGAAGCTGAAGTCGAACCCAAAGAGCGTCGGCTCCTTCGCGGCGCGCTTCAAGAGCCAAGACAGCACTTCTTCACGCGACCAGATGTGGCCGGCGCGGATCAGGCGAGGTGCGGCGTCGCCGCGCGCTTCGGCAATGGCGATGCCCTTATGGCGGCGCCCCTTCGCGCCAGACCAATCGATTGCGACGTAGCTGGCGAAACGGTTCACTTGCGCTTGCGAGGCTTGGCTTTCGGAAGGGCTGCGGACCAGTCACGACCGCGCCGGATCACGTCTCGGACACGCTCCTCGTCGGCCGCGTCATAGCGCACGAGCACCGCGGGCCAGCCTTCGTAATGCGGCGTCTGCCAATAGGTATCCGGCTCCGTCTCCTTCAGCATCTCGATCGTGCCGACGTCGATGCCGACGCCGAAGGACGTGCCGGACTCATGGCCAGGATAAAGGAACGCGCGTCCGTTCGAGGCGACCTTTACGGCGGGCTTGCCGTAGCTAGTCGACAGCTCCGTATCCGGAAGCGACAGCGCGAAAGCAACCGCTTCCTCCCAGGTCATACCAAAGGCGGCTGGCTGTCGTCGGATTCAGTAGGCGCACCTCGGATGCGCTTCGGCGGCGCTGGCCGCGCCGCGGGGCCAGTCATGCGATCGGCCCAATGGTGCGCCACGCGAGACGCGGCATCACGCCCTCCAAGGCCGAATGCCAGCGCGGTCGCGACCGCGGCCGATCCGAGGATCAGGCCGAACGCCAGCATCACGATCTGATCGGCAAGACCCATGAAGGTCAGGCCAATCGCAGTGAACAAGGCGATGATCGCGTAGCGGACGATCGTCTGAGCGAACCCGCCTTCGCCGGTCCCGCTGCCGACGAGGTTAGAGATGATCCGGGCGAGGAACACGCCAGCGACCACGATCAGCGTTCCGAAGATCACCTTGCTGCCGAGCTCGGTCACCTGGATCAGGAAGATGGCGATCGTGTCGCCGCCAAGTTGCTTCGCAGCCTCGATCGACGCGGCGAGGATGATCGCGATCATGGCGATGTTGGCGACGATCCGTGACGGGCTCGAACGGGCCGGAAGGACCCCCGTCGAGCGGATCGCGTCGTCGAAGCCAGTCGGCGGGAGGATTGCCTCGATGATCGACTTCAGGAAGCGAGCGGCGACGAAGGCGATGCCGATCCATAGCGCTGCAGCGAGCACCCGCGGAATGGCCGCGAGGATTTCGTTGAGCATGGTGATCGCGGGCCCGGAGATCGCTTCGATGCCGAGCACCTGAAGCGCTGCAATCGCGACCGGGATGATGATCAGCGCATAGACCAGAACACCCGCAGCCTTGGCGAGGCTCGCGCGCGTCGCGCCGGGCGAGGCGCCGGGTGGCACGGAGTTCGGATCCGTACGGACCGTGCCCTCGGTCGAGCCTATGCCGATCCGTGCAAGCAGGCCGTCGATGTTGGCCGCAACCAGCACGGTGTAGACCAGGCGTCGGACAATCCGGGCGACGATCAGGCCGACGAAGAAGATCAGCCCAGCGCCAATCAGCCGCGGCAGGAAGGCGAAGATCTCGGTGACCAGCTCGTTGATGGGTGCGAGGATCTGAGCGATCCCCAGGAAGCTCAGCGCGGCCATGATGCCGACCAGCCAGATGATCAGCTTTGCTATGGTCCCGAGCTGATGCCCAACGGTTTCGTCGGGCGTTCCCGTGACATGTTTCTTGAGCGCGGGCGTACGGTCGATCGCCTTTTGAAGGGCCCACTGGACGGCGCGAGCGACGATCCATGTGGCCAAGAGGATCAGTAGAGCGATGAGGACCTTGGGACCCCAATTCATTGCCTGGGCCTGCCAATAGGCGCTCTGATCGTACATTCAGTCTGCTCCCTGTTTGATCGCGGCTTCTAACCCCTGTCGCCGCTCGATTGTTGCAGCTCTTTGCGCCGCTGCTCCCAATATTCCAATCGCTCTCTGACGCGAGCCTCGAAACCGCGGTCGGTCGGCTCATAGAAGCTTTGGCGGTCCATGCCTTCGGGCCAATAGTCCTGACCGGAAAAACCCTCATCGGCGTCGTGGTCGTACGCATAGCCTTTGCCGTATCCGACATTCTTCATCAGCTTCGTCGGTGCATTGAGGATGTGCATCGGCGGCATGAGCGAGCCGGTCTCCTGTGCGCTCCGCCACGCCTTCTTCTGTGCGGTGTAGGTGGCGTTCGATTTAGGCGCGGTCGCGAGATATAGGCAGGCCTGCGCGATGCCGATCTCGCCTTCGGGCGAGCCCAGGAAGTCGTACATTTCCTTCGCCGCGAGACATTGGAGAAGCGCATTCGGGTCGGCCATGCCGATGTCTTCGACGGCCGCGCGCGTGAGACGTCGAAGGACGTAGAGCGGCTCTTCACCCGCCACGAGCATGCGCGCGAGATAGTAAAGCGCCGCCTGTGGATCGGAGCCCCGGATGCTTTTGTGCAGCGCGGAGATGAGGTTGTAATGACCCTCCCGGTCCTTGTCGTAGACGGGGACGCGGCGGTGGAGCAGGTCGCTCAACTCGGCTGGACCGAGCGGCTGATCGATCTCGATCGAAAACAGGGTCTCGACCTGATTGAGCAGGAAGCGGCCGTCGCCGTCAGCACTCGCGATCAGCGCGTCTCGAGCTTCTTGCGTGAGCGGCAGGGGTCGCTCGACGATCGCTTCAGCTCGCCGGATCAACTCCTCCAACGCAGCATGATCCAGGCGACGCAGGATCAGAATCTGGCAGCGCGAGAGAAGCGCCGCGTTCAGCTCGAAGCTTGGGTTCTCGGTCGTTGCCCCGACGAGAGTAACCGTGCCGTCCTCAACGTAGGGCAGGAAGCCATCCTGCTGCGCGCGATTGAAGCGGTGGATCTCGTCGACGAAGAGCAAGGTCTGCTGTCCCGCATTCGCAGCGGTGCGCGCTTCGGCGAACAGCTTCTTGAGGTCGGCGACGCCGGAGAAGACGGCAGAGATCGCGACAAAGCGAAGGCCGACGGCGTCGGCGAGGAGACGGGCGATGCTCGTTTTTCCGGTACCCGGGGGGCCCCAAAGGATCATCGAAGCCAACTTGCCCGCAGCGACCATGCGACCGATCGCGCCCTCGGGACTGGTCAAATGCTCCTGACCCACGACTTCGTCGAGCGATTGCGGACGCAGCCGATCCGCCAGCGGCGCATTGGCTGCTGGCGCCTCGGGGGGCTTGGTCGGGAGTTCCTGGTCGGCGAACAGGTCGGGCATTGTTGACCTAGAATAAGGTGCAGAAGCGAAATTGCACGTGCAGGCTTGCTTCAGATGTAGCTAAGATATATCTTAGACACATCGAAAGGAGGCAAGACGATGACTCACGATCGTCACCGCTGCGGTCCTCGCGGCAGTATTGAAATAAGCGTTCCCCAAGGTCTGCTCGCGATGCGCGGCGGACGTCATTGGCACGGAAGCTGGGGCCCATTCAGCTTCGATGTGGATGGTCCCGATTGGGGCGGCCGCGGGCGCGGACGGCGACGTAGCCGTCGCATGTTTGAAAGCGGCGAACTTCGGCTGGTACTGCTCAAGCTGATCGCCGATCAGCCGCGGCATGGTTACGACCTCATTCGCGCAGTCGAGGATCTGACGGGGGGCGAATATGCACCGAGCCCCGGCGTGGTCTATCCCACGCTCACACTGCTGCAGGACATGGGCCTGATCGACGAGGCGGCCGGCGAAGGCCCGCGCAAGCCGTTCCAGGTCACGGATGCGGGCCGCGCGCATCTCGAAGAGAATGAAGAAGAAGTCGAGGAGCTTTTCGCTCGCCTTAAGGACCTGGCTCCCGGCGAAGAGCCGACGGCCGGTCCGGCCATCGGCCGTGCCGTGAAGAACCTAATGACGGCGCTTCGCCATCGCGTTGGAAACGATGGTCTCAACGACGAATTGCTGCATGAGATCGCGGCGATCCTCGACGAAGCGGCGCAGAAGATCGAGCGTACGAAGTAAAGCCTATCGGCCCGTGATCCGCGCCAGACGCTGTCGTTTGACGATCGCGTGCTTGTAGGCGCGGATCACGGCCGAGTTGATCGTATCCCAGTCCATCGTCTTGGCCTGCTCCAGGCCCGCCGCGCCGTGACGCCGCCGAAGCTCCGGGTCGCTCACATAAGCGGCTAGAGCCTCCGCAAATTCGTCGGGATCGGTCCCGTCGACCAATGTGCCGGTGATGCCGTTGCGAACTAGATTGGTCGCCCCCGTCGCCTCCGCAGCAAGAACGGGAAGCCCGCAGGCCATCGCTTCGAGTGTCACGTTGCCGAACGCTTCCGTAAGTGAGGGGTTGAGGAATACATCGGCGCTCGCGAGCGCACGCGACAGATCGTTTCCGGTCTGCTCGCCAAGGAAGATTCCCTGCGGCAATTGCTCTTCGAACCAGGGTCGAGCCGGGCCCTCGCCAATGACCAACACGCGATGCTTTAGTCCGAAGTTCGCAAAGGCGTGGATAGCGTCGGCGAAGACGTCGAGGCCTTTCTCCATCACCACGCGGCCGAGGAAAGCGATCACCATCTCATTATCGGCAATCCCGACTGAGCGGCGCCATTCCATGTCCCGCCGTTCCGGATTGAACTGCTCGCGATCGATCCCGCGCGCCCAGATCGCGATGTCGCGGTTCATCCGCTGCGCGCGGAGGATCATCGCAGTCGATTCCGCCGGAGCGAGTACGACCTCGCAGCGATGATAGAAGCGTCGCATGATTCCGCGCGCGAGCGGCTCCAGCGCCTGCAAGTGATAGTAAGCAAGGTAGGTATCGAAGCGCGTGTGCACGGACGCGACGGCGGCAATCCGGTGTCGGCGGGCCCAGCTTACGGCACGATGTCCGACGAGATCGGGGCTGGAGACGTGCACGACATTCGGGTTGAACTGCTTCAGGTCCTTACGCACGCGGGCCGGCACGGCGACCGGCAGGCGATATTCCGACCGGCCTGGAATGGGGATCGCCGGAACATCGACCAAGTCACCCGTCGGTGGGAAGGCGGGCTCTTCGACCGTCGGCGAATAGACGCGCACCTGCACGCCCTGGCGGAGCAGATATTCGACAAGGCGGTTCAGCGCCTGGTTGGCGCCGTCCCGAACATAATTGTAGTTGCCCGAAAACAGGGCGACGCGAAGGTCGGACGATTGCACGGGGCCGGGCTGTAGGGGTTTATTCTTGAGCGTCAAAGCGGGATTGCCGCCCATCGCAAAACCTGATGCCCGGCTCTTCATCCTCGGGAGTCTGCCAGGCGACGCTTCGCTGGCGGCGCAGCGCTATTATGCCCACCCGACCAATCAGTTCTGGCGGCTGCTTGGGGGGGCCATCGGCGAGGAATTGCAGTCCCGCGAATATGATCTTCGGCTTCAGCGCCTGGCGGAACGAAAGATCGGCCTCTGGGACGTGATCGCGTCAGCGGCCCGCTCAGGCAGCCTTGACCAGTCGATCCGATCTGCCCAGCACAACCAGATCGAGCACCTGCTTCGGGATTTCCCCGACCTGCGCGCCATAGCTTTCAACGGAAGCACGGCGGCGGGTATCGGGCGGAAGCTGATCGCCCAGCCGCCCTCGCACGTCGCGCTGATCGACCTTCCGTCATCGAGCGCGGCCAACACTCGACCCTTCGCCGAGAAGGCGGAAGCGTGGTCCCAGGTCCGTGAATTCCTCGAACAGTAGGACCCTTTCGCTTGCCTAGTGCGTAGTGACGCCGCCATGATGATGGTGATGATTCCCGCCGACGAAGACGAAAGCGACAGCGACAAGCGCCTGTCGATGGTTGATGAAGCGCTGGTTGCGGGCACGATCGCCAACACCAATGGCCTCCTCGTGATCCTCGCCAAGCTGGTCGCGAAAGGCGTGTTCGACCGATCGGACCTGCAGGCTTTCTCCGACAGCTATTCCAAACCGCTCGACCATGTCGGCATGCGGGAGAATGAACTCGTCAGCCAGATGCAGGACCAGATGGAATCCACGCTGGCCGAGCTGATGCGTTACCTCAGCGAGCGCGAGAGGGACGATTGAGCCCTTGACCCCGTACTATGGTACGGACCCTACATAAAGAGCCGACCAGTTCACCAGGAGTCGTGAAATGTCGGACATGTCGAGCCATCCAACACGGGAGAAGAAGGCCATTCTGTATCGAATGGTGATGCCCGATCATGTCTGCCCCTGGGGCTTGAAGGCAAAGGACTTGCTTCAGCGCTCAGGGTTCGAGTTCGAAGACCATTATCTCTCGACCCGTGCCGAAACCGACGCGTTCAAGGCACAGCACGGCGTCGCCACGACGCCGCAGGTGTTTATCGGCGGTCAGCGGATCGGCGGTTACGATGACCTCCGACGCTACTTGGGCAAGTCCGTGGCGGATCCCAAGGCAACGAGCTATCGGCCTGTAATCGTCTTGTTCGCAATGACCGCACTGACGGCGCTCGCCATGAGCTATGCGGTCGACGGCCAGCTGTTCACGGCGCGAGCCGCCCAATGGTTCATCGCCTTCTCGATGGTCGTGTTGTCGCTGCTCAAGCTGCAGAACGTCGAGACCTTCTCCGCAATGTTCCTGAATTACGATCTGCTTGCGAGACGGTGGGTGCCGTACAGCTACATCTACCCTTATGCGGAAGGCCTCGCTGGCGTCCTGATGATAGCCGGGGCGCTCAACTGGCTGTCTGTCCCGCTCGCTTTCTTCATCGGCACGGTCGGCGCAATCTCGGTCTTCAAGGCCGTGTACATCGACAAACGCGAGCTAAAATGCGCCTGTGTCGGCGGATCGAGCAATGTGCCGCTGGGTTTCATCTCACTGACCGAAAATCTCATGATGATCGCCATGGCTATCTGGATGGCATGGATGTGACCTTGTATGGCGCGCCCGTGCGGACTGTAATCGCCAAGCTCGTTCTCGCGATCGCGGTGCTGTTCATGCCCTTCGGTATGGCGGCAGCGGCAAGCGGCCCTCCGCATCACCCTGCGGGTGCCGAAATGCCGATGGGCCATTGCTCCGATGAGGGGCATTCCAGCGACATGAAGGGCGGCATCGCGGAGTGCACCATGGCCTGCGCTGGTGCTTTGCCGGCAGCCACGCCGGTTCCCGGAGACGCACTTCTTGTGACGAGCGATCAGGTGGTCACTGTCGCTCCACAGCGTCTTCCCGGACTCCATCCTGAAACTGCGACGCCACCTCCGAAGCTTGCCTGAAAATCGAACCTCAATTTCGATTTTCAGGAGAATGATCATGATGATTTTGATGACTGCGGCGCTCGCCGCCGCCGCTCCGGCTGCCCAAGCGGCACCGAACGCGGCTCCTCATGAGCAGCACATGGCCATGGGCCAGGGGTCCCACGACCAAATGAAGTGCTGCGACTGCTGCAAGGACATGGCCAAGGAACATGAAGGCCACGCCGAGCACAAGGGTCCCGAGACCCGCTGAGTATTGAGTTCGAGGCGCCGTCCAAGCGGCGGCGCCTCACCTTCGGAGAATGACCTTGAGAGCCCCCTTGTTTGTAGCAGCCAGTGCGCTTGCGCTGGCTACCGTTCCCGCGCCTGCCGACGCGCAGCACATGCCCGGCATGACGATGCCAATGCCGGAGCAGTCCAAGAAGAAGCCGGCAACCAAGAAAAACAACGCGCCCGTACCCAGGAAGAAGGCCGTGAAGGCTGAATCTTCGCCACCTGCAGCCGAGCCGAAGACTGAGTCCATGCCAGGCATGTCCATGCCGGAGCACGCGGGCGCGATGAATCACACTCAGCAGGCACGAGCGCCGAAGACGATGCCCATGGACCATTCGCAAATGGACCATTCCTCGACACACCCGTCGATGCCCGAATTGGCGCATGGACAGGCCTCGCACGAAATGTCGATGACAGGCGCGCTCGGCGCCTATCCGATGGCCCGCGAAGCCTCGGGCACTGCGTGGCAGCCGGACACGTCCACAGACATCGGCGTCATGGGCATGAGCGGCGACTGGACCTTGATGGCACACGGCATCGTCGACCTCGTTTTCGATCACCAGGCGAGCCCCCGCGGCGACGACAAGACGTTCGTCAGCGGCATGCTGATGGGAATGGCCCGGCGTCCGCTCGGCAACGGCACGCTGCAGTTCCGCGCCTCGCTGAGTCCGGATCCCCTAATGGGTCCGAGCGGCTATCCGCTGCTGCTTGCGAGCGGAGAAACGGCGAACGGCCAAGACCGTCTGATCGACCGCCAGCATCCGCACGATTTCTTCATGGAGCTGGCGACCTCGGTGTCGCAGGACATCGGGAACAAGAGCAGCATCTTCCTATACGGCGGCTTGCCCGGCGAGCCGGCGTTCGGGCCTCCCGCCTTCATGCATCGTGAGGCGATCCTCGATTCGCCAGAAGCGCCGATCAGCCACCACTGGCTGGATTCGACGCATATCAGCTTCGGCGTGGTGACCGCTGGCCTCGTCCTTGATCGGGTGAAGATCGAGGCGAGCCGCTTCAACGCCCGGGAGCCGGACCAGCATCGCTGGAACATCGAGACTGGCCCATTGGATTCGACCGCTGTGCGGCTTTCGTGGAATCCCACACCCGAGCTCGCGCTGCAGGGTAGCTGGGGCCATTTTGTCGATCCAGAGCAGCTCGAGCCGGGCGTGGACCAGAAGCGCTGGTCTGCGAGCCTGCTTTATGCCCGAGAGCTCGTCCCCAGCTGGAAGTTCGCCGGCGCGATGGCGTGGGGCCGCAAGACTGCCGACGGGCACAGTGACAATGCTTATGTCGCCGAGGCTTCGCTGAAGCACAGCCTCTGGACGGTCTACGGTCGAGCGGAAATGACCGAGAACCGGGAGCTTCTCGACCTCCATGAGCACGGTCCGGCATTCCGGGTCGGCAAGGCGTCGCTAGGGGCCATAAGAGACTTTCGCGTCGCGAAGAGCCTTTTGCTCGGGGCGGGAGGGCAGGTCGCGCTCAACTTCGTGCCCGATAGCTTGGCGCCGCTCTACGGCGGCAATCATCCCCTCGGCGCGATGGCCTTCGTCCGGCTCAAGCTGGCTGATTGACTAGCGGGCGATCAGCCCACATATGGCGCCCTCGCTTCGACAGCATGGCCCCTTCGTCTAGCGGTCTAGGACGTCGCCCTCTCACGGCGAAAACACGGGTTCGAGTCCCGTAGGGGTCACCAGCGCGCAGGATGGCAGCGCCCGCTTAGTTCGGCGGAAGCAGGAACTGTAGCGGAACGTCGACCCGGGAGGCCCAGCTGATCTCGTTATGCTTCTGGCCCGGATAATTGCGGGTGAACCAGTTCACGCCTTGCTTGTATCCGCGCTTGGCCACTACGGCGTCGACCCGCTGCTGGTAGCGCGCATAGACCGCGTCGAGCGTCTCGCTGCCGTGATCGAAATAGAGCCGGTGTGTCTTGGGCGAGGGCAAAGCCGGCGCCAGGTAACGCTCGAACGCTGACGACACCACTTCATATTCCACGTCGTTCACCGACTTGCCATCGGGCGTCATGAACAAAGGCCAGTGCGTCGACATCATACCCGCCGCGCCAAACACGTTCGGATATTCGTCGATCGCGTAGAGCGAGATCAAAGCGCCCATCGACGATCCCATGATCGCCGTGTTCGCCCGATCGGTCTTCACGTTGAAGCGGTGGTCGATCATCGGCTTCAGCTCACGGACGATGAACTGGAGGTAGCCGTCCGACAGCGGGCCGCCGCCGTAAAGCGCGCGCACCTTGTCCCGATACGAGGCCGGCAGTCCGTTGAACGCCTTCGAAGGCACATATTCCTGCAGCCGCTTCGGCGTGTTCCAGATGCCGACGACGATGGTCGGGCGCGCCTTCTTTTCGCGAATCAGGGCGTCGAGATGCTCGTCGATCTCCCACTCCATGCCGTAGCCGGACGTACCCTTGTCGAACAGATTCTGGCCGTCGTGCATGTAAAGCACGGCGTACTTTTGTCCGGTCGCCTTGTAGCCGCTCGGCAACCACACAACGACGCGGCGCGGGTCGGTGTACTTGGATTGGAGCACTCCGAGATCGACGATCGTGCCCGCGCTTACATGCACCGGCTTCAGAGCTTCCCCCGCTGCCGGCGCCGCGAACAGCACCAGCAGCGCAATCAATATGCGGCGGATCATTTGCCGAGCTGGACGAAGCGGACCGCTGCGCCGCCGCCCGGCGCAATGCGCATGGCCATGCGGTCGGCAGACGTGACGACCTTCTGCTCAATCACGATCGACCGTGGGTTGGTGCGGTAATCGGCCGCGTCGCCGTCGCGGTAGATCTCCGCGCGATACTTCCGGCCCGGCTCGAGGAAGCTCAGCGGAACGTCGAAGTGACGCTCCTGCTCATCGCCGACGGCGCCGAGGAACCAGTTGGTGGACCCACGCTGCTTCCGCGCAATCACAACTAAGTCGCCGACTTCGCCAGCCAGCATGCGGGTGTCGTCCCAATCGACCGCGACATCCTTGATGAACTGGAACGGCTTCGGGTTCGCGAGGTAATTCTCCGGCAGGTCCGCCGCCATTTCGATCGGCGAATAGAGGACGACGTAAAGCGCCAGCTGCTTCGCCATCGTCGACAGGATCTGGGTGTTGCCCTTGCCCGTCAGACTGAGGATGCCGGGCGTGAAGTCCATCGGACCTGACAGCATGCGCGTGAACACCAGGTTCGCCTCATGCTCCGGCGGATTCTTGGGGTCGCCCCAGGCGTTATACTCCATGCCGCGCTGGCCTTCCCGGCTGATCCAGTTCGGATACGTGCGGCGTAGCCCCGTGTCCTTCACCGGTTCATGCGGGTTGACCGCAATCTGCCGCTTGGCGGCTTCTTCCACGACCTTCAGGTGGTGGTTCACCATCACTTGGCCCTGGTGCCATTCGTAATGGATTTTGCCGTCGGCGCCGAGCGCCTGGATCCCACCCGCATCCGACACGTAGCCGGTCTTCACCGCGTGAATTCCGAGCTTCTGGTAGAAGTCCAGCGCGGGGATGAGTTGCTTTTCGTAGTTGGCGATGTTGCCGGCCGTCTCGTGGTGGCCGATCAGCTCGACACCCTTCGACTTTCCGTAGCGGACGACCTCGGCGATGTTGAAGTCGGGGTAGGGCTCGGTGAAACTGAAATCCCAGCCCCAGCCGAACCAGTCATGGTCGCCGTCCTTGTCCCAGCCCTTGTTCCATCCTTCGACGAGGACGCCGCCGAACCCGTTCTTCGCTGCGAAATCGATGTAGCGCTTTGTGTTCGCGGTGGTGGCCCCATGCTTCGGCCCGGAATTCCAGGTCGATTTGTCGAGGTGCATTTCCCACCAGATGCCCACGTACTTCATCGGCTTGAACCAGCTGACGTCGCCAATCTTGTTCGGCTCGTTGAGGTTCAGGATGATCTGTGCCGACTTGTAGAGGGCCGGCGCATCGGGCGCGATCATGATCACGCGCCACGGAGTTGCGAACGGAAGATCGCGGCTGACCTTCGGGCCCGTCGATGAAGGCATCAACGTCGCCTTCAGCGTGCGATTCGCAACACGGCGCAGGTCCATGCCGGAATAGTCGACCAGCGCAGCTTCGTGGAAAGACAAGTGAAGGCCGCTCGCGGTGCGGATCGTTAGCGGCGTCTGGGCGAAGCCGATCTGCTCGACCGGCGTGGTGCGGTAGAGATATTCCTCGCGGTTCCACTCCTGCGCGTCGTCCCACCATGCGGTGCCGGTTTCGGCGACGTTGAACTCGGTCAGCTCGTCCGCGATGTTCGCGTGGGTGAAGTTGGGCCCCTTCGGCAGCTCGTAACGGAAGCCCACACCATCATCGAAGATGCGGAAGACGACCGTCATCTGGCGCTTGAGCTTGTCCTTCTCCTGGAAGTTGACCGTCAGCTCGTTGTGATGATCGCGAATGTTGCGATATTCGCCCCAGGGTTCCTCCCAGGTCTGATCGAAGCTCCGTGTCGCCTTCGACGTGACCAGGAAGTCGCGCAGGATCTCAGGAGCATCGGTCAGCAAGAAACCCAAGCGGCTTTCGTTGATCACCGGCTTGCCGAGGCGCGTGACGATATATCCGATGCGGCCTTCGCCGTTCAGCGTGAGGTCGACGTGGATATTGCCCGACGGTGACGAAGCCGACGCGACGATCGTCGAGCCCTTGGGCGCTTGCGCCACATCCTGAGCCGCTGCGGGAACGACGACCAAGCACAGAACCAGTGCAGCCAGCACACGAAACAGGGTCATGGAATCTCCTCAATCACTGCGGCGTACGGACCCAGCTCCGCACCATCGATCCGGCCAGTGCTGATGACGGCCTTCCCGGATGCGCTGAACGGGACCGGGCGATCAGACAAGTTGAAAGTGCACAAAAGGCGCTCGGCCCGATCGCTGCGCTCGAACACCAGCTTCTGCTCGCCGGCTTCGATCATTCGCATCGCGCCATGTCGAAGCGCCGCATGCTGGCGCCGGAAGCGCAGGGCCTTGCGGCTGAAATGCAGCATCGAATCGTTGGAAGCTTGCTGCCTGTCGACTGCTAGCTCCACGTGATCCTCGCCAACGGGCAACCATGGCTCGGCCTCGGAGAAGCCGAGGTTCTTTGCATGCTGCGTCCACGGCATCGGCGTGCGCGCACCGTCGCGGCTCAACGTCAGCGGCCAGTTCGAAATCGCTTCTGGATCCTGCAGGCGTTCGAAGGGCACGTCGACTTGCGGCAGGCCAAGCTCTTCGCCCTGCCAGATCGTGATCGATCCCCTGAGGCTGGAGAGGAGCAGCATCTTCATCCGGGCGAAAGCCTCACGATGCTCATCGCCGACCCAGCGCGAAAGAGCGCGCGGCGCGTCGTGGTTTTCGAATGCCCAGGTCGGCCAGCCTGAATCTTCCGGCCAGTCTTTGGACACTCGTGCGACGAGCGCAGGCGTGAGCTTCTCCGCATAAAGGAAGTCGAAGCTGTAGGCGCTGTTAAGTCGGCCAGCGGCGGTGAACGCCTTCATCTCAGGCAGCGGGTCGTCGCCGCCGACTTCCGCGACGGTGAAGCGGCCCTCGCGCTCGTCGGTCAACTGCCGAAGACGTTCCAGGAACTTCACGATGTCCGGGTGCGACTGGTTGTAGATGTGCGCCTGAAAATCGAACGAGCGCGTGCGCTTGCCGCCCGGTGCTGCCGGCGGATTGTCGCGAAGCTCGGGGTCGTGCATCGCAAAATTGATCGCGTCGATGCGGAAGCCGTCGACACCGCGGTCAAGCCAGAAGCGCGCGGCGCTCAGCAACGCATCCTGGACCTCCGGATTGTGGACGTTGAGGTCTGGCTGCTCGACCAGGAAGTTGTGCAGATAATATTGGCCGCGTCGCGCGTCCCACTGCCAGGCGGGGCCACCGAACACCGACTGCCAATTGTTGGGCGGTGAGCCATCGGGCTTCGCATCCGCCCACACGTACCAATCGGCTTTCGGATTGCTGCAGTCCGTGCGGCTCTCCTGAAACCAGGCATGCTGGTCCGACGTATGCGAATATACCTGGTCGATGATGACCTTGAGGTTCAGCGAATGCGCGCGTTCCACGAGCGCATCGAAGTCGGCAAGGTCACCGAATACTGAATCGACGTCGCAATAATCGGCAACGTCGTAACCGAAATCGCGCATCGGCGAGGTGAAGAAGGGCGACAGCCAGATCGCATCGACGCCTAGTTCGGCGACATAGTCGAGCTTCTGGGTGATGCCCTTGAGATCTCCGACGCCGTCTCCGTTCGAGTCCGCGAAGCTGCGCGGATAGATTTGGTAGACGACCGCGCCTTTCCACCAAGGCACGTCGGACCCGGATAGAGATGCGGTCGCAGACTCCTCAGCGAGCATAGCAGACTGCGTAACCGAGAGCCGGAAGGTCGGCGACCACGCTACCCGGTGCGTCAGCCCTCGCGGCGCACGTTCCGGCAAGCGTCTCGAAATTCTGCGAGCGCGTCTCGACGCGAACCTGCTGGCGCACCGGCGCACTCGACGTGTTGAACAGCAGCAGCATCTCGCGTCCGCTCGACGGGTCGAAGCGCGACACAGCGAACAGGCCAGGCTTGTCCTGCGAATAACGGATAATCTGGAGCCCGCGCGTCAGTGCGGGGTGCGACGTGCGGATGCGCGCCAGATGGGCGATCTCACGATAAATCGGATGGTCGGCGTTGAAGTTAGACCTGGCCGTCGTGGACTTCGTCCCCAACAGCGGATCTTCGTTGTAACTTTTGACCTGCGACGGGAACATGTCCTGCCGTGCGGCCTGGTCGCCTCCCTTGCCGACGAAGCCTTGCTCGTCGCCATAATAGATCGTCGGGACGCCGCGCAGCGTCAGCAGCATCGCATGGCCGAGCATGTCGCGCTGAAGCAACTCGTTCTTCGGCAGCTTCGGCGCGAACATCTGCATCAACATCGGGAAGCGGCCGGCGTCGTGATTGCCGAGGAAGGTCGGCAGCTGCAGCGCGGCCGGGGCACCGCCTTCGTACAGCGGATCGGCTCGGAAAAGCTTTGCCAGCTCGTCGGTGCCCGCAGCACCCGACGCAACATCGATGACCGCTCGCCCGAACGAGAAGTCGAGGACCGCCGGAAGCTTATCCACGCGCGTGTTCACCGCAGTGTGTGCGGGGTCCATCTCCGATGTCGCGACTTCGCCGAAGATGTGGAAATTCGGGATGCCGCGAGCCTTTGCGCGTGCAAGCATGGCAGGCACAAATTGCTGCCAGAATTCCGCGTTCACATGCTGGGCAGTATCGATCCGGAATCCATCGACGCCATATTTGTCGATCCAGGCGCCGTAGATCTCGATCATTCCACGAATGACGCGCGGATTCTCGGTGAACACGTCGTCCAGGCTCGAGAAGTCCCCCATCGTGCTGGATTCGCCGCGGAACGTGCTGTTGCCGCGGTTGTGGTAGTAGATCGGATCGTTGAGCCAGGCCGGAACTTTGATGTTCTTCTCGGCTGCGGGGACCTGGACCGTATAAGCGTAGTTCGGGTCCTTCAATTTCGCGAAATTCGCGGCGCTTCCGTCACGCTCCCCCACGAAGCCTGGATTGATCGGCGCTCCTTTGACGCCGCCGCGCCGCTGGTAGGGATAGTCAGCGATGCTGCGGTACGGACAGTCGAGACCGTTCTTGCACTCGGCGTACTGGATGACGTCCGCCGTGTGGTTCACGATGATGTCCATGTAGACCTTCATGCCGCGCGCATGCGCCGCGTCGACGAAGGTCTTGAAGTCTGCGTCGGTGCCCAGGTGCGGATCGACGCGCGTGAAGTCCGTGATCCAGTATCCGTGGTAGCCGGCGCTCTCTTGGCCGGGCGGACCTTGCACGGCCTTGTTGACGAACACCGGCGTCAGCCAGACCGCGGTGGCGCCCAAACCTTGGATATATCCGAGTTGCTTCGTCAGCCCTTTCAGATCGCCGCCGTGGAAGAAGCCGGTCGCCGTCGGATCGTAACCGGTCTGCAGGCGATCGCCGGAAACTCCCCCCCGATCGTTCGAAGGATCGGCGTTCTCGAACCGGTCAGGCATAACGAAGTAGATCACTTCGTCTTGCGGGAGGCGGTTGCGATAGGCGGGGGAGGAGGATGCTGCGGAGAGCAGCGCTAACGCAGTTACGATGGACATCAGGCGGGGACCAGCTCGCGGTTTACGGGTGCAAATTTACTGACGAAAGCGCCGTGCTCCGGCCATCGCGACACTTCCGCAATGTGCGCTTTTTCGAGCCCGTCGAGGAACTCGCGCAGGCGCGACTCGGGCAGCAGGTCAGCGATCGGATGGTACGTCTCAGGAATGAGGTTCTGCCCGATCATCACCTGGATCCATGCACGTGCGTCGAACAGCTCGTCGAAGCTCGACGTCACGCGGCCGGTAGAGCCGAACAAATCGATCTTATGCTGCAGTAGCTCGGGCACTTTCATGCTGCGAAGATCGTCCCAGAAGGGCTCACCCTCGCGCTGATTGTAGTGATAGTGGAAGATGATGAAGTCGCGAATGCGCTCCATCTCGAAGCGGGCGCGGTCGTTGAAATCGTTTCGTGTCGCCTGGCTGATTTCGCCGGCGGGCAGCAGCTCGATCAAGCGCGTGATCGCGGTCTGAATGACGTGGATGCTGGTCGATTCCAGCGGCTCGATGAATCCGGACGACAGGCCGATGGCGACGACGTTGCGGATCCAGGACTTGCGTCGAATACCCGGCGTGAAGCGGATGGTGCGCGGCTCGCCTTTGAGCTCACCATCGACATTAGAGAGAAGGATCTGTGTCGCTTCGTCCTCACTCATCCGGCGAGAGGAAAAAACGTGTCCGTTGCCGATCCGGTGCTGAAGCGGGATGCGCCATTGCCAGCCAGCAGTGCGAGCAATCACGCGAGTCAGTGGGATGAGCGGCTCGACCCGCGCGCAGGGCACGGCGACGGCGCGGTCGCACTGCAGCCATTCCGACCAGTCCTCAAACCCGGCTTCGAGTTCCTGCTCGATCAGCAGTCCGCGGAAGCCGGAGCAGTCGACGAACAGGTCGCCAGCCACACGGGTGCCATTCGCAAGAAGGACCGCTGCGACATCGCCATTTTGAGCGTCGCGCTCGACGGCGACGATCTTGCCCTCCTGCCGAACGACGCCGCGCTTTTCAGCGAAGCCGCGCAGGAACTTGGCATAGAGGCTGGCGTCGAAATGATAGGCGTAGGGCAGGGGCGGAGCGACGCTGCCCGGGGGACGCTGCACGTGCGCGAAGCGGTTCCCAGCGACGGCGATCGTGTGAAGGATGTAATGGCCGAGTTGCTTGGAGATCCCGAGCTTTCGGCCGCGCAGCCAATAATGGTGAAAGGGAACTACCCCAAGGGCGCTTCCGACAAGGCCGAAAGCATGAACATAGGCTTCGTCAGGCTTGCCCCAGCCGTCGAAGGCGATGCCTAGCTTATAAGTTCCGCCGGTCGCCGCCAGGAATTCGGGCTCTTCGATACCGAGCGACTGATTGAATTGAGCGATCGACGGGATGGTGGCCTCGCCGACGCCGACGGTTCCGATCTCGTCGGACTCGACCAGGGTAACTGACATGCCGGGCAGGCAGAAACGCGACAGCGCAGCTGCGGTCATCCATCCCGCAGTGCCGCCACCAACGACGACAATGCTCCGCTGCTTCATGTCGCTCATCTCAAGCTTCCATAGCGCAAGCACCCGGCGGCACCGAAGTGCCGCCGGGGCCGCTCAGATCAAAGACCGCGTTCTGGCGCCGCAGGCGGAGGCGGAGGCGGCGGTGCTGGCGGGCAGGTCGCCGTCGCCTCGATCACCGTTCCGTCTGCGCAGGTTTGCGTCGCGGGCGGCGGCGGTGGCGGCACGGCCGCCGGAGGAGCCGGAGGCGTCGGCCTGGACAGTCCGAACTTGTACGAAGCGCCGAGCAGCCAACGCGTACCGTAGGTTTGATAATCGATGATGCGCAGGTTGCTGCCGCTGCCGTCGTTGGTCACGAACGGCTCGTTCGTCAGGTTCTGGCCCTGCAGGAAGAAGGCAAGGCCGTAGAGCTTCGAGTTCTCCTGGAATTCATAGCCGACCTGCGCGTCGATAATGGTCGCTGCTTCCGCATGGCGCAGCGTGCGGTTCGCGCCGAAGCCCGAAACCTCACCGACATAGCCGGAGCGATAGCGGACGTTACCGCGAGCGCTGAAGCCCCACTTTTCGAAGTAGAGGGTGCCGTTGGCGACCCACTTCGAATAGCCCGGCAGATCGGTCGTGGGACCCCCGACGTACGGGTGGATCCGCGACTTCGTGTACGCGACACCGCCGGTCAGGCCAAAGCCGTCGAGCGCGGAGACGAGCTCTCCGAACGGAACGGTCGCACCGAGTTCCACACCGTACATCTTGCCGCCGCTTACGTTGTACGGCTGCTTGAGAATGCCGTTCGTGATGCCTGCGGGCGGAAGGTAGGGAAGTTCCCCCGGACCCGGATTCGGATTCGTCGTCTGGAAGTTCGTTGGAACCGGGAATGCCGAGAAGTCGAACGTGTCGCCCAGGAGGTTCTGGTCGACCACGAACGTGTCGAAATATTTGTAGAAGAACTGGGCCGAAATGTAGCCCTTGCTTCCCCAATATTTCTCGAAGCTGAGGTCGGCCGCGTTGGCGCGGAACGGCCTCAGCTCGGGGTTACCGGCATCGCCTTCAATCTGATTCAGGTTCTCGCCGTTGGGGCCCGAGTGGACTGCGACACCATAGCGGAACGCCTGGCGCAAGTCGTCGATGCGCGGACGCATCACTTCGCGGGCGAGGCCTACGCGGATCACCCAGTCCGACGGGAAGCGGAACGAGAGGTTCATCTGCGGCATCACGTCCCAATACTTCGCGCCATTCTTGACCGGCACGAGCGTATTGTTGCCGGTATTGGCAAAGAAGCCGCTGCTGCTCTGATCCGTATGAACGGCCTGGACGCCCACGTTGCCGGTCAGTTCGGCCGATCCGACCTGCGAGCGGATGTTGAGGACGCCGTAGAGCGTGCCGAGATTTTCCTGGATCTGATACTGCTTCACGGCGACGTCGAGCGCCGTGTTTGGAACCAGGCTGTAGATGCCGGCGTGGAGCAGCTGGTTCGGGTCGTACGCCAGGCTGGGGCCGAGGCCGAGCCAGTTCAGGTTGACAGGATCCAGCAGATACTGATCCGGCACTCGAAGTTCGCCGGCCTGGCTGCCGTCTGCGAACCGAACGAAGGATTCATCCGGCGTCAGCGACTTGTGGTGGTTCGTCCAGTTCGCGCCGACTACGACGTTGGACAGGAAGCTGCTGTCCAGGTCCTTCGCGACCTGTCCCTGGTACTGCCAGATGCGATCGTTGACGATTCGGTTGTTGTAATAGCCCGGGCCGCCCCAATTGCGGGGATCGGTGATCACGATCTGGTCCGGATCGGAAAAGTCGATCGTGTGGGTAAAGGTCGTTCCGTGGTGGTTCGTGTCGAACCCGAACGTGTCGTAATCGCCGCTGAAAACATAGCCGGTGCCGGCATAAGTCTCGAAGATCAACTCGTTACGCTTCGTCTTCGAATAGCTGAGATCGAAGAAACCGTGCCAACCATTCGGGCCCTCGTAACGCGTGTTCCATCCGAATGCGTACAGCTTCGCATTCCGCGGCTGCGCTACGTTGCGGACCACCGGATAGACGTTGTTGAACGTTCCTGATGTCACGACGCCGTCCTGCACGCCGCCCTGCGAGGCGAGCGTTGTGCAGTTATTTCCGGTCGTGTCGCAACCGGCCCACTGCAGCGGGATCTCGATGCCGCGTGCAATCTGGGAATCCTTAAAGTTGGAATAGAAGCCATCGACGGTCGTCACGATCGTCTCGGTCGGCTTGAACTGGACGGTGCCCGTCAGGCCCAGGCGCTTAAGTTCGGTCGACCTGTTGTAGGGCTTCGCACCACCAATGACGACGTTGCCATTGCCGGCATCGGCGTAACCCCAGGAGTTGAACTCCCTCGACTCGTACGGCTCGTCAGCCCATGCACCGGCGAGCGAGATGCCCGCTCTGCCATCGGCAAACTGGTCGACGTAAACCGCATTAAGCCGGTACCCGTATTTCTTCGCGTCCGGGTTGAGCTTGCCGATCTCCGGGTAGACTGCGCGAGCGCCGACCGAGATTACCCTCTTGCCATATTCCAGAGGACGGATCGTCCTGAGGTCGACCGTTCCGGCGATGCCCTGCCCAACGACGGAGGCGAGCGGCGTCTTGTAGACGTTCACCTGGTTGATGATTTCCGACGGATACTGATCGTACTCCACCGCACGATTGTCGCCCGTGGAGGTCTGCTCGCGACCGTTGAGCAGCGTCGTCGAGAAGTCGGGGCCGAAGCCGCGGATCGAGATATACTCCGAACGGCCGTTCAGCGTCTGCGACGTCAGGCCCGGAAGGCGTGCAAGAGACTCGGCGATCGAGGCGTCCGGGAGCTTGCCGATATCCTCGGCGCTCACCGATTCAACGATCTGGTCGGCTCTCTTCTTCTTGTTGATGGAATTTTGCAGAGCCGCACGGAAGCCGGTGATGACGATGCCCTGATTGTCATCCTTCGCCGTCGGTGAGGCGGTGTTGTCCGTGGACGCCGGCTGCGCGGTCGCGGCGCTGGCCGCCCCGGTAATCGCCGGAGTTTCCTGGCCCCATGCCGGTGTTGCCGAAAGTGCCATCGCAACCGCCAGCGGGCTAGCCGCCGCCACGAAGCGCGAACGCGTAGATATGCTGATCATTCCTGTTCCCCTCAAACCGGCGAACTCCCGCGCGCCGGGTGCACTCAACGTCAGGGGCCTACAGAAAAACCCCCTCTCCCGAGTCGGGGGATAGACACACACTTCCGGAAGCGAAACGTACTGGAACAGCTATACATACGTATTCAGAATGGTAGCGTTGCCGGGATGACACAGAGGCGGCCGACCTCGTTTGACATTGCAGCGCTTGCGGGGGTTTCACAGCCCACGGTCTCGCGCGCCCTGAGCGGTAGCCCATCCGTGAGCGAGGAGACCCGAGCCCGAGTCATGGCTGCTGCGGAACAGCTCCAATATAAGGTCGACAAGAACGCTTCGGGCCTCCGGCGCAGGCAGTCTCAAACGCTGGCGCTGTTGTTCTTCGAGGAGGCGAAGGAGGGGGCGGTGATCAACCCCTTCTACCTGTCGCTCATCGGCCCAATGGTCCGGTGCTGCGCGGCGCGGGGCTACGACCTGCTCATATCCTTCCAGCAGCTCTCGTCCGACTGGCACGTGGACTATGAGGACAGCCGAAAGGCCGACGGGATCATTCTGCTCGGTTACGGAGACTATCTCGAATACCGGCCCAAGCTCGAAGCCCTGATCAGGCGCGGCACTCACTTCGTTCGTTGGGGCACGGCGGGTGAGGGGGAGCTTGGCGCCACGGTTTACTCGGACAACGAGCAGGGCGGCTTCGACGCGGTCACGCATCTCATCCGAGAGGGACGCAAGCGGATCGCGTTCGTCGGCACCGTCGACCCGGGCTATCCCGAATTCCTCGATCGCTGGAAGGGCTATTGCCGGGCACTGAAGACAGCAGGACTCGAACTCGATGAGCGGCTGCAGGTCGATGCCGGACCCGACGAAGCTGCCGGTCGCCTGGCCGTCGAGCGGCTGGTTGCCCGCCAGGCCGAGTTCGATGCAGTATTCGCGTCGAGCGACGTGGCGGCGATTGGGGTCATGCATGCGCTTCAAGCAATGGGACGTCGTGTTCCCCAAGACGTGGCCATCGTCGGCTTCGACGACATCCCCGCAGCGAGCTTGTCCAGCCCGCCGCTGACCACAGTGACCCAGGACTCGAAACAGGCAGCGGAAGCGCTGGTCGAGGCGATCCTGTCTTCGGTCGAAGGTGGTTCCCCGAGCAGGCGCGTTCTTCCGGTGCGGCTTACAATAAGGGAGTCCAGCGTCACACGCTGACCGCTTGCGCAAGCAAAACGCGCCCGTAGGTTGGCCACGCATGAACGACGGATTCACGCGCCGCGAAATGATCGGCGCCAGTGCAGTTGCACTCACCCTGGCCAACACGAGCATCCAAGCCTCGGCCGCATCGGAACCTTCCGCCCATTCTCGTCAGCGCGAGCGATTGAAGCATTGGCGCTTCCACCTCGGCCATGCGGCGGATGTCGAAAAGGATTTCGGGTTCGGGCGTGATCAACGCACCTTCGCCAAGGCTGGCGTTGCCGCGGATGCGGCCATGCCGAAGTTCGACGACAGTGCGTGGAAAGACGTGCAGGTGCCGCACGACTGGGCTGTCGCACTGCCGTTTGCCGATCCGAAATCAGCTCCGCCCAAGGACCGCGCGGACTCCATGGCGTCGCACGGCTTCAAAGCCATCGGCCGCGACTATCCGGCGAACAGCATCGGCTGGTACCGCACGCCGATCGCGGTGACTGCGGCGGATCAGGGACGTCGCATCTGGCTCGAATTCGATGGCGTGTTCCGCGACTGCCTCGTGTTCGTGAACGGCTATGTCGTCGGCCGCAACGAGAGCGGCTACGCACCGTTCCGCGTCGAGATAGACGACTTCCTTGATTACGACGGTGGCCCCAATGTGATCACCGTCCGCGCCGACGCGACGCTCGGCGAGGGCTGGTTCTACGAAGGCGCCGGCATCTATCGGCATGTCGATCTGGTTCGCGCCGACCCCGTACACATCCGGCAATGGGGTGCGTTCGTCCGCAGCGAGATCGAGAACGGGCGCGCGAAATTGCTCGTCGAGACGGAGGTCGTGAACTCCAGCTCCGAGCGGGCGCAGATCGTCTTGCGTCAGCAGGTGTTCGATCAACGCAATCGGCTCGTAGCGGAGTGTGAGGACTCGACGTTGGATGTGGAGCCCCGCGGTGCCGCAGCGCCGAACGAGTCCACATTCGTCGACGCGCCAGAGCTATGGTCGATCGAAACGCCTCACCTTTATACACTCCGCTCCGATCTGCTGCGTGATGGGCGAGTGATCGACACGACGGAAACCCGCTTCGGCATCCGCGACATTCGCTTCGACGCGCAGCGCGGCTTCTTTCTCAACGGCAGGCCCGTGAAACTGCTCGGCACCTGCAACCACCAGGACCATGCCGGCGTCGGTACCGGCATTCCTGACACGCTGCATCGATGGCGCGTGGCGCGGTTGCAGGAGATGGGATCGAACGCCTGGCGCAGCGCGCACAATCCGCCGGCGACCGCGTTGCTCGATGCCTGCGACGAGATGGGCATGCTGATGATCGTCGAGCAGCGCTACAACAGCTCCGACGAGGAATCGCTGTCGCAGCTAGAGCGCACGATCCGCCGGGACCGCAATCATCCAAGCGTGATCCTATGGTCGCTTGGCAATGAGGAGCCGCATCAGGCGACCGAACGCGGTGCGCGCATCAGCGCGGAGCTAGCGCGCCATGTGAAGCGGCTGGATCCGACGCGTCCGACAACGTTCGCGATGGACCAAGGTTGGGACAAAGGCGTCGGCCGCATCGTCGACGTGCTCGGCTTCAATTACCGCACCAATCAGATCGAGGCCTATCACGGGCGCCACCGCGAGCAGCCGGTCTACGGTTCGGAGACCGGCAGCACCGTCGCGACGCGCGGCGAATATGCGAACGATCCTGCACGACACATCGTCCGAGCCTACGACACCGAACATCCCTGGTGGGCGACCACCGCGGAGGAGTGGTGGACGATCGTCGCGGATCGCCCATTCATCGCCGGCGGCTTCATCTGGACTGGCTTCGACTACCGGGGGGAGCCCACGCCCTATGCGGCATTCCCGAGCATCAGCTCGCAGTTCGGCGTGCTCGACACCTGCGGTTTCCCGAAGGACAATTACTTCTACTATCGCGCGTGGTGGCGGCCCGATCAGCCGTTGGTGCACCTGCTGCCCCATTGGAACTGGGCCGGAAGGGAGGGCCAGCCGATCGAAGTCTGGGCGCACGGCAATTCCGACGAGATCGAGCTTCGGCTGAACGGCCGCTCTCTGGGCCGCAAGACCATGACACGCAATCGGCACCTTCAATGGAACGTGCCCTATGCGCCGGGGAAGCTGGAGGCGATCGGATACAGTCGCGGACGAATGGTCGCGCGCGACGTGCGGGAAACGAGCGGCCCCGCGCACAGCGTCCGGCTCAGGCTCGACCGTCGAATGGCGAAAGCCGGCGACATCGTGATCGCCAACGCCGAGGTGCTGGACTCACGAGGACGGCCGGTCCCAACTGCGGACAATCTGCTGCGCTTTTCCGCCATCAAGGGCGAGGTCATTGGCGTTGGCAACGGCAACCCGAACAGCGTGGAGCCGGATGTCGCCAGCGATCGCCACGCGTTCAACGGACTGGCCCAGGCCATCGTCCGCGTCGGCCGCGGGCCGGTCGATGTTTCAGTTTCCAGTGATGGACTTGTCGGAGCCCGCGTAAGGATTGTTGCCCTATGAAGTTTCGCATTCTTCCCGCCTTGCTCGCTGCAATCGCGACCTCCGTTCAGGCAGGCCAACCCGTTCCGCCGCCGCGCGGCGGTCTCTATCTCGGTGGCGACCTTTCGTACGTGAACGAGATGGAGGATTGCGGTGCCGTCTATCGCCTGCGCGGCAAGCAGATCGATCCGTTCAAGCTGCTCAAGCAGGAAGGCGGCAACATTGTCCGCGTGCGCATCTGCAACAATGCGACCTGGACTAAGTACAGCGACTATGCGGACGTTTTGAAGACCATTCGCCGGGCACACAACGCCGGGCTGCAGGTCCTGCTTGATTTCCATTATTCGGACGATTGGGCCGACGGCGGTAAGCAGATCGCGCCCGCTGCCTGGGCTAAGCTGAGCACGGATGATCAGGTCAAGGCGCTGCACGATTACACGCTCGATACGCTGCGCAAGCTCGATGCGGATCGCGCGATGCCGGAAATGGTGCAGGTCGGAAACGAGACCAATCCTGAGCTGCTTGGAGGCAAGATCCCGGGGCAACCGATCAATTGGGAACGCAACGCTCGCCTGCTGAACGCGGGGATCCTGGCGGTGCAGGAGGCGGGACGCACCGGCTCGATCGCGCCTCGGATCATGCTGCACGTCGCCCAGCCTGAGAACATCCTCCCGTGGTTCGACGCAGCAACGAAGGCTGGCGTGAAGGGGTACGATCTGATCGGCATCAGCTATTACAAGAAGTGGTCAAAATACTCGCCCGAGCAGCTGAAAGAGACCATCGCCGAAGCCAAGAAACGCTACGGCAAGGACATCATCGTGGTCGAAACCGGCTATCCGTTCACGCTCGCCGGCGCTGACACTGCGACCAATCTGCTAGGCGAGGACGCGCTCGTTCCGGGCAGTCCGGCTACGGCCGACGGCCAGCGCAAGTTCATGATCGACCTCACCCAGCTTACCGTCGACGCGGGCGGCATCGGCGTCGTTTATTGGGAGCCCTATTGGGTCTCTACTCGCTGCGGCACGCGCTGGGGCAAAGGCTCAGACTGGGAGAACGCCACCTGGTTCGACTACAAGAACCACGACGCGCTGCCCGTGTTCGAGTGGTTACGACACAAGTACCGGCGCTAGATCACCACCAGGTCGCGTAGAGCGCCACCAGGATCGCGATGATGATCAGAGCACCGATGTTGAACCCGGTGCTCGTGCGGAATGTCACACCTTCCATCGTGATTCGATTGCTCTCCACGGGTGCAGGGCGAGCCAACGAGACCACGACCGCAAGCGCGAGCGAGATGAAAAACACGATGGTCATCCGGTTCATGAAGGGCACCGCATTCAATGCGCCTGATCCACCCCAATCAGCGGGCAACCAGAAGATGAAGCTGATAACCACCGACGCGATTGCGCCAACGAGTGCGCCGGCCTCTGTCGCTCGCTTCCAGAAGAGCCCCAGCAAGAAGATGACAGTAATGCCGGGTGTTACGAAGCCCGAGAATTCCTGGATGTATTGAAACGCTTGGTCGAGGTTTCCGAGTAGCGGCCGCGCCGTGAGGATGGCGATGATGATCGCTGTGACCGCTGCAATGCGTCCGATGAGGACAAGATGGCGCTCTTCGCTGACGCTTTCCCCTTTCGCGTCTTCTGCGCGCGTCCGCTCGCCCCGAAACTTCGCGTAAAGGTCGAGCGTGAAGATCGTGGCAATCGAATTGATCTTGGAGGCGGTGGACGCGATGATCGCAGCAATCAGAGCTGCGAAGACAAGACCAAGCAGCCCTCTGGGCAGCATTGCCATCATCGTTGGATAGGCCTGATCCGGCTTCTGCAGGTCTGGCGCTAAGACGACTGCGGCGATTCCGGGCAACACGATTATCACCGGCATGAGAAGTTTGAGAAAACCGGCGAAGATCACACCGCGCTGAGCTTCGTCCAAGCTCTTCGCAGCGAGCGCGCGTTGAATGATGTACTGATTGAAACCCCAGTAGCTGATGTTTGCGATCCACATGCCACCAATAAGTACGGCCAAGCCGGGCAGCTCTTTGTAGTGAGGGTTGTCCCGCGAGAGGATCATCTGAAAATGATCCGGAACGCGGCGGGTGAGCTCAGTGAACCCGGCGATGATGCCTGCGTCCCCACCAATCTTGGTTAGAGTCAGATAGGCGATGATCAAGCCCCCCATTACGAGCAGCGTCACTTGAACGATGTCCGTCAGAGCGACGGCCTTGAGCCCGCCCCGTAGCTGATAGAGCAGCGCGAAGGCGCCGAGCGCGATCAACGCGACATCCTGATTAACGCCCGCGACTTGCGTAACCGCGAGAGAGCCCAGCCAAATGATGGAGGTCAGGTTCACGAAGACGTAAAGCAGGAGCCAGAAGATCGCCATCACGGTGCGGATCGAAGGCCCGAACCGTTGCTCCAGGAACTGCGGCATGGTGTAGATGTGGTTCTTTAGGAAGATCGGCAGGAAGAACTTGCCGACGATCAGCAAAGTCGCCGCGGCCATCCATTCGTAGGACGCAATGGCGAGGCCGATCGCATATCCGGAGCCTGACATGCCCACGATCTGCTCGGCCGAGATGTTGGCCGCGATCAGCGATGCGCCGATCGCCCACCAGGGCAGGTTTTTGGAAGCGAGGAAGTAGTCCGACGTATCCTTGTCGTGCCCCGGCTTCTCCCGCGACACATACTGCGCCAGGCTGAAGATGCCGATCGCGTAGGCGATGACGACTATGATATCGATCGTCGAAAGGCTCATCCGGGCTCCCCTCCCGTAAAATTTTGGCCGACCTTAGAGGCGGGCCCTCGCCTGTCTAGTGGGGCGGCAGGCGCAAAACGGTGGATTGATAAGGTTGGAGCCGGAGCGTCCCGCCGATGTCGCGATTGGCGAGAAGATCGCGTCCCCTGACGGCATATCGCGCCGGGGCAGCTGAGAGGTTGGCGACAATTAGGAAGCGTTCGCCTCCGTTGCTGCGCTCCACCACGAGCACATTGCCGGGTGCATCGATCACCCTTTGCGCTCCGTCAGCAAAAGCAGGGTGCTCGGCGCGCAACTTCAGCAGCGTCCGGTAATGATTGAGCAACGACTTCGGATTGTGCACTTCTTCGGCGACTGAGACGCCGTCGCCGTCGCGCGCCGCACGTTCCGTCCAATACGTCTTCGGTCCCTTGTACCAGTTCGCCTGACCCGGCGCTTCGACCTTTGCGCTCCACCGGAACGCTTCGCGCGTGCCGATGTCCTTCTCGTCGGACTTGTACTCCGGCCGCTGGATGCCGCGCATCCCGAGTTCCTGCCCATAATAAATGAGCGGCGTGCCCTGCAGCAGCATCGCCAGCGTCGCCGCAGTACGCAGCTTCTCCGGCGTCATCCCTTTGTCGGAGGCGATGCGCGGCATGTCGTGGTTTTCGACGAAGACCAGCTCATGCCGGCCCGGCGGGATCGCCTTTGCGACCTGATCGATCGCCGCCACGACCTTCGCTTTGTCGAAGGTTCGAATCGCGTTGGCGATGGGGAAGGCGAAAGCCGCATCCACGCCGCCGCGCTGAAGGAAATCGCCGCCGTCGCCCCAATCCCATTGCTCAGCGACAAGATTCAGCCTCGGGTTGCGTGCCTTGAGCTGAACGAACACCGGCTTCCAAAAGTCGTCGAACAGGTTCGTCAGCAGATGCTTGTTGTCGAGGTCGTCCATCATGTGATCGAGGCGAAAGCCGTCGACCCCATCGGAGAAATCGCCGTCCCCGTTCGGGTCGACCCAGCGCAGCAGATAGTCCGTCGCCCAGGCGCGAAACTTGGGCGACTTCATGTTCACCGTCGTGATTCCCGTTTCGGCGTCGGGGAAGCGTTTGGCGATGGTGATCCCGAACGGCCCTTCCTCGAGCTTCGTGTTGTTCGGGCCGTGGAAGATCAGGAAGTCTGAATAAGGCGATTGCGGATTGTTGAGCGCCGACTTGAACCAGGGATGGTCGTAAGCGACGTATTGGAATTCCTGGTCGAGATAGAGCTTCATCCCCCGCGCGTGGATCGCGGCGACGAGGCTGCGATAATCGTCCATCGTCCCGAACTCGGGATCGACTCCCTCGAAGTCGCTCGCGAAATAATTGTGGTAGAAGGCCGACGGATAGATCGGCGTCAGCAGGATCGACGTGACGCCGAGCCGCTTCAGATAGTCCAGGCTCTGCTCGATGCCCTTGAGGTCGCCTTCGCGATCGCCGTTGCTGTCGCGCATCGAGCGGGTGAAGATCTGGTAGAAAACTTCGTCCTGAAATTTGGCGGGCGCAGGGGCCGAAGCCATTGAGGGCGACACTTCGGCCGCTGCGCCGGCGCCGGGAGCGAACAGGAGCGCCCCCATCAGGACTCCGAGAAGCCGCGTCACGCGGCGAGCTTCGCGAAGTCCGGAATGCGATTCCATCGCATCGGCGCCACTCCGCCATCGTCAGGCGGAAGCACGTGCGCGATGCGTCGTTTCAGAGGCTCGGGCCAATCTAGGAACGTCTGCGGGTGCGCAGCACTCGACGGAATGTCGTCGCCGCGCATGAAACCGCGATAGGCGAGGGCACGCATCTCCGGCGGCATCGAGCTCCAGTGCGGCATGAACCACAGGGTCAGGAGCGGTCGTTCCAGCTGGGTCTGGTTAGCGAACGCGCCGTGGATCAGCCGCGCGTCGCCGATCAGCAGGTCGCCCGCCTTCACTGGAATTGCCACCTGCTCCGGATGATCCGCGTAGGCCGGGTTGGTCGGGTCCTTGAAGCCTTGCATTCCTTCCGAATGCGCCGTGTCCAGATGATGCAGCGGATGGTCGCGCCGATGCGATCCCGGGATCACGCGCAGGCATCCGTTTTCAACATTGGTGTCGGTCAGATAGATCATCGCGAAGAGCTGGTGACCGCGCGGCTGATAGGCGCTCGCGTCGTCCCAGCCCCACCAATCCTGATGCCAGAACAGGGGCGGACCGCCGCCAGGCTTCGAGATCAGGAAGCCGCCAGTGAAGCGAGGGTCCGTCGCTCCGGACGCGCGAAGCAACTCGAGCAAGGCAGGCGAACCGATCACATCCGCATATTCGGGATTGTCGGCGAGATGGATCAGCGATCCGTTCGACTTCACGGCATCTCGCGCTTCGGCGCTCTCGCGGAACAGGGTCGCGTGAGCGCGGAGCAGGAGCGAGTCCATGAACTTGGCATCGAACACGCCGGGGATGCGGACGAAGCCGCGGTCCTCGAGTTCGGCGGCAAGCGGGGCGGTGTGCAACTGCGTGGCCATTCGATCAGCATAAGTCGGCGGGAACTGTCGGTCAGCAGACATGGCTATAGCGCGCAGGTACAAAAACTATCCCGCATTTGACCAGCTGTTCTGTTGTGGGACCTTGTGCCTATGCGCAAAAACTATCACTCACTTGCTCAATGGTGCTCCGCCCGATCTGCGAACCTGTAGAACTTCCGCTCGGCACATCGGTGATTGCCGAGCGCGTGCAAATCGCGCCCCAAGCGCACGACATCGGCCGATTCATGCATTTCCACGACGTCGCCGAGCTGGTTCTGTTTCGTCATGTGCGCGGAGACTTCATTGCCGATGGGCAGCGGCACGCGTTGACGGACGGAGCGATCGTGTTCGTGCCGTCCATGCATCACCATGATTTCGAACTTGAACGCGGTGCGATGGAATGGGTGCTTGTTCAAATCGATCCCTATGTCGTCGAGACCCTTGCTCGCGGGATACTTCCGCGATTGAAGCATCCATTCTGTGCGACACCCGACAATCGCAGCCGAGAGCGTGTTGACGTCTTGGCCGATTGGCTGCTCGACGCCGCGAAAGGCCCCAGTGTCGAGCGTATTGTCGAACTGCTTCTACACGTCGCCGCCGAGGCGCCCACAAGTGTTCCGTCGGGGCCATCGGAAAGTCCCGCACGTGTCGCGCGATTGCTTCCCGCGCTGGAGCGTCTGCGGACCGCTCCCGCCGATCCGCTCACGCTCGAAACTGCAGCCAGCCTATGTAGCCTTTCGCCGGCCTATTTCTCGCGGCGGTTCCGGCAGCGGTTCGGAATGAACTTCACCGATTATGCCCGGATCTACCGGCTGCACCTCGCGGCCAGACGCCTGGTCGATGTCAGTTCCAGCGTGTCGGAAATCGCTTACGGCGTGGGCTTTTCCAGCCCCGCACATTTTTCTGCGCGCTTTCGCGAGCGCTTCGGTATGACACCCAGGGAGTATCGGGCGAGCGCGCGTTCGCGGGCGGCCTAAGGGAGGGGAAATAGATGGACCGAATGACGATCGAGAAGCCGCGCCAGTCGTTCGCGCGGCTCATGAACATCTCGTTCGGCTTCTTCGGAATCCAATTCGGCTTCGCGCTCCAGAGCGCCAACATGAGCCGCATCTTCCAGACGCTCGGGTCGAGCCTCGATGACCTGCCAGCGCTGTGGATCGCAGCGCCCCTCACCGGGCTGCTGATTCAGCCGATCGTCGGCCATATGTCCGACCGCACGTGGCTTGGTCGGCTTGGTCGCCGTCGGCCCTATTTCGTCGCGGGCGCGATCCTCGCCGCGCTGTCGCTCTTCCTGATGCCCTTGTCGTCGAGCCTGCTGATGGCGGCGATCCTGCTGTGGGCCTTAGACGCAAGCCTCAACATCACAATGGAGCCGTTCCGCGCATTTGTCGGCGACATGCTGCGCAAGGACCAGCACACGGCCGGCTACGCCGTGCAGACGGCCTTCATCGGGATCGGCGCGGTGCTGGGTTCAATCTTCCCATTCGCCCTCGAACATTGGGGGATTTCCAACGCTTCCGCAGGCGGCGGGATTCCCGACACCGTCCGCTACAGTTTCTGGGTCGGTGGCGCCGCACTGTTCGTCGCGGTTCTGTGGACGGTCATCACCACCAAGGAATATTCGCCGGAAGAACTGTCGCAGTTCGGCGAAAGCTCGGAACATCCGGACAGCGATGAAACGCTCAACGCCCTCGGCAGTCGCGGCCTGAGTTCGAGCCTGATCTGGATCGCCGCCGGCCTGTCGGTCGTCCTCGCCGTGCTCGAATGGCAGCTCGAGAAAGAGATGTATGTCCTTGGCGGCCTTCTGATCGCCTACGGCCTTGCCACCATCGTCGCGATTCAGCTGGCCAAGGCTGGCAACCGGTCAAACATGCTTGCGCATATCGTCGGCGATTTCTCCGGCATGCCGACCGTGATGAAGCGGCTCGCGGTCGCGCAGTTCTTCAGCTGGTCGGCACTCTTCATCATGTGGATCAACACCACACCCGTCGTGGCACAGAACTTCTACGGGTCCGCTGACGCCGCGAGCTCGGGCTATCAGGAGGCAGGCAACTGGGTGGGCGTTCTCTTCGCCGTCTACAACGGCGTCGCAGCGGTCGCCGCGCTAGCGTTGCTGCCATGGCTTGCCAGGTCAGTCGGCAAAGCGCGCACCCACATGATCTGCCTGCTCGCCGGCGCGGCAGGCTACGCCAGCTTCTTCCTCATCCACGATCCCAAGCTGCTCGTGATCTCAGAGATCGGCATCGGCATCGCCTGGGCTTCGATCCTCGCAATGCCCTATGCGATCCTCGCCAGCGGCCTGCCGCAGCGCAAGCTCGGCATCTACATGGGCCTGTTCAACATCTTCATCGTCGTGCCGCAGCTCCTGGTTGCGACCGTGATGGGCTCGATCATGAAGGCCTTCTTTCCCGACCAGCCGATTTGGACGATGCTCGCCGCCGCGATCGTTATGGGATTGGCGGCCCTGGCGATGACCCGGGTCGAGGCGGACTAGGGTTCCACACTAGTTGCCCCTAGGGAGGGATGGGCTTAACGGCAGCGCCGTGACTGCCTCCCTCCACACCTTGAATCCGACGCGTGCGCCCTCGCTCGACGCAATGGTCGCCCTTGTCGCGAATGACATGAACGGCGTGAACTCCGTCATCCTCGAGCGGATGCAGAGCAAGGTTGCGCTGATTCCGGAGCTTGCGGGACATCTCATCGCCGGCGGCGGGAAGCGGATGCGCCCGATGCTGACGCTCGCGAGCGCGAGCTTGCTCGGGTACCCGGGTACGCGCCACCATAAGCTCGCCGCTGCGGTCGAGTTCATCCACACCGCGACGCTGCTGCACGACGATGTCGTCGACGGCTCCGGGATGCGCCGGGGCAAGCGTACCGCGAACCTCATCTGGGGCAATCCCGCGAGCGTCCTGGTCGGCGATTTCCTGTTCAGCCGCGCCTTTGAGCTGATGGTCGAGGACGGCAGCCTCAAGGTGCTGCGCATTCTCAGCCATGCTTCCGCCGTGATCGCGGAGGGGGAGGTCGACCAGCTCACGGCTCAGCGCCAGGTCGGCACCGACGAAGACCAGTATCTCGCCATCATCAGCGCCAAGACCGCCGCGCTTTTTGCCGCAGCCTGCCGCGTTGCACCCGTCGTCGCGGAAGCGAGCGAAGAGGATGAGCAACTGCTGGAATGCTACGGCAAATATCTCGGCATTGCCTTCCAGCTTACCGACGATGTCATCGATTATGCGTCCGACGCAGCCACGATGGGAAAGGGCGTCGGCGACGACTTCCGCGACGGCAAGATGACCTTGCCCGTGATCCTGGCCTACGCGCGCGGATCGGAAGAAGACCGCAGCTTCTGGCGGGCGGCAATGGGCGGCGAACGCGTGTCCGACGATGACCTCGCGCACGCCATCGCCTTGCTGAAGTCGACCGGCGCATTGTCCGACACCGTCGAGCGCGCACGCCAATACGGCCGCCGCGCAATCGACGCGCTGGCCAAATTCCCGGCGAGCAAGGCCAAGTCCGCTCTCGTCGAGGCGGCGGAGTTCGCGGTCGCTCGCGCTTATTAAACGGCCGGTCCGCGTGACTGGCGCCTGCCACGCCGCATGCTAGTCCCGCTCCCGTTTCTGAGGAGATTCGTCGCATGCGCTTGAAGTTTGTCGCTGCCGTTGGCGCCGTCCTGTCGATGCCAGCCGGAGCGGCCAAGCTCCATCAATATGCAGGCCTCGCGCTAAGCCCAGCGGGCGACCGCGTTGCTGCAGTCGAAAGCGACGCCGTAGCGAACGCGACCAGCAAGCAGCACGGCCGCATCGTCATCCGTTCCGCCGCGAACGGTGCGGTCGTCTCGATCATCGATCCATGCGCCACCTGCGACTACTCCGGCCTCACCTTCGCCCCGGACGGCAACCTCATCTTCCTGATGCGTGATAAGGGCACGACCCGCCTGATGCGCGCTGGCGCGGCCAAGCCCACCACCATTGCCACGATTTCCGGCATCGCTCAGGAGCCGCGCTTCTCGGCGGACGGTCGCCGCATTGCCCTCCTCGTGACCATCGGTGCACGCAAGGAGGCAGGCGCCACGCAGGCCGGCGTTCGACAAGTCGGCGAGATCGGCGAACAGAACGACGAGCAGCGCATCGCAATCGTGCCCGCAACCGGCGGAGAGCTGAAGCCGGTGTCGCCCGCCGATCGTTACATCTACGAATATGACTGGACGCCTGACGGCACGGGTTTCGTCGTTACGTCCGCGCTCGGCAATGGCGACAATAATTGGTGGATCGCGACGCTCGACCGCGTCGATGCAGCGACCGGCGCAGTCCAGCAGATCGCCGCGCCGAAGATGCAAATGAACCAGCCCCGTGTATCGCCGGATGGCCGCACGGTCGCCTTCATCGGCGGGCTGATGAGCGACTTCGGTTCGATCGGCGGCGACGTCTACACTGTGCCAATATCCGGTGGTGAGCCGGCCAACCGGACACCCAACTACCCTGGCAGCTTCACGTCGCTGCTGTGGGGGCGTGCGGGCCTTTCCGCGTCAGCGCTGATCGGGGACCAGATGGCCATCGTTCCCATCGATCCTGCACGTACCGCCGCGCGTCCGATCTGGTCTGCTCCGACGTCGATCGCCGCTGGCGATGCCAAGTTCGCCCGCTCGGCCAACGGCCAAAGCGTCGCGTTCGTCCGCCAGGACTTCGAGCATGCGCCGGCGATCTTCGCCGGCCCCGTCAACGCGCCAAGCCAGATCACACGCGACAATGCCTCCTGGGCTCCTCTGGTCAGCGCGCGAAGCCTGACCTGGAAAAGCGGCCCCTACAACGTTCAGGGCTGGCTGCTCGCCCCCCGCGGCGCTGTTCCCAATGCGAAGGCGCCCATGGTTACCGTCGTTCACGGTGGACCGGCCGCAGCGAACGTTCCGAACTTTGTCTGGCAGGGTTCGAACGCCGATCTCATCCGCGCCGGCTATTACATCTTCCTGCCCAATCCGCGCGGCAGCTACGGCCAGGGTGAAGCCTTCACCCGCGCCAACATGCGCGACTTCGGCGGCGGCGACCTGAAGGATATCCTGGCCGGCATCGATGCGGCGGAGCGCGCCGCGCCGATCGACGACAATCGTCTGGGCCTGATGGGCGGCAGCTATGGCGGCTTCATGTCGATGTGGGCGAACACGCAGACCAATCGCTTCAAGGCGATCGTGTCCGGCGCTGGCCTGTCGAACTGGGTCAGCTATTACGGCACCAACGGCATCGACCAGTGGATGATCCCGTTCTTTGGCAAGTCGATGTACGACGATCCGGACGCCTATTGGGCAGTCTCTGCGATCCGCACGATCAAGAACGCCCGGACGCCGACGTTCATCTATGTCGGTGAGCGCGACATCGAAGTACCGCCCACGCAGTCGGTCGAATATTGGCACGCCCTGAAGGCGATGAACGTGCCCACCAGCCTCGTCATCTATCCGGGTGAAGGGCACGGCATTCGCGACCCCAAGAACGCGAGCGACGTGCGGCAACGTACCGTTGCCTGGTTCGACCGTTATCTGGGGCGCCCAACGACGGCTCGTTGATGCGCAGGGCTGTCCTACAGGATGGCCTTTGTGCGACAGGCGCGCTGTGACCCGAACCCGGCTCTTCGTTCCCAACGCGCGATTGGGATGCGGCGCGGGGCGCATCACGCGTGGGTGCTAGTTCGACTTTTGTGACTTTCTGAACAATGACCAGCCTGCCGATCGACGCCGTTCTGCCGGACCTTCTGGCCGCACTGCAGGGGCATGATCGCGCGCTTCTCATCGCCCCGCCGGGCGCTGGCAAGACGACCAAAGTTGCGCCGGCACTGCTCGATCAGGGTTGGTGCACGGGCGAGGTCCTGCTTTTGGTTCCCCGCCGGCTAGCAGCACGTGCCGCGGCCGAGTTCATGGCATCTCAACTTGGCGAGAAACCGGGTGAGACAGTCGGCTACGCTACGCGTCTCGACAGCAAAGTCGGCAAGAACACGCGCATCGTCGCAATGACCCATGGTGTCTTCCTGTCGCGCATCCAGGCCGACCCGGAGCTATCAGGCGTCGCCGCCGTGCTGTTCGACGAAGTTCACGAGCGCAGCCTCGACAACGACCTTGCACTCGCGCTCGCGCTGGATGCCGCGCGCGGACTTCGCGAAGACCTGAGAATCGTTGCGATGTCAGCGACGCTGGATGTCGAACGCTTCAAGCGGCTGCTCGACCATCCGCCGACGATTGTCAGCGAGGGCAAAAGCTACCCGCTCGACATCCGATACGTTGGTCGAGAGGCAGCGGCCAGGATCGAGCCGCAAATGGCGTCTGCCGTCAGGTCTGCGCTCGCCGAGCACAAGGGCTCGCTGCTCGCCTTCCTTCCTGGCGTTGCAGAAATCGAGCGCACTGCTGATGCGCTCGGCGGCCTGCCTGACAATGTCGAGCTGCATCGCCTGCACGGAGCAATCGAGCCTGCAGCGCAGCGCAAGGCACTTGCGCCGCCACCGCCCGGCAAGAGAAAGCTCGTGCTCGCGACGAGCATCGCCGAAACCAGCGTGACGCTTCAGGATGTGCGGATCGTCGTTGACAGCGGCCTCGCGCGCCGGCCGCGATACGACCGTGGAGCCGGCCTCACGCGGCTCGTCACCGAACGCGCCAGTCGAGCGGCCGTTACGCAGCGAGCAGGGCGCGCGGCGCGGCAAGCCCCGGGCGTAGCCATCCGGCTATGGGAAGAGGCGGCTACTGCCTCGCTGCCTGCGCACGATCCGCCCGAGATACTCGAAGCCGATCTGTCGAGCTTGCTCCTCACTTGCCTTCAGTGGGGCGAGGCCGACCCCGCCCGCCTGCCGTTTCTCGACGCTCCGCCAGCGGCCGCTCTCGATGAAGCCCGAAAGCGGCTTGCAACGCTGGGCGCCATCGACGGCGCCGGTCGCGTGACTCCGCACGGCCGCGCAATCGCAGCACTGCCGCTCGAGCCGCGTCTCGCACACATGCTCCTCGACGCGCGTGATCGCTGCTTCGGCGGTGCTGCAGCCGACGTTGCCGTGCTGCTCACAGAGCGCGGACTTGGCGGCAATGATCCCGATCTCGAGCTGCGTTGGCGCCGGTGGCAGTCCGATCGATCACCGCGAGCGGAAGCCGCGCGGAAATTGGCAGCTGGCTGGCGTCGCCGGCTGGACATCACGCAAGAACCGATCAGCGGCCATGAACTTGCGAAGGCCATTGCGCTGGCATTTCCGGACCGTGTCTCGCGACGGCGGGATGCGTCGGGCGAAAGATGGCAATCGGTTGGCGGCCGTGGCTTCCGGCTCGACGCCGCCTCATCGCTCGCGGGCAGTCAGTGGTTGACCGTCGCGGAAGTCGCGGGCCACGCCTCGGGAGCCCGTATCCTTTCAGCCGCGGCTCTGGATGAGCAGGAGGTAGTGGAGCTCTTCGGTGATCGGATCGAGACGCGGCACGACGGCGCCTTCGATCCGGCGACGGGATCGGTAACACCGACGAGAAGCAGGCGGCTTGGGACAATTCGATTGTCTTCGGGCCCTGATCCGTCGCCGGACGCCGTGGCCATCGAGCAGGCCCTGGTCGAGGGCGTCGTCGAGCATGGGCTCGAGTTGCTGCCGTGGGACGATCGCGCGCAGCAGCTTCGCGACCGTTCGGCATTTGCGCATTCGTTCGATGAGACGATCTCGGCGCTCGATGATGAGACACTGGCCGGGCGCACCGGCGAGTGGCTCTCGCCGCTGCTCGCAGGCAAGCGGCGGTTGAGCGATATCGCTGGCGGACAGCTGGCGGGCTCGCTTGAGCAGCTTATCGGATATGAAGGAATGCGGCAGTTGGACCGGCTTGCTCCAGCTGAATTCCGGAGCCCGGCCGGCGGCAGTCATCCCATCGACTATTCGGCGGTTGCCGGCCCGACGGTGGAGGTTCGTGCCCAGGCCCTCTTCGGCCTCGCCAAACATCCGACGGTGGCCAACGGGCAAGTGCCGCTGATCCTCGCCATCACGTCGCCCGCCGGTCGCCCGATTCAAACCACCAAGGATTTGCCGGGATTTTGGGCAGGAAGCTGGCGCGATGTCGCAAAGGATATGCGAGGCCGTTATCCCAAGCATCCGTGGCCTGACGACCCTGCCTCGGCGCCGCCGACGCTGCGAACCAAGCGCGCGTCAGGCAATCACTGAAGCTATTTCAGCCGCGCGAACATGATGGTGATGAAGACGGCAATGCCGACGGCCATGATCAGCGCGAGTATCTCGTGAACTCGAGGACGCTCCGATAGCAGTCCAATCAGTGTCATCGTCGTGAAGAATGCAAAGAAGGTCAGCGTGAGCGGTCCCCAGGGATCGCCGAGCAGCCAGAGTTTGACGAAACCAAGTGCAATGAACAGCAGTCCGGACAGGAAGAAGGGCACACGCTCCCGATAGTAATGACCCCGCAGGTCGATCACATCCGTCGCCCTGCTTTTGGGAAGCACGAGCGCCGTGCCCATGAACAGCATGATCGATTGGGCGAGCACGGCGCTGAACCCCGCGAAGCTCCAGCTCTCGCGCTTCGCAAGGCCGAAGCTAGCCCACCAGAAATGCGTGGCCAGAACCAGGAACATGACCGACCAGATGATTGGCGGCGCATAGAGTTTCACGTCGTGCCGGGAGAGCAGAAGCGTTCCGTAACCCTGCAGGATCTCCGCGATGGCGAGTCCGATGATGATGGAGAGGAGAACCGAGAGGTAGGAAAAGGCGTCGCTCACGCTTGCGGCTCGCGACGGCTAACGGCCCAGAACAGGATCGCTTCAATGACCGCGAAGATGATCAAAAGCACGATTCCCGCAGACTTGCCGTAGGCGTCGGTTCCGAAGCGGTAGGCGACATAAAGCAGCACGACCATGCTCTGGAGCATGCCCGGCGCGCCGAGGCCCCGGAGAAGCGGGCTCTTGTGATATCCGATCCAGAACGCCCAGCGCATGACCACCCAGACGATCGTCACGATGACCACGATCCTGGTCGACGCGTACAAAGACAAGCCGACCAGACCGACCGCGAAGATGATGAACTGCTCGACGGTGTTCGACAGGTATCGCTGGTTCACCCGCATCCGGTGCGTTTCATAGCCGGCCAGCGGATCGATGGCCGGCGTGACGAGCCGCTCGTGAGCCACTGCCTCGACTCCGGCGACGAGCGTCAGCAAACCCGCAATGGGGACGCAGGCGAATGCCGCGAACATCGACTGTTCGACCACCGGCCACGGCAGGAACCGCAGGAGCAGCCACCACAGCGCGACCGTGAAGACTGTACTGAAGGCAATGCCCGCCAACGTGGTTCGTCGCTGCTGCGGCGTGACGTCAGCGGGCATGCGCAAACGGTACGGCTATTTCACCGGAATCATCAAGTGCGCGTAGGGCGTCCCTGCCCACATCACATAGGGAGCGGACGTGTCCGGCGTCGCTCCAGAGGGATAGCCTGCAAGGATCTCCTTCGATCCGACCACCATGATGTGCGGACCGGTGTTGATCCACGCATTCGCGGAGGTCGGGTGCTTCGCATAAGGATCGACGTTGCTGGCATCCGTGCCGCCTTCGAGCATGTACATCACGCCGACTGCGCCGCTCGGCGGTGGTTTGTGTCCGATCCATGCTTCGGCCCATTTGCCCGCGTTCGCGTCGAAGCACATCGGGTCGGTGCCTGGCGTATCGGGCGCATCCGGCATGCAGGTCCAGCCGTTGGAACCTTTGCGCAGTGTCGTCATCGCTCCTTTGGCGTCGATCGACACGATCGTTGCCTTGGATGAGATCGACGGTGGCGCCGCGGACTCGGCGCTCTTGATCGGATCGGTAGCAGTCTGGGCAATGGCCGCGGAAGCCGTGAGCGCGAACGTCGCTGCGCCAACGAGCAGGATGTGAGACTTCGATGTCATGAACCCCTCCTTCGCTTCAAAAGGACGGAACGGCGTTTTAACATGTTTTGGCATCAGAGGACATGGACTTCGCGCGGCTTGATTTGCCGGCCGCTCTTTGCCACGGCGCGATCATGGCGATCGCACGCATCTCCGAACTCGACCGTAAGACAACGCAGTCCGGCAAGGCGAACTCCGGCCACTGGCTGCTCGAGTTTGAACGGCAGCAGCCACTTCGACCGGATCCGCTGACCGGCTGGAACGGATCGGGCGATACCAACCCGCAGGTTCGGCTCACCTTCCCATCGAAGGAAGCTGCCATCGCTTATTGCGACAAGCATCGCTTGCAGTACCACGTGGTGCTCGCCCCGCCGGTCCGGCTGAAGCTCCAGGCCTACGCCGACAATTTCCGCTAGGCAGCGGTTGAACTAGCGCGAAAACGGAGGCAAATCCCTTGCGCCGAGTGAGGGGGAGTACTGCGTTTCGCCGATGTCAGGCTGGTGATCGGCACCAGACCTGAAGCCATCAAAATGAGTCCGGTTGCACATGCCCTGGCAGCTCGCGGCTGCCGGCCCACGCTGCTGCTGACCGGCCAACATCCGCAGCTCGATCCGATTGAGTTCGGGTTGGGCGGCTATACGGCCGTGCGTCTGCATTGCGCCGGCCAGCCCGATCCGCACCTGCACGTCCGCAACGTTACCGCATCGCTGCTGCCGATGCTCCGAAAACGACCCCACTTGATCGTGGTGCAGGGTGACACGTCGAGTGCGTTGGGTGGAGCGCTTGCTGGATTCACTGCCCGCGTTCCAGTGGCGCACGTCGAAGCGGGGCTACGAACGCACGATCCGCTGCTGCCTTGGCCAGAGGAGGAGTATCGCACGGCGATCGATGCGAACGCAGACCTGCTGTTCGCGCCCACGGAAACGTCCGCGGCCAATCTTCGAGCAGAGGGCGTGCGCGGAGAGATCCACGTCACTGGCAACACGGGCATCGACACCTTGCTTGCGGTCGAAGCGAAGCTGCCGCAACCGACATTGCACGACAGCGCACTCAAGCGGGTCCTCGTCACTTGCCATCGCCGTGAAAGCTGGGGTGATGGGCTCTTGTCGATTGCGTCCGCGCTGGTGGAACTCGGTAGCCAAGGCGACACTCGCATCGACGTGGTCCTTCATCCCAATGCCCACGTTGCGGACGAGATGAGAAACGCTCTTGAAGGGAAGCCTGGAGTGTCGTTGCTCGGTCCTTCCAACCATAGCGAACTCATCCGCCGCATCCGCGACTGCGATCTCGTGCTGAGTGATTCCGGGGGCATTCAGGAGGAAGCGCCGGTCATCGGAACGCCTTTGCTCGTGCTTCGCGAGAAGACCGAGCGGCCGGAAGCAATCGAGTGTGGCAACGCGCGGCTCGTTGGCACGTCGCCGGAGCGGATCGTGGCAGAAACGAAGCGGCTGCTCTCGGACCCGGCCGAGCGAGGACACATGTCGCGTCGTGCGTTCCCCTTCGGCGACGGGCGGTCTGGAGTACGAATTGCCGCCATTATCGAGCAATGGCTAGGCCGTACTAACGTGGATCAGTAACTTGGTCGCGGAACAGTAATCAGCTGTAATCGTTGTCCTCCTGTCACGATGAATCGTGCTTGGGGGGTGTCAGAATGATGCGCAATTTCAGCGAGCATAAACCGTAACTGCTGGTAAACAGGGCGGAATCGCAGCCGGGGGGCTGTGTGGACGCAACCTGGGGCGGGGGTAAGCCAGACGGAGAGTTAAGTGAACATCCAGGCACAGCGGGACTTTATCGATCGCCGTCAGCTCGTCAGCGCACTGCGTGCGCTACGTCGCGGCGATTTCAGCGTTCGACTCCCGGAAGAAGCCGATGGCGTCGATGGCGAGATTGCCAGCCTCTTCAATGAGGTGGTTGGCATGAACGAGGCGATTACCCAGGAGTTCGAGCGGCTCTCCAAGGTCGTCGGCAAGGAAGGTAAGATCACCCAGCGCGCCCGCGTCCGCGGCGCCAGCGGAGGGTGGGACACCAAGCTTCGCGCCGTCAACGACCTGATCGACGACATGGTTCAGCCTACCGCGGAGGTTTCGCGAGTCATCGGCGCGGTCGCGAAGGGCGACCTTTCACAAAGCATGACGGTCGAGATCGACGGACGTCCGTTGCGCGGTGAATTCCTGCGCATCGGCAAGGTCGTGAACACCATGGTCGATCAGCTGAACGGCTTCGCGTCCGAAGTTACCCGCGTGGCGCGCGAGGTCGGCACCGAAGGAAAGCTCGGTGGCCAGGCCAAGGTGAAGGGCGTTGCCGGCACCTGGAAGGATCTTACGGACAATGTGAACGCGATGGCGACCAACCTGACGGGTCAGGTCCGCAACATCGCCGAAGTGACGACCGCCGTTGCCCGCGGCGACTTGTCGAAGAAGATCACCGTGGAGGTGAAGGGCGAAATCCTCGAGCTGAAGAACACCATCAATACCATGGTGGATCAGCTCAACGGCTTCGCGTCAGAAGTGACCCGCGTGGCCCGCGAAGTGGGCACCGAAGGTAAGCTCGGCGGCCAGGCGCAGGTGCCCGGCGTCGCAGGTACCTGGAAGGACCTCACCGACAACGTGAACCTGATGGCCGAGAATTTGACCGGCCAGGTGCGCAACATTGCCGAAGTGACGACCGCTGTTGCCCGCGGCGACTTGTCGAAGAAGATCACCGTGGACGTGAAGGGCGAGATCCTCGAGCTCAAAAACACCATCAACACGATGGTGGACCAGCTCAACGGCTTCGCGAGCGAAGTGACCCGCGTGGCGCGCGAGGTCGGCACCGAGGGCAAGCTTGGCGGTCAGGCGCGCGTGGAAGGCGTCGCCGGTACCTGGAAGGACCTCACCGACAACGTGAACCTGATGGCCGAAAACCTCACCGGCCAGGTCCGCAACATCGCCGATGTGACCACGGCCGTGGCGCGCGGCGACTTGTCGAAGAAGATCACCGTGGACGTCCGCGGCGAAATCCTCGAGCTGAAGGACACCATCAACACGATGGTGGATCAGCTCAACTCGTTTGCGTCGGAAGTGACGCGCGTGGCGCGTGAAGTGGGCTCGGAAGGTAAGCTCGGCGGTCAGGCGCAGGTGCCGGGCGTCGGCGGTACGTGGGCCGACCTTACCGACAACGTGAACCTGATGGCCGACAACCTCACCGGCCAGGTACGTAACATCGCGGAAGTGACGACCGCGGTGGCGAAGGGCGACCTTTCCAAGAAGATCACCGTCGACGTGAAGGGTGAAATCCTCGAGCTAAAGAACACCATCAACACCATGGTGGACCAGCTCAACGGCTTCGCCTCGGAAGTGACCCGCGTGGCGCGCGAAGTCGGTACGGAAGGCAAGCTGGGCGGCCAAGCGCAGGTGGAAGGCGTCGCCGGCACCTGGGCCGACTTGACCGATAACGTGAACCTGATGGCCGGCAACCTTACCGGACAGGTCCGCAACATCGCGGAAGTGACCACCGCGGTGGCGAAGGGCGACCTTTCAAAGAAGATCACCGTGGACGTGAAGGGCGAGATCCTCGAGCTGAAGAACACCATCAACACCATGGTGGATCAGCTCAACGGCTTCGCGAGCGAAGTGACCCGCGTTGCGCGCGAGGTCGGCACCGAAGGTAAGCTCGGCGGTCAGGCGCAGGTGCCGGGCGTCGGTGGTACGTGGAAGGACCTCACCGACAACGTGAACGCTATGGCCGCGAACCTCACCGGCCAGGTGCGTAACATCGCCGAAGTGACCACCGCGGTGGCCTCGGGCGACTTGTCGAAGAAGATCACCGTCGACGTGAAGGGCGAGATTCTCGAGCTCAAGAACACCATCAACGTGATGGTGGATCAGCTGAACTCGTTCGCCTCCGAGGTGACCCGCGTGGCGCGCGAAGTCGGTACGGAAGGTAAGCTGGGCGGTCAGGCGCAGGTGCGCGGCGTCGCCGGTACCTGGAAGGACCTCACCGACAACGTGAACCTGATGGCCGCCAACCTGACGGGTCAGGTCCGCAACATCGCCGACGTGACCACCGCCGTGGCGCGCGGCGACTTGTCCAAGAAGATCACCGTGGACGTGAAGGGCGAAATTCTCGCGCTCAAGAACACGATCAACACCATGGTGGACCAGCTGAATGCGTTCGCCAGCGAAGTGACCCGCGTGGCGCGCGAAGTGGGTACGGAAGGTAAGCTCGGCGGCCAGGCGCAGGTGCCCGGCGTCGGCGGTACCTGGAAGGACCTCACCGACAACGTGAACCTGATGGGTAACAACCTGACCAACCAGGTGCGCGGTATCGCCGAAGTGGTGACTGCGGTGGCGCAAGGTAACCTCAAGCGAAAGCTGACCGTGGACGCGAAGGGCGAGATCGCCGCGCTCGCCGATACGATCAACTTCATGATCGATACGCTTTCGACCTTCGGCGACCAGGTCACCAACATGGCCCGCGAAGTGGGTATCGAAGGCAAGCTCGGCGGGCAGGCGAGGGTGCCGGGCGCTGCAGGCCTGTGGCGCGACCTCACCGATAACGTTAACCAGCTTGCTGCAAACCTAACCAATCAGGTGCGCTCGATCGCCGAGGTGGCGACCGCCGTGACCAAGGGCGACTTGACCCGCTCGATCGCCGTCGAGGCGTCGGGCGAAATGGCCGCCCTCAAGGACACGATCAACGAGATGATCTCGAACCTGAAGGAGCAGACGCTCAAGAATGCGGAGCAGGATTGGCTCAAGACCAACCTCGCCCGCTTCTCGCGCATGCTTCAGGGCGAACGCGATCTCGCGACCGTATCCAACCTGATCATGTCGGAGCTCGCTCCGCTGGTGAACGCCCAGTACGGCGTCTTCTACGTCACCAAGCGCGAGGAAGACGAAACCAAGCTGGAGCTCGTCGCCAGCTACGGCGCCGATACGCCGGAAGCGCTGAAGCAGGAATTCCACCTGCGCGAAGGGCTCATCGGACAAGCGGCTGCGGATCGCCGTCCGATCCTTCTCAAGGACGTCCCGCCTGACTTCATCCGCATTGGGTCAGGTCTCGGCCATGCGACGCCGTCGAACGTCAACATCCTGCCGGCGCTCTTCGAAGACGAAGTGAAGGCGGTGATCGAGCTCGCCTCGTTCAACGAGTTCAACGAGACCCACCAGAGCTTCCTCGACCAGCTAATGGAATCAGTCGGCATCGTGCTCAACACGATCGCGGCCACCATGCGTACCGAAGGCCTGCTGAAGCAGTCGCAGCTGCTGACACAGGAGCTTCAGGCGCGGCAGACCGAACTGACCCGCAAACAGCAGGAACTTCACGCGACCAACGAGGAGCTTCAGGAGAAAGCGCAGCTTCTGGAGAATGAGAAGAAGCAGGTCGAAGCGAAGAACCTCGAAATCGAAATGGCGCGCCGTGCGCTCGAGGAAAAAGCTGAGCAGCTTGCGCTGACGTCCAAGTACAAGTCCGAGTTCCTCGCGAACATGTCGCACGAGCTTCGGACGCCGCTCAACTCACTGCTGATCCTGTCCAAGCTCCTGGCAGACAACGCGCAGGGCAATCTGCTCGAAAAGCAGGTGGAATTCGCGCGCACGATCAACTCGGCGGGTTCGGACCTGCTGAACCTCATCAACGACATCCTCGATCTGTCGAAGATCGAATCCGGTACGGTCTCGATCGAAGTCGGCGAGATGCCGATGGCGCACCTCAAGCAGCACATGGAGCGGACCTTCCGTCAGCTTGCTGCCGACAAGAGCCTCGACTTCAACGTCAAGTTCGACAGCAAGCTGCCGCAGACGGTCCGTACGGACGAGAAGCGCTTGCAGCAGATTGTCCTCAACCTGCTGTCGAACGCGTTTAAGTTCACCTCCAAGGGCAGCGTTACGCTGGCAGTCCGCTCGGCCGACAAGGGCTGGAGCCCAACACATCCGGTGCTCCGCAATGCAGATCGAGCGATTGAGATTGCCGTCACGGATACCGGCATCGGCATCCCCGAGGATAAGCAGAAGCTGATCTTCGAGGCGTTCCAGCAGGCAGACGGTACCACGAGCCGCAAATACGGCGGTACGGGTCTCGGACTTTCAATCAGCCGCGAGATCGCCCGCCTGCTAGGCGGCGAGCTTCAGGTTCGGTCGAAGCCGGGTGAAGGTTCGACCTTCACGCTCTTCATACCGTTCGAGGCCGAGGCTGCGGCCCAGATTGGTACGCCGGGCGTGCCCGCCCGCTATGACAATAGCGGTGCGGTCATCCCGACCGCGCTTCCGACCGGCTTCGAGGTCAACGACGACCGTGACGAATTGGGCAAGGATCCGTTCGTGCTGATCGTCGAGGACGATCCAACCTTCGCGGCGATCCTGCTTGATGCGGCGCACGAAGCCGGGTTGAAGGGTGTGGTTTCCACGGCGGGCGCGGGCACGCTGTCGATGGCGCGCAAGCTCCAACCGACGGCGATCACGCTCGATCTCGGGCTGGTCGACATCGATGGCTTTGTGCTTCTGGACCTGTTGAAGCACGATCCCCAGACGAGCCATGTTCCCATCCACGTCATTTCCGGCGCAGACCGCGGCGCGTCAGTGATCGGCATGGGTGCCTTCGGCATCACGGAGAAGCCGGCCGATCGATCGCTGCTTGTGGCTGTGTTCAAGGAGCTTGCGGAGCATGCGAAGGCGAACAAGCCACGCCGCAAGACCAAGGCGCCAGCGGATCGCGCCGTGCTCCATGTGCCGGAGCTTGCTGGAGCCAAGGTCCTCATCGTCGATGACGACATCCGCAACATCTTCTCGCTGACGAGCGTTCTTGAAAGTCACGATGTGGAAGTCTTGCACGCGGAGAGGGGAAAGGACGGCATTCTGATTCTGGAGCAGACGCCCGGCGTCGACGTCGCGCTGATCGACATCATGATGCCTGAAATGGACGGCTACGAGACCATGCAGGAGATCCGGAAGCGCCCTGAGCTTGCGGACCTGCCGCTCATCGCGGTCACCGCGAAGGCGATGAAGGGTGACCGTCAGAAGTGCCTGGATGCGGGTGCTTCAGACTACATTGCCAAGCCCGTCGATATCGAACTGCTGCTCGCGCTGCTGCGCGTGTGGGTGGCTCGTTCGCGCGAAGATGCGGCGCTGGATGGGTCGATCATCATCGAGGCGGCGGAATAAGGGTGGGAGTGGAGTTCGAAGACTTGCCGGTGCAGTCGCATCTTGATTCGGAGGTTCCCGAAGAACCTCAGGAGCATCGGCCGCGCGTCCTGCTCGTCGATGACGACGAGCGGAACCTGCTTGCCGTCCAGAGTATCCTCGAGGACGTCGGTGAGGTGGTCACTGCGCGGTCCGGCGAGGAGGCGCTTCGGCACCTGCTCAAGGGCGAATTCGCGGTCATCCTGCTCGACGTCTACATGCCGGGGATGGACGGTTACGAAACCGCCCAGATCATCCGAGAGCGCGAGCAGACCAAAGGCATTCCGATCGTCTTCCTGTCGGCGGTGAACAAGGAAGCTGAGCATCTGTTGCGCGGTTATTCCATGGGTGCGGTCGATTATGTCTTCAAACCCGTCGATCCGGTGGTGCTGCGTTCCAAGATCGCTGTGTTCGTCGACCTGTTCGCGAAGACCAAGGAGATCGAGCGAAAGGCACGGCAGGAGCAGGCACTCCTCGACGCCACCTTGCGTGCCAATGCGGAACGGCTGCGTGCGGAGCAGGAACTTCGCCTTGCGGAGCAACGCCAGGCAGCGATCATCCAGTCGCTCCCGATGATCCTCTACCTCGAGCCTTACGATGCGACGCACCGCCAGCCTCACTATGTCAGCGGCGACTTCGAAGCGATCACAGGCTTCCGGTTCGACCAGATCTCGGACGAGCCCGACATTTGGCTCGACCGGCTGCACCCTGATGATCGTGACCGCACCATTGCCGCCATCGAGGCGCGCCGGAGATCGGGCCGTTCCTCGATCGAATATCGCTGGCAGTGCGCTGATGGCACGTTCAAGCACCTGCTCGATCAGGCCGTACTGCTGAAGGATGCGGAAGGGCGCCCGGTCGAGTTCGCTGGAACGCTGACCGACATTAGCGAGCAACGATCGCTCGAAAGCCAGCTGGTCCAGGCGCAGAAGATGGACGCGATCGGCAAGCTGACCGGCGGCATCGCGCACGACTTCAATAATCTCCTCGCGGCGGTGATCGGGGGCCTCGGCTTGCTCGACAAGCGCGCCGAGCTGACCGAAGATCAGCGCAAAATCCTCACTATGACCAAGCGCGCGGCCGAGCAGGGGAGCGAGCTTGTGCGCCGCCTGCTGGCTTTCGCGCGCCGGCAGAAGCTCGAGCCGAAGCCGATTAACCTGACTTCACTGCAGGACGCCGTCTGGGACCTTCTCACGCACACGCTTGGCGGTCTGGTGAATATCGAGTGGCGTGGCGACAAGAAGGTCTGGAACGCCTTCGCCGACCAGGCGCAGCTGGAGCTGGCGCTCGTGAACCTGATCATCAATGCCCGCGATGCCATGCCTGCGGGGGGCACGGTGACGCTGACTGCCGAAAACCGCCCGCTGTGCGGCGCCAATTGGGCGGAGCTTCCGCCTGGCGACTACGTCCGGCTCTCGGTTAGCGACACCGGCATGGGCATTGCGCCGGAAGTGCTGGAGCGAGTGACGGAGCCGTTCTTCACGACGAAGGAGCTGGGCAAAGGGAGCGGCCTGGGACTCAGCATGGTCTACGGCTTCGCCAAGCAGTCGAACGGCGCGTTCCGCATCCGCAGCGAAGTGGGGAAGGGCACGACGGCCGAGTTGTGGCTGCCGCGCGCGCCTGACGCGCAACAGGCCGCCCCGGCTCCCGCAAAGGAAGAAAAGCGCGCGAAGACGACGCGCAAACTGCGCATCCTACTGGTCGACGATCATGCGGAGGTTCGCAGCACCACCACGGCGGTACTCGAGGATATCGGGCATGAGGTGGTCGAGGCCGCGGACGGCGCTCAGGCGCTGAAGCTGCTGAAGGATGGCGACTGCAATTACGATGTGGTGATCAGCGATTATGCGATGCCGCACTTGTCAGGGACCGAGTTCCTCCGCAGTGCCCGTGAGCTATGCCCCGGCGTTCCGGCCATGATCATCACCGGTTATGCGGAAGCGGACACCATCAGCGATCGTCCTGAAGGTGTCGAGATCCTGCTCAAGCCTTTCACAGCCAACGCGCTGGAAGCCATGCTCGCAAACATCTGCGCGGAACAGACGTCCGAAGCTGCGGAGTGATCAGCCGGCGGGAAGCGTCAGTCGCGCAAGTAGGCCGCCGAGGTCCTCGCTCTCCTCAAGTGTAACCCGGCCTGAGTAGATTTCGGCGACGTCGCGGACGATCGCTAAACCGAGGCCTGTGCCCGGCTTGTCGGTATCCAAACGCGCGCCGCGCTGGAAAATGGCCTCGCGCTCCTTTTCGGGAATGCCCGGTCCATCGTCCTCGATGACGATATCGATCGTCTTGCCCTTGGGCTCGACCGTCACGAACACCCGTCCGCCGCCGTATTTCGCGGCGTTCTCGACCAAGTTGCCGAGCATTTCGTCCAAATCTTGCCGTTCGACTCTGACCTGCGCCTGGTGATCGCCGGCTATGTCCACGGTGACGTTTTCGTAGAGCCGATCGACGGCGCGCTGCACGGCCTCGAGGCTTTCCCATACGCGCGCCCTTGCGTGCGCTGACGCGCGTCTCCCGATCGCTCGGGCCCGAGCCAAGTGATGATCGACCTGCCTGCGCATCACCAGGGCCTCACGGCAGACCGTATCGGCAAGATCCGGTGCACGTGCCGTGGCCGCGTTGGTGACGACGGTCAGCGGCGTTTTGAGGGCGTGAGCCAGATTGCCCGCATGGCGGCGCGCTTCCTCTGCTTGCGCTTCATTGTGCGCGAGCAGCTGGTTGATCTCCTCGGTCATCGGCCGGATTTCGGTCGGGAAATCCTGGCTGATGCGCGTCTTCTCGCCGGACCGGATCGAAGCGACTTCCTGGCGGATACGCCGTAGCGGCCAGAGTCCGTAGAACGTTTGCAGCGTCGCAAGGACCAGCAAGCCCAGGCCAAGTGCGAGAAAGCTCCAGGTCAAGGTCGACCGAAGGCGATGGATCTGCTGGTCGATAGTTTCGCGCGACTGAGCCACCTGGAATCGCCACCGAATGTTCGAGCCGGGGAGGAGAACGTCGCGCTCGGCGATCCTCAGCGGTTCGGTGCTTCCGGCCGTCGAGAATTCGTTGCTGTCGTAGAGGTGCGGCTTGATGTCCGAATGGCCTTCGGACACGCGGAGGCGGCGGTCCCACAATGAACGCGACGCATATGTGTCGGCACCCGCGCCACTGATCTGGAAATAGAGACCGGAATAAGGCTCGATAAACCGCTGATCGGCGGGAGGCCGATTGAAACGCACCTCGCCTTCGGGATCAATCTCCGAAGCGGCGATCAGCGACTTGTTGAGAAGCATGACTAGCTGATTGTCGAATGTCTCAACGATCGATCTGGTAAGGACCCGATCCAGCGCGAAACCGCCGGCCAGCAACAGCGTCGCGATCCACAGCGCAGCCACAACGATCATGCGGCGCGTCAGCGACCCAGTGCGCCGCCTTTCGCTCAGCGTGCGCCGGGCGACGCGTTCATCCGCCGCCGCGGCGGGAGCCGCGGGGCTTTCGACATTCAACTGACGGGTTCCTCCAGCGAATAGCCCAGGCCGCGGATCGTGGTGATCACGTCAGGGCCAAGCTTCTTGCGAATGCGGGTCACGAACACCTCGATCGTGTTCGAATCGCGGTCGAAATCCTGGTCGTAGATATGCTCGATCAACTCAGTGCGGCTGACCACCTTGCCCTTATGGTGCATCAGGTAGGACAGTAGCTTGTACTCCTGCGCGGTGAGCTTCACCGGCTCACCGCTCTTGGTCACCTTGCCCGAGCGCGTATCGAGCCGAATGTCGCCAGCGTTGAGCTCGCTGCTGGCATTGCCTGAAGAACGGCGGATCAGCGCGCGCAGGCGAGCGATGAGTTCTTCGGTCTGAAACGGCTTGGCGAGATAATCGTCCGCACCGGCATCAAGCCCTGCGACCTTGTCCGACCAGCTATCGCGAGCGGTCAGCACTAGGACCGGCATCTTCCGGCTCTCTTTGCGCCAGCGATCCAACACGGTGAGGCCATCAACCTCGGGAAGCCCGAGATCGAGGATCACCGCGTCGTAATTCTCAGTGGCACCGAGGTAATGGCCATCCTCGCCGTCCGTCGCGAGGTCGACCGCGTAGCCCGCACCCTCAAGGGTCGAACGGAGCTGGCGGCCGAGATTGGGTTCGTCTTCGACGATCAAAACACGCATTCAATTTCCCCGGACCTGTTCATCTTTCCCGTCAACCCGTCGTGCGGCGAGAAGTTGCTTATCCGGAACAACTGGGACAGCCGGGCCAAATGTCAATCGGCGCCGGTAGGGATTAGCGATTCTTGCCGTCTTGCGAGCGGCGGATGATGCGCCCTTGGCCATCAACATCCACCCAAATGACGCGGCCGTTCTGGATGAACTTGAAGCGATAGGCGTCGCCGTTGATCTCGGGCCCGAGATAGTCAGCGCCGCCCATGGACGGAAGAACGCGGCGCTCAAGCATCGGAAGCGGCATCGAACGGCCCTGGCGAACGCCCTGAAATGCCCGATTCGCATCGCGCGGAGGGTCGGCCAGCGCCGGAGCACTGAACATGCCCACGCCGAGCGCGGCAATAAGAAGGGTACGCAGAAGGGCCATTAACTCGACTCTCGTTTGCTCCTTTCTACCGACGCGCATTGAATAGCCTATGAATAGCATTGACCAGCCCTGTTCAGGGTTAATGACGTGGCGCGAAAGCCACAGGGCTTTTTGCCTCCGCCGACCTTGGCTAGGGGCGCTCCATGGCAGCGCCGATATTAACCTACGAAGACTTGGGCCTGATTCAGGGCGAGGGCTGGCTGTTCCGCGGCCTCGACCTCTACATCGGCGAGCGCGATAGGCTGGCGCTGATCGGGCGGAATGGCGCCGGCAAGACCACCCTGCTGAAGTGCCTCGCCGGCCTGATCGATACGGACGAGGGCAAACGAACGATCGTCCCTGGTACGCATGTGGTGCTGCTGGAGCAGGACCCGAAAATGGAAGGGTTCGAGACGCTTCAGGAGTGGGTGCTGCATGGGCGGGACGCTCCCGAAGCTCACGACGCCGCTGCAATTGCGGATCAGCTCGGAATCGATCTCAGCCGTCCGACCGCGACGGCGAGCGGCGGTGAGCGGCGTCGGGCGGCGATCACGCGCGCGCTGGCGCAGAACCCCGACGTGCTCCTTCTCGACGAGCCTACCAACCATCTCGACCTTGGCGCAATCGAATGGCTGGAAGAGTGGCTGAAGCGCTTCACCGGCGCTTTCGTCGTGATCAGCCACGACCGGACCTTCCTGACGCGCCTGACGCGTAGCACCTTGTGGCTCGACCGCGGTCAGCTTCGTCGCTCCGAGATCGGCTTCGGCGGGTTCGAAGCCTGGACCGAGCGCGTCTACGAAGAGGAAGCCCGCGCCGCCGAGAAGCTGGACGCCAAGCTCAAGATCGAGCTGCATTGGCTTCAGCGCGGTGTCACTGCACGACGGCGTCGCAACCAGGGACGCCTGGCCAAGCTGCAGGAAATGCGGGCACAGCGGGCCGCGATGCTCGGAACGGCAGGCTCGGCGAAGCTCGCTCTGGCCAAGGACGATGTGCGTTCCAAGACAGTGATCGATGCCGAAAATGTGTCGAAGAATTACGGCGACCGGCAAATCATTCGCGACTTCACGTTGCGAGTGCAGCGTGGTGACCGGATCGGCATCGTCGGCCCGAACGGCGCGGGAAAGACGACGCTTCTCAAACTGCTGACCGGCGAACTTCAGCCCGACGGAGGCACTGTCACACTCGCGAAGACACTGAGCGGCATTGTCATCGACCAGCAGCGCAAGCTGATGGAACCGCAGCGTCGGGTGAAGGACGTGCTTGCCAACGGCGGCGACTGGATCGAGGTCCGCGGGTCGAAGAAGCACATCAAGGGCTATCTGAAGGAGTTCCTGTTCGATCCGGCGATTGCGGATGCGCCGATCGGCTCATTGTCTGGAGGTGAGCGATCGCGCCTGTTGCTGGCCCGTGAGTTTGCTCGTCACGCCAACCTGCTGGTCCTGGACGAGCCGACCAACGATCTCGACCTCGAAACGCTGGACCTGCTGCAGGAAGTCATCGCCGATTATGACGGCACGGTCCTGATCGTCAGCCACGACCGCGATTTCCTCGACCGCACGGTTACGATCACGCTCGGGCTCGACGGCTCGGGCAAGGTCGACGTGGTGGCCGGCGGATTCGAGGATTGGGTTCGGAAGCGGTACGAGGCCGCTCGTGCTCCCGTGAAAGCGCAGTCCCGACCGGCAAAAGAAGAACGCGCCACACCATCGCAGCCAAGCAAGAAGCTGACCTACAAGGATCAGCGCGATTACGACCGGTTGCCGGGAGAAATCGAGCGCCTCGAAGCCGCGGTCGCCGCGGACGAGCACGCACTGTCAGATCCCGATCTCTACACTCGCAATCCTCAGCGCTTTGCCGAACTCACCGAACGTATCGCCCGTCACCGCGCCGACATCGAAGCGGCGGAGTTGCGCTGGCTCGAGGTTGCCGAAATGGCCGAGGCGCTTAGCGCCTAATTCGCCGCCAGCTGGTACTGCTTGAGCAGATCGTAAAGCGTCGGCCGGCTGATCCCGAGCAGCTTTGCGGCGCCGGAAATATTGTAATCGGTGCGGCTGAGCGCTTGGCGGATCGCCTTACGGTCGGCGATTTCTCGCGCCACCCGGAGATTGATTGGCTGTTGCTCTTCATCTGCCGAGCCTGACAGATCGAGATCGGCAGCGGTTATGCTCTTGCCGTCCGCCATGATCACCGCGCGCTTGATACGGTTTTCGAGTTCGCGGACGTTGCCGGGCCAGCCGTAGGCATCAACCGCGGCAACGGCATCCGGTGAAAGAGACTGGACGCTCGGATTGAGGTCGCGGCTGAAGCGATTGACGAAATGACGCGCCAGCAGGACAGCGTCGCCTGAGCGCTCCGCAAGCGAGGGGATTTTCACCACGATCTCGGCGAGACGATAGTAAAGGTCTTCGCGGAAGCGCCCGTCGGCGATCATTGCCTCGAGATTCTGGTGCGTCGCGCAGACGATGCGGGTGTCGACGGCGATCGGCTGGCGGCCGCCGATGCGTTCGATCACGCGTTCCTGAAGGAATCGCAGCAACTTCACCTGAAGCGGCAGCGGGATGTCGCCGACCTCATCCAGGAACAGGGTACCGCCCTGGGCGAGCTCGATCTTGCCGACATTCGATTTGACCGCGCCAGTGAACGCACCGCGCTCGTAGCCGAACAGCTCCGCTTCAAGCAGGTTCTCCGGGATCGCGGCGCAATTGATAGCAATGAACTCGCCCTTGCGGCCGCTCTTCTCATGCACCGCGCGGGCGAGCAGTTCCTTGCCGGTACCACTCGCGCCGAGCAGCATCACGGATACGTCGGCCGAAGCCACCCGCTCGATGGTCTTGCCGACTTTGAGCATCTCAGGCGCCGCCGTCACGATCGATCCTAGCACCGTACTCGCGGAGCCAGTCTCAAGCTTCCGGTTCTCTTCCTCGATCGCGTGCAGATGGAAGGCGCGGGCGACGATCAGGCCGAGGTCGTCGATGTCGACCGGCTTCTTGTAGAAATCGTACGCGCCCATTGCGATCGCCTTGAGCGCGCTTTCACGTGCGCCGTGGCCGCTCGCGACGATGACCTTCGTGTCCGGCTTGAGCTTCAAAATCTCTTCGAGAGTGTCGAAGCCTTCCTGTGTTCCGTCGGGATCGGGCGGGAGCCCAAGGTCCAGCGTGACCACCGCTGGCTCATGAGCACGGAGGGCCTCGACCGCGCTCTTGCGATCGCTCGCACAGACGACCTGATAGCCTTCGTAAGCCCATTTGAGCTGGCGCTGCAGCCCTTCGTCGTCCTCGACGATGAGCAGCACTGGAAGATCGGCTTCGTTACTCATGCGCGTTTCCGTAGGGGTTCGGTGACCGGCTCGGCGGCCGGCAGCGTGATGGTGAAGGTGGTACCTTTGCCCGGGCTGCTGTCGACGCCGAGGCGTCCGCCCATGGCCGTGATCAGCGAGCGGGCTTCGAAAGCGCCGATGCCGAAGCCGCTCGGCTTGCTCGAGGAAAAGGGTTGGAAAAGGCGATTGCGGATGAAGTCGGAGTCCATGCCCACGCCCTTGTCGGAGATGCTGATCGTTACGGAACCGGCTTGCGATGCGACGCGGACGATAACGGGGATGCTCGCAGAACAGGCCTCAACCGCATTCTGGATGAGATGTCCAAGAGCCTGTTCTAGGGCGGGGCCGTCCACCTCGGCGGAGACTCCCGCGTCTCCGCGAAGCTGAACCTCGTGGTCGCCGCGCTTGGCTGCAACGGCGCCGGTGAGAAAGGGCCGCAGCGACTGCGCCTGAACATGCTGCACGCGAGCTCCGCCGCGTGGCGAGAGACGGGTAAGCAGGTCATTCATCTTGCCGACCGAGCTCTGCAACGTTGCGACCATGTCCGCGCGGAATTCGGGATTGTCGGCGTGTCGCTCGGCATTGCGGGCGACCAACGATAACTGGCTCACTAGGTTTTTCACGTCGTGCAGGATGAACGCGAAGCGGCGATTGAATTCCTCGAAGCGCTGCGCATTCGACAGCGCCTCTTGGCCGAGCGCCTCGGCGAGCGAGCTCGCAGCCTGCCGTCCAGCTGTGCGCAGAAGATCGAAGTCTTCCCAGTCCAGCGGCCGGCGGAACTCGGGCGCGGCAAGCAGCACGATGCCGGTCAGACGATCGAGGTGGATCAGCGGGATGAGCGTCCACGCACGAGCTTCACCGAGTATGTACGCCGGAACGGGAACAAGCTTGTCTCCGGCTTGGGCCCAACCCTCGCGAAGCGCCTGCACTTCAAGGATCCGGCCGGTGCGTTCGATTGCATCCCAGAACTCGCCCGTGTCGCCCAGCTGGTCCGCGGAGGGGATCGACGCAGGCCAATTCCAGTCCGCAGCTACCGCGAGCGAACGTCCGCCTTCGTGGACCAGGAGCAGACCGCCGGGCGCCTCAACGATGTCCGCAAACGCTTTGACGATGCGCTCGCCCAAGGGGGCGGCGTCGGTGCCCGCATGGCCCAGGGTATCGGTGAAGCGCAGCCATTCGGTTCGGTAATCATAGCGATGCTCGAACAGGTGCTTGGCAAGCTTCACTTTGACCCAGCCTCGAGCACGCGCGCTCGGGATGAAGACCATCGCCCCGACCGTCATCACGGCGAGTACTGCGATCATGAACGCAGCCGACCAATCTACGCCGGTCCCGCGAAGCGCGGTCGCGACGATCGCCATTAGAGCGAAGTAAGCGCAGATGCCGAGCAGCGAGAGGGACTGGAATGTCGCTGCGCGTGAAAGCCGGAAACGCCAAGCCTCGTCGCGCCGAGCGCCCAGTGCGAACAGCGGCGCCGCCAGCGCCACTGCGACACCACGCCACTGGGACAGCGCCAGTGCGGTGCCTGCTCCAATGTACGAGATGGTGTAGTAGTTGAGGTCGTAGATCCAGATCCAGCTTAGTCCCAGCATCGCAAGGCGGATGTGCGAACGGCTGGTCGGCGCGGCCTGACCGTAGAAATTGTGGACGAGGACGAGCGCGCCGGCCGCGGTCGTAATCCGGAGAATGACGCTGGTCTGTTCGATCGCCGGGACGAGGGTGAATAGCGCAACCAGGTCGGCGATGATTTGCATGCCGATGGCCGCGGCAACGGCAGCGTAGACGAGGCGCACGCCGCGCTGCCGCTCGTCATCTCGCGACACCGACAAGCTGTAGAGCAGCCCGACCCAAACGAGATTGCGTGCGCTTTCTGCGAAGCTGACGACAGGATCGTCTGGCGTCACGGCTTCGAGCCATGCCCAGCAGGCCGTGAGCGCAAAGGCCGCGAGTAGCAGCCGCTGCCCGGGCTGACGCGAAGGCTCGCCCAATCGCCATATCAGCAGCGAGGCGAACAGGATCGCCGCGAGCGCGTGGCTCCAGAAGGTGATCAGCGCGTCCACGCCAACTTCCGATCGCTCAGCAGTGTCAAATTCACCGACATGAGCCGGGTGTCGCTAAATTTTACAAAGAAGTGGTGAACGCGGTGATAAGCGCTGGTCGGCTAACCCTTCTTCAGGATGTCCAAAGCAGCGACCACCATTGCTTCCGTGGCAGTCGAAATGACCGCTTCCGCTTCGGGTGCCCAGAACGGGCTGTGAAGCGTCGGCAGCTTGGTCGTGTCGCCGCCCGCTTCATCCCACTCAGTCTGGCGAACGCCACCGACCCAGAAAAGGCAAGATTCCTTGCTTTGGTCGGCGAGCCAGAACTGACCGAAGTCCTCGCCCGTCATCACCGGCTTCAGATCGACGACGCGATCCTCGCCGAAGTGCGTGCTCCATAAATCCATCAAATGTTCGGAGAAGCTCGCAGTGTTGAACGTCGACGGCGTGTAGCGGCCGTCGACTGTCACGATCGGCATCAGATCGTCAGGGATGCCCGCTGCAATGGCTTCCCCTCGTGCGATCCGGGCGACGCCGTCGAGAAGCTTCGTTCGGCTCTCAGCCGAGTAGCTGCGGACAGTGAGCTGAAGCCTGGCGCGTTCGGGAATGACGTTGTGCTTGCTGCCGGAATGGAAGCTTCCCACGGTCACCACCGCAGGCTCCAGCGGGTCATTTTCGCGCGACACCAACGTCTGGAGCGCGCCGACGATGCGGCTGCCGAGGACGATCGGGTCCTTGGTCGATTGGGGATGCGCACCATGCCCGCCGACGCCGCGCACTTCGATATCGACGCTGTCGACGTTGGCCGTCGCATAGCCGCCCGTGACGCCGATCACGCCCGATGGCAGTGACGCGGAATCGTGGAAGGCAAGCATGAAGTCGGGCTTCGGAAATCGCGTGTAGAGCCCGTCTTCGATCATAGCTTTCGCGCCGCGGCCGAGCTCCTCGGCTGGCTGCAGGACCATGACGATCGTTCCTGACCATTGGTTTCTCAGTGCCGAAAGGCGCCGCGCTGTGGCGACCCAAGCAGTCATGTGCGTGTCGTGCCCGCAGGCGTGCATGACAGGCGCTTCGACTCCATTCGGCAGCTTGCCCACAGCCGTCGACGCGAAGGGCAGGCCCGTCTGCTCCTTCACGGGTAACGCATCCATATCGGCACGGATGAGGAGCACCGGTCCGGCGCCGTTTTTGAGCACCGCGACTGCCCCGTTGCCGCCGACATTCTCCGTCACCTCGAAGCCCAGGTCGCCAATCTCCGCTACCAGCTTGGCTGGCGTCCTCACCTCCTGCAGCGACAGCTCAGGATGGGCGTGCAGGTCGCGATAAAGCTCCATCAGCCGCGGCAGATCTTCGCGAATTGCGGCAGCTAAGGGAGTGGCGTCGTTCATTGGCCGGGTACCAGCTCCATCACGTCCATTTGGGATTCGAAATGCGGAGCCGGCATGATCAGGCGCCAGCGGTTCGGCCCGATGCGTTCAACATATCCTGCGACGTCTCGGTATGGGTCCTGACCATATTGAAGCGCTCGACGCTCATCGCCGAGTACCAGGGTGCCGAGGAAGATCTGCCGCATCGCATCGTTCGGAAAGACGATGCCGGCATAGCGCTGGTCGCCGTCCAATTTGGTCAGCCGCTGCAATTGATGGTCCCGTCTCACCTCACAGCGGAAGCCGGAATAAGAAGCGAACTCCAGATGGCCCGGGTCTTTTGCACCGAGCTTGATGACCCGGCAGCGATACATCCCATTGGAAAGCGGTGCGCCGCCAAGTGCGGCATCAGGGTCGAGAAGCGCCCCTTCGCGATCGATCTCGGCACCATGGCCAGCCTTCCGGGCCGCCTCCAACGCGTTGACGAAAGTCGTCCGCCAGTCTCGCAAGCGCGCTTCATCGTCCTCAGTCGCGATTCGCCGCCACGAACTCGTCCACTCCGCGATCATTCCGGATGGCCGGAGCGTGTTGCAGCTCGAGCACGCGAGGGGGATTGCGAGAAGGAACGCCGTTCGCATCGGCGCGAGCTTAGGCAGCCGTCCAGCCCCCGTCCATGCTGAGGTTCGCACCGGTGATCGAGCGCGCTTCGTCACGGCAAAGGTAAAGCACCAGCGACGCCACTTCCTCGGGGGTCACGAAACGTTTCGTGGGCTGGGCGGCGAGCAAGACGTCGTTCATCACCTGCTCGCGCGTCAGGTTCCGCGCCTTCATCGTGTCCGGAATCTGCTGCTCGACGAGCGGGGTCCAGACGTAGCCCGGTGAGATGCAGTTGATCGTGATGCCGCTGGTTGCAGTCTCGAGCGCGATTGTCTTGGTGAAGCCCGCAACGCCATGCTTCGCGGCGACGTAGGCGGACTTGTTCGGCGAAGCGACGAGGCTGTGCGCGCTGGCCGTGTTGATGATCCGGCCCCAGCCCTTCCGCTTCATGCCGGGTACGGCGAGCCGCGTTGTGTGGAAGACCGCAGACAGGTTGATCGCGAGGATCGCGTTCCACTTTTCGGGTGGAAAGTCCTCAACTGGAGAGACGTGCTGGATCCCGGCATTGTTGACGAGGGTATCCACTGGCCCGATCTCGTCTGCACAGCGCTTCATCATGCGCTCGATCTCGGCCTCATTCGACAGGTCGGCACCGTCGTGAATGGCGCCGAGTTCTCGGCACTCCCGCTCGATATCCGCCGGATCGCCGAATCCGTTGATCATCAGCTTCGCGCCTTCAGCGGCGAGTGCCTTGGCGATTGCGAGACCGATGCCTGAGGTTGAGCCGGTAACGAGTGCGACCTTGCCTTCGAGAATCATGACTACTCCTTTGGAGGCGCGCTAGGCTTGGCGAGGTGCTATTTGCAACCGCAGGCAGGGCTCGCGCATTTGATCGCGACGAAGGAGAGCGGGATGCGGCTAGGCGGCGAACCGGAAAGCAGCAATTTCGAAGATCGTACCGGTCAGGGCGGCGGTTTTGGACTGGGCGGAGGCGGGGGCAATGCGCTCGGGTGCCTGTTGCCGTTGGTGATGAGCCGGTTCGGTATCGTCGGCGTCGTCATCCTGCTGCTCGGCTATTGCGTCCTGACCCAGATCGGCGGCGGAGGTGGGGGCATTTTGCCAACTGGGCCTTCCACGACCGCGCCGACGACGCAGTCGTCCGGCCAGTCGCAGCTTTCTCCTGAAACGCGCCAGTTCCTGACCCGCGTCCTGGGTTCGACCGAACAGACTTGGAGCGAGATCTTCGCCAAGAGCGGTCAGCGCTACACGCCCACGACCATGGTTGCATACACGCGCGGTACGCAAACCGGTTGCGGTTACGGGCAGGCGGCGATGGGTCCGTTTTACTGTCCCAACGACAAAAAGATCTATCTCGATCCGGAATTCTTCAATGAGCTGTCGCAGCGCTTCGGCGCCCCCGGCGATTTCGCGCAGGCCTATGTGATCGCTCATGAGGTCGGGCACCATGTGCAGGACCTGGAAGGTACGCTCGACCAAGCTCACAATTTGCAGGCTCGCTCAAGCGAGACGGAGGGCAACGCCATCCAGGTGAAGGTCGAGCTGCAGGCCGACTGTTACGCCGGTGTCTGGGCCGCGAACGCGAGGGACGCACAGGGCTCGATCATCGAGCAGGGCGACCTTGAAGAGGGCATGCGTGCGGCGGAAGCGATCGGAGACGACACGCTTCAGAAGCAGACTCAGGGGACGGTCGTGCCTGAAAGCTTCACGCACGGTACGTCGGCCCAGCGCATGAACGCGCTCCGGACCGGATATCAGTCCGGTGATCCGGCTGCCTGCAAGTCGCTTTAGAGCTTGACCAACATCTTCCCGGTATTCGCACCGGTGAATAAGCCCAGGAAGGCATCGGGCGTCTTCTCCAGCCCCTCGACGATCGTCTCGCGTGACCGGACGGCGCCGCTCGCAAGCCACGGGCCCATCTCTGCGTAGAACTGGGCCATCTGCGGCATGTAGTCGAGGACGATGAAGCCCTTGAGCGAAATTCGCGCTGCGATGATCCTCTGAATGAATCGGAAGCACATCGGCGTCGCGTCGTTATAGCCTTCGATCATGCCGCAGATCGCGAAACGGGCGTTGTTGCGGGCGAGCGCCATCGCAGCGTCCAGATGATCGCCGCCGACATTGTCGAAATAGACGTCGATCCCGTCCGGCGCCGCCGCTGCGAGGCCCTTCAGGATCGGGACAGCCTTATAGTCGATCACTTGGTCGGCGCCGAGCAAGCGTACGAACTCGCACTTCTCCGGGCGGCCGGCCGAGGCGATCACCGTCATGCCCTTGGCCTTGGCGATCTGAACGACGACGGAGCCGACGGCGCCCGCGGCAGCCGAGACGAAGACGATGTCGCCTTCCTTTGCTCGCGCAACGTCGAGGAGGCCGAAATAGGCAGTCGCGCCGGTTACGCCGAGGACGCCCAGGAATAGCTCCGACGGCACGCCCAGATCCGGCAGCTTGTTCGCGGCACGCGCGGGGATCACTGCCTCGTCGCGCCAGCCGGACATATGCTGAACCAGGTCGCCCGGTGCGAAGCCCTCGGCCCTGCTCTCGACGATCTCGCCGATCGCGCCGCCTTCCATTGGCTCGCCGACCTGGAAAGCGGGGACGTAGCTCTTCACGTCGTTCATGCGCCCACGCATGTACGGGTCGACCGATAGCCACCGGTTGCGCACGCGGATCGCGCCATCGCCGAGCGGCGGAAGCTCGATATCCTTCAGCGCGAAATTGTCTTGCGTCGGCCTCCCTTGCGGACGGCTCATCAGATGCCAGGCGCGGGCCATAGTCGCTCCTCCATTCCGGAAACGGCCTTAAGCTTCGAAACGCAGGCAAGAAAGACCCGGCGGTGAAGGGGACGGCACCGCCGGGTCTGGAACAGCCTCCCTGGGGTGGAGGCTCAGCTTTCTATCGGATTAGCGATAGGTGCCCGAGAAGCTGCGATCGAGCGAACGCGGGCCCATTTCGCCCTGGTCCTCCCGTTCGAACAATGCCCGGCCACGGCTTTCGTCGCGCCACCGGCTTTTCGCCTGGTCGGCCGAGCAGTCGAGGATCACGCGATCGCCTTCGACCTTGTCTATATCCGAGCACATCAGCGAGTGATGGACTCCGCCGCTCTCCGCATCGGACTTGGTCAGGATGATGCGGTCGCCGGCGACTTTGTCGACGGTGCCGACATGCTTGTCGTCATTTCCGACGACTTCCATATGCTCGCGGATCTGGCCGAGGAGGCCGCGCTTCTGCTGCCGGCGCTCGCGCCAGCCCGAAAAGTCGTCCTCGAAGCGCGACTGATTCTCGCGACGATAATCGTCGTAGTCGCGATCGAGCTCGCTCATGTGGCGGCTGCGCCAGCTGTGATAGTTCGGGTCCTCGTGCCGCGAGCGGTCGGACCAGTCCGACGTGCCCGCGCGGCTGGTCTCGCGATACGGATCGCGACCCCACTTGCTCTGTGAGCGATCACGCTCAAACCGGTCGGAGTCACTCCAGCCGCGTTCGCCGCGGTCGTAGCTGCCGCGCGCCTGCTCGAAGTCATTGCCGCGACTATAGTCGCCCGTCATCGGACGGTAGCCGCCTTGGCTGCGGTCGCTGCCGTAGCGGCGACCGGGGTCGCGATCCCGATCCCGATCACGGTCACCACTGCCCCAGAGCTCACGACGCCAGGAAGGGTTGTAGTCGTTCTCGCTGAAACCGCCGCGCTCGTTGGTGCCGCGGGTCTGGTACCAGTCGCGGTCACGCGTCTGATCGCGATCACGACCCCAGTCGCGCTCACGGCCCCAATCGCGGTCGCGGCTCATACGTTCGCGATCGCGGTCCTGGTCGCGAGAGCTCCAGCCACCTTCGCGCTCGTCCCTCATGCGGTCTTCGCGGCGACGGCGCTCCGCGTCCGAATCGCCGAACCATGACGAGACTTCGTCGCTGGCGCGCTCGAAGAAGCCGCGCTCGTCGCGTCCACCGCGGTCGTGGCCTTCATCGCGCCATCGCGAACGCTCATCACGCGGTTCGTTCCGCGTGTCGTAACGGTCATATGCCATATGGTCCTCCAGCGGGTTAAATGCCGGGGGAGAAACGATCAGGGCCTTATGGCCGTTCCTGTGAATTCCATGCTGCGCCGCACCAAATCGGCAGGCCGAAGCCCTGCCGGGACAAGCGAATTCAGAAGCGGATCAGGAAGCGGCCGGCGGTTGGTGGAGCTGAGGGGAATCGAACCCCTGACCTCTGCAGTGCGATTGCAGCGCTCTCCCATCTGAGCTACAGCCCCGCACCGGCGAAGCGGCTCCTTAGCCGCGCTTATCCGGCCGCGCAATCGCTCTCATAGCGATCTTGTCCCGCCGGATGCGGGAGTCTCGGAAGAGTCACAGAACTCGCGCAGAAGCGTCTGCGATCTGAGATTGAATCAGGATGCTCGTTGTGCCGATGTTCGCCAGCCTCCTTCTTCACGTCGCTGCCGCCAATCCAGGCCTGGTCTGTGGTCCGGCGGTACCTGAAAAGGGCCTTGGGGCGCCGCAGCTTTATTCGGTAGCAGCGCCGATTATCGATAAGCGTGGCGGTCCGAAGGAGAATGCGCCGCCCAGCACCTGCCGGACGGAAGACAAGAAAGACGCTCCGAAGAGCGTCCTGACGCCATTAGACAAGGCACCGCCGGCAAAGCCCAATCACTTCTTGGGTTCTTCGGCATCCATGACGGTGGTCTGACGACCCGTCGTATCCGGATCGACGCTGGCCTGCGTCACCAGCACCGTCGTCCCCGGCTCGATCAGCGCCCGCATATTCTTCACGAAGGCTTCGGGCAGGTGCATTTGCTCTACCCGTTCGGTGCTGATGATCTCGGCAGGCTCGCCCGTCAGGCTGGACACGCCGACTTGGATCCACTGCGGCTTGTCGCCGCCTGACAGCGTCATCACCTGAGGCTCGTCGGTCTGTTGAGCGACCACGGCATGGGCTCGGCCAATCTCGACGCCGTTGCGTAGCACGACGACCTGCTGATCCTTGGTCGAGATGATGATCGACACCGGACCGTTGGGCGAAGCGGCCGGATTCCAGGTGAACTGACCATCGGGCGACAGCGGCATTGCCGGAACGGTGGTCACGCCGGCCATGGACGGAGCCAGAACTCCCGCCGGCGGGCGCGTAACCGGATCCTCCGTGCCGCCGGCAATCACGACCGTGCCGCCCATCGGGGTCACATCGTACAGGCGCTTGGCGAACTGCATCGGCAGGCGCACGCAGCCGTGGCTTGCTGGATAGCCCGGCAAGTTGCCCGCGTGCATCGCAACGCCCATCCAGGTTAGCCGCTGCTGAAATGGCATGGACGCGTCGTTGTAGGTCTTGGACCTATGCTCGACGTTTTTCTCGAGGATGGTGAAAACGCCGGTCGGGGTCTCGTGACCTTCCTTGCCCGACGAGATGGTCGACACGCCGATGCGCACGCCATTGCGGTAGACCGTCGCGCGCTGGCGAGTGAGGTCGACGTAGACCAGGACCGGACCATTCGGCGCGATCTCGGGCTTCAACACCCATTCGCCGGGCTTCAGCTTGTCAGCCTGACGGGCGAGTTCCAGCTGCGCGGACTTGAGAGAGCCTTGTGCATGGGCCGGCGCTGAAGCCAGCGCCACCAGGGCCAGTGCGGATGCGAACACGGGCAAACTTCTTGTCATCGCGGTGCAACCCCTTTGCGAGACTCGAGCGCGTCCATATCGCTCAATGGCCCTTCAGCCGTAAAGCCCGCTCCCGCCGTGCAGCTACAGCCGCAATCGCGATGACGACCACTGACGGCGCGATCCAGTCGATCCATGGGTCGAGATGCTGCCACACCCGCGGATCGAGCCCGCCCCACCAGGGCATGTTGGCGCGCAGGTGCCCGCCGTACGTTTCGATCCAGCGGTACTCCGCTTGCGTGACTTCTCGCGAGATGAACCAGGCGCAGGCCGCGGCAGCGCCACCGGCCCAGCTGCGCGTAGTCAGGCGAACGCCAACAAGAATGGCGACGGCAAGGACGATGTGTCCGATCATGCGACGACATAACCACGGCGGAGGATTGAAGTCATGGCGTTGCAGGCGCCGTTGGCTTTTCGTTTCGCCTCGCTAACATGATCGGTGGGGAGGATCATGGTCACTGCCGTTGCGAAGAGCAGCGAACCGGCGAGCCGGTTCACGCGCTGGTTGCTGCCCGGCCTTGGGGTCAAGGCCGTAGTCATTGGCGGCGGCTATGCGACGGGACGCGAACTGGTCGAATTCTTCCTGTCACGCGGACCGTGGGGCGGGCTCTACGCGATCTTATTCGCGACGCTGCTCTTCAGCATCTTCTGCGCACTGACCTTTGTCGCGGCGAGGCGCTTCCAGACCTTCGACTACCGCAGCTTCTTCAAGCAGCTGCTCGGTCCCGCCTGGCACCTGTTCGAACTCGCTTATCTGCTGTTCGTCGTGCTGATCCTCGCGGTCTACGGGGCGGCGGCGGGTGCCATCGGGAATGCCGTTTTTGCCGGACCTTTGTGGGTGGGGACAGTCCTTCTCGCAGCTTGCATTGCGGCCATCGTAGCGTTCGGGAACAAGGCCGTCGAACGGCTCTTCCGTGACGTCTCTTATTACCTCTACGCGATCTACGCTTTCTTCATTGTCCTTGCGTTGTGGAAGTTCGGTGACCGCATTCCGGGCGGCTTCGCAACCAACCCCCAAACATCGGGCTGGGCGATCTCCGGACTAACCTATTTCGGATACAATATCGTCGGTGCGGTCGTGATCCTCCCGGTTCTGCGCCACTTGCTCAGCGATCGCGATGCGGTGATCGCGGGTGTGGTCGCAGGTCCGCTGACCATGCTACCCGCGTTGCTGTTTTTCATCCCGATGGTTGCCTTCTATCCGGAGGTGCAGAGCGCAGTCCTGCCGTCCGACTTCTTGCTGCAGCGCATCGGCATTCCTGCCTTCCACCTGCTCTTTCAGGCGATGATCTTCTCGGCATTGCTGGAGAGCGGCACGAGCTCGGTGCACGCGATCAACGAGCGCATCGACCACGCCTGGACTGCGCGCAAAGGCACGCCGCTAACGCACCGCGCCCGCTTGTCGATCGCGCTGGTCGTGATCGTGGGTTGTATGTTCCTGGCGAGCCGGTTCGGCCTCGTGGCACTGATCGCGACCGGATACCGCGCGCTCGCTTACATTCTTCTGGCCACCTTCATCCTGCCGCTCGTCACCGTCGGCGTATGGAAGCTGTCGCGTATTCGGGGCCGGACACCCGACGAACCTCAACCAATTTCCATTCAGGAGTGATCGCAAGATGAAGCTCGGCACCCGCGCACTTACTGCGCTGTCTTTGGTCATGGCGGCGGCAAGCGCGAACGCCGCTCCGCCTCCCGGATTTGAGCAGCGCGTCGAGCAGCTCCGCAAGGAGATCGGTGCGCCCGGGGTGACAATCGCGATCGTCGAGAACGGCAAGGTCACGCTCGCTCATGGATGGGGTGCGCGCGACATCACGACGAACAAGCCGGTCGACGCCGATACGATCTTTTTCACCGGATCGACCGGAAAAGCCTTCACCAACGCGGCGCTCGCGACCTTGGTCGATGCGGGCACGATCAAGTGGGACGACAAGGTCATCGACCACATGCCCGATTTCCGGATGTGGGATTCTTGGGTCACGCGCGAAATGACGATCCGTGACCTGCTCGTCCATCGCAGCGGACTAGGCCTGGGCCAGGGTGACCTGTTGTTCCTTCCGAACAGCACGCTCTCCCGCAAAGAGACGGTACACCGCATCCGCTATCTGAAGCCGGCCACCAGCTTCCGCAGCGGCTACGCCTACGACAACATCCTCTACATGGCGGTCGGCCAGCTCATCGAAGAAGTCAGCGGGCAGACGTGGGAGAAGTATCTTCACGACCATGTCTTCGCGCCGCTCGGGATGAAGAACTCGACCAACACCGACGCCGAGTTCCAGGCCAATCCCAACCACGCTCGGCCGCACAGCCGCAACACCGGCGCGATCCATGGGATGGGTGCGCAGGCGGCGCTCGATGAAAATGCGACGATCGCGCAGAATGCGGCACCGGCCGGTGGCCTCGCGATCAGCGCCAACGACATGGGCCGCTGGCTGCTGACGCAGCTCGCTCACGGCAAGATCCCGGGCGGCGATAGGCGGCTCTTCTCGGATGAGCAGTCAAAGCAGATGTGGACGGGCGTCGTGCCCACGCCGATCCGCCAGTTCCCTGCGGAGTTTGCAGTCACCAACCCGAACTTCAATCTCTACGCTTTGGGCTGGGATGTATCGGACTATCGGGGTGCGAAAGTGGTTGGCCATGACGGCGCCGTGATCGGATCGCAGGCAACGATCGCCCTGCTGCCGGAGAAGAATGTCGGCATCTTCATCGCCACGAACAGTGAGGACGGCCAGATCGTTCTGGGCCTGCGTGACGAGCTTCTCGACTATTATCTCGGCTATCCGCAAGCCAACTGGCCGGAGAAGTTCCAGGCGTTCAAGCAGGCGCGTCTCTCCGCTGCGGCGAAGCAGGTGCAGACCGCAGAGGCCAAGCCCGGGGCCATCGGCCCGTCGCTACCGATTGCCCGGTACGCCGGCGACTACACCGACCCTTGGTACGGAACGATCCAAGTGCGCCAGTCCGGAAAGGGCCTAACCATTGAATTCCCCCACTCGACGGGAATGGGCGGGCCGCTGACGCACTACCAGTACGACACGTTTAAGACGAACCCGTCACTGAACTGGGTTGAGCCGGCCTATGTGACCTTTTCGATGGATGCGAACGGCAAGATCGATCGGGTCACGATGAAGCCGGTCTCACCGGCTGCGGACTTCAGTTGGGATTATCAGGACCTGTCGTTCGCGCCCGCAGGCGGAGACTAATCCGAAACTTCGAGCAGGTCGCTGAGCCGCCGCGACAGGGAGGCGAGCGTGTAAGGCTTCTGCAGGACGGGGCGCGACTTGTGCTGGTCGGGCAATGAGCTTTGCTCGCCGTAGCCCGTAGCGAAGATGTACGGGACGCCGAGCTCGGCCAGCCGGTTGGCGATTGGCACGCTGTCGTGGTCGCCCAGATTGATGTCCAGGATCGCGAAGTCAGGCCGCGTACTCTCGATTGCCGCGATGGCGCCGACGGCGCTGGCTTCGGTCGTTACTGAGCTCGCGCCCAGGCGATCGAGGAGATCTTCTGCGTCGAGTGCGATGATGAGGCTGTCCTCAACCAACAGGATGTCCTTCCCGCGCAGGAGATGGCCGATATCGACTGCCTCTACGTGTGGGGCACCAGGCAGGTTGATCTTGTTGCCAATGGCCTCTGAAGTGGGGACGACGTGCTTGGCGGGGATCACGAAATCCGCGCGCACGCCCTCCTTGGCGTAATCAACCTTGGCCTTTCCACCGAGGTCATAGGGCACGCTGTGCTCGATGATCGTGGTACCGAAACCCTTGCGGTTTGGAGGCCAAACCTCCGGCCCGCCATGCTCCCGCCAGCAGAAGTCGAGGTCCCCATTTTCTTGCAGCGACCATTCGGCGATTGCTTCACCTGTCGCGACCGACAGGCTCCCGTATTTGACCGAGTTGGTAACAAGCTCGTGCACCACGAGGGCAAGGGTCGAATAGGCCTGGGGGTTGAGCAGGACGGGCGGGCCCTTGAGGATCAGTCGATCCTTCTGTGTCGTGAGGAAGGCTGCGGCTTCCGCTTCGAGCAGGTTCTTCACCGGCGCCGGCCCCCAGTGATCGTCCGTGATCTGGTTGTGAGCTCGGGCGAGCGCGTGGACGCGACCGTCGATGACGCGAACGAAGTCTTCGATCGTCGTACCGTCGGCGGGCTTCGATTGACGGATCAGTCCGCGGATCAGCGAAAGGATGTTGCGGACGCGGTGATTGAGCTCGGCGATCAGGAGTTCTTGCCGGCTCGTCGCCTCCCGGCGCTCGGCGCTGGCCTCGTCCGATAGACGGAGCACGACTTCGATCAGGGTTGCGCGCAGTGTCTCCGCGACGCGCAACTCGGAAGAGGTGAAGGGCAGGGAGCGGCCGACAACCGTCTCCTTCCATTCCTCGAAACTTTGGCGCGGCGTCAGCCGCGGGCCGTTCGGGCCATATTCGACTGGCTTATGCGGGTCGCCCGCCCAGCGGACCGAGCGCACGATTTCCGAGCGAAACAGAACCACATAATCGCGCGGCGCGCGTGAAATCGGGATAGCGAGAAGGCCGGCGACCGGCGATTTCTGGTCGGCCATCGCAGGCACCAGCGTGCTGATCTGGTCAGTCGCGAAGGCGCGGCCTGCTGCGGTGGTATTGAGCGCCTGGATGATGCGCGCGAACTGCCCGGTCGTGGGAGTCGTGCCGCTAAAGGCGTAATTGCCATTGATCCACACGCCGACACCATCCGCGGGGATGGCGCTCGTCAGGATCGACGATAGCCAGTCAGGATCGTTGAGCAGGGTCTCATCGGAAGCGACGGCGCCCAATAGCTGGTCGGAGATGTCACGGGCGCGCCGCTCATATTCGACGACCTGCGTACGCTCGCGGGATTCGATTCGCATAGCGAACATCTGCGCGAACAGTTCGGCGACCGATCGACGCTCGAAGCTCGGGCAACGAGGCGAATAATGGTGGCAGGCGACGAGGCCCCACAGCTTGCCGTCGACTACGATCGAGATCGACATGGAGGCGCGCACGCCCATGTTCCGCAGGTACTCGATATGGATGCGCGAGACCGAGCGTAGAACGGAAAGCGAGAGATCGACCGGTTCTCCATATTCGTCCGCCTGCGGTTCGATGGGTACCGGCTCGGCGTCGATGTCGGTGATCACGCGCAACAGGCTGCGGAGATAAAGTTCGCGCGCCTGCTTCGGGATATCGGTCGCGGGATAGTGAAGGCCGAGGAAGCTACCGATGCCGCTCTTGGCGCTTTCCGCGACGACTTCGCCCGAGCCGTCGGCGGCAAAGCGATAGATCATGACACGATCGAAGCCGGTCAGCGCACGGACTTGGCGCGCACCTTCGTTGAAAAAGCTCGCCATGTCAGGCGCCTGCTCGAGCCTACTGACCATGCCGCGCACGGTGCCTGTCGCGTCGCCATAATCATGCTCGGTGCTAGGCTCGGCTTCGAGAATGATGCGGGAGCCGGACATGTGCAGCGCGACGTCGAACGTCCGTTCGTTGTCCTGGAGCTCCATGCGGAACACGCGCTCCAACGCGTCCTTGCCGCGAAGGAGGGCAAGGCGATTGCGCAGCGTGTGAATCGCCTGCTTGCTCAGGACCTCCGCTGCAGGGCGACCGACGAGGCCGTCCGGACCGACGTCTAGGAACTCGCCGACGTTCGCCGAGACATTCGAGATCTGCCAATCGGCAGTCAGCACCAGCATGAAGCCGATGGGCTGGATTGCGCCGAGCTGGTGGATTGGTTCGCGGTCGCAATTCGTCAGATCGACGTCAGCAGGCAGGGACGCGGACTTACTCATCAGATGCCGGCCTCGTGCGCGACTCGAAGAAACCAGGCGAAACTCCGACGGGCGGCGTCTTTGGCTTCACCGAGCAGGGCGTCCGAATAGAGAAACCGTTCAATAACAGCAATAAGCGAGGGCCACGGGCCTAGCGAACCATTGTCGTCGAGGAAGCTGACGGGCAGTCCCTCAGCAACTCGTCGGCGCAGCACGCGGCCGCCGAGGCGCGACCCTTCGAGGACGTAAGCGGCGCCGAGAAGCTCAGCCGTATTTGCGATCGGGGGAGGCGGCGCTGCGGGCGGCATGGATTCGCCGAGCGCCGCGAGGTCAGACTCGATCGCCGGAGCTCGCCGCGCATCGCACCAGCCTTCAACCAGTTTCCCCAAGCCGGCAGACGCTAATGCGCTTTCAGCTGACGGCACGGTACGCGCCTGGAAATTCAGGAATCGACGGTAATCGGCCGCCTTCCCGAGATCGAGGCGCGACAGCCGCTCATCGAGCTCGCGATGGATGTCGTCCGTCGCGGCCTTGAGTGCAAATCTCGTTGTCATTGATGGGTGACAATGTGTTCGTAACGCATGTGTTCCAAACAAAATGTAATCCAAGCGAAAACAAGCGTGATTTAGGGCTAACCTCAGGGTATGTATGGATTTTATCGCCCGCTGATCGGTGGATATTTCACCTTAACCGAGGGGCTGGAACCACTCGGTAACCGAGCCTATGGTGCCGCGCGGGAGAGTCGCCGCTTTGGGGATAGCGTAGGAGAGGGCGGATGCCGTTTGCGTCCGGACTTCGCGAATCGCTGCAGTTTCGCGATCGCCAGGTCCCATCTGAATTCACACGCGGTGACAGCCTGGAGCATGTGCTCGACAGGCATTTGCTGGCTGTCGAGCAAATGGGTCACGGGGAGCCCGTAACATCGATCCTGTTGCTCAGCGTCGATGGCAAGCGCCTCTCTCACGGGGCGGCTCCCAATCTACCTCAAGGCTATCGCGAGGCGATCGACGGATCGGAGATTGGACCGCGCGCAGGGTCGTGCGGCACTGCGGCCTATCTCGGCAAGCCGGTCTACGTGACTGACATTGCGGCCGATCCCCTTTGGGATGACTACCGACATCTGGCTCTGCCGTATGGCCTCAGATCCTGCTGGTCGACGCCAATACCTCATGCAGACGGATCAGTGCTGGGTACGTTCGCGATCTATCATCGCCAGCCGGGTAGCCCCACGCGAGACGAAGTCGAAGCTATCGATCTGATCACACAGCTCGTTGCTAACGCGATACTCTGGGCGCGAGGCGAGCGCGGCGCTGAGGTGCTTCCCCTCATCAGTGAGGGCACACACATAACCGGCGTGTCTTGGCCGGAGCGGTTGCTGCGAAATGTGGAGCGGCTGGAGGGGGTTACGTCGGATTTGGAGCGCCACGCCTGTATTGCTGAGAATGAAGAGATGCGGATGGGTTTCATCCGCGCGGCGGAGGATTGCCGGAAACTGATCCGAACCATCCGGCACCAGGTCGCGCTAAGCAGACGGTCGATTCAGTAGCTGGACTTGCGACTTGCCGCTGGCGTCCCACTAGGACGTTGGCCGGGTACCGCCTCGAGCTCCTCCCGAATGATCGCCAATAAAGACTCACATTCCGTGGCGAGAGCGACTGCTTCCGGGTCATGGGTCTTGCGCAGGGAGTTCAGGCGGCGCCGAAGATCGTTGATCAATTCAAAAGCGGGCATGTCTGGTCCGAAGAGATCGGCCGGGCATGCGAGGAAAACCCGTCCTCGCTTGAACGCTCTCGGACCTTCTCTTCAACATCCTTCTCTGACACTCGCTACCCCAGCGTGTTCAGAACGAGCCGGATTTTCCCAGTTCCACGGCTGTATTGCAACTTAAAGCTTCGTCTGACGGCCTAAGCGTCTACTTCCTCATCCGCAGGATAGGCTCTGTTGGCGATGCCCCAGACGATGCCAAGCACAAAGCCGGCCCACGCCGGCGCCGCATATGGCGATTGGTAGCCGGTGAGGACGATCGCCAGAAAGCCGAAGAAGCCGAGGACGTAAGAACCCGGGGGAGTGCCTTTCCCGGCGAGCTCCTGCTCGAACCAGCTCTTCCGGGCGGCGCCGTCATCCGTCTCTTCGACCTCGCGGCGCCTCACGCGCGCGGCGAATAGCAACAAGGCTAGGCAGCCGACGATGGTCGCGAGCGCATAAGGCAACCAGACAGGCGCGCCGGTCCATGCCAGGAGCAGCGCTGCGCACAAGGTGAACACCTCGATTGAAGGTGCCTGTTCCAAGAGCCGGTCAATGAGCGCGCCGATCCGCATCGGCCCACTATCGGTAGCCATCGAAGCAACTGCAATGAGAACTCATTAGGTGCCCAAGAAAAAGGGCCCCGCGATCGCTCGCGAGGCCCTTCGATTCAGGTTGGTACCCGATGCTTACTCGTCGTCGCCCGTAAGGAAGGCTGGCGCGAACTCGGGCGCGGGGCCCTCGTCGTTGCCGCCGCCTTCGCGGTCACGGCGAGGTCCACGGTCACCACGGCCTTCACCGCGCGGACCACGGTCACCGCGGTCGCCACGGTCACGGCGCGGGCCGCGATCACCGCGGTCGCCGCCGCCTCGGCCATGACGGCCGCGGTCGCCACGATCGCCACGCGGGCCACGGTCGCCGCCTTCACGCGGTTCGCGCGGCGGGCGGGTGTCCTCGAGCTCGGCGCCAGTTTCCTGGTCGACGAGGCGCATCGACAGGCGGACCTTGCCGCGCTGATCGACCTCGAGAAGCTTGACCTTGACCTCCTGGCCCTCGCTGAGGACGTCGCGGACGTTCTCGACACGCTCGTTCTTGATCTCCGAGACGTGAACCAGGCCGTCCTTGCCGGGCATGAAGGTCACGAACGCGCCGAAGTCGACGATGCTCGCCACCTTGCCGGTGTAGATCGTGCCAACTTCCGGCTCCGCGACGATGCCGCGGATCCAGTTGCGCGCGGCCTCGATCTGCGAAACGTCCGAGGAAGCGATCTTGATCACGCCCTCGTCGTCAATGTCGACCTTGGCGCCGGTGCTCGCGACGATCTCGCGGATCACCTTGCCGCCGGTACCGATCACTTCGCGGATCTTGTCCTTCGGAATGGTCATCGTCTCGATGCGCGGCGCGTGGGCGCTGAGCTCGGTACGGGTCTCACCCAGGGCCTTCGCCATCTCGCCGAGGATGTGGGCGCGGCCGTCCTTCGCCTGGGCGAGGGCGGTGCGCATGATCTCCTCGGTGATGCCGCGGACCTTGATGTCCATCTGCATCGTGGTGATGCCGCCGGAAGTGCCCGCGACCTTGAAGTCCATGTCGCCGAGGTGATCCTCGTCGCCGAGGATGTCGCTGATCACCGCGAAGTCCTTGCCTTCGAGGATCAGGCCCATGGCGATGCCCGCGACCGGAGCCTTGAGCGGAACGCCGGCGTCCATGAGGGCGAGCGAACCGCCGCAGACCGTCGCCATCGACGAGGAGCCGTTGCTCTCCGTGATGTCGGACAGGACGCGGATCGTGTACGGGAACTCCTCGATGCTCGGCAGCATCGGGTGAAGCGCGCGCCATGCGAGCTTGCCGTGACCGACTTCGCGACGCCCGGGGGCGCCGAAGCGGCCGACTTCGCCGACCGAATAGGGCGGGAAGTTATAGTGCAGCATGAAGCGCTGGTAGGAGAGGCCTTCCAACCCGTCGATCATCTGCTCCGCTTCCTTGGTGCCGAGCGTCGTGGTGACGATCGCCTGAGTCTCGCCGCGCGTGAACAGGGCCGAGCCGTGCGTGCGCGGAAGGAAGCCGACGATGGCTTCGATCGGGCGGACCGTCTTGGTGTCGCGGCCGTCGATGCGGCGGCCTTCCTTGAGGATCGCACCGCGGACGATGTCGGCCTCGAGGCTCTTCACGAGCTTCATGGCGACGAGCTGCTCCTGGGGGTCGGCGTCGGCGAATGCCTGCGCGGCCTTTTCACGGGCGGCGTTGAGGGCGGCCGAGCGCTCTGACTTGTTGGTCAGGCGGTAGGCGGCCTCGATGTCGCTGCCGATGAGGTCCTTGAGCTTCGCCTTGATCGCGGCCTTGTCGGCCGACGGGGCGAGCTCCCACGGCTCCTTGGCGGCCTGCTCGGCGAGCTTGATGATCGCGTCGACCACCGGCTGCATCGACTGATGCGCGAACATGACGGCGCCGAGCATCTCGTCCTCGGAGAGCTCCTTGGCCTCGGACTCGACCATCATGACGGCGTCGCGAGTGCCGGCGACGACCAGGTCGAGGCGGCCTTCGTTCACCTGCGCCTGGGTCGGGTTGAGGATGTAATCGCCTTCGTTGCTGAAACCGACGCGGGCGGCGCCGATGGGGCCCATGAAGGGCACGCCGGAGAGGGTGAGGGCGGCCGAAGCGGCGACCATCGCGAGGATGTCGGGCTCGTTCTCGCCGTCGTAGGAGAGGACCTGCGCGATCACGAGGACCTCGTTGTAGAAGCCTTCGGGGAACAGCGGGCGGATCGGACGGTCGATCAGGCGGCTGGTGAGCGTTTCCTTTTCGGTCGCTCCACGCTCGCGCTTGAAGAAGCCGCCCGGAATACGGCCGGCAGCGGAAAACTTTTCCTGATAGTGGACGGTCAGCGGGAAGAAATCCTGGCCCGGCTTGACCGACTTTGCGGCAGTGACCGCACAGAGAACCACAGTTTCGCCGAGGGTCGCGAGCACCGCGCCGTCGGCCTGGCGGGCAACGCGGCCCGTTTCGAGCTTGAGGGTCTTTCCGCCGAGCTCGATTTCGACAGTCTTAATATTGAACATCTTTGTTCCTTCAGTCCCGACGGCCGGATGCCGACCGGTTCAGCTGTTGCAGGCTAGCCGGCCTGCTGCGGTTCGGGGCGTCATACGGCCCCATGGACGCCCCGCCGAATTGCGGGACTGAACATATGCGAAGCGGCCCGCCGAGGGGCCGCTCCAGATAGAGTTACTTGCGGAGACCGAGCTTACCGATGAGGTCGGTGTAACGCTGCTCATCCTTGCGACGCAGATAGTCGAGGAGCGAGCGGCGCTGGTTGACCAGCATCAGAAGACCGCGGCGCGAATGGTTGTCCTTCGCGTGGCTCTTGAAGTGCTGGGTCAGGTTGTTGATGCGCTCCGTGAGGATCGCAACCTGGACTTCCGGCGAACCCGTGTCGCCCTTGCCCTGGGCATGTTCCTTTATCAGCGCTTGCTTGCGCTCCGCAGTAATCGACATCGTTTCACTCCTTGTCTCTATAGGTTGAACCCCCGGACGACCTTGAGGCCGTCGGCCGTTGCTTCGACCAAAGCGACCGGAGTGAGCTCCAAAGTCGCAAGCTGAAGCCCCGACTGTTCGGGGAACCCGGCAAGCAACTGTCCATGACGGAGCAGCTGGGCTTGGTCGGGGGTGACGGGGAGGGCCGGGATGTCGTCCAGCGCCGCCTGCAGCGGAACAACCGCCCCATCGAGTTGCCGCGCCTTAGCGGTTTCTTCCAGAAAGTCCAGTGAAACGGCTTGGTCGAGCCCGAAGGTCCCCGCGCGGGTACGCCTTAGATAGGAAACATGGCCGACGGTTCCAAGCGCATGGGCGATGTCGCGCGCGAGTGAGCGTATGTAAGTGCCCTTGGAGACCGTGGCGGAAAGCGTCGCGCTGTCGGCTGTAGTTTCGACGAGGTGCAGGTCGAATATCGTGACGGAGCGGGGTTTCATTTCGACGTTCTCGCCGGCCCGGGCGCGGGCGTAGGCAGCCTTTCCGCCGATCTTCAGTGCCGAGTAGGCTGGCGGGATCTGCTCGATCGGTCCGGTGAATTGTGGAAGTGCTGCTTCTACCTGTTCGCGAGCTGGGAGAACGTCGCTTGTTGCGATGACCTGTCCTTCAGCATCCAGCGTGTCCGTTTCCTCGCCGAATCGGATGGTGAAGTCATAGGCCTTGGTTGCATCGAGCATGCGCCCGCAGAGCTTCGTAGCCTCACCGAGCGCGATTGGGAGAACACCGCTCGCTAGTGGATCGAGCGTGCCGCCGTGGCCCACTTTGGTCTTTTGCTCTCCGGAGACGCGGATCAGGCGCTTGATCGCGCCGACGGCCTGCGTCGATCCTACGCCGAACGGCTTGTCGAGGACGATCCAGCCATTGAGCATCTCACGACGTTAGGCCGAACAGGGCCAAAAGTCCGCGCGCGATCCAGTCGACAATCGGCGACACGACATGACCGACGACGTTCACCCCCACTGCGGGTAAGACGAGGAGCAAGATCATCAGCACCAACAGCGAATAACGCCCGATCTGCCGGAACTTCAGCGCCGCTTCGCCGGGAAGCAGTCCCTCCACGACATGGCCGCCATCGAACGGTGGCACCGGCAGCAGGTTGAACACCGCAAGGAAGATGTTGATCAGCACGAAGTTCAGGGCGTTGGCGGCGAGGATCGCCGCTCCGCCACTTTCCGCTCCACCAGAGACGATAATTGTCGCGGTGAGCAGTGCGGTGCCGAGCAGCGCGAGGAGCAAGTTCATGCCAGGGCCAGCAAGAGCAACGAGCACCATGTCGCGGCGCGGGTTGCGCAGGTTGGCGTAGTTGACTGGAACGGGCTTGGCCCAGCCGAAGACCGGCGCGTGCGTGATCGCGAGCAGCATCGGCAGGATCACCGTGCCGAACGGATCGACGTGCTTGATCGGGTTTAGAGTCAGGCGACCCTGGCGCTCGGCCGTCGTGTCGCCGAGCCGCTTCGCGACAAGACCGTGTGCGACTTCATGAAACACGATCGCGATCACGAGCGGCACGAGCCAGACCGCAATACTGTAGAGAATTTCCATCAGCGAGAGGTGGAGGGCGCGTCAGGCGCGGTCAAGGATCAGCAATTGCCGCCTTTGGCCGGCTTGAAGTTGCCGATCCGCACCGCGACGGACTTCTGCGGCCAGCTTTCGAGCGCCGGCTGGTTGTTCGGGGGGAGGGTACAGGCGCGCGCGGCAACCGCCTTCCCGCTAGCATCAACGAGCTGCGCGTCGAACGTATAGCCCTGCGCGCTGTTGTTCGTGATCGTCATCATCGTCCCAAATGCGGCACGAACCGAGACCCGGATCTCGCCGTGCTTCGGATTGGCGGTCGCTGTCGCCTTGTGAGCCTTGGTCGGCTGGCCATGATCGAGACTGAAAATCCAGGTCTCTCCAATCGGTATTGAAAGCGGCGCTGCTCCGGCGAGCGTCGGAGCGAAGGCGAGTCCGGTAGCCACGAGAAACCGCATCATCGACGTGCCAGTCCCAGGCTAAGCTGCCGCGCCTCGCCTTCGCGCAGGCGCTCGAAGAAATGCTTGCGGCAGAGCGCGATGTAGCGGTCGTTTCCGCCAATCTCCGTCTGCGCTCCGGCCGCCACCGCATTGCCTTCTTCGTCGACGCGCAGGTTCATCGTCGCCTTTCGCCCGCACTCGCAGACCGCCTTCAACTCGATCAGAGAGTCCGCGAGCGCCAGCAGCGCCGCCGATCCGGGGAAGAGCTTGGCCTGGAAATCCGTGCGAAGGCCATAACAGAGAACAGGAATGTCGAGCCGGTCCGCCACTTCGCACAGCTGCAGCACGTGGCGCTGCGAAAGGAACTGTGCCTCATCGACCAGGATGCAGTCCACGTCGCGTTTCATCAGCTCTTCGCCGATCTCGGTGAACAGGTCGACGTTCTCGTCATAGGTATGTGCCGGTGCAGAAAGCGCGATGCGCGAGCCGATCACGCCTGCGCCCGCACGCTCGTCGAGCTTGGCGGTCCAAAGCATCGTCTCCATGCCCCGCTCGCGATAGTTGAAGTCGGCCTGAAGCAGGGTCGTGGATTTCCCCGCATTCATCGCCGCATAGTAGAAATAGAGCTTGGCCATTTGCCGTTGCTTAGCGCGGGCGGGTCACAGCGGCCACTCGTCCTTCAGAATGGCGAAGAGCACGGTGTTGCGGACGTGACCGGTCCACGTGATGCGATCGGCGCGGAGCACGCCTTCGCGGACCGCGCCTAGCTTCTTCATCGCAGCCTGCGATCGCTGGTTGCGAAGATCGACGCGGAACTCGACGCGGCGAATTCCGCATTCGAACGCGCGGGCGAGCATCATGTCCTTCACTCGGCGGTTGAAGCCCGTTCCGCGGAACCTGGGGCGGTAGTAAGTGCCGCCAATCTCGAGCACCGGGCGACCCTCGTCGATGGCGAGATAGCTCGACATGCCAGCCATCTCGTCGCCCTCGAAGAGCACGAAGGTTCGATTGCGAGGGTTCGAGGTGTAAGTGTCGATGCTCTTGTCGAAGCCATCGGGTCCGAAGTTGTTGGCGTAGATCGCCCAGATCTCGCTGTCCTCGGCGCACGCCGACCTAAGCGGCTCGCGAAGCTCTTCTCGAAAGGGCTCGGCGCGACAGCCGTCGCCAACTATTGGTCGAGATAGACAGTCGATCACAGTCCCTCGGGTTCGAACATGAGGCCGTCACCGACCTGCTCAAGCGTGAGCAGCGGCTTCTTCGCCAGCGTGATGGATTTGACGGTGTCCGGAACGTCCCCCGCCATGGTGCCGGTTTTTACCACCATGCGCCGCGCCGGATAGTTGACGCTGACCACCTCGGTTGCGCCGGTGTTCTTGATGATCGCATCACGATCGAAGCCGATCAGCCGAAGTGCGCCATCCTCCCACCGGAACGTGAAGCTGGTGCTGCCCATTCGCCAGCCGCCCGCTTCAAGAAATTCGTGCATCTTCACGTGGAGCGCGCCGTTGGCGATGGTCACGCCGTTGAACGGCGGATCCTGGTTCGGATTGGTCCGGCGGGGGATGAGGACGTGGTTCGCAACGGCCAAGTCGTAGCCGCCGCGTTGGTTTCCGAAGGCGACGATCAGCATCATCGGATTGGTGTCGTAACGCGTCTTCGGATCGAACGACGGGTGGATGCGGTTGCGCGGATCGTCCATCCAGATGGCAAGGGCAGCGTCGGGGATGCGGTCGCCGTTGAGATCGCCGACAGCCTTCTGCGTCAGCTTCCATTGATGGGGGACGAAGTCCGTTATCGTCGCTGAGTGACGCGGAAGTTCGGGATAGTGGACTGGAGGGATCTTCTGGTCGCCTGGCCATTGAAAGGCGAGGAGCAACATTAGACCCCCGGCGGGCGTCATTCGTCGCCGAGGTCCTGCGCTACCTTATCGGACCGCAAGATCCGGTCGATGTGGGTGCTTTCGTCGAAGCTTTCGTCGACGATGAACTTGAGCTTCGCCGCATATTTCATGCGGACGCGATGGGCGACTTCGCGCTGAAGGAAGGCGGTGTTCTGGCGGAGTGCCTTGAGAACCGCTTCCTCGTCCTGGCCGAGCAGCGGCTTCACGAAGACGGTGGCGTGACGCAGGTCGGGAGACATGCGCACTTCAGTGACGCTGACGAGGTGCGATTGAAGCACGTCGTCGTGCACGTCGCCGCGTTGCAGCAGCTCGCTCAAGATGTGCCGTACCTGTTCGCCGACGCGGAGCAGGCGAACCGAGCGGCCTTCTGAAGTTTCCTGGCGGCGCATTACTTCTCGGCCTCGGTGAAAAAGGTGAGCCTGTTGTGGTTCGGATCGTGGAGCGTGATCTCCCACGATCCCCAGTCCATTAGCTCGGGCTCGCCCGGCCGCGCGAATCCATATTCCTTCGCGCGAAGCGACTTGGCCAAGGCCTGCACGTCGTCGACCGGGATGCGCAGACGGGCGCCCGGCGCTGCGTCCCCGTGATGTTCCGAGAGATGAAGCCGGCACTCGTCTTTCAGCAGGCCCAGGTACAACGGCATTCCCGGCTCGAAGCGATGCTCGAACAGCACTTCGAAGCCGAGAAAGTCGACGTAGAACGCCTTCGTCTGCTTCTCGTCGAAGCTGCGCAGGATGGGGGTAGAAGGACCGAACATCAGTTCACCTCGACCATGCCGCAAAGGACGGCAGGACCGCCACGAAAACAAGCATCCAAGTGCAACCGGCCGCATGCAAGCAGCCGTCTGACAAGCAACCCATGGGCAGATCAGCGCAACCTAAGCCAGCTGCAACCCAATCTCGGATGGTCTCGTCGTCGGGCTCCTCGCTCAAAGCGTCCGTGCGCGCTCCTCGACCTCGAACACCTCAAGGCTGTCGCCAGGCTTGATGTCGTTCGTGTCGGCCAACAGCACACCGCATTCCAGACCCGAGGTGACCTCCGCCACATCGTCCTTGAAGCGCCGCAGCGAGGAGATGGTCGTCTTGGAAACGATGACGTCTTCTCGCGTGAGGCGGGCGTTGAGGCCCTTGCGGATGATGCCTTCGAGGACCAGCAGGCCGGCGGCCTTGTCCTTCTTGCCGGCCGGGAAGACTTCCTGGACGCGGGCACGACCGACGATGGTCTCGATGATCTCCGGCCCGAGCTCGCCAGCCATCGCACCCTTCACCCAGTCGGTGAGGTGGTAGATGACGTCGTAGTAGCGGAACTCGACCTTGTTGCGGTCGGCGACCTCGCGCGCCTTGGCGTTCGGACGGACGTTGAAGCCGATGATCGGCGCACCGCTCGCGGAGGCGAGAGTGACGTCGCTCTCGGTGATCGCACCGACGCCCGAATGAAGGACGCGGACGCGGACCTCGTCGGTCCCAAGCCGATTGAGGGCCTGGACGATCGCTTCGACCGAGCCCTGCACGTCGGCCTTCACGACCAAAGGCACTTCCTTCACCGTCGAGGCGTGGTTGGCGAACATGTTCTCCAGGCTGACCGGTGCGCTGGTCGTGCGCTTCCGGTCGATCACGCCCTGGCGATAGGCTGCGACCTCACGGGCACGCGCCTCATTCTCGACCACTGTGAACGGATCGCCTGCCGATGGAACGGCTGACAGGCCGAGCACTTCGACCGGCATTGACGGTCCGGCTTCCTTCACCTGACGGCCATGATCGTCGATCAGTGCACGGACCTTGCCGCTCGATGCGCCCGCGACGAACACGTCGCCGACGCGCAGCGTGCCGCGCTGGACCAGCACGGTCGCAAGCGGACCGCGGCCCTTGTCGAGCTTGGCTTCGATGACCGTGCCTTCGGCGGCGCGGTCGGGGTTGGCCTTGAGCTCGAGGATTTCGGCCTGCAGCTGGATCGCTTCGAGAAGCTTGTCGAGGTTGGTCTTCTTGGTCGCCGAGACTTCGACGTCCTGGACGTCGCCGCCCAGGTCTTCGACGATGATCTCGTGTTGCAGCAGTTCCTCGCGAACCCGCTGCGGCTTGGCTTCAGGCTTATCGATCTTGTTGATCGCAACGATCATCGGCACGCCGGCTGCCTTGGTGTGGTTGATCGCCTCAACGGTCTGCGGGCGCAGGCCGTCATCGGCAGCCACCACCAGGATGACGATGTCGGTGACGTTGGCACCGCGGGCGCGCATGTCCGAGAAAGCTTCGTGGCCCGGCGTGTCGAGGAAGGTGATCTTCGACTTGTCGGGCAGGGCCACCTGATACGCGCCGATGTGCTGCGTGATGCCGCCGGCCTCGCCGGACTGCACGCTGGCACCGCGAATGGCGTCGAGCAGCGATGTCTTGCCGTGGTCGACGTGGCCCATGATCGTGACAACGGGCGGACGCGGCTGGAGCGTTTCCGGCGCATCGACGTCGGCAGTGGTGTCGATGTCGACATCGCTCTCGCTGACACGCTTGATGCGGTGACCGAACTCGGTGACGAGCAACTCGGCCGTGTCCTGGTCGATGGTCTGCGTCAGCGTGACCGGCGAACCCATCTTGAATAGGGCCTTCACCAAGTCGGCGCCACGCTCGGCCATGCGGTTGGCGAGCTCCTGGACGGTAATCGCTTCCGGCACGACCACGTCGCGGACCTGCTTGGTGGCAGGGCCGGTCTCCATGTGGTGCCGCTTTTCCTTTTCGCGGGCGCGGCGGAGCGCGGCCAGCGAGCGGGCGCGGTTCTCATCCTCGTCGGAGAGAGCACGGGTGACGGTCAGCTTGCCGCGCTGGCGATGGTCGTCGCCGCGACCCCGGCTCGGGCGAGCGGGCTCGGGACGGCGCGGCGCTGGTGCATGGCCGCCGGCAGGCCGACGAGCGACCGTGCGCTCTTCCTGCTGCTGTTGTTGCTGTTGCACCGACTCTTCGGCCTTGGGCGCAGCGGCTTCTTCGGCGGCGCGCTTTGCTTCTTCCTCGGCAGCAACGCGTGCCTGCTCCACCGCAGCTTCTTCGGCCTTGCGGTTCTCTTCTGCCCGACGGCGCTCTTCCTCGCTGGCCGCAACCTTCGTGCGGTCCTCGCGACGGCGCGCTTCCTCGAGCGCGGCAAGCCGGGATTCCTCGGCCTCACGCAGAAGCTTCGCCTGCATTTCCTTGCGGGCGGCGATCTCGTCGGCCTGCGACATACGGCGCGGCGCGGGCGCAGCCGGCTTGGGCGGAGCGACAGGAGCGGGCGCTGGCGCAGGTGCTGCCTCTTCGACAGCCTGCGGCTCAGGCGCGGGCGTTTCTCCCGGGCGGCCCAGGATGCGACGCTTCTTGACCTCGACCACCACGGTGTTGGAGCGGCCGTGGCTGAAGCTCTGCTTGACCTTGCCGGTCTCGACCGTGCGCTTGAGGCCCAGCGGCGGCCGGGTGCCAAGCTTCGGTTTTTCGGTCTGGTCTGCCATTCTGTTCCTTCGTCAAATATCTTCAGCCGAAACGGGGCCAGAGGCGGGTTCTCCACCTTCAAGACCTCGATCGGGGCCAGTGAAAGCTCGCCACCGGGCAAGCGCGTGTCGGACACGCGAAGCGGCGGCGGGATCGGTCAGGGCGATGTGTACCACATTTTCTCGCCCCAGTGCCAACGACAAGATAGTGCGTCCCTCAGGGAATATCACCCCCTTGGGATCGCCTCCGCCGACGCGCCACGCCTGGTCGAGATTGCGGTTGCCGTCGTCTCCCGCATCGGCGGCATGGATCAGCATGTGGACCTTGCCAGAACGGGCGGCGGTCTCGACCCGGTCGGAGCCATTGATGAGGTTGCCGGCGCGCGCCTCCATGCCGAGCCGGTCGAGCGCTGTCTTGCGCAGCGCCTGTTCGATCCGCTCGCCCAGATCAGCCGGGACGATCACGTCATTGGTCTTGAAAGCGCGCTGAAGGGCAGCCTTGAGCTTGCCCTTCACGTTCGCGGTATCGAGCTCGACGCGAGTGACTCCAATCCAAGCACCGCGGCCCGGCGCACGGGCGCGAACGTCGGGCGCGACCGTGCCGTCGGGACCAAGGGCAAGCCTGATCAGCTCGTCCCGCGTGCCTTTGCGACGGGAAAGGACGCACGTCCGTTCGGGGACGTGCGACTCAGTCTCTGCTAGCGCGAGATCGTCATTGGGCTTCGTCCGCAACAGCGTCCTCCTGCCCAACGTCGTTGGTCGGCGTCTCGTCCTCGAACCAGTGAGCGCGCGCGGCCATGATGATCTCGTTGCCCTGCTCTTCGCTAAGGCCGTACTCGGCGAGGATGCCGCCCTTGTCCTCAGGCCGGTTGCTCGGCTCGCGGCGGCGCGGCTCGACGCGCTTCTTCTGGATCAGCTCATCCGTGGCGAGGTCAGCCAAGTCATCAAGCGTCTTGATGCCCGCCTTGCCCAAAGTGACCAGCATCTGCTCGGTGAGATGCGGAAGCTCGGCGAGAGCATCCTCGACGCCGAGGCCGCGGCGTTCTTCGCGAGCAGCGGCTTCACGACGGTCCAGCGCTTCGTTGGCGCGGCTCTGAAGCTCGCTCGCGATGTCCTCGTCAAGGCCCTCGATCGTCGCGATTTCCTCGGCCGGCACGTAGGCGACTTCCTCGAGGCTAGTGAAGCCTTCGGCGACGAGCAGCTGGGACAGAGTCTCGTCGACATCCAGCTCATTCTGGAACATCTCGGTGCGCTCGACGAACTCGCGCTGGCGCTTCTCGCTGGCGTCGGCTTCCGTGAGGATGTCGATCTGCGAAGCGGTGAGCTGGCTCGCGAGGCGGACGTTCTGGCCGCGACGGCCGATGCCGAGGCTGAGCTGATCGTCAGGAACGACAACCTCGATGCGGTTGTCTTCCTCGTCGATCACGACCCGGCTGACGGTCGCCGGCTGAAGCGCGTTGACGACGAAGGTCGCGCGATCTTCCGACCACGGAATGATGTCGATCTTCTCGCCCTGGAGCTCCTGGACGACCGCCTGCACACGGCTGCCCTTCATACCGACGCAGGCGCCGACCGGATCGATCGAGCTGTCGTGGCTGATGACGCCGATCTTGGCGCGGCTTCCCGGGTCGCGGGCGGCTGCCTTGATCTCGATGATGCCGTCGTAGATCTCAGGCACTTCCTGCGCGAACAGCTTCTTCATGAAGTCCGGGTGCGCGCGCGACAGGAAGATCTGCGGACCCCGGGCTTCGCGGCGGACCGACATGATCAGCGAGCGGATACGATCTCCAACCCGAACCATTTCGCGCGGGATTTGCTGGTCGCGGCGGATGACGCCCTCGGCGCGGCCCAAATCGACCACGACGTGACCAAACTCGACGCGCTTCACGACGCCGGTGATGATCTCGCCGGCGCGCTCCTTGAATTCTTCATACTGACGCTCACGCTCGGCATCGCGGACCTTCTGGAAGATCACCTGCTTGGCGGCCTGCGCGGCGATGCGGCCGAACTCGATCGGCGGCAGCGGGTCGACGATGAAGTCGCCGACGGCGGCGCCCTTCTGCAGCTTCTGTGCGCCCTTTTCGTCGATCTGCTTGAAGTGGTCCTCGACCTCCCCAACGACTTCGAGAACACGCCACAGGCGAAGGTCGCCGGTGTCCGGGTCGAGCTTGGCGCGGATGTCATTTTCGGCGCCGTAGCGAGCGCGGGCGGCGCGCTGGATCGCATCCTCCATCGCCTCGATGACGATGCCCTTGTCGATCAGCTTTTCGCGCGCGACCGCGTCGGCGATCGCGATCAGCTCTGCCTTGTTGGCGCTGACGGCAGCGGGTGCGGCGGTGGCCATTCTTGTTATTCCTCTACAGTCTGAATTGTGTCGGCGCCTTCAGTGCTGAGCGGCGCGGTGGCGTTGATGAGCTTGTCGGTCAAGAGCAGCTTGGCCGACGAGATTTCAGAAAACGGCAAGGCGTGGGCCTCGCCGTTCTTGGTCAGGATGAGGACCTGCTCGCCCTCCGTGCCCTGAAGCGTTCCACTGAACTGCTTGCGGCCCTCGTGTGGGCCGGTGAGCGTGAGGCGGGCATCATAGCCCGCCCAGTCCTTGTAATCGCTGAGGCGGGTCAGTGGCCGGTCGATCCCCGGTGAGCTGACTTCGAGACGGTAGCTGCCCTCGATCGGATCGCACAAGTCGAGCACGTCCGAGAGGCGGCGCGAGATCCTCTCGCAGTCGGAAAGGTCGAGCTGACGCGTGTCGGGACGTTCCGCCATGACCTGCAACGTCGGATCGGAAGTGCCACCGATCATCGCAACGCGCACGAGTTCATAGCCGAGGCTCTTCACCTCTGGCTCAATCATTCGCTCAAGACCGGCAATGTCGGCCACGCACGCTCCGTTTCTGTAAGCCCAACGACTCTCGGACCGGCCCCGTTAGGGACCAGCCTCAGGCATCTAACGATGTCGAGGAGAGAGCTGCGATATAGGCGCTTCAACTAGGCTCGGCAAGCCTGACGGAGCCACTTGCATCGACCGGTGGTTGGAAGGCAGCATAGAAGGCGGCTCACCGGGTCGTGGATATGATCATCGCCGCACTTCTCTTCGCCACCGTCGACCCGATGGTAGGGACCTGGGAAGGAACCTCGCTTTGCCAGGTGAGGCCGTCACCATGTCGCGACGAGCATGTGATTTACCGGGTGACCAGCGCAGGGCCGCGTCTCTATCGATTCTCGATGTACAAGCTCGTCACGGGTGAAGAGCAGTATATGGGCGATCTCGAGCTTCGGCTTGATCCGACGAGCGGTGAGCTTCGCGGATCGAACACTGACCGCGCGGGTCAGGCACATCCGTGGACGTTCGTCAGGCACGGGACGCATCTCAGCGGCAGGCTCAATCTCGGTCCGACGGGCGAGCTTTATCGCCTCATCGAGGTGACGAAGCGCTGAGCGCGCGATCCTCTTCGCGAATGCGGATCGCGAGGACGATTGCGTTCAGCAATGAGAAGATGAGCGCCACCTGCCAGAGCCCGAATACCAACGGCAGGGCGGCGATCTCCCCAACGACCACGAGGTAATTGGGATGATTGACGAACCTGTAGGGTCCGCGGCTCACCAAGGGCGCATCGGGCAGGACGATGACCCTCGTCGTCCATCGTGAGCCCAACGACGTCAGCACCCAGATTCGTGCGATTTCGAGCAACACGAAGATTGCGAGCCACAAGCCATCGATGGGCTGCGTCGGTGCGAGCCACCAAAGAGCCGCCAGCCAGAGCCCATGCACGGCGACGATCAATGGGTAATGCCCCGCGCCCATCTCATGTGCACCCTGCGCCAAAAGACGTCTGGTGTTCCGGTGCGACAGCCACAGCTCACTCAACCGTTGAAGCGTGACGGCCGAGAGAATGATGTGATTGAGGATCACGCGGCTTCTAGCATCAGGCCGGCGCAGGTGAAGCCCGGTCCAAATGCCGTCATCATGACTTGATCGGGCATGCCCTGCTTCAGCAGACGATCGAGCACGAACATCACGGTCGGCGCGCTCATGTTGCCGTAGTCCCGGAGTACTTCGCGTTCGAGGTTTAGCTCGCCCTGATTGAGGTGAAGTGCGGTTTCAATCGCATCGATCACCTTCACGCCGCCGGGATGGCAGCAGAAGCGATCGATGTCGTCTCGCTCGATCCCGAGCTGGGCGCACATGTCATCGACAGTGGTTGCGAGATGCTCCTCGATGAAGGGAGGGATCGCCCGATCAAATACCACCGCAAGGCCCGGGTCCTCGACATCCCAGCCCATGATCCGCAGCGTATCCGGAAACAGTTTCTCAGCCGAACCGGTGATCCGCGCGAGGCTGTGTTCGCCTGAAGTCACCACAGCCGCTGCCGCGCCGTCTCCGAAGATGGCTGTTGCCACGACCGCGGCCGGATCGTCGCTGTCGAGGCGGATCGAAATCGAGCAAGTCTCGACCGTCACGAAGAGCCAGTTCGATCCGGGCTCCGCAGAGGCCATCCGAGATGCGGTGGCCAGCCCATTCACCCCACCGGCGCAGCCCAGTCCGAAGACTGGGACGCGGCGGACATCGGCCCGAAATCCGACCCTCGGTGCAACCCGTGCTTCAAGGCTTGGCGTTGCGATCCCGGTCGTGGAGACCGAGACGATGCCATCGATCTCTTCGGGCTTGAGGCCCGCCTTTTCGATTGCCGCACTTGCGGCCTCGACGAACATGCCTTCGCACGCTTCGAGATAAACGGCATTGCGGTCGTGCCAGCCATGGCTGGACAGGTACCAGTCCTGGGGAGCGACGATGTGGCGGCGTGCGATGCCGGCATTGTCGAAGACGCCCGACAGTCGGTCGAACAGAGCCTTGTTTCCGCCGAACGCTTCTCGCGCGCATGCTTTCGCTTCGGATTGCTCAATAACGTGCGATGGAACCGCAGTGGCGAGCGAGAGTAGGCTGCATGGTCGCATGGTGGGCCAATCTTAGTATGCCACGCCCGAACTGCGGTTCACGCAACGAGGATGGAACGGAGTCCATGACATTACGCACAGCTCAGGCCGCATGTTTCCTTATACTCGCCGCCTGCGGGTCGGCGCCCTCAGTGAGCGCCGGTCAGGATTCCTCCGGCCGCCCGTTCAAGGTTTCCGAAGTTACCACGTTCGATGCCCCTTGGGCGATGGCGTTCCTGCCCGGTTCCGGCGTGAAGCTGACCAACATGGCGTTAGTCAGTGAAAAGACGGGGAAGCTTTGGCTGGTTGATGTGGCGAACGGCCGCAAGACGCCTGTCTCCGGTGCTCCCCAAGTCGTGGTTTCAAGCCAGGGCGGATTGCTGGACGTCGTGGCGTCGCCCGGCTTCGCTGGCAATCAACAGATCTATCTCACCTATTCAGAGCCCTCGCAGAATGGAGGAAGCGGTCTCGCCCTGGCACGAGCCAAGCTAGTCGATATCGGCGGCAGTCCGCGGCTCGATGGGCTCACCGTACTTTGGCGCGATCCCGCAGGAGGGGAGGGCGGCCAGTTCGGTGCACGCGTCGCCTTTGCGGCGGACGGCAAGTCTCTGTTCTTGAGCTCAGGTGAACGGCAGCGCTTTACGCCGGCGCAGGACCCGAGCCAGCCGTTGGGCAAGATCCTGCACCTGACACTCGACGGAAAGCCAGCGCCCGGAAACCCGATGAGCGGCCGGGGTGGCGCCGCCAAGGTCACGATCACCGATCCACCGGAAGACACCGACGCGGCGAAGCACACGGCCGGGCGCAGCTTCACTTGGCCGGGTCCAAACCTCACGCCTTCAGAGACGTGGAGCACTGGCCATCGCAATCCGCTTGGCCTCGCCTTCGCGCCTGATGGGCGCCTATGGGAAACGGAGATGGGGCCGCGCGGCGGCGACGAACTCAACCTCATCCTTCCGGGCCGGAATTACGGCTGGCCGAATGCGTCCAATGGCAGCAATTACAACGGCGCCGACATCCCCGATCACCGACCGGGCGATGGCTATGAGGCGCCGAAGGTCTTCTGGAATCCTTCGGTCAGTCCGGCCGGGCTAATCATCTACTCCGGCAACCTTTTCCCCGAGTGGAAAGGCGATGCGCTCTTCGGAGCTTTATCGGGACAGGCCCTGATCCATGTACGAATCCGTGGCGACCAGGCGAGCAAGGCGGATGAGTGGGACATGGGCCAGCGCATCCGCGACGTTGAGCAAGGGCCGCGCGGTGAGGTGTACTTGCTCGAGGACGGCCGAAAGGGTGGGGCAGTCAGGCTGCTGCGGCTCGAACCGGCTCAGACCCGGCGATAACGCAGGTAATAAGGACGCCGTCCCTGACGGCGCGACTTGGCGCCGTAGCGCGTCTCGATCCATCCGCCTGATGGCTCAAGGAAGTCCTTCGGCCGCTCCGCGAGCCAGTCGAATTGGTGTTGGTGGCGCTGCATGACCATCAGCGACCAGTTGAGATAGGTCGGGTCGTCCGTCGCGAGGCGAAACTCGCCTCCCGGCTTCAGCTTGGCGGCGAACAGATCGACCGGTCCGTCATTGACCATGCGCCGCTTGGCGTGGCGCGCCTTGGGCCACGGGTCGGGATGCAGCAGGTATAGGAAGCTCAACGCTCCATCAGGCACCCGCCGCAGCACTTCGAGCGCATCGCCCCGCCACAGACGGACATTGGAAAGATGCTTGTCGCGAATGTGGCCGAGCGCGGTCGCCACCCCGTTGAGGAACGGCTCGGCGCCTATGAAGGCATGGTCGGGCAGCATGTCGGCGCGGTCGGCGAGATGCTCGCCCGACCCGAAGCCGATTTCAAAATGGAAGGTGCGCGGCTCGCCAAACAGGCGCTCTGGCGTGATCTCCCCTTCTTCCGGGACCTCGATTTGGGGCAGTAGCTTTTCGACCAACTCCTGCTGGCCCTTGCGCAGCTTGTGTCCACTCGACCGGCCGTAAAGGCGGTTGAGTGTTAGCGGATCGCCGGACTTGTTCGCTGTCATGACCCCAGCGCCTTGGACGCGTCGTCCGTCAGCGGCAAGCGTGCTGCCCAGGTTAAACCCCTGCTTGCGCAGGGGAGTGACATTCAACAGGACGGGCGCCTTGCTCATCGCGGACGACGTCGGAAACATCGTATGGCGTTCGAGCTACACCGGCGGAGCCGCTCCCCGCCACGCGTCGCCACGGCGTGGGCGAGCACGACGACCAAGAGCTGTTGACGACCAGACTAGGCCGCGACTGCCGCCTTAAGATCGTCGACCAGGTCAACACGCTCCCACGGGAAGTGCTGGCCGTCCGGCTTGCGACCGAAGTGGCCATAGGCCGCCGTCGCCTCATAGATCGGGTTGTTGAGCTGGAGGTGTGTGCGAATGCCGCGCGGGGTCAGGCCACCCAGTTTCTCGATGCGGTTGATCGCATCTTCGATCTGCTCGTCGCCGACGGTGCCGGTGCCGTGCGTGTCGACATAGAGTGACAGCGGCTTCGACACGCCGATCGCGTAGGCGAGCTGGATGGTGCAGCGGCGAGCAAGACCCGCAGCCACGATGTTCTTGGCAAGATAACGGGCCGCATAAGCTGCCGAACGATCGACCTTGGTCGGGTCCTTGCCTGAGAAAGCGCCGCCGCCGTGCGGGGCTGCGCCGCCATAGGTGTCGACGATGATCTTGCGGCCGGTTACGCCCGCGTCGCCGTCAGGTCCGCCGATCTCGAAGCTGCCGGTCGGGTTGATGTGGTAGACCGTCTCGTTGCCGAGCAGCTGCTGCGGCATCACGCGGGAAACGACGTCCTTCACGTATGCGTGAAGCTCGGCCTGCTTCTCGCCGCGGTCGTAGCCCGGCTTGTGCTGCGTCGAGACCACGATGGCGGTCGCCTTGGCGGGCTTTCCCTCTTCGAAACGCAGGGTAACCTGGCTCTTGGCGTCCGGCTCAAGGAACGGAGCGGCGCCCGAGTGGCGGTCCTTGGCCATCTCCATCAGGATCTTGTGGCTGTAGTCGAGCGTCGCGGGCATCAGGTCCGGCGTCTCGTCGCACGCGAAGCCGAACATAATGCCCTGGTCGCCAGCGCCTTCATCCTTGTTCTCACCGGCGTCCACGCCCTGTGCGATGTGCGCGGACTGCGGATGGAGGTGATTGGCGAAGTCGAAGCGGTCCCAGTGGAAGCCTTCCTGCTCGTAACCGATACGCTTCACGACGCTGCGCGCCGCCTGCTCGATTTCCTCGCGCACGCCCGGCGCCCAATTGCCGTCCTGGTCCATGATGCCCTGGCCACGGATTTCGCCGGCGAGGACGACGCGGTTGGTCGTTGTCATGGTTTCACAGGCGACGCGGGCCTCGGGATCCTTCGAGAGGAAGAGGTCGACGATGGCGTCGGAAATCTGATCCGCGACCTTATCCGGATGGCCTTCGGAAACCGATTCGGACGTGAACAGGTAAGAGCTGCGCATGAGGAAAAAGCGAGTCCTTCGATGTGGGATATAAAGAAAGCTTTATATGACCGCTCTAGCGGCGGCGCGTGCCTAGCACAATGCCGCCGAGGATGAAGCCGAAACCGAGCAGTATCGGAATGAGATTTCCGAGGCGCGCGAAGGGCGTCTTCGCGTTGGCGGGCGGCGGGAGAACCGCGTCGATCACGCCAGCCGTTCGCCAGGGGAGCTCTTTCACGACGCTCCCGCGAGCATCCACGACAGCGCTTACCCCGGTCGGCGTAGCGCGGAGGACGGGAAGACCTTCCTCGGCGGCGCGCAGACGTGCCTGGGCGAGATGCTGCGGCGGGCCCCAACGGCCGAACCATGCATCGTTCGAAGGATTGAAGATGAAGGAGGGACGGTTGTTCTCGTCCGCGACGTGGCCCGAGAAGATGATCTCATAGCAGAGCTGGAAACCGATCTTGCCCCACTGATCGCCGAGATAGATCGTCCGCGGGCCGGGGCCAGACGTAAAGTCGATGTCTCCGGGAGCGAGGCGGGACAAACCGATTGCTGAGAGCAATGGCCGCATCGGCAGATATTCCCCGTAGGGCACCAGATGAGCCTTGTCGTAACGACCGAGGATGCGCCCGCCAGGGCCGAGAGCGTAGACACTGTTTGCCGCTCCGTTGACGTTCACGCCATCGCGCGACGCGATCGCGATCCCTCCTGTCAGCAGCAGGTCATTCGGACCGAGCAGCGAAGTTGCGCGGGTCCGCTGGAACAGAGCCATCGCTTGGTGCTCGTCGGTACGCGCATCCTCCACCGGGTCGGTAATCGCAGCCTCCGGCCAAAGGAGAAGACGCGCATCGGCTCCTGGCGGTCCTGATAGCGTTGCCAGCCGGCGAGCTGCTTCTGCGTCGAAGCCCGGCCGCCATTTGTCTTGCTGACCGATGTTCGGCTGAACGACGCGGACGTTGCGGACGGCGAGGGGATCGGGTGGAACGGCGGACGTGGGGAGGATCCACAAAACGGCCGTCACCCCGAAAATCGTCACAAGCGGCAGCCAGCGCCGGTAATATTCGAGCCAAACCGCCCCGCCGAACAGCACCACGAGACCGGACATCGCGTATGTGCCGAGAAGGGGCGCAACGCCTGCTAGCAGAGGCGTCGGTACCAGCGCGGCCGCTGCAGGGTTCCAGGGGAAGCCCGTGAACATCGTGCCCCGCAGCCATTCGGTGATCGTCCAGGCGCCCGCGAGCACGAGCAGGAGCGCAACGCGGTCGTTCCGCCCGAAGCGCCAGGCGAGACCGGCAGCGATCGCCGGATACACCGCCAGGTAAATTGATAGCAGGACGACCGCTACCCATCCGAGCCAAGCGGGCATGGCGGCTTGATAGGTAAAGGCGGTCGCAATCCAGTTCAGGCCGACCACGAACTGGCCCAGCCCGAAGGCGTAGCCGACGAGCAGCGCGCGCCAAAGTGACCTCGATCGGTGAATTAACTCGCAGAGCAGGCCGAACGCTACTGGAAGCAGTGGCCACCAGCCGACGGGCTCAAAACCGAACGCAGACACTGCGCCTGTTACAAAGGCGTAAAGCACATAGAGCATCAGATCGGATGGCTAGCCGTTACTGCGGACCAACGAAAGCCTCGACAATCCATGCTGTGCCGAGCAGGGGCAAGGCGATGAGCCTTCCGCCATTTCATCTTGCATTTCCCGTCGACGATCTCGGCGCCGCTCGGCGGTTCTATGGCGAGCTTCTGGGATGCCCTGAAGGTCGGAGCGCACCAGAGTGGGTCGACTTCAACCTGTTCGGTCATCAGATCGTGGCGCATCTGGTCCCGGAGCCCTCGTCGCGCAAACCCACCAACGCGGTCGATGGAGAGGATGTGCCTGTCCCGCACTTCGGCATCGTGCTGCCGATGGAGGAGTGGGAGAAGCTCGCGGAACGCCTCAAGGACGCGGGCCAGGAATTCGTGATCGAGCCGACCGTTCGCTTTACAGGCCAGCCCGGCGAACAGGCGACGATGTTCTTCCTCGATCCAGCCGGCAATGCGCTCGAATTCAAGGCAATGGCCGACCCCGCCAAGCTGTTCGCGAAGAGCTAGCTCTCAGTAACCTCGCGCTCGGGCGCGTGAAGGCGGACGCGGATGATCCGGCGTGGATCCGAATCCAGCGCTTCAATGGTCCAGCCCGAGGGATGGATCACGCATTCGCCCTGAGCCGGGATATGCCCGGCAAGAAGAAAGACGAGACCCCCAACGGTGTCGACCTCGTCCTCATCGGACGACAGGCGCGGATCGACCGCTTGCGCGAGCTCATCAAGCTCGAGGCGTGCATCGGCTTCCCACAGTCCTTCGTCGATCATCGTGAGCATGCCGGCTTCGGCCTCGTCGTGCTCGTCCTCGATGTCGCCAACGATCTCCTCGACCACGTCTTCGATCGAGACGAGCCCCTCGGTGCCGCCAAATTCGTCGACGACGATTGCGAGGTGAATGCGCTGATGGCGCATCCGTGCGAGCAGTTCGATCACACCCATGGATTCGGGGACGAACAATGGGTCGCGCATCAGCGCCTGCATCGAACGATCGCGGTTCGGGTCGACGCTCGCCATGAAGACGTCCTTGATGTGGATCATGCCGATCACATCATCGAGGCTCTCGCCGTAGACCGGCAGGCGACTGTGCCCCGCGTCAGAGAATGCGCGAACCAGCTCTTCGAAGCTGATACTGGACGGAACGGCAATGATATCGCCGCGCGTTACGCAGATGTCGCCCGCCGTCTGCTCGCCGAAATGCAGCAGGTTGCGGAGCATCTGGCGTTCGGCGGGCGAGAGATCACCTGCGACTGGCCGAGACTCTTCGGCCTCGTCGATCGCTTCCTCGATTTCCTCGCGCAGGGTCGGCTCCGACTCATCGCCGAAGATCAGGTGGCGCATGCCCCGCCAGAGGCGCGACCCGCCGTCGTCCTGACGCGTAGCCATCAGGCCGTTACCTCATACGGATTGGCGATGCCGAGGCGGGCGAGGGCGCGCACTTCGCGGTTCTCCATATCCGTTGCTTCAGCATCGTCGTGATGGTCGTACCCGAGGAGATGCAATGTTCCGTGGACCATCAGGTGCGCTGCATGCTCCTGGAAAGACACGCCTTTTTCGGCTGCTTCGCCTTCGCAAACTCCGTGCGCAAGAATGATGTCGCCGAGCAACAATTCTCGCTCGGCAACATTTTCATCCCGTAGCTCATACTCCTCCGCCATCGGGAAGGAGAGAACGTTGGTCGGCTTGTCCTTGCCGCGCCACTCGGAGTTCAGCGCGCGGACGTGATCGTCGCTGGTCAGCCGCACCGATAGCTCGATGGGACGCCCGGAAGTCGCGAGATCCGGGAACGCGCTCTCCGCGATCGCCGCTTCAGCCGCGCGCTGCGCGAGCTGCTCCCAGGAGTTGCTACTGTCCCATTCCTCGTCAGCTTCGACAGCGACTTCGAGCATCATCGTCCCGGTCCCTCATAGGCTTCCACGATGCGCCCGACGAGCGGGTGTCGGACGACGTCCGCCGACGTAAAGCCGACGACGGCAATGCCCTTGGTGTTCGACAGCCTAGACACGGCGTCCGCCAGCCCCGACTTACCCGGATCGGGAAGATCCACCTGATGCGGGTCGCCACAGATGACCATGCGGCTCCGCATGCCGAAGCGGGTCAGGAACATCTTCATCTGCAGCGGCGTGGTGTTCTGCGCTTCGTCGAGGATGATGAAGGCGTCGTTGAGCGTACGGCCACGCATGAAGGCCAGGGGTGCGATTTCGATTTCACCGGACGCGATGCGACGCTCGACCTGCTCGGTCGGCAGCATGTCGTAGAGGGCGTCGTAGAGCGGGCGAAGATAGGGATCGACCTTCTCCTTCATGTCGCCCGGCAAGAAGCCCAATCGCTCGCCGGCTTCAACGGCCGGACGTGACAGGATCAAACGGTCGACGCTGCCGCTGATCAGCTGCGACACAGCCTGCGCAACCGCGAGGTAGGTCTTGCCGGTGCCTGCCGGGCCGAGCGCGAAGATCATGTCGTCTCGGGCAAGTGCCTCCATATAGACGGTCTGAACCGTTGATCGCGGGACGATCGTCTTCTTGCGCGTGCGGATCATCACGCGCGGGGCAGAAGTCACCTCGTCTTTGACGATGCCGTCGAGGTTCGGCTGGGCCGCCATGCCGAGCACCGCTTCGACCGCTTCGGCGTCGACGTCGTGACCCTGGTCAAGCCGATTGTAGAGGCCGGTAAGCACGTCGCGGGCGCGCGACGCGGCGTCGGCTTCGCCCTCGATTTGCACGCGGTTTCCACGGGCTGAGATGTGGACGCCAAGCCGGTTCTCGATCGTGATCAGGTGCCGGTCGTAGTCGCCGAACAGCGGGCCAAGTAGGTAAGGCTGTTCGAACTCGAGCTCGAGACGGGCGCGGTCAGGCACGGCAGCCAGGTCGCGTCTTGCCATCAGGCGGCTTCTTTCTGACAAACTGCGCCGGTCATGCTGTTGGGACCTCCTGCGACGAGCGTCACATCGACAATCTCGCCTGGCTGAGCCGATGTTTCGACGTGCACGGACTGGAGCCAGGGCGAGCGTCCGATCATCTGACCGGGATGCCTGCCTTTGCGCTCAATGAGTACTTGCGTGTTCACGCCCACTTTCTTTGCATTGAACGCAAGCTGGTGCGTGTTGATCCGTTCCTGCAGCCGCTGCAGGCGCTCGTCCATGACCTCGCGCGAAATCTGGTCCTCCATGCTTGCGGCGGGCGTGCCAGGCCGCGGGCTGTACTTGAACGAATAAGCCGCAGCGTAGCGGGCTTCGTCAACGATCTGCAGCGTCGCTTCGAAATCTTCTTCCGTCTCACCCGGGAAGCCGACGATGAAGTCGCCCGAAAGAGCGATGTCAGGACGGGCAGCCCGCATCTTCTCGAGAATAGCGAGATAGGTTTCGGCCGTGTGACTCCGGTTCATGGCCTTGAGGATCCGGTTCGATCCCGACTGCACCGGAAGGTGGAGATAGGGCATGAGCTTCTCGACATCGCCATGCGCGGCAATGAGCGCGTCGTTCATGTCCATCGGATGGCTCGTTGTGTAGCGAATTCGCTCCAGACCATCGATCTTTGCCAGCTCTCGGATCAGTTCCGCCAGGCCGCGATCGCCCTCGCTCCACGCGTTCACGTTCTGGCCGAGCAGCACGATCTCGCGAGCACCTGCATCCACCAGCTCATTCGCCTCCTGGACGATGTCACTCCAAGGGCGGGAGATCTCCGCACCACGCGTGTAGGGCACAACGCAATAGGTGCAGAATTTATCGCAGCCTTCCTGAACGCTGAGGAATGAGCTTGGATTGGCGCGGCGGCGCGCTGGCAGGGCATCGAACTTGCTGATCGCCGGCATGTCCGTGTCGACCGGACGAGCGCCGCGGCTTGCCTGCGCGATCATCTCCGGCAGCCGGTGATAGGCCTGTGGCCCCACCACGATATCGATCAGCTGTGAGCGGCGCTTTGCCTCCGCCCCCTCGGCCTGCGCAACGCAGCCAGCGAGGGCGATCAATGGCTTCGACCCATCTTCTCGCCTAAGGCGCCCGACGTCGGAATAGGCCTTGTCCGCCGCTTTCTCGCGGATGTGGCAGGTGTTGAGGACGACAAGGTCCGCGTCGTCCGCCTCAGCGACCGCTGACATGCCCTGATCGGCCAGCATTTCTGCCATCCGCTCGCCGTCATAAACGTTCATTTGGCAGCCGAAGCTTTTGATTTTGAATGTCTTGGGATTCATTTGGCTTCGCCTATAGGCGAGTGGGACTGAGACTTGAAGTCGAGGGTTTCGGCGATGGCCTCACGCGCGGCATGCGCCAGCTGCTTTCGATCCAGCGCGCGGTCGAGCGGACGCAGGGCGTGCACCGTGATGGGCAAGGTGCCGCGACGCCCCAAAATGCGCAGGAGATTGTCCTTGCCGGGCTCCTCGAACCAGCCGACCTCCGCGCTCGCAGAACCGTAATCCACAGCCACGGGCCGAATCTGCACGTCCTTTGCGGCGAAGTTCGCCGCCTCGAGAAGGGTTGAGCGGAAGGGCAAAAGGTAGGTCCCAGGCCCGGTGGTCCCTTCCGGGAAGACGGTGACCGGCTTCTCGCCTTCCAATCCACGCGCCACGGCCAATGCCTGGTCCTTGGCGCCCTTGCGGTGCGTGCGCTTCACGTAAACGGTCGAATTCTGGTCAGCGAGCCAATGGATGAGCGGATGGCCGAGCTCGTGCTTGGACACGAATACGCAACCCGTCGAGCCGCCGAGCACGAGGATGTCGAGCCAGCTGGTATGGTTTGACACCAGCAAGGTGTGACGGCCGATCTTCCTGCCTTTGAGCCTCACCCGCGCTCCGAGGATCCAGGTGACCGCGGCCAGAAAGCGCTGCGGCCAGGGCGAGCCTCCGAGCAGCCGCTTTGTGGCGATGTGGATCGGCCCGCAAACGGCGAACAGAAATACGATCGCCGCGATGCGAAGTGCGGCGAGCGCATTCAGCTGCGCCTGCTGCGGCTTAGCGATCGCGGTCGAGGGCGACGCCGTACAACTCCATGCGATGGTCGACGAGGCGGAAGCCGAGCTTCTCGGCGATCCGCCTTTGCAGCGCCTCTAGCTCATCATCGACGAACTCGATCACATTGCCGGTCTCGACATCGATCAGATGATCGTGGTGCGATTCCGACGCAGCCTCATAACGCGACCGGCCGTCACCGAACTCGTGCCGCTCGAGGATGCCAGCCTCCTCGAACAGCCGGACCGTACGATAGACGGTTGCGATCGAGATGTTCGGATCGACGGCCGAGGCGCGGGCGTGAAGTGTCTCGACGTCGGGATGATCTTCGCTGTCCCCAAGCACGCGCGCGATGGTCTTGCGCTGCTCGGTGATGCGCAGGCCCTTGTCGGCGCACAGCGCCTCGATGTCGATCTGACGGGTCATGCAGCCAAGTTAGGCACGGGACTGCACATCGTCCAGCACGTCAGCGGCATTACTTGCCGGCGCGTGTCCGCTTCCGCTTCGTGCCAAGGCCGATCGACTTCGCGAGCGAACGGCGCTGTTCGGCATAGTTGGGGGCGACCATCGGATAGTCGGGCGAAAGTCCCCACTTCTGCCGGTACTGGTCGGGGGTCATGTTGTAGTGGGTCATCAAGTGCCGCTTGAGCATCTTGAGCCGCTTACCGTCCTCCAGGCAGACGATGTAATCCGGCTTCACCGACGAACGGATCGACACCTTCGGCTCCGGCTTCGGCTCCGGTGCTGAAGATGTACCCGAAATCCCCGTCAGCGCGGCGTGTACGTTCTGAATGAGGCTCGGTAAGTCATTGACCGCAACGCTATTATTGCTGACGTGCGCCGCGACTATGTCGGCCGTAAGCGTCAGCAAAGTGTCGTCGGCACCTTCAATGTCAGCCATGTGGAATTCCTAAAATCGAGCAGAGTCCCCGTACAGCCGGTTAACTGTACGTCATCGCACATTTACGCTTCTCGCTTTAACGGCGCAACGGCTGCTCGAAGTTAAGCTGGTCTCAAACTAAGACTAGAGATCTTGAGAAAAAGTCAGGGCGTCGAATCGCTTTCCATCTGGCGCATGGTAATAGTTGCGCCTACGCCCAACAGGGCGGAAACCCGCTTCGCGATACATGTCGACGGCAGGATTACCGTCGCGAACTTCAAGGTGGACGCGCTCCACACCTTGGCTGCGCGCGCGATCCATGAAGTCGTCAAGTAGCCGCCTACCTATGCCCTCGCGATGACGATGGGGCGTGACTCCAAGGAGGAGCAACTCGGACTCGTCTGCCACGGTTCGCGACAAGGAAAAGCCGATCGCTTCCCCGCTTTCGCGGTCGCGCGCTACGACCAAGCAAACTCCGCTCATCGGCAGGATGCCAGCACATTGAGAGCGCGTCCAAGCCTCGCCGAAACGGTCGCCGAAGGCCGTGGTCATTACTTCCATGACATCATCGAGATCGCCCGAATTGCCGATTCGCAAGTTCACTCGAGCATCGAGCGCGGGCGTGGCCATCAGGCCGCCTCCTTCGCCTTCGCGTCGGGCGCGCGGGCGTAAACCGGTTTCGCAGGAAGACTGCGCAAGTTCGCAGGGAGTTTGAGCGCGTCAGCGGCCGCCGGCCATGCTTCGCGCGCCTCGCCCCAGCCACGTGCATCGACGAGCTGGCGAGCGCCGGAACCGATAACCAGATTGGCGGAGGTCGCAGCGGCTGCTGCTGACGGCACAAGGTTGCGAAGCTCCGACGTCGGCTCGCCCGAGGCGAACTGCTGCACGAAAAGCTCGCCGTGGCCGCCGATGACCGACACAGCGACGTCCTGGTTCGTATCAACGCCCGCGGCCAGCAGTGCGAGCGAGGACATGCCGGCTAGCTCGGCATCCCAGCCAATCGCCAAGCCATGCGCTGCTGCGATTCCCACGCGGATCCCGGTGAAGCTTCCGGGGCCCACGCCGACGATAATGCGATCAGCTGAGCGGCCGCCCATCAGTTCGGCGATCATTGGCACAAGGCGCTCAGAATGGCCGCGCCCGATCAACTCGTCGCGGCGTCCGACGCAGCTTCCTGATCCGTCGAACAATGCGGCGGTACAGGCGGCGGTCGACGTGTCGAACGCGAGAATCATCAATGGGATAGTGGGCACAAGCGGCGCGAAGCCGCAACCCCGTTAGACCGCTTCGACCGATTCCACTTCAGGAACGTAGTGACGAATAAGGCTCTCGATGCCGCGCTTGAGCGTCACGGTCGATGACGGGCACCCCGAGCAGGCGCCGTGCATCGACAGGAAGAGCCGGCCGTCACGATAGCCCTTATAGGCGATGTCGCCGCCGTCCTGCGCGACCGCTGGGCGCACGCGCGTTTCGATCAATTCCTTGATCTGGTCGATAATGTCGGAATCGGCCGGATCCTCTTCGAAGTCGCTGTCATCGGCGATGTGGATCCCGGCAGCAGTGCCGGCTGCGAACAGAGGCGCTCCGCTGACGAAATGGTCGAGCAGGGTCTCGATCACCAGCGGCTCGAGATCGGTCCAGGACACACCGGGCGCCGCGGTCACCGAAATGAAGTCATGACCGTAGAAGACGCCTTCCACCAATCCGCTGTCGAACAAGGCCCGGGCTAAGGGCGAGACTTCAGCGGACTCGGCATCGGCGAAATCGCGTGTGCCCGCATCCATGACCGGCTGCCCGGGAAGGAACTTGCGGGTCGCGGGATTAGGCGTCTGCTCTGTGTGGATCAGCATGCGCGCGATGTGGCGCTTTGCTCCCGTCCCTGCAAGGGAGCGTCAGAAGAAGTGATGCCACATCTGGACGACCGCCCACCATGCCGCGGCGTAAGTGACTGACAGGAGGGCGATGGCGCCGATCGTAGCGATGGCGCCGAGGATGGCGAGAACGCCGTCGCGGTAAATGAGCGCCAACGCAAAGAGGGTTAGCGCGAGCGCAGGCGCATGGTTTCCAAGAGGGATTGGAAGCCAGAGGATCATCGACAAAATCAGACTGATGACGCCGATGACGCGCGCAGCCCGATGGTCAGTGAGGCTGCACAGGCGCGGCCTGAAAATGCGCTCGATGCGGCTTTCCCAAGGAGCGATCTTATTGGCGATCCTGAGCAGATGGTCCGTCCCGATGCCGCGCTTGTCGAGCTTCTCCGGGAACCAGGGCCGGTGAACAGCGAGCGCCATCTGCGCCGTAATGATGAGCAGCGGGACGCCAGTAACTGCAGTCGCTCCCGGTGGCAGCGGAAGCAGGTTGATCGCGGCGAAGATGAGCAGAAGGCCGCCCCAGGCGCGATCGCGGAGCCGGGCAGACAGCTCGCTCAGCGTCAGCCGGTCGCCGGCATGCTGTTCCAGGATGTGATGCAGTAGTTGCGAGAACGGAAGCGGCCGCCCCGCCGGCAATGTCGCTTCGGTCAACTCATTGGCTCCTGACGCTTACCGGTTATGCATACAAGCGCCGGCTGAATTTACTACTAACCCAAGATCAGAAGGGCGGAGCGCCCGCAATCACCCACCGCGTGAAGCTTATCCCAACGGCAAGGCAGATCACCGCAACCCACCACTTACCGGGACGCATCGGCTGGACGGCTGGGTCCAGCAAGGCATGACCCGTGATCATCGGCTTCGTGAGGCGTTTTCCCCGCAACCGATAGAAGATGATCGCTACGATGTGCAGCGTGACCAGTCCGAGAATGACGTTAAACCACAGCTCGTGGATGTCGCGAGCGCTGTCGGACGTGTCGGAGCTGACGAGACGGGAAAGGGGGCCGGCGTAAATGCCGTCTTCGTCCTGCGACACCAGGCCAAGCCCGACCTGAATTGCCAAGGCAGCGAAGAGTGCGATGACGCTGAGTGCACCAAGCGGCGTGTGCCCGATGCCGCTCCATTCACCTCTCAGATAGCGCAGGACGTGCTTCGGTCCGCGCACGAACGAGCCGAACCTTGCGGTCGAACTCCCGACGAAGCCCCAGAGGAAGCGGAAGATCAGTAGCGTCAGGATCGCGCAGCCCGACCAGATATGCCAGTCGGTGTGGTGGTTCTCGATCGACCACCAGCTGAAGAAGATCAGCGCAGCAAGCAGCCAGTGGACCAGCCGGACCGGCAAATCCCAGACCGGCTGCTTTAGCGGTTCTTGGCTCAGTGGTGCATCTCCGAGCGATACTTGTCGTGGCACGCCTTGCAGGTGCCGCCGAGGTCGCCGAACTTCCCCTTGATCTCGTTTACGTCATTGCCCTTGGCGGCGGCGTTGAACGCTTGAGCTGCCCTCTGGAAGCCCGCGTCCTTTGACGCAAAGTCTTGCGGGTTCTGCCAGATTTCAGGCTTAGCGCCGGTCTTGCCGAGTTCGGGACCGGTGCCTTTAGGAAACCAGCCGGAGGATTTCTGCGCCAGGTCGGCGATCGTCGCGGCGGAAGCACGCACGGTGGCGAGGTTCGGTGAACTTCCGTCCAACTCGCGCTTGATCGCCTTCGCGTTCTTGCCGATCGATTCCATGCCCTCATGGCGCTCGTGCATGATCTTGAGCGCCTGGTCCTTGCTTGGAGTGGCAGCGAGCATAGCCATGCCGTTGGAAGCATTTGCGGTCGGCGCGGGCTGGGCTTCGTTGCTGATGTTCGCCTGACTATTGTTCGCTTGGCTCGTCTGCGGCCCGCCGCAACCCGTCAGGAACACGCACCCCGCAGCAGCGGCAATCAAAGCAACGCGCATAAGCTCTCCTTGGTTATTCGGGCACTTTCCAGCTGTCGTCGATCATCTTGATGATGCCCGAGAAATCCTTGTTCCCGCCACCACGGTCGACGAAGCGCTGATAGAGTTCTTCGGCCTCGCCGCCCATCGGCGTGTAAGCCCCCACGCTCCGAGCGGCATCAGCGGCCAGCTTCAGGTCCTTGAGCATCAGCGCGGCCGCGAAGCCGCCCTCGTAATCGTGGTCGGCCGGGGTATCCGGCCCCACGCCGGGCACAGGCGCATAGCTCGTCATCGACCAGCTCTGGCCCGACGCCTTGGACGAAATGTCGAAAAAGACCTGCGGATCGAGCCCCAGCTTCTGCGCAAGGATAAAGGCCTCGCAGGTCGCAGCCATCGTCGCGCCGAGTATCATGTTGTTGCAGATTTTCGCAGCCTGGCCCGCGCCGAGATCGCCGGCATGGATCACGGCTTTGGCCATCGGATCGAGGAAGGTCTTTGCCTTCTCGAACTCCGCATCGCCACCACCGACCATGAAGGTGAGATTTCCGGAAGCTGCTGCAGCAATGCCGCCCGACACCGGCGCGTCGAGGAATTCGAAGCCCTGCGCCTTCATCGCCTCGCCGACCTCGCGAGCGCTGGCGACGTCGATCGTCGAACAATCGATCAGAAGCGCCCCCTTTGCAGCGTTCGGCGCAACGTCATTTTCGTAGACGGCGCGCACGTGCTGCGCGGCCGGGAGCATGGTGATGACCACGTCGGCGCCCTTCACGGCATCGCCGGCATAGGGAGCTGCGGAACAGCCACCTTCAGCTGCCTTCTGTACCGCGTCAGGTACCAGGTCGAATGCGCGGACCTCATGCCCGGCCTTGGCGAGGTTCGGCGCCATTCCGCCGCCCATGTGCCCGAGCCCGATGAAAGCGATCTTCGCCATTACTTACCCTTCCAGTTACCCGGCCGCTTCTCGACGAAGGCGCTCATGCCTTCCTTTTGGTCCTCGGTTCCGAACAGGCCGTGGAACAGGCGGCGCTCGAAGCGGATGCCCTGCGAAAGCGGGATTTCGAAGGCGGCATTGACCATTTCCTTCACTGCGATCGCAGCGAGCGGCGGCATGGCTGCGATCGCCTCGGCGGTCTTCAGCGCCTCGTCGAGCAGGTCAGCGGCAGGCACGACTTTCGCAACCAGGCCGGAGCGTTCAGCCTCCGCGGCGTCCATCATCCGGCCCGTGAGGCACATCTCCATCGCCTTTGCCTTGCCGACGGCCCATGTAAGGCGCTGCGAACCGCCCATGCCCGGGGTCACGCCCAGCTTGATCTCCGGCTGGCCGAACTTCGCGCTGTCCGCAGCGATAATGAAGTCTGCCATCATCGCGACTTCGCACCCGCCGCCGAGCGCATAGCCTGACACCGCCGCGATCCACGGTTTGCGCGTGGACGTGACCTTTTCCCAACCCGCGAAGAAGTCGGAAGAGTACATGTCGGCGAAAAGCTGCTGCTCCATCTCCTTGATGTCGGCGCCAGCGGCGAAGGCTTTCTCCGACCCCGTGAGCACGAGGCAGCGTTGCGACGGGTCGGAATCATAGGCTGCGAACGCTTCGATCAGCTCTCTCAGGATCTCGCTATTGAGCGCGTTGAGGGCCTGCGGGCGGTTCAGCGTGACGAGCGTCACGGCTCCGCGCTGCTCGACGAGGATCGTGTTAAACTGGCTCATTCTCGGTCTCCGGGAAGGGCGTCCACGCCTCAGTTGGGGGAAGCGGCTCGAAGAGCACGTCGAGCATCTCGTCCGTCACTTCTTCGGGGGTTGCCGGCTCCCACTTCGGGTCGCCCGTCTTGTCGATCAGCAGCGCACCCACGCCCTCACGAAAGTCGTGGGTACGCACCACGCGCCCGGCGAGCGCATATTCTTCTCGCATCTCGTCGGCGAAGCTGGTGCGCTTGGCCCCCTCTGCGAGAAGCCGCAACGATACCTTGCAGGACAGCGGGCTCTTGGTCTTCAGCGTGGCGAGTTCGCTCTCCGCCCAATCGCTTTCATCAGCGTCGAGCGCTGCAATCACATCCTCCAGGCAATCAGAGGCGAACAGCTTCGCGATCTGCGGGAGGTTCTGCTCGATCTTGGCGTCTGGGATAATCGACGCCGCCGCGCCGAGCGCGCCTTGTGCGCGCAACGGCGCCTTCATGATTCGCTCGATCAGGTCCGGAATGCCAGCCTGTTCGACGTAATGGGTGGCGAGCCGGAGGTAGTGGCATTCGCCGCCGTCCAGCCGCGCCCCCGTCAACGCCATGAACTGGCCGACGCGGCCCGATAGGCGGGACAGATACCAGCCGCCGCCGACGTCGGGGAACAGGCCGATACCTGTCTCCGGCATTGCAAGCCGCGTGTTCTCCGTCGCGATGCGCAGGTCGCAAGGCATGGAGATGCCGACGCCGCCGCCCATCGTGATCCCGTCCATGATCGCAATGGTCGTCTTCGGGTAGGTGAAGAGAAGGTGATTGAGACGGTACTCAGCGAAGAAGAAACGCTTGGCGTCTTCCGCGTCGGTGTTCCCGCTACGCGCCAGCATGACCACGTCGCCGCCCGCGCAGAAACCGCGGCCTTCCGCATGGTCGATAAGGACCGCCTCCACCGCGGGGTCGCTGCGCCACTTGAGCAAGGCTTCGCTCATCACTTCGCACATGGCGGTGGTGAGGGCGTGAATGGCCTTGGGGCGGTTGAGTCGGATCCGTCCGACACCGCTCTCGACACCGATCAGGACGTCGTCGGTCACTGGCGCAGCATGTCCCGGCTGACGATCACCCGCATGATCTGGTTGGTGCCTTCGAGGATCGAGTGGACGCGGAGGTCACGCCAGAAGCGCTCGATCGGATAGTCCATGAGATAGCCGTAGCCGCCATGAAGCTGCAGCGCGCGATCGACGACCGAGGATCCGGTATCGGTCGCAAGACGCTTGGCCATGGCCGCGAACCTCGTCTTGTCCGGCGCATTGGCGGTGACTTTCGCCGCGGCGACATAGAGCAGGTAGCGTGCAGCCTGTAGCTCCGTCTCCATGTCGGCCAGGGTGAACTGGGTCGCCTGGAAGTCGGCAATGGGCGTGCCGAACTGCTTGCGATCCTTGGTATATTTGACGGCCTCATCGAGACAGCGCTGGGCGCCTCCGAGTGAGCAGGCCCCGATATTCAGGCGGCCGCCGTCGAGACCCATCATCGCAATGCGGAACCCTTCGCCCTCACCGCCGACGCGATTGGCGACCGGCACACGGACCTCGTCGAAATTGACTTGGGCAGTCGGCTGCGAATGCCAGCCGAGCTTCTTCTCCTGGGCGCCGAAGCTGACGCCGTCCATGTCCTTCTCGATCACGAGGCAGGAGATGCCCTTCGGACCTTCCTCGCCGGTGCGGACCATGGTGACGTAAATCTCGTTTTCGCCGCCGCCGGAAATGAAGGCCTTGGATCCCGAGACGACATAATGGTCACCGTCGAGCACCGCCTTGGTCTTCAACGCGGCGGCGTCCGATCCTGATGACGGTTCCGTCAGGCAATAGCTGCCCATCCGCTCCATCGTGATCATCGACGGCAGATACTTTTGCTTCACCTCGGCCCCGCCGAAGCGGTCGATCATCCAGCTCGCCATATTGTGGATCGAGATGAAGGCACTGGTCGACGGGCAGCCATAGGCCATGGCTTCCATGATCAGTGCGGCTTCGAGGCGGCCGAGACCGATCCCGCCGCTTTCTTCGGAGACGTAGATCGAGCCGAAGCCCAGCTCCGCCGCCTCGCGGATCGTATCGCGCGGGAAGATGTGCTTCTCGTCCCACTCGGCCGCGAATGGCGTGATCGCGTCGGCCGTGAACTTGCGGGCCATCTCCTGGATCTGGAGCTGGTCGTCGGTCAGGTCGAATTGGGTCATTGCGCGGGCGCTCTAGCCCGCAGGTTCGTGCCGAAGCAATCCTTGGCGGCGCCTTCTAGCGAGGCGATCTTCAGTAGCTAATAGGAATTAGCGGATGCGTTGACGTCATTGACGTCCGGATTGTCCTCGCCCGCCTCGAGCTCGTTCGCTGAATCGCCGCTGCTCTCGTCGGGCGGGAGCGTCTCGATGTCGGCGCCTTCAGGAATGTTGCCGCTGGTATCGATGGAAACGTTTTGCTCGGACGCTTTCTCCTGCTTGTGACAGGCAGCTCCCGCCATCAGACCGGCGACCATCAGCAGCTTGAGCGCCGCGCGCATAAACATCCTCCGCAGCAGTGAACCGCGTTCCTAACGCCCTTTTAAACCTCAATATCCCTTCTGACGCTAGTAGCTGCGCCCGGCGAGACAGTTCACCTGATGGTCGGCGCCGTCGTTGAAGTTCGCCTTGGCGAAGAACCAGCGGTCATTCTTGAAGCCGCGGAAGGCGCTGCTCGTGACTCGAAGCGCGAAGTTCGTTTCGTCTGCGACGGTGTAAGCAACGCCGTCGCCGATGCTCTGCTGAATGACGGCAGTGCCACCGTAATTCTTGACGACAGGCCCCGCATCGGGCCTCGTCCCATTGACGATATTGACCTCTCCGCCGGACAGAACGAGCCGGGTCGCCTGAGGCGCCTGCCCCTGAGGCAGCACGAGCGCACGTTCGCCCCCGGTCAGGTGGACTGCGTAGCCACCACCGCAGAAATAGCCGGGACCGACATATTCAACCGTTCTCGGACCGGTCCATTGAAGCAGCGCAGCCCCCGCAAGCGCCATCAAGATCATATCTGCCCCCGTTGTTCAGTTTACCCCATCGTCGGAATGATGAACGCGCTCTCGCCGTGGGCGCCGCCGTCGGGCCAGCGCTGAGTCACGACCTTGTTCTTGGTCCAGAAGCGCAGGCCTTCCATGCCGTACTGGCCAATGTCGCCGAAGCCCGAGCGCTTCCAGCCGCCGAAACTGTGGTAGCTGACCGGCACCGGGATCGGAACGTTCACGCCGACCATGCCGACGTTCACGCGTGCCGTGAATTCGCGCGCGGCGTGGCCGTTGCGGGTGAAGATGGCGACGCCGTTGCCATACTCATGCTCCGAGGGAAGGCGGACGGCCTCCTCGAAATCCTTCGCGCGGACCATCTGTAGCACGGGGCCGAAGATCTCTTCCTTGTAGGTGCGGAAGCTCGGCTTCACGTGATCGAAGAAGGTGGGGCCGACGAAGAAGCCCTCCTCGTGGCCCTGCAGCTTGAAGCCGCGGCCGTCGACAACGAGTTCAGCGCCCTCGTCGATGCCCATCTGGATGTAATTCTCGACGCGCTCCTTGTGGGCCTTGGTGACGACGGGGCCGTAATGCGCGTCCGGATCGGTCGATACACCGACGCGGAGGCCCTCGATCGCCGGGATCAGCTTTGCGCGCAGCGCTTCGGCCGTCTCCTCGCCGACCGGAACGACCACCGGCAGCGCCATGCATCGCTCGCCGGCCGAGCCGAACGCGGCGCCGGCCAAATCGTTGACGACCTGGTCGAGGTCGGCGTCGGGCATGACGATGCCGTGGTTCTTGGCGCCGCCAAACGCCTGCACGCGCTTATTCACCGCCGTTCCGCGGGCGTAGATGTACTGGGCGATATCGCTGCTGCCGACGAAGCTTACGGCAGCGATGTCCGGGTGGTCCAGGATCGCGTCGACCATTTCCTTGTCGCCGTGCACGACGTTCAGGATGCCGTCGGGCAGGCCTGCTTCCTTCATCAACTCGGCCAGACGGACCGGCACGCTGGGGTCGCGCTCGCTCGGCTTGACGATGAAGGCGTTGCCGCAGGCAATGGCCATGCCGAACATCCACATCGGGATCATCGCCGGGAAGTTGAACGGCGTGATGCCGGCCCCGATGCCGAGCGGCTGGCGCATCGAATAGACGTCGATGCCTGGACCGGCGCCGACGGTATATTCGCCCTTCAGCGCCTGCGGTATGCCGCAGCAGAATTCGATGACCTCGAGGCCGCGCTGAACGTCGCCTTTGGCGTCGGCGATGACCTTGCCATGCTCAGACGAGAGCATGTGCGCGAGCTGGTCCATATTGGCTTCGACCAGCTCCTTGAACTTGAACATGACGCGGGCCCGGCGCTGCGGATTGGTCGCGGCCCAGCCCGGCTGAGCAGCCTTTGCGGCGTCGACCGCCTTTTGCAGGTCGGCAGCTGTGCCGAAGCGGACGTTCGCCTGAACCTGGCCCTGGTTCGGGTCGAACACGTCGCCCTGGCGCTCGCCCGAAGCGAAGCTGGAACCGCCGATGAAATGGTCGATGCTGCGAAGCATGTTACGCGTCCTGATCTGAAGTGCTGTTAAGGGGTCGCGGCTCCCCTAAACCCGCGGACGCTCAAAAGAAAGTTGGCGCGGCGGCAGTCCACCGCCGCGCCGAAATGTCTTACTGATCCTTGGCCATTTTCGCCCGGTAGGCATCAATGCTGATCGGGCGACCGAGGAAGTCGGCGACGAGGTCGGCCGCCGGCTTCGTGCCGCCGGGCGCCAGCACCAGCTTGCGATACTGCTCGGCCGTTGCGCGATCGCGCAGGCCGTTGGTCTGGAACTTGGTGAAAAGGTCGTCCGCGATCACGATCGACCAGCGATAGGTGTAGTAGGCCGCCCCATAGCCCGCGAGGTGCGGGAAGCTCGCCTGGAACTGGGAGAAGGGCGGCGGCGGAAGGGTATCGTACTTGGCCTGCGCCGCGCGTGCCGCCGCTCCAAGATCCGCAGGCGCCGGGCCGAGATAATATTGGAGTGACGTGTTCGACAGGCCGAGCTGGCGCATGTCGTCCATGCCGATGCTGAAGTAGCGGGCACGGTTCATCTTATCGACGAGCTCGCGCGGGATTGTGTTGCCCGACGCGTCCTTCGCAAAGCCCTTCAGCGTGTCATAGTCGAAAACCCAATTTTCGAGCATCTGCGATGGCGCTTCGACGAAGTCCCACTCCGTCGCGACCCCGCTCAGATAGGCCCAGCGCTGGTTCTCGCCGCCGAAGATGCCGTGCAGCAGGTGGCCATATTCGTGGAGGAAGGTCTCCACGTCGCCATGCTCCATCAGCCCCTTGCCCGCCGGCAAATTCATGACGAGGGCAGCAACCGGCACTTGCCCGGCGACGCCGGTGCGCAGCGGCACGGCATTGGCATGCTCATACTTGCCGTCACGCGGATGGGAATCAAAGTAGAAGCGGCCGATCAGCTTGCCGTGGTCGTAGATTTCATAGGCCTCGGCCAGCGGGGTCCAGAGCGGCGTCTTCCACGGCTTGATCTGGACGCCGAACATGTCCTCAGTCAGCTTGAGGATGCCGTCGCGGACATTGTCGTAGGCGAAATACTTGCGGGCCTCCTGACGGTCGTAACCGTAGGACTGCTTCTGTACGAGCTGGCCGAGATAGGCATTGTCCCAGGGCTGGATCTTCGTTGCGCCCGGCTGAAGCTGCTGTAGCACGGCCAGCTTCTTCGCATAGTCGCGGTCGGCTGCCGGCTTTGCCGCACCCGCCATTTCGTCGAGCAGCGACTGAACCTTGGCAGGCGTGTTCAGCATCCGGTCTTCGAAGTTGAGCGTCGCATAGTTCGGGCGGCCGACCAGCGTTGCGAGGTCGTTGCGCGTACTGATGAGGTCACGAAGGACCGGGTCGTTCTGCGGATAAGCGCGCAGCTGATATTCCCGATAGAAGCGCTCGCGAAGGGCGCTGCTCTTCGCGTAGGTCATCACCGGGATGTAGTCGGTATAGTCGGTCTTGAGCGTGATCTTGGCCTCAGCCCCCGGCTTGTGAGCGTCGATGAAGTCCTGCGGCAGGCCGTCGAGTTCCGCCGCCGTCGCGGTGATCGTCCGCTGGCCCTTCGGGATATTCGCCTCGAACTCGGTGCCGAGCTTTGAAGCCTTGTCGGAAATCTCCTGCGCCTTCGCGCGGCCGGCGCCGTCGAGGGCGATACCCGAACGTTCGAACGCGCTGAGCACGCGCGTCAGGTAGAGCTGCGTCGCTGCGTCGTCGGCCGGGGCCTTTACCGCCTTGATCCGCTCGTAAATCGGGCGCGAAAGGTTCAGTTTGGTGAACTCGCTGGCGATACGTACTTCGCACTTCTCGCCGGCTGTCCGGCTCGCCGCGCTAGGCGAAACCTCGCGGTACAAGGTCGATTCCCCGGCAGCATCGCCGAGCCACTGGACCAGGCGATCGTAGGCAAGAAGGGTAGTGCTGACACTCGGCGTGCCCTTGGACGTCTCAAGTGCTTTGCGCATCGAACTGCTTTTGGCGACCGCAGAATTGCAACGGGCATTGATGGCGGCCGCGCTCGGTGCGCCGGTCAGCACTGGCGGACTGATGGGAGCAGCAACAACCGCAGAGCTCAGGACGCTCGAACCGAGCAACAACAGAACGTGACGCATGAAATAGACCCTTCGAGAATGGCAGGCCAGGAGCCTAGCGCCTCGGATGCATCGCGCAATCGGCTGTTCCGAATTGGCTCAGGTGCCGGCTAAGCCTGTTCATTCCAGCATAATCGGCTAATTTGCGCCAAACGTCGGCGTGGGGCGATGATGACCGATATGAGTGCGGACCTAGGTCCCGAAGGCAAAGCAAGTATCGATCAGGCGCCGACGTTGAGGAGTGACCTCCTCGAGGTAGCGATAATTCTGCCGACGCTCAACGAAGCGGGCAACATTCGCGCCGTCGTGGAAAAGCTCGACACCGTTCTGAAGGGCATCAACTGGGAAGCTGTATTCGTGGACGACAGTTCGTCCGACGGCACTGCGGACCTTCTTCGCGAAATTGGCCGGGCGGATCGGCGAGTGCGAGTGGTTGAGCGCTACGGCCGCCGCGGGCTGGCTTCTGCCGTCGTCGAAGGAATGATGGCTACGGCGGCGCCCATCCTGATCGTCATGGACGCCGACCTGCAGCACGATGAATCGGTGCTCCCGCAACTCTTCAATGCAGTGGCCCGCGAAGGCTACGACATGGCCGTCGGCACTCGCTACAATGGTGAAGGCTCGACCGGCGACTGGGACGCGAGCCGCGAACGCATGAGCCAGTTCGCGACGAAACTGGCGAAGCTCGCCATGAAGACAAACGTCTCGGACCCGATGAGCGGTTTGTTCGCGATCCGCCGCGAAGTTCTGATGGATGCGCTGCCGCGCTTGTCCAACATCGGCTTCAAGATCCTCCTGGACCTGCTTGCTTCCACCTCGGCGCCGCTCAAGGTGAAGGAAGTCTCCTACACCTTCCGGAATCGCGTGGCGGGCGAGAGCAAGCTCGATTCACGCGTCCTTCAGGAATATGTCATCCTCCTGCTGGAGAAGCTGTTCGGGCACATCGTCCCGGTCAGGTTCCTTATGTTCGCTGCGGTCGGAGCACTCGGCCTCGGGGTACATCTCGCAGTGCTTGGTGGCGTTCTCGCATTGACTGGGTTCAGAGCCGCGCAGGCCGTCGCCGTGCTCGTCGCGATGACCTTCAACTATTCGCTGAACAACAGTCTCACCTATCGCGATGTCCGCCTAAAGGGTTGGAAGTTCTTGCGCGGGCTCTTCAGCTTCTATCTGGTCTGTCTGCTCGGTGCGATCGGCAACGTCGGCGTCGGCACGATGGTGTACAGCATGCACTATCAATGGTGGCTGGCGGGAGTTGCGGGCGCTGCGGTCGGCGTCGTCTGGAACTACGCTGCCTCGTCGGTCTTCACGTGGCGACGCAAATAGCCGAGCTTTTCCAGCGCGAAGGCGGCGGCGTAGCTCGCTGAATAGACCAGCAGCGGATAGAACAAGTAGGTGTAGCGTTGGACCGGCTGGAACGGGCTCATCTCGACCGCCGGGACCAGAATGAGAACGGCCGGATAAACCCAATTGGGTCTCCGCTGAACCAGCGCAAGGGCCAGTCCCGCAAGCCCGAAGAGCGCCACGACGTCGATGAGGCGCGCGCGAATTGCCCCGCTAAGCTTGCCACCCCCGAGAAAGGTGAACTGCCAGGGGTCGGGGAATAAGGCTTGCCGAACGTGGCGCACCCCGAGTCGAAGGCCCTCAGTCGGGTGCTGCGTCATCCAGGCCCTGGTCTGTCGGCCCAGTTCTCTGGAATAGACGACCTCTCCGCCGGCGGCACGCATCGCTTCGAACGCGGCAACGCTGTTCGTGGGATGAATTTGCTTCTGCCTTGCGAGAAAGTCTTCACCGGGGTCTGCGGCATCGAGAGCGCCGGGGTGCATCGCCAACGCCATCTCGAGGCCAGCATTGCTGCGAAGCAGGACTGGTTCACCAAGGGCAGCCTGGTTTCGAAGTGCCCAAGGGACAATGAACAAAGCCAGAGCTGCCGCGGCAACTGCGACCATTCCCGGAATCCGGCGAAGCGGAAGCGTGCGGAGGCAAAATATCGCTGCGCAAAGATATGCCGCGATTCCCCACGCCGGATTCACGAAAAGCAGGGCGGCGTTGAGAAGCGCCATGCCGATCGCGGTCGGAACAGTGATCTGCTTCACCGCGAGGAGGCGGTCGAGAAACAGGCCCGCCAGGAAGGTGGCGAGGCCGCCTTCCCAGATGCGGAAGTCTACAGACTCTGGCCAAAAATAGGCGGGGACGAGGCAGAGAAATGCGAGCGCCCCGAGCCTCACTCGCGCAGGAACGCCCAATCGCCCGAAAGCCCGGAAAAGCAGCAGATAGGAGCCGAGCGCGAGGCCGATCGACCAACAGGCCAAGATCGCCTCGGATGTCGGAGTGCTGATACCGAACAGGCGGTAGACGCCGGCTGCAATACTCGGGCTGATAGGCAGGACATGCGCGGTGGGGCCTTGGCCGGGTTGATAAGCGTTCGCAAATCCATGGCCGCTCGCGACGGACGCAGCCACCGAATAGGCTTCGCCCAGCGCGCTATGTTGGTCCGCAATGACAAATCGCCACAGTCGCAGACCTGCTCCTGCGATCAAAAGTGCCGTAATGAGAATCCGCATCCTCGACTGGGAGCTTCCCAACCTGGAGCGGATGAAGGTCATGACGGGCTCTGTGTGGCACCCGTCTGGGTGCCCGACTTTTGCAGTTCGAAAAGGATGGAATGCTCGTTGCGCCAGAGCAGTTTCAGACGTGGATCGCTCGGAACCTGCCCCGCCGGCGCGTCGATCAACCAAAGATAGTCGATGCGATCCCATGGAAATTCGGTCAGCGCCTGCGCCAGCGTTGGCTTGTTGGCCCACCTTGGGCACGGCTCAGACATCACTTCGGGCAGTGGCATCGGCTTGATCAAGAAACCGCCGTCATAATCGACGCCAAGAAGATGGCCCTCGCCACGAGTGAATTGGTCGTTGCTGAAGGCATTACGGCGTGAGGTCGCGAAGCTTCCCATGTGCTGCATGCGCGGCGGGTCCCAACGGCGAGCGCACTGCAGCACGAAGAAACTACCGACGCGGCTGCCGGGCCGCACGTGATTGAGCGCGCGTAGCTCAGTCTGAATCGCTGCGTCCGCCCGGACTAGGTGCAGGCCCGTCAGGCCGAAACGGAGCACGATGAAAGCCAAGGCGACAAGGGAAACCCATGTTGGGAGCTCTGACCTTGGCCGCACCGCCAGGATCATCAGCGCGCACGCCACATAGATGAGGCGGACGTTGGCGAAGTCCGACCCGAACACGTTGAACGGCAAGATCAGGACCAGCACCCACATCAGGATCGCTGGGACAATCAACATCGGCTCGTAGGCGAAGCGGCGACGCAAGATCAGCGGGAGGGCGGCGACGACGAACACGATCGCCCCGCTCAGCAGGTCCCACCACTGGATCTGCTCGCGCAAGATGGTGGCGAAGCCGACGACCAACTTGCTGACATCCAGCCACCCACCGGACGGCGGCGAAGCTCCGCCCTGCCATGCGGCGAGCAGCAATAGCGGCCAGGCCATCGGAAGGCAGGCGATGATGGCTTGCCGAATAGCTTTGAGCGGCTGCGTGCCGCACGAAAGAGCTGCTCCGATTGTCGACCCGCCGGCCAAGATGCCGATCACGCCAAAACCGAGAATGTGCGTGAGCATGATCGCCGGCGCGATGATCGCAAAGAACGCCGACCTGAGTAGGGGCCTGCCCCGCTGCGACAAGTGAATCCAAAGCCCGAACGCCACCAGGGCGAAGGACACGGACAGGCAGTAATTCACGAAGCCGAACAGGAGCGGATAGGCAGTAGCCAGGGGCAGCGCGAACAGCGCCGTGGCCGGAATGCGTCCTTGCGCTTCCTTTGCGATCCACAACATCCCGATGACTGCAAGCGCCGGGATCGCCGCGACGATGAGCTTCACTGCAAGGGGTAGGCCCACTACCGGCGTTAGGGGGACCAAGAGCAACTCGACGCCCAGGTTGGGGATGAATTTCCAATGGAATGTGAAGTAGCGCGCCAGATCAGGCGAGCGGCTCAGCCACTCCTGCACATAATATCCAGAGTAGTGAGCAGGCAGATCGATGAGCGGCGGAAATGACGGAAGTAGAAACGGGATCGCTGCACAAAGGGCGAGGGCAACCGCCACCCATCGCGACTGCCACCAATAGCTGGTCGTATCCGCTTGCATTGCTGCCCCCTTGATACGTCAGTGCGCCACTACAGAGACGCAGCTGGCTTCTTTTCGCAGCGGAGAAAAGAATGGCAAGTCCTGTACCACATCGCCGTCCCAAGCTGACCCAATGACCATTTCGCGCTTGGTAGGGGGCGGCTTCGAAAGCTTCATTTCCTTCCTATATTACACCCGAGAAGAAGCCCATGACGCGGTTCGCGCGTTGTGCTTCGGTGAAGGAGTAGAAATGGCTGGCGGTTGGACGCGCGATGGCGCGGTTCAAGATCAGATTGACGACACGGTGAAGGACGCGATCCTTCGCGCTCGTGCGCTTACGCCATCTGGCGAAAGCGCGCAGGAATGCGACGATTGCGGCGAGCCGATCCCGAAGAAGAGGCGCCAGGCGCTTCCGGGCGTTCGCACCTGCATCGCCTGCCAATCCGAACGCGACAAGGCGGTCGTGCATTCCACGATCAATCGGCGCGGGAGCAAGGATAGCCAGCTGCGTTGACGCAACGCCGGGGGCAAGGAAAGCGGGGCAGGGCACTCCCGCTCGCGGTCGGTCTGTTAACGCTGACCGCGCTGGTGCTTTTCTTTTCAGTGACGAGTTCTCAGCCGCTAGTGCCGCCCCGTGCGGCGCCAACGGCGCAAGATGTCGGTGCGGGGCGCGTTGCCTACCGCCAACTTCGAGGCGCGCGCGGCAATAAGGCAGGTGCGCCGGTCCGTCTGACCCAAAGGGAGCTGACCGGCCTGGGCGCGGTGGCGAGCCACGGCTTCCGGCCTGATCGGCTTATGTTGTCGATCCAGGGTGCTCAGCTCATAGTGCAGGCAAGTCACCACCTTCCGTTGGGCCGCTGGCTGAATGTGACCCTGAGAGCCGAAGGACCCAGCAGCAATTTTCCGAGAACTCGACTGAAAGTCGGGATCTGGGATTTGCCGCCGTGGCTCAGCCGCTGGACGCTCCAGGTCGGGCGCTGGATTCTCAGCCGGCGTGTGGAGGTTCCTCCTCTCGGCCTCATGGTTAGGAACTTTGCGGTCAGGCAAGGGACTGTGTCTGCGATGATCAGCCTTCCCGGCAGGGCAGGGCTGGTCGACCGAATGGCGGGCGCAGTGTCGCAGTCGGTCGATAGCGACCAAGTCATCCGCATCTACTGCGGCCTGGCCAATCGGCAGCGGAAGCAGCCGAGCGTGGACTTTGCGGAGCAAGTTCGTCGCGCCTTTTCGATGGATCCGGGAAGTGCGAGCCAACCGGATTTCAATCGCGCCGCTTTCCTCGCGCTTGGCATGCTGCTGGTTGATCAACGAGTCGGAGATTTCGCCGGGATTTCGGACAGCGATCTTGGACGCTGCAGGATGCCTGTATTGCCCGTCTCGATCTATGGCCGTCAGGACTGGCCGAAGCATTGGGCGCTCTCTGCCGCCATTGCGGTCGGCGCGGGAACGCAGCTGAGCGAGGCGGCTGGCGAGTGGAAGGAATTAGCTGACAGTCTTGCTCGGAAATCGGAGTTCGCCGTCGGCGACCCCAGCGGCTTCTCGATGGTCGACTTGACTGCGGACCGCGCCGGCTTTCGGACGGCGCAGGCGGCTTGGAATGAGGAAAGCGCATCTCGAGTTGCAGCGGCTCTCTCCAAAGTCAGCGCCGAGCAACTCCTGCCGCGAGAGCTGACGCTGAGTGAGGATAGCTTGACGAATGCCGCCTTCGTCCAGCGCTATGGAGGCGTTGACGATCCACGCTTCAAAGCGCGTGTGAGCGAAATCGATGCAGCGGTCGACAGGACCGGGCTGCGCTAGGGTCGCTTCGCCAATGTCTTGCGTTTAGGACAACGCCATGCCCCGCAAGTCCTCCGCAGGTCTCCCGAGCCGAAAGCAGATCCTCGACTTTATCGCTTCATCCGAACAGCCGGCGGGCAAGCGTGAGATCGCGCGGGCGTTCGGCTTGTCGGGCCAGGCCAAGATCGACCTGAAGCGCCTGCTCAAGGACATGGCTGACGAAGGGCTGATCGACAGCTCGCCGGGCCGTGCGTTCCACAAGTCGGGCGGCGTGCCGAAGGTGACGGTGGTCCGCATCCAGGCGGTCGATGACGGCGGCAACGTGTGGGCGGTGCCGGAACAGTGGCATGCCGAAACCCCGCCACCGCGGCTCCGGGTCATCGAGCGCGGGCGTCGGAGCGCGCTCGGCGTGGGCGACCGGGTTCTGGCGCGGACCGAGGAGAAGGGTCAGGGCTACGTCGCTCATGCGATGAAGAAGCTGGCCCGGTCCGCCGAGCTGACCCTGGGCGTCGTAAAGCGGGAGGGTGATCGCTTCTGGCTGTCGCCCGTCGACAAGCGCGAGCGTCGGGAGCTTTACATCGCCGATCTAAAGGACGCCGAACCGGGCGATCTCGTCCTGTGTGAAGTGCAGGGCCGTCCACCGCGGGTCAGCGCTCGCGTCGATGCGGTGCTCGGCGATCCCTTCGCGCCGCGCAGCTTCAGCCTGATTGCTATTCACAAGCACGGGTTGCGCCATGAGTTCGCACAGGAAGCGATCGACGAGGCGCATCGTGTATCGAAGCTACCGCTCGGCGATCGCGAGGATCTCACGCATCTTCCAATCGTCGCGATCGACCCTGAGGATGCTCGCGATCATGACGACGCCATCTGGGCGGCGCCGGATGATGATCCGGACAATCCGGGCGGCTGGAAGGCGATCGTCGCGATCGCCGACGTCAGCTTCTACGTCCGTCCGGGGTCGGAGTTGGACCGCGAAGCACGTGCCCGAGGCAACAGCGTCTATTTCCCCGACCGCGTCGTCCCCATGCTTCCCGAGGAACTGTCGGCGGACATCTGCTCGCTGAAAGAAGGCGAGGAGCGAGCGGCCATGGCTTGCCACCTGAAGATCGCGAAGGATGGCACGCTAACGACCTGGCGTTTTACGCGAGCGAAGATTTGCGTGGCGGCAAATATTGCTTACGAGCACGCCCAGGCGGCGATTGACGCGTCGCAGGAGGAAAAGGTCGATGTGTCGTCGCCTGTCTGCTCCATGCCGGCGATCGAAGGGGCCGTTCCGCAGGAGCTGGTGGAAAAAGCGCTGAAGCCGCTTTGGGGCTGCTGGCGGGCATTGTTCGCCGCACGGCAGAAGCGCGATCCGCTGGAGCTGGACCTGCCCGAGCGTCGGGTGATGCTCGACGAGAAGGGCCGCATCACCTCCATCGCACCGCGGGACAGGCTCGATGCGCACCGGTTGGTCGAGGATTTCATGATCGCTGCCAACGTGGCCGCGGCACGAGCGCTAGAGGCGAAGAGGTCGCCGGTCATGTACCGCGTTCACGAGCCGCCGAGCCGCGAAAAGCTGGTTGCGCTCAAGGATTATCTGAAGACCTTCGGCGTCGAATTTTCGCTCGGTCAGGTGATTAAGCCGGGCACCTTCAACCGCATCATCGAGCGCGTCGGCGAGGCGGACGGGCGCGAGGAGATCATGGAGCAGCTGCTTAGGACCCAGATGCAGGCTCGGTACGGGCCGGAACGGCTGGGGCATTTCGGGCTGGCGCTGGCGACCTATGCGCACTTCACTTCACCAATCCGCCGCTATGCGGATCTCCTTGTCCACCGCTCGCTAGTGAAGGCGTACAAGCTCGGCGAGGGCGGCCTGCCGCCGGGCGATGAAGAGAGGTTCGAACAGATCGGCGAGCAAATCTCGATGCTCGAGCGCCGCGCAATGGAGGCGGAGCGCGAGACCGTCGATCGCTACGTCGCCGCATATCTAGCAGATCAGGTGGGGCAACTTGTTGAGTGCCGGATCACCGGCGTGCAGCCCTTCGGCTTCTTCGCGACGGTCGAAGACCTTGGCGGCGACGGCCTCGTTCTCGCCAAGGACCTGGGCCAGGAATATTTTCGCTACGATGAGGCGGCGCGTGCGCTCGTCGGTGAAGAGACAGGGGAAACCTATCGCGTCGGGCAGCGGCTAACACTGCGTCTCGCCGAGGCCAATCCAGTTTCCGGCTCGCTCCGGTTTGAGCTTCCCGAGGGAAGCTATGGCGGGCGGTCTGCGCCACCGGTGCGGCGCGATCGTACGCGCCCGACTGGAAGACGCGGCAGGCCGGCAAACATACGGCACAACAGTCGACGGCGCTGAGGAGGAGATCGCATGGCCACATCTGCAGGAGCTGTAGTTGCCGCAGCCGCCGCGAGAGCTCGCCGTGAGGTCCAGGAGCATTTCGAACAAGCGAGTGCTTACGATCCCGATCGCGCGGTTGGGTACGAAGCGCCGGGGCACATGCAGCAACGGCAAGTCGATATGCTGCTTGGTCAGGGGATTCTGCGAAAGACCGAGGACGGCCGGTACTGGATCGATCGGGAGGCGCTTCAACGCGAGAACGAACGCCGCGCGGGCGCACTTAAGATCGTTTTCCTGCTAGTCTTTGTCGGCATTGTTATTGCCGCCGTGTTCGCGCAATTGGCGTCGCGATAGGCGCAACCTTTCCAGTCCCGGCGTATTGGAGTGACACCCAGGAGATCGCCCATGCCCTACAAGATCGCCATCATCGTCGGCAGCCTTCGCGAAGGCAGCATCAACCGAAAGGTTGCACGTTCGATCTGCCGTCTCCGCAACGACAATCTTGACTGCTCGATGATCGAGATCGGCGACCTCCCGCTCTACAATCAGGATTTGGACAGCGATCCGCCAGAACAATGGGCGCGCTTCCGGCAGGAAGTCGGCGCAGCCGACGGCGTCCTGTTCTGCAGCCCCGAATATAATCGCGGCATCCCCGGCGTCCTCAAGAATGCGATCGACGTTGGATCGCGGCCTTACGGACAGAGCGTGTTCGACAAGAAGCCGGCCGCAATCGTCACGGCATCGCCGGGCAGCATTGGCGGGTTCGGCGCCAACCATCAGATCCGGCAGGCCTGCGTCTTCCTCAACATGCCGGTCATGCAGCAGCCGGAGGCTTATCTCGGGCATGTCAGCGACGACAGTTTCGACGAGAGCGGTTGTCTGAAGCCGGGTCCTCTCGAAGGGCTGATCACGACCCTGGCCCACGCCTTCCACGATTGGGTTGAGATGATCCATCGCTCGCGGCAGTTGCTCGCCGAGGACGCCGCACATGCGGCCCAGGCCGCGAAAGCCAAGGAACACGCATGATCCTTCTGGCGGCCAGATTCCGGAGCCGATAAGCAGGCGTAACGATCCAACTGGGAAGGGCCGTCATGGAGTTCACTTTGCTTTCGCGTTGGCAGCCGCAGCTGCTCGCCGTTCTTCGCATCGTCACCGCACTGCTCTTTCTCGAGCATGGAACGGCCAAGCTATTCCATTTCCCCGTCGGTCAGCCGGGCGCGCCGGATCCGCTTCCGACAATGCTCCTGGTGGCCGCGGTCATCGAACTGGTCTGCGGCATTCTGATTGCGCTCGGCCTTTTCACGCGGTTGGCTGCTTTCATCGCGGCGGGCGAGATGGCCGTCGCATATTTCATGGGGCATTTTCCGCGCGGGTTCTGGCCCGTGGTGAACCAGGGCGATGCGGCGATCCTGTTCTGCTTCGTCTTCCTCTATCTCGCCGCGGCTGGCCCTGGCGCGTGGAGCATCGACGGAAGCAGGAGCGCCCGCGTCAGGTAACCTTGGCGCGTTCGTGAAAGCGCGGCTGATCCCATTCGCCTGACGTGAGAATGTCAGCGAGAATCTCGGCCGCGCGGACCACTTCCTCGAAGCGGTTGTAGAGCGGGGCGAAACCGAAGCGCATCAGGTCCGGCGCGCGGAAATCGCCCACCGGGCCGCGTTCGATCAGCGCCTGCATAAGCGCATAGCCGTGGGGATGAGAGAAGACGACGTGGCTCCCGCGCTTCGCCGCATCGCGCGGGGTTGCGAGCTGAACTTCGCTGCCACAGCGGCCTTCGACCTCGGCGATGAAGATCTGCGATAGCGCACGCGATTTCGCTGCGACGTCGTGCATGGAAATGCCCTCGAACGTAGCCAAGCCCGCATCCAGCGCCGCCAAGGCTAGGATCGATGGAGTGCCCGTCAGGAAGCGGAGGATACCATCCGCAGGGCGATAATCGTCGCCGAAAGCGAATGGCTCTGCGTGTCCCATCCACCCTTGTAGCGGCGACCGCAATTCGTCCTGGAGCCGCTCGGCAACGTAAATGAACGCCGGAGCGCCCGGACCGCCGTTCAGATATTTGTAGCCGCAGCCGACAGCGAGATCGCAGCCCGTACCGTTGAGGTCGAGCTCGATCGCTCCCGCGCTATGCGACAGGTCCCAGACGGTGAGGGCGCCCGCGGCACGGGCGACGCGGTTGACGTCGGCCATGTCGTGAAATGCGCCCGACCGGTAGTCGACGTGTGTGAGCGTGACGACCGCAACATCCTGGTCGATCACACTGGAGACCTGACCTGCCGGAACTGCCCGGAGCTCGAGCCCAACCATCTCGCACAGGCCCTGAGCGACATAGAGGTCGGTCGGAAAATTAGCCTGTTCGGTGACGACCGCGCGGCGCCCAGGCCGGGCTCGCGTCGCAGCGCCGAGCAGCTTGAACAGGCAGACGCTCGTCGAATCCGCAATGAGCAACTCGGAAGGTTTCGCACCTACGATCGGAGCAAGCCTTGCCGCGATCTTGGTCGGCCAATCGATCCAGTCGTGCTTAGTCCAGCTCGCGATGAGGTCAGTGCACCATTGCTGCTCGGCCGTTGCGGCGAGCGCAGACGGCGCCGCCACCGGCATCGCACCAAGCGAATTGCCGTCGAGATAAATGACGCCTTCGGGGAGGCGAAATCGCCCACGCGCGAACGCCAGCGGGTCGGACGCGTCGAGCTTTCTGGCGTCTTCTGGTGTCACAGCTTCGGCAGCGTGACGCCCTGCTGTCCCATATATTTGCCGGCGCGGTCTGCGTAGCTGACTTCGCACGGCTCATTGCCCTGCAGGAACAGGAACTGGCAGGCACCCTCGTTCGCGTAGACCTTGGCAGGCAGCGGCGTAGTGTTGCTGAACTCCAGCGTCACATGGCCTTCCCAGCCCGGCTCCAGCGGCGTCACGTTCACGATGATCCCGCAGCGCGCGTAGGTTGACTTGCCGAGGCAGATCACCAGCACGTCGCGCGGCACCCTGAAATATTCCACGGTCCGGGCAAGTGCGAAGCTGTTGGGCGGAATGATGCACACGTCGGTCTGCCGGTCGACGAAGCTGTTGTGCGCAAAATCCTTGGGGTCGACGAGTGCATTGTCGACGTTGGTGAAGATCTTGAACTCGTCCGCGACGCGCGCATCGTAACCGTAAGACGAGAGGCCGTAGCTGATGCAGCCTTCGCGCCGCTGCGCCTCGACGAACGGCTCGATCATGCCGTGAGCCTGCGCCTGCTCGCGAATCCAGCGGTCGGACAAAATCGCCATGACGAGTGCCTAACGGGGCGGTCCGACGGCTTCAATTTGGACCGGATTATTTCTGTGGATGAGCGCGTTCGGCGGAAACCCAGGGTTCTTTCCAGCGCGATGAGCGATTCGTGCACAATCAATCCACAGGCACGTGGATTTGTGCTACATTCGTTCCGCTTTCGCGTGGGGCCATGAGAGGCGTAGGGACACGTCATGGCTGAAGTAGTGCGTATCGTTGAACCGGTCGAACCGGCCCCGTCGCTCCCTCAAAATGTCGAGGCGGAAGCGGCTCTGTTGGGTGCGTTGATGATCGACAATCGGCTGGTCGAGGACGTTCAGCTGAAGTTGCGTCCAGATCACTTTTTCGAACCGTTACACGGGCGTATTTACGAAGCAATTCTGCGGATGACGGACGCGAATCGGATCGCTAATCCGGTAACATTGCGTCCACTGTTCGACTCGGACGAGTCGATAAAAGAAGTTGGCGGACCGGCATATTTGGCGCAATTGACCGGATCGGGCGCGGCTGTGATCGGCGCTCGGGACTTCGCGCAGCAGATCTACGATCTCGCGCTGCTCCGGGCACTGGTTGGCGTAGGTCGCGACCTGGTCGAAGGCGCGCTCGACACGAGCGAGGACGTTGCCCCCCTCTCTCAAATCGAGCGCGCCGAGACCGAGTTGTACAAGGTCGCTGAACAAGGCGGCGCGCAGGGCAAGGCGAAGAGCTTCGCCGAAGCCACCAAGGACGCGCTGGAGATGGCCGAAAAGGCGCTCAACAGTGGCGGCCATTTGTCAGGCTTCACTACCGGTCTGGACGCTCTCAACTCCAAGATCGGCGGCCTTCACAAATCCGACCTGATCATCGTCGCCGGACGTCCGGGCATGGGCAAGAGTGCGCTCGGTACGAACATGGCGTTCGCTGCTGCTCAGCGGTTCCTGCGCGACAACGCCGACGGCATCGAGCAGTCCAAATCGGCTGGCGCGCCGGCGGCACTGTTCAGCCTCGAAATGTCGGCGGATCAGCTCGCGACCCGTATCCTGTCCGAGCAGTCGGGAATCACGTCCGAAAACCTGCGTACCGGGCGGATCACGCAGCAGGAATTCCGCGAGCTCGCGCGTGCAGCTGCAGAGCTTGAGAGCCTACCGTTGTATATCGACGACACGCCTGGCCTGACCATTGCGGCACTCCGCACGCGCGCTCGTCGACTGAAGCGTCAGAAGAACATCGGCGTGATCGTCGTCGACTATCTCCAGCTGCTGCAGGGCTCGGGTAAAGGCGGCAGCGAGAACCGCGTTCAGGAAATCTCCGAGATCAGCCGCGGCTTGAAGCAGCTCGCCAAGGAGCTCGACGTTCCGGTGATCGCGCTTTCGCAGCTCAGCCGTCAGGTCGAGCAGCGGGAGGACAAGAGGCCGCAGCTGTCGGACCTTCGTGAATCGGGGTCGATCGAGCAGGACGCCGATATCGTGCTCTTCATCTACCGCGAGGACTATTATCTGAAGGCCGTCGAGCCGGACTATCCGATGCCGAACGAGACCGAAAAGCTCGCCAAGTACGAAGAGTGGAATGCGAAGTACGCGGCTGCCGCGGGCAAGGCGGAGGTCATCGTGGCCAAGCAGCGTCACGGTTCGACGGGCATTGTCCGAGTCCGCTTCGATGGACGGACGACCAAGTTCAGCGACGACGCCGACGATCGTTATTTGCCGGAGATGCGCAGCTAGCGCGCAGTCCGGTCCCTGGGGAGGGGGATGAGGGCGCCGGCCATGGGACCGGCGCCCTCAACTTATCTGCCTTACGGCCCGACGTCCTCGGCTTGCTTCTCAAGAGCACGGCGCGGGCCACCGCGGACCAGGCCAATCGCCATCGCGACATCATCGTCCCAGCCGTAAACGTCTGGGCGAAACTGCACTCGGCCGTTGTCGAAGAACGCCGTGTGATAGAGCAACCGGACGGGGATGCGCGTCTTGAGCTTGACCCATTTCTCCTCGCCGCTCGCCAGCGCATCGCGGAACTTGTCGAACACATTGTCCTGGGTCGCCAGCAGCGCCGCAAAGCCAAGCGCATTCTCAACGCGGATGCACCCATGACTGCGATGTCTCTCGGGCATTTCGAACAAAGCCTTGGCCGGCGTATCGTGCAGGTAGATCTGTTGCGGATCTTCCATGTCGAACTTCACCAAGCCGAGTGAGTTCTTCGGCCCGGACTGCTGAACGAAGCGGCCGTTTTCCGTCGCAAACTGATTTGCCTGCAGCCAGCCTGAGCCCTTGGTAGCCAGTTCCTTGGCTGCGATGGAATCCGGCACCCGCCATTTCGGATTAGCCACGAGTTGGCCGAAGCTCGCCTGCAACTGCGGCGTCTGCTTGTCGGGCTCTCCGGCAACCACGTTGCGTCGGTCCGCATGGGTCCCATCACGCCAGTAATCGAGAAACGCCGCGGCAGTGTTCACGTCGATACGCGTCGTCGGCGCTTCACGCTGCAGCCACCGCAGACGTTCCATATTGATCGCAATCTGCCGCGCCAGGCCGGCGGGACCCATGTTCAATGCGTCGAGCGTGGTCGCGCCGATGATACCGTCCGCCTTTATGCTCCAGTCAGTCTGCAGGCGCTTTACGGCGCCGACGAGCCTGTGATCGTAGCGGGCGGGCGGGGCAGCCTGCTTGGCTAGATAGCCCATCGCGCTAAGCGCTGCCGCAACGGCAGGCAGTCGCAAGTCGTGGGCACCCGGTTTGATCGGCTTTCCATCCGGGATCGGCTCAAGGCGCACATTTGCGGCCTGTCGAAGATACTCAAGGTGCGCGTTGCTAAGCGCTTTATATTCCTCACTCTGTGGCGGCAGTGACGCGTACCAGCTTTCTAGATCGCCCTTGTCCAGGGCTTGGGCCAGACCTTTGGCAACGTCCGTGTCTGGCCGCGGAATCGTGTAGACGGCGCTGATCTTCTTCGGGTCGGCGTAGCCGCGCACGAGAGCAGAAGCGTACCTGAGCGCGGCCGAGGTGAGCGCGGCCTCACGTTCGACCGCGTCCCTGGGCAGATCGCCCTTCAGAAAGAGGTCAGGCTTGAGGCCGTTGGCAGGAGCGCTGGTGATGATCTCGACGAGCTGCTTCTCAGCCTTCTTGTCCCACGCGTCTTTCCACTGCCGCGCTTCATAGAATGCGCGGGCCTGTGGATCGCGAATGGTCGATTGAAGCGCGGTTCCGTCCGCCTGCTTGCCTCCGAATGGAAGGCCATTGCCGCAGGCGGAAAGCGAAACGCTGAACAGGGCAAGGAACAGGGTCTTGCCGCCCCAAAAACGTGATTTCATTGCCAATTGAACGCAGCCGCCGCAAATTTCGATCCACGGCTGTTTCGAACCGGGGCGTCAGTCTTCCTGCATGTTGGGGTCGCGAAGACCCGAACCGATCGATGCGCGCGGCCGGTCCGCCTCGCTGCTGGTCACCGGATAGGCGCAGTAATCCGCGGCGTAGAAGGCGCTCGGCCTGTGATTGCCTGACAGCCCGACGCCACCGAACGGCGCGTTCGACGGAGCGCCGTTGGTCGGCTTGTTGCGGTTGATCACTCCCGCACGCACATTGGCCCAGAATTTGTCGTAAAGTTCTGGGCTTCCACCGATCAGGCTAGCCGCAAGGCCGAAGCGTGTGTTGTTTGCCTCGTCGATCGCTGCGTCGAAGTCCGGGACCCGGATGATCTGCAGGACCGGCCCAAAGATTTCCTCGTCGGGTCGATCCTTGACGTCGGTGACGTCGATCAGTGCGGGCGTCAGATAGGGCTTGTCCTTTACCGGGCGATCGAGGCGCCGCAGGGGCTTGCCGCCCTTCATCATCAGGTTGAGCCATTGCTCCTGGACAAGGTCGGCGGCGCTATTGTCGATGACCGGACCCATGAAGGGCTGCGGATCGGCGAAGGGATCGTCGACGATCAGGCGGTCGACCAGTTTCAACACGGCCGCCAGCAACTCGCCTTCCTTCCCATCCTCAACGATGAGGCGGCGGGCCGCGGTGCAGCGCTGGCCGGCTGTCAGATATGCCGATTGAACGACCATCACCGCAGCTGCTTCGATATCCTTGGAGTTCCAGACAACCAGCGGATTATTACCGCCGAGCTCCAACGCGAGGATCTTTTGCGGCGTCTCGGCGAACTGGCGGTGCAGCGACTGACCGGCCCGCGCCGAGCCTGTGAAAAGCAAGCCGTCGATGCCGGGCTCACCCGCCAGCGCGCGGCCCTGCTCCGGCCCGCCGATGAGAAGTCGTACGACGCCTTCGGGAATGCCCGCCTCGTGGAAACAATTCACAAGATATTCGCCAACGGCAGGCGTCTTCTCCGACGGCTTGAACACCACGGCATTGCCCGCGATTAGCGCTGGCACGATGTGCCCATTTGGAAGGTGCGCCGGGAAATTGTAGGGCCCAAGGACGGCGAGCACGCCGTGGGGCTTGTGGCGGACGGCGATCCTGTTGCCCAGATCGGCTTCCAGCCTGCGCTGCGGGGTTCGTTCCGCATAAGCGTCGATCGATATCTCGACCTTGTTGACGACCGCGCCGACTTCAGTGCGCGCTTCCCAGAACGGCTTGCCCGTTTCTTTGGAGATCAGTTCAGCAAATTCGGCCTCCTTGCCGCGAACGACATTGGCAAAGCGGCGGAGAGCTTCGACGCGATAGGCGACGGAGTGAGCAGCCCACGCGGGCCAGGCCGCACGCGCAGTCGCGACTTCGGCCGCGGCGTCGCCCACCTTGCCGGACCAGACTTCCTCGTCGGTCGCCGGATTGTAGGAAACGAGCGTTCCGGCAACTTGCGGGCGGGTTGCGACCCGCTCTTCTTGTTCAACTTGCCGGTGCATCCTGCTCCATTGCCTCGCCCATTAACCTTACCGCTGTAACCTTGTCGTTGAACGGCTGCCAGTCATCCCGTTCCGCAATTGCCGACCAGATGGCTTCGACTTCGTCGATATGCATCGAACAGGGTCCGGAACTGGACCAATATGGGTGCGATTGGGGCTGTGCGCGACCCTCTAGCAACTTTGCTAACACACGGAAGGGTTCTGAAGGGTAAATATCGGGACCCGGGTCTCGGCCGCCGCGCCAGTCGAAAAAGATGCGGTCGATCGTCTTCTCGCGAGTGGCGAGCGCCTTGATAAGCGTAGCCGCGAGCGGGCGATCCTCCTCTGGCGTCGTGGTGGAAATACCAAGCCGGCGGAGCAATTCCCCGACGAGCGCTTCCTCAAAACGTCTGCTCCATCCAGCGAGCGTGCCCGACAGGAGAGGGGCGTCGGCGACAAGCGACAGACACCCTGCGAACTGAGCCAGGTCCCAATGGATCGCCTCTGGCTGACGTCCGAAGGCATAGAGGCCGTAGTGATCGAAATAGGCGGCCGTGAACCCGGGGTCCCAATTGGGGGTAAAGCGCCATGGGCCGTAGTCGAAACTTTCGCCCGTGACGTTGATGTTGTCGCTGTTCAGCACCCCGTGCACGAAACCGGCAGCGAGATAAGATGCTGCAAGCTTCGCCGTGGCCGTGCTCACCAGATCGAAAAGGCGCGCGGCATTCTGCTTGTCTTCGGCTTCGGGTGGTTCTGAATAGAGGTTCTCGAGGCAGTAGCGCGTCAGCCTTTTGATGTTCTCGACCTGCCCGAAGAAGGCGAGCCGCTGGAACGTGCCGATGCGGATATGGCCCTGACTGAGCCGCGTCAGAACTGACGAGCGGGTGGGGGAAGGCTCGTCGCCGCGCTCTAGCTCCTCTCCGGTCTCGAAGAGCGCGAAGGTCTTGGACGTGTTGACCCCGAGCGCCTCGAGCATCTCGGTCGCGAGCACTTCCCGGATCCCACCCTTGAGGGTCAGCCGGCCGTCCGCGTGTCGGCTGTACGGCGTCTGGCCCGAGCCCTTAGTGCCGAGGTCCAGCAAACGGTCGCGGTCGTCCCGAAGCTGAGCAAACAGGAAGCCGCGGCCGTCGCCGATCTCCGGATTGTACACCTGGAACTGATGGCCGTGGTAACGAAGCGCCAAGGGCACGACGAGATTGTCGGGCAACGGCTCGAAGCGGCAGAAGTGAGAGGCCCAGCCTCGCTCATCCAATTCGAGTCCAACGCGATCCGCCCAACGATCATTGAGGAATCTAGGTATCGCGAGCGGAAATTCGGCTGGTTCAACGACGTCGTAAAACTCATCGCCGAGCGTCAGGATTTTCGGGTCGGGCCGGTATTGCGCCATCGCTCCCCAAATCGCGCGGAAGGCAGGAGTTCCACAAGTGACAGAAGTGCCGCCGGGAACCTTGACAGTCGTTCAGAAGATGCGAGTAAATCTGTAGTTAACGGCTACGAGTCGCGTTAAGGACCCGAAGCCGGGGCGTTGGCAGAGGTTTGATCTTAGGGGGCCGCGTCATCCAACTTCGACCTGATTCAGGCGCCGAACGCGCCGTCTCCGTGCACTTGCCGATACGTTCGAGCGGGTCGCCAAGGGCTTACGCGATATCGCTCGAAGGCACGATCGATGCGACGGTCCAGCCACCCGAAGCTTCTTGCTACGGCATCCTGTTTCGAAGCTGGATACGTGCCCCATTGGCGATGCACAGGATTGAGGCCAGTAGAGCGTCTTCAGGCGGTTTTCGGCCCAAGGACCTGATTGCCGAGCTCGACATCATCAATGGTCAGATTCATCGAATGATGTCTCAGGTCGAGCGAGCAGTCGCTCACCTGGCCACAAACGGCTAACCGATCAGCCGAACTTCCGTCGCGGCGAAGGTCACTTTGTCGAGGCCATCGCAATTCTTGCCGATGTAGACCCGTCCTGCGAAGACCAGGCGGCGAGCCACGAAGCGGGAGCATTGCACGTCCGGGCTCGAGTTTCCGTCAACATAGACGGTCTGCGACGGCAGATAGATCAGCCCGCTGATCTTCGAGAAACTGCTGCCGCCGACGCGGTTTTCGTCTCCCGGCAGATCCGGAGGAGCGTGGCGGTCCTGATAGATGAGGATGCCGGCATTGGGCCCCTCCCGCGTCGCGCCCATCTGGACCGTACCGTCACTCGACATCTTGACCTTGCCGATCGAGCCAGGGTTGGTCGCGGCGTCCTCGCTGGTCAGGAAGATGGTGCAGGCATCGCACTCGACATGGCCATGCGGGCCGACGATGAAATTGCCCCGGTTGAGGATATATTCGCCATCCTGCAGCCGCACCGGCCCGTTGAGGTTCATATTGGCGTAGCAGCCGGGATCCAGGGTCGTCTCATGCGCGTCCGGATTGATGGTGATCTGCGGACAGCCGGTATTCGGGACCAGCGGCGGATCGGTACCGTCTAGAGGATCATCCTGCTCCAGCGCGTTCTCGCGGACGCCTGAATCATGGATAGCCGTACGGGCGTTGCCGTAACCGAAACTGCCGAAAGCGCGGAGCGCCAGCGCCTTGAGAGAAGACGAGCTGTCCGCGTCCAGCGCGTTGGGCGAGGACGAGTTGGTGATGATCCCGCAATCCATCTCGACGTTCGAGGCGGGGCGGAGCACGATCCCTGCTTCATCGCGCATGGAACCGAGCCCGAACGCGCAATATTTCCCGTTCTGGACGACGCTGGCTGTAGCTTCGGCAGTCACCACTGGGGCGCTCCTCAGGAACATCTTCGAGAAGATCAGCTGAACGGGTGCTGCAATCTGGACCTGTACGGCGAAAGGATCTTGTTCACGGCCCGGAGGTCCCTGAACGGCCTGGATGCTGGCGTTGCCCGGCACCGTATGAGTTTGATTGATGCTGGCGTTTACAGCGATCGTCGAGTCTTGGCCGGCGATGATGCCGTAAACGCCGGCTATGGCCGCGGCGTCCGCCGCCGCCTGCATCTGGCGCTTCTGCAGGATCCACTCCACGCCGTCGATCGCGAGGCCCGCAGCCCCGATCAGCAGCGGAAAAACCGCAGCGACGATCAGTGCCACGTTGCCTCGCTGATCGGGAAGGAGCTGACGCAGTCGCCTGGCCAGCTCCCCGAAGTACGCCGGAACAAGCATCATCTTGTCCTAGTGCTCGTCCGTGCTGTTGGCCGGATGCTCGTCATTCGACATTCCGGTCATGTTGCCGTGGGTCATGCCCTTGGAATGAGGGTACGGATCGACGTGGATCGGCGGTCCCGCTTCGTTCGAACCCGGTTGAGCTGATGGGAGGTTCTTGGTCGACTCAATCAATTCATTCAACTCGGCAATGTCATTCTGAGCGGCTGATGAGTCCTGAGGGTCGTGTGCTGGCGGCCTCTGTTCGCAAGCATTGAGCGCGAGAAAAACGAGCAGGCACGGTGCCTTCCGCGCCGCGCCTGCTCGTTTCACGGTACTCACTGAGGTATCGGAACCAAGCGAGGGTTTGCCGTCCAGCTGAAGCCCGAAAACATCTTCATTCCCTTGCCATTGCCGAGGTTGCCGCTGGAGCAGTTCAGCGCCTTTTCGATGCAATTGTCCATCCACATGGCCATCACCGTGTTGTCCCAAGCGCCGAACCAATCGGCGTGGAAGGTGTAGCCTGCGGGCTGCCCCGGTACCATTTCATCAGACGAGAAGTGCCACTTGCTCGTGTCGTCCCCGTCCTCAACCGAATACCAAGCGGCGAGCGTGAACGTCGGAATGACATAGGGCTGCGCTTGCGGACACTGAAGATAACCGTATCCGTTCGAATAATCTGCATAAGCCACGTGACTGCGGTGGTCGGCTGAGTCGATGTTTTTCCCGTCCCAGCATTCAGGCGCTTGAATGACCGCGCCGAATTTATTGCCAGCCGGACATTTGGCCATCGCATCGGGAATCGTGGCGTAATGCCCTGCGACTGCAGTCGCGCCGGTGCAGTTAAACCAAGCCGAACCAGTCCGCACATTCGTCTTACCGGTAGGATCCCATCCCATTATGAAGCGCAAGCCGTTAGGTAAGCTCGCCGCAATGCCTTCGCATTTCCGCGTCGATGGGGCGGGCTCCCAGCAAGAAACCGTTGGGTCCGACGACGGTCGGCGCTTATAGTAGATCGAGATGTAATCAGGACGGACCACGTTCCCCTTCCCGTCGAGCATTGCGGGCATCCAATAAGCGGATCTGTTCAATGGCGACATGCACGTGGACTGGCCAGTCGTACGAAGTGATTCGTACGTCGAGTTCGCGTTTGCGGCCGTGTTTCCGTAGAACTGATGAAGGTGCGACTTGCCGGGTTGGCCCGGGAAGACGATCGGGTCGTCGGCAAGCAGCTGGCCGGGATTGCAGATAAAGCGGAATGCCCCAGTCGTGCCGTCAGACCCCGGGATCGACCCGCTTACTAGCTCCGAATTGATGTCGAAATTTGATGGGATCATCGAAAGCTCGGTGGTCCCAGTGGTCGTGTTGCTCGTTCCGCCGGACGTGCCGGTCGTCGTTCCGCCAGTACCTGTCGTCGTTCCGCCGGATGTGCCCGTCGTAGTTCCGCCGGACGTACCCGTCGTCGTGCCACCTGTGCCGCTGCCGGTGCCCTTCTTTTTCACCAGGCTTGGGCGCGTCTGCATGGAGCTCTTGAGAACGTTCCAGGTCGAGCTAGTTGTCTCTGGCGCCACAGTAGCTGCTGCCAGGAGGATCGCGCCTCCCCAGCCAAGCAACTTAAAGGGCATAAAACCGTGATTCATTCATTCCTCCCCGCCCCCGAGATGCTGCGTAGGGTGAGGTGTGTCTCCTAAAATAGGGTAAACAGATGCTTTACGCTACGGTCACCATTTCTCTTGAAAATCGCTTTCGGTGGACCTGGTAAATCCCAACTGTGAACGTCTCGAGACTGGTCGGTTAGAAATTTTGATAAGCGCGCTTTGCATTGCCAATGCCGCAGCATGCGTGTCGCAGTTTGGGGCAAGTGGCTAAGCGTTGGTTGTCACGATCAAGAGTCGAAGGCATTTGTACCCCGAGGACAAATGCGTGATGACGCGTCGAGGGAAAGTCGAGCGATGAGTGGAAATTCCCTTTTGTTCGTAATTCCGTCGGTCGTGGTCACTCACAATGGATCATTCGAAATCGACGGAGACTTTCTCAACAATCTGCGGGTATACCGTCGTAATTTTGATGAAATAGTCTTCGCTTGCCCCGCGCTCACTAAGGAGCAAAACGAGGGCTTTGCGCAGCGGTTGGTTTCGATCGAGGAACTTCCGGCGGGAGTTCGGTACGTTGAGCTTCCCTATACGTACCGGGAAGACACTCACATCAGGCATTACTTCCAGACACGTCGCTTACTTCGCAGATTGATAGCTGAGTCCGACTACCTGCTCTTTGCCCCTCATGCGCCGTTCGATTGGCCTACGGTAGCTGCTCGCCAAGCTATCCGGGCGGGGCGGAAATATGACTTAGATACCGCGCTTGATTACGACAATCTGATCCAATTCAAAATCAAAGGCATGCCGTTTGGTCCACGAAAGTTGCGAGCTATTTTTCACCGTCGATGGATGAGACGAGAGTTCCGTCGATGCCTTTCGAAGTCTGCTGTTGCAATGCTTATGGGCAAGGAAGTCTTCGAGGCGCTCAAGGACTTTGCTCCCAATCCGCAAACCATGCTTAACGTGCAGGTACGATCCGGGGACCACATTTCCGTCGAAAAACTCAGCGAGAAGTTGGCCGAAATCCGCTCCGGTGTCCCTCTTAAGATTGTCTATTCGGGCAATATGACCGACCGCAAAGGGGCGCTCGACTGGGTGAAAGCGATCAAGGCCTCGGGTTGTGACATTCGTGCACGATGGTTTGGTGATGGGCCAGAACGCCGATCGATGGAAATCTTGGCGGATGGCCTACAGATTGATCTCCCAGGCGTGCTACCGCGAGACGAAGTCCTCGCCGCGATGCGGGAAGCCCACATGTTCTTATTCTGCCACAAGGTAGCTGAGGCGCCGAGATGCTTAGTCGAGGCGCTCGCATCGGGTGCACCGTTAGTAGGATACTGGTCCCTATATCCAGAGGGTCTAACTGAGACTGGCGGCGGAGAATTTGTGACGTGTGGTGATTGGCGGGCCCTCGGGTCACTTATCGCCAAGTTGGATGGAGACCGCGAACGCCTGGCTAACCTTGTGTCGGCGGCGGCGATCAATGGGCGAACACTTGAGCACGACCGGGCAGTCCAACACCGGGCTGACATGATCAAGAAATATGCCTGATCTGCAGCCGATGATAGTGCCCGGTGAGCGTAGTAACGAGGATCGGCGAATGGATCTCTCATCGGACCTGAAGGCGCTTTACATGCGTCTAAGAGCTGTAGCGCGCTTCTACTACTATCAGCGATTGAAAGGCTTCGATCTTCCTATCGAACCCCATCTCGACGACGAGACGTCTGAGTGGCTCCGAAAGCAATTGGAAAAGACCAGCCGATATGTGGAGTTTGGCTCGGGCGGAAGCACCTTATTGGCCGCCAATCTCGAGATTCCGACGGTCTCGGTAGAGAGTGATCGCTTTTACGCTGAGACCGTTCGCAAGGCATTAAACGGTTCAAATTGTGCTCGGGTCGTCGTGCCACGAATGGGTCTTACATACGAATGGGGGATGCCAGTGTTCTTCAAAGCGAGGAAGGGCATCCGTTACGTGACAGCACCGTTCAGCGGCAATGAAGATCGATTCCCCGACTTCATATTGGTCGATGGGCGATATCGGGTTGCCTGTGCGCTCGAGAGCGCGCGCCGCGCTCATCAGGCGGGTTCTACTACGAAGCTTTTAGTGGACGATTATTTCGGAAGGACGAACTACTATGTCCTGGAGGAGTTTCTCGGCACTCCTGAACCCATAGGGCGGGCAGCTCTGTTCGTCATCGGAAAGCATCCCGTAGACGTGGAGTCAATTCAGCAGCACGCGAGGGATCCTCGGTAATCAGCCGCGCCGCGTTGCGCTAACTCGCAAGGTTCGTCGTTAACAAGCGTCGTCCGAATGACCCGCATGTAGGTTATTTGGTTCTGCGGCTCTCACGCGTGCCTGGACTGGACTATTGCAATCCTTAGTTTCTCGCCGCTTCGTCGTTGGCGCCGGGGGCACTGCTCCGTTGTCAATGAGCAGCGAACTCTTGTTGTTATCGGCCAGCAGCACCTGCTTCGGAGCTCCTGCTGCCGCAATCCCGGCAGCATCAGCAGCTAGCGGGCTCGGGGCATCGCCTGCCAAGCCCGAATTTAACAAAGCCTGAGCCTGATCGGTCGCCTCCGCAGCAACCTCAACAGTCGACGGGGGCGGGGGCAGGTCGGGCTCCTTTCCGGCGTAGCGCTGCGAGAAAGCGCGGTCGGTACCCAGGCCTCCGTTCAGCCGGTAGAAAATGTGGTGTCCGATCTGAATCTGCTTTGTCAGCGAGTCCGCCCAGTAAGGCAGAACGTAATCGGCGTGATAATGGGTCGAGTGGCCAATTGCGGCGAACACGTGTCCCGCCAGTGCGTCCAGGGCGATTTTCTTTGCGCGGGCCCAAACGGCGGGGATGGGCGTCCTGGCAAGCGAACCGTCGCACGTGAAGGTGAACTGGCAACCCGTCGGAAGCTCCGACCCCTGATAGACGACCCCGCAGACGCTGCTCGGGAAGCCTGGATGCCGCATCCGGTTTAGAACGACCTGGGCTACTGCCCGCTGCCCGTCTGCCGGCTCGGTCGCCGCCTCGTAGTAGACCGCCTGCGTCAGGCAATCGATGGCGCGAAGCTTGCTGATCTCATCCGCGCGAAGCTTGAATTGCTTGGCGGGCGTGTCGGGTGTGGTCGTGAACGGGCGCTCTTCGTTCGCCTTGATCGCCTCCTCCGGTGTAAGGGGGCGGACGAGATTGAGCGGCGCAACCGGGGACTGGGCTGCACGGGCTGCTGCAGCGCGCCGCATCTGCTGCGCACGGGTAAGGTCGGTAGACCGGTTGACGTTGGCCACCAGCCCCGCCGCGACCAACAGTATCGCGACGACCGCCAAAACCGCGGGGATGACCCACTTCGAACGGGAGCGGCCGGGAGTCGTGATGAAGTTCGCGGCGTTCATTTCGAGGCCGACCCATGTTGCGCATGCCCGGCCCAGCGATAAGTCAGCAGGAAGATCCTGGGGCCCTCGAGGAGATAGCGGCGCCACATCCGCTTCGGGTCGCTGAGCAGTCGATGCGCCCACTCTAGCCGGAGGTGCTGCGCTATCTTCGGGGCGCGCTTCTCCCTGCCGGTCAGGAAGTCGAGCGAAGCGCCGACGCACAGGGCGGTCCCTTTGGCGCTGAGCAAGGCTTTCGCTTCAGTCGCGATCATCTCCTGCTGGGGCGAACCGACCGCGATGAAGGTGAAGCGAGCGCTGCTCTCGGCAATGAACTCCGCAGCTTCTCGACGGGCCGCAGCATTCGTGCGCAAACCCATCGGCGGGCAATGCTGGACGAAATCGATCCGGGGGTACCGTGAGCGAAGTCCGGCCAGAAGCTCGGCGTCGCCGCCGACAATGGCGATCCGATCGCCAGGCTGGATAAGCTTGTCGAACATTAGCGCCGTGAGTTCGCTTCCCGGAACGACAGGTAGATCAACCCCTCGCACTTTGCCGAGCGCCTGCAAAATTCTGCTGTCGCATAAGCAGAGGTCGGCGGCCTCGTAGAGCGGCTTTAAGGTCCGCGTGGCGTCCTTGCTCTCGTGCAGCCGGACGACGTGATCGACGTTCGGAGTGACGATATAGCCGTAAGGCGTCTCCGTGGTCGCTTCGGACAAGCGACCAAGCACCTGATCCATCGCCAGCCGATCGAACCTAATGCCGAGGAATTCGCTGGGTTCAGTACGCATCGCTATCCCAGACGACCGCTCGGAACGTCGCTGCAAGGATCCATAGATCGAGCCCTAACGACCAGTTCTCGATATATTGCGTGTCGAGCTCGACGCGGCGCTTGGCGCGTTCGATGGTACGGATTTCGCCGCGAACGCCCTTCACCTGTGCAAGCCCCGTGATGCCCGGCTTGACCCGGTGGCGGCCAGCATACCCTCGAACGGCATCCTGATAATAGCGATCGCCGACTTTCATGTGAGTGGCGTGGGGCCTCGGACCGACCAGTGACATATCCCCCTTGAGGACGTTCAGGAGCTGCGGAAGCTCGTCGATGCTGAGTTTCCTGAGCACACGCCCGATGGGTGTCACTCGCGGATCATCGGCGGTCGTCGTCTGTTCGGCGCGTAGATCGGCCCGATCCGCATACATCGTCCGGAACTTCAACACCTTGATTAGCTCATTGTTGAAGCCAACTCTCGGCTGAACGAAGAAGATCGGGCCGGGGCTGGAAAGGCGAACGAGCACGGCCGAAAGCAGCATCAGCGGTGAAAGCAAGATCGTTGCTGCTCCTGCGATGAGCAGGTCCTCGCTGCGTTTCACAAGACCGTTCATGTCGCGGAACGGTCGTTCCCAGAGCGTGAGGACTGGGAGGTTCCCGAGCAAATGCACTCGATAATCTGGAGCGAGATGAATGGCCTCGGGCGGGATAACGGCCACATCGACAGAGACGTTGCTTAGCTGATCGACAATATCGTGAAGGCGCGCGCGAGGCATGTTGGGGACGCAGAAGAGGACCTGATCGAGTTCGCCTTTACGCGCGAGGTCGAGCAGCTCGTGCAGTCCGCCGATAAGGTGCAGGCCCTCGACTTCCTTCACTTTCGGTCGGTCGTCGGCCACGCCAACGTATCGCAAGTGTGGGAGGTGAATGCCCTCGATTACCTTCTTAATGATCGCGAGAGATTCCGGGTCCGCGCCATAGAACGCGATGCGCTGTTGGATCGCGCCAGTTCCTGCCAAGTGGCGAACCATCCCGCGAACTATGGGCCGCGAGGCCAGCAGGCAGACCGAAAACATCACCAGGTACAGGACGGTCAGGCCGCGAGACAGGTTGGTGATCATGCCGAACTGCCACACGAGTGCTGACGCGATGAGGACGCTAGCGAGAGCGTCCATGATCGCGTCGGCTTCGTGGTCGAACAGATTGACTAAGGTCCTCCGATAAGCGTGCCGCGAAGTGCGAATGAGCAAGTATGTGCCGGCGGCGGCGAAGAAAGCGAACAGGTGGACGGACTCGATGATCCTGTCCCCGCGAAGGATATTGTAGGCAATCAGTGCCAGCGGAACACTGAGCAGGATGCAGATCAGGTCGGCGAAGAAGAAAATTGGGCCGGCGATGTTCGAGGTGAATCGCGCGCGGGAGCGGATCGGAGTGTCCGACTGCTCCTCCTTGGCCTCATTTTTCGCGGCCAGCACTGCAATCTCCCCACCCGCATTCATCAAAGTAGTTCTTTCGAAAGCTTCGAAAAACGACGGTCGGCAACTTCTTGGTTCAACCGCTGCGCCCCCTCGGTATCGCCTGTGGTCGCGAGAACGCTCCTTAGAGCCGCATAGACGCGTTCATCGTCCGGCAGTTCCTGGAAGGCCTGCCAAAGCGTTCGCCGTACGTCCCGGCCATTGCGGGCGGCTAGATAGCCCTGTGCCAGAAGGAGACGATCTTCACCCGACTTCGGGTTGATCGTCACGAGCCGCTGGGCGTCGACAATTGCCTGCTTGGGTTGACCGGTTTGCGCTTCCAGTCTGCTGCGCGCGCGAAGGGCTTCGACCTGATCCGGCTCGCGCGCGAGCACCTGATCAAGCAAGGCCTTGGCTTGGCCGTCCTGACCCTGAAGTGCCAGGGATTGGGCGAACACGGCGTTCCAGCGAGCATTGACGTGATTCACTGTCTTGCTCGCGCCGAGAAGTGCCGCAGCCGTGCCTGGATCTCCGATCCGGTTGTAATAGTCAGCGAAAGAAACGCGTTGATCGAGGGTCGCCGCTTTCGCGAGTTCGGGCCCGTTTGGCAGCTTGGTGCCTTTCGGTGCAAAGCGAGCCCAAAGCGACAGGATTTGGTCGGTGACGCGAACGTCGGAAGAGGGCGCGAGTAAGCGCCCAGAGACTCGAGCGGCACCCTGCACATCGCCTGCCCGGAGCAAGGCTTCAACATACTCTTTCGCCGTCTGTGGATTCTTCGGATCGTTCTGAAATGCGTCCGATTGAATGCGCGCCAGGTTCCGCCAATCATTTTGGGATCGGTAGAGTTGGGCTAGCGCCCGCATAGCGCCGACGTCTTGGGGGGCCTGCTGATGCTGCTCCTCCAGCGATGCAATGGCCTCGTCGGTCTTGCCCCTTTTTACCAGGACTGAGGCCTTGAGCGCTCGCGCGAAGGAGTCGTTCGGAGTCGATGCTAAGAGCGTGTCCGCAGCAGCATCCGCTTTGTCCAAGTCACCCGACTTTAAAGAGACGTAGCCATTGATCAGCGTCACGACAGGGTTGTTTGGGTCGAGAAGAGCCAGGTTCTTCGCCTTGCCGGCGGCCAAATCAACGTCGCGGCTCATGAGCGCGATCTGCGCCAGAGCGGCCAGTACCTGGACGTTGCTGCGGTCTAGCTCGTGAGCATGCGAAAATGCGTCGTATGCACCGCCATAATCGCCCAGCTGAATCTGCAGCTTACCCAACTCGATCCAATAGTCGGCTACATCCTCATCCGTCCGAACCAGCTTGAGGAGCGCGATGCGGGCGTGCATCATGTCCCCGGCGCCAAGGGCTTGCTGGTACTCGGCGTAAGCTGCTCTCGCCTGGTAGGCTTTCCAGTAACTGCACCCGGACAGAGGGACCGTTCCCAGTGGCAAGGCGAGCACACACAGCCGGAAAAAGAAGGTTCGGTTCTTCACGATTTGTATATACTACTGAATATTAGAGGTTTGTAACGGTGCACTGCGTAAAGAAGGCACGGCTGTGCCGCTTCGGCACGCCAGGGAGGGGTGGTCCTTCGACATGAAGAAGTTTGTAGCAGTTTTCTTTGCGCTCGCTCTGTGGGCGTGGGCCCCTGCTTCAGCGCAGGCTCAGACGCCTCGCCCAGCGAATAATGCGGGCCCCGCCTACCGCGTTAACCCGGGTGACGATCTGGAGATCATGGTCTGGGGCGATGAACGGCTCCAGAAGGTCGTTCGGGTCTTGCCCGACGGAACGTTCAGCTTTCCGCTGGTCGGGCAGGTGATGGCGGCCGGTTTGCTCCCGTCGGACCTCGAACGGGTGATCACGGCGGGTCTTCGACCCCAGTACCGCGACACGGTCCCGCAGGTCACCGTGACAATCAAGAATCCCAACGGTTATCAGTTCTCGGTGATCGGCAAGGTCAGGAGCCCTGGCACCTTCACTCCCGGTAGATACGTGAACGCGCTTGAGGCCATTGGCATCGCGGGCGGTCCGACTGAGTTCGCCTCGGTCGGCAAGATACGGATCATTCGAAAGGTGGGTCCGCAAATTCGGACAATTCCGGTGGAAGTCGGCGCTGCCCTCAAGGGGGATTTCAGCCACGTGAACTCGTCTGAGATTCCTGAGATGCAGAGCGGCGACACGATGGTGGTACCGTGACGAACGGCTGCGCTCGCTTCCTGGCATCTCTCGTGGGATCCGTTCTGTTGAGCGGCCCAGTGGCTGCTCAAGTGGCTCCTCCCCAGGGTCAGACCGACGAGAAGACAGGTCAGACCGGTGGGGAAACGCGCAAGACGGTCGACTGGCTGGATCTTTCAGCTAGCCTCGGTTTCTCAGCTAACCCGAACTCGCAGTATAGTTCCAGCTCCAGCATCTTCGGTCGCGTTTCAGCGTCCGGCACACATCAGTGGAACAGCGAGACTGGCAGCACGTCGATCCACGGCTATGTCGAAAACACCACCTATGTGAGCGGCGGATATGGCTCACGGCAAAACTTCATCGTGGGCGCCACCACGAGCCAGCACGTTAGTGAAACAGTTGGCCTTTACGGAAATGCGACTTTCTCTGGTGATTATGCTGGTCAATTGTCGAACCGGCTGACCTCCTATCCCACCCAACCGCCGCCTATCGATCCGAGTGATCCGCTTCCGCCGCCGCAGGATTATCCTGACCTCTACGGTCTTTCCGGTCGGCAGTATCGGGCAAGCGGGAATGTTGGCGCTTCGATCCGTACGGGCGCCAGGGGTACCGTCTCCCTAGCTGCCGGGCTTCAGCATTCCTGGTTTCCTGGGCAAAGCAGTGATGCAAATTACACTTCGTACTTCGGAAGCGCCGGCTACTCGTCCTTAGTCTCCGAGCGCACCCACGTGGGCGTCAACGTCGGTGTTGCCCGACAGGACTTCACCGGCGGCGATTGGTCGAACAGCATCAATCCTGCTGTCACACTGGATACTCGCTTCTCCGAGAGCCTTCACGCCGCTGCGTCAGTTGGCGTCATCGCGCTGAAGGAGAGAACTCAAGAGGGGAATGATAGCTCGGTATCTCCGTCTTTCTCGGGTTCCCTGTGCAATGAGACGACCGTCAGCCGCCTATGCGGAAAGATTTCGCGCAATGCCCAAACCGGTCTCAGCAGCGGGATTCTGAGCGGGCAGAGAGTCTCTTCGATCGCTACAGATGCCTCTGTCGCCTACTTCCATCGATTGGGGCCGGAGGGAACGATTCAGGCCAGTTTATCTGCAACTCACTATGACAGTCCGTCTTCGGTCGACGGCGAGTCTTTCAAGAGCACCTATTTCTCAGGCGTGCTGGGGTATGATCGACACATCGGGAATCGCGTGTATGCCGGTGTCCAGGGCGGAGCGCGTAAACTGTTCCAAAGCGGGCCAGACCCGAAAGTCGACTTTAACGCCAGCGTCTACGTGCGTTACCGGCTCGGTGACCTATTATGATCGAATCACATAACTTCGAACCGCGTGAAGCCTCCATTGGGTGGATGATCAATCACCTGCCCACGATCATTTGGCAGCGTCGATATTACTTCTTCACGGTGTTCGCTGCGTTTTTGATCGTGTCGACGGCCGCCGCGTTCGCGTTGCCAACCTTGTATCGCTCCTCTGCGTCCTTGCTGATCGAGTCCCAAGAACTGCCAACGGACGTCGCCGAGAGCCCGGCTACGGCAATGATCGAGCAGCGAATCGCGAAAATACGAGAGCGAGTTTTGAGTCGGGGCGATTTGATCGCACTGATCGAGCAATACGATCTATACCCGTCTGAACGCCGATCGAAGCCTCTATCGGAAGTCATCGAGAAAATGCGGAAGGCCACGAGCGTTGGGGCGCTCGAAGGCGATATTGGCAAGGCTCCCACTTCGGCGGGCCAAAGCAATCTAGTCGCGATCAACATGACTTTTGAGTATCCAGACCCCGTCAAAGCTCAAGAAGTGCTCCAAAGCTATGTCCAGAGCTTCCTTCGAATGGACAGTGACGACGTCGAAGATCAAGCGACGTTGACGGTTCGCTTCCTGCAAGATCAGGCTCAAAAGCTTGCGAGCCAGATTGGGCAAATCGAGAACGAGATTACGTCGTTGAAGGCTCGGAATGGATCTTCGCTCGTGCAGGGCGGGATGCCTTCGATGATTGATACCGGAAGCTATAGCGCTCAAATCGTCGATCTCGAGAACCAGAACCGCCAGCTCATGGTGCAAAGTCGCACCGGTGGCGGGAAAGACGGAGCCGTAGCGGCTGCCGAGGCGGCGCTTACGGCAGCTCGCGCACAATATTCCGACTCACATCCGGATGTGATTGCGGCCCGTGAAAGACTCCAAACGCTTCGGGCACAAGCTGCGCAGAATCCCGTTTCGTCCGGTAATGATGTGATCCGCGAGCAGATCGCGGCGAATAACCAGGCGATCGGTATCCTACGCGGGCAACGCGACGCCGCGATTGCGAGGGTTAATGCGAACGCCGCTGGGCTGTCACGCGCTCCCGCGATCCTCGAGCAGGCGTCGCAGCTCGAGGGTCGGGCCACCCAGTTGCGCGATCAATATAAGAAGGTCTCGGACGATCTTCTCAAGGCGCAGAACAGCGCCCGTATGGCTGGAGAACAGCGGGCCGAGCGCCTTTCGCTTGTGGAGCCTGCTAACCTTCCTGACCATCCGCATTGGCCAAACCGCCCATTGGTGATCGGCGGGGGAGCTCTTGCTGGCGCTTTCCTCGGCCTTTTGCTGGCGCTGATCGTTGAGCTGCTCAAGCGTCCGGTGCGCAGTCCGATCCAAATCGAGGGCCTCGGTGTCCCGGTCGTCGGAATCGTTCCAATCATTGAACGTGGGCCAAAACGGCGGCGGTGGCCCTGGTTTCGCCGCCCGGAGGCGGAGCTTGCGTAGCCCATTGTCTTACGAAACGACGGATCAGGGGAACGGGGGCGTGGAAGGAAATTCACTCCCGGTTCTGACGTTGCCAACGCTCAAGGGCGCTCAAGCTCTTCCGTGGGACTCAGCGATCGCCGAGGCACGGGGGATCTACGGCTTCGACAGCCTCGATGCCCGGTCCCGGCCATTCAACATGATCCGCGCCAAGATGCACGAGCTTCGCTCGCAGCGTGGCTGGCGGCTGTTCGGCGTGCTTTCCGCTACCCCGAAAGTCGGCAAGTCGTTCATTTCTGCGAACGTGGCAGCGGCGCTCAGCAGGGACCCTCGGTTCGATACAACGGTGGTGGACCTGGACCTTCGCAGGGCTTCGCTGACAGGCCTGTTCAACATCGAGCCCAAAGTGAGCATCCGCTCATATCTGCAGCGCGAGCCCGGCGCAGATGTCCCATCTGCTTACGCCCTTGAGGGCGAGCGCTTGATGATCCTTCCGACAACGCCCGGTCCCATCCGTTCTGCCGAACTGCTTGCTGGCGAACGCGCCCAAACGCTGCTTCGCACAATGCGGAATGCACCGGACAACAGCCTCTACGTAGTCGATCTTCCGCCTGTGTTCGCCAACGACGATGCAGTGACCACCATGGCGCGGCTGGACGGATATATTGTGGTCGCCGAGGAAGGCAGAACAACGACCCGAGAGGTCAAGGACGTGATCGCCCTGATGGGCGTTCAAAAGCTCGCCGGCGTGATCCTCAACAAGTACAAGGGTGGCCTGATGAGCGAGGGCTACGGCGTCGATGACTATTACGCCGCCGGCTATTATTCAGGTTACGGCAGAGAGCGCCGCGAGGACTAGAGGGGCTTTCGCGCAGTTCTAAATATGGTGTCAGAGGAGGCTCACCGAACCTCCTCCGTCATGAAGTGCCGCCTTAGCCTTTCTTGGCTGCTGCAGGCGGCGGCGGTGCATAACCCGGCTGATATTCAATCTTGGCCGAGTCCCTGAGCGACTTGAGTGTTCCCTGCAGTGCCTTGGCCGTCTGCGCCTTGCGGATTGCCTGAACGGCGACGGGCTTGGCCTGATCCCCGGTAATCGGGTGCGGCTCTCGGCCTGTGATTGCATTTACCACGACCACATTTCCGAGCTGGATCGAGAATGGCTCGCTTGGGGGCAGGCTCTTGAGCTTCGAATAGAGCTCAGGCGGCACTATGGCCGTATCGAGCCGGTTCTTTTGCCTTTGGAAGGCGATCTTGTGACTCTGTAGCGCTGCAAGCAGCGCATCCATTGTCTTAGCATCCTTGATTGCAGCAAGGGCGCTCGCGTCCGTCGGCTTGTTGAAGCGAATCTGGTCGAGGTCCCAGGTCTCACGATTGGCGAACATCTCCGGATGCGTCGCTATGAATGACTGAATTTCGCGATCCGAGGGCAGCTGCGCCGTGTTCAAGCGACGGTCGGCTAGCATCGAGATGAGCAAATCCTCATCAGCGCGACGTTCGCGGTTCAGATATTCAGGCGACTTGTCGATGCCTTCCTTGCTCGCCTGCTCCGCGAGGAGGCGGCGGTCCACCAATTGTTGAAGGACCTGTACGCGAGCCTTGTTGCGGTCGGCTCCTTCGGGAACCTTCGCAAGATCGAGCGCGAAGTTCAGGTCGGGGACGGTGATCTCTTTGCCGTTTACAACGGCGACTGTTTGACCTTCGGGCTTACGCTGGCAACCCGAGACCAAAAGGGTGACCGCAACAGCGGCGAGAATCCCATACTTCACGTGAACGCCCCGCTTAAGAATTAGACAATCATCGGCATAGCATGGCAGATAAAGAAACAACAGAAGGGGAGAAGCTGCAGTGGAGACCGTCTACGATTGGGTCACCGTCGCCATTTTTGCGGGACTCGTCGTGCTGTTTGTGCAGCGTTCGACTTCCGAAGAGCAGACCGCACCGCAGCATGATTCATTGCTGCTCTACTTGGGTGCAGGCTTAGGATGCGCAGTCTCGAACTGGCTGGGCAACAAGGGCATGCACCTGCTGGCGATTCCATTGATCGCCGCGACCATCCTTTTCATTTTGTATTTTCTGCGGCCCTTCAAGATCTGGCCGCGGACCTGAGCCTCAGGCTACCAGGACCCGCCTGAGTGGCGGCGCGATGGATGCCACCATTTCGCGGATGAACTCGTCGATATTCTCAATGGCCCGTTCACGACCGAGCGGCGTTGAGACGCGGATCAAGGCGGAGTCGGGAACCAGTTTGCGAAGATTGTCTTCGGCGAAGACGAGCTTCTGCCTGGCCCAGCTCAACGGGATGTGGTTGCCGATCCGCACCCAGTAGAGCAGCTTCTCTCCGCCGCCGTCGCGCGTCGCCGTCAGGGTGTTTGTTTTGAGAATTTTTTCCGAACTTAGCTGAACCTCGTGGTGCGCGAAGTCGGACAAGGTGAAGCCCCCGGCCGTGTAACAGAACTCCGGACGGTGCACCTGCAAGAAGCCGTTCTGGCTGGCGCTATAGGCGATAAGCAGCATGATTGGGCCGTTGCCGTCATCATACACGCGGGTCAGCAGTTGGCTGTAAAGCGCGAGGGAGAGCTGGTCCTCCGGCGGGATCACCAGTCCGCTAGTTGTCTCGAACTTCCATCGACCGATCTGCTTTGGGACTATGTCTTCGAGCTTATGATTGCCCAAATAATCGACCTTGATGTCCGGTTTGCGCGCGGCAGCGAGCCCGGCAGCGGAAAGCATTGCAAGCCCGGCAACGACCTCGCGCCTCGACAGCTGCGGCGTAGGGACGGGTGGGAATTCAGCGCTCATGCGATGGCGACTTTCCGGCGAGCCCGGAGACTCGTGAACAGAGCGTCTACGCCGATGATCGACAGGAGGGCGACCATGAAAACTGTCAGGCCCGCGAACTCGTGAAGGAAGCCCTGAGCTGCTGCTTCACCCATATAATAAGTGATGAGGACAAGGATCATCACCCGCATGAAGTTCGAGAAAATGGCGACGGGCACAATCAGCAGTCCGACGATCAGGAAGGACGCGAGGTCCGACCGGTGGCGAAGGTAGACGTAAAAGAGGCAGATCGCCGAAAGCGTGATGATCGAGTTCAGGCCCGCGCAGGCGGCCGCAACCAGCAGTTGATAATTCGCGATCTGGATTGTGACGCCCGAACTGGCGATTGGATATCCCAGCGCGTGAAGCAGCGAGACGGCCGACTCCGAAATCCCGATCTTAAGCGGCTGCGTGATCAGGCTGACCAAGGTGTCGGGTGGTGGTAGGGCGACGGCCAAATAGACGATCGGAAACCAGAGAGCTCGAAGGAGCGGCCCGCCCACCAGAAGATAGAAGGCGGCAATGATCGAGGCGTACATGACGACGCCCTCGATCTCGAGGATGCCGGTAATGCGCGCGGCCGCGTAAAGCAGGAGCAGGCCGACTAAGGCGATTGAGCCCAGCCAGATGTTCCCGGGGCGAGCCTTGACTGTTGTGCTTTTGAGCTCACGCCAGAGCAGCCATAGGCCCGTCGCGACGATGATCGGCGCGTGGCCACCCTGTTCCGTCGTCCAGGTGAGCCGGGCCACATCGTACATCGTGGGCAGCAGGATTGCTGCCAGCCCGACAAGAAATACGAGCTGAGGCCAACGGGCGTTGCGCTGCAGCGCGCTGGGCGGCTCCGTCTTAACGAGGAGCAAGGCAGAACCCACGCATTATCAAACCGCTAACCTCTCCCAAGTCTCTAATACGCTAAACTGGCAGCGGTTGGCCTGCAAGCAGTCAATGAGGGCCCTGAGCCATCCTAATGACCCAAAATCAGACCATTCGCTTTTGGGTAAGCGTCCGTGCATATGATCGGATGCCACAGCCAAGCAGCGGACAGACCTTGAGCTTAGTAACCCTAATCGTTGCAGTCGTTCTTGCGCCCGTGGTTGTAGTCACGGCTTTTTTTTCGCTGGAACTGGCCATTGGCATCAAAACCCTGAAGTCCCCCTTAGTGTCAGCGGGGGCTAGGACGGCGACTATCCTCATACCGGCACACGATGAAGGAGCCGTGATCGGCCGCACGGTATCGGACCTCAAGCGAGAGGCTGGCGACGATTTCCACATCATGCTCGTCGCTGACAATTGCTCGGACAATACCGCCGCAGCTGCTCGATCTGCGGGGGCCAATGTCATCGTTCGCAATGACCCGGAACACCGGGGAAAAGGCTTTGCACTCGCGGCTGCGCGCGATCATTTGCGTGGCGGCCCGCCGGATGTCGTGATCGTGCTCGATGCCGATTGCCGCATCGACGCCACGAGCCTTCGTGCCCTTGCGGCGACCGGCGTTGCTGGCCGTGCCTGCCAGGCAGTGAACCTGCTCATGCCGGACCTGTCCGCGCCCGCGATGGTGCAGATCTCGACGTTCGCCTTCGTGATCAAAAACCTCATCCGGCAGCGCGCCTTGCAGCGCCTCGCGGGAAGGGCTCACCTCACAGGAACCGGCATGGCGCTTCCGTGGGCGATCTTCGAAACCGCCGATCTGGGAGGCTCGAACATTGTCGAGGATCTGGCGCTTGGCCTCGAGCTCGCGGAAAGATCGGCGCCGCCATTGTTAGTGGAGGGTGCGACCGTTTGGAGCCCATCGGCATCCGCAGCGGGCACACTAGTTCAGCGTCGTCGCTGGGAAGGTGGCTTTATGGCTACGGCGCTGAAGACAGCGCCACGCGCGCTCGGCAGAAGCCTGGCGCGTCTGGACATGCGGGGAGTCTTCGCGGCTCTCGACCTTTGCATCCCGCCTCTGGCCTTACTCTTCGTTCTGAACGCAATGGCCTTCCTAGCGGGCGCCCTTGGCCTCGCGTTCGGGGCTGCGGCATGGCCGCTTCTCACCCAGTTCGTTGTCGGGCTGCTTGCCTTCGGGTTGCTGGTCCTGGCCTGGGCGAGGGAGGGACGCCGTTTCGCGTCCGGGTCGACGCTCCTGCGGCTGCCGCTTTACGTGCTCTGGAAAATCCCGATGTACCTAGGCCTTGTGCGCAGCGGCGCGCCGAAGGAGTGGCTGCGGACGGGCCGCTGATCAGGCTGCGAAATGACAAGCGACGGCGGTGGCAATCGCGATGCCAACGATGGACACGATCGCTGCTTCCCGAAGTCCGAAGGTCAAATTGGTTTTCTCCAGGCGCCGACTCAGGCCGCTCAAGATGCGTTGGAGAACATTCATGCGGCACCCTCGCGGCCAATGGTATTCAGCAGAGCTGCTTGTAGCGGAACGGTTGGTGACCAGCCGAGATCCTGTTTCGCGGCGCGATTACTGTAAGACATCGGGCGCCAGCGGACTCGCTGCTTCCGGCTGTCCAGAAACTCAGGAACCTTCGCTCGGCCGCGGAACGCCATCCGATTTACCAGAGACACCGCTCCGCCAAGAAGGATGACTCCGATCCACGGCACGTAAATCGCAGGCCCTACGCTCGCGCCGGGGATTTGTCGGCCCATGCGGTGATAGGCGCCATAGGTTGGTAGTTGGTCGTCTACGATGTTGAAGATGCTGCCGGACTTAACGTCCGCGTCGAGCGCTTTGACGATCGCTTCGGCGCAATTGGAGACATAGGTCAGCGGGAACTTCGCCCAAGGCGAGAAGAGCACATCGAATCGCCCGAGAGAGATTACGCGACCGAAGCCCCAGTCTTTCCCGGGCCCAATGATCGCGCCGGGACGGATGACCACGAGTGGCGTGCCTGCGACCTTGCACGCTTGCCGGACCAGGCGCTCCTGCTCAATCTTCGTGATGGTGTAGGCGTCCCTCTTCTCGGGAACAGGGTCCACCGGCGTCGCTTCGCTCAATGTGCCGCTCCATCCGACTGACTCGTAATCGTAGACTGAGAACGAGCTGACGTGGACGAAGCGGTGGAGCGAGCTCATTGGCAGGAATCGAAGCAAGTTCTCGGTCGCTACGACCGTTCCCGAGAACTGCGTGGGCAAATCGCCACTTGGCGCCGCAGCGAGGTGAGCGACCGCTTCCACACCGTCAAGTTGCGTCGACCAATCGCCCACCTGCCGGAGGTCGCCCCTGAGCACGCGAACGTCGTTGGGCCAGTCGAGTGCATCGACGTTGGCTGTGGGCCTGACAAGCGCCAGCACATCATGGCCAGCGGCGCTGGCTGCCCGAACAACTTCGCGGCCAAGAAAGCCGGATGCGCCAGTGACCAGAACCTTCATTGGGCTTTTCCAAGCCCAACGATGCGATCTACGAGACGCGCTGTTGCGATCATCTCAGCTTCATTGATCGGAGGCGTTTCACCGCTTTGTAAGGCGCCGTAGATGGCGTCGAGCATGCGCGGCATTCCATGATAGGTCCCATGCTGACGGACCTTGTCCAAGAAATTCCGGACGCCGGACCGGGCGAGCTTCATACCGGAACTGATCTGCTCAAGGGGTGCTCGCTTGCCGGTGTTCGCACCGCCCTCGACCCGCAGGAAAGGGTTGTAGAGATCTGACTCGGCCGATCGTTCCGTCCCGCGCACGATCAACCGAAAGGCAGGCGGGGCTACGTCCGACGCGATCCGGAGTCGGCCGCGCACATCTCCGGCCTCGATCAATGCATCGAGGTGATCGTAGCCAACTCGAAGATTCCCGCTGCGGTTTTCGAGGAAACCCGTGACCTTGCCTGCGTCGGCTTGGTTAGCCGCGAAATGGAGGAACAGATAAGCGAGGTGCGGCAGGAAGTCGTGAACCGCGCCGCCGGGGAGCGCCACACCTGGTCCGCTAAGGTTGAGATCGCCGAACGGGCCGGCGGTAAGATCCAGGGACAGGAGCACATCGACTTCCCGGACGGATCCGAGTTGGCCATCGGCCACCATGCGATCGATCGCGATCGTCACATCGTTGAACAGCAAGTTGCGGCTCTCGATCAGCGTTCGACCGAGCCGTCGAGCTTCAGCTAGCAAGGCCTCCGTTTCGGCCGACGTGCCGCTCATCGGCTTCTCGCAGATGACATGCGCGCCGGCCTCAAGGCTCATCCGAACCAGTGAGTCATGCGTTTGGGGTGGGGTCAGCACATGGACGACCTCGGGACGCACTTCCTTCAGCATTGAATCCGCGTCGGTGAACCAAGCCTTGGCTCGGAAGCGCTCGCGCATGAACGATGCTGTTGCCTTGGAGGCATCGCAAACAGCGACGAGGTCAACTCGCGGCGACGATCCCAGATAAGCGAGATGTTCGTGCGCGATGGCGCCGCAACCTATCACGCCTGTACGAAAAGGTCGGTCGGTCATGCAGGAACCTTCGCGAGCAACGACCGATAGATCGCCGTCAGCTCCGCTCCGTTCGTGGTGCGGGAGTGCATGTGCTCGACTGCTCCCCGGCCCGCGGCGGTAAGCCGCTCGCAAAGAGCTGGGTCGCTAGTGAGTCGCTTGATTGCTGTCGCTAGAGCATCGCTGTTGCCCGGCGGCACAGTCATGGCCGTGACTTCGTTCATCGCGAGCTCCGGAATACCGCCGATCCAAGTGCTGACGACAGGCACTCCCACCGCCATCGCCTCCATGATGGAGATCGGCAGGCCTTCGGCGAAGGACGCCATGCAGAAAATGTCGGCGTCCGCGAGACGCTTAGACACTTCGTCAGGCAACAGCTCGCCCGTGAAGATTAGCTGCTCAGCAATGCCGAGGGTCTCCGCTCGACTGCGGATGGCGTCAGCGAAGGGGCCGTCGCCGATGATCTCGACCTCGACCACGATGTCGTCGTCCGCAAGCTTTCGCACGGCTTCGAGAAGGATTGCGTGGCCCTTCTCCGGTGAGAGTCGGCCCACGATGACGACGCGGGGAACCGCGCGCATTGGCCGGGGCGTGCGCTGAGGGAAGGCGGCTAAGTCGATGCCGCAGCGAACCACGTGGAAGCGGTCCCAGTGTCGGGGATCGCTGACGCGGCAGAGCTGCGATTTCGTGAAGTCGCTGACGCAGATCACAAAGCTGGCCGAGGCCGCCTTGAGGTCTAGCCGCGCGACGTTTTCATCGACGAAGTCATGGAAACCATGAATCGTGAAGCTCCAGGTGGAGCGAGTGCGCGGATCGAAATTGAGTATCTCGGACGCGAACCAAGCGATCGTAGCGGGTGACAGTCCGAACTGTGCGTGGAGATGCCGAATCCCATTTTCCCGGCAATGGCGGGCCGCGGTCGCCGCATAGCAAAGGTGCCCAAAGCGCTTAACCATCAATCCGACGTCCGAACGAGCCGACTTCAGCGCCTTTAGCGTGAGCTTGGCCGTCTTGATGGGGTGCGCCATCAAGCAGGCAAATAGATCCCCGGCGATGCGGCCGGGCGACGCTTTGAGATAGAGGCTCTTACGCTCGCGCTCCTTCGCCTCATCGGTAGTCAGATCTTCCGGTCCGGGCCGGTTCATGACGATCGGAAAAATCCGGCCGCCACCCCGCTCCACCTCGTCAACCTCGCCCGCGATGTAGGTGAGGGCGACGCGCGGGTAATGCGTCATTACGTAGGCGACCTGAAGCGGTACCATCGAATGACTGGCCTCGAGCACTCAGCCTCGCGCAGCGAGCCAGACGGCCATTGAGCCGGCGATACCCTCACTGACCATGCGCTCCGGGTCGGAGATGGGCTCCCAACCAAGCTCTTGCCGCGTGCGCGTGCAGTCGAACACGGCCTTTTGCGTTCGCGATTCCCAGTCGGCGTAGCTCGGCACGCGCACGCCGTCCGGATGGCCGACGGCACGTTTGATCGGCCATTTCATCAGATCGCTAAGATAGAAGCGCCCGATCGATCCCGAGTGGACGTCGATCTTGAAGCCGCCAAGCCGCTCTACGCCGGCGATATAATCGCGAGCCGAAAGCATCGGCTTGTCGATCAGATTGTAGGACCGGCCTTCGATGCCCGGCACTTCCATCGCGCGGACGAGGCCCGCAGCGACATCATCTACGAGGACCAGGGGAAGCTTGTTCGTGCCGTCGCCCCATGTCTCGACGACGCCTTCGGACGACCATTTGCCGACACCCCAATGGAAAGGATTGCCACCGCGGCCGATCACGATGCCGGGCCGAAGGATCACCAGCGGTAGGCCTTCCTTCCGGTGCATTTCGGTCAGCAGGTCTTCGACAGCCGCCTTTGCCCGCGCGTAATTGTTGCGGCGCTTGATCTTTGGATCGAGCGGCGTCGATTCCGTGATCGTGCCAGCTCGGCCGCCCGCGTAGTATGAATCGATCGTCCCGGTGTAGATCAGCCTCTTGATCCCGCGATCCAGGCATGCGCGAGCGAGAGCGCCCGCTGGTTCGACTTCCTTCTCCATGAACTCGGGCCACGATTTGGCGTCCGACGTCGCGAGGTGGAACACGGTTTCGATGCCGTCGAGAATGCGATCGAGATCAGCCGGTGAACGCATGTCGGCTCGGACGATCTCGAGACGGTCGCTACCGAGCTCCTCCAACTGCAGGCTCGATCCGCGGGCTGCTGCCCGTACTGAATAGCCCTTGTCGAGCAGCTGCTTAATCAGCTGACGACCGATGAAGCCGGTGCCGCCAAGAACGAGCACGGTTGGCTTCAGTCCCGTGATCGCTGGACGAGGCGCCTGTTCGACGCGGCCTTTCAGCTTCGCCTTGGCGATGATCTTCTCGCACGTCTCGATCACCTCCCGGCCGAAGGTGCCACTCACGCGATCATCGAGCCCAGCGGGCGAGCGCAGGCCCTCGTAGAAACTTGCGACGCTGTCGAGGAGGGATGCCTGATACGGGTTGCCGCGCTTCCGAAGCTTGGCCTTGGAAAGGATATAGTCGGTCAGCGTGGCGCGAGCCTGATCGCGGATCTGGGATGCAGTCGAAACGCTGCGCCGATTGCGGTCGAAATCTAGGGCCGCAGTGGTCCGCTTATCGATGGTGCAAGTATTCGCATCCAAGTCGGCGAATGCCGTTCCAAGCAGGCCGCGAACCGCGACCGTCCGCTGCGGGAATCCGGGACCAAGCTCCATGTTCACGTCGGCGGCCATCCGTCCTGCGCGAGCGTGAATGCGCCAGCGCCGGTAGACCCGCGCACCGCCCGGCAGAACGATGTCGCGGTCGGCAGTAACTTCGATCTCGTCAGGGACGCCGACGAGGTCGACGAGGCCGGAGATCGGGTGCGGTCCGATTTCGAGCAGCACATTGCCGGGCTCTCGCAGCATCCAATTGTTGAACGGCCCAAATCGGATGAAGGCGAGTTCCAGGAAATAGTTGAATGTCACATGGTCGAGCGGTCCCAGCGCCCCGCTGCGGACCTGCTCTCGCAGCCGGCGGAACGCACCCTCGTAGAGCATGCTGTGGTTGACGCCCACTTTGAGGCCCTTAGCCGTTGCGATGGCGAGCAGTTCGCTTGTTTGCTCGGTCGAGATGCACATCGGCTTCTCGAGGAGCACGTTGACCCCTGCCTCCAGAGCAGTCTTCGCGAGCCCGTGATGTAGATTGGGCGGCACCAGCACGTGCAAGGCATCGATGCGCTGCTCGGTGAGCATGGTCTCGAGCGAATGGTAGGCCGCGACGCCCCAACCGGCAGCGAACGCCTTCGCGACAGTGTCATTGGCGTCGCAGACAGCAACGAGCTCGACGCCTTCCGCATTCTGGATACCGCGAGCATGGAAGTCGGCGATATAGCCGGTTCCGACGATGGCGGCCCGGATTGGCGTGCTGGTGACGACGCTGGGCGCGTTCAAGACTGGGCCCCCTGACTGGTGCGCGGTATAGGCTGTGGAGCCCTGGACGGACGCGCCTTCTCCAGAACGTCCGTAAAGAAATCAACGTATTTTCCGGCGATCACGTCCCACGAGTAGCGCGCCTGCGCCCATGCGGCTGCTTCGGCCGGCGCCTTCGGCTTGGCCAATGTGTCCGCGATCGCTCTTGTGAGCGCCGCCTCCGACGTTGTGTCGACCAAGGTTGCGTGATCGCCGAGGATCCACCGCGTCACCTCATCATCGTGAGCGACGATCGGGGTGCCGCTGCTTAGTGCCTCGACATAGACGTTGCCGAAGGATTCGCGGATCTTCGTGTGCAGGAACAGGTCAGCGCTCCGGTACAGGTCCGGCATTTGCTCGTGCGTGAAGGTCGCGCGTCTGAACCGCCCCGGCAGCAAGTCGGCTGCGAGCCGGTCAACTTCGTCGCGGAGCGCTCCGTCGCCGGCGACGAGCAGATAGGCGTTGCGAACAGCGGCGACGGCTCGCATTGCCTCCAAAACCCTTTTGCCGGCTTCGAGCGCGCTCACCATCAGGATCACAGGGCGGTCGGTGGGCAGGCCCAGTTCGGCCTTGCGCTCGGGTCCGGGATAAAAACGGCCAGGATCGACGCCGTTGGGGATCAGCGTTGAAGGCCAATTCTTGCGGTTGCGCTCGTAATACAGCGGATTGGTGCAGATCAGGCCGTCGCAGCCGAAGAACCGTGCTTCGGCTCCGCGTTCCGCCGCTGGCCAATCGCCGTTCTGAGTCACGAACACATGCTGCGGGCGCTTGCCCAGTCGCGGCCGGCGCAGGGCCCAATTCGTGTACGGGTAACTGCAAGTCATCGTCACGTCGGCCTTGCCGACGGCAGGGAGCGCGGTCAGCGAGGCAGCGAAGGTGAGTTCCTCGTACATGAACTCATGCCTTAAGAACGGGATCTTGGGCCAACGCTCGAACCGCTCACGCGAAGCGGACGGCACTTGGATGAAGTCGTAGGCGCAATCGGCTCGCGCCTGCCCTGACCCAACGAGCGTCACATGATGTTCGCCGCGCGCAGCGATTTGCTGAGCGACGGACTCGAATACCACCTCCGCCCCGCGACCAACGCGGTGGAGGCCAGGAAGGGCGAACAATATCCGCATCGGCTATTTATGGTCGATCCGCACTCCCAGCGGACCAAGCATCTTGCCGGCCGCATGCAGCGAGAGGGCAAGAGTATAGCGCAGTTGGGGCGATTTGCCGCGAGCGATGCGTCCGAAGGGCCGTGCAATCGATCGGGCCAGGGAACCGCAACCGTGAACGAACATCCGCCAGCGAGGAACGCCCGTCATGACGCTGGCCACATAAGAGCTGTTGCCGTGCCAGAGGTAGGCATAGAGCTGATATCCAAAGGTGGCGCGATCCGCAGGCTCGTTTTCGTAGACGTAGCCTTTTTCCGAGAAACGGATCTTGAGCCCCGCTTCGCGACATGTCCGGAAGAAAACCATGTCCTCGCCGCTGATGACCCCCAGTTCCGGCTTGAAGCGGATTTCCGGATGTTCCTTGAGGAAGGCGCTCGGCATCATCGAGTTGAAGGTCGCCGCCGCCGTCATTTCGGTACCATCGGGAAGGCCTTCCTGACCTAGTTCGAGGAAGGGCTGTTCGGTGATCCAACGCGGCGAGCCTTCCGGAACCCGCCGAACGATCCTGCCCGTCACCGCGTCCGCCCCCGTCTTTTGTTGAAGGTCGAGGAGCGCCTCAAGCCACTCTGGCGGCGGCTCGCAATCATCGTCCGTCATGACCGTCCAGTCGCCCATTTCCATGGCGGTCTCGATGACGGTGTTGCGGGCCAGGGAAATGTTCTGTTTGCCGGAGATCTTGTACTGGAGCCCCAGTTCGAACTTTGGAGCGAAGGCATCGGCAACTACGCGGGCTTGGCCCTCAGCTGTGTCGTCACAAATCGCGACGCCAACGGCGGCTCGATCCTTCACACGCTCGGCGCAGACCAGCAGCGCATCAAGCAGCCGCGTCAGGAAGTCGTTCCGCTTGTAGGTACAGATCGCGACAGCGATCCGGGTCCTGGCCGGTGCCGCGGTCATGGCCTCAGGCATTCAAACACCCCTCTTGCTAACTGCTGCTCCGATCTAGCGGCCCCGCCTGACTTCCGCCACTTCGAACCGTGGTTAAAGCATTGGCCTGTCTCAGAATCGTACGAAGCGTCCGGTTAATCCCCAAGCTAATCCAACGTCAGATCGAAGGAAATGGAACGAGTCCGTTGGTTAGTCCTCCGAAGAGCGCCCGGATTGTCAGGAAAGTGCCAGCGAAAACCAAAGTCAGTACTAGATCATCGCGCCCGAAGTGCATGTGCTCTTTGCGACTTAAGATCCATAACGCGATATATTTCACCAGTTCACCCGCGCTAATCACTGCGACGGCTGCAATAAATCCATAGAAGTAAAAGGCGATGGGAACCCCGACCACATAAGTCATCAGTTTGGCCGCATTGGAAAGCGCCGGATATGCCGGCCGGGAAAGACCCATTAGGATCGAGTCGTTGGTGGCAGTCAGAATTCCAAACCAAACTCCGATGCAGAGGATCGGCAGGATCGAAGCGGCGTCGTGGTAGCGGGGATCATAAAGTATCCTTACAATCGTGCCGGAGAGGCCAGCGAACAGACCCATTCCAATAGCTGCGGCCAATAACAGCGTCCGGCGGCCTCTCAGAAGTCTTCGCCGTAAATCGATCGGAGCCAGCTTGGCCGCGGCGATCGTCGGAAATAGGACGGTCGTGCTCGCGCGCTGCACGAATATCGACACCATATCGGCCAAGCTTCGAGCGATGCCGTAAACGCCGAGCTGCGACAATGTGATCTGTTTGGCGAAGTAAAGCCTATCGAAATTCATCGCGAAGAAATAAATAATCGATGAAAAGAAGACCCACTTCCCGAACGTGACCAAGCGCTTTGCACTCTCGGGATCTACCAGGATTTGATGGCGAAGCCCCGGTATCAACAGGTAGCTGGCTATTAAGCTTGCGGCCGCACCTATGACGCCGCCCAAAACGAGTGCCCAGATGCTAGGCGTGATTAGCGCGATCACAACTTGGGCTGCGAAGGCGATAAACGTCGTTATAATCTCAAATAGACTAAGTTTAGCGACCTTGAGTTGCTTCTGAAGAAGCGAGCGCCCGGCGGACTCAAATCCAGTGAAGACAAAGAAGAGAGAAGCGGCCGCTAGGACGCTAGCAAGCTCGGGTCGCTCAAAAAAACGCGCTGTAGGTACCGAAACAAGTAAGCAAACTATCCCGAGAAATAGACCCCTGACGGCCTGCAGAGTCCACGCTGTATTATAAAACTGGGGTTTACCGCCGTCAGGACTACTTACGATATTCTGTCGGATGCCCAGATCTGACAAAAGTTCCACGCCGGTCCGTATCGTATTGACCAGCGCCATAAGGCCGAAAATCGGTGGCGAGAGTAGGCGTGCCAAGACGACGTTGTTAAGCAGTCGGATCGCTTGAACGGCCCCATAGCCGAAGGTCGTCCAACCCAATCGGATGATTATGGATTTCGGCACGCCCAAGAACATCCGGCTTACTGCTCCCCTTCAGGCCAACGTATCATGGCGGGACCCGACGCAGCCGGTCGCCTCAAATGCGGCTGGACCCAGCATGGGGAGGCGAAGTAGCACAGATCAAGTGAGAATATCGTTTCGGCACGTAGAACGGATAGCAGGCGTTAGAGCTAGAAGTCAGGATGAACGTAGTTGAAGTGGATTTATCTCCTCGGCATCGCGATTCTCACGCCCACCCTCATCGGGCTGCTGCGATCTAATCGTAAGTACATCATCCCCGTCTGCTTTTGGCTCGGAGTTACGATGTTGCTCCTAGCGCCGACGATGTGGGCTGCGCCTTATGGCTGGCCGCTCTGGCCGTCGCCCGTCCGGGGTATGGAGGTTTCGTTCGTCGATGCCTTCTCAATCGCCCTTTTTATGGCATCGCCAGGAGTACGAGTACCGGCTTCCATAAAGCTAAGCTATGCGATCATCTGGGCTGCGCTGGTCGTGTCGACCATCGTGGCAATCAATACGATCGCGGCGATATTCTACGTATGGGAGTTCCTGCGAACCACGCTCCTTTTCCTAGCGATCGCCCGAGTTTCAGCCGCTGAGCCGCGTGCTCCGATCGCGATCGTCTCGGGGCTTGCGGCAGCAGTAATCGGCGAAGCGATCTGGGTCCCGCTTCAGGGCTCCGACAGACCGGGAGGATCGCTCGGTTACGCGAACATCCTGGGCATTGCTCTCGATTTCATCGTTCTGCCCGCCATGTCGCTGATGCTGGGGAGTTCCCGCAGAATGTGGCTCGCGCTTGCGATTGCTGCCGGTGGTGTCTGCGTCGTTTTGGGCGGATCTCGGGCTTCCATGGGACTGTTCGGGGTCGGAATAGCCTTGACGTTGATCCTTTCCCTTATGCGCAGGAGAACGTCTCGCAAGTTTGCGTTTGCAGGAGCAATCGCGCTCTTGTGCACGGTTGCGGTACCGGTCGGGATTTGGGCAGCCGGGCAGAGGTCAGATGAAGACATTGCGTCGAGCGATTTCCAGCGCGCCGCCATGAAAGATGCCGCTAGGATGATGATAGCCGACCATCCGCTGGGCGTCGGTGCCAACCAGTATGTAGTGGTCGCTAATGTCGGTGGTTACATGGGAAGGGCAGGCGTGGGATGGAGCGGAACAACTCGTCGGGCGCCTGTTCACGACACTTACTACCTGGTCACCGCCGAGTTCGGCTTCTTGGGGTTGATCGGCCTGTTTTCACTCTTTGGCTCAGTGATCGTGCTCGGCTTCAAGAATTTGAAGCTTCCTACTCAAGACGAAGCAGGTGAGCTCATCCCCGGCCTTTTGGCAGCCGTCATTATCGTGGCGATTCATATCTCGTATGAGTTCGCCTTTTTCGACGCAGTCCTCCACTACCTCTTCGCGACCTGCGCCGGGATGCTGGTCGGCATCGTGGCTCGCACGAAGATGCCCGCAAAGAAGACTGCTCCGTCACCCATGCGGCCGGGCATGCTGTCACCAGCAGCCTACCCCTACTTGTAGGCGGTCACGTAAGCGTACGAGCTACAGTACGACCAGTCGTTGCGGCACGCGAGCTCCGCAAAGCGCGCTTCGATGTTCCGCAAGATTGGGATCGATTCATAATAAAAGTGACCGAAGAAGTTCCGGATATCCACCTTCTCATATCCGATCTTATCGAAGAGCGCGCGCATAGCGGGCGTATCGCCTCGACACCATGAATAGAAAGCCGGGAACTTCGGCGAAATCTCGCGACGCCGGTTTAGGAGAAGCACTTGCTCGGCGAGGCGCTCCGGCAAGATGCGATTGATCACGAACGGCAGGGCGTACATCGTCGGAATTAGGTGAAACGCCACCCCGCCCGGCTTCAGCACCTTGTGGATATTCCGGTGCATCGCGGCCCCGTCTTTCACGTGCTCCGCCAGGAACCGCGAGAAGACGACATCGTATCGGCCCTCGAAGCCTGAAGCGTCGCCGGAGACGTCGAAGCAAGCGGTCTTGTAGCCCTCAGGCACGAGCGCAAGCTCATCCTCGCTGATATCGTTGACCGTATAGCTCTTCAGATTGTCCGGCATGTCCGAGAGCTGGAATGAAGGGCGGCGGCCTCCTCCAAGCTCGAGGATATCGGCGTCAGGATAGCGCGCAACGATGGATCTCAGAGCATCGTCGTAGCCCTGCATGGCATCCAGCCAGCTCTTACCTTTTGGAATTCCAGCCAAATGCGCCTCCGAACGTTCGCCGTTGTTAGGACGGTCCAACTGGCTGTCAACGGCTGAGGATGCGTCGTCCTGAGACGAAACATGGCCCTCCACCTCGTTTTCCAGGGGGGCTTTCTCGTTTACTTTTCGTTCTGAGGAAAGATACACTGCTGCGTGTTTCAAGAGCGGGTAGTTGAGCGCCGCGCCGACGCGCACTATCGCGGGGACGTTGACGGCCTGCGAGCGATCGCAGTCATCCCAGTAGTCCTCTTCCATGCTGGATTTTCAGGCGTTTCAGGCGGCTATGTTGGCGTCGACGTCTTCTTTGTTATCTCCGGATTTCTGATTACGGGGATCATCGCCCGCGAAATTGAGAGTAGCCGTTTTTCCATTCTCGAATTCTATCGCCGTCGCGCACTCAGGATCTTCCCGGCTCTCACCATCGTGACATTAGCCACGCTAGCTGCGGGGCTTCTATTCCTATCGCCTCGAGAATTGACCGGCGTGGCCGAGAGTTCGGCTTACATGTCTGTGTTCGGCTCTAACTTTTACTTCTGGCGTTCCGTTTCTTACTTCCAGACCACCGCCGAAATCCGACCGTTGTTGCACACATGGTCGCTTGCCGTGGAGGAACAATATTATGTCTTGTTCCCGCCATTGCTCTGGATGCTGCATAGATATCGAAAGAGCTTTTCGCCTGCGCTCTGGACCATCGCGGCCCTTTCTCTGGCCGTGTCAGTTTTGTTGGTCAGTTGGAAACCGAACGCGGCGTTCTACTTATTGCCTTCCCGCGCATGGGAACTGATGATCGGCGGCTTGCTCGCAGTAGGCGTCTTTCCCAAACCTCAACGCCTTGCGACGCCGCTTTCCATTGTTGGTCTGCTCTTAATCGCGGTTCCGATGTTCACCTACACCGAGGTGACACCGTTTCCAGGCTTGGCGGCGGTCCCGCCGGTAGCAGGGACTTCGCTGGTCATCTGGGCGGGCCGCGATGCTCTGGCTGGACGCTGGCTATCTGCGGCGCCTCTGGTTGCTGTTGGGCAAGCATCCTATTCAATCTATCTTTGGCATCTGCCGCTTCTGGCATTCGGTACCTATCTCGTCGCAGGTAATCTCGACACACCTGCCGCACTGTCTCTCTGCATCGCCTCGGTAGCTCTCGGCTTTGTCAGCCTGTACTTAATCGAACGTCCGTTCCGTGCCAAAGGGCCGGACCGCAACCGGAATGCACTGATCGCTGCGGCGGGCATGGTGGTGATTGCCGCAGCGTCGTTGGCGATCATTGCGTCACAAGGAGTCCCCGCGCGTCTCAGTCCGGAGGCCGCCAGGATAGTGGCGGTGGCTGACGACGAGAAGCGCCATCACTCAAACTGCATGACGATGGGCGAGCGCGTTGTCCCTCCAGCTAAGGCATGCCGTCTCGGAGCCGACGCGGAGCCCACCGTGCTACTCTGGGGTGACTCTCACGCGATGGTGACTGCTACGTCCATGGAACTCGTGGCCAAAGGGAAAGGCCGATCATTCCTGTTTGCGGCTGATGCCGACTGCCCCATAGGGCTTAATTTGGAGATAGCGGCTGCCGACTATGCCTACTGTGAGCAATATAACCGCGAGATGCTTCAACTCGCGCTTACGTCTCCGAATATTCGAACGGTAGTTCTCTCGTCTCGTTGGACGAAGTGGAACATGGGCGAGCCGGCCAATCCGGCCGATTTCCCATTCAAGCCGCCGTTACTGCGTTATGGCATCGGGCAAGCTCTGTCCGTGGCAGAGAACAAACCACTTTGGGAGCTGAGTTTCACGGCGCTGATCGATCGTATTGCGAGCGCCGGGAAACAGGTTGTAATCGTTGGTCCCGTCCCGGAACCGTCATTCAACGTTCCTCATCGCTTGTTTGTCCAACGATTCGGCCTCTCCGAGCCCGCGACTGCGCTCTCCAAAGATGACGACTACCTCCATCGTCACGAGGCCATTCTCGACTTCTTCAGCAGCTTTGGACGGAACGAAAAGGTCACATTCATATGGCCCGCGGACGCCCTTTGTCAGGCAGACAAATGTCCGATAGTCGATGAAGGTCGGCCGCTGTTCTTCGATCACAACCACCTTTCGATTCGCGGATCTCAGAAGATCGCGCCGCTTTTCGCAGGCGTATTCGACGACCGGCACTAGCATCCTCGAGCAAGAGCCGTCGACGTCGATTCTCAGCCGTGAACTGAGCTGACTGCGCTAGGTGGACAACGAGCAGGAAGTTCGTGGTCAGCCCCGCCACTCAGTTGAGCACTGATCACGCCCTCTAACGCGATCGACAGCCGATTATCGTTTGCGTCCGTAAAATGGCTGTCGGGCAAATAACCTCGCGGATCTCGCGGAGAAACGATCGTGTGCGAGCTTAGATAGGGAATGTCGCACGCGACAAGAGTATCCTTCAATGCATCGTATAGGTTGGTCCCGTAGCCATAGTTGTTGATGACGAAGATCACGGGCACAATTCCATCTTTGCGCGCTTGCTGGGCGAAGGCGCGAACAATCCCGTTCAGGATTCTGATTTCTTCCGTTCCAGCATGGAAGCCGTGATCGTCCATTACTCGCGCCCGAGCTGCCCGCTCTAAGTGCAAGCCGTATGCGCGTCTTACAAGCCGTACGCTCGCGGAATTGTCTAAGACTGAGCGGCGGAACAGGAAGCTATTGTAGTAATCATCATGGCGCGCAAATTGTGCTCGCGTCTGAGCCCAGGCACGCGGATCGTAGAATGCTCGCGTAAATCCGCTGAAGGATTCGTAAGGCAGCGGGACGGTCTTCAAGCCGCTCGCCGCGAGTTCAAATCGATCGGCGGTGTAGGGCATTGGAAAGGCCGAGTTCCATGTCATGGCGGTCATTGTCGTGACCATCGGCGTATTCAAAGACATTACGGAAAGGACTGCGACTTTGCTTCGCTTCCGATCTCCGTCCCTCAGAAAGGCACCGAATGCCCAGTTGGCGGTGGCTCCTGGGGCGCCAACGCTGCGGCTTTCATAGACGTGCGTCGTGCGCGCAAGCGCTTGGGCCATGCGGACCGAATGCGACATGCCATAGAAGCTGACGAGCGGACCGCCCGCCACGCCTCCGATCGTTTCGGCCTTCAACGGCTGATACCATCCGGCAAGAGTGATCGGAGCGGTCTGGTTCGGATCGGGCCGGACAATGCGGTCGAGCTTGCCTTCGATCGAGCGACCATATTCGAAATAAGCGGGGAGTTGTCCGACGCTCGTCACCTTGGGATCCGTGGGATAAGCGAAGGCATAGTTTACTCCAACGTCAATCAGCGCGAGGCCGACCAGCGTCCATAGGACGACCAGCCCTGCGCGGCGCCACGTGAGCGGGGCCTCAGAATTGGAAGTAGATGAACTGAGCTGGTTCATTGCTCGTCCCCATAAGGGTGAGGAACAGAAGGATTGCGCAGAGCAGGCCGAATAGCGGCAAGCGGACCTTGCGGTACCAGAAGCGGTCGTCCCGGTTATATTCGATGAATTCCATGACGATCAGAACCGGGATGCCTGCGAGGGCCGAAAGGCGGGGGAGGGAGGCGCCAAAGTCGAGGCCGCCCGTCCCGCTGAAGATCAGGCGGGTGAAGTCGACGACCTGCTCGAGCGAATTGGCCCTGAACAAGAGCCAGCCATAGAGCGTGAACAGGAAGAAAAAGCCGATCTTCGCCGCCCCGATCAGAATGTTGCGGCCCTGCACGGCTTCGCCGCGAAGGCTCGTCCACACCCGATGCACAGACAGTAAAGTCCCGTGATAGAAGCCCCAGAGCACGTAGTTCCACGCAGCACCGTGCCACAGGCCTCCCAGCAACATTGTGATCATCAGGTTCCGGCAGACGAATGCCAGAGTCCCCCGGTTGCCACCCAGCGTCTTGTACAAATAGTCGCTGAGCCAGGTGGATAGGCTGATATGCCATCGCCGCCAGAACTCGCGCGGACTCTTGGCGAAGTAAGGCAGGTTGAAGTTCAGCATCAGGTCTATGCCGAAGAGCTTCGAAACACCCCGCGCGATGTCGGTGTAGCCGGAAAAGTCGCAATAGATCTGAACCGCGAAAAGCAGCGTTCCGACGATCACATCGGTCGACGTAACCACGCCGGAGCTACCGAATACCTGGTTCACCGAGGGTGCGACGCCGTCTGCAATCGCGACCTTTTTGAACATGCCAAGCATGATCAAATAGACACCGCGGGCACTCTGCTCGAGCGTCAGGACACGCGGCTTCTGGAATTCGGGAAGCAGGTGACGAGCGCGCTCGATCGGCCCGGCCACCATTTGCGGGAAATAGGCTACGAACAGCGCAAAATCGAAGAACCGATCGGTCGGCTCGAACTGCCCGCGATAGATATCGATGGCGTAACTAAGCGACTGGAATGTGTAGAAAGAAATGCCGACTGGCAGGATGACGTTAATCAAAACGGGATCGGCATGGATGCCGAACTCATCTAGACCTGAGACCACGCTTTCGGCGAAGAAGTTGAAATATTTGAAGACGCCGAGAAGCGTAAGCTGACAGACGACACTGGTGAGCAGAGCTGCCTTCCGCCGCCCATGCTCCGAGAGACGCGTTACCACATGATACCAGCCGGCCGCCATGGCGAGCACCGCCAGAATGCCCAGCACCACCCAGGGTAGAATAGGCTTGATGATCGCCGCGTGCGTTGGATCGCCCACGGCTGCTCGGGCGATTGCGCCAGGATGCATGCCGAGGAAGAGGATCGCGGAGCACACGATGAAGATCGCAGGCACGATCTTCTCCCGCCTGCCGAGGCGGTTCTGCATCGTAAGGCCGACCCAGTAGTCGATCGTGGTCGAAAACGCGGTGAGGAAGAGAAAGCGCCAATCCCACCAGCCGTAGAAAATATAGCTTGCGCCAAGCAGCATGTAGTTCTGCTTGCGGAAGGGCAGCACCCGGTAGAGCGCGTAAACAATCGCAAGAAAGACGAGAAATTCGAGCGAGTTAAATAGCACTATGCCCCCCGGTACTCGCTCGACGCGCTTCGATCTGCCGGCTCAGACGTACCTGCAGTCAGACGTTGCGCGAAGTTAAAATCGCGCATCTGACTGTCAACGCAGGAAATGCCCGTGTCCTGAGAGGACACAGCCTCAGCTTTGCAGCTTGGCGTCTGTCCTGAGGTGCATCTCGCCATTCCGGATGACGATCTCGTCGACCTTCTCAAGGAATGGCTGGCCGAGGAGCGACACACTCGCGCCCTGGACAACTACAGCTTTCGCGTTCTGCTGACGGATGCCGCTGACCTGGATGCTGTCGAGCGAAACGTGCTGCCCGCGAACTATTCCCGACGCGCCATCTCCCAAGACTTCATACTTCGCGGGATCTACGGTGAGCCCGATCTGCTGGGCATCCTCAACGGTGAGCGCAGTCTCACTCGCACCGGTGTCGATCATGAATCGGACCGGTCGGCCATTCACCTTCGCGTCGGCATAATAATGACTGTCTGAACTACGGGCGATCGCGACGTCCGCGCCGCCGGACGCGGCGTTCAGCGGTTTATGTGAAGTTGGCCAGAGCAGCCCAATCGCGAGGCCAGCGCCGACCGTACCAGCGATCGCGAGTTTCTCGAGCATAGGCAAAAATAGGTCCGCTATGGTTAGCAAATGCTTACCAGTGGCGGGGAGGCGACTTTAGTCCGATTCATGTTCCCAAAACTTGCGCTTGGCTCTCAGTTCGCTGTCGCGCCTCACGAAGATCATGTCGGTTTGAAATAGGGCCTTGTCAGAACTGCGCCGGAGGCCACCGCAAATATCGTAGGGCAGGAAGTCGCGCTCCGCGAGCCATCCGATGACCTCATGCATGAGCGGCGAGCCCTTGTTGTACTCGAGCAATGAGACCTCAGCGAGCAGTACTTCAGTTCGACGGAGAGTCTCTGATGCGCCGGCAAGTACCTGCAGTTCGTAGCCTTGAACATCGAGCTTCAGGAGCAGTGGGGAGGGGAGCGCGCGAATAGGCTCTAAGTCATCAAGCCTTCGAACTGGAAGCTCAACCCGCTCCTTCTCGAATGTCGTTACCTCCTCGAGTAAAGACGATCCTGTTCCTGCTAAATAGAAGGGAGCAGCATCGACATTCTCAGGCCCCACCAACGTCAAGGTATATGGAAACCCCGTGGCACTTAGCTGTGGTTCTAGCGAGGCCTGCCCTTCGATCATGTGGATCGGACATCCGGGGAAAATGCTCGTAGCCTCCCGTGCCCAATCCCCGATATTTGCGCCAATGTCGACAATGCCCCCCGGTCTGAAACCGATACGGGCGAGGTTGCGGAGGCTGCCAAACATCGTCGGCTGTCCTACCCGGAACTTCGTATCCTCATCGACCAAAGCGCTCGACTCTTGCAGTACGTTGGACCGCACAGGAGCCGGAACGGCCCTTAAAGCCCATCTTATAAAACGACCCATGCTTTGAAGTCTAAAGTGAGGCGAAGTCGGCAGCAATCCGTACGACCTCGAGAGGGTGGAGCATGTGTCAAAATCATGCACAGACAACGCTTAGCTGGATTTCCGGACAGAATTCCGCCACTTCAACGTGCTGATATCGAGTAAAAAGGAAGCCTCGACTTGGCTCGTACTTATAATGCCCGCAAACGCGTGATGGTCACCGGCGGCGCCGGCTTCCTTGGGTCGCACCTAATCGACCGCCTTCTCGAGAAGGGTTGCGAGGTCATTTGCGTCGACAACCTCTTCACCGGCAGCAAGGATAACATCGCGCATCTGCGTGATCATCCGCGCTTTGAATTTATTCGGCACGACGTCACGTTTCCGCTCTTCCTGGAAGTGGACGAGATCTACAATCTCGCCTGTCCGGCGTCGCCGATCCACTACCAGCACGATCCCGTGCAGACGACGAAGACCTCGGTCCATGGCGCTATCAACATGCTTGGGCTCGCCAAGCGGCTCGGCGTAAAGATCCTCCAGGCCTCTACCAGCGAGGTTTACGGCGATCCATCCGTCCATCCCCAGACGGAAGACTATTGGGGCCACGTGAACCCGATCGGTCCGCGATCCTGCTACGACGAGGGCAAGCGGTGCGCAGAAACCCTGTTCTTTGACTATCACCGTCAGCACAAGCTGCCGATCAAGGTCATGCGCATCTTCAACACCTATGGACCGCGCATGCATCCGGCCGACGGGCGCGTCGTCTCCAACTTCATCGTTCAGGCGCTCAAAGGTGAACCGATCAGCATCTACGGCGATGGCACTCAGACCCGTTCATTCTGCTACGTCGACGATCTGATCGCCGGCATGATCGCGCTGATGGAGTCGGGGCCGGACGTTACGGGACCCATCAACATCGGCAACCCCAACGAATTCACGATCCGAGAACTTGCGGAGAAGGTGATCACACTGACCGGCTCCAAGTCCGAGTTGGTCCAGCACCCGTTGCCCACGGATGATCCAAAGCAGCGCCAGCCCGACATCACGCGGGCCAAGCAGAAGCTCAACTGGGAGCCTAAAATCCTGCTGGACGAGGGCCTCAGCAAAACTGTCGACTACTTCCGGAACATGAAGGCTGCTTGAAGGCTGGAGCCGGAGCATGATTCGGCTGTACGGTCCGCGTTGAAATGATCCGGCCGGTAATCCTCTCAGGCGGCGGCGGCACACGTCTGTGGCCGCTATCGCGAAGCGGTAATCCGAAGCAGTTCCACAAGCTGGTTGGCGACCAGTCGCTTCTGCAGGCAACCGCTCAGCGATGTCAGGGAGCGCAATTCCTTCCGCCGCTGATTTCCACGGGTGAGGAGCAGCGCTTCTTCGTAATCGACCAGCTTGAGAGTGCAGGCGTCGAACCGGCGGCAGTGCTGCTTGAGCCGCTGCCCCGCAACACCGCGCCCGCGATAGCCGCTGCTGCCTACTGGTCACTTGCGCGTGGCGAGGACGATCCATTGCTGGTTATGCCTTCAGATCATCTGATCGAGGACAAGCTAGGGTTCGCCGCGGTTATTGAGGCTGCGCTTCCTTCGGCGCTCGACGGGAAGTTGCTGACCTTCGGGATCCAACCGACGCGAGCTCACACTGGCTACGGCTATATTCAGGCCGCCGCGTCTGCCGACGTCGTCCGCAAGGTCGAGCGCTTCGTCGAGAAACCTAATGCTGAGCGTGCGGCCGAGTTTGTTGCCGACGGAACTTACTTTTGGAACAGCGGCATTTTCCTGTTCAGGCCGAGCGCATTCGTTCGTGAGCTTGAGCGTTATGCGCCGCAGATCGCGTCCGAAGTCGAGAAAGCGATGGCCGACTCGACCAATGACCGGCAGTTCGTGCGACCCGATGCGGATGCCTTCGCAGGCGCCGACAACATCTCAATCGACTATGCCGTGATGGAGCATTCCAGCGATGTACTTGTGGTTCCGGTCAATTTCGGCTGGTCCGATGTTGGAAGCTGGGACGCCGTTCTCGAGCTCCTTCAACCAGACGAACAGGGGAATGTCCTGAAAGGCGACGTCCTTGCTCTGGATGTCAGCAACTCGTTGATCCGCAGCGACGCCGATGTCACCGTGGCCGCGATCGGGCTGGACGGCATTCTGTGCATCGTCACGCAGGACGCGGCTTTCATCGCTCCAGTCGATCGTGCCGAAGAGGTCAAAAAGGTCGTCGAGGAGCTGCGCGCGCGCCATCATCCGCGTGCCGACGAGCCGGCGCAGGTCCATCGGCCCTGGGGTACGTATCAGACCATGGATCGCGGCGAGCGCTTTCAGACGAAGCGGATCATCGTGAAGCCCGGCGCCAAGCTATCGCTGCAGAAGCACCACCATCGTTCCGAGCATTGGATCGTGGTGAATGGCACCGCCGAGGTCACCGTGGGCGAAGAGGTCAAGCTGCTTCAGGAGAATGAGTCGCTCTATATCCCGGCCGGGACGGCCCACCGGTTGGCCAATCCAGGGAAGGTGCCATTGCACCTGATCGAAGTGCAGTGCGGGCCGTATCTAGGCGAAGACGATATCGTCCGCTTGGACGACGAATACGGCCGAGCGAGCTAGCTCGCCTCGCATCCTTGCAAGAGTGATTGCCTAAAAGAAAAATGCCGCCGCTGATAAGCGACGGCATTTCCCTGTCTTGAAGAAGTAATGTCTTAGGCGAGCTGCGCGAGCACGACGTTCTTGCGGCGTGCACGGCGGATCGCAAAGCCGGTGGCGCCGAAGCCCGCCAGCATCATCGCCCAGGTGCCTGGCTCAGGAAGGGCGGGAGGCGGGGGGTCGGTCACCAAAATGGCGCCGCTGTTGGCGGTCGCGCCTGCCGTATTGAAGAAGCCAACGATATAAGTTCCCTGAGCTACGGCCTCTCCGAGTTGCATCAGGAAGTCATCGTTCGTGGCACCGCCGACCCCGCTCGTGCCGAGCAAGGTCTGAGTCCCTAGGTTGGCCTGGAAGACGTAGAAGCCGGTAGCAGACGGCTGGTAGGTCTGCGCGCCCGGTAAGAATGCACCGATCGGGTTAGTCGGGCTGGCAGAGATGCCGAGGTAGGCATCCAGCTGGCCAGAAGTCCACGCCGTCGGGCTAAACAGATTAGCCGTGAAGGTGTTGGCCCCCAACAGAGCGCCGGAGATCGTGTAGTTCGCCGGCAACGAAACGTTGTTCGGAACAAGAATGTCGATGACCAAGTTGCCGGTTGCGCTCTGCCCGCTGGTCGCGAAGCTGAAAACCGGGGGATTCACGTCGGTAGGCGTGTTCGTCCCATTGTCGACGCACATATCCCCGATGGCGCAGAAACCATGCAGCGTCGGCGTGGGCGGCGGTGGCGGCGGTTTCGCCGCGAATGCGGCCGTCGAAAGTGCGGCGGATGCAGCTGCCGCGAGCAAAGCTAACTTACGCATAAGTACCTCCTCAAATTCGCGGCGGATCCCCCGGGCTTCGTACGAAGCCGTTTCCTTGTCGCCCCTGATGCCCACGAAACCGATTCGCTGGCATTAAATGTTCGTTAACCTGCGGCGTTTGTTCTGAAAAGTGCCTAATTTCGTTAATGTCCCAGTTTGGCACGATTTTAGGGGCGATTGGAGCCAGCCAAAAAGAAAATGCCGCCGCGTGAGCGACGGCATTTCCTGCCTTGTCTCCTGAGAATTGATCAGGCGAGCTGCGTAAGAACTTTTCGCCGCGAGCGCCGCATTGCGATGCCTGCCGCGCTAAAGCCGAACAACATCATCGCCCACGTCCCCGGCTCCGGAACAGGATTACCGTTTGCATCCGTAATCCTGAGTCGAAGCTGGCGCATGACTTCGAAGCCATTGTCCGAATCGAATGAGGCGGAAACCAACGGGCCGTATAGCCTGGAGTCGATTCCGAACCTGTTCACCCCATTGAGGTTGTCGATGGGAAATGAAATGCTGCTTCCGCCCACCGTTGTGATGATGAGGTTTGAAATAGACGCGGCCGGGTGGGCACCATTGTCGTCTGGATCATTCAGGTTAAGATCGGCCAGATCGAAGGCATAACCAGGCGCCATGGTGAATGTGAAGTTGTTGATCAGCACATCATTGTCGGCGCCAGGGGATACCAAGTAAGCTTGGCCAACGCCCTGTGAGTCAAGGTCGTCCGTCGTGCTCGAGAAGAGGACGAGGATGGAATGATCATTGTTCATGTGTCCTTGGCTGCCGCCGCTCTCGATGATCACGTTATCCGTCAGCCCCGAGAACCCGCAGGGATTCCCACCACAATCGAGGTAGATCGGCTGTGCGTTAGCAATTCCGGTGAATGCAGTAGCGGCGAACACACTGGCCGCGAGCAATCCTAGCTTGCGCATAGTGCCTCCTTTCGCGGCGCACAGGCGCGGCCCCTAGCCGTGGATCTGTCGCCCCACCCGCCGGCCGCGAGTCGCCGGCGTTAAAATGCTGTTAACAGGAATGGCACTGATTCTGAAGCAAAATCGTTAATTTCCGTATCGAATTGGGACGTTTTCGCTCGTCAATGTGGATGGTTATTAACGCGGCCGCTCTCGGGCAGCGCAAAGGGAGAAGGTGACGTTCGTCCACTGGCAAATGACCAGTAAGGACTATATCGAACTGCGAGATGCCCGCGCTTTCAATTGTTGTCCCCTGCTTCAATGAGGAAGCATGCCTGCGCGCTCTATACGAGCGACTGATCGGTGCTGCGCGAAAGGCCGTAGGCTCCGATTATGAGATCGTGCTGGTCAACGACGGTTCGCGTGACCGCAGTTGGCCGATGATGCGCGAACTGGCAGCGGAGGATCCGCACGTCGTTGCGGTCAACCTCTCTCGCAACCATGGCCACCAACTTGCGCTGACCGCCGGCCTCGATCTCTGCCGCGGCGATAAGATTCTGATCATCGACGCCGACCTTCAGGATCCGCCCGAGCTTCTCGCGGATATGGTGAACCTAATGCGTTCGGAAGAGGCCGACGTGGTTTACGGCGTTCGCAAGAGCAGGAGCGGGGAAACGGCATTCAAGCGTGCAACGGCGCACGGCTTTTACCGACTGCTTTCGCGCGCCACCGACGTCGATATCCCGCTCGACGCAGGCGACTTCCGGTTGATGAGCCGGAGGGCGCTCGATGCTTTGCTAGCCATGCCCGAGCAGTCTCGATTCATCCGTGGAATGGTCGCTTGGATCGGGTTCAAGCAGGTGCCTTTCGCTTACGACCGGGACGAGCGCTTCGCCGGCGAAACCAAATATCCGCTGAAGAAGATGGTACGCTTCGCCCTGGACGCACTGACTGGTTTTTCGTCGGCGCCGCTTAAGCTGGCGAGCCTTGCCGGCCTCGCACTCTCGATCGGCTCGCTGCTCTTGATCCTCTATATCGCCTACGCCTGGCTCGCGGGCCGCAACGTCGCCGGTTGGACCTCCTTGATGCTGGTCGTGGTGGTTCTAGGCGCTGTGCAGATGTTCGTGCTCGCGCTGATGGGCGAATATATCGGCCGCCTCTACAACGAGGTTAAGCACCGCCCACTTTATATCGTGCAAGAGCTGGTAGGGACGGCCGCCGATCACTCTCGCCTGGGTTACCTCGCCGAGGCTTCTTCGGCCGTGAAGCCGGCAGAGCCGACGCGACGGAGGCAAGTGAGCCGTTAAGCAGCGGCTCCGCATCACCACTTTTTCGGCATATGCACGAGACGCCTCGGCACGTTCTTATCGTCGAGCAAGATCACTTCAGGACTAGGCTCCGGATTGGATCCCGTCTGACGGAAGTCGCTCATCGCCAGTTCGCGCAGCAGATCCGAAGCGGCGAAATGACGTGAATCGTAGCTCCCGTGACTGCCCGGGGATCGAGCAGCAAACAATGTTGAGAACCCGGCAACGAGCGTGTCGTCGCCGAACTTGCCCATGGTTTTGGCCGACGGCTCAACATCGGAAATCCGAGACCCATGGTCTCCGTGGACAATGATGATCGCGTCACGACCCGCTTGCGAGCGATCGACGGTATCCAGAACCTGCCCGACGGCGACCATGGTGCAGGAAACTTGGCGCGCGTAAGCGTCCTGCCGCTCAACCAGGGGCTGCCCAGGGCCTCCTTGCCGCCACTCCGAGACTTTTGAAACGGAACAATCGGGGCGAAGGACGTACGGATTATGCGGCAGCAAGATGTGTGCGAAATATACCTGGCCCGGCTGCATGTGATCGAGATCCCTGCGAAGCATTCGGAGTGCAGCGAGGCCGTTCAGGGGAGTGGGATTGAGATCCATCAGCATGCTCGGCACCGGCACTGGGATCCCTAGACCGTCCAACCGAAGGAACACTTGTAGGAGGGCATCGAGTGCCTTGCTCGGCACCATCTTTCGCAGGATCAATCTGGTCTTGTCGGAGGCGGATAATGCTGAATCGGCGATCGGCGCGAGGTTCTGTGAATGATAGATCGTGCATCGCGCCACGAGGTCGGAGCAGTAGTCGATGTATTCCGACTCGATCACGTTGACCCGATACCCAGTCTTGTTCAGGAGCTTGAAGTAAGCGTTTTGCTTGGCGTCGTTGGTGCTCGATAATGTCGTAGTACCGAGGTTCAGAATGTAAGGAATTGAGCGGACTGTTTTGAAATCTCGGCTGTACGCTCCGCCGAACACTTTGAAGTGTCGCTTAAGGTAGAAAGCCGCAAGTTCTTGTCCGGTGTGTCGATTGATTGCGTCCGTTTCCGGCATACCTTCCACGCCGATATGCTCGTCCAAAATGATATGCAGGATAGGCGGTCTGACGATGCGGCTGGGACGCTCTGCACCGTGCCGCACGAATTGCGCTTCGGTTTCCTGCCCCACGCCGAAACTGGCCGTCAGCAGGGTCAGCAATGCCATCAGTGCTATGGGTAGTAGGATCTGTGCGTCGAAGACTAGGAACAAGGGTGCCCCACCAGCAGCCAATGCCATCGCGTAGCTGAATTTGCTGATTAGCCCGACAGCATAAGCAATCAGAGCGGCAATCATGACCGCTTGCAGCAATCGGCGCGGCCAGTTCGGCAAACCTGACGCGAGCTGGAAAATTCCACCGAAAAGCGCGGCGACGACAATCCCGGCAAGAGCAGCGTAGAGAACCTCTGGACGAAGGATCGGATACTGCTGAAATCGAAGCAGGTTATTTAGAAGCGCCACATATACGCAGAAGGAGGCTAATGCCGCAGCAGCACCGACGGGAATACCGCGACCTTCTTCATCAATCGATGCAGCCACTACTCCTCCGATCGACTCGCACGAACGGCTCAGACTTTGCAACGCCAACACACCAAATGTTTTGCGATTACCCCCCGCTCATCTGCGCCGTGCGAAAACTAGAGTTGGACTAGTGCTTCAGCCTGCCATCTAACTGCTTCTGCGGCCAGTGGCATCGACAGTGCGGCGTAAGGCATTGCTATACAACCGGTTAACCATGTATGTGACGAAATTGTTGCATTCCAGAGTCGGTGGGGTGACACATGAAGCACGCAGTTGCACCTTATGTTGCTCTTGGCGCTGTCTATATGTCCTTGAGCAGTCCGGCCTTCGCGTATCTTGACGGCGCGACCGGCAGCATGATCTTGCAAGCGCTCATAGGCGGGACTGCCACGGTGATGGTGGTTGGCCGCAACTACATTGCCAAGGTCAAGCAGCTGTTCCACCACAAACCGAAATAGCTTCGCTTCGCGGATGAATGACGCGGTCGCCGACGGCGGCTCGTTTCGCGACCCGGGTGGTCGCATCTACTCTTTTGACGGTAGAATTTTGAGGGCTGTGATGCCTTCGAGCGAAGCCGGCTACAAGGCTGCACGCGATGCCGGCTTGTATTCGCGGCTGGCGGAGCGTGGATTGCTGCTATCGTCTGAGGAAGTAGAACCGGCCTCGCTGCCAGCTATATCGCCTAAGCCAGCTTATGTGCTTGAGCATCCTCGCCTAGCCTTCATCAGCCACCCGTACGAGTGGGGCTTCTCACTGCATCGGCAGGCGGCCCTTCATCATCTCGATCTTCATCTGGAAGTTCTCGAGGAGGGCTTCACGCTCTCGGACGCGACTGCCTATAACATACAGTTTGAAGGCACTCGGCCGATCTTCATCGATCATCTTTCCCTGATCCCATATCGCGACGGGGATATCTGGCTCGGGCATCGTCAATTCTGCATGCAATTCCTGAACCCGCTCATATTCTGGGCGGTCCTTGGCGTTCAGCCGAACCATTGGTTCCGTGGCAGCTTGGAAGGGATTGCGCCGGAGGACCTGTCGCCACTGCTGTCTTGGCGGGATAACCTGTCCTGGACGATCCTGACGCACGTCACGAGCCATGCCGCGCTGCAAACTCGCGCGCTCCGCAGGGGCACTACCGCCGGCAAGCCGAGCGAACGTAAGCTCTCGAAAACAGCGCTCGTTGGGATGCTCCAGGGCCTGCGCAACTACATCGACAAACTAAGGCTTCCGACCAAGTCGACCGTGTGGGGCAATTACGCTGAGAACACGAGCTACGCGAACGCCGAGCAGGCGGCTAAGCATCAATTTGTTCGAGCAATGGTCGAAGCTACGAAGCCTGGCGTAATGTTCGACCTCGGGTGCAATTCCGGCGACTATTCGCGCACCGCACTCGAAGCGGGTGCTCGACGAGTAGTCGGCTTCGATTTTGATCCCGGCGCACTGGAACACGCTTACCAGCGATTTGCCGGCTCCAATTCCTTCCTGCCATTGTGGCTCGACGCGGCAAACCCAAGCCCGTCTCAAGGCTGGGCCCAGGCCGAGCGAAAGGGTTTCTCAGAACGGTCGTCCGCAGATGCCTTAGTTGCACTCGCCTTCATCCATCACATCGCTATTGGGCGGAACGTTCCACTTGATATGGCGGTGGACTGGATCATGTCGCTGGCCCCCACTGGTGTGATCGAGTTCCCATCAAAATCCGATCCAATGGTCCAGATCTTGCTCTCACAACGCGAAGATATCTTCCTCGATTATTGCGAGGAGGCATTTCTCAGCAGCGTGGAGAGGCGCGGAAACATAATTGCCCGGGAACATCTTTCCGAGGGCGGCAGACTGCTGGTCTGGTACGAGCGGTGAGCATCGTTGTGGTGGATGCTAGCGCCCGATCAGTGGGGAGCGCTTCGCCACTTCTAACCAATCGCCGACTGAAACCTCGCCGCAACCGCATCCGCATCCGCATCCGATCGCGTAGCAACGAAGATGGTGTCATCGCCGCAGATCGTTCCGACGATTTCCGGCAATTCCGATTGATCCAAGGCCACACCGACGAGGTGCGCTGACCCTGGCGGGGTCTTGAGCACGACGAGGTTAGCCGCCGGTTCGACCGACCGCACCCAATCGCTCAGTATCGCTGCCAATCGCGGGGAAGGGGCCTCGCGCACTTGCTCTGGCAGCGCATAACCAAGCTGTCCGTCACGCCGCACTTTCACCGCGCCAAGCTGCTCGAGGTCGCGCGAGATCGTTGCCTGGGTCACCGCATATCCCATCGATCCGAGTCTCTCCGCGAGCTCCTCCTGACTGGCGAGCGCCTGGGAGCGGATCAGGTCCGCGATCGTTCGCTGCCTTCTTTCTTTCAATTCTGTCATGCGCATTATTATGCATTCACTTGCATAAATATGCAAATGCGTCGATAGGCGCGCTCCTCATGATTCGGACGGCCATCTTGGGAGCCTCAGGCTATGTCGGCGGCGAGCTGCTGCGGCTCATTGCTGCGCATCCGCAGTTCGCGCCCGCAAAGCTGTTCGGCGAGAGCAAGGCAGGACAGAAGCTCGGCGCCGTCCACCCGCACCTTGCCGTCGCTTACCCCAACGCGATCGTCGAAAAATTCGATGAGTCGGCCCTTGATGACGTCGACCTTGTCTTCGCGGCGCTTCCGCACGGGCATAGCCAAAGGCTGGCGGCTACGATTCTCGACCGCGGCATTCCTTTTGTCGATCTCGGAGCGGACTTCCGGCTGAACGACGCGGAGACCTACACACAATGGTACGGTCACGCGCACGAAGCGCCCGCACTGCTCGACACCTTCGTCTATGGCATCCCTGAACTGAACCGCGACGCTATCTGCAATGCCAAGGCCGTCGCAGCGGCAGGCTGCTACGCGACCGCAGCCATCCTCGCTCTCAAGCCGCTGGTCGATGCTGGTCTGGTCGAAGCTGACAGCCTGATTGTCGACGCGGCATCCGGCGTTAGCGGCGCCGGCCGCGAGGCCAAGGAGGCCACCGGCTTCAGTACGGTGGACGGAAGTTTCTCCGCCTACGGATTGCTATCGCACCGTCACACGGCGGAAATGGAAATGGCGTTGGGAGTGACGGTGCTGTTCACGCCCCATCTCGTGCCCATGACGCGAGGCATCCTCGCTACCTGCTACGGAACCGCGACGAGCTCGAGCGATCCGCTCGCGGCCCTTCACGCGGCTTATGATGCAGAGCCATTCGTCCATGTCACCGCGGACCCGCCCGCGACCAAGTGGGTCAGCGGCTCGAACGGCGTTCAGCTTACGGCCCGTTACGACGAACGGACCAGCCGCGTGCTGGCGCTCTCCGCCATCGACAATCTCGGAAAGGGCGCGGCCGGCCAGATGATTCAATGCGCCAATCTCATGCTCGGCCTCGATGAGACGGCCGGGCTTACGTCAATCGGAGTGTTTCCATGAGTGTTACCGCCGCAGAAGGCTTCGTCGCGTCCGGGTGCCACGCGGGCATTAAGCGGCGTCGTTTCGACATGGCGCTGGTGGCGACCGAGGACCGGCAGCCGGTCCCGTGCGCTGCCGTCTTCACGCAGAACAAGTTCGCAGCGCCGCCGGTCGAGCTCGACCGCGAACTCCTGCGCAAGAATGGCGGCCGCGCGTCGGCGGTGGTCGTCAATTCCGGCAACGCCAACGCGGGTACCGGCAAGGACGGCCTGCGGGATGCTCGGGCGATGGGGACGGTGGCGGCTCATACGCTTGGCGTCGATGTCGCCGACGTGCTGGTCTGCTCGACCGGCATCATCGGCACGCCGCTTCCTATGGAGCCGATCCTCAATGCTACGCCGAAGCTCGCGAGGAAGCTGTCCGTGGAAGGCGGCGACGACGCGGCTCGTGGCATCCTCACCACCGATCACACGCCCAAGCAGGTGGTGATCAAGGGCTCGACCTTCACGCTCGGCGGCATGGCCAAGGGCTGCGGCATGATCGCGCCGAACATGGCGACGATGCTCGCCTTCCTGACGACCGATGCGGATGTGCCTCGCGAGCTTATGCAAAAGGTTCTCCGCGAAGCATCGAACGCGACCTTCAATACGCTCAACGTCGACGGCGCGACGTCGACCAACGACACCGCAATGCTGTTCGCATCCGGCAAGCGCGGTCCAGCCGATCCGGACGAGTTCGCGAACGTCGTGCTCGCCGCTTGCGAAGAGCTGACGATGAAGATGGCGCGCGACGCCGAGGGCATGACGCGCATCGCGCGGCTGACGGTCACAGGCGCTTCCAACGACAATGAAGCGAAGATCGCTGCGAAGAACATCGTCGAGAACAATCTCGTGAAGTGCAGCTGGTACGGCGGCGATCCCTATTGGGGGCGTCTCATGGCCGCTGCCGGCTCGGCCGGCGTCGAGCTCGATGTCGGCAACTCGCGCGTTGCATACGGCGGGATCGTCGTCGCCAAGGGCGGCGCAGGTGTCGAGCACGATGGGATCGCGCTCGCCCAGCACATGATGGGTGACGAGGTCGAGATCGAGGTCCATCTCGGCGCCGGCAAGGCATCGGCCAAGATGATCGGCATCGACCTCGGGCCCGGCTACATCAAAGAGAACAGCAAGACGTCATGAAGATCGTTCTTCTGCCGTCGGAGATTGCGACGGTCCTCGTCGAGGCACTTCCCTACATCCGTCAGTTCGCGGGCAAGTCGGTGGTCGTTAAGCTCGGCGGCGCGGCAATCGACCGCGAGTCCGACCTTGCGCTTGCGCAGGACGTGCTGCTGCTTCGAAGCGTCGGCGTGAGATGCGTCCTCGTTCACGGTGGCGGTCCGCAGGTCGATGCGATGCTGCGGCGCGTCGGCAAGGAGCCGGAGTTCAAGGACGGGCTTCGCGTGACGGACGCCGAGACGCTCGAGATCGTCCGCATGGTGCTCGTCGGAAAGATCAACCGCGACCTTGTTGCCACAATCAACAGCCAGGCCGGTGATGAGCCGGTCGCGGTCGGCGTTTCCGGCGAGGATGCCGGTTTGCTGACGGTGACTCCCGCTGATCCCTCGCTAGGGTTCGTCGGAAACGTCACCGACGTCCGAGCTGAGCTCATTCATCGCTTGCTTGACGATGGCCTCACGCCGGTCATCTCGACCGTCGGCGCGAATGCAGAGGGTCAGCCCTATAACGTCAACGCCGACGAGGCAGCGCGCGCGATCGCCGTCGCGATGAATGCGGAGAAGATCGTCTATCTCACCGCAGCGCCTGGCCTGCTCGCAGACGTCAATGACGAGCGCAGCCTTATCCCGCGGCTGACATCCGCGGAACTCCGCGAGCGGCTGAAATCGGACACCGTTGGCAAGGGGATGATCCCGAAGCTGAAGGCCTGCGCCGATGCGGTCGATCAAGGCGTCAACTTCGCCCACATCATCGACGGCCGCGTGAAGCATTCGCTGCTAATCGAGCTTCTGACCGACCATGGCGTGGGCACGATGATCAAGCGGGAGAAGAGCTGGTGAAGCATCTTCTCTCCATCACGGACCTGTCGCCTGACGAGCTAAAGCGGATTCTCGAGCTTTCGAACGAGGGCTCGCAGGCCGGCGTCATCGCCACGTTCAACGGTGTTGCGCTCTATTTCGAAAAGCCGAGCGCCCGCACGCGCAACTCGATGGAGGTCGCGGCAGCACAGCTCGGCCTGCACCCGGTCTATCTGCAAGCAAACGAGCTCGGCATCGGTACTCGCGAGAGCGTCGAGGATGTGACACGCACGCTCGCCTGCTATCACCGCATCATCGCCGCGCGCGTGTTCGATCATGCGTTGCTCCAGCAGATGGCTGCAGTGAACGTCGCGCCGGTGCTGAATATGCTCTCGAGCACCGATCACCCGCTGCAGGCGCTGGCCGATCTGAAGACGATCGAGCAGGTGTGTGGCCGCATCGAAGGCGTGAAGATCGCCTTCGTCGGCGACGGCAACAACAATGTCGCGCGCTCCCTTGCACAAGGCTGCGTGATGCTCGGCGCCGAGCTGACCATTGCGGCGCCATCGGGTTACGGCCTTGAAGATGCGCCCGATGGCGTCATCCAAACCGAAGATCCGGTTGAAGCGGTGACTGGCGCGGACATCGTCTGCACCGACGTCTGGGTCTCAATGGGGCAGGACGCCGAGGCTCTGGCCCGTCGGGCTGTGCTTGAACCCTATCAAGTCAACGAGGCGCTCATGGCCAAGGCGCCAGACGCTTCGTTCATGCACTGCTTGCCGGCGCGGCGCGGCGAAGAAGTGACTGCAGGCGTCATCGACGGTCCGCGCTCGGCGGTCTGGCGCCAGGCTGAAAACCGGATGCATACGGCGCGCGGCGCGATGCTCTGGCTGCTCAACATCCCAACCATAGAAGAAAACTGATCATGGCGAAAAAGATGAAGGTTGTGCTCGCTTACTCCGGCGGGCTCGACACCTCGATCATCCTCAAGTGGCTGCAGACCGAATACGACGCGGAGGTCGTGACCTTCACCGCCGATCTCGGCCAGGGCGAGGAAGTCGAGCCGGCGCGGCGCAAGGCGGAGATGCTGGGCGTGAAGCCGGAGAACATCTTCATCGACGACCTGCGCGAAGAGTTCGTGCGCGATTTCGTCTTCCCGATGTTCCGCGCGAACACGCAGTACGAGGGCGACTATCTGCTCGGCACGTCGATCGCCCGGCCGCTGATCGCCAAACGCCAGATCGAGATAGCGCGCATGGTTGGTGCCGACGCGGTTTGTCACGGCGCGACTGGCAAGGGCAACGACCAGGTGCGCTTCGAGCTGGGCTATTATGCGCTTGAGCCCGACATCAAGGTGATTGCTCCATGGCGCGAATGGGAGTTCCAGAGTCGGGAGGCGCTGCTAGACTTCGCCGAGAAGCATCAGATTCCGATCGCGAAAGACAAGCGCGGCGATGCTCCGTTCTCCGTCGATGCGAACCTTCTGCATTCGTCGTCGGAAGGAAAGGTGCTCGAAGACCCGGCCACCGATGCGCCCGAATATGTTCACCAGCGCACCATCTCGCCCGAAGACGCTCCGGATCAGCCGACGACCGTCACCATCGATTTCGAGAAGGGTGATCCCGTCGCGGTCAATGGCAAGAAACTGTCACCCGCGGAGGTCCTGACCAAGCTCAATCAGCTCGGTCACGACAACGGTATCGGCCGTCTCGACCTCGTCGAAAATCGGTTCGTCGGCATGAAGTCGCGCGGTGTGTACGAAACGCCTGGAGGCACGATCCTGCTCGCAGCGCATCGTGGCATAGAGAGCATCACGCTCGATGGCGGCGCGATGCACCTCAAGGACGAGCTGATGCCGCGCTATGCGAGCCTGATTTACAATGGCTTCTGGTTCGCGCCGGAGCGGGAGATGCTGCAGGCGGCGATCGACAAGAGCCAAGAGCACGTGAGCGGCCGCGTCACGATGAAGCTCTACAAGGGTAACGCCACGGTCATCGGCCGCGAGAGCGCGCAGTCGCTTTACGACCAGGAACTTGTCACGTTCGAGGAAGGCAGCGGCAGCTACGACCACCGCGATGCAGCGGGTTTCATCCGCCTCAACGCGCTGCGGCTCCGCACCATTGCTCAGCGCGATCGACGGCTAAAGGCTTAGCGCTTCCTTTGCCGCCGCGATCTGCTCGCGCACGCGGGCAGGGGCCGTGCCGCCGTAGCTGGTGCGGCTGCGAACGGACGCATCGACGGTCAGCACGTCGTAGACACGCTGGTCGATCCGGTCGTCGATAGCCTGCAGCGCATCCAGGGGGAGTTCCGCCAGGTCGCAATTGCGATCTTCGGCTGTCTTCACGGCACGGCCGGTGATGTGATGTGCCTCGCGGAAAGGCACGTCGGCCTCGCGCACCAGCCAGTCCGCAAGATCGGTGGCAGTCGAAAATCCTTCTGCCGCGGCGGCGCGCATCCGCTCGGGCACGAACTCCACCGTTTCCACCATGCCTGCAAGCGCCTGCAACGACAGCATCAGCAGGTCGTAGGCCTCGAATACGGGCTCCTTGTCGTCCTGCATGTCCTTTGAATAAGCGAGGGGCAGGCCCTTCATCGTCACCATCAGCGAGGTCATGGCGCCCAGGATCCGCCCGCTGTGGCCGCGGACCAGCTCGGCCGCGTCCGGGTTACGCTTCTGCGGCATGATCGATGAACCGGTAGAGAAATCGTCCGACAGCTTCACAAAGCCGAACGCGCTCGTCGCCCAGATGATCAGCTCTTCGGCGAGACGCGACAAATGCAGGCTGCACTGGGCCGCAGCGGTCAGATAATCGAGGGCGAAGTCACGGTCGGAAACGCTGTCGAGGCTATTCGCGGTGGCGCGCTCGAAGCCGAGCTTGTCGGCGGTTGCATGGCGATCCACTGGAAAGCCGGTGCCGGCCAACGCTGCACTTCCCAGCGGGCTTTCATTCATGCGCGCTCGCGCGTCGGCAAGGCGCGACACATCCCGCCGCAGCATCTCGTAATAAGCCATCAGATGATGGCCGAGCGTCACCGGCTGCGCGGCCTGGAGGTGCGTGAACCCCGGCATCACTGTTTCGGCATGCTCGTCAGCGCGTTCGACGAGCACTCTCTGCAGCCCACGGATCGCGTCCACCGCCTCATCGCACGCGTTGCGCACCCAAAGCCGGAAGTCTGTCGCTACCTGGTCGTTGCGCGACCTCGCGGTGTGCAGCCGACCGGCAGCTGCGCCGATCAGCTCACCGAGTCGATGCTCCACGGTCATGTGAATATCTTCGAGCTCTGCCCGCTCCGGCACGCCATCGCGCTTATACTCTGCTGCAATCTGGTTCAGCCCCTCGAGGATCGCCGCCGCGTCTTCCTCGCTCACGATGCCGGTATCGCGCAGCATTGCTGCATGTGCTTTCGACGCTGCGATATCTTCACGCCACAGCTTCTTGTCGAAGCGGATCGACGCGTTGATCCGGGTCATCAGCTCGGCCGGCTTGGCCTCGAACCGACCTCCCCAGGTGCGTTGTGCAGGTGGCTTCTCGCTCATGACGAGGCGAGTGACATGCGCTCTCGCGGTGGTCAATTCGACGCAGCGATGGCGCTCCATGCCGAAGTTCGGCACGATGATCGCCTTAGAGAGTTGTGAAGACGTTTCCGCCATCCTCGCTGAAGGCGGACAGAGAGTGTGTTGAGTCTATGTGTGACTTTGTTGCGAACGATCTAGTCGAATGCGTCGATAACAGGCCGATACGGAGCGAGAGCACGACGATGCCCGACCTCGACAGGCTGTACACCATCGAATCCGTGCGACCGGTTGGTGACGGATTCAGCGTCCGCCTGAAGGAGCTGGATCCGACCTGCTATCAGGGCGGGACCTGTGTTTGCGGCGCCTGCGGGTGGGACGCGGGCAGGTTTCGCAAGATCTATCGTCCCACCACTGAAAAGCTCTTGGTCTTCACATCGCTGCTGGCCAAGAATGACGAATTGCAGCCAGTCGGCTGATCTCGCCTCAGGCTACTGCCGAGCCATCGCCAGTGCGAGCGCCTGCTCCGCGTTCACCAGGTGATCCGGCGGCGCGTTCGGGTCGATCGACAGCTGGACGCCTCTGATTGAGCCGTTGAACGCGTTCTGGCCAGGCGGATAATCGGGGCTGACGGGGGCGCCGGAATCGTGCCCCACGTCGCAACCGTCATCGGCGGAAAAGACCATTGCCTGGGTGACATCGACCCGCGTCTCGCCGACTTTCTTGCCGTCGACGAAAAGCGTTGCTGTTCCGCCTTTCCCAAGGCCGCCGCCGTCATAGGCGAACTCCATGCGCACTTGCCTTGTGCCCGACGCCAGCGTCGTATCGCTTTCAGCCGTGAACAGCTTCACGCCACCCAGATTGTAGCAATATTTGAGCTTCCCATCCTTCGCATAGAGCGACCATCCGCCGATATTTGCTCCCTGCGCCACGATGACGCCGTTCGCCGGATCATCACCGACGTCGATTTCCGCAGTGATAGAGTGAGACTTGTTCTTGATGTTGAGCACGCAGTTCTCGCTGAGCCGACCCATTCCGCTGAATAAAATCTGCGTATTGCCTTTGATGAGGATCGGTCTTCCTGCCCTGTCCGGGTCCATCTTTTTGGCGATATCGTCGTCCAGAGGCAGAACGTTGTACTTGACGGCTTCGATCAGCCACAGCCGTTGCAGATCGTGGAGCTTCTCGGGATTCTGCTTCGACAGATCGCGCGCCTGACTCCAGTCCGCGCCGTCGTACAACTCCCACACGTCGTCATCGAACGGCGGCGTGACCTCGCCAATCAGCAGCCATGGCGTCTTATGCTTCGTCACGGCAGTCCATCCTTTGTGATAGATGCCGCGATTTCCAAACATCTCGAAATATTGCGTCTCGTGGCGCTCCGCCGCCTGCGGTTCGTTGAAGGAATAAAGCATGCTGACGCCCTCGATGGGCGTTTGTTGGACACCATCGACGGATATGGGCTGAGGCAGGCCTGCAGCCTCCAGGATCGTCGGCGCAACATCGATCACGTGATGGAACTGATTGCGCACTTCTCCCTTGCCGACGATCCCCTTCGGCCAGTGAACGATGGTTCCGTTGCGGGTGCCGCCCCAGTGGGAGGCGACTTGCTTGGTCCACTGATAGGGCGTGTTCATCGCGTGCGCCCAGCCGACGGCATAATGATTATAGGAATTTGGTCCGCCGAATTCGTCGAGGCGGCTCTTCAGATATTCAGGCGTCTCCAGCTCCGCGAGCCCGTTGAAGTTGAGCATCTCGTTGAAGGTGCCCTGAAGGGTCCCTTCCGCTGACGCACCATTGTCGCCGATGATGCAGTAGATCAGCGTATCCTCGAGCAAACCGAGCTTTCCGAGACTATCGATCAACCGGCCCACGTGATGATCGGTATATTCCATGAACCCGGCGTAGACTTCCATCTCGCGCGCCAGGACGGGGCGCATCTCTGGATCGGTGTCATCCCACGCGGGAATTTCCTTGTGCCGAGCTGTCAGCTTGCAGTCCGGCGGAATGACGCCGAGCTTTTTCTGCCGGGCGAAGGTCTCCTCGCGGAGCTTGTCCCAGCCCTGATCGAACTTGCCCTTGTACTTGTCAGCCCATTCCTTCGGGACGTGGTGCGGCGCGTGGGTGGCTCCCGGCGCGAAGTAGACGAAGAAGGGCTTGTCTGGCGCGAGCATCTTCTGCTGGCCGATCCAAGCAATCGCCTTGTCAGCCATGTCTTCGACGAGATTGTAACCTTGCTCGGGAGTCTTGCCCGGATCCACGGGCACTGTTCCCTCGAAGAGCGAGGGGTACCATTGGTTCGCCTCGCCTCCGATGAAGCCGTAGAAGTATTCGAAGCCGCCGCCGCCCGTGGGCCATTGGTCGAACGGGCCGACCGGACTCGTCTCCCAGACCGGCACCTCGTGACACTTCCCGAACTGGGCCGTGTTGTAGCCGTTGTACTTGAGCGTCTTGGCAAGGGGAGCCGCGGTCTTGCGAAGGACGGACGTGTAGCCCGGCTGGCCGGTTGCCGTCTCCGTGATGCAGCCCATCCCGACAGAATGGTGATTGCGGCCAGTCAGCAAGGCTTGCCGCGAAGGTGAGCACAAAGCTGTCGTATGGAAACGCAGATACTTCAGCCCGCCGGCGGCAAGCTTCTCGAAATTCGGAGTGGCACAGGGTCCGCCGAACGCGCTCGTCGAGCCGAAACCCGCGTCGTCGATCAGAATCACGAGAACGTTAGGGGCGCCCTCCGGCGGCCGTAGCTGAGGAATTTTCGGAGTGACGGTCTCCGGATCCTTGGCGTCGTAGGTGGTGAACCCGACGTGCAACGTATTGTCGATCGGAAGGTCGTAGCGAGGAACATCGGTCGGGCCGGTCATCAGGGCTCTCCTGCGGGAGGGATGACCGGCCGTTAGCTCTCCAATTCGGGTGCAGACATCGGGCCTAGTCTCGACGAATCCCGACCTTGCATCCGTATTTCCCCTTAAGTCACTTCCCTAGGACTAGATCAGCAATCGGATAGCGGCGCCGCCTTCGGGGGCAGCAAGTGCCGCCACCGAGCCGCCGTGCGCGAGAGCGACCTGTCGGGCGAAGCTAAGCCCGACGCCGCTTCCTCCCATGTGCGTGGTGTAGAAGGGAAGGAATACGTCTTCCCGCCGGCTTTCGGGGATGCCCGGACCATTGTCGCGGACCTCGATTTGGCACTGCGCTTTCGCTTCTCGAACGAACGACAGGACAATGACTGGCCGCTCGATGTCGCTCGTCGCTCGCACCGCGTTTCGCAGCAAGTTCAGGATAGCCTGTGCAAGCAGCTCCGGATCTGCGTCGAGGCTCATGCCCTCCGGCTGGATCTCAAGGTGCCAGTCGATCGGCCGGGGGGCAGGGTTCGCTGCGGCCAACCGCATGATCTCATCCGCCCAGGGCTCGACTCGAAAACTCTGCCTTCGGATCTCCGGCGACTGTGCAAATTCCCTGTAGCTTTCCACGAACCGGAGGATCCCTTCGGCCCTGCGCGCCACGGTCGCCGTCGCAACCTTGGCATCCACAAGTGGAGGCGGGAGGTCGGCCGCCTCGACCAGATCGGCGGCGGAACGCGCCAGTGAAGTCACTGGCGTGAGGGAGTTCATGATTTCGTGCGTGAGTACACGAACGAGGTCCGCCTGAGCCGCCACCTCAAGAGCGCCGATCTCACCTTGCACGGGAAGTATGGAGATGATCGTGACCGGCTCATCCAGCCGCGCAACCTGAGCCGAAGCGAACGTCGCCCGCTGCGGAACGCCTTCGAGTATCAGGCGGGTGATCTTGCGGGCGCCGGGCGGCAGTGCGGCCGCGGCGGCAAGCTCCGGTCCGAGCTTCTCGAGATCCGCGACCCTCGTAAGATGATGGTTCGCGAACAGCACACGCGCGGCCTTGTTGAGCATCTCGACCTTGCCGTCACGATCGATGGTGAGCAGCGCGCTCGGAGCATCGTCGACGATCGCGGAGAGATAACGGACCTCCGCGGCCTGCTTCATCTGTTTAGCTTGAAGCGTTTTCAGAGCGCGATCGAGCGTATCGCCGAGGACGTCGAATCCGCCTCCCGCAGGGCTTGAGAAGCGCTGCGAAAAATCCTGGAACTGAACGGACTCGACGAACCGGGACACGGTCAGATTGGTCCGGCGAATGAAATTCCACAGGCTCACGATCGCAGCGATCGCGATGCCTCCTGCGATGACGCGGCCCGCACGAATATCCGGTGCTTCGATCGCTTTCGCGAAGAGCCAGATCGCGCCGATGAGGAAGAGGGTTCGCCAGGCGAGCCCGAATTCGAACTTCCGCCTAAAGTCCATGCTTTTCCATGCGCCGGTAGAGCGCGCCGCGGCTCAGGCCGAGTTCGGCGGCAGCAAGCGAGATGTTGAAGTGGTGCGTCTTCAACGCGCGTTCGATCATCTGCTTCTCGACATGCTCCAGGTTCAGGCTCTGGCTCGGGAGAGGCACGGACGGGTCGTTGGCGCGGCTCGGAAGCGGGAAGTCCTCGATGCGGTAGGATTCACCTTCCGCCATGATCACCGCGCGCTCGGTCGCGTGCCGGAGCGCACGGACATTGCCGCGCCACTCCTGCTGTATCAGGGCCTCGAGAACCTCGTCGGGGATCCGCCGGTCAGGCCGGTCATACTTGCGGCTGTAAAGGCCGAGATAATGCTCCAGCAGTAGAGGGATATCGTCGCGCCGCGCACGCAACGGGGGCAACTCTATCTCGATCGTGTTCAGCCGAAAGAGCAGGTCCTGACGGAAGCGCTTCTCGTCGCTGAGCAGATCCGGCGAAACGTTGGTTGCTGCAATCACGCGGACGTCGATCGGCACGCTGCGGTTTGATCCTACCGGCACGACCTGCCGTTGCTCGAGGGCAGTCAGAAGCTTCGGCTGGAGATGCAGCGGCAAATTGCCGATCTCATCGAGGAACAACGTGCTGCGGTCGGCCGCCTTGAGCCTGCCGATGCGCTCGCCTGCGGCGCCAGTGAATGCGCCTTTGACGTGCCCGAACAGTTCTGATTCGAACAGGCTCTCCGTCGTGGCGCCGAGATCGATGGAAACCAGTGGATGTTCGGATCTCCGCGACTGCCGATGAACCTCCCTCGCGACGATTTCCTTGCCGGTTCCGTTCTCGCCGAGGATCAGCACATTGGCTTCGGTAGGCGCGGCTCGGGCGATGACTTCGCGCACGCGCTTCATTGCGTCCGATTGCCCGAGCAAGGGCGTCTCAGACCCTTGTGAGATTTCGGCAGATCGGCAGCGCTCTTGGCGCGCCTCGATCCGGCTTTGGCGAAGTGCAGCGGCGCTGCGGACGGTCGATGCTAACCGCTCGTTGCTCCATGGCTTCGCGACGAAATCGCTGGCACCGCGCTTGATGGCTTCCACCGCGATCGAGACCGCACCGTGCGCCGTGATGATCACGACTGCGGAATCTGGGTCCACGGTCATGATCCGTGCCAGATAGTCCAGACCTTCGCGGCCGTCGGTTGCGGAACGCTCGAAATTTAGGTCGAGCAGGATGGCATCGGGGCCTTCGCTTTCAATAAAGGCCAGAAGCTCGGACGGCGAGGACAGTGTCTCGATCCGATCAAACAAATCGCGCAAAGCAAGCCTCGCCGCGAGTGCGACATCAGGGTCGTCATCGACGACGACGGCCAGGTTGAACGGCTTGCCCATGCACCAGCAGCCTAATGCGATTGTCCGAAAACGAACAGTGAGGAGCGCCTGAACCTCGCTGAAGCCCGGTTGGCACGCGGTTTGCAAAGATTAGGCCATGACATCGCGACCATTCAGCAAGTTCGAATCCGGCTCAGAGGGCAAAAGGAGCGTGCAGCTGTCCGAATCCGGACACCAGCTGTTCGAAGCCGGACAATGAGCCTGGTCGAAATCCGTCAGCCGCAGGCATCAGAAGCCTCTTCCGGCGGGGCCATGGACCGCGTGATCGAAAGCCGCCGGATCGACAAACGGCTGCTAATTGCTGGCGGCGGAGCAGCCGTCCTCCTCCTGGTCCTCCTCTTCTGGTTCTTCGCGCCTAAGGCGGACTCGCAATCGGTGGAGCGTGACCGGCTCGCGTTCGGCACCGTCCAGTCCGGCGTCTTCGAGGACTTCATGCCGCTCCGCGCACGAGTGACGCCGCTCGTGACGGTCTATCTGGATGCGGTGGAGGGTGGCCGGGTGGAGAAGAAACTTGTCGAGGACGGCGCGCAAGTCACGCAAGGGCAATTGCTCGCGGTCCTGTCCAACGCCGAGCTCCAACTCTCGACGCTCGAAAAGCAGGCGGAGGTCGAGCAGCAGCTCAACAATATGCGTAGCCAGGAGCTGGCGCTGACCCAGACCCGCAACACCAATCTTCGCGACCTCAACCAGGCAGAGACCGATCTCGCCAAGGCGCGGCGTCAGTACGACCTTTACAAGCCGCTCGCCGATCGGGGCTTCATCTCGAAGAAGGCCTTGAACGATACGAAGGACGACCTGGACTATCAGGCGAAGCGGCTGGCAATCCTCAAGCAAAGCATCGCACAGACGGAGTCGTTGCAGACCAGCCAGCTTGCCCAGCTTCGCGCCGCTTCAAGCTCGCTCAACAGCAGCATGGGCGTGGCGCAGAGCAGCCTTGGGCAGCTCAACATTCGAGCGCCCGTCACGGGGCAGCTCAGCGGCTTTGAGATCCAGCTCGGCCAGTCGCTGCAGCAGGGCCAACGGATCGGCCAGATCGATAGCGCCGGCGATGACAAGCTGCAGGCGGACGTCGACGAATTCTACCTCGGGCGTGTGCAGGTGGGGCAAACTGCGACAGCCGACATCGACGGCAAGACTTACAACCTCAAAGTCTCGAAGGTTTATCCGCAGGTGCGGAACGGACAGTTCCAGATCGATTTGCTCTTCACCAATGGCGAGCCGGCGTCGATGCAGCGCGGCCAGACGGTTCAGGCGAAGCTGACGCTGGGCGATTCGAAGCGCGCGCTCCTCATTCCTACTGGTGCCTTCTTCAACGACACAGGCGGCAACTGGATCTTCGTCGTCGACAAGGACGGCAACGGCGCAACAAAGCGTCCGGTCACGCTCGGCCGCCGCAACAGCAGCTATGTTGAGGTCCTGAGCGGCCTGTCCCCTGGCGAACGCGTGATCACCTCATCCTACAGCGGCCTGCTCGACAAGAGCGAGCTGAGCTTCTCCGGCAAATAGAAAGGACTTCAATCGTGTTGACGATGACTGGCCTCACCAAAAGCTACCGCACCGAGACCGTCGAGACGGTCGCGCTCGACGCGATCGACCTTGCGATCGACGAGGGCGAGTTCGTCGCGATCATGGGTCCATCGGGCTGCGGCAAATCGACGCTGCTCAACATGCTTGGCATGCTCGATAGCCCGACGTCCGGTAGCTACATTTTCAACGGCCTCGAGGTCGCGCCGCTGTCTGAAAGCAAGCTTGCCGATGTTCGGAAGGAGAACATCGGCTTCATCTTCCAGAGCTTCAATCTGGTCGACGAGCTCAGCGTTCGCGAGAATGTTGAGCTTGCTTTGCTCTATCACGACGTCCCGGCTGCGGAGCGCAAGCGGCGCGTCGACGAAGTCATGGACAAGGTTGGTATCGCGCACCGCGCGAAGCACCGCCCGAGCCAGCTTTCAGGAGGGCAGCAGCAACGCGTCGCGGTCGCCCGCGCGCTCGTTGCATCGCCCAAGCTGATCCTTGCCGACGAGCCGACCGGCAACCTCGACACCCATCACGGCGAGGAGGTCATGCGCATGCTTCGTCAGCTCAACCAGGAGGGTTCGACGATCGTGATGGTCACGCACTCGCCGGTGCACGCCGATTTCGCCAGCCGCGTCGTCAACATGCTCGACGGTCGCATCCTGCAGGAACGGCGTCGCGCCGCGTGAAGTCAACCGCATCACCGATCGGATACAAGAGGATCTCAGGCTATGTGGCGTAACTATGTGACCGTCGGGCTTCGCGCCCTCGCCAAGAACAAGGTCTACGCGTTCATCAACATCTTCGGCCTGGCCATCGGTCTCGCCGCCTGCCTGCTGATCCTGCTCTACGTGAAATATGAGGAGAGCTACGACGACTGGCTGCCGAACGCAGACCAGGTCTATCAGCTCCAAACCTTTTATTCGCCGGACAGCCGGATGGGCGAAGCGAAAGCGCTTCAGCTCAGCGCGATCGTATCCGGACGCGCCCTCGCCAAAGACTTCCCGCAGGTCGAGAAGCTCGTGTGGGTGCGCTCCTTCTCACCGATCGTCATCCAGGACGGCCAACCGACCGAGGTCGAGACGCTACGCATGGCGGACAGCAACCTCTTCGAAGTGTTCCAAGTGCCATTCGTGCGGGGCAACTTCCGCACTGCATTACCTGACGCTCACTCCGTCGCGTTGAGCGAAAGCGAAGCGCGCCGGCGGTTTGGAACGGCCGACCCGATCGGCAAGTCGCTGACGATCGTCGATAACACGGGCGACGTCGATTACCGCGTCACGGCCGTCTACAAGGACATTCCGAAGAACAGCACCATTTCGGCGGCCATGGTCGCGCGCTTCGATCTCGGAACGCAGTTCGCCGATCGGCAAGAGCAGCTCTCGCGCTGGGGCAGTCAGCAGGGATGGAATTTCGTCAGGCTCCGCAAAGGCACCGATGCAGCAGCGATCAATGCGCAGCTTCCTGCGTGGGAAAAGCGCAACATCCCCGACGAGGTTGTCAACGGCGAGCGGCATAATGTCGGCGACGACATGGACCTTCGTTTGGTGAATGTCGCCGACGTTCATCTCGGCAAGGCCCAGGAATTCGGCATGACGCAGGGGAATGATCGTGGAACGGTCGCCACCTTCGCGGTGATCGCGATGCTGGTGCTCGGTATGGCCGCGATCAACTTCACCAACCTTGCGACTGCGCGTGCCTCGCAGAGGGCGCGGGAAGTCGCGCTGCGCAAGGTTCTCGGTGCCAGCCGCAAGCAGCTGATCGCGCAGTTCCTGGGAGAGTCGGTTCTGCTCGCCGTGATCGCGATGATCGTTGCGCTTGCTCTGGTCGAGCTCGTGCTTCCCGCCTTCAACGCGTTCCTCAAGGCCGACATCCATTTGAACTATTTCGGTTCGGACGGGCTTTGGCTTCCTATCGTCCTGCTCGTGCTTCTGGTTGGGATTGCCGGCGGTCTTTATCCCGCTTTCTATCTGTCGCGCTTCCAGCCTGCGAAGATCCTCAAGGCGAACAAGTCGGCCGCCGACGCGGAAGGCTCCGGACGCCTGCGAAACCTGCTCGTCGTGACCCAGTTCGCGATCTCGATCGGACTGATCGCGTGCACCGCCGTCATCTACGCCCAAACCGTCTTCGCCCAAACGCTTGACGCGGGCTACCAGCGCGAAGGCCTATTGCAGGTTTCCAACCTGTCATTCCGCGGCGTCTCGAACGATCAGGCGCGATCCTTCGTCGAGCGCGTGCGCCGAATCCCGGGTGTGCAGGGGGCGGCCGGTACCCAGATCGGCGTGTCGCCAAGCGGTAATTCGATGAACGACTTCTTCGTGCCCGGAAATCCGAGCTCCGTCTCGCTCGGAGTTTACGGGATCGAGTCCGGCTTTTTCGAGGCGATGGGCATGCGCCTCCTCGCTGGCCGCTTCTTCTCAGAATCGCAGGGCAAGGACGATGCGACGACGCCGTTCCCGGTGGACCCGGCAGCAGAACGCGCGCTCGCCGCGCGCGGCATCAACGTCGTGATCACCGAAGCCGCGGCCAAGCGCCTCGGCTGGACCCCGCAGGAAGCGATTGGGAAGGAGATAAGGGGCCCTCTGGCCGCTGGGGATGCCGGGCTCGTCCCGTGCACCATCGTCGGCGTGGTAGCGGACACTCGGTTCCGGTCGGTCCGCGAACCCATCCAACCGACGGTCTATGTCATGCAGAAGACCTTTTTCTCGCAGGTTGCTGTGCGTTACGCGGGGGTTTCACCTGCCACCGTTCGCGGCGAGATCGAGAGCATTTGGCACCAGCTGATACCGCTCGTGCCTTTCCAGGCCGACTTCGCCGATGACTTGGTCAGAGAGCAATATGAAGTCGAAACCGCCCGCGGAGAGCTGTTCGCCGGCTTCTCGCTGCTGACCGTCATTATCGGTTGCCTCGGCCTGTTCGGACTCGCGGCATTCACGGCCGAACGGCGGACGAAGGAAATCGGCATCCGCAAGGTGCTCGGCGCGAGCACCCGCGACATCGTGCAGCTGCTAGTGTGGCAGTTCAGCCGGCCGGTGATCTTCGCAAACATCATCGCGTGGCCTGTTGCCTGGTGGCTGATGCGAGACTGGCTGAACAAATTCGACGAGCGCATCACGCTTGGCGTCACACCCTTCCTGATGGCTGCGGCCATCGCGCTTGGCATCGCCATCGCGACGGTGATTGGCCACGCCGTGAAGGTCGCCCGGGCGAACCCCATCCACGCCCTCAGGTACGAGTGAGGTCAGGCGATGTCGGCGAATTCAACCTGCGCTCGCAGGGAAAGTGGAGGCCCGAGCCGGAATCGAACCGGCGTGCAAGGATTTGCAGTCCTCTGCGTAACCACTCCGCCATCGGGCCTCGGGGGAGAGCGACGCCTTTGCCGCGAGCGTCCCGCCCGGGTCAACCCCAAGGTGCAGTGCAGCAACAACCGTGCATCTTTCGATGAAGGGCGGTTGGCGAGGGGCGAACGTGCCGATATGAGCGCCGCTTGGCTTCGCCTGCGCTTCGTCCAGCCAAGCCTTGAAATTTAGGTGTATTAGCATAATATAACACGCACATGACCATCCAGACCCCGATCCCCGATTATGAGACCGCGCGCCTGGCCATGGTCGAGAGCCAGTTGCGCCCAGAGGGCGTTGCCGATCCTGCCGTCATCGAAGCGATGGGCTCCATCCCGCGCGAGAAGTTCGTGCCCGAGCATGTGCGGCCGTTGGCTTACGTCGACCGCGCGCTTCCGCTCGGCGGCGGCCGCTACCTGTCGGCTCCGGCTGCGCTTGGATCGTTGCTGACCCAAATGATGCCCGAACCCGGGCAGCGCGCGCTCGTCGTGGGCGCTGGTACGGGCTATTCCGCAGCCGTACTCGCGGCGATGGGCCTCGATGTGACGGCAGTCGAAAGCGATTCCGAGCTTGCGGCGCGCGCAGATGAGCTCGGCATTCGCATCGTGAAAGGTTCGCTAGAGGGTGGCGATCCCAACGGCGGCAGCTTTGATCAGATCCTGATCGACGGTGCCGTCGAATATATTCCTGATACGATCATCGCGCAGCTCGCCGATGGCGGACGTCTCGGCGCGGCTCTGATCGACCGCGGGATCACGCGCCTGATCGTCGGCCGCAAGGCGGGTGGGGCATTCGGTTATCTATCCGTCGGCGACGCGGGTGTGCCCGTGCTCCCCGGCTTCAGCCGTCCGAAAGAATTCACCTTTTAGGGGTCCCCAGTGGTTCGTAAGCTCATTTCCGCAACGCTGGTTGCTGCACTCATGGCGGGTACCGCCTCGGCCGATACGCTCCGCGAGGCCCTGGTCTCGGCGTACCAGACCAACCCAACGCTTACGGGTCAGCGGGAAAATCTGAAGGGTACCGATGCCCAGGTCGCGATCGCCAGGGCAGCGGGCCGCCCGCAAGTCGGCGTCAATGTCGGCCTGAACCGCGACCTTAGCCGCTCCGGCATTTACGAAATCGGCGTCCTAAGCCAGAACCTTTCGGCCACCGCCCAGCTTAGCGTGCCGATCTACTCCGGAGGCGCGGTCAAAAATTCGGTCCGGGCTGCCGAGACGCGGGTACTCGCCGGACGAGCGACGCTTAGTGCTGTCGAAGGCGACGTCTTTACCCAGGCCGTAGCCGCTTACATGGACGTGATCCGCGACCGCTCGGTCGTGGAACTCAACCAGAACAACGTTAGGGTTCTGACCACCAACCTCGAGGCGACGCGCGACCGATTTCAGATCGGCGACCTTACGCGCACCGACGTGGCTCAATCCGAGGCGCGCCTGCAATTGGGTAGGTCGGACCTGTCGCGAGCGCAGGGACAGCTCACCTCGAGCGAGGCGACTTACCGCCAGGTCATCGGTCATCCGCCCGGTCAACTGGCACCGCCGCCACCGCTTCCACCGCTTCCGACGACCTCGGACGAAGCGGTTCGGATCGCGCTCTCCGGCAATCCTGACCTTGTCGCGATCAGCCGGCAGGCTATTGCCGCGGGCTATGACGTGAATGTCGCCAGGGCCGGCCGCCTTCCGACTTTGTCAGCTGTTTCGTCGGCCACTTATGCGAATGAGCTTGGCACCACCCACGGGCCGACGCCGAATACCGGCACTCAGACGACTATCGGCCTGAGCTCCAACATTCCGATCTTCCAGGGCGGCCTTCCCGCAGCGCGCATCCGGCAGGCGCAGGCGCAACAGGGACAGGTTCAGGAGCAGGTCGTCGGAACCGAACGGGCCGTGGTCCAGTCCACCCGCTCTGCGTTCGCGACGTACGACGCGGCGCAAAAGGCCATCCAGTCCAATACCGTTGCGGTGCAAGCGAACGAGCTGGCGCTGGAAGGCGCCCGGGCCGAACAGAGCGTCGGTACCCGCACGGTCCTTGACGTCCTCAACGCCGAGCAGGAATTGCTGAATTCGCAGGTCGCCTTGGTGACCGCGAAGCGCGACGCTTATGTCGCGGGTTTCCAGTTGCTCAACGCAATGGGCCAAGCCCAGGCGGAGACCCTCGGTCTCGACGGCGGTCCGCTTTATGATCCGCTCGGCAACTATCGCCGGGTCGCCGGCAACTGGTTCGACTGGGCTAGCGATCCGCGCCATCGCACCGCAGCGACTCGTACCGTGTCGCCTCAAGAGCTTCCGGCCAATCCGATCGTCACCCAGCAGGTCGCCCCCGGTACGGCGCCGGTCATCACCACAGGGGTGACTCAGCCCGCTCAATAAGCGATAGCTTTTCGAATGCAGTCGCCCGGTCGCGAACCCTCGATGGAAGACATCCTCGCGTCGATCAAGAAAGTGATCGCCGAGGAGAAGGAAATTCGCACGTCCGGCCGTCCCGCCGAGACGGTCGAGGAGGAAGTGCTTCCCGAAGAGGAAGAGAGTTCCGAAGTCGACATTCTCGAGCTCGACGAGCCCCTCGCGCCGCCCGCCGATCTCGGCCCGCCGCTGCTCGACGAGACCGTCACCAGTCAGAGCCGCCAGGCACTTGAGCAACTGCAGACGGTCGCTGCCACGGTTCCTGCTGCTCCGCAGGTCAATCCGCTTGAGGAGATGGTCCGCGAAATGCTTCGGCCGATGCTGAAGCAATGGCTCGACGAGCATCTGCCGCAGATGGTCGAAGAGCATGTGAAGCGCGAAATCACCCGCATCACTGGGCGCCCGCTCTAGAACTTGCGCACCGGCGCGGCTTTGCTACGCCTGCGTCATGATCCGAACCGCGCTCTTGCTCGCTGCCGCTACCGCGGCGCTAACCGCCACATCTGTTTCAGCCCGCCCGATGACGGCGAAGGACATGCAGTCGCTGCATCGCCTCGGCGCGCCGGAGGTGTCCCCCGATGGACATTATGCGGTGTTCACGGTCTCCGAAACCAATTGGGACAAGAACAAGCGCGCGAACACACTTTACCTTTTCGACCTGAGCAAGGCCGGCGCGACCCCGCAGCCGATTGCCGGCGCGGAGCAGGGGCACGATGCCACGTTCGGCCCGGACGGAAGCCTGTGGTTCCTGATGCCGGTCGGCGACCAGGATCAGCTGTTCCGCATGAGCGTCGGTGGTGCACCGATCCGGGTAAGCGACTTCAAGGGCGACATCGGCGGCTTCAAGCTGGCGCCTTCCGGCGACCGCGTCGTCGTCTGGGCAGACCGGGACCTGCGCTGCGCAGACCTTAATTGCGACGGTCTTCCGCCGAAGCCCGCGACCGGCAGTGGCCGCGTTTTCGATCGGTTGTTCATTCGTCATTGGGACACGTGGGCTGATCCGGGCGTGCGATCGCGCCTGTTCGGCTTCGCTGTTCAGGGCGGGAAACTGGCCGGTGGAGGAGCGCCGCTGACCGGTGCGCTGGTCGGCGACACACCGTCCAAGCCGTTCGGCGGCGGCGAAGAGATTTCCTTCTCACCCGACGGCCGAACCGTTTTCTTTGCTCTTCGCGAAGCAGGGCGGATCGAATCTCTCTCGACCAACCTCGATATCTTCTCTGCACCCAGCGACGGCTCGGCTGCACCGGTGAACCTGACCGACGCCAACGACGCTACCGACACGCTGCCCGCAGCATCACCGGACGGCCGCACGCTTGTCTACGTCGCCATGGCTCGGCCAGGCTACGAAGCCGACCGCCAAGTATTGATGCTGCGCGATCTCGCGACGGGAACGGTACGGCCGCTCACTCAGGCATGGGATCGCTCGGTCGACGGCGTCGAATGGTCGAAGGACGGCCGCAGCCTGCTCGTCACCGCCGACGACACGCTGGAGCATCCTGTGTTCCGAGTCGATGTGCGCAGCGGCAAGGTCACTCGTCTTACCAAGGACGGCCATTTCGGAAACGTGCACGCCCTCGCAAACGGCGGCGCGATCGCGACCATGAACAGCATCATGGCCCCCGACGATCTCTACCGCATCGACCGCCGAGGCCGCGTTGCCAAGCTCACCGACGTGAACCGCGACATGCTCGCCGAGTTCGATCCGGTCACGCTCGACAAGTACAGCTTCGCCGGAGCGAACGGCGACAAGGTCTGGGGCATGAAGATCAAGCCGGTTCGCAACAGCACGTTGCCGATCGCCTTCGTCGTCCACGGCGGACCGCAGTCAAGCTTCGGCAACGCCTGGTCCTTCCGCTGGAATTCGCGAGTGCTCGCGTCCGGCGGCTACGGCGTCGTCACCGTCGATTTCCATGGCTCGCCCGGCTACGGCCAGGCTTTCACCGACAGCATCAATCGCGATTGGGGCGGCAAGCCGCTCGAGGACCTGAAGGCCGGTCTCGCCTACGCGACAGCCAACGACCCGCAGCTCCAGGCCGACAACGCCTGCGCGCTCGGCGCCTCGTACGGTGGCTATATGATGAACTGGATCGAAGGGAATTGGCCCGACCGGTTCAAGTGCATCGTCCAGCACGACGGTGTCTTCGACGCCCGCGCCATGGCCTATGAAACGGAAGAGCTGTGGTTCGACGAATGGGAACACGGCGGCCATCCTTATTACGAGGCCCCCGCCGAGTTCGAGAAATGGAACCCCGTCAATCACGTGACCAACTGGCGGACGCCGCAATTGGTCATCACCAGCGAGAAGGATTTCCGTATCCCCTACACGCAGGGGATTGCCGCCTTCACCGCCCTCCAGCGCCGCAACATCCCGTCACGCCTGTTGGTCTTTCCGGACGAGAACCATTGGGTGCTGAAGCCGAAGAACTCGGTGCAGTGGTACGACGAGGTCTTCGGCTGGCTGGGCAAGTGGACGGGTCAACCTGCGAAGTAGGTGCGGTTGAACCGGTGCGCCGCGCCCGCTAGGCGGCGCACTCCATGACTGACCTCCCCAAGACCTTCGAACCCGGCGCCATTGAGGAGCGCTGGTATACGCACTGGGAAACGAACGGGCTGTTCCGGCCTCACCGTCCCAATGAGACGCCATGGACGATCGTCATGCCGCCGCCCAATGTCACGGGATCGCTGCACATCGGCCATGCGCTCGACAATACGCTTCAGGACGTCCTGACCCGCCGTGAGCGGATGCGCGGCAAGGATGCGTTGTGGGTCGTGGGCACCGACCATGCGGGCATCGCCACGCAGATGGTCGTCGAGCGGAACCTCGAAGGGCAGGGGATCAAGCGCGCCGAGATCGGCCGTGAGGCGTTCCTCGAGCATGTCTGGGAGTGGAAGGCGGAGTCGGGCGGCGCGATCACTCGCCAGCTTCGTCGCCTCGGTGCCAGCTGCGACTGGGCGCACGAGCGCTTCACCATGGACGAGGGTTTCTCGAAGGCCGTCACCCACGTCTTCGTCGAGCTCTACAAGCGCGGCCTCGCCTATCGCGACAAGCGCCTCGTCAATTGGGACCCGAAGTTCCAGACGGCGATCAGCGACCTCGAAGTCGAGACACGCGACGTGCAGGGCAAGTTCTGGCACCTGAGCTACCCGCTCGCCGACAACACTGGGGCGATCCAAGTCGCGACGACGCGGCCCGAAACGATGCTCGCGGACATGGCCGTTGCCGTCCATCCCGAGGACGAGCGGTACAAGGCGCTAATCGGCAAGCAGATCAAGCATCCGATCACCGGCCGTCTGATCCCGATCATCGGAGACGAGCATGCCGATCCGGAGCTTGGGTCAGGCGCGGTGAAGATCACGCCGGGCCACGACTTCAACGACTATGAGGTCGGCAAGCGCGCGGGCTTCAGGCCCGCCGACATGCTCAACATGTTCGACGCGCAGGCCTACGTCGTACAGACGCAGGACGGCCTGATCCCGCAGTACCTGCTCGGCCTGACTCGCGAGGAAGCGCGCAAGGCCGTCGTCGCCAAGCTCGAAGATGAAGGCGCTTTGGTTCGCGTCGAGGATCGCGTCATCCCGACGCCGTTCGGCGACCGCTCCGGCGTCGTCATCGAGCCGTGGCTGACCGACCAATGGTACGTCGATGCTGCCAAGCTCGCGCTGCCTGCGCTGCAGGCGGTGAAGAAGGGCGACATCAAGATCGTGCCGGAAACCTGGGCGAAGACCTGGTTCAACTGGCTCGAGAACATCCAGCCCTGGTGCGTCTCGCGCCAGCTCTGGTGGGGCCACCGCATCCCCGCCTGGTATGCCGAGGACGGCCACGTGTTCGTTGCCGAGACGGAGGAAGAGGCTCGAAAGGAAGCCGGTGACCAGCCGCTGCGCCAGGACGACGACGTCCTCGACACCTGGTTTTCGTCAGCGCTCTGGCCGTTCGCCACGCTCGGCTGGCCGGAAGAGACCGAAGACCTCCGCCGGCACTACCCCAACGACGTGCTCATCTCCGGCTTCGACATCCTGTTCTTCTGGGATGCGCGCATGGCGATGCAGGGCATCGAGTTCATGGGCGAGGCGCCGTGGAAGACTCTCTACCTCCACGGCCTCGTCCGCGATGGGCAGGGCGCGAAGATGTCCAAGTCGAAGGGCAACACCGTCGATCCGCTCGGCCTGATCGAGAAGTACGGCGCCGACGCTTTGCGCTTCACGCTGGCGGCGATGGAAAGCCAGGGCCGAGACATCAAGCTCGATGAGAAGCGCGTCGAGGGGTACCGCAACTTCGCGACCAAGCTGTGGAACGCCGCGCGCTTCCTGCAGATGAACGGCGTCGGCGCGAGCGAGAGCATTGCCGCGGCCGCCGCAGAGCTTCCGGTCAATCGCTGGATCATCGGCGAGGTGATCGAGACCCTCGCCAAGCTGGACCGCGCGTTCGATGAGCTGCGCTACGACGAGATGGCCGACGCCATCTATCACTTCGTCTGGGGCACCTTCTGCGACTGGTACGTCGAGCTGATCAAAGGCGCGTTCGGCGAAGAGACCAAGCGCGTTGCCGCCTGGGCGTTCGACCAGATCCTCGTCATGCTCCACCCGCTCATGCCCTTCATCACCGAAGAGCTGTGGAACGCAATGGGTGAGCGGCCTTACGAGCTGATCGTCGCGAAGTGGCCCGATCCGCAGGCGCAGGTCGATCCGCATGCGAAGGCGGAGCTCGACTGGCTCGTCCGCCTCGTCAGCGAGGTTCGTTCTGCCCGCACCGAACTGAACGTGCCTCCTTCGGCCAAGCTGCAACTGTTCGCCGCCGACGCCTCCGGCACGACCGAGGGGCGTCTCGACCGCAACTATGGGATGATCTCCCGTCTTGCGCGGATTGAATCCATCCAGCTCTCGACATTCCCAGGCAAGGGCGCGGCACAGGTCGTCGTCGACGAAGCGACATTCGCTCTGCCGCTCGAAGGCGTGATCGACATTGAGTCCGAGCGCGACCGCCTGTCCAAGGCCGCAGCGTCCGCCGAGAAAGAACGCGACAGCCTCTCCGCTCGCCTCGCCAACTCGAACTTCACCGAGCGCGCCAAGCCCGAGGCCGTGGAAAAGGCACGGTCCGACCATGATGCGAAGGCCGCTGAGGCCGAACGGCTACGCGCCGCGTTGGAGAGGCTCGGCTAAGCGGAGTAACGAGTGGCGGACGCAGGGACGGCAAGACGCGGCGATCTGACGCAGGGCAGTATCGGCCCGACGTTGCTGAGGTTCGCGCTTCCGACACTCGCTTCATCCATCCTCCAGTCGCTCAACGGCACCGTCAACGCCATCTGGGTCGGCCGCTTCCTCGGCGAGGACGCGCTCGCTGCGACGTCCAATGCGAACATGGTCATGTTCCTGCTGACCGCGTTCGTGTTCGGCTTCGGAATGGCCTCGACCATCCTCATTGGTCAGGCCTGGGGCAAGCGCGAGATCGGCGAGGCGCGCCAGATCTTTGGCACCGCGGGCGGCTCGTTCGCACTCATCACGATCGTAATCGCCGTGGTCGGCTATTTCCTCGCGCCCGGAATACTGAAGCTGCTTGCGACGCCGGCCGACGCCGCACCCCTAGCGCTCGAGTATTTGCGCGTGATCTTCCTGGCCATGCCGGCGCTCCTGCTCCTGACCTTGCTGATGATGGCGCTGCGGGGGTCCGGAGACGCACTGACTCCCCTTTGGTTCATGATCGTTGCGGTACTGCTCGACAGCGGCCTCAACCCCGTTTTCATCCTTGGATTGGGCCCCGCACCGAAGCTCGGCATAAGCGGTTCTGCGGTGGCAACGCTCATCGCCAACTATACGGCGCTGATCGGCTTGCTCGCCTGCATGTACTTCCGCGATCTGCCGCTCCGCCTGCGCGGCCGCGAGCTGCTGTGCCTCATCCCGCGATGGCCGATCCTTCGTACCATCGTCGTGAAGGGCTTCCCGATGGGCATCCAGATGATCGTCATCTCGATGTCCGCGCTTGCGCTGGTCGGGCTGGTCAACCGCCACGGCGTCGACACGACCGCAGCGTTTGGCGTCGCGATGCAGCTTTGGACCTACGTTCAGATGCCCGCGATGGCACTGGGCGCTGCCGTCAGCGCGATGGTCGCGCAGAACATCGGCGCCGGGAAATGGGATCGCGTCAGCGCCATCACACGGTCGGGCATTGGGTACACGGTGCTGATCACGGCTGCGCTCGTCGTGCTCCTCACCATCGCCGACCGCCCGGTGCTCGGCCTGTTCATGGGCACCGAGAGCCCAGCGCTGCCGATCGCGCGCCACATCCATATCCTCGCGACATGGAACTTCGTTCTGTTCGGCATCACGATGGTATTGTTCGGAACCGTTCGCGCCAACGGTGCGGTGTGGGCGCCGCTGGTCATCCTCGCCATCGGCCTCGTCCCCGTCCGCTTCGGCTGGATTTTTGCGACCAGCGGCTGGCTCGGCACCGACGCGCTCTGGACCAGCTTCCCGATCAGCGCGCTCGCCAATCTCGCCCTAGCTTCGGCTTATTATCTCAACGGCAGCTGGAAGAAGGCGCGCATGGGTCTTGAAGAGCTGCCCTGCGATGACGACTGCATCGAGCAGGCCGAGGCCACGCGTGAGCCTGGCGGTGCGCTCAATCCCGCCGGCTAGGGGCTGCGACGTAAATCGCTTGCGGCACGACCGACGCTTCAAACGGTGTCTCGGGCCCTAGCTCCCCGTCGATCGACACTCGCATCCGCGGCCTGGTGTCGATCCGCATCCGTTGGCCCCTTAACTCGCGGACGGCTCGCTGACGGGCAGGGTGCTTCAGGGCACTCGCCAGATAGCTCCAACCGAGCTTGGCGACGCTACGGCCCTGGACCGCCTGCACAACGATCTCGCCGCTTTCGAGCTCGGCACTTTCGATCAGCTCGACCCCGCCATGGAAGCGCCCGTTCGCAATCCTCGCCTCGGTCGCCCAGAGCGAGTGGGTTCGCGTTCCGTCATCGATCGACAGGCGGAAAGCCTTGAAGCTCGCCGCTGACCAGCCGGCCCAGAGCAGGTAGCCCAGCCGGCCAAGGCTCTTCTTCAGTCCGTGCGGCACGGTTTCCGCGACGACGGGCGCGAGGCCGAGCGCTGCGTTGTTGAGGAAATAGTCGCCATCAATGGCTGCCAGATCGATGCGCCGTGCCTCGCCGTTCGCGATCGTGTCCACCGCTCCATCCAGGTCCAAGGGCATGCCGAGCGTCCGCGCAAAGCTGTTCGCCGTCCCCAGCGGGAGCAACGCGAAGACCGTGTCGCTGCCCAGAAAATGGTCGACCGTTTCCGACAGGGTTCCGTCGCCGCCACCAACAATCACCATCGGCGCCCGGTGGATCGCGGCCTGCACTTCGCCTGGCAGCTTTTCGGGTTCATCGACCGGGCGGGCATCGATCAATTCGACACCGGCTGAGACCAGCTTCTCTCGTGCGGGCTCGAACGACGCCGCTCCGTTCCGGCTAGCGGTGTTGACGATCAGTATTGCCTGCTTTGGCAGGACGCGCTCGTTCCCCATGTGAGCCAAAGCGGCGCTACGGCAATTTGGGTTCCCGATATCGGGCGAATGGCGCTAGAGGCGCGGCCATGTCCGCATCATTTCCTGCACTGCGCATGCGCCGCGGCCGATCGAGCGCTTGGATGCGTTCGATGCTCGCCGAGCACCGGCTTCACGCTTCCGACTTCATCTGGCCGCTGTTCGTCTGCGACGGCCGCGATTGCGAAGAGCCGATCGGTGCACTTCCCGGCGTCAGCCGCTGGAGCGTCGACCGCCTCGGGGCGAAGGCCCGCGAGGCTGCCGAGCTCGGCATCCCGTGCGTCGCACTCTTCCCCAATACGCCGGAGGAGCTTCGCACCGACGATGCTCGCGAGGCGCTAAACCGCGACAATCTGATCTGCCAAGCGATCAAGGCGATCAAGGATGCGGCGCCGGAGATTGGCCTCCTCACCGACGTGGCTCTGGATCCCTACACAAGCCACGGCCACGACGGCATGATCGACGAGCTCGGCAACGTCATCAATGACGATACCGTCAGCATCCTGGTAGATCAGGCGCTGGTGCAGGCCGAGGCTGGCGCGGACATCGTGGCGCCGTCAGATATGATGGACGGCCGCGTCGCCGCGATCCGCGCTGCGCTCGAAGACGCCGGGCACCAGAATGTCGCGATCATGGCCTACGCCGCCAAATATGCGTCTGCCTTCTACGGCCCGTTCCGCGAGGCGGTCGGCTCGCTCGGCCGCCTGAAGGGCGACAAGCGCGGCTACCAAATGGACCCCGCGAATATCGAGGAAGCGCTGCGCGAGGTCGAGCTGGACCTGTCCGAAGGCGCTGACTTCGTGATGGTGAAACCAGGCCTGCCGTACCTCGACGTGATCGCCCGCGTGAAGGATGCGTTCGGCGTCCCGACCTTCGCCTATCAGGTGAGTGGGGAGTATGCGATGATCGAGGCGGCAGCGGCCGCGGGGGCAGGCGACCGCAACGCGCTGATCCTCGAGACCCTGGTGGCGTTCAAGCGCGCCGGAGCGTCCGGCGTCCTGACCTATCACGCGGTGGATGCCGCGCGCCTGATCGCGTGATCGAACAGCTTCGCGCGGAGATCGGGCGCCTTCGCGATGAGGCTGCGCCCCTGGAACCGGACGGCGAACGCCGCCGTGAACTGGGCACTCAAGCTCTCGATCACGCGCTCGCTTATTGGGACCAGGTCGAGGCGGCGCCGAGCAATCGCCCCTGGTCGGAAGTGTTCAGTCAGCGCCTCGATCCCGAGTTCGCCGAGGAAGCTCGCGATCCACAGCAGGTGCTGGATTACGTAGGCGCGTGCATCGACGCACCGGGCTTCGCGACCACCAGCCCTCGCTTCATGGCCTATATCCCGGGCGGGGGCGTCCCATTCTCCGCTTTCGGTGACCTGCTAGCGGCGACATCGAACAAATATTCCGGGTTTGCCTCGGCCAGCCCCGGCGCAGTCCGAATCGAAAATGCCTGCGTCGCGTGGCTCGCGAGCGTCATCGGCTTCCCGCACGATTCTGCCGGCACGCTGACCTCGGGCGGAAGCATTGCAAACCTCACCTGCATCGTCGCCGCTCGTGAGGCGCGAGACCCCGACGGCGGCGGCGCGGTCTACGTCACGCGTTTCGCTCATTATTGCGTCGACAAGGCGCTCCACATTGCCGGCCGCGGCCGTTCGCCCAAGCGGGTCATCGCTACCGACGACAGCTACCGCATGTCGGTCGAAGCGCTTGAACAGGCGCTAGAGGCAGATCGCCTTAACGGCGTGAAGCCTTGGATCGTTATCGCTTCTGCTGGCACGGTCGACACCGGCGCGATCGACCCGCTGTCCGAGATCGCCGCGCTGTGCCGCAAGTACGGAGCTTGGCTCCACGTCGATGGTGCATATGGCGGCCTTTTCGCTCTTTGCGATGAAGGCAAGTCGCTCCTTCGCGGTATCGAGCTTGCCGACAGCGTCGCGCTCGATCCCCACAAGACTCTGTTCCTGCCCTATGGCACCGGCGCCGCGCTCGTTCGCGACGGCCGGCTGCTGCAGGAAGCTTTCAGCGCCAGCGGCGAATACATCCGTCCCCTCGGCGAGTCCGAAGTCGGGCCGTCGCCCGCCGACCTCTCGCCCGAGCTTACGCGCCACTTCCGCGCACTGCGCCTCTGGTTGCCGCTGCAGATGGCCGGAGTCGCCGCGTTTCGCGCCGCTCAGTCCGAGAAGCTCGCGCTCGCCCGCTACTTCCATGCGCGCCTGTCCGAGATCGACGGCTTCGATCCTGGCCCAGCCCCGGATCTCTCCGTCGTCGCCTTCCGCTATTTGTCGAGGAAAGGTGACGTCGACGACTTCAACGAACGACTGATGGTCCACATCCAGCAAGAAGGCCGAGTGATGATGAGCGGCACCAAAATCGACGGCGGCTATCGTCTCCGTTGTGCGATCCTCTGCTTCCGGACGCACATCGAACATGTCGACGATGCAATAGATGCAGTCGTCCGCGGCGTGGAGGCGCTCGGTGGCTAAGGTCGTTGCCGAGACCGACCGCTTGCGCCTGCGTGAGTGGGACGATGAGGATGAGGTCCGCTTCTACGAGGTCATGAACCGGCCCGAGGTCATGGAACATCTCGGCGGCATGCAACTGCCCGAGCAGTGGCGTGCCGCATATAATCGGGTCCGCGGCTGCCAGGCCGAATATGGCCACGCCTTCTGGATCGTCGAGGACCGCGCCAACGGCGACATCCTCGGCTTCTGCGGCATCAAGCGCGTCAACAGCCCCGGCACGGACCTGACAGGCCAGCACGAAATCGGCTGGCGCCTGCGCCCGGAAGCCTGGGGCAAGGGCATCGCCAAGGAAGCGGCGATCGCCAGCCTGGATTTGGCGTTCGGCCGCTTCGAAGCGCCGCACGTCATTGCCCTGACGGTCATGCAGAACGAAGCGAGTTGGGGCCTGATGCATCGGCTGGGCATGAAGCGCCGCCAGGACCTCGACTTCGAAGACTCGCGCTACGGGCCGGAGCTCCATCCGAACATGGTCTACCGCATTGATGCCGATGAATGGCCGGCGGCACGCGCAGCCGCGCTCGCTAGAGCCCCAGGCGCTGCTGGATAAGCTTGATCGCGTCGGCCTGACGCTGATCGATCGCTCCAACTTCTTCGCCAGCGCGCCTGATCGCCGCGAGATCGTTCGGCGCCAGTCCGGCCTGCGCCTGCAACTTGGTTCCGCCAAGCGCATCGATGTCGGCAAGCGCGCTGCTCGTAGGCCCCCGCGCGGCAATCGCTGCAGTGAGCGCCACCTGCGCTGCAACCCAGCTTTCGCTTTGCGAACTCCCCGCAGCATTTGCGAGGCGCTGAGCCTGATCGAGCGCCGGCTGGAACGAAGCATCGCCGCTGTGCGCCTGAGCGACCAGTTCGGACAGTCGGCTCGCAAGTGCCGGCGTGACCGGCCGATCGTTCAGTGGCCGATTGATCGGAACGCGAGGATCGACGGCCTCCCCCGCGCGCGGCTGAAGGGAAGGATAGGGGCCCCCCGGTGTCGAGCAGGCGCTCAATACTAGGATTGTCAGACAGGACCCGATGATCGCACGCATGCGCCCAGCCTTAAAAGCGAGGGGAGGAACCCGCAATCGCGAAGGGTTGCGTCTGCCGGTTCGTCCCACTATGTCGCGGCCTCCGCGTCGGAGCACCGCTTCGATTGCAGCGCGCCCGTAGCTCAGCTGGATAGAGCACCAGACTACGAATCTGGGGGTCAGAGGTTCGAATCCTTTCGGGCGCGCCATTTTCTCCATCGCAAACGGCTGTAGGAACGGCGCTTCGAAGCGGCTCGTTTGCTGAGCGTATGCGTGACAACCCGACAATTGCGCCGCCTCCAGATTCCCTGAACTCGTCGCTCCGGCGCAATATCGAAGTGCTTCGCCGCCGCCGCGAAGAAGAGGTAGCGTCGGCCGGTCTGCAGGAGCGGCTGGCAGCCGCGATCACGCGATTCAGCGGGAGTATGCGCTTCGTCTACGCCCATGCCTTGATCTACGGCTGCTGGATTTTCGCCAATCTCGGCGTCGTGCCGGGCATCAAGCCATGGGATCCGACGTTCGTGGTTCTGGCCATGATAGCGTCGGTCGAGGCGATCTTCCTCTCAACTTTCATCCTGATCACGCAGAACCGGATGGCTGCGGCGGCCGATCAGCGCGCGGAGCTAGACGTGCAGATCAGCCTGCTTGCGGAAGCGGAGATCACTAAACTGGTGGAGCTGGTCTCGGAAATCGCCGAACGAATGAACATCCCGGCTGCCGAACATCACGAACTTGAAGAGATGAAGCGGCGGGTCGCGCCCGAAGCAGTGTTGGATGCGATCGAGGAGGGCGCTGCCAAATAGGCGCGCTCGATCCCCGAAACGATCAGGCTACGACTGCGGTCGTAATAGTGCCAGCGCGTGCAGCGAAATCTTCGGCAAGCTTGGCGTGCCACGCGCGGGCCTGTTCCGTCACAGCCCGTTGTGCTGCCATCCGCTCCTCAACCGCACGGCGACGATAATAACGCTCGTTCGACTCCACCGGTCCCCCCTCCACGCCTGGACAACCCACAAGGGACCATCACGCGGAATTGTTTAAGACATGGTGAATATCCACAGCCCTGTGGATTATTTCCCCGACCGATTCGGATGCATAACAAACATTGTATCATGCCGGAACAGCAGAGTTGCCCTAGAGTGACACAGCCAGGTTAATCACGGATCATCCTCGAAACCTAACGACTCAACGCTCGTTGCAGTCTGAAATGGTTTCGAAGGAAGGCACTATGCTGAGTTCGATTGAGAACCGCCGCGCTCCGTTCAATCCCAATGCGCGGGGGTATCACGCGGTCTATCACGACGGCGAGGTCAATCACTGTCCCGGTTGTGGCCGGACCCATTGGTTGATCGGCCGCCTGTCGGCCGAGTGTGCCTTCTGCTCGACGGCTTTGCCGCTGAAGGAAGCCGCAAACCTGGGTCCTGCACCGACGCCGGTGTTCTGGAGTGGTCGTCGGCCTGATTACGCTGAGCTCAACGCAGCATAAGCCTCAGCGATTTTACTTTCTGCTCAATACGTTCGGGCGTATATGCCCGAACGTATGAAGAAGGTCCCACTTTCGCTTTTGGTGATCTGTGCCTCGCCCGCGTTTGCGGGCCCGGGGGCGTCTGACTTCAACCTGGTGAACGGCACGTCTGGCGCTGTCGGCAATATCTCCATCAGCCGTGCCGGCGCTAACGACTGGAAGCCGCTGAACACGGCGCGTTCGCCGGGAGCCAGCGGTCAGGTTGCCTTTAAGAACCAGGACTGCGCATTCGACATTCGTGGTGACGCGGACGGCAAGCCGGTCACCTGGGCAGGCGTCAATCTATGCGGTGCGAAGAGCGTGACTCTGAAGAAGGATGATAGCGCGGGAGCGTGGGTCGATTACGACCAGTAGGTGACCGCCGCCGCACGGGCGCAGCATAAGGCCCGACGCTGATCGCCGGTTCTTGCGGACGCACCGAGTCGAGCAGCTTTCCACCGGCAACGAACACCACGCCCGTGCAGGCGAGCGCCAGCATCCAGCCGCCGAAACCGGGATAAGCCGCCAGATAATGTTGGCCGCGCTCCACTGCGCCGAGCGCGATGGCGTAGATGACGAGCCAGGCTTCCCAGCGCGTCTTGATCGTGAACAGGCGACCGACTTTTCGAAGCATCTCAGATCCCAAAACGTTAAGAACGCAACGTCTCAACGGCGGATTTGAGCCATATGCCCCTTAATGGGAATGGTAAATAGAATGTTAACGAGCGGACAATCGTCCCAAATCGAGAGTCTGTAGCAAAGCGGTCCGCGCTCGCTCGATTTCGGCGATGAGCGCGGGCTGTTGGAGCTCGGCCGAATGGATCTGTTCGGGCCAGTGACGACGGATCACGTCGGCGACCAGATCGAGCTTCCCGTCGTCGACCATGAAGCGCGGATCGACGCTTGCGGGGTCTGCGACGACGCGCAGGCGAAGGCAGGCCGGACCGCCGCCGTTCGCCATCGATTGACGCACGTCGACAACTTCAACGCGGCGGATCGGCCCGTTGCCGGAGACGTGCCGTTCTATCCAGCGCCACACGGAAGGCGTCTCGCGGGCTTCTGTCGGTACGATCAGCGTCGGCTGTCCGTCAGGCGGCGTCACGAGCTGAGCGTTGAAGAGATATGACTTCACTGCATCCGCGAGCCGCACCTCAGCGTCCGGAACCTCGACATATTCGAAGCCGGGCACCAGCTGCTCGCATCGCTCAATCAGCGCCGTTTTGTCGCCGAACGCCTTCTCATGGGCGAAGAGTACGCGCTCGTTGGCGACTGCAACTACGTCGTTGTGGAAGGCGCCCGCAGCAATCGCCTCTTCAGACTGTGCCGCGAAGATCACGCGATCGGGGTTGAGGCCGTGTAGCCGCGCAATCGCCTTGGATGCTTCGACATGCTGGCGCGCCGGAAAGGCGCCGCCCGAGACGCCATAGACGAAAACTTCGACGCCTGGTTCGCCCTGCGAGCCGGCCAGCCGCATGTGGTTCGCTGCACCCTCGTCGCCAAAGGCCGGCGGAACCGGACCGTGAACCGCGAAAGCATGGCTCGCGAACGCGATCTCCAGCTGTGCCAGGGTCGAGGGCCACTCGTGGCTGCGATGGGGCATGGTGCGCAGGTTCGCGACTGTCAGGTGACAGCGTCCGTCGGCGGTATCGGGGGCAGGGGAGACCGTCGCCGCATTCGCCGCCCACATCGAAGAAGCTGAGGTCGCCGCGGCGAATAGCGCCGGCTCGGCATGGTCGACGTCCGTGCCCAGTTCCGCCAGCCATTCGCGGTCCGGCCGCGGCGCTGGAAGGAAGATGCCCTGGCTGAGGCCAAGCGCGAGGTTCGCGCGCATCTTGTCGATACCCTGCAGCGCCGCAGCTCGCGGCTGCGACACCGCTCCCGCGTGGCTCATCGACGCGACATTGCCGAAGCTCAGGCCTGCATAATTGTGGCTGGGCCCGACGATGCCGTCGAAGTTGATCTCACGAAGACTCATCGCCCGACCAGCTGAATCGAATCGCCTACCTCGACCTCGAGTAGTTCGGCCGCTTCGCGATCAATTTGAACGCCTTGGCGCGCAAGCTTCTTCACCGATGCGAAGCAAGCCCGGAAGTCCTTCAAGGTTCCAGCCGACACCATCATCTTGTTCGGTCCGCCATCTTCGATCGCGCAGACCTTTTCGGTGCGCGCTTCGCGGATAGTCCGAATGTCGTCAGTCCGAGCGGTTACGGTCGGTCCGCCATCGAAGATGTCGACGTAGCGATCGAACACGAAGCCTTCCTGTTCGAGCATGCGAAGCGCGGCGCGTCCGGTCGGATGCGGCTGGCCCATGACGGCGCGCCCCGTCTCGGCCAGCAGCGAGACGTAGATCGGAGTCTTAGGCATCAGGTCCGCGATGAATTTGGTGCCGTGCACCGCATTGAACTCGTCCGCCTCAGGAAAGGTCATCCCGAAGAAGCGGCCGGCGAGGGCATCCCAGAAAGGCGCGTTGCCTGCCTCGTCCATCACGCCACGAAGCTCGGCCAACGTGCGGTCGCCAAAGCGCGCGCGATGTTCCCGAATGAAGAGGTAACGGCTGCGCGCCAGCAGCGCGCCCCAGCCGCCCGCGCGCATCTCCGGATGTAGGAACAGGCCGCCCACTTCCGACGATCCTTCAAGGTCGGTTGTCAGGCTGAGCATCTGGTTGCGGAAGGTCTTGCCCAGCTCGGGGCTCGTCTGCGTCAGCGTGCTTAAATGATAGCTATAGAAGGGCTGAACTACACCGACCTGCCCGAACACCTGACAGGTCCCGCGGATCTTGTGGGCCTTCGGATCTTCGAGCACGAACACATAAAGGTCGGCGTCCTGATCGTCCTCTGTGCGCGAGAAAGATTTGTCGGAGCGCGCGAGCTTCGCGACCAAGGTCCCGCGGTCCGCCGGAAGGTTGGTGAACCCGCCACCAGTCAGCTTGGCCATCTGATAGATCGCGCGGAAATCTTCGCCGGTGGCTGGCCTTACGCGGAACCTCATGCGGCCTCCGAAGCCAGACGCAGGATGGTGAGCGCCGACAATGCCGCGCGCTCCTTCAAGCTGTCGACGATCAGAAATTCCTCCATGCTGTGGATCTTGCCACCGCGCACACCCATCGTGTCGACCACGGGCACGCCGCAGGCGGCGATATTGTTGCCGTCACAGACGCCGCCGGTGGACTGCCATCCGATCGGCTGGCCGAGGTCCGCGCCGGCCTGTTTGACGAGATTGAACAGGGCTTCCGCGTCCGGCGTAAGCGGCTTGGGCGGGCGGCCGAAGCCGCCGTGAACTTCCACCTTCACGTCATGATCGGAAGCGATTGCAGCGACATTGTTCTCGATAACAAGCCGCGCCCGCGCTTCCTCTTCCGGAGTCCTCGGCCGCAGATTGACGCGCAAGATTGCGAGGTCAGGAACGACGTTGGTCGGGCCACCGCCGTCGATCCGCGAGGGATTGATGCTGAGCTCCGGCCCCTTCGCCTTGGCCAACCGCAACGCGAGGTCCGCTGCCGCGATGACTGCATTCCGCCCGTCCTCGGGATTGCGCCCCGCGTGGGCTGAGCGCCCATGGATAACGATGGAGAAATTGCCGCTTCCGGGGCGCGCTCCCGCCAGCGTGCCGTCGGGCAGCGCGGCAGGCTCGTATGTCAGGGCCGCGCGCTTGCCGGTGGCCGCCCGCGAGAGCAACGGCGCCGATGCAGGCGAGCCGACTTCCTCGTCGCTGTTGATGACGACCTCGTAGCCGATGCGGTCTGATCCGCTGCTTTCGACCGCCTTCAGCGCGGCGAGCAGCACCGCGATTCCGCCCTTCATGTCGGCGACGCCCGGTCCGTTGAGAACGCCGTCTTCGAGCCAGCGCGTCTCCTGAAAGGCGTGATCCTCACCGAAGACCGTGTCCATGTGGCCGGTGAAGAGCAGCTGCACCGGCGCTGTTGGCCGGACGCTCAGATGCAGGTGCCGACCATGCTTGATGTCGAGCGTTCGCCCCGCGTTATCAACGCTCTCGACAGGCGCTGGATTCTCCAGCCGGAGCACGCCCGGAAGCGCCGAAAAAGCGTCGGCCAGCAAATCGGCCATCCGCTCAAGCCCGCCAAGGTTGCGCGATCCGCTGTTGACCGCCGACCATGCGAGGACTTGGTCGAGCATGGGCTCGGCCGCAGCGCGTTCGACGATGTTGCGTTCAGTGGAAGACAGTTCCCCCATGCGACCGGCTCCTAGCCGCACGGCCGTTGGAACGCCACACCAGCTATTCGCTGACGACCACCGCCTCTTTCCCAAGAGTTTCGGCAAGGCGCGCCAGCCTGCGCTCGACGGAGTCGCCGATCAGCGCCTCGTCGCCGCGCCTGACATGCAGTTGTATGGCGCCATTTTGGGAGCTTAGGCGAGTTCGCTTCAGCACCGATCCAACGCCGCCCGATAGCCGTTGGCCAAGACGCATCGCCAAGCCCCAGCAATGTGCCCGCTTGAGCTGCGCTTCTTTCGGGAGCTCGACCAGCCGCGGATCCGGCAACTGATCGCGGCCGAAGTTGGCGGTGAGCGCCTGCGCCATGATCACGCGGCCGGCCGGGTTCACGGCGACCCAGTTTCCATGGAGCGCCATCTCGATGCCGCGGTCCGCGCGGAAGCCAGGGTTGGCTTGCCATGCCACGTCCGCCAGCAGGCAGGATGCGTGGCGAAGGCGCTCCATCCCCGGTTCGTCGTCGAAGACCGGCGCGATCCAGTCGTCGAGCAAGTCGCCGTGCTGGCCGAAGCGATGTTCCCCTCCGCCCGCGTCGCGCGCCTCCTCAATCAACGGGTCTTGTCGCCGAACGGCCGGCTTCAACCGGTCGAACAACAGGCCTTCGCGGATCCCATAAGTGGACACGACCAGCTGCGACGGCTCCAGCTCCTCGACCAAAAGCTCGAGCAGCATCGCGGCGACCGGCGATGTCGCCAGCCGCTGCGGCGCGGCGGCCGTCGCGAAACGTGGATCGATCGATTTCACGATCTTGCGAAGTTCGCGCGCCCGGGCTGGCTTCATGCGGTACTGGTGGGTGATCGGCAGCGGGAAATCGGTCGCGAACATGTCGATCCGGGCCAGGGCGCGCCACGATCCGCCGACCATGTAAAAGCGACGGCCCCGTGCCCGCTCCCGAAGGTCGGTGGTCTTGAGCGTAGAACGGAGAGTCTTCCGGGCAGCCCTTTCCCCATCCGGCGTGGCATCGAGCCGCAGCACGCCCAACGGCATCGAAATTCCACCGGTGGTTCGCCCGTCCGCCACGTCGACGAGCTCGAGACTTCCGCCGCCAAGATCACCAACAATGCCGTTCGCTTCGGGAATGCCCGACAGCACGCCTTCGCCCGCGAAATGCGCTTCCTCTTCCGCGCTCAGGACCTCGCAGTCGAAACCGATGCGATCGACTTCACGGACGAACTCTTCGCCGTCCTCGGCGTCGCGAATGGCAGCAGTCGCGACGACCCGCGTCTGCTTCACCTTCATATGATTGATCAGCAGCCGGAACCGGCGGAGGGCCGCCAGCGTCTTGTCGCGCGGTTCAGCGGGCAATGGCCCGGACGGGTCTTCGCCCGAACCGAGGCCTGCGAGGACCTTCTCGTTGAAAATGGGAGTGGGGACCCGCGCCGGGCCGGCATAGACGACCAGGCGGACCGAGTTCGACCCGATGTCGATGATGGCAGCGGGGTCGGCTGTCGCCACAGACCTTCCTGTCCAGATCCCTGTTTACCGGCCGCGGTTGAAACGCAGCTTGGGTACTTTCCGGCCCTTCTTTAGGGCCTGCCCGCGTCCGGACAAGCTTGGGTTGGACATGAAATAGCTGTGCAGGTTGAACTCCTGCCCAGCCTTGGGCTGCAGCCGCGTGTAGGTGCCGTCAGCATTGAGGCGCCAGCTCTGCTCATTGTCGATCAGGTTCGCGACCATCACCTGGTCAAGCAGCTGCGCGTGCACCGTCTTGTTCTCGATCGGAAGCATATATTCGATGCGCCGGTCGAAGTTGCGCGGCATCCAGTCGGCCGAGCTGATGTAGACTTTGGTCTCCGGGTTCGGCAGCTCGTGCCCGTTGGCGAATGCCCACATGCGCGCATGCTCCAGGAAGCGCCCGACGATCGACTTCACGTATATGTTTTCGGATAATCCCGGGACACCCGGCCGCAAGCAGCAGATGCCGCGAATGACGAGATCGATCGACACGCCAGCGGCGCTCGCTTCGTAGAGCTTCTCGATCATGATCGGGTCAACCAGCGAGTTCATCTTCGCCCAGACACCCGACGGCTTGCCGGCCTTGGCTGCGGCGATCTCGGCGTCGACCAGCTTGATCAGCTCGGTCCGCATGTTCTGCGGCGAGATCACGAGCTGCCTGAGGTTCCGCGGCTCGAGATATCCCGTGATGTAGTTGAACAGCTTCGCTGCATCGCGGCCGGTGACCGGGTTCGCGGTGAAATAGCTGAGGTCGGTGTAAATCTTCGCGGTTACCGGATGATAATTGCCGGTCCCGAAGTGGCAGTAGGTACGGAAGCCCTTCTCCTCGCGCCGGATGACCATCGAGACCTTCGCGTGGGTCTTCCACTCGATGAAACCATAGACGACCTGCACGCCGGCGCGCTCAAGGGCATTGGCCCAGGCGAGGTTCTGCTCCTCGTCGAACCGAGCCTTCAGCTCGATGACGGCTGTGACGGATTTGCCCGCTTCGGCGGCATCGATCAGGGCCTTGATAATAGCCGACTGTTTGCCGGCCCGATAAAGGGTTTGCTTGATTGCAATGACATCCGGATCCGCCGCTGCCTGCTGGATGAACGCGACCACCACCTCGAAGCTTTCGTAAGGGTGGTGGACCAGGAGGTCCTTTTCCTTGATCGCCGCGAAGCAGTCTCCGCCATGCTCTCGGATGCGTTCCGGAAAGCGCGGATTGAAGGGCGGAAACTTCAGGTCCGGCCGATCCTCGTCGACCAGCTGCGCAAGGTCGTCCATGCCGAGGAAGCCGCGGGTCTCGTCGACGATCGCGCTCTTGGCATCCAATCCTTCCTGCACCGCCGCGACGAGGCTGTCGGGCATGTCGGGCTCGAGCTCGAGGCGAACCACGCGCCCGCGCCGCCGCCGCTTGATGGCGGTGCGGAAGAAGCGAACCAGGTCTTCGGCCTCTTCCTCAACCTCGATGTCGCTGTCGCGAATGATCCGGAACGCGCCGCCGCGCAGCACCTGATACTTCGGGAACAGATAATCCGTCTTGCGCCGGATCAGCGTTTCCAGCGCAATATAGCGGCCAGCCTCGCCTGGAATTCGGATGAAGCGAGGCAGGGTGCGCGGCGCCATGATCAGCTCGCGCACGCTGTTCCGACCCTTCTTCAACTCGAAGATAAGGCTCAGTCCCTTGTTCGGGATGAAAGGGAAGGGGTGCGCGGGATCGATCGCCTGCGGGGTCAGGACCGGGAAGATTTGCTCACGAAAGTGCTGGTCGAGCCAGGTCTCCGCTTCCGGCTCGAGCGGTTCAAAGCCGATCACGTGCATGCCGGCTTTATCGAAGTCGGCCTGTAACTGGCCCCAGACCTCGTGCTGACTGTTGATTAGCCGATCCGCCTCGACGGTGATTGCCGAAAGCTGCTGAGCGACGGTCATGCCCTCGGGCGAAAGTTCTTCGACGCCGAGAGCCTGATGCGCTTTCAGGCCCGCCACGCGGACCATGAAGAATTCGTCGAGATTGTTTGCGGAGATAGAGAGGAATCGTACCCGCTCAAGCAGCGGATGCTTGGGATTGGAGGCTTCCTCCAGCACCCGCCGGTTGAAGGCGAGCCAGCTTAGCTCCCGGTTGAAGTAGCGGGACTCGGCCGCGTCCTTTTGCGTCGGACCCGTGGTCGCAGCCATTTGGGCCGCAACAGCGACGGCAGGCTCGATCGGAGCGGCAGCTTGAGGTTGGCTGTCGGTCATTGCTCAGTAGGAATCATAATGGACGGCGGGTCGGAAGCACAGCATGTCGCAGAACTGAAACACAACGCGGGTTACATTCTTGTGACGGAATTCCGCGTGGAGTAGCTGGGTTCCACTTCCTGTAGGGAGCTTCGACCGTGGCCAAAGATAAGAAAAAGAAGAAGAGCGGCAGAAAGTCGGACGGGCCGAACAAGGCTAAAGCGGGCCTGAAGTCGATCGCCCAAAACCCGCTGGTAGCCGACGTCGTCGCCGCCGCGCTGGTCGCAACTGCCGCAGCCATCAAGGACAATCGCAAGGCGCGCCAGCTCGCCGAGCAGGCGGGTGACGAACTCAGCGCGCTCGCCAAGGAAGGTGCCGAAAAAGGCAATGCCATGTGGCAGTTGGCGCTGGAGGTGGGACGCCGCGCGGTGGACACGCTGACCGGCGACGTTCCGGCCAAGCCCGCGAAGCCTGCAAAGGCGCCAAAGCCCGCCAAGCCCGTCAAGGCAGCAAAGCCCGCCAAACCTGTGAAAGCAGCGAAGAAGCCAAAGCGGGGCACCACTGCGGCAAAGCCGAATTGACTCCGTTCAACGGCCGTGGATTATCCACACCCTAACTTGGGTTACCCTCCAATGCCTCCGAGTCGGCCCGCTGTTTTGATTGTCGAAGACCAGCCGTTCGTCGGCATGGTCGCTTCCGATATCCTTCGTGAATCGGGCTTCGACACCTTCCATGCTTATGATGCGAGCGACGCCACCGCCGTGCTCCAGGAGCATCCCGAGATCGAAGTGATCGTCACCGAAGCGGAGCTTCCGGGCGAGGTGACCGGCCTGGAACTTTGCCGCCGTGTGTCCGAGGAACGTCCGAACGTGCAACTCGTCGTTACGTCGGGCGGAAGGCAGCCGGCTCAATCCGAAGTCCCTGAGGGCGCTCGCGTGTTGCGCAAGCCTTTCGCTAGCGGAGAGCTTCGGACCGTAGTTGCGCCAAAGACACTCCTCCTCGAGGTCTGACTCCGCGCCGCCCACTTTCGTTGCAGTTTCGTGACGAGCGGCTAAGCAAAGCCGATGCGTTTCGCATCTCCATTCCTTCTTCTCGCCCTGCTGCCGCTTTCAAGCCCCGCGCTCGCGGTCACCCCTGACTCGCAGCAATGGACCACGCTCGTGTTCAACTGGAAGCTGTCGGACAAATGGCGTCTCCAGAACGAGCTCACGTCCCGGCTCAGCGCGAACCGTAATGGTCTCTACGACCTCGAGGACGACCTCCTGCTCGGATATCAGCTTAACAAGAAGGTTGGCCTTTGGGCGGGCTATGTTCACGACCCGCAATTTTCCGGCGGCGAGTTCACGGTGATGGAACATCGCTTCCGCGAGCAGGTCACCTTCGCGGATCTTGCAAAAATTGGCCGTGGCACGATCGACGCGCGTCTCCGGTTCGAGCAGCGCTGGCGGGACAATGCCGATGGCACGGGTTGGCGCGTCCGGCCCTTCGTCAGATACAGACTGCCATTGAAGAAGGGCAGTAAGACCTCGCTTGTGATCAGTCACGAGGGCTTCTGGGACTTGAACACTACGAGCTTTCAGAAGCAGGAGGGTTTCGACCGAATGCGGAACCTAATCGCGATCTCGACTCCGCTGGGCAAAAAAGTGACCGCCGAGTTCGGCTACCTCAACCAATATACGCCCGTCCGCGGTGGGCCGGACACGATGGACAACATCGCGTCGCTCAATATCAGCTTCTCGCTGTAGGCATTTCGCTGGAGGGCGCGGATGACGCCTGACAAGGAACGGCTTTACCTCGACGATCTGCACGTCGGGCAGCGCTTCGAAAGTGTCCCTCACGCGCTCGATGCGGAGCAGATCAAGGCGTTCGCCGCCGACTACGATCCGCAGCCCTTCCACCTGAGCGAGGAAGGTGCGGCAGGCACTCTGTTCGGCACGCTCGCCGCGAGCGGCTGGCACACCGCGGCCATGACGATGCGCATGCTCGTTGAGAGCGTCCCGCTCGCCGACGGCCTCATCGGCGCTGAGCTTCAGCTCAGCTGGCCCAGACCGACGCGTCCCGGCATGCAGCTTCAGGTGTTCAGCGAGATCCTCGATATCGTCCCGTCACGCTCGAAGCCCAATATGGCGATCGTCACCATGCGCAGCGAAACCCGCGACGAGGATGGGGACGTGCTGCAGCATCTCACCGTGAAGATGCCGGTGTTCAAGCGGCCGGAATAGAGCTACCTCATTGTGTCTGCTTCGGGTGGAAAGCGGGACATAGCGTCACGGTTTAATTTCCCTCTTCCCCACGAGCTTTCAGCCACGCGAGGCGTGCTTCGATTACTGCAATGGCCAATTCCGTCTGGCGGCGGCCGACAGGATCGGACTCGACACGGTCGCGAAGCGCGGCAAGATCCGCGAGGGATGCGTCGTAGAGCTTTGCGAATAACGCGCGCCGCTTTGCCGGGCTGAGGAAGTCCCACGCGACGGAGCGCAGCCTGAAGGGGTCTAGTCCAAGACTGGTTGCGCCTTCAATCGAGGTCGCCCACCGCTCCAGCGCAGTTTTTCCGGTGATCGTTAGCGAGAGCACCTGGCCCGCTCGGTTGGGATGCGGCGCGGCGGCGATCAATTCCGCGGATTTCATGCGTCTGATCGCGGGCGAGACAGCTCCGGCGCTTCCTCGCCAGTGCACGTTCACGGAAAGCTGGAATGCCCGCCGTACCTTGTAGGCGGTATCGGCGCCGCGATGTGCGATCTCAGTGAGAATGGCTCCCTCGAGTTCGGTCAACTCGCGCTCAGCGACCATTGTCCAAGTCCTGCATGTTTGGTACGAATCGTATCATAATTGCGGGGAGCGGGTGATGGTTCTTCGACTATGGTTTTATCTTTCAATTTTCGCTGCCGCGAATGCAATGCCAGCATCGGCCGCTCCCAAGCCGAGCGAAATTGTACCGCTGTACATTGCGACGAACCGGCCCCTCGTAATGCTGAAGATCGGCGCCAGCGCGCCGATGCCGGTGGTCTTCGACACCGGAACGACGGAGAACATTCTGGATGCCGGGTTGGGCAAGCTCGTCGGACTCAAGGTCGTGGGGCGCTTCAACCTGGTTGATGACGCGAGCAAAAAATCGGTGGAAGTGCCAACGGCAGCGATGCCCGACGCACGACTCAGCGGGGTGCCCCTCGACAGCAAGATCGTTCGACTGTCCGACTCTCGTTCAGGGGACGAAGCGGGTGTTTTCGGCCCATATAGCTTCGGGAACCGGTACGTGGTCGTCGAGGCCGGACTGAACCGCCTCAGGATCATCGCAAAGGACAGCGGTTTCCTTCCACCGGGGCCGGGCCATGCCTACAAGGAAGACATCCCGGCAGGCGAGATCCGCATCGGCGGCAAATCCTACGATGCGGTGTTCGACACCGGCCATGACGCCGCCCTCTCTCTTCCCGCGGATGCCGTGAAATCCTTTCCGTTGAAAGCGCCACCGAAGGTTGTCGGAAAGGCGATCTCGGCGCTTGCCGAGCAAGATGTGCTTGGAGGTGATCTCGCGGGTTCGGTTGATATCGGGCCCTATAGCGTGAAGGACCCGGCGGTCGCATTCTTCGATACAGTGATCAATGTCGGCTTCCCCGTGATCCGCAAGCTTACGATCGTCCTCGACCCGGCCAACAAACTCACCTGGGTCCTAGATCCTGCAAAAGAGAAGCCTACGTGGTCGGATTTTACAGGCCGCTTCGGGCAACGCGCCATCCGCCTTGAGAACGGCACGCTGATCTACCAGCGTGACGGCCGTCCATCCTACGGGCTGACCTACCTCGGCGGCGATCTGTTTGAGATTCCGGCGACCGGCGACCGCGTCCAGTTCTTCCGTAAGGACGGGCGCGTCATTCGCCTTGAACTCATTACCAGCGAGAACCGCATTTCATCTTCCGATCGCACATCTTAATCCGCGTGGTGCTGGTCCAACGTCCGCAACGGGTCGAGAGCAGACATTGCGTCAAAGATGCTCGGCGAACTCCCGCAGCAGCTGGCGATATAGATCCCGCTTGAACGGCACGATCAGCTCGGGCAGCTGCGCCGGCTCGATCCACTTCCACTCGCGGAACTCGGGGTCCTCGGTCGCGATGTTCACATCGCTGTCGTCACCGAGGAAGCGCGCAAGGAACCAGGTTTGATCCTGCCCCTTCCACTTGCCGCCCCATAACTTCCCCTGGAGCTCCTCCGGCAAGTCGTACTTCAGGCGCTCGGGGGTCTTCGAAATTCGCTCCACGAGGTGCGGCGGAATTCCCGTCTCTTCCTCCAACTCACGCAGAGCGGTCGCCCAGGGCTTCTCGCCCTCGTCCATCCCGCCCTGCGGCATCTGCCAGGCCTCGTCCGTATTATCGATCCGCGCGCCGACGAAGACCTTGCCCTCGCGGTTCAGGAGCATCACGCCCACCCCTCGGCGGTACCCGTTCTTGCCTTTGCTCATGCCGCGCTGACTAGCGAAAGTGGCCCTATCCCGCCAGCTTCACGACGTCTTGTCGAAGCTCCGATCCAAAGCGACGAACTGGCTTTCGAGCCCATCGATATTGGTCAGATAATTGGCCGTTGCGGCGAGGTGCCAGTTCAGCTCGTTTACAAGTTCCGGGTGCGCACGAAGCAGTCGCGCCGCCTGGGCTGCCTGCGCGGGATCGAGTTGCAGGTCGCAGGTTGGCGGCAGAGCGACGAAGAATTGCGCGCCTTCCCGGGTGATGTTCCGATCCCCGCAGCGTTTCCTGATTTGATCCTGGACCACGTCGGGAAGGACCTGGCGGACATGCTGGCGGTAAGGCGTCGCCATGGCGTTGAAACCCACGGGCTCGTAGTCCGCCGTCAGAATCACCGCCAGATCGCTACGAATCCTGGGGTTGTCGATTTCCCGCATCTGCGCGCCGCCGAAGGTTAGCGCCCAATTCTGAGCGTTGATTCCGATGCCGTAGATCTGACTCGCCTGATAAGCCGCGATGACGAACTGATTGTCGCTGACGTGCGGATCGCCATTCCACCCGGCGAGCGCCTGCGCGGCATAGCGGCGCGTAATCTTGTAGTAGTTCCGTGCAGAGTTGAAGAAATCCAGTTGGTTCTTGAGCTCGGGCCGCAGCTGATCCAGCATCTTGTTGGTCGCCTGCTTTTCGAGCCGGGCCTGGTTCCAGTTTGCGACCTGCGTTCCGATGAAGACGCCGAGCACGACGATCACGAACTCGATGGAAATGGCCGTCCAATTTTGTGCGCGAAAGTTTTCCGTCAGGCGGCGCAGGATCATCGCGATCTCCCCCGGGGCGATACTGCCTGCTCAAGGCGCTGATGAGAAGTCCCGCCGCCTGAACCGATCAAAGGTGGCGGAACCAGCATTACGGGCCTAAAGAAGGCCAACACCAAAACACGCGTTTGTGAAGGACTCGTTCCGTGGCGACAGCCACTCATCTACTCACCGAAAAAGAAGCCACGGCCCATCCGCCGCAGGAAGCGGTAGTCGTCCGCTTTGCCGGCGACAGCGGCGACGGCATGCAGCTGACCGGCGGCCAATTCACCCTTTCGACTGCGCTCGCTGGCAACGACCTTGCGACCTTCCCGGATTTCCCGGCCGAGATCCGCGCACCGCAGGGCACGACATTCGGCGTCAGCGCCTTCCAGATCAATTTCGGCTCCACCGCTATCGAGACCGCGGGCGACCAGCCGGACGTGTTGATCGCGATGAACCCGGCGGCGCTGAAGGTGAATGCCGAGGCGCTGCGCGACGGCGGGCTGATCATTGCCGACGAAGGCGAGTTCACCGCGCGCAACCTCGCCAAGGCCGGCTACGAGCAGAGTCCGCTCGAAGACGGCAGCCTCGCCAAATGGCAGCTCGTCCACTTCAACATCTCGCAGCTGACGCTCGACGCCGTGAAGCCGTTCGGCCTCGGCAACAAGGAAGCTTTGCGCTGCAAGAACATGTGGACGCTGGGGCTCGCGCTCTGGATGTTCGACCGCGACCGCCAGCCGATCGTCGACTGGCTTAAGCAGAAGTTCGCCAAGGCGCCGGAGCTTGCCGAGGCGAACATCGCCGCGCTCAACGCCGGTCACGCTTATGGCGAGACGGTCGAGATGGGGGCGCCGTTCAAGCAGCACCACATCGCGCCCGCGCCCGCGGAGCCGGGCCTCTACCGCACGGTCACCGGCGCCGAGGCTTTGGCCCTCGGACTGGTCGCCGGCTGTCAGCTCGCGAACCTGCCGATGTTCTTCGGCTCCTACCCGATCACGCCGGCCAGCCCGCTGCTTCACCATCTCGCGCGCCTGAAGGAGTTTGGGATCACGACCTTTCAGGCGGAAGACGAGATCGCGGCGATCTGCGCGGCCATCGGCGCCAGCTATGCCGGCCAGCTCGGCATTACCTCATCGTCGGGTCCGGGGATCGCGCTCAAGACGGAGGCGCTCGGCCTCGCGATCATGACCGAGCTTCCGCTGATCGTCGTCAACTCGCAGCGCGGGGGGCCGTCCACCGGCCTGCCGACGAAGACGGAGCAGTCCGACCTGTATCAGGCTGTCTACGGCCGCAATGCCGATGCGCCGCTGCCGGTCATCGCCGCACGATCGCCCGCCGACGCGTTCGACTGCGCGATCGAGGCATGCCGCATCGCCACCAAGTACATGACGCCCGTCATGCTCCTCACCGACGGCTATATCGCGAACGCGGCGGAGCCGTGGCGCGTGCCGGACATGAGCGGCTACGAACCCTTCCCGGTCACCTTCTTCGACACCGCACCCGCGGAAGGCGAACCGGTCATGCCGTTCGCTCGCGGTGACGGTCTCGCGCGTCCGTGGATCAAGCCCGGGACGCCGGGTCTCGAGCACCGGATTGGCGGAATCGAGAAACAGCCCGGCACCGGCAACATCGACTACTCGCCGGCCGCGCACCAGGAGATGACCGACACGCGCTTCGCGAAGGTGCAGGGGGTCGCCAACTCGATTCCCGATCAGGATGTGTGCCTCGGCCGCGAAGGCGCCGAGCTAGCGGTGGTCGGCTGGGGCTCGACTTTCGGCCCAATCCACCAAGCCGTTCGCCGCGCGATCGCCAAGGGTCAGGACGTCGCTCACGTCCACGTTCGTCACATCTCGCCGATGCCAAAGAATATGTCTGTCCTACTCAAGGGCTTCAAACATATCCTCGTGCCCGAGATGAACATGGGCCAGTTCAAAACGGTGCTGCGCGACCAGTTCCTCGTCGACGCGAAATCGTTGACGAAGGTCAGCGGCCATCCGTTCCGCATTGCCGAGATTGAGGCCGCGATCGACGCGGCGCTCTCGGGAGAACGCCAGTGAATTCTCGTCGTCACTGCGAAGATTGGTGAAGATACGAATGAAGCAGATCAACGTCTGGCCGCTTTTGATCCTGCTGATCGCAGTATTGTTTATCGTAATTTGGCTGAGGCCCCACTGATGAATGACATGACCCCCGTCACCACCGCCAAGGATTGGGCCAGCGACCAGGAGGTCCGCTGGTGTCCCGGTTGCGGCGACTATGCGGTGTTGAAGGCTGTCCAGCGAACGATGCCCGATCTCGGCGTCGCGCGTGAGAAGACGGTCTTCGTGAGCGGCATTGGCTGCTCGAGCCGCTTCCCTTATTACATGGCGAGCTACGGCTTTCACACGATCCACGGACGCGCACCCGCCTTCGCTACGGGTATCAAGCTCGCCAACCCGGAGCTCGATGTCTGGATCATCACCGGCGACGGCGACGCACTCAGCATTGGCGGCAATCACACGATGCACGTGCTGCGCCGCAATCTCGATTGCCAGATCCTGCTCTTCAACAACGAGATCTACGGGCTGACGAAGGGGCAATATTCGCCGACGAGCCGTGTCGGCACGCGCTCTCCTTCGACGCCGTTCGGATCAGTGGACCGGCCGGTGACGCCGTGCATGTTCGCTCTGGGATCCGGCGGCCGTTTCGTTGCGCGCGGCATCGACGTCCACAAGAACCTGCCCGATGTGCTCAAGGCCGCGCACGCACACAGGGGCGCGAGCTTCGTCGAGATCTACCAGAATTGCGTCGTCTATAATGACGACGTCTTCGCCGGTTTCACGGAACGCTCGGTCGCCGCGGACAAGCAGCTGTGGCTCAAGGCGGGCGAGAAGATGCTGTTCGCGGGCGGTGCAAAGGGCATCGCTCTCGACGCCGAGCGGCTAGCGCTCAAGGTCGTCGATGGCGACGATCCGTCAGTGCTCGTGCACGATCCCAGGAACCGCCAGCTCGCTGCCATGCTGATCCTGATGCCGCACGAGGGTTTCCCGATCGCATTGGGCGTTATCTACGAAGATCCCGCGCCGACGTTCGAAAGCGCGGTCCTCGAGCAGAACAAGGCCGCCGCGTCCGGCAAGAAGGCCGACCTTCAGGCCCTCGTGTCGAAGGGCCAGACCTGGCAGGTCGAAAAGGAGCCGCACAAGCTTTGATCCGCGCGGCTTAGCTTGGACAATATCACGCACACATTGGCCGGTGCTCTCATCGGCCAAATGGGGCTTAAGCGCCAATCGCGCTTCGCCATGGCGGCGTGCCTGCTCGGAGCGAACGCGCCGGACATCGACGTTTTCGCGCCGTTGATCCTTCCGGTCGACGGAATCGAATTCCATCGGGGGCCGCTGCATGCGGTGTTCGCCTGGCCCATCCTGGCGGCCGGCATCGTCGCAATATTGTGGATGGTCGATCGGCTCCTGCCGCGGCGAGAAAACTCTTTGCCCTTTCGGACAGGGCCGCTGTTCGTCGTCGCCTTGCTGGCAGTGCTCACGCATCCATTCCTCGATTGGCTGACCACTTACGCCATTGCCATCTTCGCCCCGGCGAGCTGGCGCTGGTACTCAGGCAATGCGATCTTCATCATCGACTGGGTCTACTGGATCCTGATGATCGGCGGCGTCAGCTGGTCGGCGTGGCGCTGGCGCAAACACCTTCCGCGGCCCGGACGTCCGGCGCAGATCGCGGCCATGATCATGCTCGGCTACATCGGCCTGAACCTGGCGGAGAGCGCGTGGGCGGAGCGAGCAACCGAAGCCGCCCTGCGTAAGCGAGGCATCGAGCCTGCACTGGTCGTCGCGGGACCGCCGCCGCTCGCCTTCTGGGAGCGCACGATCGAGTGGCGCAGCGCCGATCGCTTCGGAAGCGGACAGTTCAGTCCGGGGAGCGGCGTGAAGCTGGACCCCGCCGCGGAGCGGATCGGCCTCGATAACCCGCAACTTCAGCTCGCCGCCCGCAACGAACGTTATGTTCGTTCCTTCCTTGTCTGGTCGCGGATGCCCATCGTCGTGAAGGTCGATGGCCGCCTCTATCTGTCCGACCAACGGTTCTACGGCGCACTACGGTCGCGCTCAGTTCCCGCGGGAATCCGCCGATTTTTCCGCGGTCATTCTTTCCTCGTCCCCCTCGACAACAGGTAAGCGAATTCATAACTGCGCCGGCATGAGCACGCGCGGCGATCATCTGGTGCGCGGCGGGCTGCTGTTCGCCAACGGCAGCGGCCTCCTCGGACGCATATTCGCGCGCAGCTTCTCCGCCGTCCTCGACCAGATCGAGGAGCGGCTGGAGGTCGGCGGGCTCGATGTAACACTTCCGGATGGCACCCGCCGTCGGATCGGCTTCAAGGCCGACGGGCCGGAAGCCATCGTCCGTCTGCACAGCTGGTATTCGCTGGTTCGTCTCGTCACCTCCGGTTCGATCGGCTGGTACCGAGCCTGGGCAAACGGCGAATGGACCTCACCCGACCCGGTCCCGCTTTTCGCTTTGTTCACAGCGAATGCCCGGAGCCTTGGCGACACGGGTCGCGCCAAGGGCGTTGCAAGGGTCTTCAATCTCCTCAAGCACCGACGCCGCGACAACGACCGGCACCATGCCCGGGAAAACATCGCGGCTCACTATGACCTCGGCAACGATTTCTACGCCGCCTGGCTCGACCGCACGATGACCTACAGCTCCGCCCGGTTCGAGGGTGCGGACGACAGCCTGGAAGCGGCGCAGCTCCGCAAGGTGCACACATTGCTCGACCGCCTCGAACTCAAACCCGGCCAACGCCTCCTCGAGATAGGTTGCGGCTGGGGCACGCTCGCAATCGAAGCGGCCAAGCGCGGCGTGAAGGTCGTGGGCCTGACTCTATCCACTGAGCAGAAGGCCTGGGCCGAAGAACGGATCTCCGCCGAAGGACTGAGCGATCTTATCGAAATCCGGCTTCAGGACTATCGCGACACCGCCGAGCAATTCGATGCCGTCGCGTCGGTCGAGATGGTCGAGGCTGTCGGCCAGCGCTGGTGGCCGACCTACCTCGACTGCATCGCTCGCAACTTGAAGCCTGGCGGCCGCGCGGCGCTGCAGTTCATCAGCATCGATGACCAGATCTTCGACGGCTACGTTCGCAATCCCGACTTCATCCAGGCCTATATCTTCCCCGGTGGCTGCCTGCTCGACGAGCCGCGGTTCGAAGCGCTCGCGAAGGATCGGGGCCTGCAGTGGCAGGGCCGCGAAGGCTTCCGTTTGGACTATGCAGAGACGCTAAGACGCTGGCGCGACCGCTATAACGTTGCCGTCGCGAACGGATTGCTTAAGGACTTCGCGGAGCCGTTCCACCAGCTTTGGCGCTACTATCTAATGTATTGCGAAGGCGGTTTCCGCGGCGGCGCCATCGACGTCGCCCAAGTTACGCTCGTGAAGGCCTGATCAGGGCATCAGCGAAGCGTCGACCGGCGAGAGGAAGATCCCACCAGCCTGGTCGCCCACAGCCCACCTAATCTGCGCCTGCACCGGCCCCGACTTGTCCACGCGCAGAGTCACCACGTCGCCGATGGTCGGTAATTGGGACACTTGCAGTTTGAACCCGCTACTCGACACATCAAGCATCGTCACATTCTGCTCCACGCCTTCGGAATCGACCAGGATTGCGGGCCGCGCAAAGTCGATGCGAGGTGCGCGTTTGATGAAGCCGGGTGGTCGGCGCGTGTTTTCCTGGTCGTTCACGGAACCAAGCTAACATGCATTAGTTTGCTCTGCACCATAGAGCGTGCAGGCGCTCAGGCTTCGACCCGAATTCTTTCGCCCGTCGGCGTATCGGCAATCACCCGCTCAACGATCGTGCGCGCTGGGACCTCCGGCGCCTTTACCGATTCCGGCTCCTCGCCTGGGAAGGCGAGGGCGCGCATGCGGGTGCGGGTCGCGCCCGGATCGACGATGTGGACGCGGATCTTGTTGGTGAACGCCGTTTCGTCGGCATAGGCGCCGAGCAGGATTTCCAGCGCCGCCTTCGACGAGCCATAAGCTCCCCAGAAGGCGCGCGGCTCGCCGCCAACCGACGAGGTCAGTGCAACGATATCCGAACGATCACCTCGGCGCAGAAGGGGGTCGAACGCTGCAATTAGTGCCTGGTTGGCGAGCAGGTTGAGGCTCAGCAACCGTGAATATTCCTTGGGATCGATGTCCTGAACCGGCGTCAGCGAGCCCAGCATCGCCGCATTCATCACGAGCACGTCGAGCTTTTGCCAGCGTTCTGCGACTGCCACAGCCAGCTTCCCGATCGACTCCCCGTCGGTGAGGTCGAGCGGAGCGATGGTCGCGCTTCCACCGCCTGCGTGGATGCGCTCCTCTACCTCCTCAAGTGCGGGGGCGGAGCGCGCGACGAGGATCACGTGCGCACCGGCTTCAGCCAGCGCTTCGGCGGTCGCTGCGCCGATGCCGCGCGACGCGCCGGTGACGAGCGCAAGCTTGCCGGAAAGGGGTTTCGAATCGGTCATGGAGCCGCGTTTAGCGGCTGGCGACCAGCGAAAGCGAGGCCGCGCGTTCCTTGTCGGTCAAATCGGTGAGCGTGGTCGGATAGGCACCCGTGAAGCAGGCGTCGCAGCGCTGCGGCTGGACGCCGTCACGCTCTTCGCCAAGCGCGCGATAAAGACCCTCGATCGAGATGAAGGCGAGACTGTCAGCGTTGATGTAATCGCGCATCTGCTCAACGCTCATCTGGGCCGCGAGAAGCTTGGCGCGTTCGGGCGTGTCGACACCGTAGAAGCAGCTGTGCTTGGTCGGCGGCGAGGCGATGCGCATGTGAACTTCGCGCGCACCCGCGTCTCGCATCATCTGCACGAGCTTCACTGACGTGGTGCCGCGAACGATGGAATCGTCGACGAGCACGATGCTCTTGCCGTCGACCAGAGCGCTGTTGGCGTTGTGCTTGAGCTTCACGCCGAGGTGCCGGACTTCCTGGCTCGGCTGGATGAAAGTGCGGCCCACATAGTGCGAGCGGATAATTCCGAGCTCGAACGGGATGCCTGATTCTTGACTGTATCCGATCGCCGCCGGGACACCGCTGTCCGGCACCGGCACGACATAGTCGGCTTGGACCGGGGCCTCCCGTGCAAGCCATGCACCGATATTCTTGCGCACTTCGTAGACCGAGATGCCCTCGGCGATCGAGTCTGGGCGCGAGAAATAGACATGCTCGAAGATGCAGGGGCGCGGCGATTGCTGCTGGAACGGCTTGAACGACCGGATGCCACTGTCGTTGACGAGGACCATCTCGCCCGGCTCGACGTCGCGAAGGTAGCTTGCGCCGATCACGTCTAGTGCCACCGTCTCCGAAGCGAAGATCGTAGCTTCACCGAGCTTGCCCATCACCAGCGGACGGATGCCCAGTGGATCGCGGCACGCGACCAGGCCTTCCTCCGTCAGGACGACGAGCGAATAAGCGCCTTCGACCTGCTTCAGCGCATCGGTCAGCCGGTCGAGCATGCCGGAACGGTCGGACGTAGCGACGAGGTGAATGATCACCTCCGTGTCGCTGGTCGACTGGAAGATCGATCCGCGGCGGTTCAGCGTCCGCCGTAGCTTCATCGCGTTGGAGAGGTTGCCGTTGTGCGCAACAGCGAAGCCGCCCTCAGCGAGCTCGGCAAAGAGCGGCTGGACGTTGCGCAGCGCAGTCTCGCCAGTCGTGGAATAACGGACGTGACCAATGCCGCTGCGGCCCGCGAGCTTGCGGATGATGTCGTCGCGGTCAAAGTTGCCGGCGACATGCCCCATCGCACGATGCGAGTGGAAGTGACGGCCGTCGAAGGTTGTGATGCCCGCCGCTTCCTGGCCCCGATGCTGGAGAGCGTGGAGGCCCAAAGCCACGAAGCTGGCCGCATTGTCGGCGCCCCAGATGCCGAAGACGCCGCACTCCTCGCGCAGCTTGTCGTCGTCGAACGGATTGGTCGTCAGCATTCGTGAAGTTCCCCGAGCCTGCGCTTCGTGATGCGCGCGTCATATAGGATGAGGGGCGCCCTTTGTCGCCCCCAGCCTGAATAAGGCGTGAAATCCTAACGGCTTAGCTGCTGCTACGCCTTGAAAAGATTGGGATACTTGGCCTTCAGCGCAGAAACCTTCGGCCGATCGTTCACCACGATATACGGGTAGAAGGGGTGCTTGCGCGCGAAATCCTGGTGATAGGCCTCCGCAGGATAGAAGCCACCGCTTTCGATCTTCGTGGCGATCGGGGCCTTGAAAGCATGCGAGGCATTCAGCCGTGCAATGAACTCGCGTGCCTGCGCTGCTTGCGAGGCCGATTGCGGGAAAATCGCGGAACGGTAGCTTGGGCCAACGTCGGGATCCTGGCGATTCACCTGCGTCGGATCGTGCGCAACCGCGAAGAAGACCTGCAGAAGCCGCGCGTAGCTGATCTGCGACGGATCGTAGGTGATTCGCACCGCCTCGGCATGGGGCGTCTGCTCGGAGCTCACGGCGTCGTAATTGGCGTTCTTCGCCGAACCGCCCGCGTAGCCGGACACGACGTCGGTGACGCCCTTCACATGTTCGAAAACCGATTCCATGCCCCAGAAGCAGCCGCCTGCGAGGACGGCTGTTTCGGTGTGTGGCGCTGCGGAAGCGGGTAGGGCTAGTGCGGCCAACAGGCCGGCGAGGGCAGCATGTTTCATGCCAGCAATTTAAGTGTTCGCGACAGTGTTTTACAGATGCTGGACGGACGTTCAGTTGAGCAATAGGACGATACTGACACGGAGGTAAGCTAATGCCCACCTATACCGCGCCGGTGCGCGACACGCTTTTCGTTCTCAACGACGTTCTCGACATTGGCCGCTATTCGAACCTTCCAGGCTTCGCGAATGCCTCGCCCGATTTAGTCGAGGCGATCCTAGAGGAAGCCGGCAAGTTCTGCGCCGAGGTGCTCCAGCCCCTCAACCGCATCGGCGATGAGGTTGGGTGCAAGCGCAATGATGACGGATCGGTGATCACGCCTCCGGGCTTCAAGGAAGCTTATCAGCGATTCTGCGAGGCCGGCTGGCCCACGCTGACGGTTCCTGAGGAATATGGCGGGCAGGGGCTGCCCCAGGTCGTGGGCACTGCGGTCAGCGAGTACATTCTTTCAGCCAACCACAGCTTCGAAATGTACCAGGGCCTCACCTCGGGTGCGATCGCATCGCTGCTCGTGAAGGGCAGCGACGAGCTGAAGCAGAAGTATGTGCCCAATATGGCGACCGGCAAATGGACCGGCACCATGAACCTGACGGAGCCGCATTGCGGCACCGATCTTGGCCTTCTCAAGACGCGCGCAGAGCCGAACCCGGACGGCAGTTATTCGATCACCGGCACCAAGATATTCATCTCGTCCGGCGAGCACGACCTAAGCGACAACATCATCCATCTTGTCCTGGCGAAGATCGCTGGCGCGCCGGACAATGTGAAAGGCATTTCGCTGTTCGTCGTGCCAAAGTTCCTGGTGAACGAAGACGGTTCGCTCGGTGAGCGCAATTCGCTCTCCTGCGGCGCGCTAGAAAAGAAGATGGGCATCCACGGCAACGCGACCTGCGTCATGAACTATGACGGCGCGAAGGGCTGGATCGTCGGCGAGCCGGAGAAGGGCCTCCAGGCGATGTTCATCATGATGAACGCCGCGCGCCTTGGCGTTGGCCTGCAGGGGCTAGCTCAAGGCGAGGTCTCCTACCAGAATGCGGCGAGCTACGCTCGTGAGCGCCGCCAGAGCCGCGCCCTCAAGCAGGACGAACGCGATCCCAACGCCAAGGCGGATCCGATCATCGTTCATCCCGACGTGCGGCGGATGCTGATGGAATCGCGCGCTTGGAATGAGGGCGGTCGCGCTCTCGTCCTCTGGGGCGCGCTTCTCGTAGATCTTGCGCGCCGCTCGCAGGACGAAGCGGAGCGTCAGCAGGCCGACGATCTGCTCGGGCTCATCACGCCGGTGATCAAGGGCTATCTGACCGACAAGGGTTTCGAGGCTGCCGTCTATGGGCAGCAGGTGCTTGGCGGCCACGGCTACATCCGCGAGCATGGCATGGAGCAGTTCGTGCGCGATGCTCGCATCACGCAGATCTACGAGGGCACCAACGGCATTCAGGCGATGGACCTCGTCGGTCGCAAGTTGCCGAAGGACGGCGGCCGCGCTGTGCGGACATTCTTCGAGGTCGTCGGTCGCGAGATTGCCGACGCCAAGCAGGCCGGCGATCCGGCGGGCGTCGCGGCTGCGCTGGAGCCGGCGCTGCAGGATCTGCAGGCCGCGACCATGTGGCTCGCGCAGAACGGCATGGCGGACCCGGATAATGCCGGGGCAGGCGCTTACGCCTATATGAACCTGATGGGTCTCGTCAGCCTCGGCTGGATGTGGCTCAAGATGGCGGCGGCATCGCAGCGCGCGATCGACGGCGGCACCGGCGACGAGCCGTTTCATGATGCCAAGCTCATCACTGCCCGCTTTTACGCACAGCGCGAGCTGCCGCTGTCGACGGGACTTCGGAAGAAGATCGAGGCGGGCGCGGAGACCTTGATGAAGATTCCAGCGGAGGTGTTTTAAGGCTGCTCTAGGAGCCGGTCGCTTCGATTTACGAAGCGAAGTTCCTGCGCGGCCGTTAATTATTCACCCGTCTTGATCGAGGGTGCGCACCGTGCGGCAGCATGGTAGGAGCACATCAGGCGGGAAGATTTTGCCGTGAGAAGACGTGGCTTCTTGGCGAGGTGGCTCGTTGGTCCACCTTTGAAAGGTTGGCGGGCTGTATCGGTTGCCGTCGCGGCCGTCGTCCTGCCTACGGTCCTCCGGTTCGCGGTGACGGGCTCGATGCCGGGCTATGCGTTCGCGGGCTATTTTCCGTTCGCTCTGTTCGCGGCGGTGCTGCTCAGACCGTGGCTTGCTGCTCTGGTTGCGATTTCGTCGATATTCGTTGCGAACTACTTCTTCCTCGATCCGAAGTTCAGCTTCGCGCTCCACTCGGCGAGCTTGGTTGGAGCAGCGGTGCTCCTGTTTTGCTCGGCGTTGACGATCCTCTTGGTTTGGGAGGTTAGGCGAGAGTTCGCTGCGAACAAGGCGCGGATCGGAACAGGGGAAGCCTGGAAGGGCATCGTTTTCAGCTCACTCGGCGGGCAAGCACTCGCCAGCTGGTACGACGGACCGTCTCACGTCCGACTGGGACCGGAAGACGAAGTCGCGCAGATGATGGAAGATTTCCTGGCCCAGGTGGAACTGGGCAAGCGGCTGAATGGCAACAGCGGTGAGGAACCTGGGGCCGCTCGTCTGCGGGCCGAAGCTGATTTTATTCGCCGCGCAGAGCCCCGGGCGTAGCCCACATTTCGATCATCCTGCGTTCGGACTCGCTCAGCGAGCGGCAGGTAAGTCCAGGTCGGCGATATTGCGGCTCGAACTTTTGGCGGGGCTGCGGCACTTGGCGGAGTAACTCTTCACGATCGAGCTTCCGGTCGAAAGCGACGCCGGCATAGCGGCCTTCGACCCACACCACGCGGCTGTTGATCCGCAGGTCGTTGCGCTCGAAGACGGTCGTCGATCCTTCCTCCGGGAGAGACGAGCCCTCTACCAAAGCGCCTTCCGCAGAGAGGTTGCGCAGGATCACGGGCGACGCGGCGCCGTTCACTTCGACCTTGGCGCTCAGCAGTACGGGTGAGCGCGATGAACGCCGATTCTGGCTCAAAGAACTCTGATCCATGCAAAACGGAGTAAGCCAATTCGGTAAAGAAGGAGTTGAGATATCCGTCGGAAGCACTTGTTTATCCAGCGTTCAGCATTGCGCGGCGAGTCGAGTTACAACAACGATGAATGCTGAACCGTAAGACTTGCCAAGCGTTTTAGGGCTCAAAGGCTCCAATCGAGTGAAAGGAGTATAGAGCCATGACCTTTATGAAGAAGCTATTCGCCGGGACCGCCGGGCTGGCAGCACTTGCGGCCGCCGCGCCGGCGTCCGCCCAATATTACGGCAACCCTTATGGGTACAATCCCAATCCTTACGCCAATGGCTATGGATACGGAAACGGGTACGGCTATCGTGCCTACGGTGCGGTGAATACCAACGCTGCCGCCCAGCAGTGCAGTGCTGCCGTCCAGCAGCGGCTGTATAACCGCAACAGCATTGGCGGCATCCTGGGCGCAGTGCTTGGCGCCAATACGACTGGTCGAGTCCTTTCGGTGACGCAGGTGAACCCGCGTTCGAACGGCATGATCCGGGTGCGCGGTCTCGCCAGCAGCGGCCGCTACGCCATGAACGGCTACGGCCCGTACGGCGTGGGCGCCTACGGCGCGCTGGGTTACGGCTACAACAACGCCGCCGACCTGAGCTTCCGCTGTGACGTCGCCCCCAATGGTGCGATCTACAACGTAGACATCAATCGCCGCTAACCTGCGGACAGGTTGAACGAGAGGAGGAGCGCCGGGCCAGCCCCGGCGCTCTTTCCTCGTGGAACTTAGCAGGCCGGCGTCACTTGAGGTTCAGGCACATCCCGGAATAGTCTGGGCAGGGGGACCCAAAGTCCTCGAACGAAAGGACAATATGAAAAAGGTTTCGCTCGGTCTGGCGTTGGCGGCGGTTGCTATCGCGGTCCCTATGGCGACGCACGTTTCGCCAGCTGCGGCTCAATCCGTTGGCGACGGCGAAATCGCCGCTTTCTACCGTGCTCGTGGCGGGGCACCGCTCTGGTTCGCGCCGCGTTCGGGCGCAGCGGCTCAGCAGCTCGTCCAGCTGATCGCGACGTCGCAGGCCGATAACCTGAACCCGCGCCGCTACAACGTGCGGGGACTCGCTCGTGCAGTGCAGGACGCACAGACCGGTAATCCGGCGGCCGTCCAGCGCGCCGAGGCGATGCTGAGCGCCGCCTTCGTGGCGTACGCACGCGACCAGAAGCATGATCCGAACATCGGCGTGATCTACGTCGACCGTGAATTGAAGCCGGAGCCGCCTTCGGCAATGAGCCTGCTCACCCAAGCAGCGCAGGCGCCGAACCTGTCCGAATATGTCAGCCAGATGGGCTGGATGAACCCGATTTACGCGCGACTTCGCCAAGCTCTGGCGAGCCGCATCTACCGCAACGAGGCTGAGCGCCGCCTGCTCACCGCGAACCTCGAGCGTGCGCGAGTGCTGCCGTCGGGGAACGGGCGGTACGTGATCGTCAATCCGCCCGCGGCGCGGCTCTACATGTACGAGAACGGCCAGGTCGTGGACTCGATGCGTGTTGTCGCGGGCCGTCCAGATCCGATCGCCCAGACGCCGATGATGAACGCGTTCATCCGCTACGTTGCGCTCAATCCCTACTGGAACTCACCGCCCGACATTACGGCGCGGCGTCTTGCGCCGAAGGTCGTCGCCGGTGGGCGCAAATATCTCAACGAGAAAGGATATGAGCTGGTCGACCAGTTCGGCGAAAACGCGCATGTCCTCAATCCGATGTCGATCGACTGGCACGCAGTCGTGGCTGGCCGAGTCCAGGCTCACCTGCGCCAGAAGCCGGGGCCGGCAAACTCGATGGGCCGCATGAAGTTCATGTTCCCCAACCCGCAGGGGATCTGGCTTCACGACACACCCGAGAAGGAGAAGATCGAGGAAGCCGCTCGTCTGCAGAGCAATGGCTGCGTTCGCCTTGAGGACGCGCCCCGCTTCTCTCGCTGGCTGTTCAACGGGCGCGCGCCGAAGGCGCAAGGCGCTCGGCCGGAGCAGAAGGTGAACCTGCCGGAGATGGTGCCGATCTACATCACATATCTGACGGCCGTCCCGAGCGGGACGTCGATCACTTACTTCGACGATTTCTACGGCCGCGATCGGATGGCGACGCGGCGGATCGCCGGGATCTTCTAGCTCACCTGGCGTTGGGTGGCGTGCCAGGACGGAGCCGTCTTGGGGCCGCTAGGCGCTTGCTTCGGGGCGAGGCGGCTTAAGTCGAAGCCGGCGGTGAATTGGACACCGAACTTGCCCGCGTGCGCCCAGCGCACAACGCCGCTGACTGGCCCCACGCCGACGATGTCGATCGCCAGCTCGGACCCCGGCGAGACGGCGATGTCGCAGTCCACGAGCGCGCCCATGGACGAGATGTTGCGAAGCCGAACCTCGACGCGCTCGCCGTCGATCGCAGTTATCGCGCGGCGCATGAGACGATGGCGCGGTTCGCGAATGCACTGGAAGCCGTCGGCTTCGACCGTGACGCGGTTGGCCAGCTCCCGCGCTTTTGCGCCTTCGGACGGACGTCCGAAGATATAGCCCTGGACCATGCTGACGCCGAGCTCTCGGATCAGATGAAGGTCGTCATGGGTCTCAACACCTTCGGCGCATGTATCCATGCCGAGTGTGTCGGCGAGCGTGACGATCGCGCGAATAATCGCGGCGTTGCGCTGGGTCGTCGATGCCGCGCCGCGCACGAAGCTCTGGTCGATTTTGATCTTGTCGAACGGCGCTTTCTTCAAATAGCCGAGCGAGCTGTAGCCGGTACCGAAGTCGTCCAGTGCAAGGCGAACCCCGAGCGCTTTGAGATTTGCGAAGGTCTCATCGGTTGAATCGCTGTCTGCAAGGAACACGCCCTCAGTGATTTCCAGCTCTAGGCGCTCTGCACGAACCTGCGTCTCGCGGAGGTGGTTCGACACCATCGCGACGACGCCAGGATCGTTGAACTGCAGCGGCGAGAGGTTGACGGCAACGCGCACGTGATCGGGCCAGTGCGCCGCTTCCTCGAGCGCTGTGCGGAGGACCCACTCGCCGATCTTGCCAATCAGGCCCGCTTCTTCCGCCAGGGGGATGAACTTCGCCGGTGAAATCGGGCCGCGGGTCGGATGCTGCCAGCGGACGAGCGATTCAAAACCGGATATCTCCTCGCCGGCCGCACGGACGATCGGTTGATAATGAACTGCGAGCTCGCCGCGCTCGATTGCCTGGCGCAGGTCGTTTTCGAGCAGCTGCCGCTCGGCCGCCTCGCTATGCATCGATGGCTCGTACAGCCGGTGCTTGCCGCGCCCTGCGGCTTTTGCGGCGTAAAGCGCGAGATCGGCGTTGCGCACGAGTGCATCGGCGCTGGTACGGCCGGGATCGCCAATGACGATGCCGACGGAAGCACCGATCGTCACCTTGTGACCTTCGATGCTGTAGGGCCGCGAGACTTGCTCGATCAAAGTACGCGAGATGGATTCGAGCAGTCCGATGTCGACGGTTCCTGGGAATACCGCTTGGAACTCGTCGCCGCCGAGGCGTCCGACCTGGCCATGATTGCCCATGACTGATTTCAGGCGGTCCGCGACTTGGCGAAGCAGCGCGTCCCCGACCGGGTGACCAAGCGTATCGTTGACGTTCTTGAACCGATCCAGATCGATCATGAAGAGCGCGCAGCCCTTCTGCCGATGCGCAGCGTTCCGCAGCGCCTCGTCGAGCGTCTGACGCATCATGGCGCGGTTCGGCAAACCGGTCAGCGAGTCGAAGCGGGCGAGGCGGGTGATCTCCTGCTCCGACCGGCGCTGCTCGGTCAGGTCCGTGCCGATCCCGCGGAAACCCAGGAAACGCCCACGCTCGTCGAAGATTGGGTTGCCCGATAGCGACCAATGGACGTCTTCTTCGCTCGCCGGCCGAACGACGACGTCCGAGAACGGAAACCGGGCCGAAAGGTGAAAGCCGAGCGTCTTGCGCTCCTCGACCGCGCCGAACCCATCTGCCGCATCGACCGACAGCAAGTCCGTGAAGCGCTTCCCAAGAAGCTCTTCAGGTTCGCATTTGAAGTCCTCCGCAAGCTGGCCGGAAACGTAGGACAGAGTGCTCGTGGAGTCGGTTTCCCAAAACCAGCCTCGCCCGCTGTTCTCGAACTCGTCGACGAAATGCTGGGCCTTGCGCGCCTGCGCTTCGAGGCGGAGTCGCTTGCGCCCGGTAGCGATGAAGCTCCGCGCAGCGGTGATGCTGTAAGTGACCAGCACGAGCGAGAGAACGAAGACGCCAGCTGGAACCAGTGCCGAACCCGCAAGCAGGATGGCGGCGATCGTGGAAACGACAAGGTTCGTAATCGCTAGCGGCGGCGAGTTGATCGCGACGATCGTCCTCATTGCGATCCCGGCGGTCATGGCAATGGGCCCTGCGGCCAGAGGCGTCACGAACGTGTCGTCGGCGACGGCAAATCCGAACCAGGTCCACAGCAGGCCGGACAAAGCGAGATAGGCGCAGAGCAGCCGGAAGATGGTGCTTGGTGCCAGAGAAAATCGCTGACGCGTGACGAGCAGCGCTGCCGCCGCCGCGTCAAGCATCACGGCCAGCGAGCCTGGAATGATCGGATTATCGCCTACGCTGGAATAGCTGTGGCTCGATGCCAGAAGGATGCAGGTCAGCCCGATGATCAGGTGCGTGATTCCAAGGACCAGCGGCGCCTGCTGCATCGCCGACAGCCGCCATTCGCAAAGCGAATCTTCGTCGCTCGTCTCCGGAGTCGTGATGTCGAAGCGCAGGGCGTCGCGGACCGAGGCCCGCTCGCGCACTTCACTCACTTCGATGGCTCTCGCGAAACGCGATCTACGCATTCGTCTTCCCCGGAGGCAGCCCTCGTGCACACGAAGGCCTACGCGCCTGTGAGGCAGACTTAAACCTGCCGGAGTTAACGGCAAGTCAAAGGAACGCGGTTAGCGCGGCTTTAAGCTTCCTCGGGGAGGAAATCCGCAACCGACAGATAGCGTTCGCCGGTGTCGTAATTGAAGCCGAGGACGCGGGCGTTTTCGCCAAGCTCCGGCAGCTTCTGCTTGATCGCAGCGAGTGTCGCACCTGACGAAATTCCGACCAGCATTCCCTCCTCGCGAGCAGCGCGGCGAGCCATTTCCTTGGCGTCGTTCGGATCTACCTGGATCACGCCGTCGAGCAAGCTGGTGTCCATGATCGCCGGCACGAAGCCGGCGCCGATGCCCTGGATCGGGTGCGGACCCGGCTGGCCGCCCGAAAGGACGGGCGAAAGCGTTGGCTCAACAGCGAATACCTTCAGGCCGGGCCATTGCGGCTTCAGCACTTCGGCGCAGGCCGTGATGTGGCCGCCGGTGCCAACGCCAGTGATGATTGCATCCAGCGGACTATCAGCGAAGTCGCGAAGGATTTCCTGCGCCGTCGTACGGCGGTGAACTTCGAGGTTCGCCGGGTTCTCGAACTGCTGAGGCATCCAGGCGCCGTCGGTCTGGGCGACGATCTCCTCAGCGCGGGCGATCGAGCCCTTCATCCCCTTTTCGCGCGGGGTCAGGTCGAAGGTGGCTCCATAAGCCAGCATCAAACGGCGCCGTTCGATGCTCATGCTGTCGGGCATGACCAGGATCAGCTTGTAGCCTTTGACGGCGGCGACCATCGCGAGGCCAATGCCTGTGTTGCCTGACGTCGGCTCGACGATCGTTCCGCCGGGCTTCAGCTTACCGCTGCGCTCCGCATCCTCGACCATCGCCAGGGCGATACGGTCCTTGATCGAGCCGCCGGGATTGGCGCGCTCTTGCTTGATCCACACTTCGGCATTGGGTCCGAAGAGCCGGTTAACTCGCACATGTGGGGTGTTGCCGATCGTTTCGAGGATAGTGGCGGCCTTCATGTGCGGAAGCTCCTCTGATTGTGCGTTGCGCAAATCGTGCGAGCGGAGGCTTTTTGCAAGCGGGTTGTTAAACGCCGCTAGCCACGACGTCGGCTTCCTCCGGTGGAGGCTCCGGAGGTTGGAAGTCTCGAGCGCGCCGAAGCTCGGGGAAAATGCCTGCCCACAGCAGTGTTACGGCGATGGCTGCAACGCCTCCGCCGACGGTGGCCACTACCGGTCCAAGAAGGGCCGCGCTGAAGCCGCTGCGCGTTTCGCCAAGCTCGTTGGAGGCGGAAATGGCCAGGGTCGAAACGGCCGAGACACGTCCCCGCATCTCGTCTGGTGTGTAAAGCTGGATCAGCGATTGCCGGATGTAGACCGAGAACATGTCCGCGGCACCCAGAACCGCAAGGCATGCCAGCGAGAGCGGGAAAGAGCGAGACAGCCCGAAGATGGCCGTTGCCGCCCCGAAGATCACGACTGCGGTGAACATCTTCACGCCGACGCTGGTCTTGAGCGGTCGGATCGAGAAGAAGATCGCCGTGAGCGTGGCGCCTGCTGCCGGAGCCGCTCGGAGGGGTCCGAGGCCATCCGGGCCGACCTGCAGGATGTCGCGGGCGTAAACGGGAAGCATGGCAGTCACGCCACCGAGGAGCACGGCGAACAGGTCGAGGGTGATTGCGCCAAGTACGAGGCGATTGCGGCGGACGTAGGAGAGACCATCCACCATCTGCTGCCACGGCGTACCGGGCCTGAGCGCTGGGCGTGCCACCGGAGGGATGGTGAACAGGCAGAGCACCGAGAAGGCGAACAGGATCGCGCTCAGCCCGTAGGGCAGCTGCGGCGTAACGTCATACAGGATGCCGCCGAGCGCCGGTCCCAGGATCGCGCCCGTTTGCCAGGCGGCCGAGCTGAGCGCGATTGCGTTGGGAAGTAGATCGCGGGGGACCAGGTTCGGTGCCAGTGCGCCTAGCGCCGGTCCGGCAAAGGCACGCGCGACGCCGAGAAGCGCGGCAACGCCGAACAGAATCGGGAGGCTGATGAAACCTCCCCAAGTGGCCACGAACAAAGTGCCTGCGCAGAGGAACTCAAGGAACACGACGGCGCGGGCAATGTGCCGCCTATCGAGCCGGTCGGCGGTCCAGCCACTGATTGGAGTGAGCACGAACAAAGGCACGAATTGGACAAGGCCGATCAGTCCGAGCCGGAACGCCGCCTCGCGGATGCTCATCGTCTCTCGGGCGATGTCGTAGACCTGCCAGCCGATGACGATGACCATCGCCATCTGCGCGATCGTCGTCGCGAGGCGGGCTAACCAGAAATAACGGAAACCGGGGATTCGAAGCGGTTCGGGGACGAGACTCACCCGGGCGGCCTAGCTGGCGGCGGCAGGGGCGGCAACGGGCTCACTGGGCGCTCTCTTGGTCAGGCCGAGCCGCTTGATCAGCATCGGCATGGTCAGGCCCTGGACCAGGATCGAGAAGGCGACAACGATGAAGGCCGTCACGATGATCGCGTTCCGTTCGGGCACGGTACTCGGCACCGCCAACGCCAGGGCCAGCGCGAGCGCGCCACGAAGACCGCCCCAGAATAGAGTGTGCTGGTAGCTCGCAGGCAGCCGCCACCGAGACCGGCCGAAGAGAGCGGCGATAGGATAGATCGACACGGCGCGACCTGCCAGCACGAGCACTATAGCGGTGGTGATGGCGACTGCGTTGAGATCCCGCAGCGGCTGGTTCGCCTCGGTCATTCCGATCAGGATGAACACGAAGCTATTGGCCAGGAACGCGAAAAATTCCCACGCGCCACGCACGCGGTCTCGGCCTTCGCGAGTCAGGAAGCGAGTACCGCCACTGCCGATCATCAGGCCCGCCGCAAGCGCGCTGATGATTCCGGAAGCATGAAAATATTCTGCGACGAGGAATGACCCATAAGCGGCGATCGTCGTCAGGGTGATCTCGACCAATGGATCGTCGGTTCGACCAACGATGAAGAGAATGGCGCCGGCAACGCCCAGGCCCACGAGAACGCCTCCGCCGAGGGTCCAAAGGAACGATGGAATGACACTGGGAGCATCCGGCGATGCTCCGGCTGCGATCGCCGAGAGTAAGGCGAATCCGACTGCGGCAACGCCATCGTTGAGTAAACTTTCGGACTCGACCACCATCGACACGCGCGGCTGGGCACCCATTTCCCGAAAGGAGGCGATGACGGAAACGGGGTCTGTCGCCGCGATCAGGACTCCGAACAGCGCTGCGCCAATCCAACTCCAGCCCGCGATCCCATGCATTCCCGCCGCCACCACTGCTGCTGCGATGCCCACACCGACGAATGCCAGGGTGAGCGTCAGCGGCAATTCGTAGCGGAATCGCCGCCAGTCGAGCTGCAGCGCAGCCTCAAACACGAGCGGCGGCAGGAAGATGTTGAAGATCAGCTCACGCGAAAGCGGCAGGTACGGGCTGTTGGGCAGAAGCGCGATCAGGAAGCCCGCGACGACGAGACCGACGATATAGGGCAATCCCAGCCGCCGCGAGACGATCGCGATGAGGCAGGCAACCAGAAGGAGTAGTCCGATCGGCGCAAGGGAGAGACTGGTCATTCACTGGCCATATCAGGCGACTTCCCCGAGGTCTGCCCTGCCGCTGCTGCTCCTGGGCTAGGAGAACAGAACGGGATCGGTTACGCCGTCAACATGGCCAAAGTGAAATCGCGTTACGTTTGTCAGGCTTGCGGATCGGTCTCGAGCCGGTGGCAAGGACAGTGCTCCGACTGTGCGGAATGGAATACGCTGGTTCAGGAGGCCTCGGAGGTCTCGAGCATTTTCGCGGCGAAGCATAATCTTCAGGGCGGCGGGAGGTTGATTCAGCTTGTCGGTCTGGAGACTCCGGCTGCTTTGCCGGAGCGCCTGCCGAGTGGGTTGGCCGAGTTCGACCGGGCCATCGGCGGCGGCATCGTCGCGGGCTCGGCGATGCTGGTTGGCGGCGATCCCGGCATCGGCAAGTCGACGCTGTTGCTTCAGGTTGCCGCACGGCTGGCGAGCGACGGCCGGCGGGTCATTTACGTCTCTGGTGAGGAGTCGGCCGAGCAGGTGCGGCTTCGGGCGGTGCGGCTTGGCCTTGGCGGCGCTCCGGTGCAGCTGGCGGCCGCGACCTCCGTTCGGGACATCCTGACGACGGTCGGGGACGGTGAGCCGCCGGCGCTGCTCATCATCGACTCCATCCAGACGATGCACTCGGACCTGATGGAAGGCGCTCCGGGCACCGTGAGCCAGGTCCGCGCCTCCGCGCAGGAACTTGTGCGCTTCGCCAAGGAGCGCGGGACGGCGCTGATCCTCGTTGGACACGTCACGAAGGACGGCACCATCGCCGGGCCACGCGTGCTCGAGCATATGGTGGACACGGTGCTGAGCTTCGAAGGTGAGCGAAGCCACCAGTATCGCATCCTGCGAGCGATGAAGAACCGCTTCGGCGGCACAGACGAGATCGGCGTGTTCGCGATGGAAGGGCAGGGGCTGACCGAGGTTCCGAATCCCTCGGCCCTATTCCTCACCAATCGCGGCGAACCGGTCAGCGGCACCAGCGTCTTCCCGGCGATCGAGGGATCGCGGCCGGTGCTCGTCGAGATTCAGGCGCTAACGGTGAGGCTGGCGACCGGTGCGACGCCGAGGCGCGCTGCGGTGGGCTGGGACAGCGGGCGCCTTGCGATGATCCTGGCCGTGCTCGAGGCACGGTGCGGGATCAGCTTCGCGACGGCGGAGGTCTATCTCAACGTGGCAGGCGGTTATCGTCTCAACGATCCGGCGGCTGACCTGGCCGTTGCTGCTGCATTGGTGTCGGCGCTTTCCGAACGGCCCGTGCCAAGTGATGGCGTGATCCTCGGCGAAGTTGCGCTGTCAGGCGAGATCCGGCCAGTCGCTCATGCCGGGCTGCGGCTGAAAGAGGCTGCCAAGCTGGGGTTCGAAGCTGCCTGGGTGCCGAAAGGCGTCAAAGGCGGCGAAGGTCTGAAGCTCGCTCAGTTCGGCAATCTTCGGGAAATGGTCGAGCAGATTCTCGGAAGGTGACGCTAGATCGCGTCGCACACGATGCGTCGCAGCACCCACTGAACGCGCGGGCGACCGTCGACAACTTCGATACCGATCTCACTGCCCATGGCCTGGGCGACAGCCATTTCGTCGAGCCCCGGCATGTAGAAAAGGTTGCGGCAAAACCCGCCAGCGGCCTCCAACGTGTCGAACTGCCACGGCGTCTCCATCAGCCGATCGTCGGCCACAGCGAAACCCGCGCCCTCAAGCAGGCCCTTCAAATTCTCATCCAGGAAGCGGCCTTCGTGGCCCATCGGATTGTTCTGGTCGACGAAGCCATTGAGGAAGACCGCCGGCCGCGTATTCACCGCGACGTCGGCGATCACCGCTCTTCCGCCCGGCTTTAGCAGGCGCCGCATTTCGCGGAAGACCGCCGAAAGGTCGGGCTCATGGTGAAGGGCGGCAAGGCTGACGATATAATCGCACGACCCATCGCCGAGCGGAACGCCGGTCACATTGGCCTGGATCCGGTCGAGCCCCGGCGGGCAGGCGTCGATGAAGTCGTCGGACGGATCGACCCCGATGTATCTCATCTCCGGCGAAAGAAATTCCGCCAGATAGCCGCCACCTGACGGCAGGTCGCAGAGCAACCCCTCTGGCCGGTCACGGAGCGGCTCGAGGACCGCATGAAACTCAGAGTCCCGGGCTCGCGGGCACTCAGCCATCGCGCGGTGGTAAGAGAAGCCTCGCTCCGCGAAGATCTCGGCATAGCTGTCGTACATCGTTCAGGCCGTTTCAAGGAATGGCGGCGCTTCGTACGCCTTGAGCGGAAGACCGAGCAGCTCGCGGAAGGCAAGCTGCGCCGGCTCGAACGATCGCAGCAGATACTCGAATTTCGGATCGGCCGGATACGGAAAGAAGCTCATCGTCGCATTGCCTTCGAACAGGACCACTTGCCCATCCTCGGTCAGGCCGAAATCCAATCCGAAGAAGTCCAGCTCCATTTTCCGCCGAACGGCTTCGAGCGTCCGCAGCACCGCTTCGGGTAGCCGGCCGCCATCGCGCTCGAACAGGGCGCGCTCTTCCGCGATTAACTCGGGGCGCTCGGCCATTAAGCGGGCGCGGTCGGCAGCGTGCACGTTCCATTGATCGGACACGAGCATGTGACGAAGAATCGTCCGCGGGCCGATGAAGAAGATGCGATACTTCCGATAAAGGCCGTCCGCGCTTCGGAAGTCGACAAATTGCGTTGCTAAATGGTCATCATCGGCTTCGAGCGCCATGACCGCGTCTTCCGCTCTGTCGAATCGGCCGATGATCTTGCCCCCGTGCGTGCCGGCCTGGCGCAGGATGATGGGCGCTCCGAATTCGGCGAGGCTCTGCAATGCAGCGGACCAGTTACCGCCCCGAAGCCGCACCGCCTCCGGAACGATCAGCCCTTCCGTTCCCGCAAGACGCTCTGCGACCTGATCCCGCGTCGAGCGAAGGACGTTTTCGGGCGGATTGATCACCGGACGCGTGGCGCCTCGAAGCAATTGGCATAGATTGTCCAGGGTGCGGCTGTTCTTCTCCGCCTCGGTGATCAGATTCACGAGCACCCTATAGCTCGCGAGTTGCGCCTGCGTTTCCTTGAGGTCCGCTACGGGCTTCCGGCCCACGTGAAGCAAGCTGTAGGGCTCCCGGTCCAGCAGCAGCTTGTTGAGGTCGGACGATCCACTGACGTTGAGGCGGCCGCTGCGGCTGGAGACCCGGTCCAGTTCATCGCCACTGCCGATGATGAATAGAATCGGCCCGTCCACTCGTCGTTCCTCCTGCTCGAAATTGCATTGGCCGACCATCAGGTCTCGGGCAACTAGTGGCGCTGACCGACCAGCTCCATGAAGGCGGCCTGGGCGGGCGGAACGCACTTCAACATATATTGGAACTGCGGGTTTTCATCGCGCCACAGCGGGAAGAAGCTCATCGTGGCGTTGGCTTCGAACAGCACCACTTCGCCGTTCGGCAAGATACTGAAATCGATCCCAAAGAAGTCCAGAGGCATGCGCGCTCGGACGGCATCAAGCACGTCATGCACTTCCGGACTGAAGGGACGGGGGTTGCCAATAAGGGCGCGTTCTGCCGCGACGATCTCCGGACGGGGCGCCATGAAACGCGTGCGATCGGCGCTGTGCACGTTCCAGTGATCAGACGCGTAGACATGCCGCAGCACCGCCTGCTGCCCGATGAAGAAGACTCGGCATTTCCGATAGATGCCGTCCTCGCTGACGAAATCGACGAACTGGGTCGCGATATATTCCTTGCCGTTTTCAAGCCTCGCAACGGCCTCCTCGATGGACGAATGCACATGGGCCGTCTGCCCGGTGTGCGTCCCGGCCTCACGAAGGATGAACGGCGGCACGATCCCCGCGGCGGAGATCGCCTCCGAGGCCTCGTCGGGCCGATCGCCTGAAAGCCTCAGCGACCTCGGAGCGATCAGGCCTGGGATGCCGTCAAGCAGCTTTGCGACCTGGTCACGTGTGGTGCGCATGACCTTTGCCGGCGGGTTGATCACCCGCGCCTGTGTGCCGTTGAGCTGCTTCTCCAGGTTCGCCAGGACCTTCGCGCTATTCTCAGCCTCGGTGATCATGTTCACGATCACTGGATAGGCGGTGAAGTCGTGGGTCGAGTCCGGGGTGACGATCACCCGATGGAGCGTGTCCCGGTTCGGAAGGAGTCGGCCCAGGTCCGAGCTGCCCCTAACATAGGTCCGAAAGCCATTCTGGCTCACCCTGTCCGCATCGTCGCCGCTTCCGAAGACGAGCAACAGTGGCCGTTCAGCTGCCATCGGCCATGGATGACCCATGTTCCAACCGCTCGCAATGACGAAAAGACTTCGCTAGCGCCGCAGTAATGACCGTGCTCGACGTCTTTGTTTTCCTCCTGCTGATCGGCGGCGCTGCCGTCGGTTTCGTGCGCGGGTTCGTGCACGAAGTGATCTCGCTGTTCGCCTGGGTCGTCGCGATTGCGATGCTCAAGCTGTTCCACACGCAGTTGTGGACGGGCATCGATAACAGCTTTCACTTCAACCCCGCGGCAGGTGCCGTGCTCGCTTTCGCGATCCTCTTTCTGCCTAGCTTCATCCTGGTGAAGCTGCTCGCGAGGTCGATCGGCGGGCGGACCCGGCGCTCGATGGTGCTCGGGCCGTTCGACCGGGTTCTGGGAGGTGGCTTCGGCGCGCTGAAGGGCCTCCTTGGCGTGACCTTGTTCTTCCTGCTCGCGAACCTAGCGACGGACATGGTCTATGGCCCCGAGGCGGCGCGGCCCGAGTGGATGACCAAGTCGCGCACCTTCCCGCTCCTGAACGCCAGCGGCCGCGGCATCGTCGACTGGGTCGAGGCGCGGCGGCATCCTAGGCAGACCGCATGATCCGACTTCATGACACCATGTCCCGCGAGAAGCGGGAGTTCGTTCCGGCTGACCCCGAGCGCATCACGATGTACGTGTGCGGGCCCACGGTTTACGGCCGGGCGCACATCGGCAATGCGCGACCGCCGGTGATCTTCGACACGCTCGCGCGCCTGATCCGCAACGAGTTTGGCGAGAACAGTCTGATCTATGCGCGCAACGTCACCGACGTTGACGACAAGATCATCGCGTCGGCCGAGAGCGAAGGTGTCGATCCATCGATCATCACCGAACGCTACGAGCAGCTTTACCTCGAGGACATGCGGGCGCTGGGCGTGCGCGATCCGGATATTGCGCCGCACGCAACGCAGGAGATCGCGCCGATGGTCGCGATGATCGCGCGGCTGATCGGGCAGGGCCATGCCTATGAGGCGCAGGGGCATGTGCTTTTCTCGGTTCCGAGCGATCCTGACTACGGAGCGCTGAGCAAGCGCGACAGGGATTCGATGATTGCGGGCGCCCGCGTCGAGGTTGCGCCCTACAAGCGCGATCCGGCTGATTTCGTCTTGTGGAAGCCGAGCGTCCACGGCGTGATTGGCTGGGAGTCGCCTTGGGGTCGTGGGCGACCCGGTTGGCACATCGAATGCTCGGCCATGATCCGGGCGCATCTGGGCGAGACGATCGACATTCACGGCGGCGGTCTCGACCTGATTTTCCCTCATCACGAGAATGAGATCGCGCAGAGCCGCTGCGCGCATGACGGGCAGCCGCTCGCACGCTTCTGGGTCCACAACGGCTTCGTCGACATGGGCGCCGAGAAGATGTCCAAGTCGCTCGGCAACATAATCACCCCGGCGCAGTTGCTGGCCCAAGGCCATCGCGGCGAGACTCTCAGGCTCGCGTTGCTGAGCGCGCATTATCGTCAACCGCTGCCTTGGACGGACAGTCTGATCGCTCAGGCGAAAGCAACGATCGACCGGCTCTATCGCGCTGCCGGCGATGCAGAGGAGGGCGAGATCGACCAGGGCGTGCTGGAAGCATTGCGCGACGACCTGAACACGCCGCTGGCACTGTCGCGGCTATCGGCGCTCGAAGGCGGCGCGCTAAAGGCGAGTGCACAGCTGCTAGGCCTTCTTCAGTCCTCTGCCGATGAATGGTTTCAGGGCGGCGGGGACGCCGGTGCCATTGAAGCCCGCATTGCCGAGCGAACGGCAGCCAAGAAGAACCGCGACTTCGCGACCGCCGATAGAATCCGCGATGAGCTCAAGGCGGAAGGCGTGGTTTTGGAGGACGGCCCTTCCGGCACTACATGGCGTAAGGAATGACGGACCCGCTCTACACGACCGAGATCCTGCGGCTGGCGGCATCGCTCAGCGACCCGCACGATCTCGACCGTGAAGACGGCAAGGCCGAGCTGCGGGCGCCGACTTGCGGCAGCCGGGTGATCCTCGCGGTCCAGCTCGACGAGGAGCGGAGGGTCGAACGCCTGTCGATGAAGGTTCACGCATGCGCCTTCGGGCAGGCGTCGGCCGCGCTGGTGGAACGGCACTGCCGCGGCCGGAATCATCATGAGGTCTCGGAAGCCATGCTCGAGCTCAGCCGCTGGCTGGCTCATGAGCACGACGAACCCAAGGGGTGGCCGGGGATTGTCGCATTGGCTCCTGCCAGGGAGCGAGCAGCGCGTCACGGCGCGATTCTCCTCCCGTTCCGCGCGCTTCTAGCGGCGATGGACGCTGCCTAGGTGGATCATGGCGCGACAGCAGTGGTGCAGGACCTGCTCCGCGATGCCGCGCTCATGCTCGGCGTGGCGCTCGTCTTCGTTACCGTCTTCCGAAGGCTCGGGCTGGGTGCGACCCTAGGTTACATCGTCGCTGGCGCATTGATCGGGCCATCGGTCCTAGGCCTGTTCCGCGAGCCGGAAACGATCCAGAGCGTATCCGAAATCGGCATTGCGCTGCTGCTCTTCATCGTCGGCCTCGAGCTTCAGCCGAGCCGGTTGTGGCGGTTGCGCACCGACATATTCGGGCTTGGGCTGGCCCAGGTTACGTTGTGCGGGTTCGCCATCGCCGCGATCCTGTACTTCGGGCCGGGCTTCTCCCCTGCGGCGTCGCTCGCAATCGGCTTGCCACTGGCCCTGTCATCAACCGCGCAGGTTCTGCCGATGCTCCGTTCGGAGAATGAGCTGAACACGCCGCAGGGCGAGCGCGCCTTCTCCGTCCTGCTTTTCCAGGACCTGTCGATCGTCCCGCTCATTACGATCATCGCAGCAATGTCCCGCGGCACGCCGGACCCAAGCGCGCCGGTCGGCTGGATGCTCGCGCTTTACACAGTGCTCGCCGTCATCGGCCTGGTCCTGTTCGGCAGGCTGGTTCTCAATCCGCTCTTCCGCTTCATCGGCCGCCTCGGCGAGCGTGAGCTGTTCGTCGTCGCGGGACTGTTCACCGTGATCGGCGCAGCTGCGTTGATGAGGCACTTCGGCCTGTCGACCGCGTTGGGCGCCTTCGTTGCGGGCGTCGTGCTGGCCGAGTCCCCCTATCGCCACGAGCTGGAAAGCGACGTCGAACCGTTCCGCTCGATCCTGCTCGGCCTGTTCTTCCTCTCGGTCGGGATGCTGCTCGATCTCAATTTGATCGCTCAACGGCCGCTGCTCGTCGTCGGCTTGGCCGCAGGCGTGATCATCACCAAGACGGTCCTGATCAGCACGCTCAGCCGGATTTTCGGCTGCAACTGGAAGCTGGCCATCCGCCTCGGCCTCCTTCTGAGCCAGGCCGGTGAATTCGGCTTCGTGCTCTTCGCTCAGGCCACGGCCGCGCAGCTGATCTCGCCTCAAGCGGCCTCTCTGTTCAGCGCTGTCGTCACGCTTTCGATGGTCACGACGCCGTTCCTGATGAAGTTCATCGACTTCCTGGAGCGGAAGGATGTGAAGCGCGACGACCTCGATGGGCCCGAGCTGTCGCCGGAGACCAGCGCGATCGTGGTCGGCTATGGCCGTTTCGGCCAAACGGTGGCCCAGATGATGATGGCCAAGGGGATAGGCGTCACGATCATCGACAAGAAGCCCGCACAGATCGAGCTGTCCGAAAGCTTCGGCACGAAGGTCTATTACGGCGATGGCGTACGGGTCGATCTGCTTCGAACGGCAGGAGCGGAGACCGCCAAGGTCATCGCCTTCTGCAATGACAACGTCGATGGCGAGCTGAACCGTGGCGCGGTCGAAGCTGTCTTGAGGGCTTTCCCCCAAGCGTCAGTGATGGTCCGCGCCTACGACCGGCTCCATCTGATCGAGCTTGAGGGCCTGGACCTTACGTTCGCCGAGCGTGAGCTGTTCGAAGGTGCAGTTGCCATGGGCAGGGCAGCACTGAAGGCGAGCGGAATCCCCGACGCCGAGATTAATCGCGTCGACCGTGCTTATCGGATGCGAGACTGCGAACGGTTGGAGCGGCAGGTGGAGACGGGCGACATTCGCGTGGACGCCGACCGCATCTTCGCTCCTGACCGCCCGCTGCCGGATGATGAAGAGAAGGTCGCTTCTCCCTCCTAAGCGGAAGAGCGTCGAGCCAGGTGCTCCTCCAACGCGTCGACAATAGCGTCAACCACCTCGCGGTGGGCTCCATCCCCGCTTTTCACGTGGATGTGGGCTTCTTCGTAGGACGGGCGTCGCTCCTCCGAGAGGCGTTCCAGCGTCTGCTTGGGATCGCCTTGTCTCAACTGGGCGCGGGTGTCGCGGCGTGACGTGCGTTCGGTGAGCACATCGACCGGCGCATCGAGCCAGACGGTGATCGCCCGCTCATTCAGCAGCTGCCGCGTTCGGGGATCGACATAGGCGCCGCCCCCAGTCGCGATGACCCGGATCTCTCCCTCGATCAAACGCGCGACCAGTCGCCGCTCGCCATCGCGGAAATCCTGCTCGCCGAAGCGCTCGAACATCTCGGCCGGGGAGTAGCCAGCCGCATCCTGAATGGCGGAATCGCTATCCACGAAAGGCAGGCCCAGGCGCCGCGCGAGGCGGCGGCCCACGGTCGATTTCCCTACGCCCATCAAACCGACGAGAACCACGGGACGATCAAGACGCTTCGCCAAATCCATTCTTCACAGGGCTATACAGCGGCTTTCAAGGACGCCAAAAGCCCTCTCGACACAATCGTTTCGCAAGCGGATGCCATGCCCCGAATTGCAGTCTTGATCATCATTCTCGCCCTTATCGTCGGGGCACTCTTTTTTCTGTCGACCGTTCCGAAGCAGCAGCCGACGAAGACGGTCGAGGTTGAGGTTCAGCAGCAGGGCAATGCGCATTAAGTCGTTGCTTTTTGTCGGCGCTGCGCTTGCGCTGGCGCTGCCGGCTGTTGCGCAGCAGGTCGCGCAGACTCAGCCGTCGACTACGCCCACGCCGGCGACCTCGGCCCCCTCCAACGTCGTCACGAGCTCTCCCGAGCCGAGCCGTGCTATCGATTTGGGAAGTGACGCCGGGCCTTCGGACGAAAGCGCGATCGAGGAGGTCGGCGGCCTCAGCCTCGAACCGCCGCCGCCTCCGGTAGAATATCCCGGTTGGGCACGCCGCGATCCGCGCAGCGTCGGGCAGCTCAATCCGGAAGAGATCGGGCTTGGCGCCGACCCTTGGGGCACCGCGAACGGCACGTTCCTGTCGAGCCTGATGCGGCGGATGAACACGCCGCTAGCCTCGCGCTGGGCTCACATCGCGATCCGCGATGCGTTGCTCGCGAAGACACCTGCACCGGCGTACGTCAATCCAGTCGATTGGGTTGCTGAGCGCTCGTGGCTTCTACTGCGGATGGGTGAGGCGGACGCGGCCCGGATGCTCGTTGCCGGCGTGGACACCGATCGCTTCACGCCGAAGATGTTGCAGGTCGCGGTGCAGAGCGCGCTGGCCACCGGCGATCCGCCGGCGCTTTGTCCGATCCAGGAGGGCATCGGTCAGTATGACTCAAACATCCGCCCGCTCGTGCAGGCGATGTGTTCCGCGCTTGCGGGCGAGCCGGAGACTGCCTCGGGTCAGATCGACGACGCGAGGCGGCGCGGGCGCATTGGTGGCGTCGACCTCATGCTGGCGCAGAAGGTCGTCGGCGCTGCGGGCAGCGGCCGGGCTGCGACGATCGAATGGGACCCGGTCGACAGCCTCACGGCGTGGCGCTTCGGGCTTTCGGTGGGGACCGGGATGCTTCCCCCGGACCGGCTGATCAATGCCAGCTCGACGCAGCTCCGAGCATTTGCGGCTCGTTCACCCTTGCTGACGCCGCAGCAGCGTCTGAGCTCGGCGATGATCGCCGCCGGCCTTGGCGTTTTCTCGTCGCAATCGCTGATGGATCTCTACTCGGCCATTTACGATTCGACCGATCCCGGCGATTTGCCTGGAACCGATGCATGGCAGGTGCGGCAGGCGTTCGTGGGCAGGGACGCCGACACACGCATGGCCGCCATCCGGAAGTTGCTCGCGATCGGCAAGGACGGGCTTCAGAAGGAGGCGGCGCGGGCACTTGCCGCGCGTGCCGCGAGCCTAGTCACCCCTGACGCGAAATGGGCAAAGGATGCGCCGGATCTTATCTCTGCCATGCTGGCCGCCGGCTATGACGAAGCCGCGGCGCGCTGGATCCCGATCATCAACAAGATGGACGATGCGGAAGGCGACCGCGCCTGGGCCATGATTGCGCTTGCTGCGCCGGATATCGCCAATGTCGGAACGGGCCGCCTCAACGCCTTCATCAAGCGGGACAAGAGCGAGGATCGGGTGCGTAGCTCCCTGCTGGTCGCAGGCCTTGCAGGTCTTGGCCGCATCGATGCCGACACGGCCAATTCGCTCAATCGCCGTTACGGCCTCGGGCTCAACCGCCAATCTAGCTGGACACGGATGATCGATGCCGCGGCAGGCCGCGGACAATCCGGCACGGTGCTGGTGCTCACTGGAACGGGCTTCCAGACGACCGACGTCCGGCAATTACCCGGGACCCATATGTATCACGCGATCACCGGCCTGAAGCGGACCGGCCAGGACTTCACCGCGCGGATGATCGCGGCCGAGGCGCTGTCCCGCACGTGACGCCCGAGGACACGGCGCTCGTCGACCGGTTCCTCGACATGATGGCCGCTGAAGCTGGCGCTTCCCGCCACACGCTCGCCGCCTATCGAAACGATCTCGAGCGCGCGGCCGAGGGGGTCGCTGGTCAACTCTCTTTTGCAAGCGTGGACGATCTCTCGAGCCTTGGCGCCAAATGGGGTGATCTGGCGCCGTCCACCGTCGCTCGTCGCTCAGCCGCTCTCCGGCGCTTCTATGCCTTCCTGGTCGATGACGGCTTGAGGAAGGACGATCCATCGGAAGCTTTGCCGAGACCCAAGCTTGAGCGCCCGCTTCCGCGAATCCTAGACGAAGTGGAAATCGGCCGAATGTTCGAAGCGGCGGAGGCCCGCGCTTCGAGCGGAGAGACCACGGCGGTCCGCAACCTTGCGCTGCTGGAGCTTCTATACGGATCCGGCCTCCGGGCGAGCGAGCTGGTGAGCTTGCCGCGAGGAGCGATGCGCCCTGGTCAGCCGTTCCTGATCTTGCGAGGGAAGGGGAGCAAGGAGCGGCTGGTGCCGATCTCGTCGCGCGCAGACGCTGCGGTTCGGAAATGGCTGGAGATGGCTCCAGGCGGCGTGCTCTGGCTCTTTCCGAGCGGGAAATCGCACATCAGCCGAGTACGCCTATTCCAGATCGTCCGCGCGATGGCGGCCGACGCAGGTATTTCACCCGAGCGGGTTAGCCCGCACGTGCTTCGTCACGCCTTTGCGACGCACTTGCTCTCGGGCGGAGCGGACCTTCGCGTCCTTCAGTCGCTCCTTGGACACGCCGATATCGCGACTACCCAGATCTACACACACGTCGACAGCGCGCGGCTGGTCGAGCTGGTCAACAGCCGCCATCCGCTTGCGACGCGCGACCGTTCCGCCTAGGCGCGCCGTCGAATGCTGACGTATCTGGATTTTGAAAAGCCGATCGCCGAGCTCGAGACCCGCGTCGCCGAGCTTCGTGAAACGGCGAATAGCGGCCCGATCGATATCGATGCCGAAATCGGCCGGTTGGAGGCCAAGTCAAACAAGCTGCTTCGCGACACCTACGCGAAGCTGACACCTTGGCAGAAAGCGCAGGTCGCTCGCCACCCGGAGCGCCCTCACTTCAAGGACTATGTAGCAGGCCTCGCCGACGATTTCCTGCCGCTCGCCGGAGACCGCGCGTTCGCCGACGATCCCGCAATCATCGGCGGTCTCGCGCGGATCGATGGGCGGCGCGTGATGCTGATCGGTCACGAGAAGGGCGACGACACAGCCTCGCGCCTGAAGCACAATTTCGGAATGGCCAAGCCTGAGGGCTATCGCAAAGCCATCCGCCTGATGCGGCTTGCCGACCAGTTCGGCATTCCGGTCGTCACGCTCGTCGATACGCCCGGCGCATTTCCCGGCGTGCAGGCGGAGGAAAGGGGACAGGCGGAAGCTATCGCCCGCTCGACCGAAGAATGCCTGGCGCTCGGCGTGCCGATGATCGCGGTGATCGTTGGCGAGGGCGGCTCGGGCGGCGCGGTCGCGATCGCTACGGCCAATCGCGTCCTGATGTTCGAGCACGCGGTTTACTCGGTCATTTCGCCCGAAGGCTGCGCTTCGATCCTCTGGCGAACCGCCGACAAGGCCCCTGAAGCGGCCGAGGCCATGAAGATCACCGCTCAAGACCAGCAGGCCCTTGGCGTGATCGACCGAATCGTTCCCGAACCGCTCGGTGGCGCTCATCGCGATCCGGATGCTGCGATCGGTTCGCTGAAGGGGGCAATTGTCGAGGAGCTGGACGGTTGCTCGAACCTCGGTTCCAAGGAGCTACGCAACCAGCGCCGGTCGAAGTTCCTGGCCATCGGCTGACCCGCTTCGGAGCGGTTCGGAACAGCCTTAGTCATTCTCCGTTCAAAATTACCGCGCTTGATTAGGCGCGTGTAACGGAGGGTGCCGATGCCAAAGAGCGTCCTGTTGCTTGCCACGGCCGTCCTGGCGCTCGCGCCAGCCGCCGCTCAGCAAGTTCGTTATCTCGACCCGCGCGACGTCGCGGAAGCGCAACGCGAGCATTCGCAACTGCTGCAGGCGCTCGGTGGCGCCGAAGCTGGACCGCGTGCAGCCTATGTAGCTTCCGTGGGTAGGCGCGTCGGTGCTTATTCGGGGGTCGCCAATCCCGGTCAGGCGCTTCATTTCACAACGCTCAACTCGGCCGTCGAAAACGCCTTCTCGGTCCCGGGAGGCTATATCTACGTTACCCGGCAGCTTCTCACGCTCATGGACGACGAGTCCGAACTCGCGTTCGCGATCGGGCATGAGGTGGGTCACGTGGCCGCCAACCATGCGCACATCCGCGAGCAATATGCCCGCCAAAACACCTACGGTGTGCTAGGCCAGATCATCGGATCGATCTTCGGTGGCGGGATTGGCCAAGTGATCCAGGCCCGCGCGAAGATGGACACCCTGAGCTTCTCGCGGGAACAGGAGTATCAGGCTGATTCGCTCGGGATGCGCTACATGATTGCAGCGGGGTACGACCCGGTCGGCGCTTCGGAAATGCTTTCGGCGCTAAGTCGGCAAACGGCGCTTCAGGCTCGCGTCCAGGGGCGAGCTAATCGCCAGACGCCGGAATGGGCGAGCACGCATCCCCTGAGCGAAAACCGGATGCAGCGCGAGCTCATCGAGGCACGATCCACCGGCCGGCTGGGCAAAGGCGTCCGGAACCGCGACGGCTTTCTCAGTCAGTTGGAGGGTGTGTACGTCGACGACGATCCGCAGCAGGGCGTGATCGACGGTCCGACCTTCACTCACCCGGACCTTCGGATCCAGTTCACGGTCCCAACTGGCTATTTGATGTCCAACGCGACGGATGCAGTCACCATTTCCGGGTCGGCTGGTAAGGCGCAGTTCCGAGGGGGCAGGTTCAGCGGCAACATCGACACTGCTGTGAGTCTCGCGATGCGGCAGCTGACGGGCGGCCGAATGGGAACGCCGATCGCTCCGCCACAACATGTTACGATCAACGGCCTCCCCGCCTCTGTGACAACGACCCGCGTCAACGGCTCATCCGGGCCCATCGATCTAAGCGTCGCGGCGTATCAGTGGGATGCTCAGACGGTCTATTATTTCGTCGTGCTGACGCCGGGAGGCTATGGCGTCGGCCCGTTCGTCCCGATGATAAACTCGCTGCGGAAGATCAGCCCGGCAGAAGCCGCGGCAATCCGGCCGCGGGTCATTCACGTGCAGACGGTCGCTCCCGGGGACACAGTTCAATCGCTCGCGGGGCGAATGGCCTATCGTGACTTCAAGCTGGAGCGATTCTTGTCGCTAAACGGCCTTCAGGCCGGCAGTCGGTTGACGCCCGGCCAGAAGGTGAAGCTCGTAATCTACGGAGCGCGGCGCGCCTAAGCTGCCGCGACCGTTTCAATTACATATGTGATGCGAGATTGCTTTGGAGGTTACCCCAGCCCGACGCTGAGCCGCCACCCAAAGCAGACATACCGCCCATCGCCGCAACGACGATGAGCGCGCAAATCAATCCATATTCAATCGCAGTCGCTCCGCGCTTGTCAGCGCGCAGCTTGCGCAACATCGTTCGGATAGCGATCACGCCACCCTCCTCTGGTCCACGTCCACGATGCCTCGTTTACTCGCTCCAGGGTTAACAACTTTCCCGCCAACAGAGTTAATGGCGCGTAATCCTGGTTTGCGGTGCGCTATTCCGTGGGCAACCAGCAGGCAAAGTGAAGGCTTTCAAAGATTTCCGTCGTCCGGTCGCCCTCGGCCGCTCCGGAAAAACTTTCGGCCGCCGCCAGATAAGCCCTCTTTGAAAGCGGCTGGCGAGATCGTTGGATGAGGACGTTTGTCGCCGCCATCCGACGTAAATCTATAATCAGCCTGTCGAGCGATAGATAGGAGACGGCAGCCCGATCGATGTCGACAACCGGGTTGGCGAAACCTGCTTGTCCGAGCAGCGGCGCCAAGGCGGATGCTTCGATACGGGGATGGACATGGGGTGATGCGGTGCCCGTAACCGCATCGGCTGCGCGCATCGCGGCACGCAGGCGAGGGAGCGTTTCACCCCCGGACACAGCCCCGATGAGCAGGCCCTCAGGCTTCATTGCCCAGCGGATTGTCAGCAGCGCTCTCGGCAGATCATTGACCGTGTCGAGCGTCCCAACGGCTACGACCAAGTCATATGCCTGAGGTTCGGGCTCCCAAGCATCCTCGATCAGCTGGTGACCGCCTGCCGTCCCCGCGAACAGAAGTCCCGGATCTCGAACATCGACATCCGGCGCGAACCGGCTGAGGCGCTCGGGCCAGCGTGGATCCGGACAACCGATCAGTAGAGCGCGCTCGAAGGTGCGCTGGACCAGCGAGATCCGGTCGAGGCAGTCGTCGAAAGCCCGCTCGAGCAGGAACAGCTCCGGACCAGTGCGCGCCGCTCGATCGCGACGAAGCGCGCGCAATTCCATATCGAAGAGGATGGACACGCGGGTGCTTGTGCGATGACCCGGCGCACGCGACAAGCGCCGTGTGATCACCGTGTTGCGTAACATTGGTCGGTGGGTACTGGACTTCGCTCTTCCGCCGCGCTGCGCCGGGTGCGGAACTATTGTGGCCGATGTGCACAGCTTCTGCACTGACTGCTGGACGCAGATCCATTTCCTCGGAGAGACGGGCTGCACGACGTGCGGTTTGCCGCTGGAGGCGACCGAGGCAGTGAGCTGCGGTGTCTGTCTGGCTGCGCCCCCCCGCATCGCACGGACACGGGCTGCAGTCGCCTATGACGATCTCTCCCGAAGCCTGGCGATCCGACTGAAGTACGGACGCAAGGTTGCGGTCGCACGGACGATGGCCCGCTACATGGCACCGCTATTGGATGGCTCTTCGGACCCAATCCTGGTGCCTGTGCCGCTGCACCGGAGCCGCTTGTGGCAGAGGGGGTTCAATCAATCGGCGCTCGTGGCTCGAGAACTTTCGCGCAGGCTGAGGTTGCAGGCTCATCCGTTCGCGCTTCGACGCCTGAAGCGCACCCCGCCCCTCAAGGGCATGAGTCCGGTTCAGCGACGGAAGACCGTTGCGGGCGCTTTCAAGGTGACGGACAAGGACGTGGTTGCCGGCAAGACCGTGATCCTGATCGACGACGTGCTGACCACGGGCAGCACCGCGGAGGCCTGCGCCCGCACGCTGCAGCGCGCTGGGGCGGTGCGTGTCGAACTGATCACGTGGGCGCGTGTGGTGAAACCTTCGCAGTTGATGCGTTGACGCTAGTGCCTAAGTATCGGTGCGAAGGAGTTATTCGTGCCCGCTATCGAGATCTACACCAAGACTTTCTGTCCATATTGTTGGCGCGCGAAAGCGCTGCTCGAATCCAAAGGCGTAGCCTACACGGAAATCGCCGTCGATTTCGGCGGCGAGCCCAAGAAGTTGATGGTTCAGCGCGCGAGCGGACGCACGACGGTTCCGCAGATTTTCATCGGCGAGACGCATGTCGGCGGATGCGACGACCTGATGGCGCTTGATCGCGCCGGCAAGCTGGATCAACTTCTGACAGCCTGATGACCAAGGTCGCGCTCTTCCAGTCGAACACGGGCATCGACCCGGACGAGAGCGCGCGCGCCCTTGTCGACGCGATCGGCCAAGCTGCCGATGGCGGTGCGGAAATCCTGTTTACGCCGGAAATGTCCGGTCTTCTCGACCGGGACAGCGCGAGGGCGGGAAAAAGCTTGCGGCGCGAAGAGAACGATCCTGTCCTCGCGGCTACCCAGCAGGCTGCAAAGGACCGGCAAATCTGGGTCTCCGTGGGTTCGCTCGCGGTCCTTACGGAAGGCGGCAAGGTCGCCAACCGCGCTTTCGTGATCGACCGTGAAGGACGAATTCGCGCGCGGTACGACAAGATGCACTTGTTCGACGTCGACCTCCCAACGGGTGAGAGCTGGCGCGAGTCGAACACTTATTCAGCGGGGCAGGGCGCGGTGCTCGTGAACGGCACCCCCGTCGGCAAGCTGGGCCTGACGATCTGTTATGACCTCCGCTTTCCGATGCTTTTTGCCCGGCTGGCGGAGTCCGATGCGGACGTGATTTCGGTCCCGGCCGCCTTCACCGTCCCAACCGGCAAGGCGCATTGGCATGTGCTGCTCCGCGCCCGGGCCATCGAAGCGGGTCTGTTCGTCGTCGCTGCAGCCCAGAGCGGCCAGCACCAGGACGGTCGACAGACCTTTGGCCATTCGCTGGTGATCGATCCGTGGGGCGAGGTCCTGCTCGATATGGGAGAGGAGCCCGGCATCGGCTTTGCGGACATCGACCTCAAACGCATTTCCGAGGTGCGGTCACGCATACCGGCGCTTAACCACCGCCGCCCCATCCCTGAGGCGGTGACGCTATGATCGTCTACGATCTTCAGTGCCTCGATGGGGGCGAGACTTTCGAAGCCTGGTTCCGGTCGGGCGCGGACTATGACGAGCAGCGCGCCGGCGGACTCGTCGAATGCCCTTATTGCCAATCGGCGAACGTCGCGAAGGCACCGATGGCACCGCGCGTGCCAAGGAAGGGGTCGAGCGATCCACTTGTGAAGCTGGCCGCGATGCAGGCCGAAATGCTCAAGAAGTCGCGCTGGGTGGGCGACAAGTTCGCCGACACCGCCCGAGCCATCCACTCGGGCGATCATGAGCCGGAACAGGTCCACGGTAGCGCCACGCTCGAGCAGGCGAAGGCGCTGGTCGAAGAAGGCGTGCCGGTCGCGCCACTTCCGTTGCCGATCACGCCACCGAACCAGGTCAATTGATCGGTAGGCCTTCAGCCCCTATTCGTGGCCCGGGCCGACCCCGTAGCTCAGCAGGATAGAGCATCAGATTCCTAATCTGAGGGCCACAGGTTCGAATCCTGTCGGGGTCGCCAACCTTGAGGACGAGGTCATGGCGAGCAACCAGTTGGACAGAGAGGACCGTTCGGGGATGGTCCAGCGGCTCTTCACGGAGCACCCGCAATCGCTCGGAATGAGCTGGGCGAGCCATGGCGCGGGGGCCGTGAAGATTGCTGCCGAGCTGATCGGCGCCGGGTGCGCATGCTTGATCCACGCAGCAGTGCCCGGGTGGTTTACGCAGACCGCCGGCAAGACGGTGACGCGCATGTACGTCCATATGGCGCAGCGGAAGGCAGGCGCGTCGAACCCGGACAACTGGCCCGACTATGAAATCTGACCGGGACTACCCGGTCGCAATCATCGGTGGTGGCGCCTCGGGGACGATTTTGGCGGCTCAGCTGGCCAAGCGCGGGGTTGCGTCGGTTCTGATCGAGGGCAGCGGACGGATCGGCAAGGGCGTCGCGTACTCTACAAACGAGCCGGCCCATCTCCTCAATGTCCGGGCCGAGGGCATGAGCGCCTTGGCGGGCGAGCCCGATCATTTTGTCAGGCGCTTTGAAGCCGAAGGCGGAGATAGGCGCGGCTTCGCGGAGCGCCGGCTGTTCGGCCGCTATCTGGGCGAAATCCTCAACGATGCCGCTCGGAGCGGAAAAGTCGAAACGATTGCTGCCTCGGCGACCGCAGCGAAACGCACCGGCCGCTGGTCAGTGCAACTGGACAATGGCGAAGATATTGCCGCGGACGCTCTTGTCCTCGCTATCGGCAATCAGGAGCCGGAGCCGCTGCGCGCCTTCGCTGACGTTGGGGACCGATTCATCCGCAATCCGTGGGGTGACGACGCCCAGGCCGCGATCCGCGAGCTTGCCGAGAGCGGCGGCTCGGCACTGCTGGTCGGCACTGGCCTGACAATGGTGGACGTCGTGCTGTCGCTCAATGCCGCCGGCCACAGCGGACGCATCGTCGCGCTATCCCGCCGCGGGCAAATCCCGCGCGGTCACGCCGACTTCGATCCTGCTCCGGTCGAACTGGACGATGTGCCAAGAGGAAGTTTGGGCGAGTTGTGGCGGTGGCTGCGCCGCCGAAGCGGCAAGGTCGGATGGCGCGCGGCGGTCGACAGCCTGCGTCCGCACAGCCACCCCCTCTGGCAAAGCCTTGACGAAAAGGAGCAGCGCCGTTTCCTTCGGCATGTCAGGCCATATTGGGACGTCCATCGCCACCGCATCGCGCCGCAGGTCGCGCAGACGGTTGCAGGGATGATCAGCGATGGACAGCTGGAGATCATGGCCGGCCGCATCGTTTCGGCGGCCCGCACGGGCGATGAGCTGCAAGTCGAAATCCGCAGGCGCCGTGCGTCTTCAATGCAGGCGATGCGCTTCGACTATGCATTCAATTGCACGGGACCCTTGCACAACATGTCCCACACCAAGGACCCGCTGCTTCGCAGCCTTCTCGATGAGGGCGCGGTCAGGCCGGATCATCTCGGCATCGGCCTGGAAGTGGACGACAATTGCCACGCGGCCGGAGGGGAACGTTTGTGGGCGCTCGGACCTCTAACCAAGGGTCGCTATTGGGAAATCATCGCGGTCCCCGATATTCGCGAGCAGGCGGCGGAAGTCGCCGATGACATTGCGCGGGAGCTGAAGGGATGAATCACGGCGATCCGGAAGACGGCGATCTGGTCGACGATACGCCGACGACCGCGATTCCTGCGGACGTAAAGGAAGCGATCCGTACGCTGATCCGCTGGGCGGGCGACGATCCCGACCGCGAGGGGTTGCTGGACACGCCGCGGCGCGTCGCCTGCGCATGGAAGGAATATGCGCGCGGCTATGAGGAGGACCCCGCGGTCCACTTGTCGCGCACCTTCGAGGAAGTCGGCGGCTATGACGAGATCGTACTTCTGAAGGACATTCCCTTCCAGTCGCATTGCGAACATCACCTTGCGCCGATCATCGGCAAAGCCGCGATCGCTTATTTGCCTGGCGACAAGGTCGTCGGGATCAGCAAGCTGGCGCGTGTGCTCCATGGCTTCGCGCGCCGCCTGCAGGTTCAGGAGCGGCTGACAGCACAAGTCGCTGACGCAATATGGAAGCATCTGGAGCCGAAAGGCGTCGCGGTGGTCATCGAAGCGAGCCATGCCTGTATGACCGCTCGCGGCGTTCAAACGCCGGGGGTCTTGATGACGACCAGCCGAATGATGGGTACCTTCCGCGAGGACGAGCGAAGCCGCCGCGAAGTGCTCGCACTCATGGGCTACTGATCAAAAAAAAGGGCGGCTCCGCTGGCCTTGGGAGCCGCCCCGGTTCCCACCTCGAACCGAGGTGGTTCTAAAGGTTAGGCGTGCGCTTGGCCTTCTAAAGCATGCTTCAGCTGGCTGATCTGGTCGTGGCCGGATTTCACGGACTGATAGCAACGCTCGACCAGGTCGTGGCTTTCGCCTTTCAGATCGCCGCTTTGCAGCGCCGCCTGCCATTTCTCCTTTAGATAATCCTCGCCGCGCTCGACCTCGTTCACGATCGCTTTTTCGTCGCGGCCCGTGATCGCAGCCTTCAGGTCCTCGAAACGCTGATGCGCCTTGCCCAGGAAGGAGCCGCCGTCTTCAGGATCGCCGCCAAGACGGCGGACTTCGGCCCGCAGTTCTTCCACGACCTTCTGGCGCTCGTCGGCGCGGCTACGGAAAATTTCGCGCAGCCTTTCATCATGGATGTTCTGCGCTGAATCCTCATAGCCCGTGACGCTGTCGATGGTCGTCGCAATGAGTGTGTTGAGGGTGCTGATCGTTTCACTGTGTTCAGCCATGCAAAATACTCCCGCAAATTGAAGTGGATCGCCTGGACAACGCGCGAACGGCCACGCCGATGCCGGGTTGGCCGCTAAATTTTGGACGCTTTGGCCGCGAATTGCTGTCAGTCTGCCGCTGGACAGCGATCAGCGGGGGCGATTCGCATGGCACTCACTCGGCGTACGTTACTCGAGCAGATCGGGGCGATCGGCGGCGCGGGCGCAGCCTATATGGCGATGGAAGCGATGGGCCTCGCGTTTCCCACGCCCGCAGGCGCCGAGAATTTCGAGCTTCCAAAAGCAAGCGGCAACGGACGGTCGGTCGTCATACTCGGTGCGGGCATTGCCGGACTGGTCTCGGCCTATGAGCTGCAACGTGCCGGCTACCGTGTGAAGGTTCTCGAAGCGCGCGATCGGATCGGAGGGCGGGCCTGGACCATCCGCGGCGGTGACAAGATCGAGCAGATTGGCCGCCCCGACCAGCACGCCAACTTTGCGCAGGGACTCTATTTCAACGCGGGGCCAGCACGCCTTCCGTCCACGCATCGAGTGATCTTGGGCTACGCGCGGCGGTTCGGCGTGCCGCTGGAAACCTTCGTGAACGTCAACCGGAATGCGGGCTGGGACTTCGGCGGCAAGGTCCAGCCGGAACGCCGCATGGTCAACGACATGCGCGGCCAGTTGGGTGAACTGCTGGCCAAGGCGATCGACCAGCACGCGCTCGACAACGAAGTGCCGAAGGGCGAGCTGGAGATGATCCGGCAGTTCCTGGCCGCCTACGCTCAGCTCGACGAAAAAGGGAAATATGCTCCGGGTGGATCGTCTGGCTATTCGGTCCAGGGCGGCGGCTATTCGCAGGCGCCGGTGTCGTTGCCGCCACTTAGCTTCAAGGAGCTGGTTCCTTCTCGCAGCGCGGTCCTGCCGTACCTGTTCGAGCATATCTGGGACATGCAGGCGACGATGCTCCAGCCGGTCGGCGGCATGGATCGCATTGCATACGCCATCTATGACCAGGTGAAGCCGACGGTCCGGCTCAACAGCAAGATCAGCGCGATCAGACGAACGGGGAACCGCGTTCGCATCGAGCACGGCCCCGGCAATGAAATGACGGAAGCAGACTTTTGTATCTGCACCATTCCGTTGCCAGTCCTCGCCCGTATCCCGAGCGACTTCTCACCCGCGAAGAAAGCGGCGATCGCCAGTGCTCCAGCCTATCTGCACAGCGTCAAGCTGGCCTTCGAGGCGCCGCGTTTTTGGGAGCAAGACGATTTCATCTTCGGCGGTCTCGCATGGACCGATCGGCTCAATGAGAATGTGATCTATCCCTCGAACAATTATGGTGCCCCCCGAGGCGTCATCGTGGGTTCCTACTGCGCGGGCTGGACCCACCAAGACACGCCGGACTCATTCGCCAAGCTCTCTCATGAGGAGCGCGCGCGGATCGGTCGGGAGTCGATCGAGGCGCTGCACCCCGGTAGATCGCACCTGCTTACCAAGCCGGTGACTGTGGCGTGGGGCCTGACGCCTTATTCGGAAGGCGTGGGCGCGCTCTGGCCTGACTTCGATCCTCGTCCCGGTGACGGGGGTCCTGCACGAGGGGCGCGGTATCTCGAGATGCTAAAGCCCGAAGGCCCGATCGTCTTTGCCGGCGAACATTTGAGCTACCAGCCGACTTGGCAGGAAGGGGCGGCAATGTCGGCGCACGAAGCGCTGAAGCTGGTGGCTGCCATGGCCAAGGAGAGGACTGGCACAACTTCCGGGGCCTGATTAGTCTTTGCTCGCTCGGATCTTGGGGAAGGGGCGAGAATGTATCGTGGATTAGCTTTCGCGCTGGAGTGCGCGCTGTTGTGCTCGTCGGGGAATGCCGCGGGCAAGCCCGTCAGAGTTCCGACCGAGAAATGGGTCGTGAACTTCGCAGACTCCCAGTGCGTCGCCTCCCGCAACTATGGCACGAAGGAAGAGCCGCTTTTCCTGGTGCTCAAGGAGCCGGTGCTGGGAGACGTCATCCAGCTCTTCGCTGTGAAGGTGGTCAGTACGCAGGAGCCGCCCGGAGAAGTGCTCGGGTCGCTGTCTCTGGATGGAGGACCATCAATTGCGACGAGCATGCTTTACAGCACAGTGAAGGAAACTCGTACGCGATCGCTCAGCACGAACATGCCTCGTTCGCTGGTCAACAGAGTAGCTGCTTCGCAGACGATCCGAGTGTTTGCGGGCTATCGGCTCGACGAAACATTCAAGCTAAGCTCGGTGCCGGAGTTGATGAAAGTGCTGGACGACTGCGTCACAAACCTGCGGCAAGTCTGGAATGTCTCTCAAAGCGGAGTTCAAAACCCGAAACTTCGGCAAAATGCCGGCGGCACGTTGGCAGGCATATTCTCACCTGATGACTACCCCGGTGTGTCGATGGATCACAACGAGTCAGGAGGGGTAAGTTTCGCGCTGCTCATCGACGAGGGCGGAAAGGTCGCGGATTGCTCCGTGGTCCAGACGAGCGGGATGGCCTCCCTGGATACGCAAAGCTGCGCGATCGTGAAGCAGCGTGCCCGTTTCACTCCTGCTGTCGGGATCGACGGGAAGCCCGCGAAGACGTCCATGGTTCAGACCATAACCTGGAGGCTTGAGGACTAACCGCCCACTCCCGGCAATTGCGCGGCAACTTGGGCCCAAGGCAAGTGGCCCCAGAATATTGCGAGCGGTATGAGCGTCGAAGCCAGCGCCATCCCGAAGCCGAGCTTCGTTGCCGGATGAACGTGGCCGAGCATTTTCCGATCGTGCACGAACATCGGAATGAAAAGTCCGAGGCCCAAAAGGAAGATGATCGTGAACCCGACGATGGTCGGCGGAGCGATAGGAAGGCGGCCGACGGCCGGTCCCATCACGACGAGGATCGCTGCGCTCATCATCGATCTTTTGTGCCACTGAACGTCGCGGCGTTTGGACCAGCCGTTCCAGACCATGATCGCGAACGGAATGATCACCGCGAGTGGCACGATCGTCCAGGTCAGCGGATCGGTGAAGGGCGGTTGGTTGGCGCGTGCGACCTGCCAGACCGATGTGATGCACATGACGGGGATCATCAGCACGGCGAGCAGCACGGTCGCCTTGCCGAGCCGCATGTGGACCTGATGCTTGTTCGCGGAGATGAGTTGAGTCTGCGCCACCACCGCGAGCATCCACAGCGTGAACACCGTTCCGTGAAGGAGCACGCCCGGCGGCAATGTCGGGTTCGGCCGCGGGTAGGACGGCACCACACCGCGCAGATAAAAGCTCGGGCCGAAGCCTAGAAGAACGAGCACGACCAGGAACAAGGCCATGCGTGAATAGAATTTGCGTTCAGACGCCTTGCGGTCTGCCGGCGGCATCGCAATCGTGGCCATTCCTCACCCCCGCGGTAAATGGCTATTGAAGCGCGGACCTTGATCGAAAATCGGACGCCGATCAACGATGTTCGAGTGACGCTGGCGCAATCGTTCCGGCAACCATATGTGTTTCCGTCCAACCAAGGGGGTGCACTCATGCGTGCCTTGAAATCGATTGCTGTTGCTCTCGCGCTTACGACGGCACCGATCGCCGTTCAGGCGGTTGCCGCGCCGACCACGATCGCTGCTGCCGTCGCTTCGCCGACGCGGTCCGCTGACAATGTGAAGATGGACGAGGGTCGCAAGCCTGCGGAGGTGCTGAAATATCTCGGCCTTAAGCCGGGCATGAGCGTCATCGATCTGTTCGGCAGCAATAGATATTGGACGGAGATCATCGCTCCGGTTGTGGGTCCGAAGGGCCACGTCCTCGTCTGGGAACCGAAGCAATTCTACGACGCCGATGCGGAGAAGAGCTTCGCTGCGTTCGCAGCCAAGAACCCCAACGTGAAGATCGTCTCGACGCCCTTCGAAGCGATTTCACTGCCGCCGAACTCGGCCGACTTCGTGATGCTCAACAACAATTATCACGACACTTATTGGTCGAGCGAGAAGTACAAGATTCCGAAGATGGACCCGGCTGCCTTCCTGAAGGTTGTGTACGCCGCCATGAAGCCTGGAGCAGTCATTGGAGTCATCGACCACGCGGCCAACGCGGGAGCTGATACGCGCGCGACGGCTGACAAGCTGCATCGCATCGATCCCGCGGTCGTGAAGGCGGACTTCGAGCGCGCTGGCTTTGTCTACGTCGGTTCTAGCGACTTGCTGCGCAACCCGGCAGACGATCACACCTTGCTGGTGTTCGATCCGAAGGTTCGCGGGAAGACCGACCGTTTCATCTACCTGTTTAAGAAGCCCCGTTGACGAAATCCGCCGAGGCAGCCGAGAGTCAGTCCGGCGGCGGCTTTCGCGCTTACTACGCGCTTGCTGCACTCATCATCGGCATTGCTCTTGGAGCTTTCTCCGGAGAACTGAGCGAGGAGGTTCGTTCGGGCGCACTCAGCATCGCGGGGTTCATCGGCACGCTTTGGCTCAATGCCCTGAAGATGACCGTCATCCCGCTCGTCGTGGCGCTGCTGGTCGTCGGCATCGCCAAGAGCCGGGAAGCGGCACTCGGTGGGCGCATCGCTGGCAGGTCGGTCCTGTGGATCGTGATCATCTGCACGGCGTCGGCGGTGTTTGGCGCGGTGACTATCACACTGCTCACGCGAGCAGTGCCGTTGTCGAGAGATACGGCCCAAGCGCTGCAAGGCGCGCTAGCGGGCGTCGGTCAGAAGAGTTCGGGTGAGCTTCCGGGTATCGCGGACTTCTTCAAAGGCGTGATCCCAGACAACGTCTTCACTGCGGCGACCAACGGCGACGTGCTGCCGCTGGTGGTGTTCTCATTGCTGTTCGCGCTCGCTTTGGGGTCGATCAGCGAGACGGGTCGCAAGACGGTCGTTACCTTCTTCGAGGCGGTCGCGGACGCGCTGCTCGTCCTTATCAATTGGGTCTTGTGGGTCGCGCCCCTCGGCGTGTTGGCATTGGCCTTCACCGTCGGGTCGGCCGCTGGCGGCGCCGCCTTCACCGGTCTGGGTCACTATGTCGTGATGATCTCGATCGTGGGGATTCTGGTCACGCTTGCCGCTTATCCGATGGCGGTGTTCCTAGGACGGATTCCACTTGGGCGGTTCGTGCGCGGGATGATTGCGCCGAATGCCGTGGCGATCTCCACTCGCTCGTCGCTCGCGTCGTTGCCGGCCATGTTAACAGCTGCACGGCAGGTGGGCGTGTCCGCGCCAGTCGCCGATGTAAGCCTGCCGATTGCCGTTGCGCTGTTCCGCGCCACCGGGCCCGCAATGAACGTCGCGGTGGCCTTCTATGTTGCTCACTGGCTCGGACTTGAGCCGAGCATCGGCCAGATGATCGCCGCGACTGCCGTAGGAGCGGTGATGAGCTACGGCGCCGTAAGCCTTCCTGGCGAGGTCAGCTTCATCAGCTCAATCGCTCCAATTGCCCTCGCGCTCGGCGTTCCGATCGCTCCGCTTGGACTGTTAGTCGCGGTTGAGATGATCCCCGATATCTTCCGAACCGTCGGCAACGTGAACATGGACGTTGCACTCGCTGCCATCGTCGATGAACCGGCTGAGTCGCGGAAATAAGCCATTTTCTGCGGGTTTTTCTGCAAGCTTGTTAATCAAGCTGAACGCCAGATGACCGCCGTTCGTCTGTTCGACGAACCACAAACGGCTTTTGTCGGCGCACCGACAAACTGAGCCCGGCCCGTCGAGCGGCGGGCGACTTCACCATCGGCAAAGCGCAGTTTGATTGTGCGGCGCGGGACATTCCCCTCTCGCTTCCCCAGCGTCTCGCGCCGCAGCTAAAGGGAGATTCGCAATGCTTAAGGCTCTTGTAGCGCTCGGAGCAGTTGCAGCGGCGTCCATCTTGCTCATTCCGACCGCTGTCCTCGCAAGCCCCTCGAGCGATAATGAGGATGCGCAGCTGGTTAGCGCAACGGTTCAGTACGGCGACCTCAACCTCGCCCAGCCCCAGGGTGCGTACAGGCTGCATCGGCGGGTCAGCTACACTGCTGAATCGCTTTGCGGTTCGCCCCGATCCCAGTCGATACAGTTCAACACGGCACCGAGAAACTGCATCAATGGGGCCGTGGCCTCGGCGCAGCCGGCTATCGATGCGGCGATTCAGGCAGCTCGGACCGGTACAGTCACAGTCACCTATGGCGCGTCATTGATCATGACCGCTCCGCGGCGGTGAACGTTTAGGGCCGCCGTGCGGGACTAACATTCCTCACGGCGGCTAATTCTTGACCGCGAAAAAGGGAGGACCCCCATGCTGAAGTCTCTTCTTGCACTGGGAACAACCGCAGCGACGTTGCTGCTGCTTCCGACCGCGTCCATGGCCGATCCTACGATTAACGACGATGGCACCATGAGTGCTACCGTGACCTATGCAGACCTCAATCTCGCCATCAACACAGACGTGAGCGTGCTCCAGCGCCGGGTGGGCGTGGCCGCTCATGAGGTCTGCGGAAGGCCATTCATGCAAGAGACCTTCGTCAATCCCGAACGAAAGATCTGCATCAACAGCGCCGTCGCGTCCGCTCAGCCCGCTTTCGATGCCGCCGTGGCGGCAGCGCGCAACGGAACCGTAGGCATAACTTACGGAGCGGCGCTCACCGTGACTGCCCCGAAGTGGTGAATGGATAAGGTCGTCGTGCCGGAGCGATGCTCTGCACGACGACCTTTCGATTCTCTAGCGTCCGGCGATTGCGCGGACGCGATCTGAATAGAGCCGGCCGACCGGCTGCTCGGAACCGTCCGCCAAGCGCGCGATCCAGCGCCCTGACGGGTTCCGTGTGAAGCCCGAGATAAAATCCTTGCGCACGATCGCGGAGCGGTGGAGCCGGACGAACAGCTCCGGATCCAGCCCTTCTTCCAGGGCAGCCATCGAGTGATGGATCAGCCAGCTGCGCCGGCCGACGTGAAGCCTCATGTAATCGCGTTCGGCCGAGACTCTGTCGACATCGCGCGAAGCGATCCGGACGAGGCCCGAAATGTCCGAAGCCCAAAACTCTTCAAGCCATTGCGACGGCTTGCCGGGTGCGGGCTGGGTCGATCTTTGTTCCAGATAGGAGCGGGTGCGATCGAGAGCGCGCTGAAGCCGGTTCGGATCAACGGGCTTCATCAAATAGTCGACAGCCTCGACTTCGAACGCAGCAACGGCGAACTGGTCGAAGGCCGTTACGAAGACGACCGCGGGGGAGGGGTTCTGCTCCGTGAGCGCACGCGCCACGCCGATCCCGTCCAGGCCGGGCATGGCGATGTCAAGCAACAGGAGATCCGGGTTCAAGGCTTCAGTCAGATTGATGGCGGATTCGCCGTCGCTCGCCGCTCCGACCAGCTGCGCACCCTCTGCTCTTGCGAGCAGCAGCTGCAGCCGCTCGGTGGCCAGCGGTTCGTCGTCCGCAATGAGGACTCGCAGCGGCTTATTCTCGACCATTCGTTTCCACCGGCATTGTTAGCGAAACCTTGTATCCGCCGGCGGTCATTGCGCCGAAGCGGCAGCTCGCGCGGCTGCCCCAGCGCGCTTCGAGCCGCTGGCAAACGTTGGACAGGCCGAGGCCAGTACCTTCGTGCGTCGCGGCGGGCAGGTCTTCCTTGCCACCATTCTTCAGGCGGTTGCTGATCTCCAGACACATGCGCCCGTCGAGCATCGTCCGCGCTTCGATGCGGATGACGACCGCCTTGCGACTCTTGGACACGCCGTATTTGATCGCATTCTCGACGATCGGCTGAAGAAGGAGGGCGGGCATCCGCGCCTGCTCCAGATCCTGAGGAACGTCGATCTCGACGTGCAGGCGATCCGGGAAGCGGGCCATTTCGATATCAAGGTACAGGCGCTGCAGGTCGATCTCCTCGGCGAGCGTCACGTCCGCGCTCGGATCGAGTGAGAGGCTCGTGCGGAAGAAGGTCGATAGCGCCAGAAGCATCGTCTCTGCACGGTCGGTGCGGCCGGTCATCACCAGCGACGACAGCGAGTTCAGCGTGTTGAAGAGGAAGTGCGGGTTGACCTGGTAGCGCAGCGCTCGCACCTGAGCGGCCTGTGCCGCGCTTTCCGCATCAGCCAATCGGCGTTGCGCACCCAGTGCCTCAGCCTGCGCCTGATTGGCGAGGTAGAAGGCGCTCCATGCGATAAAGAAGAAGAGCCAGACGACCGACGCATCGAGGGCGTAACGGAGGCGCTTCATCGGATCGAGCTGGTTTGGCTTTGGATAGGTTAGCACGAGCGGTTCCTGAGCCGTTCGCTCGATCCTGATCTGCTGGCCCTGCTCGATGACGGTAAAACCCTCTCGCGCCTGGAAGCGGAACTCCTCCTTGCTCTGACGGAACACGTCTTCGAGCATGTTGAGCGTCCCGGCCATGAGCATGGCACCGACCGTCGAGGCGACGGCCGCAACCACTGCCTTGCGCCGAATGCTCGCTTCGCCGAGCGACGCAATTGCAAAATAGATGCAGAAGGTGAGGACGATGCCGATCGAGATCACGATCAGCTTGTTCTCGAGTGTGGTCCACGGATCGGTACCCAAAAACGCCCTGGCAACGACGGTCAGGGCGTAGAAGAACCAGAAACCCAGGATTGATTTTACTGCGAGCGGCCAGTCGCGGAAACGCGTCTGCACCGCGGGTCGTGGAGTCATGAGCATGTTGTCACCCTCATGTCCCAAAACCGTCGTCGCGCATACCGCCCCCTGCCCATTGGCAGAAACCGTGCCGCGTCCGGTCGAAAGATCGCCGGAACGCTACGGCCTCCCTCTCGTTTCACCTTTGCAATGGTAGGCCACGGAGAGGCGATTGTGAACGACGACGTTAAACGGGATCGGCCGCCGCCGGCAGTGGGGTCGGCCGACCCTGACGCGGAACTCGAGCGCAAGCTCAAGCGCAACCCGGAAGACGACGACGCCAAGGTCGATGTCGGAAGCGATGAATCCATGGACGCCTCAGATCCGCCCGCGGCCGTCCAGCCGGGGCAGAAAGACGAGCCGGTTCCGTCATCTGGTTTTCCCGAATAGGTTACGGCAGCGTCACAAAAACGCACCGCCGTTGCAACAAATCAACAATCCACAGTTTTGACGCTGCGGGTCAATTTCTAGCCTAGACGCACTGACTCCCCTCTGATTCAATATGAACGGGGGGTGGGACTGTGGTTAAGCAATACGCAACCAAATCAACCGCATGATCCTACTCGGGAACTGAGGAGTCGGGTTCATGATTACGCGGACCAGCCAGCCGGCAAGCGGCGCGATGCTGATCTCGGAGATGAAGGAGTTTGCGAGCTTTCCGAAAGCTACGCAGCGCTACATCCGCCGGTCGCTCGATGTGGCATATTCGCGACGGGATCCCATTGAATGCTGGGCCCGCGACGAAGGCGAAGGTGCTTCGATCCGCGCTCAGGCTCGCCTCTACAAGCAGCTTGATCATCTGCGCCTCCAGGTGCCGGACGACAGCGGTCTCGACATGATCGAGCCCTTCATCGGCATGCTGATCACGCTCTCGGCTTTCGATCTCGGTCAGGATCGCCTGCAGAATTTCGCTTCGTACCGCTTCCTGTACGAGCGCCTGATCGGTGCTGCGGCGCGTCCGTGGCTGCCGTCTGCATTCTGCTCCGCGTCTGCCTTGCCGCACTTGCACCCCGATCGGCGCCGCGTCCTGCTTCAGTCGATCAGCGAGAGCGCAGCGACTGCGCCAGGCTGGTCGAGCCGTGAGCCGGTGTTCTGGCCGGAGTGGGTTGAGAAAGTCGACCTGAAGGCTGCCGCGTAAGCTCAGGCCTCAGGCGCTTTCCGGCGCCTTCACTGATGGGAATATCTGCGCGAGCTGCCTGAGGCTGTCCTCGGCATTCTTGTGGTGGATGAACACCACGCCGCCTTCTTCGTAAGCAGCGCGGTGCTTCTCTCGATCGTCGACCAGGACGTCGCCGGGCTTCATATGCTTGTGCTTGTCCCGTGCCATGCAGGTGATGATCGGCACCCCGGGAAAGTGTTCGGCCGCCACTCGACCTTCTGCGGCGCGGCCCAGCTGCCAATCGGAAGGCCCGTCAGGATGGTAGGCTTTAAATGCTTCACTGCGTCGAACAGGACTCGCGCGTCAGCCATTTCGGGCAGGCTGCCATAGAAGTTCGGGTCCTTCGCCAAACGCTTCCAGAAAGCCCCGCGCCCATGCTTAGCGATGAATTCCTTCGGCCGCGCTCCGAGTAGGCGGCGCGCGCCCAGGTCGAAGTCCGCGAGCACGCCGTCGGCATCGAGGAAAAGTCGCGGCTCGTCCATCAGAAGCGCGCGGGCTCGAGCTCGACGTCCAGTGGCGCGGCGAGCGGCTTCCACCCTTGATCGCGAAGCACGTCGTTGCTCTCTCGCGCGCTACGTCCTTCCCCGAGCGACCAGGTGATGTGGTAAGTCGATCCGTCCGGCCGGTCGGTCGTGCCGTCCAATTCGGCGACCAGGCACTCCAGGCTCTCGCCATCGTCCGCGCGCCCGACAAGCCTCGCGTGAGGCTTGCGAGGCAGGGGTGTCTTGGGCGTTGCGCCGACGCGAAGGGTCACATGGTCTGCGATGACATTTTCGTACTTCGGCGGGAATTCGCTCAGCAGCCGCTCTCGCTCGTCCTGCGGCAGCTTCCAGCCTGTCACGGTCCCTGGTTTCGCCATGACCGATCGACGAAGAAGCCCACGATCAGTTCCGGACTGCGAGACGCTCGACCAAGGATTGAGCAAAATCGATCAATGTGTCGTCGCGCGCGCCCATGATCACGATGCGGTCGCCGGGCTTCGCTTCGGCAAGGAGTGCGTCGCCGATTCTGGCGCGCTCCGGGATGTGCTCCGCTCGACCCTGCCGCGCAGAGACCTGCTCCGCCAACCAATCCGATCCGCGCGTTCGCTCGACGGTCCCTCCTTGGTAGACGGGGTCGGGGAGGTAGAGGCGGTCACCATCGGCCATCCCGCCCGCGATGCTCTCGGCAAGTTCCTCGCCCATTTTGCTGAGCGGCCCGTAGCCGTGCGGCTGGAACATGATCAGCAGGCGCCCCGGGTGCGCGCGAAGTGTGGCCAGCGTCGCTTCGATCTTGTCGGGATTGTGCGCGAAGTCGTCGATGACGGTTACGCCATTTGCCTCACCCACGACTTCCAGCCGCCGCTTCAGACCTTCGAACCGGGCCAGCGCGCTGACGGCGTCCTCAAGGCGGACGCCGAGCGCGCGCGTCGCCGCGATCGCCGCCAAAGCGTTGGAGGCGTTGTGGCGGCCCGGGACCGCGAGCCGCACCTCGTGCCGCTGGCCCTCGGCCTGCAACGCGAAGGTGACTCCGCCCTCCAGAAGCTGAAGATCCTTGCCCATATATTCCGCGTTGGGCGCATCGAGCCCGTAGCTGATCACTTTTTCCGGAACCGCTTCGGCCAAGGCACGCGTCTCGGGATCGTCGAGATTGAGGATTGCCTTACGCGACGAAAGCAGGAAACCGGCGAACAACTGACGGAGCTCGTCCATTTCCTTGTGGTCGAGGCTGATGTTGGTCAGCACGGCGATCTCCGGTCGATAGAGCGAGATCGAACCATCGCTCTCGTCAACCTCGCTGACGAACAATTCCGGATCGCCCACCAGCGCACTCGCGAACGGCGCGGATGGGGTAACGAAATTCTTCATCACGGCGCCGTTCATCACGGTCGGCTGGCGATGGCATGCGTGCAGGATCCACCCGATCATGCCCGTGACGGTCGACTTGCCGCTCGTGCCACCGACGGCGACGCTGTGGTGCGCGGCGTTGAGCAGCTGCGCCAGGAATTCGGGGCGAGTGAGATGAGGTAGGCCCAGGTCCTTCGCGCGGACGACATCCGGCACGGTTGGCTCAACCGCCGCGGACGTGACCAACGTCATGCCTTCCTGCAATCCCGATCCGTCCTGCGGAAACAGCTGGATTCCGAGCGAGCGCAGATAGTCGAACTTGTGCGGCGTGCGGCCGGCGTCGAGCGACCGGTCCGAGCCGGCGACGCGCGCACCGCCAGCGCGCACGATGCTCGCCAGCGGAAGCATACCGCTCCCCCCAATACCGCTGAAAAAGACGGGCGAATCAATCATCGTTGCGGCCTAGAATGCGTCGCGGCTGAATGCCAGCGCGGTCGGTGGAAGCCGCTTCGAAGCGGCTTCACCATTGCAGATCTGAGCCGCAGCCTACATCATCGTGCGGCACACTTTATGTGGAGGGCAGCTTTGACCCAGGACGCAGCGCTCAGAAGTCAACTTGTCGCCGCACGTGAGAAGATCATGGCACAGCTCGCACAGATCGAAGGCGCGGCCCAGGACAACTACTCGGGCGCAACGCCGGATACCCGCGATGTTTACGCCCAGCTCCAGCAAGAGCTGCGCGAGATAAACGAACTCCTGAGCGCGGGCGGCCTGGACTAAGGAAGTTCTCCGATTCCGGGGGTCGGAACGTCGTTTACTTGCACGCACCTCCGCCGGGCCATCCAGTCCACCCCGGACCACGGACGACTCGCCCGGGCTTCGCGCCAGTATGCTTGCCGTTGCGGAGAACCTGCACTCCATTGACGAACACGTCGTCGACCCCCCTCGCGAGTTGGTCCGGCTTCGGAAAGGTCGCATGATCGGCGATCGTCGCGGGATCGAACACCACAACGTCGGCGTAATAGCTGGGCTTAAGCCACCCGCGTTGCGTGATCCCAATATTCGTGGCCGGGAGAGACGTCAGGCGCCGGACCGCGTCCTGCAGTGTGGTCGAATGTTCGTCGCGCACATAATGGCCCAAGACCCTCGCGAAATTGCCGTAAGCGCGAGGATGCGATTGTGATTTCAGAAACACGCCTTCGGGCGCTGGAGAGGCTTCATCGGATCCGAAGCTCATCCAGGGAAGTGCAACTTCGCGCTTCAGATTGTCCTCGGACATGATGAAGTAGACGGTGCCGACCCGGCTTCCGTCTTCGACCACCAGGTCCATCGCCGTTTCTTCTGGGCTCTTGCGGCGCATCTTGGCGACTTCCGCGAGCGTCTTGCCGGTCAGCGGCTTCAGCTTCGGGTTCTTAAAGCTGACCAGCAGCACATTGTCAGGGCTGCCCGACAGCAGAAGCAAATTCTCCCAATCGTTGCGCGGGGTGCGCATTTCCTTCAGCAGGCGTTGGCGGTTGGCGGGGTCCTTAAGGCGCTCGATCCAGGCTTCGAGGCCGCCCGACTGGACCCACGGCGGCATGGCTGCATCGAGCCCCGTCGCGCCCGCAGTGTAGGTATACATATTCGCGGTGATCCGCTGGCCCTTCGCGCGAGCCGCCTCGACCCGGGCGATCGCAGCATCGAGCTTGCTCCAGTTCGGCTTACCCGCCTGTTTGAAGTGATAGATTTCGGCCGGTGCGCCAGAATCGCGGCTGATGGCGACGAGCTCGTCGATCGCTTCGAGGAGCTTGTTCCCTTCGGAACGCATGTGGCTGATGTACATTCCGCCGCACTTCCCGGCTTCGCTGACGAGCGCGGTTAGCTCGGGCGTCTCCGCATAGGTTGCTGGCGAATAGATCAGCGCCGAGCCGACGCCCAGCGCACCATCTTTCATTGACTGCCTGACTAGTGCGCGCATCCGCAGCAGCTGCGCGGGCGTCGGATCGACATCCTTCTCGCCAAGCTCATGAACGCGCACGGTGGTTGCGCCGACGAATGACGCGACGTTGGGGGTAACGCCTTTGCGCTGCAGATATTCGAGATACTCGCCGAGCGTCGTCCATTTGATCCGATATTTGATGTCGCCCTGCCGCTTGACGGCGAGCTGCTTCATCTTCGGCGTCAGCGGCCCCATCGAGTCACCCTCGCCGAACACTTCGAGGGTGACGCCTTGATAGGTGTCGCTCATCCCGCGTCCGTCCTGGATCAGGCTTTCGACCGCCCAGCTCAGCATGTTGATGAAGCCGGGAGAGACGGCTTTGCCTGACGCATCGATGACGCGCCCGGCTCGACCCGGAGCGTGCGGACCGACGTAGACGATCTTGTCACCTTTGAGAGCCACATCGCCGACGTAAGGATTGTCTCCGGATCCGTCGTAAATCGTGCCACCGCGGATGATCACGCTGTACTCGGCGGGCGGCGCTGCGGAGCTCGCGAAGAGTCCGGCGACGGCAATCGCGATCGAAATTCTTTTCTTCATGGCTCCCCCTCCACAAGAAAGGCGAAGCTGCACTATCAATCCGACCGGCGCCACATCTATTGGGGGCAGGATGAAGATCGCGGTTGTCGCTCCGAGCTGTACGTTGAAGCGCGACGCGGCGGAGGCCGTGCAGGCGATCGTGCGGGAGCGCGGAGACTGCGAGCTTGCGATCCACCCGCAGAGCTTCCTGACCGACGGGCATTTCGCGGGACCTGACGAGGCGAGGCTCTCGGCTTTGCGCGACGTAATGGCCGATCCGTCGGTGGATGCCTTGTGGTTTGCGCGCGGTGGATATGGCTCCAATCGCATCGCTGAGGCGGCGCTTGCTGATTTACCCGATGCCGCTCGCTCCAAGACATATATGGGCTACAGCGACGCGGGCTTCTTGCTGGCGGGGATGCACAAGGCTGGGCTGGAGGTCGCCTGGGGGCCGATGCCTCAGGACGTTGCACGTCGGGGCGGCGAAGCAGCCGTGCAGCGCGCTCTCGACTGGTTCGTGAGACGCGACGCGTCCAGCCTAGAGCCTCGCATTCAGGAGCCGGCGGTAGCGTTCAACCTGACCGTCCTCTCAAACCTGCTCGGGACGCCGCTTGAGCCCGACTTTACCGGCGTCGACCTGCTCATCGAGGAACTCAGCGAGCATCTCTATGCAATGGACCGGACGATGTTCCACCTAACCTCGTCCGCGAATGTCCGAAGAGCAGCGCGGATCAGGCTGGGGCGGGTCGCCGATATACTGCCCAACGACGTGGAATTCGGGACTGACGAGGTCGCGATCGTCGAGGATTGGTGCGCCCGTTCAGGCATCGCTTACGGCGGCCGCGCGGACATCGGTCACGACGCCTTGAACAAGGTCGTTCCGTTCACGAGCCAAAATCGCTGAATTCTCTCTGTAATACCGTTGCAAAGACTGCTGCTTTGCGCTCTATCCTCAGTCAGGAACAACAGGAGGGCCAGAATGGCACAAGGCGCACGTAAAGCAGGGGGCGGACTCGCTCGCCCGGTAACTCCTTCGGCTGATCTCGCGCAGATCACCGGCAGCGATCCGCTGCCGCGCAGCCAGGTGGTTTCGAAGGTGTGGGATCACATTCGCAAGAACAACCTGCAAAACCCTCAGAACAAGAGGGAAATCGTTGCCGACGACAAGCTGAAGAAGGTCTTTGGGGGTAAGGACCGCGTCAGCATGTTCGAGATGAACAAGCATCTGTCGAACCACCTCAAGTAGGTTCCAGAAGGCTTTCTATGGGGAGGGGGATCCGCTGCGGCGGGTCCCCTTTCTTATTGGGGCAAACTACGACTCGGTTGGCGTTCAGCCTCTCCAGAGACCGTCGAGACGCTCCTGCGTCACCGGAAAACCGAGATGGGAGGGGATCGTAATGAAGCGTTCGCCGTCCTTTTCCTCGACCCAAGGGGTCACCGGCTCGATCGGATGAGCCAGCGCGTCGGCGCGGATTTCTTCGTAGCTTTGGTGTTGGGCCAGCCGCTCCAGCGTGCGTCGCGTCGGAAAGATTAGCCGCGCCTGACCGTGCTTCTCCCGCTCGAGGACTTCGGCCGCCGATAGCCAGAATGCACCGGCGCATTCTCCTTCGATCACGCGCGGTTCCCAATTCTCGCGCGGCGCTTCCGCGATGAAGAAGAGCGTGTCGAAGCGGCGCACCGCGTGGAACTTCGGCACCCACCGCGCGAAGGGAGTCAGTACCGAAGCGTCTAGACGGCAAGCGACATCCGCCAGAGCGGCGGATAGCGGTTTGTCCCCGACCAGTTCGTGCTGAAGTTGCGAAATTGTCGCCTGATCACGCTGCGGCTCGATGCCGACTGGGATGGCGGTTTCCTCGATCGTCTCGCGGATTGCCGCAATTGCAGCCGCCTCGACGCCGATTTCGCTTGCGAGAGCGCGGTCAGCCTCGTCGATCCGCCCGCCCGGAAATACAAGCGCACCCGCAGCAAATGCCATGCCTTCCGCTCGCTCGACCATCAGCAGCTCTGGCTCGCTGCCCGGTCGGTCGCGCACAAGGATCAAGGTCGATGCAGGAATGGCGTCGTCGGACATGCGCGGCACCTAGGCGTCACGAGGGCAAAGAAAAAGCCGCCTGGGCGCGGCCCAGGCGGCTCATCTATCTCACGCGGCGCGACTTACATCGCGTCGACGTTCTGCTCCTGCGCGTCGTCCGGGTTGGTGACGTTTTCTTCGACGGCGGCATTTTCCTGGTTCAGCTGGTTTTGCTGGTCACCGAGGGCAGCCGCTTCGCTGTTGGCGGCATCGTTGGCTGCATCGGTGGAAAGCTCGTTCAGATCGGACGCCGGCTGGTTCATCTCAGCGTTGTTCACCGCATCCTGATTGCTGCTGTTGCACGCCGCGAGGCCGAGGGCGGCCATTGCGGCTACTGCAAAAAGACGGATTTTCATGTGTTTACGTTCCCCATTTGAGCATTACGCTGACAGCGCCAATAACAGGGCAATCCTTGAGTTTCGAGAGCAAAATCCCTATCTCAACGGTGCCGGGCAACCGGCTATGTCGGTAGACTGTTGGGTGGAATAGGCATCTCGGACCCGGGGGGCAGTACCCCGGCGCCTCCACCATCAACCGCGAAGCCTCGCGGATGTTGATGGGGGCGAAATAGGATCGACGAGTGCAATAAAGGCCCGATTGCCGATCGGATTGAGCCACCGCGACGGTTCATTCACACAAGTGCCAACGATAACGAGGCGCTCGCTATTGCTGCGTAACTGACGTCCTAACGGACTGACGTTACAACGCTAAGCGCGGTTGGACCCCACCGGGCAACAGAAGGGGATTCCAGCGGTACGGGGGGCACCGGGCAACAGAAGCCCCCCACTTTCCCCCACATTACATTTCTTTGACGCCTGTCGGCTGGTCGAACTGCCGATTGCCTATCGCCAATGCTGTTGCCACGGTGCGTCGACATCCAAGGGGGATATCATGCGCCGCACCATCATCGCCGTTTTGCTGACTGCCTGTGCGTCTGCCGCCTTCGCTGAACCGACGCCGAAGGAACAGCTCCTCGTCCCACCTGCGAACGCCGCTCACTATGTCGTGGTCTCGACTGCGGGCAAGCACGGGGACGAATATGTCTGGAAGCAGGCAGACGGCCGGCTCGCGATGCGCGAGTCGATCCTGCTGCGCGGCCTGATCTTCGAGACGGATCAGACGATCCGCTACGGATCCGACGGAATGCCGGCGGAGATCGTCGTGCGTGGCGTCACGCCGAGCGGCGACGCTGCCGAGAATTTCGCTATCAGTGGTGGCAAGGCGACGTGGAAGAGCCCGGTCGACGAAGGCGATGAAGCCTACAGCCGGCCGGCTTATTACCTCCCCCAGGGCGGGCCCTTCATTGCCGCCTCGGCTGAAGTCGATGCGCTGTTGTCGGCGGGCCGTGCGGGGCTGACTCTGCTGCCGAGCGGCAACGCAACGTTCGAGAAGGCCGCGTCGGCCGACGTCGCCGGGCCGCAGGGCACAAAGCACGTCGATCTCATCTTCCTGCGCGGCACTGGGCAGTCGCCGCAGCCGCTGTGGGTGGAGAACGGCAAATTCTTCGGATCGGTCGGATCGCTTGCGCTCTTGCCTGCGGGCTACGAAGGCAATCTCGACAAGCTTCAGGCAGCGCAGGACAAGGCCATCGCTGCTCTCGCACCGGCGACGGCGAAGAAGTTCCTGACGGCGGCTGCGCGCCAGCCGGTGTTGTTCAGGAACGTCAAAATCTACGACGCCGACCACCAGCGCTTCGTGCCCGGACAGAATGTCGTCACCGCCGACGGCAAGATCGTCATGGTGGGCACCGCCCTGCCGAAATTACCCGCGGGCGCTCGGGTGATCGACGGCACGGGCAAGACGCTCGTTCCGGGCCTGTGGGACAGCCACATGCACATAGGCGACGACTTCGGGGTGGTGAACGAACTTGCGCTCGGTGTGACGTCGTGCCGAAACCCGGGCGGGCCGATCGACCTCGAAGTCTCGCAGCGCGAGCGACGGGCGAATGGAACGCTGCTCGCGCCGGAGTGCTTCAATTCCGTGATTGTCGATCAGAAGGGGCCACTGGTTGCTCAGGGCAGCCTGGCGGTGTCGAGCCTTGAGGACACGCTCGCCGCGGTACGCAAGATCAAGGCCCACAATCTGACCGCCGTGAAATTCTATACGTCGATGAAGCCGGAATGGATCGCTCCCGGCGCAGCCTTGGCACATCAACTCGGTTTGCATGTCCATGGACACATCCCTGCAGGGATGCGTACGCTCGACGCGATCAACGCCGGCTACGACGAAATCACGCACATCTATTTTGCAACCATGCAGGCGATGCCGCAGGAAGTCGTCGACAAGTCGAACACGACGATGCGGATGCTCGGTCCGGGCAAGTACTTCAAAGACGTCGATCTGGACGCAGAGCCGACCAAGACGGTGATCCGGACCATGGCCGAGAAGAAGATCACCCTCGACCCGACGCTGGTAGTCGTGGAGGGTGTGCTGCTCGCCAAGGCGGGGACGGTGGCTCCGGCCTATGCGCCTTATGTTGGGACGCTGCCAGCAGCGACGGAGCGCGGCTTCAAGTCAGGCTCGATCCCCTACCTGCCGGGGATGACCCGGGACGATGCGGTGAAGAGCGTCCACCATATGGGCGAATATGTGACCAAGCTGTTCCGTGCGGGCGTTCCCATCGTCGCCGGGACCGACGGGCAAGGCATGGAGCTGGTTCGCGAGCTTGAGCTCTACGTCGACGGCGGGATGACGACATCCGAGGCATTGGCCACGGCGACGATCATTCCTGCGCGCAACGTCAAGGTCGATAAGCGCACCGGGTCGATCGCGGTGGGGAAGGAAGCCGACCTGCTCCTCGTAGACGGCGATCCGGAGAAGAACATCGGCGATCTACGCCACGTCGATCAGGTCATGAGCGACGGCGTGCTGATGGACGGCGATGCCCTTCGAAAGGAAGCCGGCTACAGCGGCAGGCCGAAGTAGACCTTAGCGCTTCCGAAGCTCGTCTCGGATCTCCGTCAACAGCTCGACCTCGCTCGGCCCGCCCGCTTCCTCGCGCTTGCGCATCGCCTTGTTGGCGGCGCGGACCAGCAGGAAGATAATGAAGGCCAGGATCAGAAAGTTGATTACGACGGTGATGAACTGGCCCCAGCCGAGGACTGGCGCGCCGGCTGCCTTGAGCGCCGCATAGTCCTTCAGGCTGCCGTGGTATCCGGCCGGCACCGGCCCAAGCAGAGTGAAGTAGCTCGAGAAATCGAGACCGCCGAAAATTGCGCCGATTACCGGCATGATCACGTCTTCGGTGAGGCTCGTCGCGATCTTGGCGAAGGCTGCGCCGATGATCACGGCCACGGCAAGATCGAGCACATTTCCCTTGGCAATGAAGGCTTTGAAGTCCTGAAGCATGAGCGACCCCTTTCTCGATGCGTCTTCTTTGGGACACTAGCGTTGATCCACGCATTTGAAAGTGAACAGCTGTCGGCCGTGTGTTGCTGCCCTATGACAGCATATTGAACTGGAACAGTAGCGCATCTACTTATGCGCCCCACGCGACGTTTAGAGGGGACCTGGAATGACCGCACTTCGCCGCTTTGGAATTTTGGCACCCGCCTTGGCTATCACTCTGTCGGGATGCGGCCTTAACAGCGTTCCGACCGAGGAAGAGAAGGTCAACGCAGCCTGGGGCAATCTTCAGGCTGACTATCAGCGCCGCGCTGACCTGATCCCCAACCTCGTGAACACGGTCAAAGGTTATGCGCAGCAGGAAAAGACCGTCCTCACGGAAGTGACCGAGGCTCGTGCTAATGCTGGGCGCGTCCAACTCAGCGCTGATGACCTCAGCGATCCGGCGAAGGTGAAGGCCTTCAACGACGCTCAGAGCCGTTTGACCCAGGCGATCATCCCGCTTCAGCGGCTTCAGGAGGCCTATCCCGACCTCAAGTCCAACCAGAACTTCCTGGCTCTTCAGGACCAGCTTGAGGGGACGGAAAACCGGATCAATGCATCGCGTCGCGACTATAATACTGCCGTGCAGGCTTATAACACGACGATCCGGACCTTCCCCGACGCTGTTGGTGCCAAGATCTTCTATGGAGCCAAGCCGAAGGTTCCGTTCGAAGCTGCGTCAGGCGCCCAGACTGCGCCGAGCGTGAACTTCAACGCGAGCTGACGTGAAACAATTCCTCGCTGCGCTGCTGCTGGCGTTTTTCGCGCTGGCAGCGCCTGCTGCGGCGCAGACGTTTCCGCAGCTGACAGGCCGTGTCGTGGATCAGGCTCACCTTCTCTCGCCAGAGCAGGTTGCCGACATCAGCAGCAAATCCGCGGCACTCGAGGCGCAAAGTGGACGCCAGTTCGTCGTCGCAACCGTCAACAGCCTCGAAGGCTATCCGATCGAGGATTATGCCTATCGCCTCGGACGTGCCTGGAAGCTTGGAAGCGCCAAGAACAATGATGGTGTGCTGCTCCTGGTGGCGCCGAACGAGCGCAAGGTGTGGATCGCCACGGGTTACGGCGCCGGCGGGTTCATGACCGATGCCATGGCTGGGCTGATCACTCGTCAAGCGATCCTCCCGCATTTTAAACAGAACCCGCCTGATTATGGGGGCGGCATCGAAGCGGGCACCGACGCGATCATCAAGCAGATGACGCTGCCACCCGAGGAAGCGCAAAAAAACGTCACCGCCGCCACGCAGGCTCAGCAGCAGCGTGAGCGCTCAAGCGGTAACGTCCTCCCAGGCATATTCTGGTTCATGATCATCGGCTTCATCCTCCTGTCGGTATTCCGGCGATCGCGAGGACGTCGTTACCGGCGGCGTGACGGTGGGATCAGTCCATGGGTTGTCCTCTGGGGCCTCAACGAACTGAGCCGTGGCTCACGCGGAAGTGGCTGGGGTGGCGGGTCCGGCTGGGGCGGTGGCGGCGGCTGGGGAGGCGGCGGCGGTTTCTCCGGCGGCGGCGGCTCGTTCGGCGGCGGCGGCGCAGGCGGAAGCTGGTAGTGCTGGAGCTCTCCGACGCCGATCACGACAAGGTCTCGGCTGCGATTGCTGCGGCGGAGGCCAAGAGCAATGGCGAGATCGTCGCGGTCGCGACGCCGCTGAGTGATCCCTATCACGATGTCGCGCTGCACTGGGCGCTGATCCCCTTGTTTGCGGTGCTCGCATGGGCAGCGTGGCGGCCGACGGCGCTTGAATGGTGGTACAATTTCCTGATCGGCGGGTGGAACACCGATCCGACGATGAGCCAACTGCTGACGCTGCTGATGTTCTTCGCGGCGCTGAAGTTCACCGTCGCGCTCTTGATCCTGAAGTACATGCCGCTCCGGCTCGCGCTGACGCCCGGGTCGACCAAGCAACGGCGCGTTCGCCGGCGCGCCGTCACCATCTTCAAGGCGGCGGCAGAGCGGCGGACGGTCGGACGCACGGGCATCCTGATCTACCTGTCGATGGCGGAACGGCGTGCGGAAATCGTTGCGGACGAGGCGATCCTAAAGGTGACTGACGCGCACACCTGGGGTGAAGCCATGACGGCACTTATCGCCGAGGTTCGTGAGGGACGGCCCGCCGAGGGCATATGCGCGGCCATCGAACGGGTCGGCGTGGTGCTGGCCGAGCATTTCCCGCGTTCAGCCGGGGATACCAACGAGATTCCGGACAAGCTGATCGAACTATGAACCTCGACGATTTACCGCCACCCGAAGTGATGTGGGCGGGCAAGTTCGTGCGCGCGCTCAAACGCGACAAATGGGAATATGCTAGCCGCACGAACAACATCACCGCGGTCGTCATCCTCGCCGAATATGAGGGCAAGGTAATCCTGGTCGATCAGCCGCGGGTGCCTCCGGATTGCCGCTGCATAGAGCTTCCCGCGGGTTTGGTCGGGGACACCGACCCCGGCGCCACGGTCGAGTCCACGGCAGTAAAGGAGCTGGAGGAGGAGACGGGATTCACGGCCGATCGCGTGGAGCGGCTGGGAGAATTCTATGCCTCGCCGGGCATGTTGTCGGAAAGCTTCAACTTGGTCCGTGCCCATGGCGTCCGGAGGATTGGCGATGGCGGGGGCGACGATAGTGAAGACATCAACGTCCACCTCGTTCCGCGCGACGAAATCCCGAACTTCATCGAGCAAAAGCGGGCGGAAGGCTTCGGCGTCGACGTGAAATTGCTTCTCTTCCTGAATTTCTGAGCGGAGCCTCAGCCGCGACCAATTGCTGAACCGTCTCGTACGAGGTGCGTTCAGGTCCCATGGCTCGCATCGTCCATCTCTCGGACCTGCACTTTGGCGCCCACGACGACAGATTGGTCGCGGGCGTCGAGCAGAGCGTCAACGAGCTCAAGCCGGACCTAGTCGTCGTCAGTGGCGATTTCACCCAGCGCGCCCGGACCGAACAGTTTCGGGATGCATGCGAGTTCCTCGGGCGACTGCGAGACGCTGGACACGAGGTGCTCGGCGTTCCCGGCAATCACGACGTGCCGCTCTACGACGTGCTGCGCCGCTTCCTGTCCCCGCTGGCGCGATATCGCCGCTTCATCGACGAAACGCTTTGTCCTTTCTTCGAGATGCCGGGCGTGTCGGTACTAGGGATCAACACAGCGCGGTCGCTGACGTTCAAGGACGGCCGCATCAGCGAGGAACAGGTCGCCTTCATCGGTGAGACCTTTGCTCGCACAGATTCGGAGGCGGTTCGGGTCCTGGTGACTCATCACCCGCTCTACGCCGTGCCCGTGGGCGAGGAAGTCGAACGCGCCGTCGGTCGGAATGAGCTGGCGTTGGATGCGATCGAGAAGGCGGGCGTCGATCTCCTGCTTGCGGGCCATGCTCATCACGCATCGACGGAGGCCAGAGACCTCGTAGCCCGGTCGGGCGGCGTGCTGGTTGTACAGGCGGGCACCGCGACATCGACCCGAGTGCGCGAGCAAGAGCAGAGTTTCAACACGATCGACATCGAGCCCGCCTGCGTGACCGTGACCGTCAACAATTGGACCGGCGAGCAGTTCGAAGCTGCGGATTCGCAGCCCTACGAATATCGGGAAGGGAACTGGCGAATATTGAAATCCGAGCAGCACGCGCACTAGACGCGCGGCATGGGACTTCCTGAAAATTTCGACCTCGACGATTTTGTAACCCGAGTCCTTGCTGAGGACTTAGGCGAGGGGGGAGACGTAACGTCCCGTGCCACCATCCCAGAGGATGCGCGCTTCACGGCCGAGATGAATGCGCGCCAGTCGATGGTTGTCGCAGGACTCGAGATTGCAGCCGCCTTCTTCCGCCAGCTCGACCCCGAGGTTCGTATCGAGCAACTCGCAAACGACGGTGACGCGGTCGAGCACCAGACGGCGCTGCTGCGGCTGGAAGGCAATGCACGCGCAATGCTGACCGCCGAACGCTCCGGCTTGAACACGCTTCAGCACCTCTCGGGAATTGCCACGCTGACCAGGCAATATGTCGACGCTATTTCGGGTACCGGCGCCATTCTAATCGACACGCGCAAGACCCTTCCTGGCCTGCGCGTTCTCGACAAATATGCCACGCGGATGGGCGGCGCGCAGAACCATCGCATGCGTCTCGATGATGGTGTGCTCATCAAGGACAATCATGTTGCAGTCTGCGGCGGTGTTGCCGAAGCAGTGCGTCGAGCAAAGGCCGCGAACACCGGCTTGCAGGTTCAGGTCGAGGTCGATCGCGTCGATCAGATCGAACCTGCTCTCGCCGCGGGAGCGGACCGCCTGCTCCTCGACAACATGCCTCCGCACGTCCTGCGGGAAGCCGTCGCGCTGGTGGCGAAGCGAGTCCCGCTTGAGGCCTCTGGCGGCGTCACTCTCGAGACCATTCGAGCCATTGCGGAAACGGGTGTCGACTTCATTTCAGTCGGCCGGATCACGCAATCGGCGCCAGCCGTTGACATCGGTCTCGATTATTCTCTGTCGGATCGGCAGTAACGCCTACGAAACAATACTGATGGAAGACGTCCCCGCACGCGCCCACATGCGCTGGCGCAGGGGGTCGAGGAGTCTTCCGATGAGGGCATTCACGATCGCAGTGGCAGCCGCGGCGCTGCTCAACTCAACAAGCATTCAAGCACAACGTCACGGCGGCGGCGGAGGCGGCTGGCATGGCGGCGGTGGCGGTTGGCACGGTGGCGGCGGCTGGCACGGCGGAGGCGGCGGAGGCGGCGGAGGCGGCGGAGGCGGCGGTTGGCACGGCCATCACTCGCATGGCGGTGGCAGGTGGTATGGCGGTTGGGGCGGCACTTTCATTGGGATCGGCGCCTATCCGTACTACGGCGGTGGCTACTATCGCTCTTACGCGGGCTATCCGTACGGCGGCTATTACGGTTACCCAGGTTACGTCGGATATCCCGGATACCCGTACGGCTACCCGTATCCGTACGTCGGCTATCCCTATCCCGGCTATGGATATGGCTATGGCTATGGCCGATACTATTATCCGGGGTACGCCTATTCGGGCGGTTATTACGGTTATCCCGGCTATGGTTATGGCTATCAATGCGGCAACCCGGGCGCCGGTGCGGTAGCAGGTGGGGTCGCCGGCGCGGCGATCGGCAGTGCGGTCGCCGGACACGGGAACGTCGGAGCAGGTGCGGCGATCGGCGGAGCGATCGGTGCTGTCACGGGCGCAGCTGCAGCGAGTGGCTATTGCTAGCGGCACTCGTCGCAAAACGACGAAGGCATTCACATCCTCGACAGGTTGCAAGGAGCAACGGAAACTCAAGGGCCACGCGTCGTTGAGTGGTCAAGAAGTGAGATCGAGGAGTTTTTCGATGTTCAGTAAGACGATGTTGCTTGCGGCAACCGCCGCGAGCATGGCTGTCCTGCCGACTGCTGCGGAAGCGCGTAATCACGATCGCGACGGCCGTCATTACAGCAGCTACCGTTACAGCAACTATTCGGGCCGGAACTACAACTACAACAATTACCGGTACCGCAATTATGCGTATCGTTCGTACCCGCGCACTCGCACCGTCATTTCGGTCGGCTATCCGGGCTACAGTTATGGCGGGTACGGCTATGGCTATCCGTCGTACGGCTACGCTCCCTATGGTTATGGTGGGTACCCGGCCTACGGCTATGGCTACGCCGCTCCGGGCTACGCGTACGGCTACTCGCCGGCTTATTACGGTGGCTACGGGTACAACGGCTATGGCTACAACGGCTATCAGTGCGGCAACCCTGCTGCCGGTGCAGTGGTAGGTGGCGTTGCCGGTGCCGCTATTGGCGCGGCAGTTGGCAGCGACGGTCACCATTACACCAACCGTTACGGCTACCGTCGCTACAACAGCGGAAACCGCGGTGCGGCTGCAGCGATTGGCGGCGTCATTGGCGCGGTTGCCGGCGGAGCGATCGCTTCCAGCTACTGCTAAGCAACCGAAGCCGAACAGGCATTTGAAAGCGAGGCCTCGGAACCACCCGGGGCCTCGCTCACTTTTTTCGCGCAATGCTAACGAAGCGCCCTTATATGGCGCAAACGAGCGCAGGTGCGCTGAGGGAGAAAGAGCTTGTTCAAGGGGCTGCAGCCCATTCTCTATGGTGGACGCGAGGTCTGGCCGCTCATCGAAGGCGGAAAGGGCGTCAGCGCGACCAATCACGCAAGCTCGGGCGCCTGGGCGGCGGCCGGCGGCATCGGCACAGTCAGCGCGGTCAATGCCGACAGCTATGACGCCGAAGGCCGCATCATCCCGCAGGTCTACGAAGCGCTCACGCGCCGCGATCGTCACGAAGAGCTGATCAAATACGCGATCGACGGCGCTGTCGCACAGGTGCAGCGCGCATACGAAATGGCGTCCGGCAAGGGCGCGATCAACATCAACGTCCTGTGGGAAATGGGCGGCGCGCAGCGCGTGCTGCATGGCGTTCTCGAGCGCACCAAGGGGCTCGTGACCGGCGTCACCTGCGGCGCAGGCATGCCCTACAAGCTGAGCGAGATCGCAGCTTCCTATGGCGTCAGCTATCTTCCGATCATCAGCTCGGCTCGCGCTTTCAGCGCGCTATGGAAGCGCGCTTATCACAAGGCGGCCGAATGGCTAGCGGCAGTTGTTTACGAAGATCCGTGGCTGGCAGGCGGTCACAACGGCCTCTCGAATGCTGAAGACCCGCGAGCGCCGCAGGATCCTTACCCCCGCGTCGCAGCCCTTCGCGCGACGATGCGCGAGCAGGGCATTGCCGACAGCGTCCCGATCGTCATGGCGGGCGGCGTATGGCGTCTCGACGAGTGGGAGCATTGGATCGACAATCCGGAACTCGGCCAGATCGTCTTCCAGTTCGGCACCCGGCCGCTGCTGACGCAGGAAAGCCCGATCCCGCCCGAGTGGAAGGCGCGGCTGCTGACGCTCGAGGAAGGCGATGTGCTGCTGCACCGCTTCTCGCCGACCGGTTTCTATTCTTCAGCCGTCCGCAACCCGTTCCTGCGCAACCTCGAAGCGCGCAGCGAGCGGCAGATCGCCTACACCAAGGATTCGATCGGCGATCACCACTTTCAGCTCGACGTCGGCATCGGCACCAAGAAGAATTACTGGGTGACCAAGGGCGACCTGCAGCATGCGCGCGAATGGTATGCTCGCGGCTACACCAATGCGATGAAGACGCCGGACGACACGCTCATCTTCGTAACGCCGGAGGAAGAAAAGCAGATCCGCGTCGATCAGGCGGAATGCATGGGCTGCCTCAGCCAGTGCGCCTTCTCGTCCTGGGCGGATAATGAGAAGAACTCGACCGGACGCCTCGCAGACCCCCGCAGCTTCTGCATCCAGAAGACACTGCAGGACATCGCGCACGGCGGTCCCGTCGAGCAGAACCTCATGTTTGCGGGTCATGCTGCGTTCCGCTTCAAGAGCGACCCATTCTATTCGAACGGCTTCATCCCGACGGTGAAGCAATTGGTCGACCGGATCCGCACGGGCGCCTGATGCGATTTCGGGGGGCGTTGTTCGCGTTGCTGGCTCTTTCGGTCGCTGCGCCGGCAGCGGCTCAGGATAAGCAGCCGCCTTACTGGGCTTCGATCGCGTCTGGTCAGGCGATGACCCGCACGGGGCCGGGGAAGAACTATCCCGGAGTCTGGCTCTACCAGCGCCGCGACCTGCCGATCCGCGTGATCAAGAAATATGAGAATTGGCGGCTGATCCAGGATCCTGACGGTGCGCAGGGCTGGATGCTGGTAACCCTGCTGAGCGACCGACGTACGGCAATCGTCAAGCAGGGTGAGCCGCGGCCGGTCCGAACTGACCCGAGCGAGGGGTCGAAGGTTCACTATCAGGCCCAGCAGGGCGCCGTCGGCCGCATCAGCAAGTGCCACGACGGCTGGTGCCATATCGAGTTCGGTAAGCGCGACGGCTATATCCGGACGTCCGACATCTGGGGCGTCAGCGAAGGGGAAGTCGTCGACTAACTCAGCAGGGGGTACACATGAAGGTCATTGCCGCAATCGCAACCGGAGCTCTGATCATGTCCAATGGTGTTGAGGCCGCACCTCCGTCCGCTGTCGAACATTACGGTCGCCCGACGCTTAACGGTCAGGCGCTGCCTTTCTCGGACGCCGTCCGCGTTGGCGACACGCTCTACCTGTCCGGGCAGCTTGGGATCGGCGCTGACGGTAAGCTTCCCGAGGGCATCGAAGCGCAAACCAAGCAAGCGCTGGAAAATGTGGGCGCGATCCTGAAACGCGCGGGCCTCGGCTATCAAGACGTCTTCCACTGTACCGCAATGCTGAGCGACATGAAGCTCTGGCCGGACTTCAACAGAGTCTATGTGACCTACTTTCCCGAGGGAAAGCGGCCGGCGCGGAGTGCTTTCGGCGCCAGCGGGCTTGCCCTCGGCGGGTTGATCGAGCTCGAGTGCCAGGCCTACGCCGGCAAGAGATAGTCTCAGGGAAAGCCCTGATTTCCTCCTGAGAGCTCAATGATCAGCCTCCGCGCGGCGGAGGTTAGCATGATACGTCTCCTCGTCAGCGCGACGCTCCTGGTCGGCATGAGCCTGATCCCAGCGGAATCGCCGAGGTCCTCGGCAGTGCGTTTCGTAGTGGTCCCGACGACTGACGGCACCGACTGCGTGGACATGGACTCACGCTGGGGCGTCGGGTCCCTGCTTGCATGGCGCCAAGCCGTCTGCGGATCGGAAGACGCAGTCTGGGTCCAGACCGACTGCTCGCAGGATTTTGCCCGCAACGGCTATTGGATCGCGACCTCCGAAGACGGGACGGACTTCGTTCGCAAGACCAAGTACGATTCCGATCAGAGCGCTTCGAGCGTCGCCCAGTTCGTCTGCTTCAGCGTCGGACGGAACTAGGCCTTTCCTGGCGGCGGGGGCAGCTCCCGCACCAGCTCGAGTTGTTCCGGCGTCAGGATCGCATCCAATTGTTTGCGAGTGCTCTCCCACATGCTGTGCTGCTTCAGCACGAACTGGTCGCGGGTCAGCGATGGCGGCGCCGTCAGCAGCAGCGCCAGCACGCGCTCATGCTGATGCTCGAGTAAAGGCCTGAACTTCCGGGCCTGATCGGGGCTTAGCTCCAACCTCTCGGTCAGCCGTGCAACCACGTGATCCACCTTCGCGCCGCCAGGATAATGGTCGATCATCTGCTGCCGCCAGTCGGCCGTATTGGGGACAACGAACGGGGCCGCATGAAGCCGCGGCGGGAACAGGTCATTCTGGGTAACGAAGGTCGCGACGCCGGCCAGCGTCGCTGCGATCATGGCAGTGATCGGCTTCATCTTGGCCTCTCCCTTTTTGCGAATCGGAAACGCATACGAGGCGTGACGAACGCCCGCTCCTTGCCTCGCCAAAGCTGAATCCCAGCTGTCGCAAACATGACAATTCGGCGGCTTGAAGAGCCGGAGAGCCGAGTCGACTTTGTCGGTTGGCCGACATCTAAGCACAGAGCGCGGACAACGAAGGAACCACTTAGGCCGCGACGCATCCAGCCCAAGCGGCGGGACGCGTTGTGGAGTATGAGGTGCGTAGACGACTACTGCTCCTGGCCGCAGCGAGTGCCAGCCTATTGCCATCTCCAGCGGTCGCCGAACATGCCGAGCTGAAGGTTGCCTTCATCACGCAACAAACGCCCGTCTGGTGCTGGGCGGCGACTGCAAGCATGGCGCTGGAATTGCTCGGCTTTCACGACATCAATCCGGGAAAGAACTACCAGTGCGGAGTCGTCGCTGCTGCGTTTCCGCAGTGTGGCGACGATTGCTCGCAATGCATCACGTCGCTTGGGTCGATGGATAAGCTCGTCGGCGTGCTCGATCGCTACAAGGCACTTTCGGTCCAGGACGGTTCGAAGCCCGGGAAGTCGATCAGTCCCGCATATGTGGAACATCCCGGTTGGGACCGGATCAAGCGCAGCCTCGACCATTCATATCCCGTGATCGCGGGGATATCCCCTGACGGCAGTCCCGCTGATCCGGCGCAATCGCAGCACACGGTCCTGATCACCGGCTACGACGATAATTATCGGGGCAGGGGCGAGGCGTGGGTCGTGCTGACCGACCCATATCCCTACGACGCCGGCGCCGATCCCTATACGCCCTCCGGTTACTCCTACAGGTCGACGACCGGCAGGGTTCGAGTGCCATGGCGCGTCCTTCGCCAGGAATTGCACCTGACGTCGGCCGTCTTTCTGGAAAAGCGAAGCGCTTAGGCGCTTATTTCGGCGTCGCGGCCGGTACGAAGGCGACGCGCGTGACGGTCAACTTCTCGCCCTTGTCGCTCACCGTATCCATGGACTGGCCGATCTCGACCGGCTTGGTCGTCCAGCAGATCTCGCCCTTCTTATCCATCGCGCTGGTGAAGCAGGCCTTGTCGCCGTTCATCCGCGACGTGCCGTGATCGAGGTGCTTCCCAGCCGCCGACGTCGCGACGAAATTGCCGTGGGAGTCGATCGACTCCATGACTTTCGTGCCGTCCTTGTCGGTGAAGGTCCACGAAGTCTCGTTGAGTTGGAACGTTCCAGCAGGCGGAGCCGCCACAGCGCTGGCGGAGCAGGCACAGAACGCAACGGTGGCGGTAAGGAAGGTTGCAAAGCGCATGGGCTCATCTCCCCGTTAGAGAGAGCCGCCCTTACCACCATGATGTTTCGGGTGGAACTCGTTAGACGAGTTCGACCGCTACCGCCGTGGCCTCGCCGCCGCCGATGCAGAGCGACGCGACGCCGCGCTTGGCGCCCTTCTGCTTCAACGCATTGATCAACGTGACGATGATGCGGGTGCCGCTGGCGCCGATCGGGTGACCGAGCGCGGTGGCGCCGCCGTGGACGTTGATCTTCTCATGCGGGATGCCGAGGTCCTTCATCGCGAACATGGCGACACAGGCGAACGCCTCGTTCACTTCCCACAGGTCGACGTCGGCGGCCTTCCAGCCGGCCTTTTCGAGCACCTTCTCGATCGCGCCGATGGGGGCGACGGTGAACTGCGCCGGCTCCTGAGCATGGGCAGCAGTCGCGACGATGCGCGCCACCGGCTTCAGACCCTTCTCGTTGGCCTTGGATTCGCTGGTCAGGACGACCGCGGCAGCGCCGTCGGAGATCGAGGAGCTGGTGGCAGCAGTGATGGTGCCTTCCTTGGCGAAAGCCGGCTTCAGCTGCGGGATCTTGTCCGGCCGGCCGCGGCCCGGCGCTTCGTCAGTGTCGACGACCGTCTCGCCGGTGCGGGTCTTGATCGTGACCGGCGTGATTTCATCCTTGAAGCCGCCATTGTCGATCGCCGCCTTGGCCCGATTGAGGCTTTCGATGGCGTATTCGTCCATCGACTCACGGGTCAGCTGATATTCGTCGGCGGTGCACTGGGCGAAGCTGCCCATGGCGCGGCCTTCCTCATAGGCATCCTCGAGGCCGTCGAGGAACATATGGTCGTAGGCCGTGTCGTGGCCGATGCGCGCGCCCGAGCGGTGCTTCTTGAGGAGGTAGGGCGCGTTGGTCATCGACTCCATGCCGCCCGCTACGATCACGTCGGCGTTGCCCGTGCGGATCGCCTCGTCGCCCATGATCACCGTCTGCATGCCGGAACCGCAAACCTTGTTGACGGTCGTCGCCTGCACTGACTTCGGGAGGCCTGCCTTGATCGCGGCTTGGCGGGCAGGGGCCTGGCCGAGGCCGGCGGGGAGCACGCAGCCCATGTAGATCCGGTCGATGTCATCGCCGGACACGCCGGCGCGCTCCACTGCAGCCTTCACCGCCGTAGCGCCAAGGTCCGTTGCGGACACTTCGGCGAGAGCGCCTTGCATAGCGCCCATGGGCGTGCGGGCGATCGAAAGGATGACGGTAGGATCTTCAGCGGTGGTGGCCATCGATTTGCTCCGGAGTCGGATTGTTGCGCTGCACATAGGCACGGCCGTTGCCGTGTTCAAACGCTTCCGCCTCTGCTAGCGGCACCGCCAACTCAAGAGGTCCCGAGATGTCTGACATTCCCTTCGACTTTCAGCTGGGCGAGATGGCCGACACCATCCGCGAAAGCACGCAGCGCTTCGCCGCCGACAAGATCGCCCCGATCGCCGCCGAGATCGACGAAACCGACGAATTCCCACGCCATCTCTGGCCGCAAATGGGCGAGCTCGGAATCCACGGGATCACCGTGGAAGAGGAATGGGGCGGTCTCGGCCTCGGCTATCTCGAGCATGTCGTTGCGCAGGAAGAGGTTGCGCGTGCGTCGGCGTCGGTGGGCCTCAGCTACGGCGCCCATTCGAACCTGTGCGTCAACCAGATCCGTCGCTGGGCAAACCCCGAGCAGAAGCAGAAGTATCTGCCCAAGCTGATCAGCGGCGAGCATGTTGGTGCGCTCGCGATGAGCGAGGCTGGCGCGGGCAGCGACGTCGTCGGCATGAAGTTGAAGGCCGAAAAGAGCGGCAACGGCTATCGCCTCAACGGCACCAAATTCTGGATCACCAACGGTTCCGAAGCCAACACGCTCGTCGTTTACGCGAAGACGGGCGAGGGGAGCCGCGGCATCACCGCCTTCCTGATCGAAAAGGACATGGAAGGCTTCTCGATCGGCCAGAAGGTCGACAAGCTCGGCATCCGCGGCTCGCCGACCGCTGAGCTGGTGTTCGACGACTGCTTCGTCCCGCCCGAGAATATCCTCGGCGAGGAAAATAAGGGCGTCGAAGTGCTGATGAGCGGCCTCGACTACGAGCGGACGGTGCTGGCTGGAATGCAGATCGGCATCATGCAAGCCTGCCTAGACGTCGTCCTGCCCTACGTCCGCGAGCGCAAGCAGTTCGGCAAGCCGATCGGGAGCTTCCAGCTGATGCAGGCCAAGATCGCCGACATGTACGTCGCGCTAAACTCGGCACGTGCCTACGTCTATCAGGTCGCCAAAGCCTGCGACGCTGGCAAGACGACCCGCCACGATGCAGCGGGCGCGATCCTGCTGGCCTCAGAAAATGCCGTGAAGGTCGCCAATGAAGCGGTTCAGGCTTTGGGCGGCGCCGGCTACACCAAGGACTGGCCCGTGGAGCGCTACTATCGCGACGCCAAGCTGCTCGACATTGGCGCGGGGACGAATGAGATCCGGCGCATGCTGATTGGGCGGGAGCTGATCGGGGCCTGAGTCACGTACACTCGAAATTCGTCAATCGTACGATGAGAGCGTATTGCACCGGCTCGCCAGGAGGTGAGTCATGGCTGCAACAATCGTCAAAGCCCGCGAACGAGCGCCACTCAATGTTCTGGGTATGCCGCTAACGATGCTGTGCGAGGCAACCGAGACGAACGGCAATTGGTCGCTGTTCGAAGAGCAGGTGCCGCTTGGGATGGGCCCGCCGCCTCATCGCCATGATTGGGACGAGGCCTACTACATACTCGAAGGCCAAGTGAATTTCGTAATCGATGACGAGCCGGTGACGTCGACACCCGGTGATTTCAACTATCTGCCTCGCGGCACAATTCACGGGTTTAAGGGCGGATCAGAGTTGCCCGCCCGCGTTCTTATTTTCGCGGCGCCAGCGCACGGTTCCGAGTTCTTCCACGAGATCAGTAAACAGGTTCGGAGGATGCCCGACGATCTCGCGAAGATCCCCGAGATTGGGCGGCAGCACGGCATCGAGTTTGTGACCGGCTGAGTGACTTAAATCCGGCTGGTCTCTGCAATTAGGGAAAGCGGACGTTAGTTGTGATGGCTGCTCACTGAGCGGCAGACTAAATAGTCCAACGGTGGCACCCGAACGCGATAGCTTCCCGTCGCCGCCACGGATTGGGCGCATGCACCTGCAACGCTCATCCAACGACTGGAACTCGGATCGACAACAACCTGCGCATCGAGCGGCTTCGTGCTGGTGTTGAATACGGCGAGGGTTTCATGACCGCCGTCCAAACGCGAGAATGCAAGCAGCCCGGGTTGATCGCCAGAGCTGCGCGAGATCTGAGCACCACGACGCAGCGCCGGATCTGATGAGCGTATGCGCGCGAGTTGGGCGAGGTCGCGGTATAGCGGATGCGTGATATCGAAATGATCACCCGCGCCCGTCACATTGGATGATCCCAGCCGGCGGGCCATTGCATACGCCGCGGTGCGCGTCGCGAACATGTCCTCGCGGGAGTTTTGATCCACGGGAGCTGCTACCTCCGGCAGGCCAGTGAAGCCTTGCTCGTCACCGTAGTAGATCGTGGGAATGCCCCTCGACAGAAGGATCACCGCATAAGCCAGTCGAACCCGCTTTTGGACCTCGTCAAGAGAAGCATTGGGGCGAGCGAGCATGACTGCGCGAGCGAAACGGTAGACGTCGTGATTCCCGGTCAGAGTGGCCAATCGCCGAGCGGTGGCCTCACCACCTTCATACAAGACGTCACCGCGAAAGATGTTCGTGATCGCGTCAGTGGGGCCATTCTTGGCAATCGCCTCGACTAGGGCGCCCTGAAGAGCGAAGTCGTTGACGGCCGGCAGCTTGTCGACCCGGGTGAAGCGCGCCAGCTCGCCTGGCGAGAACTCCATCACTTCGCCGAAGATGTGAAAGTTGGGAATGCCTCGCGCCCGCGCCCGAGCCTGCATAGCAGGAACGAAGGCCTGCCAAAATTCGGAATTGACGTGACGGGCAGTATCGATGCGAAATCCATCGACGCCGAACTCGTCGATCCAACGACCATAGATGTCGATCATCCCCGCTAGTACGCGCGGATTCTCCGTAAACACGTCGTCGAGCCTGATGAAATCGCCATACTGTGAGCTCTCGCCACGAAAGGTGGACTCACCCCGATTGTGGTACATCTTGGGATCGTTGAGCCAAGCGGGCGTCTTGGCGTGCTCAGCTCCAGCGGGAATGTAGGGCGTGTACGCGTAGTTCAGATTGGTGAGCCGCTCGAAGTTGGCTGATTTCTGGTCATCAGGTGCGTCGCCCCGAAAACCGGGGTTGATCTGCCGAGCTTTGTCTCCACCCTGCAGCGTGTATGGGTAGTCGGCCTTGCCGCCGTACGGGCAGAATGACTTCGGGCATTCGCGGTACTTGATGATGTCGCCGGTGTGATTGATGACGATGTCGAAGTAGACCTTGATCCCGCGCGCGTGCGCCGCATCGACCAAGGCCTTGTAATCCGCCCTTGTGCCGAGGTGGGGATCGATGTCGGTGAAGTTCAGGCCCCAGTAGCCGTGATAGCCGGCACTCGCGCGACTACCCTCTCCGTGCACGATTTGGTTTCCGAAAACTGGAGTGAGCCAAATGGCGTTCGCGCCCAGTCCCTGAATGTAATCAAGCTTCGAAAGTACGCCCTTTAGATCGCCGCCGTGCCAGAAGGCCTTGTCCGTGGGATCATAGCCGGTCTGCATCCTGTCCCCGGCAAGCCCGCCACGATCGTTGGTTGGATCGCCGTTCGCAAAGCGGTCCGGCATGATGAGATAGATGATGTCATCCTCTGGGGGACGATCCCAAACGTTGGTGACCGCTCGTTGCGGTGCCGGAGCTGAATGGCTGGTCGTGCTCAGCGCCGTGATCAGTACGAGCGCACACCGCCATATACCCCGACGCGAATGATCAATGCGTTCAGCCCCAGCCACCCAACTCTCCTCCCCTTTGAGTTGGCGGAGCGTAGAATTGGGCAGTCGCCGGTCAATGAAGCTGCATACGTATACTCGGGCGCGCGATCTCGTCTGGCCGGCGTTCGCCGTCTCTTCGCCTAAGCGAGAGTTTGCGTCGCAAACCCTCGCTTAGTCTTGGCACCGTTGCTTACCCCCAGATCTTCACCCGCTTTTCGGGCGTGAGGTACAGCTTCTGCCCCGGCTGCACGTTGAACGCCGGGTACCAGGCGTCGATGTTGCGGACCGTCTGTGCACGGAATTGCTCGGGCGCGTGGCCGTTGGTGAGCACGATGCGGCGCAGCGTTTCCGGCCGGGTCTTCACTGCCCAGGACTGGCCGTAGGCGAGGAAGAAGCGCTGGTCGCCGGTGTAGCCGTCGATCACCGGCGCCTGCTTGCCGTTCAGCGACGCCTTGTAAGCATCGTACGCTGCGGCGAGGCCGGCGACGTCGGCGATATTCTCGCTGAGCGTCAGCTTGCCGTTCACATGCAGGCCCGGAAGCGCCTCATATTGATCGAACTGAGCTGCGAGCGCGTCGCCGGCGGCTTGGAACTTCTTGAAGTCCGCGGGGGTCCACCAGTTGCGCAGCGCGCCGCTGGCGTCGAACAAGGCTCCGCCATTGTCGAAGCTGTGGCTGATCTCGTGACCGATGGTCGCGCCGATGCCGCCATAGTTGAACGCGGCGTCCGCGTTCGGGTCGTAGAACGGCCGCACCAGGATGGCTGCCGGGAAGTTCAGCGCATTCTGCACCGGCAGGTTCACCGCGTTGACCAGCTGCGGCGGCATCCACCATTCCTTGCGGTCCATCGGCTTGCCGATCTTCGAGATCTGGTGCTTGTATTCGTACAGGCCGACGTTCTTCTGGTTGGCGTAGGCATTGTCGCCGACGATCTGCAGGCCCGCATAATCGCGCCAGGTGTCGGGATAGCCGATGCCGACCACGATGTTCTGGACCTTCTTCAGCGCCTCCGCCTTGGTGGATGGCGCCATCCAGTCGATCGCCTGGACGCGCTTGGCGAACGCGGCCTTGATGTTGTCGACCATCTTCTGGATCTCGGCCTTTGACGAGGCGGGGAAGTACTTGTCGACGTAAGCCTTGCCGACCGCGTCCTGCAGCGCGTTGCTGGTCGCGTTGAGCGCCTGCATGTCGCGCGGACGCTGCTGGGGCGTGCCGCTCAGCACGGTGCCGTTGAACGCGAAGCTCGCATCGCGGAAAGGCTTGGGCAGGACGTTCGCCTGCTTGTTGATCGTGTGGAAGGCGAGCCAGTCCTTCCAGTTCTGCAGCGGCTCGGAGGCAACCAGCGCCGAGAGCTTGGGGATCGACGCATAATGATAAGCGTCGAACTTCGGAGCGCTGCCGAGCTGCGCTGCATCGAGCAGCGCCGCCCAGTCGATGCCCGGCGCCTTTTGCTCGAGCTGCGCGCGGGTCCACACCTGCGCGCCGTTTCCGAAATTCTCGCTCTCTTCGCGGGTTTCGTGCGCCTTCGCGATCTTGGTTTCGAGATCCAGGATCCGGTTCGCGGCGCCTGCCGGGTCCGAATAGCCGGCCAGCTGGAGCATTTGCTGGACGTACGCTTTGTACTTGTTGCGCGTGTCGACCATCTTGGCGTCGCCCGACAGGTAATAGTCACGCTCCGGAAGGCCGAGGCCGCCCTGCATCAGATAGGGCAGCTGCTCGCCTGGGGTCGCAAGGCCCTGCGACACGAAGATTCCGAACAGATTCTCCGTCGAGTAATTGGTCGCGTTGAGCGGATCCGTGTCGGCACGGAGCGTGCCGCCGATCGCGGCGCTCAGCCCGCGCTTGTCGGCGATTGCGTTGATCGCGTCGAGGTCTGCCTTCGCAGGCGCGATACCCGCCTTGTCGATCGCGTCGGTGTTTACATACGCATTGTAGTAATTCGCGATCATCGCGTTCGGACCGCTGGTCGGGTTCGACTTCATGATCTCGTCGAAGAGTGTGCGCGTGTTCTTCTCGCGCTCCTGGTCTGCGATGTAGAAACCGCCGATGCGCGAACGGTCTGCCGGGATTTCCGTGTTCTTCACCCAGCTGCCGTCGGCGTAGCTGAAGAAGTCGTCACCCGGCTTCACCGACTTGTCCATCCACGCCGGGGTGATGCCGAGGCCGGTGCCTTCCGCGACCGCGCTAGCGTTACCGCCCGTGGTCTGTGTGTTGCAGGCAGTGAGCGCGAGCGCCGACGCGGCGACAATGAACATTACGGAGCGTTTCATTTACTGACCTCTCCCCAGAGACTCGTGATCGTTGCGTGAGCGCATCGCGTCCACAGCGGCGCTTTGCAATGGCTCAAGCAACCGCTAGGCGAACCGCAAAAGGTTTTTCGACCAACGGACGACAGAGGGGCATGAGCGCGCCGCGCATCGAGAGCAAAATCGCTACGGACGGCGACGAGTTCCGCGCTCGGGCGGCGCACAACCGCTCGCTGGCAGAGAAGCTGCGTGCCGACGTCGCCGAAGCGGCGCTCGGAGGGAACGAAAAGAGCCGCGAACGACACGTGTCGCGCGGCAAGCTGCTTCCCCGCGACCGCGTCGAGCGGCTGCTCGATCCCGGCTCACCATTCCTCGAGATCGGCCAGCTCGCCGCGTGCGACATGTATGATGGCGAGGTGCCTGGTGCAGGCCTGATCGCCGGCATCGGGCGCGTGTCTGGGCAGCAGGTGATGATCGTCTGCAACGATGCGACGGTCAAAGGCGGCACTTACTATCCGATGACGGTGAAGAAGCATCTCCGCGCGCAGGAGATTGCCGAGCAGAACCGTCTACCGTGCGTGTATCTCGTCGACAGCGGCGGCGCGAACCTGCCGCACCAGGCGGAAGTCTTTCCGGACCGCGATCACTTCGGCCGCATCTTCTTCAACCAGGCGCAGATGTCGTCGAAGGGCATCGCGCAGATCGCCTGCGTGATGGGCAGCTGCACCGCGGGCGGCGCCTACGTTCCAGCGATGAGCGACGAGAGCGTGATCGTCCGCAACCAGGGCACGATCTTCCTTGGCGGTCCGCCATTGGTGAAGGCCGCGACGGGCGAGGAGATCAGCGCCGAGGACCTTGGCGGCGGCGATCTGCACGCGCGCAAGTCGGGCGTGGTCGACCATCTTGCCGAAAATGACGAGCATGCGCTGACCATCGTGCGCGACATCGTCTCGACGCTTCAGCCGGGTGCGGGGGCGGCGATAGAGCTGCGCGAACCGCGTCCGCCTTTGTTCGATGCCGAGGACCTCTACGGCATCATCCCGGAAGATGTTCGCGCGCCTTACGATGTGCACGAGATCATCGCGCGCATCGTCGACGGCTCCGAATTTCACGAGTTCAAGCCGCTATACGGGTCGACGCTCGTGTGCGGGTTCGCGCACATCTGGGGCATCCCGGTCGCGATCCTTGCCAATAACGGGGTGTTGTTCAGCGAGAGCGCCGTCAAAGGGGCGCACTTCATCGAGCTGGCCTGCCAGCGCCGCACGCCGCTTCTGTTCCTGCAGAACATCAGCGGCTTCATGGTCGGTGGGAAGTACGAGTCCGAAGGCATCGCCAAACATGGCGCCAAGCTCGTCACCGCGGTTGCTACTGCGAGCGTGCCCAAGATCACCGTGCTGATCGGCGGCAGCTTCGGCGCGGGCAACTACGGCATGTCCGGTCGCGCCTACTCGCCGCGCTTCCTGTTTACCTGGCCCAACTCGCGCATCAGCGTCATGGGCGGTGAGCAGGCGGCGAGCGTGCTCGCGACCGTCCACCGCGACGCTGACAAGTGGACGCCTGAGCAGGCCGCAGCTTTCAAGCAGCCGATCCGCGACGATTACGAGGCGCAGGGCAATCCGTGGCACGCGACCGCGCGGCTGTGGGACGACGGCATCATCGACCCCGCGCAAACACGCGACGTGCTCGGTCTGGCCTTCGCCGCAACGCTGAACGCACCGATCCCCGACCGGCCGCAGTTCGGCGTGTTCCGGATGTGAGCATGAACTTAATCCTCAACGGCGCCCAAGCGATCGCAATCACGAGTGCCGAAGAGCTCGCGAGCGCTCTCGCGACTTGGGGACGCGGCGACGGTGACTTTGCCATCCTTGAATCCGGCGATGCGGACTTCGTGCAGTCGGCGATCGACGAAGGCGGTTACATCGTCGAGATGCGCGACGGCGCAACTGCGACGATGTTCCGTGCCGTGCGTCGGACGCATCCGCCCGATCAGCGCTTTGACCGTTGGTCACGGGATGAAGCGCTCAGCCTCATCCAAGCCTATTTCCCGCTGCGTGGCCGCAGCGGTCAGGCGTATTGGGAAGACATGCATCTGCCGACGTCGGCGACAGGGCAGAGCGTGCCGCGCGGGATCATGTGGCTCGCCGCGATTTGCCTCGGTCTCGGCTTGTTCGTCTACAAGATCTACCGGCCGTGATGACAGCGCTCGCTCTTGCGGCTTCGGCCCAGTGCCCACCCGTGCACATCTCCGCGGCGGAAAGCATGCCTAAGATCTTCACGACGGAGCTCGTCGAGCGCACCGCGAAGAACTTCGACGCCGCTTATGCGCAGGCCTGCAAGCAACATTACCTCAAGAAGCCGCTGATCGACGCGAGCGCGAAGGACAAGCGCCTGTTCCTGACCAACGCGCCCGAGGCGAATGTTCCGTCGATCTATCTGGATTCGGGGCGCATGGTGCTCGAATATCCGTTCGTTTCCGCGGGCGGGAAGACGGAAGTGCCGAGCCTGGCGCGCCTTCTCGAGGCGATTTACTGCGCGGCCCACGGCGCGTCGGCCAAGGAACAAGAGGAGAGCGGACGCTGCCTGCCGGACTGATGAAATCGTTGCTGATCGCCAATCGGGGCGAGATCGCGTGTCGTGTGATCCGCACCGCGCGAAGCCTCGGCATTCGCACGGTCGCGGTCTACTCGGACGCCGATGCGAAGGCTCTGCACGTGCGCATGGCGGACGAGGCGGTGCACATCGGGCCAAGCCCCGCGCGTGAGAGCTATCTGATCGGCGACAAGATCATCGCGGCAGCGAAGGAGACCGGCGCGGAGGCGATTCACCCGGGCTACGGCTTCCTCTCCGAGAATGCGGACTTCGCGCAGGCGGTGATCGATGCTGGGCTGATCTGGGTCGGGCCGAAGCCGGACAGCATCCGCGCGATGGGTCTCAAGGATGCTGCGAAGAAGCTCATGGCGGACGCTGGCGTGCCCGTGACGCCCGGCTATCTCGGCGAGAACCAGGATCCGGCGCACCTCAAGTCGGAAGCAGACGCCATCGGCTATCCGGTGCTGATCAAGGCAGTCGCGGGCGGCGGCGGCAAGGGCATGCGCCGCGTCGACGAAGCCGGCCAGTTCGACGACGCGCTCGACAGCGCCAAGCGCGAGGCGGCAAGCGCATTCGGCGACGACCGCGTGCTCATCGAAAAATACATCCTCTCGCCGCGCCACATCGAGGTGCAGGTGTTCGGCGACAGCCACGGCAACGTCGTGCATTTGTTCGAGCGCGACTGTTCGCTCCAGCGCCGCCACCAGAAGGTGATCGAGGAAGCGCCGGCGCCGGGCATGGACGCCGAAACGCGTGAGGCGGTGTGCGGCGCCGCGGTATGCGCCGCGCAGGCGGTCAACTACGAGGGCGCCGGCACAATCGAGTTCATCGCTGACGCCAGCGACGGCCTGAAGGCGGACCGCATCTGGTTCATGGAGATGAACACGCGGCTGCAGGTCGAACACCCGGTGACCGAGGAAATTACCGGCCAGGATCTCGTCGAATGGCAGCTCCGGGTCGCTTCAGGCGAGCCGCTGCCGCTGCAGCAAGACGAGCTCTCGATCGACGGTTGGGCGATGGAAGCGCGGCTGTATGCCGAGGATCCTTCGAAGGGCTTTTTGCCCAGCATCGGCCGACTGGAGGTCGCCGAGTTCCCAGACGAAGTGGTGCGCGTCGAGACTGGCGTCGAGCAGGGCGACGAAATCAGTCCATACTATGATCCGATGATCGCGAAGCTCGTGGCGAGCGGCGATGACCGGACGGAGGCGATGATGAACCTCGCCGCTTCGCTCTACGCGCTGCGCATATGGCCGGTGAAGACGAATGCTGCCTTCCTGCTTGCGTGCTTGAACGATGCGGACTTCCAGGCGGGCAAAGTCACGACGTCGCTGATCGCGGACCGAGGCGATGCGCTCGCCGCCGCGCCTGAGGCTGGCGACAACGAGTGGATGGTCGCGGCGATGCAGTCGTTCGCCCCTTATTTCCAGGCGGGCGAGAATAGCGTCGCGGATCCGTGGGCGAGCAATTTCGGCTTCAGGTTGAATGCGCCCGACAAGGCCATCATCGCGCTTCAACTTGGGCATGAGCGGCGTGTGCTCGATCTTGAAAGCTGCACAGCGGCGTCGGGTTTCAGCATGCCCTTGGCGGGCGGCGCTTTGGTGTACAAGGACGCACAGCCCTTCCTGTTCACGACGGACGCGCGCGGCACCGGCACGTCGCATGGCCTTCATGACGGCGAGATCGAAGCGCCGATGCCCGGGAAGGTGACCGCGGTCGAGGTTTCGCGGGGGGAAAAGGTTGCCAAAGGGCAACGCTTGCTCACGCTGGAAGCAATGAAGATGGAGCATGCGCTGACTGCTCCGTTCGATGGCACTGTATCGGAGCTCAGCGCGATTGCCGGAACACAGGTGACAGAGGGCCAGGTCCTAGTGAAAGTGGAACCGGAAAGCGCTTCTGCGGAGGCAGGAGCGCAGTGACTGGACCCCTCTTTCGCAGGGGAACAAAGGAGGATGTATGCGTAAACACACTCTTCTGCTGCCGATCCTCGCCGCGGCCTGCGCGCCTGCGCATGAACCCCAGGGCGGCGCTCCGATGCCGCTGGTCAATGCCGGCGGCCAGACGATCGGAACCGTCCGAGCCTGGCAGACAGCCGGCGGCGTTACGTTCCGGGTCGATGCCACCGACCTGCCGCACGGTGTTCACGGCATTCACGTCCACAGCGTGGGACGCTGCGAAGGCCCCGACTTCACCAGCGCCGGTTCGCATTGGAACCCGCTCGCCAAGAAACACGGGCTCAGCAATCCGGCGGGTCCGCACGCCGGCGACCTGCCTAATGTCGAAGTCGCGGCGAATGGCGTGCTCGGAAAGATGGTGACGCTGCCGAACGCCATGCTCACCGGCCCCGCGGGCGATCCCCGGGTTCTTCTGGATGCCGATGGCGCGGCTCTTGTCATACATGCATCAGCAGACGACAATGTGACCGATCCCAGCGGCAACAGCGGCGCGCGGATTGCCTGCGCAGTCATCCAGCCCGCTGCCGAAATGCGCTGAGTCGAAACACTCTGGGAAGTAACGCGTTGGGACCCGCCGAGGAGGCGTGCCGATGATACCGAAGCCAGCCGCGAATGATGACTTTCCGCGGACGACGAGCATTTTGCCAAACCCTCGAAGTTCGTCCATCTTTCGATGGCCTCAATCACCGGCCCCCACTAGGCCCGCCCGTGAAAAACTGCTGACCGAGCGCGAGCTCGAGGAGCAGATTAGTCCGCTCTAGGATCGCAGGCCGTTCGTCCTAGCATCGCCTATCTAAAAGGGCGGGGCATGATCACGACGGGGCTACGCTAGCACGCACTAAGCGCGGGGTTGGCAGCCCTTAGTAAGCCCGGTAGCCTGGGTCCAATCGCACGTTATAGACGTACCCGCGGTAATCCACGTCGCACCGGAAGCTTAGGTTGCCTCCGTAGCCGCCCGGATAGCCGCCATTATATCCGTAGCGCGGGTCATAGGGCTGATTGCGGTAGAGGCCGGTGGCGAGCAGTCCGCGGACGCGAACGCCGCTCGAACGTCGCTGCACGTCGGTAATCGCCGTGACGCGTATCGCATTGTTGTAGCCGGGATAACGCTGCCCCTGATACTGCCCAGGATAGCCCTGATACGGGTAGGGCATTGGTTGATATTGCTGGGCACGCTGAACCGCGGCCCAGGCGCAACTGTGGATCGCCTGGCGGTCGCTGACTGCGTAGCGGCCGCCGATGAGGGAATCGACGATCGCACCGACGGCGCTCTCCGTCGTTCCATATTGCTGATTCGGGTAGCCGTATCCCTGCTGCGGATACTGGCCCTGCGGATATTGGCCTTGGGGGTACTGCCCCGGCGGATACTGACCTTGCGGATACTGCTGCGGGTACTGACCCTGCGGAGGATATTGCTGCGGGTAGGACTGCGGGTCCTGGTACTGGGCCGAAGCCGGACCAGCGATTGAGCCAATCAACGCAGCGGTGGTGAACAGTCTCGCCAGATACGTCATGGCAGAGCTCCTCGTCTTGCCCGGCATACACGCCGGGAGTCGCCAGGAGCGGCGGCCAAACCAACATGGTCCAATCGTCCGGCGACGGCAATTAGTCACAACTATCAGCGGTGCCGAAATGTCCGTCAGGCGACATTTCGTGTCGAGTGTTGGAATAACCTGGGTTAGAGTGGCCGCGATGGAGGCTGCTCGTATGCCGATTAATTGGGCCCCTCGATGACAACCCCTGAGGCGCCGAGGCCTGAGCCGGCACCGAAGCCCAGGCGCCAAACGCGCAAAACCGTAGACCTGGAAGGCCGTGCGCTGCGTTCCGATGGGACCTCAGTCGACATCGGCCTCCTCGACCTCGCGTATGACGGTTGCGGGGTTAAGACGCCGATTGAGCTCGAGCCCGGCGAGAAGCTGAAGCTGTCCGTCGTCGGACGCGGGTTGATCGATGCGGAAGTGCGCTGGTGCAAGGACGGCAAGGCCGGCCTTCGCTTCGGGATCGAAGAGCCTGCGCCGCCACAGCAGGTGCAACGCAACAAGGATCGCGCAAACCTGGCGACCGAGGTGAGGGTGCGCCGCATCGGCCAGAACAACTACAGCGTGCGCATCTTCGACTTGTCACCCGATGGTGCCAAGATCGAGGTCGTCGAGCGGCCCCGCATCGGCGAGCAGTTACTGGTGAAATTCGACGGGCTGGAGGTTCTCCAGGCGGAAGTTTGTTGGGTCGACGACTTCATCGCCGGCCTGAAGTTCGAACGGCCGCTTCACCCTGCCGTGTTCGATCTGCTGCTCGCTCGCCTCCAGGGTTGATTCAGAGCAATGTCCCGGCGTCCACCATTGAGGCGCAGACGCTCAGCGACCCGCTTGGCAATGGTTTGAGCAATTCTCGCGCTGGTTGGCGATAGTCGAGCCAGTCCCGCCAATCCGAGGGTGGGACGACCGCCACTTGGCGGTTGTGATAGGGCGCGATGTCCTCGCCGGGCTCCGTCGTCAGCATCGTGAACGCTTCGCCCAGCTCGGGGACGGTTCGCGACAGGCCGGCGATCCCGATCATTCCGCTTTCGGACCAGCTGAACAACCAGCGATCCTTGCGCTTCTGCTTCGGATCCTTCGGCGCGGTGAACTCGTAGAAGCCGTCGGCGACGATCAGGCAACGGCCGTTCTCGAACTCACGACCGTCGGAACGGAAATTGTACACCGGCTTGCCGCCGGATCCGGGCCAGCTCCAGCGCCGCACAACCAGCTCGTAAGATCCCGGCTTTCCTTCGCTTGCCCGGACGATCGGACCTGGATCGGTGATGCGGACGTCGGTGGCCTGGAGGTTCGGAATTCCTTCGGGAAAGGTCAGCGGCATCTGCAATTCGCTGAACACTCTGGCGATCTCGTCGACGGATTTGGTCTGGGTGTAGAGGTTGCACATAGGCCGGCCATAACACAGCGCGACTTCGCTTAAATCCTCCTTAGGACCAGCGGCTTATTGGAACCTCTGCTTGGCGTAGGGCAGGGGACGGAATGCTTAAGTATCTGATTGGCCCGGTGCTGACCGGGGCGGGTTGGCTTGCGGGCAGCTATTATGGGTCGAGTGCCCAGCAGCTCGTCCATAAGGGTACGGACGCCACTTACATCGGCATTTCCCAAGCCATCGACAACATGCCGCAGAGCGGGACCACCGACATCGAGGGCGGAAAGCCGGTGCCGTTCGAAGTTCGAGTCGATCGCGAACTCGACAAGCAGCTGATCGTCCACCTGTTCTTCGACGGCCAGGAAGGCGGCCGGGCGCAGATCAACTTCACGCCGCAGGGCGACGGCAGCCAGACGCTGGTGACGGTGCGGGCCCATGGCGAGAAGGCTGTGCTGTCCAACGCGCTTGCCGGGACGTCGCGGGCTCGGCTGGCGTATGCTCCGGACTGGATGCTCAATCTCCTCACCGTCCGGCCGCTGCTCCAGCAATGGGCGCAGCAGATCGAGGGTGGGGAGCAGGTGACGATGGGCGACAGCGCTCCGTCGCAGGCCGACTGGGAGTCCTCGCTGCCGCCGGACAAGCAGAAGGAAGTGCAGGAATATCGTGAATATCGAGCGACCGCGCCGACCACCGACCCCAATGCAGACGCGCAGCGCTATCTGAAGCCTAATGAACCAAGTACTTAACCGAGGTTATGCTGGGTTCATCGCAATAGGTGTACAAGGACGCCATCACCGCCCCTTGCCTCAGCGCAGCGGTGACTGAGAGACAATGGATGTGCTCCCGCTGCGTATCAGGGAGCCACCGATGTCCACCCCCAAAAAGATGTACCGCATCTATTGCTTCGATGCGGTGATGAAGATCGTCAGCGCCGACTGGCTCGAAGCCGAGAACGACGAAGCCGCGATCGCCAAGGCCGAAGCGGACGGCTTCTGATCCAAGTGCGAGATCTGGGACGGAAAGCGCCTGGTCGCACGGCTCGAAGCCGAGCGCCTCACCGGTTAGCGCCGCCGCGGAATACGCGCCACGAGCCGGCGGCCCTGCCAAAGCTCGCAGTCGTGTCCGTCCATCATTGTCTTCGCGACCTCGATCGCTTGAAGGTCATCCTCGGCGTCAAACCACTCGCCGGACGCGACCTTATTGACCCCGTCGAGGCCATAAAGCCTGTAGTCCGCCACGCGAACAAATCCCGATTTCCCTGACCGCCAAGCGGCCGATTTGTCCCCGAAACGATCATCTCGGTTTTCGGTTTCATGGGTCGCGGCGCGCGGTTCCTCGGGTCCGTATCTTCACTGAAGTTCGCAGTGACGAGCAGCGTCGCGGCGCGAGATCAGTCTCTCAGCATTGCGGCGTACAGGGGGCCTGCTTTCGCGACACCACTTCGCCTTTGAACATGTCGATGGTTTCGTCGAAGCAGCCTTCGGGCGTCTGGACGCGGCGGAGCAGGTAGCGCTTGTCGACGAAGCGGTGGCAGATGATGTTCTGGTCCGACGGCGTCTGCTGGGCCTGCGCCTGATGAACCATGCCGGGGGGCAAGGTCGCCGCATTGGCAGCCGGAATGACTCCACCGCCGGAGCTTGGCGCCGGGATGATGGTCTCCAGCGGCAGCCATTTGAAATAGTCGTGGCCGGGCGTGGTGGCGTGCACGAAGACGTCGCCCGAATTGCAGATCACCGACGAGATCTTCACGTTGCTGGCTCGCGAGAACCACGGGCCGGGGGACGTGGTGCAGTCGTAGTTCTTGACCCACAGAGCGGAAAGGTCCTCCCGTTCCGGCGTGTGGAACACCGGGATATCGTTCATCCAGCGCGTGGCCAGGTCCATCCACTGCGGGCCCGCAGTGATGAAGGCCGCTGCGATGGCGGCGGCGCCGGCGGGAAAGAGGAAGTACCTTTCCCACCAAGGCTTGCGAGGACGCGGTACCCGTGAACGCCTTCTTTGCGTGACAGCACCCGTGGCCATGATGACTCACCCCCTGCTGACCGGATCGGCGGCGTTAATAACAAAAATTGAACGCAGAGTCAGTTGGCGGGAGGGGCACAGCGTCACGTAGCCACAAAGCCACAAAGCGGGCGGTGTAGGAAAGCTACTTCGTCGCAGGCGGGGCTGGCGGTGCCGGCGGCGGGGGTGGTGCCGGCGGTGTGGGTACGGCGGGCGGCGTGGGGGCGTCGCTGTCGTCGGCGTCTTCGTCGGACTGGATCGCGCATTCCTTCAGCCAGCGCTGGTCGCCGGAGCCGGCGACCTCGCGGCAGCTGACGGTTACCTGCTGGCCGGGGCGCAGCTCCTTCGCGTCGTCGATGGCGTCGCTGACGAGGTCGACGCCGAGCGGGGTATTGGGGTTCGGGGTCTTCAGGCGCAGGTCGATCTGACCGTAGCCGTCTGGCACGGTGCGCAGGAATTCCCCGGTCACGGTGATCTCCCGCCCGCCGAACTTCTTTTCGGCGGCGGCGGGGTCGGCGGCGAAGGCGCGGGCGAAGTCGGTGGCGGTGGTCTCCACCGGGGCCCTGGCGTCATCGTCCCAGTTGATGTGCACGGGCCCGAAGGGCGCGTGGATCCTGCCGGCAACAACGAGGAATGCCGCGATCCCGGCGCAGACGATCAGGACCGTCTTGCGATTGCTCTTGAGCTCCTGCGGCGAGCGCTGCTGGTCGCGGTCGATGCGGCTCTGGCGCAAGGCGGAGTTGGTCGGCGTTCCGCAATGCGGGCAGAATTCCCGCAGCGGATCCACGTCGGCAGCGCATTCCGTACAACGCAATCGCCCCTCCTTGCCGGCTGCAATCAGCCGTTCGACGGCACAGATAGAGAAGGTCTTCCATCTTGCACAGTCGTCGTGAACAGGCTTGTCTGAGCGCCAGGGGAGGTCCGCGAAATGGGGCTAATTGTTGGGATGCAGGATCGCGTGGACGATTTCATGCGGCCCTTCACCTGCGATGAGAATGGTCAGTGGTCGTTCAAGACGAGGGACATGCTGGTCGGCTTGCCGGTTAGCGAAGCGCAAGTGAATGAGGCGGAGGAGAGCTTCCGGCTACGGTTCAAGATCGCGACGGCGCTGTCGTGGACTGTGATCCTCGGCGCGAGCGGGTGGGTGTATGTGCAAGTCCTGGTCCACGAGCGATACTGGACAGCCCTTGCCTGGTTCGCGGCGGTCTATTTCTCTTTCATATTCTACTTTTGGGCGACCATGTCGGCGACACGACTGCTTCGACGGCGGTTGCTCAACCTCAACGTCCGCAAGCTTCGGGGCGTAAAAGGCTCTAAGCCCGCGTGGGCGAACCTTCCGCCGCGCAAAGTCCTTGTTCGGCAGTTGGCGCTTTGCTGGGCGATGTTCGCCTTTTTCTCGGGCCTAAGCGCCTGGGGTTATCGGAATAACGTTCGCGCGCTGCACGGACAAACTGTGTCAGCAACTGTGATTCAGCCGACGTCCAAGCAGCAATGCCAAGTTCGGTACGCCTATGTTTGGAAGGGGCAAAGGTACGAGGACTCCTTCGTCAGCTGCCCAATCCACGAAAATCACCCGCTTGGGAGTGCCCTGGCAGTGCGCGTTGATTCCGAACGGCCTGGTCATTCGATTGAGCCAACGCAGTCACCGTGGCCAGCGGTGAGTGTCATCCCACCAATGTTGGGAGCGGTCCTGCTCGTCGCGACCCTGGCGTTGTAAGCCATCCAAGACCCTTCGGGCGGAGCCAACTTCAAGGCGCGAAGGCGACCGCCGCGCGCGACGCGTTGAACAGACTGCAGCGCGCGGCCATCGGGTCAGAGAAGCTTATTATATGCTTCAATAACCGTCTCAGCTCGCTCCAGCGTCTTAGTCACTTCAGCCGATTTGCCGTCCAAAACTTTCGGATTGCGGATCAGCCAAGCGGCCGGCGTGAAATGGTCGAATTCTTGAACGTCGGCAGGCATGACCCTGAATGCGGCTTCGGCCTTCTTTAAAAGCCGTTCCGTCGTCTCATCGGCGGAGATAAGCTTCTTTGCCGTGAGCTCATTCGTATCCTTCAGGCCATATGCTCCATTCAATATAGTTGCGAATAGATCAGGCTCGAAAATGTCCTCAATGTCGCCTTCATCTCGGCTCAGGAAGTCCGCCATCGTATAGAAGTGACCAGACTTCAGTATCTCGGATCGTTTTAGCCTCTCGATCTTAGCCTTATCGCCCTTTGCCTGGTCGGAGAGCACGGCGACGTTCAGCGCATTACCTGCGAACAGCGCCATGAACGGATGCAGCTTATCGATGCCGCCGGAAGGGCAGAGCGTCCACCGCTGATCTAAGCCACTCTTGCCCTTGCGCTTGAGGGCATCGGACAGCGCCTGGAGGTATAAGATGTCGCCGGGACCCTCGACCACCAGCGTGTTCTTACCGACGAAGAGGGACTGACTGATATCGTAGCCAAGCGCTCCTTGCAGGGGAAACAACGTGTCGGGGTCGGTGCTTAGAACATCGTCCCGAACTTTCGTTCCGATAGGGACCCGACGATTATTCTTAAGCTCAACTTGATCTTCAACGATGCGAACAGATGCAAGATGATCTGCCGGCACCATAAAGGGTGAATGGCTGGAATAAATAACCTGATGGTGCGGCGCGAGCTTTTCTTTGAAGTATCGAAGCAAGTCTGCTTGCGCCTTACCGTGAAGAGTAAGTCCCGGTTCGTCTAGCAAAAGAATGACGGGAGTCTCCTCGTCCTTAACCTGCGCGAATTTGACGAGAAACGAGAAAAACCAGACGAAGCCCGCGCTTCGCTCGGAGAACGGAGTGTCCACGCGGTGTAGGGAATTGTGAACGCGAGCTCGGGCTACGGTTCCCGTGTTGAATGGCGGTTTGTCACCCGAACGCCCTGGTTCAACCCTCACGACCACACTCAGGTCGGGGTTTTGCGTCCAGTATTCGAGGATCTGATCAGTAATGTTGTTAGATGCGCCTTGAAGCTTCGCATTGAAGGTCTCGTAGGTATCGGTAGACGTCAAATCATCAAGGGAGACTCCGGCGAATTCTAGGAAATCCAAGAATAGCCTGATCCCCTTATTGTCGTCGTCGTCTATCTGCCCGTTTGAGATTAGCTTCTGGACATGCTCAAGCTGAATAGCGCCTTCCATTCTGTCGTAAGACGAGAAGTACATGAACTTCGGAAGGTAGCTCAGTATCGCCTGATTTATCTGGTGAGTGATGCTCCCGATTGTGTCCAAATGCGCCTTGAGCTGTTCATGTTTTTCCGTCGGCGACGTCAGCGCAACAAGAGCGTCCCTGAGCTCTTGGGAGTTACCAGCAGACTTGATGACCGAGCGTTCGGAAGCGTCTAACGCAAATTTTTTATAGAGAGCCTCAATTCCGGCGGCCAAGTCCAAGCCTACTGAGACTTCCGGATTCTTGCCATAGCGGCGGAGAATATTCACTGTGTCAGACTTAAGAACGCCGGCCCCAGCCATTTGCTCGATCTGCTGACGCTCATTTGCTGTCAGTTTCCAAGTCGTGGACACCGCAACCGCTTCTTCTTTCGGGTGCTTGTCCGCGTAGCTAGTGAGGAGCCGGCGAGGGTAATCGCGCTCCTTGTCTAGACTGGCCGGCGTGGCTTCGTGGGGGTTGAGGGCAGCCAACGCCAAAAGGATTGCGCTTTTGCCGGCCTCGTTCTTGCCAACGAGGCAGGTGACCTGATCTACATCAAACCGATCGCTGTCTTCTGCTGACCGAAAATTCGTTACGTACGCTGAGATTAGTTGCATCACGCCCCCTTCGACCCGGCAATCCCCAATGTAACAAGGACGGAAGCGCGTTCAACTGGCGTTAACAAAAACGGGCAGCGACCATTGTGATGCTAGCAGCTACTTCGCCGCAACCAGCCCCAATTCATCCTCGTCGGCCGCAGCGGCTCTGCGTGCCCGCGATACCTTCTTCGGCTTTGACTCCACGACCGTCGGCTTGACCGAAGCCCGCTCCAGCAGCGGCTTCAGATATTGGCCGGTGAAGCTCTCCGGTGACGCCGCGACCGTTTCCGGCGTTCCTTCGACCACGATCCTGCCGCCGTTGACGCCTCCGCCGGGGCCGAGGTCGATGACCCAATCCGCCGTCTTGATGACGTCGAGGTTGTGTTCGATCACGACCACCGTGTTGCCCTGGTCGGCGAGGCGGTGGAGGACTTCGAGGAGCTTGCGCACGTCCTCGAAATGGAGGCCGGTGGTGGGCTCGTCGAGGATGTAGAGCGTCTTGCCGGTGGCGCGGCGGGACAGCTCCTTCGACAGCTTGACGCGCTGCGCCTCACCGCCGCTGAGCGTGGTCGCGGGCTGGCCGACCTTGACGTAGCCGAGGCCGACTTCCTTCAGCATCTCCATCTTGTCGCGGATGCCGGGGACCGCCTTGAAGAATTCCGCCGCGTCCTCGACCGTCATGTCGAGCACGTCGGCGATCGACTTGCCCTTGAACTTCACCTCCAGCGTCTCGCGGTTGTAGCGGGCGCCGTGGCAGACGTCGCAGGTGACGTAGACGTCGGGCAGGAAGTGCATCTCGATCTTCAGCAGGCCGTCGCCCTGGCACGCCTCGCATCGGCCGCCCTTGACGTTGAAGGAGAAGCGGCCGGGCTTGTAGCCGCGCGCCTGCGCCTCCGGCAGGCCGGCGAACCAGTCGCGGATCTGGGTGAAGGCGCCGGTGTAGGTCGCGGGGTTGGAACGCGGGGTGCGGCCGATCGGCGACTGGTCGATGTCGATGACCTTGTCGAGCTGCTCCAGCCCCTTGATGCCCGCGCAGGGGCCGCAGGGAATGCGCGCGCCGTTCAGCTGCCGAGCGGCGCCGGCGTAGAGCGTGTCGATCGTGAGCGAGGACTTGCCGCTGCCGCTGACCCCGGTGACGCAGGTGAAGGTGCCGAGCGGGAACTTCACGGTGACGTTCTGGAGGTTGTTGGCGGTGGCGTCCTGCACGGTGATGAACTTACCCGAGCCCTTGCGGCGGGTCTTGAGCAGCGGGATCTCGCGGCGGCCGGAGAGGTAATCGGCAGTGATGCTGTCGGTGCAGGCGAGCAGCTCTTCGAGCGTGCCCTGGCACACGACCTCGCCGCCGTGGACGCCGGCGCCCGGGCCCATGTCGATGACATGGTCGGCGTGGCGGATCGCGTCCTCGTCATGCTCGACGACGAGCACGGTGTTGCCGAGCGACTTCAGGCGCTTGAGGGTTTCGAGGAGGCGGTCGTTGTCCTTCTGGTGAAGGCCGATGGACGGCTCGTCAAGGACGTAGAGGACGCCGGAGAGGCCTGAGCCGATCTGCGAGGCGAGGCGGATGCGCTGGCTCTCGCCGCCGGAGAGCGTGCCGCTGGTGCGGTCGAGGTGGAGATAGTCGAGGCCGACATTGTGGAGGAAGCCGAGGCGCTCGTTGATCTCCTTGAGGATGACGTGCGCGATCGCCTGCTGCGTGGCGGTGAGCTTGGCTTCGAGGCTGCCGAACCAGGCGAAGGCGTCGGCGACGCTGCGGCGGGTGGACATGGAGATGTCTTCGCCGGCGATCTTCACCGCCAGCGCTTCGGGGCGGAGGCGGGCGCCGTGGCAGACTTCGCACGGGCGGCTGCCCTGGTAGCGGCTGAGCTCCTCCCGCATCCACGCGGACTCGGTGGTCTGCATGCGGCGGTTGAGGTTGCCGATGACGCCTTCGAACGGCTTCTTCACCTCATAGCTGCGCTTGCCGTCGATGAAGCGGAGGGTGACGGGCTTGCCGCCGGTGCCGTGGAGGATGACGCGGCGTGCTTCCTCCGGCAGGTTGCGCCATTCGGTGTCGAGGTCGAAGCCGTAGGCGCGGGCGAGGCTGGCCAGCACCTGCATGTAATAAGGGCTTGGCGGCTGCGACTTGGCCCAGGGGACGACGGCGCCCTTCTTCAGGCTGAGGTTGTGGTTGGGGACGACGAGGTCCTCGTCGAACACGAGCTTCTCGCCGAGGCCGTCGCAGGCCGGGCAGGCGCCCTGCGGCGCGTTGAAGGAGAAGAGGCGCGGCTCGATCTCGGCGATGGTGAAGCCGCTAACGGGGCAGGCGAACTTCTCGGAGAAGATGATGCGGCCGGGAGGCGCGTTGTCGGCGAGGATCTCGCGGTCGGCGGCCTTCTTGAGCACCTTGGCGACGCCGACATTCTCGGCGCCGGGCGGATCCTGCGGCGGATCGGCGGGGTCGAGGTAGGCGAGGCCCTCGGCGAGCTTCAGCGCGGTCTCGAAGCTGTCGGCGAGGCGCGGCTCGATGCCTTCGCGCACGACGATGCGGTCGACGACGACCTCGATGTCGTGCTTGTACTTCTTGTCGAGCGCCGGCGCCTCTTCGATGGCGTAGAACTGGCCGTCGATGCGGACGCGGGTGAAGCCCGCCTTCTGCCACTCGGCAAGCTCCTTGCGGTACTCGCCCTTGCGGCCGCGGACGACAGGCGCGAGCAGGTAATGGCGGCTGCCTTCGGGGAGGGCCATCACGCGGTCGACCATCTGGCTGACCTGCTGCGCCTCGATCGGCAGGCCGGTGGCGGGCGAATAGGGGATGCCGACGCGCGCCCAGAGCAGACGCATGTAGTCGTAGATCTCGGTAACGGTGGCGACGGTGGAGCGCGGGTTCCGGCTCGTGGTCTTCTGTTCGATCGAAATGGCCGGCGAGAGGCCGTCGATATGCTCGACGTCCGGCTTCTGCATCATCTCGAGGAACTGGCGCGCGTAGGCGCTGAGGCTCTCGACGTAGCGGCGCTGGCCCTCGGCGTAGATCGTGTCGAAGGCGAGCGACGACTTGCCCGAACCGGACAGGCCCGTGATGACGGTCAGGCTCTCGCGCGGGATATCCACGTCGACGGCCTTCAGATTGTGTTCGCGCGCACCACGGACGCTTATGTGGGTCAGCATACGGTACACCTAAGCTGACGAATATGTGTCATCATCGGATCGGCTTCGTTCCGTTTATGTTCTTGTTACGTGAGGGGGCACGCGAGGTCAACGCGGGCATCAGCAATATGGGTGCGCGCGTTGGAATTGCGAGTCTGATGGGCCGCCCTGCGAGGCGACGGGCTTAGCCGAAGACGCCGTACCTCACGTCCACGACGCGGCCGGTGCCGATCTGCACGAGCATCAGGTCCGAACCGTAGCGGACCCATTGGTAGCCGGCCATCGGCGCCGCCAGGCCGAGCGCCCCCCAGCCCGAGTAGTAATAAGCCGAGGTCAGGAACGGGCGTGGCATGATGTAACCCACCGGCCGGCGCACATACGCATAGCCGTGCGGCCAGGCATAACGTCCCGCGTAGACCCGCGTCCCGCCCCAGGTGTTGCCGTTCCAGTGCACGTTGCGATTGACGTTCACGTTTCGGTTCACGTTCGTGTTGCGATTGACGTTCCGGTTTACGTTCCGATTGGTGTTCTTGTGCACGTTCCGGTTGGTGTTCCGGCTCGCATTCGCCTGCCGGTTATAGTTGCCGCTATGGTTCCTCTGCGCCGTCTGATTACGGTTGGCGCTGGACCGGTTGGCAGTTTGATGACTGGCGTGCTGACGGTGAGTTGTTTGGGCGCGACCACCTGCCTGAGCGCGCCCGCTGGCATGTGCTCCCCCGCCGCCACCGGCGCGGCCGCCCCGCTGCGCGAGCGCGTCAGTCGCTGAACCGGCGAGAAGCGCCAGGAGCAAGAATTTGGCGATCCGTTGCGTTTTGCTAGCCATGTCGACCTCCGCAGAAAGGCCTCCGCTAGTCCTCGGTCGGGCGGCACGACATCAGGACAAATCCCCTGAAATCCAAAAATGCGATGACCCGCGGGGGTGGTGGACGAACTCTGCAATTGATCGACCGCCGAGGTGGCTTGGTCGATGCGCAGTGGTTGTGCGGCGGGCCAGAGGCAAGGTAGCGTTCGCAATCAATCATTTGGGGGCAGATGATGGCTTATTTCTTCAATCGCGGCACGGCTCGCCTGGCGGCCGCTTTTCTTGCAGGCAGCGCGCTCTACGTTGCGCCTTCTGCGGCGCAGCAGGTCATGTCGGGCAGCATTCCCGAGGCCGGCGCTGCGCCGTCAGTGGTTCACTTCGGCACCTGGGGCGTCGACATCTCCACGCGCGACCTGTCGGTCCGACCCGGAGACGACTTCCAGCGCTATGCCAGCGGCAAGTGGATGGATACGCACGAGATCCCCGCCGACAAGCCGGGGAATGGCGTTGGCTCCGAGCTCAACGACCGCAATCAGGAGCAGCTGCGCGCGATCGTAATGAGCTCGCCGAAGGACAGCCAACTCGGCGCCTTTTACGCGAGTTACATGGATGAGGCGCGGCTGGAGCAGCTCGATGCCGCGCCGCTCAAGGCGGACCTCGCGCGCGTCGATGAAATCAAGACCAAGGCGCAGTTTACGCACTACATGGCGCAGACCTTCGGCGACTATGGCTCGACGATCTTCGGGCTCGGCACGATCCCGGATCCGGCCAACCCCAAGATCAACATCGCTTATATCGGCACAACCGGGCTCGGTATGCCGGACCGCGATTACTACCTGCTGCCCAAGTACAAGCCGCAGAGGGACGCTTATCGCGCCTACATCCAGCGCACGTTCGAACTGATCGGCGAGCCGCACCCAACGGCGGCGACCGAGAAGGTGATGGCGTTCGAGACGGAGATTGCGAAGCTGTCGTGGCCGCAGGCGGACCTCCGCGATCTGGACAAGCTCAACAATCCAATGTCGCTGGCGCAGCTCAAGAAATATGCGCCGCAATTCGACTGGGCCGCCTATCTTGGCGACACCAAGGTGATTTCGCCGCACATGCTGGTCGCCGACAATACGGCCATCCAGAAGATGGCGGCGCTCTATGCCAAGACGCCGCTGGACACGCTCAAGACCTGGCAGAAGTTCAAGGTGACGAACGATGCGTCGAACTATCTTTCGAAGCGCTTCGTCGACAGCAAATTCGAATATGCGAAGACGCTGACCGGCCAGAAGGAACTGCGTCCGCGCTGGCGCCGCGGCATCGCCGAAGTCGACGGGCGCCTGGGTGAGCTGCTCGGCAAGACTTACGTCGACCGCTACTTTCCAGCCCAGTCCAAGACCATGATGGAAGAATTGGTCGCCAACCTGAAGAAGGCGGCCGCGCAGCGTATCCAGGAAAACAGCTGGATGTCGCAAGCCACCAAAAAGGCGGCGCTCATCAAGCTTGCCAAGATGGACGTGATGGTCGGCTATCCCGACAAGTTCCGCGACTATTCAAAGCTCGAACTCAAGAGCGACGACCTTTACGGCAACATCAAGCGCAGCGCGCTCTTCGAATGGAACTACCAGCTCGAGGATCTCAACAAGCCGGTCGATCGCAAGAAGTGGGCGATGAGTCCGGCGACGGTCGACGCGTACAACGGCGGGCTTGAGAACAAGATCGTTTTCCCGGCCGGCATCTTGCAGCCGCCATTCTTCGATCCGACCGCCGACCCCGCAGTGAACTATGGCGCGGCGGGCGCGATCATCGGTCACGAGATCATGCACGGCTTCGACGACCAGGGCCGCAAGATCGACGAGAATGGGGGCTTGCGCGACTGGTGGACGAAGGAAGACGCCGCGCGCTTCAAGGCGCTGACCGACGAACTCGGCAAGCAATATTCGTCCTACGAAGCGGCGCCGGGCGTGTTCATCAACGGCTCGCTGACGATGGGCGAGAATATCGGCGACATGTCCGGGCTGGAGGTCGCTTACACTGCCTACAAGATGTCGCTGAACGGCAAGCCCGCCCGGGTGATCGACGGTCTGACCGGCGACCAGCGCTTCTTTCTGTCGTTCGCGCAGGCGTGGCGCGGCAAGCAGCGGGACGATGCGATCAAGACGCAGGTCGCGTCCGATCCGCACAGCCCGCGCCGCTATCGCGTCATTGGGCCGCTGCGAAACCTCGATGCCTGGTACCAGGCCTTCGGGATCACGCCGGATTCGAAATTCTACGTGCCGCCGGACAAGCGCGTCCGCATCTGGTGAGCCGTTGAAACCACAGCCGGGAGTTCGTCGACGGATTCCCGACGCTTGTCGATCAGCGTTGGCTGGACTCTGGCGCATGAGTGCACCAGAGTGCGCATCTCATTGCTTTAGCGGGGAATTTCATGCGGAATCAGTATGTTCACGCGTTTATGCGCGCGGCAGGCGTCATGCTCGTCGCGTCGTCGGCCTTGGTGCCAGTCAGCGTTCTTGCCCAGACGGCGCCAGCTGCAGCCACGGCGAGCGTCGCTCCGGCGAAGCCGCGCCTCGGCACCTGGGGCATCGACCTGACGGCACGCGACCCATCGGTGAAACCGGGGGACGACTTCCAGAAATTTGCGTCCGGCAATTGGCTCGCGAAGACGCAGATCCCCGCCGACAAGCCCGAAGCCGGTTCGTTCTACGACGTCTATGACCTGACGCAGGAACAGCTGAAATCGCTGATCACCAGCGCCCCGGCGAGCAGCAAATATGGCGCCATGTACCAGAGCATGATGGACGAGGCCCGGGTCGAGGCGCTCGGTATCACGCCGCTGAAGCAGGACCTCGCGACCGTCGCGGCGATCAAGACCAAGACCGACATGGCCCGGCACATGGGCATCACCGACGGCACGTTCGGAAGCTCGATCTTCTCGTTCCATCTGGAGCCGGACACCGCCGACGCGACGATCAACGCGCTGAACCTCAATCAGAGTGGGCTCGGCCTGCCGAACCGCGAATATTATCTGAAGCCCGAGTTCAAGAAGCAGCGCGATGCCTATCGCGCCTATGTCGAGCGGACCTTCAAGGCGATCGGCCAGCCGAACCCGGCCGCCGCCGCGAACCGCGTGATGGCCTTCGAGACGGCCATTGCGCAGAAGAGCTGGGCTAGCGCGGATCGTCGCGACATCGACAAGACCAACAATCCGATGAGCACGGCCCAGCTGGAGAAATATGCTCCGGGCTTCGAGTGGGCTGCCTTCCTCGAAGCGGCAAAAATCCCGGCTCAGAAGCGGATGATCGTCAACGAGAAGACCGCAATCCGTGATCTTGCAGCGATCTATGCGAAGACGCCGCTGTCGACGCTGAAAGAGTGGGAAGCGTTCCACACTGCCGACCAGGCGGCCCCCTATCTCAACAAGGCGATGGTCGACAGCCGGTTCGACTACGTGAAGACGATCAGCGGCGTCACGGAGCAGCGCCCGCGGTGGAAGCGTGCGGTGACCCTCGTCGACGGCCAGCTCGGCGAGCTGGTTGGGCAGGATTACGTCCAACGCTATTTCCCGCCGGCATCCAAGGCCAAGATGGTGGAGCTGGTTGCCAACGTGAAGGCAGCCATGGCTGCACGTATCGAAGGCAATAGCTGGATGAGCGCCCCGACCAAGAAGGCAGCCCTCGAGAAGCTGTCGAAGATGGAAGTCATGGTCGGCTATCCGGACAAGTTCCGCGACTATAGCGCTCTCGAGATCAAGGCCGACGACCTGTACGGCAACGTGAAGCGGGCGAGCCGGTTCAACGCCGACTACGAGATGGAAGATCTCGGCAAGCCCGTGAACCGCAAGAAGTGGGGCATGAACCCGCAGGAAGTGAACGCCTATAACGGCGGCGGCGAGAACAAGATCGTCTTCCCGGCCGGCATCCTCCAGGCGCCGTTCTTCGACCCTGCAGCGGACGACGCGGTGAACTATGGCGGAATCGCCGCGGTGATCGGCCATGAGATCAGCCACGGCTTCGACGATCAGGGCCGCAAGATCGATGCCAGCGGCAACGTCCGTGACTGGTGGACTGCGGAAGACGGCAAGCGCTTCGATGCCGAGGCCAAGGTGTTCGGCGACCAGTACGCCAAGTTCGAGGCGGCGCCCGGAGCGTTCGTGAACCCGCAGCTGACGATGGGCGAGAACATCGCCGATTTCGCCGGCATCCAGGTCGCGCTCGACGCCTACCACCGCTCGCTAGGCGGCAAGCCGGCACCGGTGATCGACGGCCTCACCGGCGACCAGCGCTTCTTCCTCGCCTACGCGCAGGTGTGGCGGGAGAAGCAGCGTGAGGACACCGCGCGCAGCCAGGTCACGACCGACCCACACAGCCCCGGCCGCTTCCGCGTGCTCGGCCCGATCCGCAACGTGCAGGCCTGGTACGACGCCTTCGGCATCACGCCGCAGAGCACAATGTACATTCCGCCCGAGAAACGCGCCCACATCTGGTGAGCTGCCGGAGATGAGCGCCAGGGGGAGCTGCCGAAAGGCGGCTCCCCTTTTCGTTTGGGCGATGCGGCTTTTTCCGAGCCGGACATTGGTGAGACACCCGATGTTTCGCGACACGCCGGGAGAGCATCCTTTGCGGCATGGCTCGGTGGATCAATCCGGCGTTGGTCGCGATTTGCGTGGTTGCTACGCTGGCGACCCCTTCACCGACATGGCACGCTAATACGGAGCACCGAATCCGCGGTTATTTCGTTCCGGCATCGGACGCCGGCGACCTAATGCCGTTGCTGTCCGATGGGGGGCCGACTGTCCTTCTCCGAGACCATTCGCATCGAACCGACAACAAGGACTGGATGAAGTTCGATCGCGACGCGTGCGGGACGTTGCAGCGCGTGGACAATCGCCGCTCGCTGCTGCGGTTCAGCGCGTTCGATGACGAGGACTTCGAGGACGATCCTTCGATCCAGGGACGGCTTATGGTCGGCCAATGGCTGTCGACGCACCCTGAGATTGCGGCGATCAGCGACGGCGTCGACAAGGACTGCCTGTCGCCGATGGACATCGACTACGAGGACACCGCGAACGTTGCGTAATCAGAGGGGGTAGGAGGCGACCTCTTCATAGTGGGCGCCGTGCCGCGAGAGGCGGCTTTCGAAAAGGATGAACCTGTCGACTTCGAACGGTTCGGAAGCGAGGCCACGCGTGCGGTCTATGTAGTCGGCGACCTCGCGGGAGCGCCGTCCTTTCCAGCGGGCGAGGGTTATGTGCGGGTGGTAGGCCCGGCGCTCGGGCTCGAGCCCGACCTGCTGGCAGACGCGCTCGATCTTGGCGGCGAGGGCCGCGAGCGGTTCCTTGGGTTCGACGCCGGCCCAGAGCGCGCCTGAGCTGCGCTGCTCGAAGCGGCCGACGCCGCTGATGCGCAGGGTAAAGGGGGCGGAATGGATACGGCTGAGTGCGTCGGCGAGATCGTTTGCAACGGGCCTGTCGACTTCGCCGATGAAGCGCAGGGTGATGTGCAGCTGCTCGTCATCCTGCCAACGGAAGTCGGCGCTGTCGTCCATCGCGTCGATCAGCAGGTCGCTTATCGGCTCAGGGGGGCGGATGGCGACGAACAAGCGGTGCATGGTCGGATTTTAGATCGTGCCCCTCGTGGATGCGAGCCATCGCGCGGCGATGGGAGAGAGGTCGCTTGGCAGGTCGTCCGCTGCGGCCTCCATGACCCGTTCGACTTCCCAGGACCAGCGCCGCGGCTGGTAGCGGACTTCGTCGACAATCAGCAGTTCGGAGGAAACTTTCCGGACATTCCCGTGCGAGGTCATGCCGATCTCCTCACGCAGCTCGCGAAGCGCGGCTTCCGCAGGATCCTCGCTTTCATCTCGGCCGCCGCCAGGTAATCGCCAACCGCTGGCATAACGGAGCTTCACGAGCACAATCTTCAGCTCCGGAGTCAGAGCGACCGCGTGCACGCCGGGTCTGCTCCGGGCGCGCCGCTTGAACAGCGAGAAGCCGGCGGTGAGAATTGATCGGAGGGCGCTGTTGATGAGTCTCTGCACGCCTTGCTGACTCTCCGGCGGCGGCGGGAGTTCCAATCCGGAATTCGCCGTGTACAGTTGTTGCATTGCAGCGGGGGCCGGCAATGAGCGGCAAGAGCGTTCTCAGCGACGACGAATATGACGATCTCCTGAAACCTTTGGCGCGAGAGCTCAGCGCCATGGCGCGCTGGGTGTCCGAGACCAAGCAGCGGATGGTGATCGTGTTCGAGGGACGCGATACGGCCGGCAAGGGCGGGTCGATCGACATGTTCGCCCACGTGCTCAATCCGCGCCAGTGCCGCGTGGTCGCGCTTCCGACGCCGACCGAGCGCGAGAAGACGCAATGGTATTTCCAGCGTTACGTCGAGCACTTCCCGGCCGAGGGCGAGATCGTGCTGTTCGACCGCAGCTGGTACAACCGCGCGGGCGTCGAGAAAGTGATGGGCTTCTGCACGCCCGAGCAGGCCGAGGCATTCCTGCGTGCGGTGCCGGAGTTCGAGCGGCAGTTCACCAACGATGGTATCCTGTTCTTCAAATATTGGCTGTGCTGCGATCAGGAGGTGCAGGAAGAGCGGTTCCAGAACCGGCTCGAAAATCCGATGAAGCGCTGGAAGCTGTCGCCGATCGATATCCAGGCGCGCAAGCATTACGACGACTACACGGATGCGCGCGAGCATATGCTTAAGGCGACGCACACCGATTTCGCGCCGTGGACGCTGGTCGACTTCAACGACCAGCCGGTTGGGCGACTGACATTGCTGCGCGACTTGCTCGACCGGGTGCCGGATACGGAGCTTCCGCTCGACGACATCGCCTGGCCGCCGCTGCCGCATGAGCCTTCAAAGGAACATTATGGCGTCCTGAAGCCGATCCCGTCCTACGACGTGAAGGACGCCGAAAAGGACGACGATCACAAGCATCACCATAAGCACAAGCATCACGAGCATTGAGGGGGTAGGGCATGCGCGGGCTGAAGCTGCTGGCAAAGCTTACGATCTATTATGCCGTCATCGCGATCGTCGTGTTCGCGATGATCAGGATCTGGCCGGAAGCCAGGAACTGGCTGCCAGTCGGCGGTGTCGAGCAGCTGATTTCGCAGCCGGCAAAGAACCCCTTGGAGGCGAGCGAGGTTGCGCGCGCGGCGCACGTCAACAATCTCGGCCAGAGCCTCTTTTGGCTGAGCGTTGCGCTGATTTCAGCACTGCTGCTCTCGCTTCCCGTGAGCTGGGTCTACATGGGGATCCGCAACGATGACGAATACGACCAGTCGCTGATCAACACGATCATCGTCCTGCCAATGGTCGTCACCGGCATCGTGATCATCGTGCAGAATTCGCTGGCTCTCGCATTCTCTCTGGCAGGTATCGCGGGCGCCGTCAGGTTCCGCAATTCGCTGAAGAGCTCAGGCGATGCGCTGTTCATCTTGCTTGCGGTGGCGATCGGGCTTTCATCCGGCATTGGCGCGGTCGAGCTTGCGGCGCTCGTCACGATCGCTTTCAGCTACACGTTCGTCGCCTTGTGGATGACCGAATATGGCGAGCGGGCCGGAATGAAGCGCTTCCTCAGCGACTACGATCCAAACACCCATCCAGAGCCGCCGCCAGCTGCGGTCGCCGTCGCTGCGGTTGTCGTGGAGGAGGCGAAGAAGCCCTGATCAGGGCTGCTTGCCGACACAGCGATTGAGGACTTTCGAGTTGACGTCGGCGTCACTGCCGATGTCGGCGAAAAAGCGGCCGAGATAGGCGGCTGCCTTCTGCTGGCTTGCGGCGTCCAGACCAGGAACCCGCGACAGCACGCCGATGATTTGCGCTTGATCCCTCCGCATCTGCCCGGCGGTGGCCGTGACGTCCGAATTGTGCATGCAATAGCCGCGGTAGAAGCGCTGCTTCACGTCGGCGATATCGAGCTCGCCGGGTGGCGTTGCATACGGCGCGTTCACCAGCCCGGAGAAGTCGAAGTCATAGGGGACCGGTATGGTCTGGCCGGGCGCGCCGACGCCGATCAACTCCGCATTGTGGCAGCAGTCCTTGCCGACGGGCCCCGCGCGCATCGACCAGTCATGGTTGCCGATCATATGCTCGAACAAAGCGTAACGGGCAGCGTCAGGCGGGCTTAACCAGTTGAACGGAATGCGATCGCCGGCGTGGACCTGCTTCATGCCGTTGCGGTGCGCGACATCGTCCAAGTCTTCGAGGAAGAAGCCGACCTGCGACGTGACGGGCTTTCCGTCCGCTTCCTTGTAGTCGATGTTGGCTAGCTTCGCCCGAAAGCTCTTCGGCGTCAGCAGGTTGTACATCTGGTAGGCGGAATATTCGAGCAGCACATATTGCCGGAACGCAGCGTTGTTGTGGCAGTGCGTGATGAGCTTGAGCTTCTTTTGCCCGGCGAAGATCGAGTTGGCAGGAGGCGGCGTCGTAAAATCGACGCGGAGCGGCGGGAAGTCGCAGACTTCCGACGTACGTCGCGTGATTCCTCGCAGTTGAAGCGTGATCGGAAGCGCCTGCCCATCGGGGCCGGTGAGCGTCCCCGGCACTTTTCCTTCGAACTGGCGATTGCTGATCAGGGTCTTGAGCGGCGCCTGAATCGCGATGCGGATCGGGTCGGACGACGCGAACAGCGGCTTCTCCGCGGCTCTCGCGGGACCAACCATCGCAAACAGAAGGCCGGCGAACGCTGGGAACAGCTTCAACTTCATTGAGCCGGCCTCGGCACGCTGTGCGGCGTCACCTGATCGCCCACGATCTCCAGCCAGCTGAGCTGGCCGTTGTAGTAGCGCGAGTTGCCCGTATCGACGCGCACCAGCTTGCCGTCATTGGTGATCGAGATGCCCGTGAGGATTGGCGTGTGACCGATGATGATCCGCTTGGCGCCATACGCTGCGAGGATTGTAGCTAGCTCCTGATCGATGGTCGGGCGCGGCTTGGCGGTTGCGTTCGGCGCGTTGGCGCGCTCTGCCTCGGCGTCCGCGTCCTTGCCGACCAGCCCGCGATACCAGAGCGGTCCGAGCGGATCGGTAAGGATCGATTTCGGGCTGTCGTCGCCCGCGGCCATCGCAGCTGCTACCCGCCGATTGAGCTCGTCGATGCTTGTAGCCGACATTTCGGCGCTTATGCCGCCGTGGGCGAAGAGCGTGTCACCGACCTTCACGACGGCCGGATTGCGCGTGGCCCACTGGCCGTATTCGCCTGAAGGCGACCATGCGAGCTTATGCTCGACCCAGCCGAGCGGTGTGACGGCGAGCCACTGCTGGCGGATCGCGTCATCGGTGAGCTTCGGATCCTTGGCGCGGTAGGCGGCTTCGATCGCGGCCTTGTTGAGGGCGAAGATACGGTCCCGCCGGGCGGCGGACTGAGCATCGGCAAAGGCGGCATATTCGCCCGGTGTCGTGTAGCGGAAGTCACCGAGCAGGTTCATCGCCTCGTGATTGCCGAGAACCACGATGACCTTTCCACCCTTGCGCGGCGCTTCCTTTTGCAGCTGCTGCAGGCTTTTGACGATGAGGAGCGAGTTGGGCTGGCGATCGAGAATGTCGCCGAGCTGGACAAGCGTCGTCTTGCCGCCGGTCCAGTGCCCGCGCGTATCGATCAGCCCCGCCGCTTGGGCAATCGCTTGCCACGCCTCGAAGTCCCCGTGGAGGTCTCCGACAGCCACAATGCGTGAGGGTGCTGCCATTGCAGGCGCGCCAAGAGCCAGGGCGAAAAGCAGCGCCATGAGGCATGCAAGCCGTCGAACCAAAGCCATCGGTCCCCCTCGATCGACGAGGTCCGCACTGTCGCACCGAAGGGGCGGAACGGCAATGCCGTTAATCTCCCGTTTGGGACGCGTCGACCAACGTGCGGCTGCTATCGACTGGTTTCGCTTGAAGTCCCCTCGGGCATCAACGATATATTTGCGGTAGCGAACGGGCCTTTTGCCCGCGCGAGAGGAGATGAAATGGCCATTTGGCAAGACCCGCGCACCGACACCGACAGGGTCGGCGGCGTGAATGCGGCCACGGTTGGTGTTCCGACCGTATCCCGCGATGCGGGCCTTCGGTCGTACATGCTTTCGGTTTACAACTACATGGCGTCGGGCGTGCTGCTCACGGGCATCATCGCGCTGGGCGTCGCTAACAGCAGCCTCATCAACCTGATCGTCAATCCGGCGACCGGGGCGGCGACGCCGCTGTTCTGGATTGCGCTGTTTGCGCCGCTTGCAGTGGTGTTCGCGCTGAGCTTCGGCATCAACCGGATTTCGGCCGGCACAGCGCAGCTGCTGTTCTGGGTCTATGCCGCCCTGATCGGCGTGCAGTTCTCCAGCTTGTTCCTGGTCTACACCGGCGTTTCCATCGCCCAGACTTTCTTCGCGGTCGCTGCGGCGTTCCTGGGTCTGAGCCTGTTCGGATACACGACCAAGCGCGATCTTTCGGGGATGGGTTCGTTCCTGATCATGGGCGTCGTCGGCATTTTCGTCGCGCTGCTGATCAACCTGTTCCTGCGCTCGCCTGCGCTTGACCTCGCGGTTAGCGCCATCGGCGTGTTGGTGTTCGCGGGCCTGGTTGCCTACGACACGCAGAAGATCAAAAGCATCTACTTCGCAGTGGCTGGCCACGGCGAAGCGATGGCCAAGACTGCGGTCATGGGCGCGCTGAACCTGTATATCGACTTCATCAACATGTTCCTGTTCCTGCTGCGGTTCATGGGTGACCGCCGCTAAGCTCGAACGGAGCTGAACATAGAAGGGCCGGGGGAGCGATCCTCCGGCCCTTTTGCTTGGGTATTCTGTATGCGTGACCTCGATACCGTCTTTGCGAAGCTCCGGACGTCGCCGTTCCGGGCGAAGTTCCGATTGGGCCCGAAAGACCGCGCCTATCTCGACAGCCGCGGCATCGGCACCGTGGCGGAGCATGGACGCGACTTCATCGCCAAGCGTCTCGCCCCGGCGGAGCCCGCGAACGACGGACGGCAGACGCCGTGGCGGGGACATCCGGTGTTCGTAGCGCAGCACGCAACCGCGACGTGCTGCAGGTCGTGCCTCGCGAAGTGGCACGGCATTCCCGCGGGTCGAGAACTTACCGCCGACGAGCAGGCGTATGTGCTGGCCGCGATCGAGCGCTGGTTGCGCCAACGCGACTGAGGTCAGGCGCGCGCGTCCGGTATCGGCGCGATCACGGTGCAGACGACGCCTTCAGGCTGGAACTGAAGGTCGACCTTACCGCCGAATTCAGCTGCCAGCGTCCGCTCGATCATGCGGCTGCCGAAGCCGCGATGCTGCGGCGGCGATACAGGCGGCCCGCCTTGTTCGCGCCATTCGAGCCGGAGCTGATCTCCATCGACCGTCCAGCGCACGGAGATCCGTCCTTCTGGCGTCGATAGCGCGCCGTATTTGGTAGCGTTGGTTGCAAGCTCGTGAAGCGCCAGCGCCAGGCCGACGGCGGTCTGAGGACGCACCTCGACGTCGGGACCCGCGATCTCGCGACGATCCTCCGGGCAGAAGGGAGTGAGCGCGGTCAGCGCGACATCGGCAATGGTTGCCGCGTCCCAATTCTTGCGAGTGAGCAGGCTGTGGGCGGCAGCGAGAGCCTGCAGGCGGCCTTCGAAGAGGCGGATCGCGTCCGGTGCGGGCGTCGCTGAATGAAAGCTCTGGTGAGTCAGGCTTTGAACGATCGCCAGGGTGTTCTTCACCCTGTGGTTGAGCTCTCCGACGAGCAGTTCCTGTTGGCGCTCGATCCTCTTGTGGTCGGTGACGTCGTGACCCTGCACGAAGATGGCTCGTTGGTCGTCGGCAACGCTCGCCATCGGCTGGAATATGAAGTCGACATATCTCAGCTCGACCGCTCCATCCCTATCGAGTGTGACCGGCGTCGCACGTCCGACATGTCGCTCGCCGGTTTGATAGACCGTATCCAGGAGCTGGACGAAACCCTGCTCGACCACCTCCGGAAGCGCCTCCGCGATGGTCTTCCCGATCACATCCCGCCCGCCGACCAGGTCGTGATAGGCGCGGTTGGCCATTGTGAAGACGTGGTCGGGCCCTTCGAGGAGGGCCATGAAACCCGGCGCTTCGTCGAACATCTGGCGAAGACGCTCGCGTTCGCCGCTCAGGCGTTTCTCGGCCCGGACCTTGGCCGTCGTTTCGACCACGATCGCGATGACCGCTGCAGGGGAGCCGTCCTCGCTAAGAACCTGTGAGTAGTCGAGGGTCATCCAAACCGGCTCGCCGCTGCCGTGGCGGTAAAGCGTCAGCTCCATGTCTTCGACAGAGAGCGTCTGCCCCTGACGGAAGACGGTTTCCATCACTCGCGCGTTCCAGTCAGCAGCTTCGGGCCAGGCATCGAGCACATCCATGCCGAGGATCTCGGGATGCCGGGCACCGGCGAAACGGGCGTAGCCGTCATTGTAGATCATCACGCCCTGCTCACCCCACAGGGTGACGATCGGAAGGGGCGATCGCAGGATCAGGGCAATTGTGGTCTTCACGACCTGGGGCCAGGAATCGATTGGCCCGAGCGAGGTCGAGGCCCAATCGAAGTCCCTGATCAGACGTCCAAGTTCGCCGCCGCGAGTCAGGAAATCATGATCCGACCCGCTACGTACAGCGAACGCATCCATTACGGGCCTAGTGGACCCATTACGCTGGCTTCACAAGGGGAACGCGTTCACCTGGGTTACAAAAAACAGTTTTTATCTCAGATGCTTGTGGAAGAAATCCAGCGACCGTTTCCATGCCAGCTCGGCTGCTTCCTTGTTGTAGCGTTCGGCCGACGTATCGTTGTTGAAGGCGTGATTGACGCCGTCGTAGAGGTAGAATTTCACGGTCTTGCCGGCGTTGCGGAGCGCCGTGACCCACGGGAACGAAGTCGCGTTGACGCGTTCGTCGAGGCCGGCGTCGTGGATCATGATCGGCGCCTGGACCTTGGACGCCTCCGACGGGTCCGGCGCAGGGCCGTAATAGACAACGGCGGCATTGAGTTTGTCGCCCGCGGCCACGGCGAGCCGGTTCACGAAGCCGCCGCCCCAGCAGAAGCCCACCGCACCAACCTTTCCGCTGCGGCTCGAACCCCTGAGCTCGCTAACCATCGCTACTGCATCTGAGACGGATTTGTTGAGGTCGAGCTTGCCGATCGCGTCGCGCGCGGCGTCCTCGTTCGAGGGCGTGCCGCCGGATGGCGAGAGCATATCGGGCGCGACGGCGCGATAGCCCGCGATCGCCACGCGGCGCGCAACGTCGCGGATATGGTCGTTGAGGCCGCGGTTCTCGTGGATGACGAGCACAGTGGGTTTGAGCGAACGCGTGCGCGGTTCGGCGACATAAGTTTTGTAACCGCCGGTGAGGTCTTGCGTGCGCGTCGTGAGGCGAGGGTCATCGGCCGCGATGACCGCTGCTGAGGCGGGGGAAGCGGCGATGCCGGCGATCAGCAACTCGGCCGCAGCGACACTTCCGGCGAGCTTGACCATCTCTCCCATGAAGGCCCGGCGTTCCATGCCTTCGTGGGTGAAGCGATCGTAGAGGTTGATGGCCTTCTGGCGGGTGATCTCGTCCAACGCAGCCTCCGTCATTTGCGAGCGCAGCTATGTGATCCAGATTGTTGCGCTGGATTGCCACGCGCCAGCGGCGCTCGCAATGACGATGAAGCTTAGGCCGGTTGCGGCTGCGGCGGTTGTGCTGCCTGCGCTTGCTCGATCAGCTTGGCGTCGATCTCCTTTGCCCGCTCATAGGCCGGGCGGTCGGTCATGCGGCGCGCGTAATCCACGAACGCGGGGCGCGGATCGAGCAGGTTGAACGCCAGCATGAAGTTGATGTTGGCACCAACGAACAGATCGGCTGCGGTGAAGTGATCGGCCGCAATATATTCGCGGCCGCTCACTGCCTTTTCGAGATTGTTGATGGCGAGATCGTAATTGCCGTACCCGAACATGCGCTGGCGCTCCGGCGTCGGTTCCCACCCTGCGGCCTTGTTGCTGAACGCGGCTTCGACCGGGCCCGAGGTGAAAAAGATCCATCGGTAATAATCGGCGCGATCGTCGACCGGCGGCGCGAGATTTGCCTTCGGGAAGGCGTCGGCGAGGTAGCAGCAGATCGCCGCGACTTCGGTGACGACCTTGCCCTTGTGCTTGATCGCCGGAACCTTCCCCATCGGATTGATCGACAGGTACGGCTCCTGTTTCATCGTCGAGGCGTAATCGAGAATCTCGGTGTCGTAGGGCTGTCCGACTTCCTCCAGCATCCAGCGGATCGTCTGACCGCGAGACATCGGGTTGGTATAGAAAATGAGGTCAGCCATGGTTCGACTCCCTGGTTAGAACAAAAGGCGAACTACTCCTCTTCGAGACACTGCTCAAGCATGTCCAGCATCGCCTTCAGGCTCTTCACCCGAATGGCGCCACGCCCGATGGCGCCGAAGTGATTTTCGCGGTGGATTGTGCGGCCGTCGCGTCTCGCGAGTGCGATGTGGACGAGGCCTTCTTCATTGCCGGGACCAGCCGGCCCGGCGAAGCCGGTGATGCCGAGTGCGAGGTATGACTTCGAGCGCTTCAATGCACCTTCAGCCATAGCGCGCGACACGACTTCGGAGACCGCCTGGTTCTGCTGGAGCAGGCTGGGCTCGATCCCGAGCAGCTCGGTCTTCGCTTCGTTGCTGTAGGTCACGAAGCCACGATCGAAAGCATGCCCGGCGCCTTCGATGTCGGTCAGCAGCGCCGCCAACATCCCACCCGTGCAGCTTTCCGCCGTGGCGATGGTGAGTTCGTCGTCGCAAAGCCGGCGCATGAGCCGCTCCGCCTGCTCGTCGAGATTATCGGGAAGCGCAGGCTGGAGAGTTTCGCTCAACGCCGCTCGCTCGCCGTCTGGTCGCGCTTGGCGCGGAATTCGCTGTCGCTGCTCCAGTTCGGCCATTCGCGTGAGTTGGCGAGACGCAGGCCGACGATGTGCAGCAGCTCATCGTCCTCTGCCATGCCGCTGAGGTCCCAGGCGGTGCTGAACTCGTCCGCGGGCTGGTGATACGCCTTCTCGACATATTCCTTGCCCAATGCCTCGCCGCGCGCCGTCCCGCCGTTCACCATATCGTTCCCGGCGTCGAAGCTGAGCGCCGGGACGCCTTGCTTGGCGAAGGTGAAATGGTCGGAGCGGTAGAAGCCGCCGGTTTCCGGATGGGGATCCGGCGTGAAGGTGCGACCCTTTTTCTGTGCTTCGGCGATCAGATCGTCGAGGAGATCGAGCCGAGCGGTGCCGGAGATGCTGAAGTTCTTCGTGCGCCCCCAGACATTCATCGCATCGGTGTTGAGGACGGCCACCGTCTTCCCGATGGGATAGAGCGGGTGGGTCGCATAATATTCGCTCCCTAGGAGGCCCTTCTCCTCAGCCGTCACTGCGAGGAACACGATCGAGCGGTCGGGCCGCGGACCTTGAGCGAAGGCGCGTGCCTGCTCGATGATCATGCTGACGCCGGTCGCGTTGTCGACGGCGCCGTTGTAGATCTTGTCGCCTCGTGCGTCGGGCTTGCCGATGCCGAGATGGTCCCAGTGTGCTGAGTAGATGACGGTCTCGTCCGGATACTTCTTGCCGGGCAGCAGCCCGACGACGTTGTGCGAAGTGATCGTCGCGACCTTTGCTTGAAGGTCGGCACTGAGCGTCGCCTTGAGCGGCACGGGCTGGAAGTCCTTGCGGCGTGCCGTGGCTTTCGCTTTCTCGAAGTCGAGGCCCGAGGCGGCGAAGATCTGCTCTGCGAGCGGGCGCTGAATCCAGCTTTCGAAACCAGTGTGCGAGGCGGCCGGGTCCTTGCGGACGATGTCGAACATCGTGTTGGTGTTGGAATTCTTGACCGTGTTCCAGCCGTAGGAGGCGGGGACCGTCTCATGCACGATGAGGACGCCCGCCGCGCCGCGACGAGCCGCTTCCTCATATTTGTAAGTCCAGCGGCCATAATAGGTCATGGCCTTGCCGCCGAAGCTTCCTTCGCCGCCCTCGAAGTCCGGATCGTTGACGAGGACGACGAGCAGTTTGCCCTTCACGTCCTGGTTCTTGAAGTCGTCCCACTGGCGTTCGGGTGCGCTGACGCCATAGCCGACGAAAAGGAGCGGGGCGTTGGCGAGGTTGACCTTGGTCTGGCCGTTCATCGGTGAGCGGACCGAGATCTGGTCGCCCTGCGTCAACGGAATGGTCTGGCCGTTGCCGAGGTTGAGCGTGACTTGGGGCGCCGCGGCGAAGTTCGACTGCAGCAGCGGCACGTCCTGCGTCCACTTGCGCTTGCCGTTGACCTTGTCGCCGCCCGGCTGGACGCCGGCCGCCTTGAACTGGCTGACGATGTAGTCGATCGTCTTGGTCTCGGCGGGCGTGTTGGGGCCGCGCCCCTCATACGCATCCGAACTCAGGACACGGACATGCTCCGCAAGCCGCGCGGGATCGAATGAGCCGGTGGTTTGAGCCAGCGCCGGAACGGATGCGGCGGCCAGCAGGACGGCCAGAGTCTTGCCCAAATTCTTCACGTGCACTCCCCTCAACTCGACGAGTCATCAGTGGCGAACACGCCAGGCGCTTGCAACTGCATGGATCAGCGCTACAAATGTAGCGAATCTTGCGAGTAACCGTCATGCTCGATCGCCGGGAGTTTGTTGTTGGCTTGGGAGCGGCGGCCGCAGCTGCGCCTGCTCTCGCGGTTCCCGCAGCGTCAACGCCGTTGGCAGATGCGCTCGAACGCTATTTCACGCCATTCGCGAAAGAACGTGATTTCAGCGGCATCATCTTGATCGAACGCGGGCAGGAGCGGCTGCTTCGAGCCTGGGGCCGGGCGAGCTTTGAGCAGGAGAGCCCGCACACCGTCCACACGCGATATGCGGCGGAGTCGATCAGCAAGATGTTCACCCATGCCGCGGTGCTGGCGCTGCAGTCGGCGGGAAAGCTACAGCTCAGCGATCCGCTGGCGCGGTTCATTCCGACGTTCCCGCGAGCAAAGGAAATCACGATCCGGCAGCTTGTCGGTCACAAGGCGGGCATCTCGCGCGACCTCGCTTTGCAGGGCGCGGACGCCGTGCGTACGCGGACCACCGCGCAGCTGGTGGAGTTGATCGCGGACACGCAGAACGGGCCGCCGGGCAAGGAGGCGTACTCGAATAACGGATACAGGCTTCTGGCGCGGGTGATCGAAGTCGCCGGCAAGGGATCATTCGACGGATTGGTGCGTGAGCTTGTGTTCGAGCCGCGCCACATGCGCGACACGGTGTTCGGCGGCGGTCCGGGAGAGCCGATGCCTGGTCGAGCAACGGGCTACATCCCCGGCCCGGGCTGGGGCAGCATCCAGAAGAGCCCGCCATGGGACTTCTCGAACTCGCGGGGAGCGGCTTCGTTCTTCACCAGTCCGTCCGATCTCGCGCTGTTTCTGCGCGCGCTCCCCCTGGAGCCAGGCGATGTGGAGGATGCACCCGGAGCAGGGAACGACCTAAAATTCCGTAAGATCGTCGGGCATGATGGCTTCGGGAACGGGTTTGCGAACCTCGCTTATGCGTTTCCCGGCGAGGACACGCGGCTGGTATTGCTGGGCAACATCCAGTCCGGCCTGTTCATGTCGCTCAAGAAGGACATGCGAAAGCTGCTGGCGGGGGAGGCAGTCGATCCACCGTTGGTGCGACGCACGCCGGAACTTCCGCCAATCGAACGCTGGCGCGATTTCGTCGGGCGCTACGATCTTCGTCCCGGTGCACCGCTAATGATCCGCCGTTCGGGCGACCGCCTCGAAGTCAGCGCGGGCGAGGACTTCCATCCGCTGATCGCCATCAAACCGGACAGCTTTTTCATGCGGCTGCGTTACGCGAAGATGAGCTTTCCCACCGCGCCTGCTCCGGTGACGTCGATAACTTGGGAGGAAGGCGGCGGCAGCTTCAGCCTCAAGAAGCTGTCCTGAACAGCAGTCGGTCGCCCGACTGCTACGGTTGAGCGCAGCACGCCTTCAACCGTTGCGGCAGCAGCACGACATCCCTTCGAAAGGGAGAACCAAATGACCGACATCAGCAAGGCTGGAACCTACAAGCTCGGCGAACGCACGGTGAACCGCATGGGCTATGGCGCGATGCAGCTCGCTGGGCCGGGCGTGTTTGGACCGCCCAAGGATCGCGAGCAGGCGATCGCCGTGCTGCGGGAAGCGGTGGCGAGTGGCGTCAATCACATCGACACCAGCGACTATTACGGTCCGCATGTCGTCAACGAGATCATCCGCGAGGCGTTGTCGCCCTATCCGGACAATCTCGTGCTGGTGACAAAGCTGGGTGCGCGGCGAGGCGACGATGGGTCGTGGCTGCCGTGGAACAAGCCTGACGAGCTTGCGCAAGGTCTGCGCGACAATCTCGCCCGGTTGGGCCTCGAGGCGATGGAGGTCGTGAACCTGCGCATCATGGGTGCGGTGCACGCGCCGGCGGAAGGGTCGATCGCCGACCAGGTTGAAGCGATGGCTGAGCTTCAGCGGCAGGGCCTGGTCCGGCACCTCGGCCTCAGCAACGTGACGAAGAGCCAGGTCGAGGAAGCGCAGTCGATCGCGCCGATCGTCTGCGTCCAGAACCACTACAATCTCGTCCACCGCCACGACGATGAGCTGATCGACTGGCTGGCTGGGCAGGGCATCGCTTATTCGGCGTTCTTCCCGCTCGGCGGCTTCTCGCCGCTGCAGTCGGACGAACTGTCGCGCATCGCGTACTCTATCGGCGCGACGCCGATGCGGACGGCGCTCGCATGGTTGCTGCAGCGCTCGCCGAACATCCTGCTGATCCCCGGTACGTCCTCGCTCGGCCACCTGCGCGAGAACCTCGCTGCGGCCGAGATCGAGCTATCGGAAGAAGTGCTCGAACAGCTTGATGAGATCGGTGCCAGCGTGCCCGCTTAACTTATCCCCAACTGAATATCGGTATCCGCAGATTCGACTCTGCGGTTGTTGGGCAGCTGGCTACGTTAACTTTTGTGAAGCATGAGTCGACGTTCGAACCGAGGCTGGCCGTAGCCGGTCCAACACTAGACGAATTGGATCGCCTGCCGTGGCTGATCGATGAGCCGCGGCGTGTTCAGCGGCACCTAAGCGGCAGGATGGTAGCACTGGGATTCGTGCTGGTGGCTGTCGATGCCTGCGCCTCTTACGGTGCGGGCCGGATCAGCGTGCGGGACGTCGCGCGCATGGAGGAATCACAGCAAGCCTTAGCGTCCGGGGATGCGCAACTGTTCGCGCAGAAGATTGCAGAGCCGGGGACCGTCGGCTGGTACCGCAAGCGGCCCAACGCCGCTTACTAGCCTCACGCTTCCATCGGGGCGGTCGCGAGACCCAGTTCGGGGATGCCGATCGATCGCCTCCCTCCGAAATCGGTGCGGACGACGATCAGGCCGCTCTTTTCCAGATGTTCGATCAGGCGGCGAATGCGGCCAGGGGAACTCGTGCCGTAGACGCGAGCAAGTTCGTCATCGGCGGGACAGGGCTCCCCGTCCTGCGCCGCGCGCGCGAGGAGGAGGAATGGGCCGAGCACGTCGTCGGGCACGCTGCGCCCAAGCCGGAGGATATCCGCGCGGCGCTCGTCCGACGTGTCGGCGATGCCCGCGACCGCCATGGCGAAGCGGCGACGAAAGTTTGCGAGATCGAGCGAGTTGCCGGGGATGCGGCGCATTCGGCAGCGCACAGTGAAGTCCTGGTAGAGCGAGGCGGTCGGCTGGAAGGTGCAGCCTTCCTCCGCGGCCATTTCCGCCAGGATTTCCGCGAGCGGCTGCTCGATGTCGACGGCGGCAGGCGAGGGCGCCTCGTCCTGGCTGTCGTCTACCCCGTGACTGGCGATTTGCTCGAGCAATTCCTCAGCCTTGACCGGTTCCGGCTCAGGTTCGCGCCTGACTGCTTCTTCTCCAACCCAGTCCGCGTGGAGCAGCGCGTGCAGGTCTTCAGTCGAGGCTGTGGGCATCGGCAGCAGCCCGTGCGAGGCGGTGCGCGTCGAGGTTTGGACGGAGCCGATCTTTACGCCGAGAGGACGACGGCTGATCGCCGGGCCGAGCGCGAGGAAATGTCCGCGCTCCAGGTCACGGATCTGCTCGGCCTGCTTGCGCTCCATGCCGAGGAGGTCGGCGGCGCGGGCCATGTCGATGTCGAGGAAGGTGCGGCCCATCAGGAAGTTGGACGCTTCCGCAGCGACGTTCTTCGCGAGCTTCGCGAGGCGCTGGGTGGCGATGACGCCCGCCAGCCCGCGCTTGCGGCCGCGGCACATCAGGTTGGTCATTGCGGCGAGCGATAGGCGCCGCGCCTCGTCGCTGACTTCGCCAGCGGCTGCCGGAGCGAAGACCTGCGCTTCGTCGACGACGACCAGCGCCGGATACCATTCGTCGCGCGGCGCATCGAACAAAGCGCCGAGGAACTGAGCGGCGCAGCGCATCTGCGCCTCGACCTCGAGACCTTCGAGCGCGAGCACGACGGAAGCGCGATGCTTGCGGATTCGCGCGGCGAGGCGGCCGATCTCGGCACCACCGTACGCGGAGCCGTCGACTACCACGTGCCCAAACGGCTCGGCGAGGGTGACGAAATCGCCTTCGGGGTCGATCACGACCTGCTGCACCAGCGCAGCGCTCTCCTCGAGCAGGCGACGCAGCAGGTGCGACTTGCCGGACCCGCTATTGCCCTGAACGAGCAAGCGGGTGGCCAGCAATTCCTCGATGTCGATCTTGACCTCGGCCCCGCCCGGAGCGGCGCCGATCACAACTGAAGCACTCACCTGTCGGTCATTAAAGGAAGGGGCGGTCGCTGCAACCGTCCGCCTTCGACCCATTCTGGCCGTCGGTAAGGAATATTCCGACGAGCTAATCCACGTCATGGCCGGTGGTAGGGAATTTGCTACCAAAGGTGGAATGAAGCGCGTTGCTGAGTTGGAGCGACTGGGGCGCGTCGCTAGGCAGCAGGCTGGCTTGGCCTCAAATCGAGAAACACGCGAGTTGCTGCTTCAAATTGCTCATCAATATGTGACGGTCGCCGCCGAACGTCGGGCGCTGCTCAAGACTTCCAGACGCGGCGCTCAGACTCTTTGAGCAAACACCATAGACGATGTCGTCAGAAGTAGCTCGAGTGAACGGCTGATTGCGCGGCGTGATGCCAGGATATCCCTCTCAGACTGCTCGCATGAAATCTGTGAGCGAAGGACATGTGCCGCAGTCTCGGTGGACGCGCGCGCGAGTTCGCACTTCTGTTTGATGCGGGGAAATTTGGTGCTCCTCTGTAGCGGGAGCACGACGAATGTCCCTCGGCCGCCGACGCGCTAAGGCAGATGCCGGCGATGCCGACGAACTAGCACCGTTGCGCGCCGGTTCCTCTAACTTGAATTGGTGGCCTGGAATGTCACGACAATGCTGTACCCGCGGCGCCCTAGGCTCCGCTGGCCGGCAGATCACTGTTGAAGATGTCCGCCGCGGCTTTCCACTCGCTGCCGATCTTACGCCACACAACCACATACTTGCCGGTGTCGGTTTTCGCGGTGCCGTTTGGCGCGACCGCTAGCCTGTAAGTCCCGCGGTCGAGTGCCATGTCACCCGACGATGACACGATGATCTGCTCCGGGACGAAGGTCAGCTCAAAGCGGGGCGTCTGCATCATCGACGCCCAAGTTTGCTGGATTGCGCTACGTCCTTTGCCGATCGGCGCGTTTGGCGGCATCACTGCGCCGTCCTCGGCGTAGAGTGCGGCAATCCCTGCCGCGTCCTTGGCTTTCACCAATTGGAGCCAACGATCGACTTGTCCGCGGATTGCCTGCTCCTCCGCGCCAGCGTGGACAGCGGCAGCATTCCCTTCGGCGATGTTGTTTCCGGACTTCTCGTCCGCCTGGCACGCAAGCAGCAGCAGCGCCGTGACAGAAAGTAGCAACAGGGATCTCGTCATAGGCCCTCTTTTGCTGTTCCTCCCGTAGCACTGGCCACGCGCTTCGCGCCAGTTCACCAATGTCCGCTTTCCACCCATTGCGGACATTAGCGTTTACGAACGACGGCCTTAGCATCGACTATCGTCCACTCGCCGTTTCTTCGGGTGAGTTTAGCGATCTCATAGTAGACTGCACTCGGATAGATGACCGTGAAACTGCACGAAATCGTGTTCGGCTCTTCGGAAGTAGCCTCGCCGCAATGCACACCCTGTATCGCCTTGATCGTAGTGGGGTGGATGAGAATCACTTCGTCCGGATTCTCTCTGGTGATTGCTGGAATAGAAGCTTCAGTCCGATTGTAGATCGCGCTCCTTAGCTCACCGTCAGTTGGGCATAACGACGGTACCGCGCAGCGGCTCATCTGAGCCATGACAAGAGCAATCACCACGGCCCCCTTTCGTCAGCTAAGGTATCCGGCGGAATGTCTTCTTTCCACCCAAAGCCGACATAAGCCCGCCATACGAAAAGGGCCGGAAGTTTCCCTCCGGCCCTCAGTTTCACGATGTTGTGACCTTACTCCGCGGCTGGAGCTTCTCCGCCAGCCTTTTTCTTCGCCGCGGGCTTGTCGGCCTTCGGCTTCTTGGCCTTGGTCGGCTTTGGAGCAGCAGGCACGATCTCGAACGCCGGGGCATTGTCCTTGATGCGGACCTTGACCTCGCCGCCGTTGACCAGCTTGCCGAACAATAGCTCCTCGGCGAGCGGCTGCTTGATCTTCTCCTGCACGAGGCGGCCCATTGGGCGCGCGCCGTAGAGCTTGTCGTAGCCGCGGCTGGTGAGCCACTCGCGTGCCTCGTCGTCGAGCTCGATGTGCACGTTGCGGTCGGCAAGCTGCAGCTCGAGCTGCAGGATGAACTTGTCGACAACCCGCGCAACGACTGCCGGCGGCAGGTAGCTGAACGGCACGATCGCATCGAGGCGGTTGCGGAATTCCGGCGTGAACATCTTCTTGACCGCATCTTCCTGCGCATCCTCTCGCGAGGCGGCGCCGAAACCGATGCTCTCACGCGCCATGTCGGACGCGCCGGCATTGGTGGTCATGATGAGGATCGTGTTGCGGAAATCGACGGTCTTGCCGTGGTGGTCGGTCAGCTTCCCGTTGTCCATCACCTGCAGCAGGATGTTGAACAGGTCCGGGTGCGCCTTTTCGATCTCGTCGAGCAGGAGCACGCTGTGCGGGTGCTGGTCGACCGCGTCGGTCAGAAGACCGCCCTGGTCGTAGCCGACATAGCCCGGAGGCGCGCCGATCAGCCGGCTGACCGAGTGACGCTCCATATATTCGGACATGTCGAACCGCTGCAGCGGGATGCCGAGGATCGAGGCGAGCTGGCGCGCCACCTCGGTCTTGCCGACGCCCGTCGGCCCCGAGAACAGATAGTTGCCGATCGGCTTGTCGGGATCGCGAAGGCCCGCGCGGCTGAGCTTGATCGCCGAGGCGAGCTTCTCGATCGCAAGGTCCTGTCCGAACACGACACGCTTCAGGTCCGCTTCGAGATGCTCGAGCACCTGCTTGTCGTCAGCCGAAACCGACTTCGGCGGGATGCGCGCCATCGTGGCGACCACCGCCTCGATTTCCTTCGGCGTGATGATCTTCTTCCGGCGGCTCGGCGGCACCAGCATCTGCATCGCACCGACCTCGTCGATCACGTCGATCGCCTTGTCCGGCAGCTTCCGGTCGTGGATGTAGCGCGCCGAAAGCTCGACCGCCGACTTGATCGCGTCCTGCGTGTATTTGACGTTGTGGTGGCCTTCGAACGACGAGCGCAGGCCAGCGATGATCTTAATCGTGTCCTCGATCGTCGGCTCGTTCACGTCGATCTTCTGGAAGCGACGGAGCAGCGCCCGGTCCTTCTCGAAGTGGTTGCGGAACTCCTTGTAGGTCGTCGACCCGATGCAACGGATCGCGCCTGAGGAGAGCGCCGGCTTCAGCAGGTTCGACGCATCCATCGCGCCGCCCGAAGTAGCGCCGGCGCCGATCACGGTGTGGATCTCATCGATGAAGAGGATTGCGTTCGGAAGCTTCTCAAGCTCCGAGACGACCGACTTCAAACGCTCTTCGAAGTCGCCGCGATAGCGGGTGCCGGCCAGCAGCGCGCCCATGTCGAGCGAGTAGATCGTCGCGGGCTTGAGCACATCCGGAACGTCACCCTCGATGATCTTGCGGGCGAGGCCCTCGGCGATTGCGGTCTTACCGACGCCCGGCTCACCGACGTAGAGCGGATTGTTCTTTGACCGGCGGCAAAGGATCTGCACGGTGCGCTCGACCTCCGGCATGCGGCCGATCAGCGGGTCGACCTTGCCGGTCCGCGCCTTCTCATTGAGATCGATGGTGAACTGCTTGAGGGCAGATTCCTTCTTTCCGGCGTCCTTTTCGGTCTTTTCCTCGGCGCCTTCTGGGGCCCGAGTTTCGGGCGCTCCTTCGCCCTTGCCGACACCATGGCTGATGTAAGTCACGGCATCGAGGCGGCTCATGTCCTGCTGCTGCAGGAAATAGACGGCGTAGCTCTCGCGCTCCGAGAAGAGAGCGACGAGCACGTTTGCACCGGTCACTTCGTCGCGACCGGATGACTGGACGTGGAGGATTGCGCGCTGGACGACGCGCTGAAACCCGCTCGTCGGAGTCGGATCCGTGGCGCTGTCGGCTACGAGCGCTCCAAGTTCGTTGTCGAGATATTGCTTCACCGATGCGCGAAGCTCGTCACGGCTGACGCCGCAAGCGGTCATCACCTTGGAGGCGTGCTCGTCATCGATGAGGGCAATCAAAAGATGTTCAAGGGTCGCATACTCGTGCCTGCGGCGGCTGGCCTCCCCAAGCGCGTTGTGGAGGGTCTGTTCGAGTTCGCGAGCAAAACTAGGCATTTAGCTGGATACTCCATGCCCGAGGGAGGAGCCCCACGGGCTTTCTTAGAATGTCATACGCTCGAACGCGGCAATCAAGGGCCGACGCCCGGCTTTTCAACAGATTATCGCGTGAAGAGGTTGTCGGCAGGTGAACGGCCGAGCCGGTCACGGCTTTTTGAACAGCTCTTCGGCGGCGGAGCGGTGCGTCTGGGCCCGCTGCATGTGCGATTCGACGCGGGCGATCTCGGCCTTCAGCGCTTCGATTCGCGCCTGCAGCTCCTCGATAGACATGGGGTCGAGGTCCTGTTTTGCAAGCTCCACCAGCGGGTCGCCGGGCTTGCTGGGGAACAGGTCTTCCAAGTCCATGGAGCGAATCGTTGACCCTCCGGCGGGGCAAGTCAATAAGCGCCGCGCTGTGTCGAGTATCCCACACTCCATGCTGGCTGCGGTCGCTCCGCAGCCCGACGGCGCCGAGGAGCTGGCGCTGGTCGAGCGGAGAGTGCCGCGGCCGGGACCCGGCGAAGTTCTCATTGAAGTCGCCGCGGCGGGGGTGAACCGGCCGGATATCTTGCAGCGCCGCGGGCTTTACCCGCCGCCGCCCGGCGCGCCCGACATCCTGGGACTCGAGGTGTCGGGAGAGGTCGTGGAAGCGGGCGAGGGCGCCGAAGCGCTGAGGGGGCAGATGGTCTGCGCGCTGGTGGCCGGCGGCGGCTATGCCGAATATTGCGTCGCGCCTTCGGGTACGTGCCTGCTCGTGCCGAGCGCCTTGTCGCTCGTGGAAGCGGCGGCGATGCCAGAGACCTTGTTCACCGTCTGGGTTAACCTGTTCGAACGCGGCTTCGCAGCCGACGGGGATTGGGTCCTGATCCACGGCGGCACCAGCGGGATCGGCACGATGGCAATCGCGCTCGGCCAGCTTTTCAACCTGAACGTCATTGTGACCTGCGGCACGGACGAGAAGTGCACGCGTGCCGAGGAGCTGGGGGCGATAAGGGCGGTGAATTACCGCACGCAGGACTTCGTCGAGGCTGCGAAGGAGTTGACCGAGGGCAGGGGCGTCTCGGTTGTACTCGACATGGTGGGCGGCGATTATGTGCCGCGCAATCTTGCTGCGCTGAGCGAAGATGGACGACACGTTTCGATCGCTTTCCAGCGGGGGCCTAAGACCGAGATCCAGATCGCCGACGTGATGCGGCGGCGGCTGACCCTGACGGGATCGACGCTCCGGCCACGACCGGTGGAGTTCAAAACGATGGTCGCGGGTGAGATTGCGCACACGGTCTGGCCCTATGTTGAGGGCGGACGGCTGCGGCCGGTAATCGACAGTACCTTTCCGCTCGACCAGGCGGCCGAAGCGCATGCTCGGATGGAATCGGGCGACCATGTCGGCAAGATCGTGCTCGAGGTCGCATGAGCGAGCGGCTCATCCTTCACGAATATGCCGCGTCGGGAAATTGCTACAAAGTCAGGCTGACGGCCGCCTCGCTGGGCGTGCCAATCGAGCGGCGCGAATATGACATCATGAGGGGAGAAACGCGGACGCCCGAGTTTCTCGCCAACGTCAACGCCAACGGCCGCATTCCGACGCTACAGGTCGGCCACCGCTTCATCCCCGAGAGCAACGCCGCATGCCATTTTCTCGCCGTTGGCTCGGCGCTGATCCCGAGCGACGCCTTCGATCACGCCGACATGCTGCGCTGGATGTTCTGGGAGCAGTATAATCACGAACCGAACATCGCGACGGTTCGGTTCTGGATCGGCTGGGTTGGGCTCGACAACCTCAACGAGGTCCAGCGGCTGAACATGCCCGGCAAGCGGGCAGCGGGTGAGGCTGCCCTGAAACTGATGGATGAGCATCTGGAGAGCCGAAGCTGGTTTGTCGGCGATGCTCTGACCCTAGCCGATATCTGCCTCTTCGCCTACACGCACGTCGCTGAGGATGGCGGCTTCGACCTTGGATCCTATCCGCACGTCCTCTCCTGGATCGAACGCGTGAAGTCGCAGCCCGGATATATCCCGATGAGCGCGTGAGCAGCCTTGCCCCAACGGCGGCGCAGGTTTACATCGCCCGACAGGCCGGCCGCTCCGTGAGGGGCGGCCCAATTTATTTCTAGAAACGGAGACATCGCAGTGGCCCAGCCCCTGATGCCCCACGCGACCGCCGCCTGGCTGGTCGACAATAGTTCGCTGACGTTCGAGCAGATCGCTGAGTTTTGCGGCCTGCACATCCTCGAAGTTCAGGCGATTGCCGACGATACCGCGGCGACGAAGCTGACGGGACGCGATCCGGTTCGCGCGGGCGAGCTGACGCACGAGGAGATCGAAAAGGGTCAGCGCGATCCGGACTATCGCCTCCAGATGCACCGGGCTCCGGAAGAAGTCCGTCGCACGCGCGGACCGCGCTACACGCCGGTCAGCAAGCGCCAGGACAAGCCGGACGGGATCGCCTGGATCATCAAGAACCACCCTGAGGTCAGCGATGGCCAGATCGGCAAGCTGATCGGCACGACCCGCACGACCATCGCCGCGATCCGCGACCGGACGCACTGGAACATGGCGAACATCACGCCGAAGGATCCGGTGACGCTCGGCCTCACCACGCAGCGCGAACTCGACGCGGCGGTCGCCAAGGCGGCCAAGGCTGCCGGTATGCAGGCGCCGACCGACACCCGCTTCGACAGCGACCGCGAGGCGCTGATCGAGCAGCTTCGTCACGAGCGTGAGCAGCATGCGCGCGATGCCGAGGCTGCACTTGCGAACGCGGGCGACGAAGCGCTTCGAGACGAAGTCGTTCCGGGCATCCGCGATCCGTTCAAGAACACGCCGGTCGAATAAGCGCTGCCTTGATTCGCGGCTCGGCGAGGGCGAAACAGCGTTATGGCCACTAGTGTTGAAGACGTCAGCCAGTTGAGTTTCGAAGCGGCGCTTGCGCGGCTCGAAGAGATCGTGCGGACGCTCGAGCGCGGCGAGGCTCCGCTCGACCAATCGATCGAGCTCTACCAGGAAGGCGACCGGCTCAAGCGGCACTGCGAGGCGCGCCTCAAGGATGCTCAGGCGCGCATCGAGCAGATCGCTTTCGGAAGCGACGGCAAGCCGGCCGGCCTCAAGCCGTTCGATGCCGGTTGAGACCATCGACCGCCTGGCGGAAGAGCTGAGAGCGGAAAGCGCGCAAGTCCGCGCGGATGTCGACAATTTCTTTGCGCGCCTGCTTGCCCCGACCGGCGACAGCCGCGAGCGACTCTACGAGGCCATGCGCCACGCGGCGATTGGCGGAGGAAAGCGACTTCGGCCACTGCTTACGATCGCGGCTTCGCGCCTGTTTGCGATCGATGCCGAGCGTGCGCTGCGGGCCGGCTGCGCGATCGAGGCGATCCACGTCTATTCGCTGATCCACGACGATCTGCCATGCATGGACAATGCGGACCTGCGCCGCGGCAAGCTGACGGTGCACAAAGCGTTCGGGGAAGCCGAAGCCGTGCTCGCTGGCGACAGCCTGCATGCACTGGCTTTCGACATTCTCGCGCATCCGTCGACCCATGACGATCCTTTCGTCCGCAACGAGCTTGTGCTCGAGTTGGCGCGCGCCGCTGGCCCGCAGGGAATGGCCGGAGGCCAGATGATGGATCTGGCTGCGGAAGGGCAGCAACTCGACCTTCCGGCGATCACGCGGCTGCAGCAGCTGAAAACGGGTGCGTTGATCGAATATGCCGTCGATGCGGCCTGCATCATGGCCCGGCTCCCTGTAGAGGCGCGGACGCCTTATCGCGGCTATGCACGCAATATCGGACTGGCTTTCCAGATTGCCGACGACTTGATCGACCATAGCGGCGACGAGGCGGCGGCGGGCAAGCCGACCGGCAGGGATGCCAACGCCGGCAAGGCGACCTTCGTCTCTCTGCTGGGTGAAGATCGCGCGCGCCAGCAGGCGGACTTCCTGGTCAACCAGGCAATCGAGCATTTAGGCAGTCACGGCAGCGAAGCGGACCTGCTCCGCGCCATCGCGCGCTTCGCCATCGAGAGGGATCATTGATGAAGGTCGCGGTCTATCCCGGTACGTTCGATCCCATAACACTCGGCCACCTCGACATCATCCGGCGCGGTGCACACCTTGTCGACAAGCTGGTGATCGGCGTGACGACCAATCCTTCCAAGGAGCCGATGTTCTCGGTCCAGGAACGGATGGCGATGGTCCAGCGTGAGGTCGCTGGTATCCCCGGCAACGTCGTCGTCGTCGAGTTCGACAGCCTGCTGATGGACTTCGCGGAGCAGCAAGGCGCGACCGCGATCCTTCGCGGCCTGCGGGCCGTCGCGGATTTCGAATATGAATTCCAGATGGCTGGCATGAACCAGCAGCTTAACGACGACATCGAAACCGTCTTCTTGATGGCCGACGTCTCGCTCCAGCCCATTGCGTCGAAGCTCGTGAAGGAAATCGCTCGCTATGGTGGGTCGATCGACAAGTTCGTGACGCCGACGGTAGCGGAAGACGTGCGCCGCCATCTAAATGGCGGTTCAAACTCGCAAAATTCAGACTAAAGACAGGCGCGCCGCTTCATGCCGGTTCCGCCATTCGGGGAGTGATATGTTCCGTAAAGCCTTGATCGCATTGCCGATCGCAGCCTTCGCACTGATTGCGGCCAAGCCGGCGAAGCCCACCACCCCGCCGCCCGCACCCGAGCTGAGCATCGCTGCACCGGCCGACGTCGTCGCCAATCCGGCGAACAAGCTCACGTTGCAGCTGTCGAACGGCGGAACGGTTGTGATCCAGATGCGGCCGGATCTCGCGCCTCACCACGTGGAGCGGATCCAGGCGCTGGTTCGCCAGGGTTTCTACGACGGGCTGACTTTTCATCGCGTGATCCCGGGCTTCATGGCCCAGGGCGGCGATCCGAAGGGGACAGGCGAAGGCGGTTCCAACCTGCCTGACCTGAAAGCCGAATTCACGAAGATGCCGTTCCTTCGCGGGACAGCAGCTGCCGCGCGTGCCAACGATCCTGACAGCGCCAACAGCCAGTTCTTCATCATGTTCGCCCCGAACGCCGGCATCAGGGGCGAATATACGGTCTGGGGCCGGGTGATCTCGGGGATGGATGCGGTCGACGCCATCGCGCCCGGCGAGCCGCCGGCCGAGCCGACGAAGATCGTTCACGCGTCCATCGGGGACACGGCGACCACCGCGTCGAACTAAGGCGCGCGCGATGCGCGTCGATCTGTTCGATTTCGACCTCCCGCCGGAGCGCATCGCGCTGAGGCCGGCGAGGCCGCGCGACAGTGCGCGGCTGCTGTCCGTCCGCGGCTCGGAGATCGCCGACCGCGAGGTTCTGGACCTTCCCAAGTTGCTGGAGCCGGGCGACGTGCTCGTGTTCAACGACACGAAGGTCATCCCAGCCCAGCTGGAGGGCAAGCGCGGCGACGCAAGCATCGGCGCGACACTGCACAAGCGCGAGGGGCCGCGCGAATGGCAGGCGTTCCTCCGCAATGCCAAACGAGCCCGGGTCGGCGACATGATCGATTTCGGTGCGGACGTGGCCGCGTCGGTGGTCGAGAAAGCCCCGGACGGTTCCGCTCTGCTTCACTTCTACGGCGAGGAGCCGGTCGAGGTCTTGCTGGAGCGCGCCGGTCGGATGCCCTTGCCGCCATACATCGCGTCTCGTCGCGCCACGGATGTGGAAGACCGCGCCGACTATCAGACGATGTTCGCGCGGGAAGAAGGTGCGGTAGCGGCGCCGACGGCGGCGCTGCACTTCACCGATCGCCTGATCGACGCGTTGGATGAGCGTGGCATTGGACGCGAGACCCTTACCCTGCACGTCGGTGCCGGCACGTTCCTGCCGGTGAAGGTGGACGACACTTCAGACCACAGGATGCACGCCGAATGGGGCCGAATCGACGAAGCTACCGCCGATCGGCTCAACAATGTCCGGAAATGCGGCGGGCGGCTGATTGCCGTCGGGACCACCAGTCTGCGCTTGCTCGAAAGTGCGGCCGGCGACGATGGCGTGATGAAGCCGTTTGAGGGCGACACGGCGATCTTCATCACCCCCGGCTATCGTTTCAAAGCAATCGACGGCCTGATCACCAACTTCCACCTGCCTAAGTCGACCTTGTTCATGCTGGTCAGCGCGCTGATGGGTTTGGACGTAATGCAGGCGGCCTACGCTCACGCGATCGCGGCCGGGTACCGTTTCTATTCCTACGGCGACGCGAGCCTTTTGCTGCCGCGCTAGCGCAGGGGCGGAGTCAAACCTGGCTGAGCAGCGGTCGCGGCGACGATCTCATCGTTGGAGAGCTTGCGATAGAATTTCACGCTGGCGCCCGCCTCATTCGCGGAAGCGACGTGCGCCGCCGCGAAGATCTCACCGCGCTTGAAGATCACGTCGCAGCCGACAGGCAACCGCTCCTTGCACGAGATCTGCGCTGTCGTGGATGAAACATCCCGGACCCAGACGTTAAATGCACCGTCCGGGGTGAACAGGGTTCCACGCATCAATACGCGTTTGCGCGGCCCTCTGCTTGGGGACTGAAGGTCTTGAGCAGCAGAAGCCATTTTCGATCGATCCCTTAACCAATCACCCGCCTTTTCGCTTTGAGCCAATGAGGATCGCGTTGAGGAATCTGGTTAGCGATTCCTTGATGTTGGTTGATGACCGAGCGGCTAGACCAGCGTGCGGAAGGCTTTGTGAACCGGTGTGCGGTTGCTAAGGGCGCGGCTTCCATGACCCGCTTCGCTTTTGAAATTGCCGCAACCGACGGCGCGGCCCGCACAGGCACGATCACGATGCAGCGAGGCGAGATCCGCACGCCTGCCTTCATGCCGGTCGGCACCGCGGCGACGGTAAAGGCGATGCGGCCGGAAGAGGTGCGGGCGAGCGGCGCGGATATCATCCTCGGCAACACCTACCATTTGATGCTCCGGCCCGGTGCGGAGCGGGTGGCGAAGCTTGGTGGCTTGCACAAGTTCATGGGCTGGGACCGGCCGATCCTCACCGACAGCGGCGGCTATCAGGTGATGAGCCTGTCCGAGTTGACCAAGGTGACGGAAGAGGGGGTCTCGTTCGCCAGCCATCTCGACGGTTCACGACATATGCTGTCGCCGGAGCGATCTATCGAGGTGCAGCGCCTGCTCGGCTCCGACATCATCATGCAGTTCGACCAATTGGTGCCGACGACATCGACGCCGGACGCACAGCGCGAGGCAATGGAGCGGTCGATCCGCTGGGCGAGGCGTTCGCGTGAGGAGTTCGACCGCGGCGGCGAACATGCCGAGAAAGCGGCCATTTTCGGAATCCAGCAAGGCGCGCTGGATCAGGGTCTGCGGCGCGCTTCGGCAGACGGCCTGATCAAGATCGGGTTCGACGGATATGCAGTCGGCGGCCTTGCGGTGGGGGAGGGACAGGAGGCGATGCTCGCCTGCCTCGACTTTGCGGTCGACATGCTGCCTGCGGACAAGCCCCGCTATCTGATGGGTGTCGGCAAGCCGGACGACCTTGTGGAGGCTGTAAGGCGCGGGATCGACATGTTCGACTGCGTCCTTCCGACGCGTTCTGGGCGGACTGGCCAGGCATTCACCGCCGACGGCCCGATCAACATGCGCAACGCACGGTTTGCCGAGGACACCGATCCGATCGAGCCCGGCTGCCCATGCCCGGCATGCGTTCGTTTTGAGCGGGCTTACGTGCACCATCTCGTGAAGTCGGGCGAGATTCTGGGCGCCATGCTGATGACGCAACACAATCTGTGGTTCTACCAGCGGGTGATGCAGGGACTGCGCGACGCCATATCGTCGCAGCGGCTAGAGGCTTTCGCGACCGCTTTCCTCGATCGTTACTTGAGCCGCCGTTAACCGTAATTTTGCTTTGGCGTTCTAGCCAAGGCACCCATGAAGATGGACCTGGGAATTGCCGAGCGGGCGGCGCGCGAGAGGCGCGCCATGTTCGCTGCATTTGCCTTGGCAGCTCTGGTTGCGATTGCGGCCGCGAGCATCAGCCCGGTCGGTTACAGGGGCGCCGGTTGGGACGACGAGCAATATCTCGCGGCTGCTCGATGCTGGGTGGCGCAGGGCGGTCCCTGCGTTCCCACTGCTCATTGGTGGACGCGTTGGCCGCTCATCGCGCCAGTTGCAGCGTTCAGCAGCTTGCTTGGGGAGAGCCGCTTCAGCGTTCAACTCGCCCCGGCGCTCTGGTGGGCACTTGCGCTGGTCATGACAGGATGGGTTGGTCGTGCATGGTTCGGCTGGCGAGCTGGCGCAATCGCGGTCGCGCTACTGGGCACAGCGCCGGTCACTTCATTCGGTGCGTTCGATTTAGCGATCGATGTCCCAGAGGTGGCGCTGCAGTTGTCCGCGCTGGCGCTCGCAACATCCGCTTATCGTCGGCAATCTGCTCTTTTAGCCGTGATTGCAGGTGTATCCGCCGGCATCGCGGTTCAGGCCCGCGATACGAGTATGTTGTTCCTTGGGGCCAGCGCATTGATGTGGCTCACCTTGCCACCCGACAAGCGCAAAATTCTCCTTTGGGCCATTGCCGGAGTCGCATCCGTCGAGCTCGCCGAAATGATCGTTTATGGCCTCGGCACAGGCGACGCATTCCTTCGCTGGCGCCTGGCATTGGCTCACACGACCGTCCCGACTGATCAGCTGCCGGACGGCTTCCATTCGAGCCGCGGCCCATTGCTTAATCCCGACTACATGCGGGCTTGGAAGCGGGAGATGCACATCAATGTCTGGTGGCCCATCGATCCCTGGCTCAACCTGCTTGCTTCGCCGCGGTCCGCACTCCTGCTAGTCTGCGGAACGATCTCGATCGCGGTGTTCGGTCGTCGGCTCGAGGCGGCCGAGAAGAAACGTATCCTGCGCTTGCTTTGCGGCGGCCTGCTGATCGCGTTTGGATTGATTTACGTGCTGGCAGTCGATCCGAAGACGCGCATTTTCATGAGTCTATATGCCACAGTCGCGCTCTCGGCCGGCGCTGCGATCGCCTGCGCCTGGCGCTCGCAAGAGAGAATTCTTGCGGTGCTGCTAACCGCCTTGCCAGTTGTGACGGGTCTCTACGTCATGAGCCAGTACCCGACGAGCGCGCGATCGGAGGCTCGCGCGCGTGAATGGGTTGCGCGCTACGGTCAGGACATCGAGATTTTCCACGGTGCCGCGACCTTTCTCGCGCTCGTGCCGGAAACGCACGGCTTGCCGCCGATGGGTTCTGGCCGGCGCTATCTGATCGCGAACAGCAATTTTCCGTGCGAGGAGATGATCGACAACCGGCCGGGTCGACAGAATGGCCGGCTCATCGATCAGGTCGCAGAACAAGGTCAGCTCTGCCTCATCGAATATCTGCCTGAGCGCCCAACCGTGCTGAAGACTGCTCGATGAAAATCGAACTCGGAATTTCCGAAAGTGCGGTTCGTGAACGCCGATATGTAGTTCTGGCGTTCGCTATTGCGGCTGCGATGGCGATCGCCGCGGCCGGCATCAGGCCCATCGGCTACATCGGAGCGGGCTGGGATGACGAGCAGTATCTCGCGGCGGCTCGTTGCTGGGTGGCGCACAGCGGCGCCTGCATCCCTCACTCACATTGGTGGACGCGCTGGCCACTGGTCGCGCCTATGGCGGCGTTTCTGCACTTATTTGGCGACAGCCGATTAGCTGCCGAGCTCGCTCCAGCTCTGTGGTGGGCGCTCGCCTTGGGCATGACTGGATGGCTCGGCACCAGGTGGTTCGGTTGGCGCGCCGGCGCCATTGCGCTTGCCCTGCTAGGCACTGCGCCGGTCATCGCATTCAACGCGTTCGACCCGAACATCGACATCCCTGAACTTGCACTACAGCTTTCGGCGCTCGCCATTGCGACGTCGGCTTACAGGCGGCAGTCGCGCGTCCTCGCCGTTTTCGCCGGAGTGGTGGCCGGACTTGCGCTGCAGGCGCGAGAGACCAGCTCGTTGTTCCTGCTCGCCAGCGCGATCTTGTGGTTCACCTTGCCTGGCCCGAAGCGAAACATATTGCTTTGGGCGGTCGCCGGTGTTGCGTCAGTCGAGTTTGCAGAAATGCTGGTCTACGCCATTGGCACCGGTGATCCATTCCTGCGGATGCGCCTCGCACTGGGCCACACCGACATAGTGACAAACCAGCTCGGGCCGGATTTCCGTTCGGATCGCGGTCCGCTCCTGAACGCGGATTACATCCGTTCGTGGAAGCGAGAGATGCTGATCACCGTGTGGTGGCCGATCGATCCATGGCTGAATCTCTTGGCCTCGCCTCAAGCGGGAAGGCTACTGGCCTGCGGTGGACTTGCGCTCGTGCTGTTCAGCCGCCGCTTGAACCCTGATGACCGTCGAGCTGTCCTGCGGCTTCTCTGCGCTGGGGCCTTGATTGCCATCGGCCTGGTTTATGTGCTGGCGATCGATCCGAAGACGCGAATGATGTTGAGCTTGATCTCCTCCGTGTCGATTGCGTCAGGCGCGGCGCTCTCACGCGGCCTTCGGAGCGATGGGAAACCGCTTGCAGCCGCGCTCTTGCTGATTCCGATCCTGACCGGCCTCTACGTGATGAGTCGGTACGAGACGAGCGCAATTGTCGAGGCAAGAGCTACAGAATGGTTCAGCCGCCACGGCCAAGACATAGAGATTTCGCGCGGGGCCGCGAGTTACCTGACATTTGTGCCAGGCACGCGCAGCCTGCCCGCCGCGGGCTCCGGTCGGCGCTACCTCGTGACGACAGCCGCAGGCAGCTGCGGGCAACTGATTGAAGCGAATCCGCAGCTGCGGCTGATCGACGAGGTCTCCGTGCAGGGTTCGATGTGCCTGCTCGAATATCTGCCCGAACGCCCGAGCGTCGCTAAATCGCGTCGTCCTTGACGCTCTCGCTCTCGTCGACAGCTATCAGCTTGTCCTGTGTCCGTAGGTCAAAGTCGCTGGGGTCGTGACGCTCGTGAAGCTGCTCTGCCGGGTCGCCGGATAGCTTGTTGACGATGCGCCCGCGCTTCACGCCGGGGCGAGCGTCGACTTGCTTTGCCCAGCGCACCAAATGCTCATACTCGTGCACCGCGAGGAACTCGTTGGCGCCCTCGTAGGTGCGGTTGAGCGCGATGCCGCCGTACCAGGGCCAAATCGCGATGTCGGCGATCGTATAGTCCTTGCCGGCGATATATTCGTTTTCCGCGAGCCGCCGATTGAGGACGTCGAGCTGGCGCTTGGCCTCCATCGCGTAGCGGTTGATCGCATATTCGATCTTCACGGGCGCGTAGGCGAAGAAGTGGCCGAAGCCGCCGCCAAGGAAGGGCGCGCTGCCCATCTGCCAGAAAAGCCAGGAGAGTGTTTCGGCGCGCTCCGGGCCGGAAGTGGGGAGGAACTCGCCGAACTTCTCCGCAAGATAGACGAGGATCGCGCCGGATTCGAACACCCGCACAGGCTCGACGCCGCTGCGGTCGACAAGCGCGGGGATCTTGGAATTGGGATTTACGTCGACGAATCCGCTGGAGAACTGGTCGCCATCGCCGATGCGGATCGGCCAGGCGTCATATTCGGCGTCTTTGTGACCTTTCTCGAGCAGCTCCTCGAGCATGATCGAGGCCTTCTGGCCGTTGGGCGTGGCGAGCGAATAGAGCTGTAGAGGATGCTTGCCGACGGGCAGCGTCAGCTCGTGGGTTGGGCCGGCAATGGGCCGATTGATGCTGGCGAACTGGCCGCCGCTCGGCTGGTCCCAGGTCCAAACTTTCGGCGGAACATATTCGCTGCTGTCGGTCATTGAGGTTCCTTTGCTTTACCAGCCCGCGAGGGACCTAGGAACCGAGTACGCAGCTTTCCAGTGTCAGCGATTATACCGCGCTGACCGAGAGGAAGGAGGGCAGGGGACCGTTCCAGTCGCCCTTGATGTCCTCGACCACCGGGGAGCGATCCGGACACGGGTCATGCTTCGGGCGCTCAGCCTTTGCAGGTCGTTCCGCAGCTTTCGGCTTTTCGGCACGAGCGGGCTTCTTCGCCTTCGCAGGAGCGGGGTCGGCCTGCTCGGGCTCTTTCGCTAACGCTTCGACGCGCGGGATCTTGTGGCCGATCAGCTTCTCGATCCGATCCACGGCTTCCCCGTCCTCGCGCGTTGCGAGTGTGATGGCGATGCCCTTCATGCCGGCCCTGCCGGTGCGACCGATGCGATGCACATAATCGTCGGGCTGCCACGGTACGTCGAAGTTGACGACGTGGCTGACGCCTTTGACGTCGAGGCCGCGCGCGGCGACGTCCGAGGCGACCAGGATGTTGATCTCATCCTTCTTGAAGCGGTCGAACTCGGCGATGCGGTCGGACTGGTCCATGTCCCCCTGGATCTGGCCGACCGCGAAGCCCGCGTGCTTCAGGCTGGTGGTCAGCTCACGGACGGTAGTCTTGCGGTTCGAGAAGATGATTGCGTTCTTCACTTCCTCGTGGCGCAGCAAGTCGCGCAGGACGTCGCGCTTCTTGTCGCCGCGGACCTCGACCAGTCGCTGCTCGATGTTGACGTTGGCCGTTGCCGGACGCGCGACCTCGACCCGCTTGGGGTCGTTGAGGAATTTCTGGGCCAACTTCTGGATCGGCGGCGGCATGGTCGCCGAGAAGAGCAAGGTCTGGCGCGACTTCGGCAGCTTCGAGCAGATTTCCTCGATGTCCGGGATGAAGCCCATGTCGAGCATCCGGTCAGCTTCGTCGATGACGAGCAGTTCGCAGCCGGTGAGCAGGATCTTGCCGCGCTGGAACAGGTCCATGAGGCGACCCGGAGTCGCGATCAGCACATCGACACCCTTTTCGAGGGCCTTGATCTGGTCGCCCATCTGAACGCCGCCGATGAGCAGCGCCATCGAGAGCGGGTGATACTTGCCGTATTTGTCGAAATTCTCGGAGACTTGCTGTGCGAGCTCGCGCGTCGGCTCGAGGATCAGCGATCGCGGCATGAGCGCGCGGCTGCGGCCGTGGTGCAGGATGTCGAGCATCGGCAGCACGAAGCTGGCCGTCTTGCCGGTGCCGGTCTGGGCGATCCCGATCAGGTCCTTGCCCATGAGCACGGGCGGAATGGCGGCCCGCTGAATCGGCGTGGGTTCGTTGTAACCGCTGTCCGCGACAGCGCGGACTAGTTCGTCAGATAGGCCGAGAGCGGCAAAAGGCATGCAATATCCGGAAGATGAGAGTGGAGCCCGGGCTTCTCGAAGGCCGTTCGGCTGCGTGAGCAGCGGCTAAGCGGACGCCTTGGGACTTGTCAAGGAATGTGGGGTTTCCGACACCAGAATCCAAGAGGCGCTATCGGCCCGCAAATTTGGGAACGAGCGACTTGAAGCGTTCGATGGTGCAGCTCGTGCCCATGCGCGAATAGATGGCGTCCTTGCCTGCGCAGAGCCGGTCACCTTTCGGCTGGACGTAGAAGCCGCGGTAGAAATCCAGCCCGAGGCAATCCTCGTCGAAGTGAGCACGGATTCTCGCTCGGTTGTTGAAGATGAAATCGACGGATTCAGGACCCGACAACAAAGCGCCGCGGAGTTGATTCACGGGTATGCACTTGGGACCCTTACGTTCATCCCACTGAAAAGGGCGGAGGGGGCGCGGCTGGATCGGTATGCGCAAAATGATTTCATCCTGCACGACAAGGCGCGTGACTCCTTGCTCCACGGCTCCGGGTTGCACGGCAAAAATGCCGAGCAGCATCGGAATGAAGCTCAAAATTGTCCCCGCCGTCACTAAGTCCGCCTAGCCTTCCCCCGATCGGCTTCGCAGTGAAGCGTTGAATAATCAATGAACTGCACTCGGCCCTGTGGGAAGGCACAACGTCGCCCGGCGCTTGCCTAATGCGGTCAAGCCCAATAGATGCGCGCTCGAAATAGTTGATGGCGTGTCCCGTTCCTCGGCGACCGCCACGCCCGTCCCCAGGAGAGAAACAGGATGGCGAGTGCCGCCCCGAACCAAGGTTTGCCGCTTTTCTATCAGTCGCTTGAGCCGCTGAACGTCACTCAGCATGGCAAGTTGAAGGTGCGTGCCATTCCGGCGACCCCGGAGATGGTCAAGACACATGCGGTCCCGCTCACGGTTGATGAGTTCATGCTGGTTCAGCGGCACTATCCGATCGTCTTCTCGGTCGGCGAGAACTCGATCCCGATGGCGCTGATGGGCCTCAACGAGGGCGTCAACGTGTTCATGGGCGAGGATGGTCGTCCGATCGATCCGCAGACCTACATCCCGGCCTACATTCGCCGCTATCCGTTCCTGCTCGCTCGCCTCCGCCCGGATAGCGACGAGCTCTCGCTTTGCTTCGACCCTACCGCCAACGGCGTCGGCGATTTCGAGGACGGCGAGCCTCTGTTCGATGGCGATGAGCCCAGCGAGGCGACCAAGGCGATCCTCGCTTTCTGCGAGCAGTTCGAAGCTGCCGGCCAGCGTACGGCTGCCTTCATGGAAGACCTCAAGAAAAGCGATCTCCTAATGGAAGGCGAAGTCGCCATCCAGCCCGAGGGCTTTGAGCAGCCGTTCGTCTATCGCGGCTTCCGCATGATCGACGAAGAGAAGCTGCGTGAGCTCCGCGGCGACGAGCTGCGCAAGATGAACCAGAACGGCATGTTGCCGATCCTTTACGCGCACCTCTTCTCGCTGTCGCAGATGCGCGACGTGTTCGGTCGCCAGATGCAGCAGGGCAAGGCGCCTGAGCAGGTCCCGCAGCCAGCTCCCGCTGACGCCTAAGCTTTTCGTCTACTCGGCCGCCGTCGCGAACTGGCGGCCGAGAAGCGCCTCTCCAAGACCAACCGCGAGCGCGTCGATTAGCGACGCAGCTCGATCGAACCCGTCTCCCGGCGCCTTGAGGCCTGCGTCGAGATAAATACGACGGTCGAGCTCGATCTGAAGCGCATGCACGCCCCGAGCGGGCCGCGAATGCCGCTCGATGACGTGCCCGCCGGCAAAGGGATCATTGAGGCCTGTGGCGAAGCCGAGCCGATTGGCGATCGCCATCGCCTCCCTGCTGACCCATCCGTCGGCACTTCGCCCACGACAGTCCCCGAACACCACAGGTGCGATGCCCTCGGGTGGCGGCGGCATCGAGTGACAGTCGAGCAGGAGCGCGCAGCCGAACCGGTCGAGCAGAAGCGCAAGTTGCTGATCAATTGCTTCGTGATATGGCCGGTGCGCCAGGGCGATCCGTTCCTCCAGCTGGTCAAGACTGATCGCCCGACGCCAGAGATAGCCGTGCTGCTGCGTCCGGCCGGGAACGATGCCGAGCCCTCCGCGCGCTCGTGCCGTGACCCTTCCGCGACGTGCGCCATCCACGACCGACGGATCGACTTCGTCTTCGGCGCGGTTGCAATCGACCGCGGCGCGCGGTGTCTGGGCGATGACGGCGCCGCATCCACGTTGCATTGCTCGCCACACCAAGCGGTCGACGAGCGGATCTTCCAGCGTCGCTAGAGAGGATTTGCCCGCCGAAGACATGGCTACAAGCCATTCCGGATATGCACGCCCCGAGTGGGGGACGGATAAGAGGACGGGTAATTCGCCCCGCGGCGAATGGATGACCGGACCGAGCAACGACATCGCAGTTAAATTTTGTACCAGTTTAGAACGTACTTGGGGACCTGCAACGCACGAGAGCGTTATTCGCTTCTGGCAAAACATAAATGAACAGCGCATAGGTATCAGCCATGGCACGGATCCTTCTTGCTGAAGACGACACGTCCATGCGTGAGTATCTCCAGCGCGCTCTCCAGCGGGTTGGTTATGAGGTGCAGGCCGTTGGCTGCGGCACCGAAGCGATGCCGCTGCTTGAGACCGAGCAATTCGATCTTCTCCTGACCGACATCGTCATGCCCGAGATGGACGGGATCGAGCTTGCCCAGAAAGCGAGTGCGATCGACCCCGCGATTCGCGTGATGTTTATCACCGGCTTTGCCGCGGTTGCTCTGCAGGGCGGACGTACGGCGCCGGAGGCGAAGCTCCTTTCCAAGCCATTCCACCTAAAAGACCTCGTGATGGAGGTCGACCGGATGTTCCAGACCGAGGATCAGCACGGCCGGTTGTAGGCGCCGAGAAATTCCGCCCAAACGCGGGTTGCGTCTCGGCCATCACCCCCCTAAATGCCGCGTTCCGACCGGGTGGGCGTGTAGCTCAGTGGTAGAGCACTGTGTTGACATCGCAGGGGTCGCAAGTTCAATCCTTGCCACGCCCACCATTTTTCCAAACCGTTGGAATTCATCCAGATTTAGGCTGATGTCCGCGCATCACGGCGCGACAATCGGTACGTGGTAAGCGGCGAGGAGCTTCTGAATCTGGCCTGATCTGCGAGCCAAGATCTGGTCGACTTTCTTCAGCAGTTTTTGGTTGTCCTTTTGGACGCCCACTGAGATGTCGAACTGCATCGGGAATTGCATGTCCGCCAGCCATGGCGTGACCGGCTCCAGGCGCAAGGGAACGGGAGACCGCGCCGCGAAGTAGCCGGCAAGCGGACCCCAGACTAGCGCCACATCCACGTCACCGCGCTCGACCGCCTGCATGATCTCCGACGGTGGGTTCGGCTTGTTGTAGTCGCCGTAGAGCATGTATCCGTGGACGTTGCCGATGACGCCGCGGCTAGCGAGGACGTGCGATGGCGGCGAGTTGCTAGCGTCGTCGCCGATCATTTGGACTCCGATCTTCAATTGCTTGAGGCGAGGATCGTCGAGCGACAGGCCCCCAAGGTTCGCGCCAGAGCGCGTCACGAACATATAGGATGAGCGGTAATAAGGGCGGCTGGTTGCGACCATTTCGACGTTGCTGGCGATTCCGGGCCAGAAGTCACATTTCGTCTCATTCAGCGTGTTGCGAACGTAGCCCCGGCGTTGTGCCCACCAGACATAGTTGAGCTTCGCGTGCAGGTCCGATGCGATCATCTCGGACAGCTTGTTTTCGAAACCTTCCCCCGCGCGGTTGGAGAAGGGCAGGTTGTTCGGATCGGCACAGGCGGTGAGTTGGCGTTGTGGGATGAGGTTGCACGAACCCAACAGGAAGGCAGCGGCGAAGTGGATGGCGCCTTTCACTTGCGGGCCGCCATTGCTCCCCACGGGCGACCGCCGAGGTTCACCGTACGTTCGACCTTGTTCGTGGTCAGGTCGATGACCGTTAGCGTGCCGGAAAGGCCACTGGCTGCATAAAGGCGCGTCTCATCGGGGGAGAGACCGATGCCCCAAGTTCGCTCACCCGTCGGAAACCAACGAACGACGGCATAGGTAACGGGATCGATCTCGGCGACGCGGTTCGATCGGCCCATGGCGATAAACACGCGCTTCTCGTCGTGCGTCGCTCGCATCTCGATCGCCTGCACCGGCTCGGGAATGTCAAAGCTCTTGGTCAGATCGATGGTGTGAACGATTTGGCGCGTGGCCGTGTCGAACACGCTGATCGTGCCGCGCTGTTCCGACGAGACCCATGCTGTGCGCCCGCCGCGCAGGAAGAGCACGAAGCGGGGGCGGCTGCCGACGGGGACACTGTCGAGGAGCTCGCCTGACTTCGCGTCGATGAAGTGAGCGAGATTGGCAACCTCGGATGTGGCAATGATGAGCGAGCCGTCAGGGCTTACGCTTATGCCTTCAGGCTCGGGACCGACGCGGACCTCGCGGGTGATCTTGCCGCTCTTAAGGTCAAGGAACGACACCGCGCTATGGTCTTCGTTCGCTACGTAGATGGTCGAACCGTCCGGGCTGGTAGAGAAGCGCTCCGGGTCAGGTCCCGAATTGAAGCTCGCGACGCGATTGTGTGAGTGGACGTCCCATGCCTCGATGCGGTTCGCGTTGCTGGCTGCGACGTAGAGCAGCTTGCGGTCAGGCGAGATTTGCATCCCGCGTGGCCTTGCCCCAGTTGCGAGCTGACCCTCGATGCGGCCGGTGGCGCCATCGACGAGATCGACGCGGTTCGTTCCTTCATTCGAGACGAACACCGTGTCGTTCGACGGCTGCGAATGCTGGGTGCACGCAGGGAGGGCGAAGGCCGCTAGGGCGACTATTTGGAACGGACGAATAACGCGGTCCTCCCGAACTATGCGCCGCGCATAGGAGCAGGACGAAGTCGGGTCGAGTGAACGATGGCGAGGCAGACGCGCAATGCACCGAGCGCTTCATGAGCGGACTCGCCGTAGACCACATCTCGCCGCCGCTCCGCGAAGCGGCGTGACCCCTTAGAGGCAGGCTTCCAGGTAGGGTTGGTCGAAGCCGAACTGCTTGGCCTTTTCGAGCGTGTAGGGGCGCAGGCCCATCGAGCGATACTCGCCGATGATCTTTCCGTCGGCGCTCTCGTCGAGATACTCGAACTTGAACAGCTCCTGGGTGACGATCACGTCGCCTTCCATGCCGATCACTTCGGTGACGTTGGTCGTGCGGCGCGAACCGTCGCGGAGGCGCTTCACCTGGACGATGAGGTCGACCGAGTCCGCGATCTGACGCGAAATGGCTTCCTTCGGCACCTTGATGTCCGACATCATCACCATGTTCTCCATACGCGCGAGGCACTCACGCGGGGAGTTGGAGTGGAGCGTCGCCATTGAGCCGTCGTGACCGGTGTTCATGGCCGCGAGCAAGTCGAAGCATTCCGGTCCGCGAATCTCACCGAGGATGATGCGGTCGGGACGCATACGCAGGGCGTTGATGACGAGGTCGCGAATGGTGATCGCGCCCTGGCCTTCGAGGTTCGCTGGGCGGGTTTCGAGCGGCAGCCAGTGGGGCTGCTGCAGACGAAGCTCGGCCGCGTCTTCGATCGTGATCACGCGCTCGCCCGGGTCGATCATCTTCGACAGAGCGTTGAGCATCGTGGTCTTACCGGAGCCGGTACCGCCGGAGATGACGACGTTCATGCGGCTGGCGCCCGCGATCTTGAGCACGGTCGCCATCTTCTCCGACATCGAACCGAACCCACGCATCATGTCGAGCGTGATCGGCTTCTCGGAGAATTTACGAATGGAGATGGCGGTGCCGCGGAGCGACAGCGGCGGAACGATGACGTTGACGCGGCTGCCGTCCTGGAGACGGGCGTCGCAGAGCGGGGTCGTCTGGTCGATGCGGCGGCCGACCTTGTTCACGATGCGCTGAGCGATCTGGAACAGATGCTCTTCGTCGCGGAAGGTGATCTGCGCGATCTCGAGCTTGCCCTTACGTTCGACGTAGGTCTGCTCGGGACCGTTGACCATGATGTCGCTGATGGCCGGGTCGGCAAGGAGTTCTTCTAGCGGTCCAAGACCAAGAAGTTCGTCGACCAGCACCTTTTCGAGCGCGAATTGCTCGCGCCGGTTCAGGTTGATCTTGAGCTCGGTTAGGACCTCGCTGATGATCGGGCGGAATTCTTCGGCGAGCTCGTCCTTGCTGAGCGTCGCTGCGGCTTCCGGATCGACACGCTCAAGCAGGCGCGGAAGCACCTGCTCTTTGATGCGGTGAACGGAGGCTTCGAAGCCTTCCGCCTTGCTGCTGCCGGCTTCGCCGCTCGCGTTCTGGCGAGCGGTGAGGCGGTCCATCGCGCCACCCTGCGAAACAGTCGTGCCTTCAGGTGCGCCGTCTGCGGGAGGGGTGAGATCGTCCAGTGGTGGGAACTGATCGCCGCCCGGTTCCGGCGTCGAATGAGTAACGGCGCCTCCGCCCTTCATCGGCTTTGCGACGCCAAAGCTCGGACGTCCCCCGCCCACGCCAGCACGTTTACCGAATGCGCTCATTGTCACCCTACCGTTACGGTTCTCACGAGATCCAGGGTGGTGAATAGGGGTGAAACCTTTTAGAAAAAGCTAACTGATGACGTCACGGCATTAACCGCGACCGCCTTTGCACTATGGCTTGAGTAAGGCGAAGCGCACAGAACCGGCGCCGTTGTTCATCGTCCCTTGATCACAGTTTAGCGTGTGGGTTCAGCTGGAACCTGCGGGTGATCCTCGATCCGGGCCGGCGGCAATTTGCCGCAGCCGCCGCAGAGGTCGCGACGGACCGCGAGAATGTATTCGCGCCGCCGCCACCCATCTGGCTGGCGGTCCAATTCGACATAGTCGCGAGACAATGCCTCGGCGACGGCGGCGTACGTGATCGGGTTCACGTTCGGCACATATGCGCGGCTGGTGGTGATGATCACCGCCGGGCGCTGCGCGAGTATGCGGCGTATTTCTTCGCCGGTGTCGATCCCCATGGCATGCTGCTCCACGAGATCGTCCAAATGGCCCGGAAAGGCGAAGCGCGTCGGAATCTCGGCGCCGCCGACGGTGTAGAGGATCGAGGGGCCGTCCCACATGTACATGGGCCCGTGCTGCAGGAACGGCTTAGCCTCGCTCGACAGACGACTGATCGTTGCTCGCGACACTTGCGTGGCGGCCGCGGTCTCGGGCGGCGCGAGATAGATTGACCAGGCGACTACGAAGCCCCCGGTCAGGGGTCCCAGCAGGCGCTGGCGAAAGATGGGGAGGCTGACGAGCATCAACGGCGCGATCACGGGCAACGTATAATGATCGTAGAAATTCCCGATGGCGACGAAGCCGCATAGCGCCGCAGCAGCCCACCCCAGCAAAAAAAGGCGCTCGCTGGTTTGGCGGTCGCGTGCGAGCTTCCAAGCGCCTGCCAACGCCACTGCGAACAAGGGTGCACTGGTAATTGCGAGAGTAGCGACCAGCATGCGGAAATAGGTCGGGTGGACCGGAGCTCGCAGGAATATCGACGTGAAGTTCGCCTGCACGAATTCGGGGCCATGGCCGATGATTGCGTAGACCGCCCAGGCTGCGAGGGTCGGGAGGAGCGCCTGTGACGCCCACAATGCCACGCGGCCGATGGCTTTACCCCACGCCATGCTCCGCCACGCTAGCCAGGTCAGCGCCAGTCCGAGGAACGCAACTTCGAAGATGGCGGTGTACTTCACCTGGATGGCTAGGCCGCCGAGGATCATGGCTAGCGCGCCTCGGCGCGTTGCGGTTGCGGGTTCGTCGAACACGCGCAGGACAAGCAGCGCGGCGGCGGCAACCAGCAGATTGTAGAACACAGGTGCCTGGCCATTCGCGCCGCCGAAGACGCTCATCCAAACCGGATAAAGCGTGGCAGCAATGAGCGCTGCCAGATCGTCTCCCTGACGCCGCGCGATGCGCCACACGACGAAAGCCGTGGCTGTGACCGACACGATGCCGGCGAGCTGGATTGCGATCAGGCTGTCGCCGCTGAAAGGTCTCAGTGCGGCGTAGATCAGGAACAGGCCAATCGGCTTGCGGTCCCAGATGTCCACGTAGGGCAAGTCGCCGTGCCACATTCTATCGGCCACGACGAAGTAGAACTGCTCGTCCATGTGGTAATCGGGATTGCCGAGCCATGCGAGCCGTGGGATCAACGTCACCACGAAGATCAAACCCAGGACGATTAGCGGGCTCGCAAGGAGCTTGGCGAAGGCTTGCTTCGCGGTGCCGCCGCTGTGGCTCAATTGCCTGGCAATGGCGTGCGACACTGAATCCCCCAAACCCTTCGAGCGGGCCGGATAGGGCTACTTCTCTATGGTTAAGGCGCTGTTACCGCCGCGCTTAGCCGGCGCTCTCCGCGAGCACGGTCAGGCCGTTGGCGCCAACCTCGGCGAAGCCGCCGGTGACGGGGATACGCTCGGGCTGAGCGCCCTGAGTCCGGTAAACGGCAATCTCACCATTGCGGAGCGTGGTCATGTAGGGCGCGTGGCCGACCATGATGCCGGATTCGCCCTCGGTGCCGGGGACGACGACCATGTAGACGTCTTCCGACATCACCAGGCGGTCGGGCGTGACGAGCTCGAAGTGCAGATCGGCCATTATTCCTTGCTTTCAATTGCTTGATCGAAGGCGCGCGAAGCAGCTTCGAACTTGTCGCGGCAACCGGTGTTGCAGAAGCCGACGACCTTGCCTCGGTAGAGCGTCAGGCTATCCGCGGTGACCGGCTTGCCGGACCAGGGACAGACGTCGTTGACGCAGTCTTCGAGGCGAAGTTCGCCGGCCAGTGCTTAGGCCTCCTGAGCGAGCTTTTCGGCCTTGGCGATCGCCTCTTCGATGCCGCCGACCATGTAGAAGGCTGCTTCGGGCAGGTGATCGTATTCGCCGTTCACGACCGCCTTGAACGAGCGGACCGTGTCTTCGACCTGGACGAACTTGCCCGGAATACCGGTGAAGACTTCCGCGACGTGGAACGGCTGGCTGAGGAAGCGCTGAATCTTGCGCGCGCGGCTGACGACCAGCTTATCCTCTTCCGAGAGCTCGTCCATGCCGAGGATGGCGATGATGTCCTGCAGGCTCTTGTACTTCTGCAGCGTCGCCTGAACGGCACGAGCGGTCTCGTAGTGCTCCTGGCCGACAACCGACGGTGTGAGAACGCGGCTGACGGAGTCGAGCGGGTCGACGGCCGGGTAGATGCCCAGCTCCGAAATCGCGCGGCTCAGCGTCGTGGTCGCATCGAGGTGGGCGAAGGACGTTGCCGGGGCAGGGTCGGTCAAGTCGTCGGCGGGCACGTAAATGGCCTGCACCGAGGTGATCGACCCCTTGTTGGTCGAGGTGATTCGCTCCTGAAGCTGACCCATGTCGGTCGCCAGCGTCGGCTGATAACCCACGGCCGAAGGAATACGGCCGAGAAGCGCCGACACTTCCGAACCCGCCTGGGTGAAGCGGAAGATGTTGTCGACGAAGAAGAGCACGTCCTGGCCTTCGACGTCGCGGAAATATTCCGCTTGAGTGAGGCCCGACAGAGCGACGCGTGCGCGGGCTCCCGGCGGCTCATTCATCTGGCCGAACACGAGCGCCACCTTGGAGCCTTCAGGCGTCGGATTGCCATCGGCATCCTTGGCGATAACGCCCGCCTCGAGGAACTCGTGATAGAGGTCGTTACCCTCGCGGGTACGCTCGCCGACGCCGGCGAACACCGACACGCCGCCGTGGCCCTTGGCGATGTTGTTGATCAGCTCCTGGATGAGCACGGTCTTGCCGACGCCCGCGCCGCCAAACAGGCCGATCTTACCGCCCTTCGCGTATGGGGCGAGGAGGTCGATCACCTTGATGCCGGTGACGAGAATGCTGGCTTCGGTCGACTGGTCGACGAAGGCCGGGGCTTCAGCGTGGATCGGCGCAGACAGGTCGCTGCCGATCGGGCCGCGCTCGTCGATCGGCTCGCCGATGACGTTCATGATGCGGCCAAGGGTCTTCGGGCCGACCGGAACGCGGATCTCGGAGCCAGTCGCGTTGACGACCTGGCCACGGGTGAGGCCGTCGGTCGAGTCCATGGCGATCGTACGGACGACGTTCTCGCCGAGGTGCTGCGCGACTTCGAGGACCAGGCGGTTGCCGCCATTGTCGGTCTCAAGCGCGGAGAGGATCGGCGGGAGGTCGCCGTCGAAGGCGACGTCGACGACGGCGCCGATGACCTGGCTGACGCGGCCGGTCAGGTTGCTCGTGGCCGCAGCGCTGGCCGTCGTGTCGGCGGCAGCAGCCTTCTTGGTGCGGGGCTTGGTGTCGGCGGCGGTGGCCATGTCTGTCTTCCTTGCCTTCGTGTTTGGTTAGAGCGCTTCGGCGCCCGAGATAATTTCGACGAGTTCGGTGGTGATCGCGGCCTGGCGCTGCCGGTTGTAGGCAATCGACAGACGGTTGATCATGTCACCGGCGTTTCGGGTCGCATTGTCCATTGCGGTCATCTGCGAACCGTAGAAACCGGCCTGATTTTCGAGCAGCGCACGATAGATCTGGATCGCGACGTTCCGTGGGAGCAGGTCGGCGAGAATTTCCTCTTCGTCCGGCTCATATTCGACTGCTGCCAGCGCGGCGCCAGCGGCTGGCTTGGACGTCTCGTCGCTTTGGGCCGGTGCGACCGGGATAAGTTGCTGGATCGTCGGTTCCTGCACCAGCGTCGACACGAAATTCGCATAAGCCAGGTGAACGACGTCGATGCCGTCGGTCGTGTAGCGGTCGATGATGTCTTTCGCGATGGCCTGGGCCTCCGCATACGACGGGTTCTTCATCTCGCTCGTGTCGAACTGCGCGATGATCTGCTTCGGGTAGAGGCGCTGGATCACCGGACGGCCCTTGCGGCCGACGATGTAGAACAGGACCGTCTTCCCCTGACCGATGAGCTCATCGGCCTTGCGGCGGACCATGCGGACGATGTTGCTGTTGAACGCGCCCGCAAGACCACGATCGCTGGTCGCGACGATGATCAGTTGCGTGTCGTCCTTGCCGGTACCGCTCAGTAGCTTCGGGCTTTGCGGGCCCGGAGTGATGCGGGAGGCGAGGGATGCAACCACATCCGTCATGCGCGACGAATAGGGTCGTCCCGCGACCGCGTTCTGCTGGGCACGGCGCAGCTTCGACGCCGCGACCATGTTCAGCGCCTTGGTGATCTTCTGCGTCGACTTCACCGAGCCGATGCGGATCTTGAGGGCTTTGAGGCTCGCCATCGTCTAGCCGCGCCGGTCCTTAAGCGAACTGCTTGCCGAACGTCGTCAGCGCGTCCTTGAGGGCCGCTGCCGTGTCGTCGTCGAGCGTCTTGGTGTCGCGGATCTTGGCGAGGATTTCCGGCTTCTCCGAGCGGAGGAAGCTCAGCAGCGCAGCCTCGTAGCGGACCACGTCCTTCACATCCACGGCGTCGAGGAAACCCTGCGTACCCGAGAAGATCGAGGCGACCTGCTCCTCGACCGGCATAGGCGCATATTGCGGCTGCTTCAGCAGCTCGGTCAGGCGAGCGCCGCGAGCGAGCAGCTTCTGCGTCGACGCGTCGAGGTCCGAGCCGAACTGGGCGAACGCGGCCATCTCGCGATACTGAGCGAGCTCCAGCTTGATCGAGCCGGCGACCTTCTTCATCGCCTTGGTCTGCGCGGCCGAACCGACGCGGCTGACCGAGAGACCGACGTTAATCGCCGGACGGATGCCCTGATAGAACAGATCCGTCTCGAGGAAGATCTGGCCGTCAGTGATCGAGATCACGTTGGTCGGGATGTAGGCCGACACGTCGCCAGCCTGCGTTTCGATGATCGGAAGCGCGGTCAGCGAGCCCGAGCCATTGTCCTCGTTCATCTTCGCGGCGCGCTCGAGAAGGCGGCTGTGAAGATAGAAAACGTCACCCGGATAGGCCTCGCGGCCCGGCGGACGGCGGAGCAGAAGCGACATCTGGCGGTAAGCGACGGCCTGCTTCGAAAGGTCGTCGTACACGATCACGGCGTGCATGCCGTTGTCGCGGAAATACTCACCCATCGCGACGCCGGTGTAGGGCGCGAGATACTGCAGCGGAGCGGGCTCCGAAGCGGTCGCGGCGACGACGATCGAATATTCCATCGCGCCATTCTCTTCGAGCGCGCGAACGATCTGCGCGACGGTCGAACGCTTCTGACCGACGGCGACGTAGATGCAGTAGAGCTTCTGGCTCTCGTCGCTGCCCTTGTTGACTTCCTTCTGGTTGATGAAGGCGTCGAGCGCGACGGCGGTCTTGCCGGTCTGACGGTCGCCGATGATCAGCTCGCGCTGGCCGCGGCCGATCGGAACGAGCGCGTCGAGCGCCTTGAGGCCGGTCTGGACCGGCTCGTGCACCGACTTGCGCGGGATGATGCCAGGAGCCTTAACTTCAACGCGGCGGCGCTCGGTGTACTCGATCGGGCCCTTGCCATCGATCGGGTTGCCGAGGGCGTCGACGACGCGGCCGAGCAGGCCCTTGCCGATCGGAACGTCCACGATGGCGCCGGTGCGCTTGACGCTCGAACCTTCCTCGATCTCCGCGTCCGAGCCGAAGATCACGACGCCGACGTTGTCGGCTTCCAGGTTCAGGGCCATGCCCTTGGTGCCGTTGTCGAACTCGACCATCTCGCCGGCCTGGACATTGTCGAGGCCGTAGATGCGCGCGATGCCGTCGCCGACGGACAGCACGGTGCCGACTTCCGAGACCTCGGCTTCGGCGTCGAAGTTCGCAATCTGGTCGCGGATGACGCGAGAGATTTCAGCGGCGCGGATATCCATTCAATTAGCCTTTCATCGCCTGAGCGAGTCGGTTGAGTTTGGTGCGGATCGAGGCGTCGATGCGCTGGCTGCCCAGCTTCACGACAATTCCGCCGAGGATGTTGGGGTCGACCTGTGCGTCGACGGTGACGTCACGACCGGCGCGAGCGCGAAGCTGTTGCTTCAGCTCGCTGAGCTGGTCGTCGTTGAGCGGGCGAGCGGTCACGATGTCTGCCGTGGTTTCACCGCGATGTTCGGCAGCGAGGCGGCGGAATGCACGGATCACCGGGCGCAGCTGGTTCTTGCGGCCGTTCTTGGCCAGCACGCCGAGGAAGTTGGCCGTGACCGGGTCCAGGTTCAGCTGAGACGCCACGGCGCCAAACGCTTTGCTGGACTCCTCGCGCGACACGAGCGGGCTCTCAACCAGCTCGGCGAAGTCCTTCGAATCGGCCAGCGCCTGATTCAGGGCATCAAGGCTGCGGGCAACCGCATCGATTTGCCGCTGGTCGCGTGCCAAATCGAACAGGGCCGACGCATAGCGCCCTGCTAAGCTGGCTCGAATGCCGCCGGATGTCTCCACGCGCGAATAGCTCCAGAAACGGAATGTTACCTGATGCGAAAATCGGGGCGTGAAAACGGGTTAGCCCCGCACGCCCCCACCAGTTGGCGCGGCCCCTAGCAAGCGCTTGGCAGCGATGCAAGGCGACTAAGCCTGATTTAGCTGCGGGAAATTGCTGACCCGGTTTGAACGCAAGCCTTCGGAAGCGTGAGCGTCGCTGACCTCCTACACCGAACCACGGAAGGAGCAATTCGCATGTCTTATGTGGTTCGAGGTCTTGATCCGACGCCTTACCGGCCGCTGTTCGGAAAGAGCGACGAGGAATTGGCGGAGCAGGGCATCGTCCGGATGACCGTGAACGGGGGCGGATATCCGTGCCGCGTCAGCCTTACCGATCGGGCAGTGGGCGAAAGCGTGCTGCTGCTCAATCACGTTAGCCACGATGTCGCGGGGCCTTATCTTGCGAGCCACGCGATCTTCGTCACCGAAAATCAGCAAGAGGCGGCGGAATATGTCGATGAAGTGCCGCCCGTCTTTCAGACGCGGGTTCTCTCGCTTCGTGGCTTCGATGCCGACGGGATGATGGCCGATGCGATCCTTACCCAGCCGGGTGAGGCCGAGGCCGGAATCCGCAAGCTGTTCGCCAATCCCGAGATTCAGACCATTCACGCTCACAATGCGACGCGTGGGTGCTTCTCCGCGAAGATCGAGAGGAACTGACCATGGGCGCGCTTGCACAGACGATCGAGGAGCTTAGATCGGACGATATGTCGAACGTGTCGCGCCTCGATGCGGACACCGCTTGGGCGGCCTTCATGCGCCGCGACCGGGCGTGGGACGGGCGCGTCGTGGGCGCGGTGAAGACCACTGGCATATACTGCAAGCCGAGCTGCCCAGCGCGGCGCCCGAAGCGCGAGCATGTCGACTTCTATGCCACGGCTGAAGAGGCTCGGGCGGCCGGCTTTCGTGCTTGCCTGAGGTGCAAGCCGGACGAGGTGGGCCGCGACCGGGAGGCGGTAGCTGCGGCGGTGAAGCTGATCGAACAGGCCGAGGAAGCGCCGAGCCTTGCTGAAGTCTCGGAAGCCGTCGGCTATGCACCGCACCACTTCCAGCGCATCTTCAAGCGAGACCTTGGCGTCTCACCTGCGGAATACGCACGCGGTCTGCGTAACAGGCGAGCGGAGGACGCGCTCAAGCAGACAGAGCGGGTGACTGACGCTGTCTACGACGCGGGTTATTCGGGCCCAAGTGGCTTCTACAGCGATGCGAAGGAACGGCTTGGCATGACCCCATCGGCATGGCGCGACGGCGGCCGCGGCGAGACGATCCGCTGGACGCACTTCGACAGCCCCCTTGGGCAGATGCTGATCGCTGCGACGAGCAAGGGCATTTGCCGCCTGACCTTCGACGACAGCGAGGAATCGCTTCGGAGACGCTTCCCGAAGGCGACGATTGTGGAGGACGCGGGCGGCCTCAAGGACCTGATCGAAGGCGCGCTCGAGGCGATCGAGCAGCCGCTTTTGGCTCGTGAGTTGCCGATCGACGTGGCCGGCACGGCTTTCCAGGAAGCGGTCTGGCGTGAGCTTCGGAAGATCCCTGCTGGCGAAACCCGCAGCTACGCTCAGATCGCAGCGGCAATTGGTCAGCCCGGTGCCGTCCGAGCAGTCGGCACCGCGAACGGCGACAACCACGTAGCGGTTCTCATTCCCTGCCACCGGGTGATCCGCAGCGACGGAACGTTAGGCGGCTATGCCGGAGGTCTCGACCGCAAGCGCAAGCTCCTCGACGCGGAGGGCCATGCCTCCGCGTCTCCGGAACTGCCGTTGGCCGACTAAGCGGCCTGAGCGAGCGCGGGCGTTGGCCGACGGCGCAACGCCAGGCCCATCGCACCGAACCCGACCAGCATCATGGCCCAGGTGGAAGGCTCGGGAACCGGCCTAAGCTCACCGAACAGGCCGTGCTCCTCATCGCCGATCCCAGCGGTGAAATAGAGCGACGTCGGGTTCGTGTTGGCGCCGCCTGTCCTGAAGCCCAAGGCCCAGAGGTAGGGCATATTGAACAGATCGCCGCCCAACGTCAGCGTGCCCAGGAAATTCCCGCTGGCGTCGAAGGCGTTGATGAAGCCATCCTCATCGGAGAAATTGCCGATCAGGATCGCGTTGCTGAGTGGACCGAAAGTGCCCTGAGCAACGCCCCAGGGCGACACCAAGCTGTCGATGTCGCCGCCGGAAAGGCTGCCGGTGGCAAAGCGCTGAAGGAGGACTCCCTCCGGGCTGAACACATCGACGACGCCCGTGCCGAGCTCTTGCTCATCTGCGTCGGGGCCCCCGGCTGCGTAAGTCACGAAGAGATTGCCGCCGATATTGGTGACATTGAACGGGCTGAGCCCCGAAGGAAGGTTCGGGTCCGTAAACGCTCCGGCACCGAAAGAATGCGCCGTGAAGGTCTGGTCGAACGCGTCCACCCGGCCTTGGGCGTTGTTGGCTGCATAAAGGTAATTTGCGCCGCCAGTGCTACCTGTTGCGATGCCCGTATAGACGGCTCCATCCACGTCGACTTGCGCGGCCGCTGTCGTACCGCCGTTCCATGCGGAGATGCTGCCGTCCAGGTTCGCGAAGACAAAGATCGCGTTGCCGCCGCCGGACATCGCGAAGCCGCCACCGCCGGTGAAAGCCTGGCCCGTAGGTCCGCTAGGCGGCCCACTTGGCGACGGGATTGTCACGATCAACGGGCTTCCAACTGGCGCCGGCGTCCCATTCCCCGTGTACAACGTGGAAGTGTTGCTCCCCTGGTTCGAGATCCAGAAGGGGCTCGTCGCACCGAAGCTCATGCCCCACGGATTGATGAGGTTGGGGTCCTCAGTGTTCGCGGCTGTGAAGCCTTGGCTCGTCAGGAATGTATTGCTGTCCGTCACCAAGTTAATCTGCTGAGCGATTTGACTGAGAGCTTGTGTCGAACAGGGAAGTGCAATCGCGGCCACGCCGGCGAAGATCGCCGTCCGCAGACGCGCCCTATCAATGCGTAGGCGCATGGGCTTCCTCCATGGATATGGCGCACCGGCAGCTCGATAGCCGGGACGCACCAACCGGTATGTGCCGGCGCCACGCGCTGAAGTTCATCGTAGGAAAGGGGGTCCACATCCGCTGGTCCTGCTCGTCGAATAGGTCCTTGCCGAGGCTCTCCGGTTCGGCTCAACAGCAGCAAACGGGTGGAGGGGAATGATGGATCAAGTGGTGCCAACGCCGGAAGCGCGGAAACCCTTGTGGCGGCGCATCGTCGACTTCCCCCTCGTCGCGATGGTCATCGCGCTAGCGATCACGATCGCCTGCTTCGCCCTTGCTCTTCTGCTCGGGAAGTTCGTTGTTCCGGATATTCCCGGCTTCACGCAGGGAATGAAGTTCGACCTCCTCGCTATCCCGATTGTCATTCTCGCCTATGAACTTCTCATTCGGCACCTCGGCGAAAATCCCCGTGACGACTTCCGGGACCCACAGTGGGCACGCCGTCTCGGGCTGGGGCTCGCCGCGGGATTTCTGGTGTTCTCCGCTGCGGTAGCAGTTGCCGCTTTGCTCGGGGTTTATCGGGTAGATGGCCTCGGTGATCTGTCGGGTTTCCTCCCGGCGCTCATCGCGTCGGCGATTTTCCCGGCTATCTCCGAAGAGCTGGTGTTCCGCGGGATTCTGTTCCGCTGGCTCGAGGAATTCGGTGGCAGTTGGGCCGCGTTGCTTCTCACGTCCGCATTCTTCGGCGCCTCGCACCTCGCCAATCCAAACGCCAGCCCGATCGCAGCAATCGGAATCGCGTTCGAAGCCGGCGTGATGCTCGGGGCGGCTTACATGCTGACCCGTAGCTTGTGGCTGCCGATGGGCATCCACGCCGCATGGAACTTCACTCAAGGCGAGATCTACAACATCCCCGTTTCCGGCACGACGGTGCACGGCATCGTAAAGGGAAGGCTTGAGGGTGATCCGCTGCTCACGGGCGCTGGGTTCGGATTGGAAGCGTCGCTGATCACGATCGTGATCGCAACGGTGTTCGGACTCTGGCTGCTATGGTTAGCCATCAAAGCTGGTCAGCTGGTTCAGCCGTGGTGGGTCCGGCGACGGCGGCTAGCGGCGGCCTAGACTACAAGAAGCTATAAGGATCCACGTCCACACTGACGCGGATTTTTGAGTTCCATTCGATATCGGCGAGCCAGTCCCGAATGACGTCCTGCACGTCGAGGCTTCGGCTCGCATGCACCAGAAGCCGTTGACGGTGTCGGCCCCTTAGCATTGCCAGTGGAGCGGGGGCGGGGCCGAAGACCGCCATGCCTTCCACTTGCGGGGCCACGTTGCCGATGCGTCTCGCGACGTTGTCAGCTTCGGATGCGTCCTCTGCGGATACGATGATTGCCGCGAGGCGGCCAAAGGGCGGCATTGCCGCCTCGCGCCTCGCTTCGGTCTCGGCGGCGTAGAAGCCCGGCGCATCACCGGCGACTAGCGCGGAGATCACCGGAGCTTCGGGATCGTGGGTCTGGACGAAGACGCGGCCAGGCTTGTCGCCGCGCCCGGCTCGGCCGGCGACCTGCTGGATCTGCTGGAAGCTGCGCTCGGCCGCGCGGAGGTCTCCGCCAGCGAGACCCAGGTCCGCATCGACGACACCTACGAGCGTGAGGTTTGGGAAGTGGTAGCCCTTGGTCACCAGCTGAGTGCCGACGACAATGTCGATCTCACCGCGCTCCATCGCGCCTACGAACTCAGCAGCGCGCTGGGGGGACCAGATCGTGTCGGAGGTGACGATCGCGGTTCGCGCTTCCGGAAATAGCTCCGCGACTTCGTCGGCAATGCGCTCCACGCCCGGTCCGCAGGCGACAAGGCTGTCCTCAGTCCCGCATTCCGGACATTCCTTCGGCGGAGGCATCACGTGCCCGCAATGATGGCAGGCGAGGCGGTGCATCAACCGGTGTTCTACCATCCAGGCGGTGCAGTTCGGGCATTGGAAGCGATGGCCGCAGTGACGGCATAAGGTGAGCGGCGCGAAGCCGCGCCGGTTGAGGAACAGCAGCGACTGCTCGCCCCGTTCCAGATTGGCCTCAAGCTCCTGCACCAGCTGCGGCGCAAGCCAGCGGCCGCGAGGCGGCGGGTCCTGCGTGAGGTCAATCGACTGGATCGCCGGCATCGAAGCGCCGGCGAAGCGCTCCGGCAGGCTGACTTCGCGGTAGCGGCCGACCTCGACCATGTGGCGGCTCTCGATGGCCGGTGTCGCCGACGAGAGGATCACCGGGATTTGCTCGAACAAGCCGCGCATCACTGCCGTGTCGCGAGCGTGGTACTGGACGCCATCTTCCTGCTTGAATGATGGCTCGTGCGCCTCGTCGACGACGATCAGGCCGAGGTTGGGGTAGGGGAGGAAAAGCGCTGACCGTGCGCCGACCGTGACCTTGGCCTCTCCGCTTGCGATGCCCCGCCACGCGCGGCGGCGTTGCGAGGAGCGGAGGTCGGAGTGCCAGGCGACCGGGGCGCATCCGAACCTAGCCTCGAAGCGTTTGAGGAACGGCTCCGTGAGCGCGATCTCGGGCAGCAGGACAAGCGCCTGCTTCCCCTGACGAAGGCATTCGGCGATCGCCTCGAAATAGACTTCGGTCTTGCCCGAGCCCGTGACGCCGTCGAGCAGGATTGGATCGAAGCCCTTGCCTACCGAGGCTGCCAGGCTGGCAGCCGCCTCACGCTGATCGTCATTCAGCTCGGGCGGCGCATGGTCCGCATCGGGGCAGTCGAGCGGGCGATCGGCATCGACCGCGACCGGTTCGAGCGCGCCGGCATTCATCAGTCCGCGCATCACGCCGTCGCTAACGCCGGCGCGGTCGGCCAACTCGCGGATTGTGCCCTGGCGCCCCTCGATCTCGGCAAGCGCCTTGGCGCGCTGCGGCGTCATGCGATCGGGGACGAAACCGGTCGGCCGATATTCCGTCAGCTGGCGAGGGCCCTCCAGCGCTGCCGAAGACGGCAGGACCATTCGCAGCACGGACGCCAACGGGGACAAATAATAATCGGCGGTCCATTCGCAGAGCCGGCGGAGAGGGGGTGCAATTGGCCGCACATCGAGCATGCCGGCCAGGGGCCGAAGCCTCGAATCCGGCACCTCGTTGCTCTCGAGCCGGTCGGCATCCCAAGCCACACCGAGCAATTGCCGCGGGCCGAGCGGCGCGACCACGACGGAGCCTGGTTCCACGGCCATGCCCTCGGGCACCCGGTAATCGAGCGGCCCGAGCGCTGCATTCAACGTGACGACACGGGCGCGCTTCATTGCTATCGCATGTGCTGGCTGAGGGGACGTCAAGCAAGAGGACGTTCGAATGATCGCACGACGCTGGCACGGCCGAGTTCCCGCAGCCAAGGCCGCGGAATATCTCAAGCTATCCGAGGAGGTCGGCCTCGCCGACTATCGGTCGACCGAGGGCAATCGCGGCGCCTGGTGCCTGCATCGTGCGGAAGGCGACGTAGTCCACATCGAGATGTTCACGCTGTGGGATGACCTGGACGCGATCCGGCGCTTCGCGGGTGACGAGCTGACCAAGGCCAAATATTATGACTTCGATCCTGACTTCCTGCTCGAGCTAGAGCCGGAGGTGGTGCATTTCGAAGTGATCGAGTGAGCCGGACCTACTTGCCGCGCTTCTTCCGGTGCGTGTCGAAATCGAGGACCGCGGAATCGTCTTCAGGCTGAAGTAGCCCGAGCCGACGGGCGACTTCCTGATAGGCCTCCTCGACGCCGCCGAGGTCCTGGCGGAAGCGGTCCTTGTCCAGCTTCTGGTTAGTCTTGATGTCCCATAGGCGGCAGCCGTCGGGGCTGATCTCATCGGCCAGGATGACACGCGAATAATCGCCGTCCCAGACCCGTCCGAACTCGAGCTTGAAGTCGATCAGGCGAATGCCGATGGCCGCGAACATGCCCGAAAGGAAGTCGTTCACGCGAATCGCCATATCGGCGATGTCGTTCATCTCGTCCTGCGTCGCCCAGCCGAAGCAGGCGATGTGCTCGTCCGCGATCATCGGGTCGCCGAGCGCGTCGTCCTTGTAATAATATTCGATGATCGTCCGCGGCAGCTGCGTGCCTTCTTCGATCCCGAGCCGCTTCGACAGCGAACCTGCTGCAACGTTCCGGATCACCACCTCGATCGGGATGATCTCGACCTGGCGGATCAGCTGCTCGCGCATGTTGAGGCGGCGGATGAAGTGGGTGGGGACACCGATCGCCGCAAGCGATGTGAAGATATGCTCGGAGATGCGGTTGTTGATGACGCCCTTGCCGCTGATCGTGCCGCGCTTCTGCGCGTTGAACGCGGTCGCGTCGTCCTTGAAATATTGGATGAGCGTGCCCGGCTCCGGACCCTCGTAAAGGATCTTGGCCTTACCCTCGTAAATCTGGCGGCGGCGAGCCACGGTTCGCATCACTCCAAGGAAATCGGAAAAGAGCGGCGGCTATAAGCGAGCCGCCGCCCCTCCGCAATTGGAGCCTCGCCTTACTTTGCGGCCAGGCTTTGCTTGAGGCCGCTTACGTAATCCGATCCATTTAGGACCTGAATCGACGAGCCCTTGAGGCCTTCGCCGATCGGCTCGGCGCGCCCGCCAAGACAGGTCTGCAGGAAATTTTCCGCAACCGCGTTGAAGGCGACGTTGTTCGCCGGCCGTGCGAAGCCGTGTCCTTCGTCCGGGAATAGAACGTACGTCACCGGGATGTTCTTGGCCTTCATCGCGGCGACGATCTGATCAGACTCGCGCTTGTTGACGCGCGGGTCGTTGGCGCCCTGGCCGATAAGCAGAGGCTTCTTGATCCGGTCGACGTAGGTCAGCGGCGAGGCCGCCTGGAGAACTGCGCGGCCCTGCTCGGTCGTGGGATCGCCCATCCGCTGGTAAAACTGACGTTTGATCGCCTCCCAGTAGGGCGGGATCGTCTGCAGCAGGGTAAAAAGGTTTGAAGGGCCGACGATGTCGACGCCGCACGCGAACTCGTCCGGCGTGACCGTGAGACCGGCGAGCGTGGCATAGCCGCCATAGCTCCCACCCATGATGGCCACCTTGTCCTTTGTCGTGACGCCGTTCTTCACCGCCCAATCCACGCTGTCGACAAGATCGTCGTGCATCTTGCGGCCCCACTGCAAGTTGCCGGCGGTGATGAAGTCCTTACCGAACCCAGTGGACGCCCGGAAGTTGACCTGCAGGACCGCGTAGCCGCGGTTTGCGAGCCATTGAGCGTACGGGTCATAGCCGTAATCGTCCCGGCCCCAAGGTCCGCCATGAACGAAGAGTACGAGCGGAACTGGCGCATCTGCCTTGCCGTCTCCATTGGGATCAGCGGTTGCGGGAAGCGTCAGGTAGCTCGGCAAGGTGAGACCGTCGCGTGACTTGATCTCGACCGGCCACATCGGGACCAGCGGCGCGCCGACCAGCTCCGGCCGCCCGGTGTAAAGCTTGGTCAACGACCCTGCCTTGCGATCGAACAGGTAGACTGAGGCCGGCTCGATCACGGGATCCGCACTGACGATCCATTTGTCGTCAGCGTCGGTGCGAGACTGCACTACCGGCGAGGCTCCGAGCTTCGCCTTGAGCCAGTCCAGCGACTGGCCGATGGACGGATCGAGAGCGCTCCACTCCGGCTTCAGATATTGGGCCTGATAGGCTTCAGCGCGAAGGGTCTTGGGGTTCTGGAGGACGTTGCTGATATCGGCCTTCGGGCTTTCAGCCAGTACGGTGGTCTTCCCGCTTGCGACATCCTGAGCAATTAGCGCCGCCGTGTTCCGGCCGCGGCTGTCGATCCAATAGAGCGTCTTATTGTCGGCCGTGAACCCGGCCGGGCTTGTCGTCAGCGAATCTTCCAAGCCGACGCTGCCGAACGGCTTCTTCTCAATCACACCATTGGTGATCCGGTAATAATCCGTGCCACCGTCGTCGCGCGATTTGCTGGCGATGCGCAGCTTCAAGTCGTCGTCGGCAATGAAGCCCGCATAGCCGTCGTTTCGCTGGATCAGCGTGAGCTTACCGGTGCCGAGATTGAGGCTGTAAACGTCGTGCCACTTCGGATTTCGGTTGTTGAGGCCGACGAGGATGCGCTCCTTGTGCTTGCTCGAGCTGCCAACGAGAATGGCGCGCGTCTTCGTGAACGGCGTCAGCGTCGTCTGCTTACCCGTTGCGACATTGACGCCGTAAAGCAGGAAATTCTCATCGCCGCCCTTGTCCTGGATGAACAGGATCTGCGTGGAATCCGGCGACCAGAAATAGGAGCGCACCGGCCGCTCGCGTTCGTTGGTCATTGGCTTGGCGGCATCGGGATTGCCGACCGGCGCGATCCAGACGTTCAGGACTCCGTCACGCGGCGCCGTCCAGCTCAGCCATTTGCCGTCAGGCGATATCTGGCCGTTCGCCTTGACGGGGTTCCCGAAAAGCTTCGCGCGTTCGATCAGTGGAACGGAGTTGATGTCCGCAGCGGTGGAAGGCTGTGCCGCGAGGAATGTCGAGGCGATCAAAGTCAGGCTCAAAACACTACGCATTTGGACCCCCCTTCTACACAAGCAAGTGTGTTACCGGGGCATAACAGCAATCGAAACCTTTAGCGAATCCAAAAAAGTAAGGAGGAGCGCGGTGCAAGCTTCCACGCTCCTCCTATCCTGTTGCCTTATCAATCAGTTGACGCGGGCGCGCTTGGTCTTCTTGTTCCAGGGCGCGTCATATTCGATCTTTACGAGGACCTCGAAGGCATCGCCGATGGCATGTCCTAGCCGTCCGATTGCGTTGATGATCGACGCATGAAGCTGCTCGCGTCCCGCCTGGTACTGGCGGTCGAAAATCTCATCCACCATGGTAACCATTCCTTTCCTTCCCTTTTCCGTCGGCATCAGAGCGCCAGCGGGAATTCGTCGTGCCGATCGTTCGCGGGCCGGAGGGCCAGCTCGATCAGTTCAAGGCGGTGGGCTTCATCGAGGGCGCGCCATGACCTTGCCGTCGAGCGCAGTGAGCTCGCCTGGGCGACCTGCACTTCAGGGCCGTTTTCGATGAACGCACGAGTGCTGAGGCCATAAGTCATGGCAGTTCGTCCTTCCCTTTTCGTGAGCCGCCGGCGAGGGGGCTGTGAGGGGAGGGGATTTCCTTCGCCGACGGCTGAATCGTATGTATGATTCCAGCCGTCGTTTCGCCAATCAAACACTCGACAGATGTAATAAACTGGCCTTATGAGGTGAGCTTATGAGGCGGCTTCCACCACTGGCTGCGATCCGCGCTTTCGAGGCGGCTGCGCGCACGGAGAATTTCACCGCCGCCGCTGCTGAGCTGGGCATGACCCAGGCCGCAGTCTCCTATCAGGTGAAGAGCCTTGAAGAGCGGCTCGGCTCACCGCTCTTCATTCGGGAAAAGGGTCGGGCCAGGCTGACGCCATTAGGCCAGCGCCTGTTGCCCTCATTGTCGAGCGCCTTCGATTCCATCGAGGCGGCCTTCGCCTCACACCGGGAAGAAGATGAGTCGCTCCTCACGGTGACGACGACCCACACGTTCGCCAATACATGGCTCGCCTGGCGGCTTGGCGGCTTCCAGATGGAGCATACCGACCTCGCGGTCCGCATGACGACGAGCAACGAGCTCTGCGATTTGCGCGCAGGGGATGCGGACGTCGCGATCCGAGCGGGTGCCGGCGGATGGGAAGGGATGGAGCATCACCGGCTGTTCGATTCCGCCTTCACGCCCATGGCCAGCCCCGACTGCATTGCGGCTGTCGAGCGGAAGCTGGGACGCAAGATGGAGCCCAACGACATGCCGGGGCAGAACCTCATCAATCCAGCGGATGACTGGTGGCAGCAGTGGTTCGCAGACAACGGCGTGCCGGCCGACGAGTCCATCGTTAAGCGCCCCGGCATTCGCCTCGAAAACCAGGCCAATGAGGGCCATGCTGCGATGGCCGGACAGGGCTTTGCCTTGCTTACCCCATTGCTCTGGAAAGGCGATGTGGCCGCGAAACGGCTCGCGGTTCCATTCCCCGACCGGATCTCCGTGCGTGGCTGGGCTTATTGGCTGATCTATCCGTCCGATCGCCGGCTGACGCCCAAGATCAAGCGCTTCAAGGAATGGCTGCTGGCCGAGATGCAGCGCTCGGTTCAGGACGCTGCGGGCGGCTGGCCGCAACCAGCAGCAGAGGCGGCGGAATAAGTCACCGTTGGCAGGCCGACGATCGGCTTGCTAGGCATCGGTCATGCCTGATTCCGACATCTCGTCCGTCATCGAAACTCCCTTCGACGCCGCCCTTTCCGAACGCTACCTCGTCTACGCGCTGTCGACGATTACGGCGCGATCGCTCCCGGACGTCCGGGATGGCTTGAAGCCCGTTCACCGTCGCCTGCTATGGGCGATGCGGCTGCTCCGCCTGGACCCGGCCGGCGCCTACAAGAAAAGCGCGCGCGTCGTCGGCGACGTCATCGGCAAATATCACCCGCACGGCGACCAATCGGTCTACGACGCGATGGTCCGCCTCGCTCAGGATTTTGCGCTCCGATATCCCTTGGTCGACGGTCAGGGCAATTTCGGCAACATCGACGGCGATAACGCCGCAGCCTACCGCTACACGGAAGCGCGACTGACCGCCGTTGCCATGCAGCTGATGGCGGGCCTTGACGAAGGTACCGTCGATTTCCGGCCCACTTACAATGGGGAAGAGGAAGAGCCGGAGGTCTTTCCAGGTCTATTCCCGAACCTGCTCGCCAACGGCGCGAGCGGAATCGCTGTCGGCATGGCGACCTCAATCCCGCCGCATAATGTCGGCGAGCTCGCTGAGGCGGCGATGAAACTTCTCAGCGACAAGAGGACAGATGATCGAGAGCTCATCCGGATTGTGAGGGGTCCGGACTTTCCAACCGGCGGCGTGCTGATCGACGACGAGGAGACGATCACTAAAGCTTATATTAGCGGGCGCGGTAGCTTCCGAGTCAGAGCGAAGATCGAGAAGGTGATCGAGAAAGGGGGCGGCTGGCACCTGCTTGTTACCGAAATTCCCTATGGCGTGCAGAAGGGCAAACTGATCGAAGAAATCGCCGAACTGATCGCCATCAAGAAATTGCCGATCCTGGCGGATGTTCGGGACGAGAGCGCCGACGATTTGCGGATCGTGCTGGAACCGAGGTCACGCACTGTCGATGCCGCGCTTCTCGAAGAAAGCCTGTTCAAGCTGACCGATCTTGAAACTCGTTTTGCACTGAACCTGAACGTCCTCGACAAGACACGCACGCCTGGAGTGATGAGCCTGAAGGAGGCGCTGGCGGCCTGGCTCGATTTCCAGATTGTTGTTTTGGTGAACCGCTCCAGTCACCGGATTAGCAAAATCGACGAGCGGCTGGAGCTGGTCGACGGCTTCGTGATCGCCTTCCTCAACCTCGACCGGGTTATCGAGATCATACGGAACGAGGACGAGCCTAAGACTGTGATGATCGCCGAGTTCGGTCTAACCGACCGTCAGGCCGAGGCGATCCTGAACATGCGCCTGCGCAGCTTGCGCAAGCTCGAGGAAATGGAGCTGAACAAGGAGCGCGCAGCTCTCGCCAAAGAGCGGGAGGAACTCGACAAACTAGTCAATGAGCCGGGGCGGCAGAAAAGACGGCTGCTCAAGGACCTTGCCGCGATGAAGGCGAAGTTCGGAGATGAACGCCGAACGGACGTAAGGCCGGAAGCAGCGGTTGCTCGCGCGGAAATCGACTGGTCGGCGATGATTGAGAAGGAGCCGATCTCGGTCATCCTGTCGCAGCGCGGCTGGATCCGGGCGATGAAGGGCCATGTGGCGCTGGAAGAAGTCGCGGAGATGAAGTGGCGCGAGGGCGACGGTCCGTTCATCCACTTCCACGCGCAGACGACGGACCGCATTGCTCTCTTCGCTTCGAACGGCCGCGTCTACACGCTGGCGGGCGACAAGCTGCCGGGAGCGCGTGGTTTCGGCGAGCCGGTGCGGCTGTTCATTGATCTCGAAGCCGAGGTCGAGATCATTCAGCTCCTCGTCGTCCGCCCGGACCTCAAGCTCCTGATCGCCTCGACGGACGGCAAGGGTTTCGTGACCAGCGGTGACGCAACGCTCGCCGAGACCCGCAAAGGGAAGCAACTCGTTAACCTGCGAGCCGGAGCCAAGGTGGCAGTCATCAGGCCTATCGCCGAAGCTGCGGATGCAGTGGCCGTCATCGGTGAGAACCGGAAGATGCTCGTCTTCCCGCTGGCCGAACTTCCTGAGCTGGCGCGAGGTCAGGGAGTAACCTTGCAGCGCTATCGCGACGGTGGATTGGCGGACGTTATTGCTTTCCGTCTGGAAGATGGGCTTAGTTGGGCGCTCGGGGGGGAGAGTGGCCGCGTACGCACCGAAAGCGATTTGGGACCCTGGCGAGCCGCACGAGGCGCCGCTGGAAGGATGCCGCCGATCGGCTTCCCTCGGAGTAACCGCTTCACTTAGTCCTCTGAAGCAACGGATTTAACGCGTGCGGCAACGGAGAATTAACACCTCTCCTGCAAAGCCGGTCTCATGCAGGCTGCGGCGAGCCGCCTGCCGAATGCGCACGTGCATCGGCGGTCGGAAAAGATGAGGGGTGCCCCGCAGATTGGGTCTGCGGACGACAGCGGCTTGCTTGACGCCCTGCCGATTGCGGCGGCAATCATCGAGCAAACGACCAAAGGCGAATTAAAGGTCGCAGCTCACAACAGCCGTTTTTCTTCAACGGTTGATCAATCGAGCTGCGTGGCCCTCGACTGGAATGACGCGGACTGCCTCAAGTCCGGCCCCATCGCTGAGCTGATCCGCGGCTTCTTCGACGGATCCCAGATCGACGGCGAGCTCGACTTCAAGGACGGAGAGGGCGTCTCGTCGCATTACTTCAGAGTGAAGCTTGCGCCGCTTCCGAAGGTCGATCGCGATACGCCGCGCTGCCTGCTGAGCGTCGTCGATCGCACGGTCGAGGTGCAGGCAGAGCGTACGCTGCGCGCGGAGATGCTGCGCGACAGCCTAACCGGCCTCCCCAACCGCCTCGCTTTCTCGGAGGCAATCGAGAAGGCTGGCGAGAACCCTGCGCGCAACGTCGATCACGCCGTGCTGGTCGTCGACATGCTTCGTTTCTCGCGCATCAATGAATCGATGGGCGGTCTCGCGGGGGACGAGCTGCTGATTACATTCGCCCGCAGGCTGATCCTGGCCCTGCGGGCCGGTGACATCCTCGCGAGAACAGGCGGGAACGAGTTCGGCATTCTCGTCTCGCTGCGGCGCGGGATCGAAGACGCGCTGAAGGCGGCGGAGCGGATCACCAAAGTGATGGCCGCGCCGTTCAAGATTTCCGATCTCGAGATTCGGGTCGAGTGTGCCATCGGCGTTGCGCTGATGCATGCGGGTCAGGATCCGGAAGAACTGTTCCGCAACGCCCAGTTCGCCGTGAAGCAGGCGAAGCTGGCCGGAAAGCCGCAAGTTTATGAGCCGAAGCAGGCCACTGAGGCTCGCCGTCGCTTTTCGATCGAGACAGAGCTTCGCCGTGCCCTCGATCGCGATCAGCTTAAGTTGTTCTATCAGCCGCTGATCAACTTGAAGACCGGCGAAGTCTCGGGCTTTGAGGCGTTGGCGCGCTGGGATCATGAGGATCGCGGCGAGATCAGTCCGACGGAGTTCATTCCGGTCGCCGAGGAAAGCGGGCTCATTTTGCAGCTCGGCCGATGGGCGATGGATCGCGCCGCTCAAACGCTGGCGGGTTGGGACGAAAAGGCCGGCGAGAAGTTGCCCTTGTACGTCGGTGTCAATTTGTCCGCCATTCAAGTCGCTCGCGACAATATCGCCGAGGTCGTCGAAAGCGCCCTCAAATCGAGTGGCCTGAGCGGCGACCGCATCACGCTCGAGCTTACCGAGAGCTCCATCGTCCAGGATCCTGTTCGCGCGACGCGCGTCTTCGACGCCTTGAAGGCACTCGATGCGACCGTAGCCATGGACGATTTCGGTACGGGCTATTCCAGCCTTGCCTATCTGCAGCGTCTGCCGATCGACGTGCTCAAAATTGACCGCAGCTTCGTTTCGGGAATGATGGTCGATCCGGACAGCGTTGCGATCGTCCGTGCCGTGCTCAGCCTCGCCGAAGCGCTCGGCATGTCGACGACCGCCGAAGGTATCGAGACCGTCGAACTGGCGACGACGCTAGCAACGCTTGGCTGTTCATCTGGTCAAGGCTTCTATTTCGCTAAGCCTCTCGAAGCCGACGCCGCGCTAGACTTCTGGAAGTCGCGCCGCCGCTGACTTCTGTCCCCTTCAGGGGCAGCCCCAATAGACTCGGAACGTTAGTTCCGGAATGATGTTAAGCTCCCGGAACAGGGGAGTACGAGGCCATGGGGCGATGGCTCGTGTGGGCAGCCGGTCTGGGGCTGCTCGGATCATCTGGCGCTCAAGCGCAAATGAAGGGCCTTGGCGCCGTCGAGACCGCAGCCCTCGTAAAGACTCGCACCCTCGATCTCAGGCTTGCGCCAGATGCTGCATATTCTAGCTCCTCGCGGCTGGCTCCAAGCATGATCGTTCACCGCGACTTCGGAGCCAATGCTAGCGTGGGGCTCGGTCTTGCGAACATGTACAAACGGCGTGGCAGTGACTTCAGGCCAGGCGACAAGCCGGTCCGCTCGCGCAAGCCGGCAATCACCTTCCAAATGAAATTCTAGTCGCTCGCCGGAAGAAGATCGGAATAACGTGCGGGCCGCCGCCTTTGCGAGGCGGTGCGCATGGTCGCCTCGATGCTTCTCACTAGCCCGGGGTGGCGAACGTCCGGTGGATGAACGCCGATCCTCAATGCCCTGATCGGCGATCTGCGAAGGGCGGCTGAGGCCGCGAGGGACGAGGCTAGGCGCAGTTTCGTTCGGCTTGCCCAGGTAATTACCGGTCCGCTCGCAAGCTTGGAACCAGTTGCTGGAGACCAAACGCGCATATGGTCTTCGGCAAGCGGCATGCGCTCATTGGCCAGCGCCTCGAGCGCGCCCTTACCGTAGAGCCAAGCCGGCGCGACGAAGCCAGCAACGGGCCGGCCGGTCACACATTCGAGCAACTTGCGGCCCGACTGAATTCGCTCAGCTGCCTGTGATCGGGAGAGCCCCAGAAACTCACCTTCGGCTGCCGTCATGAACCTGGCGCGCAGCCTGTCCGAGGAGCGAGCGTGGCTGCTCTCGTCACGATGGTAAAAGCCGTGGAGGAAGATCTCGACCCCGGCATCTGACCACCCGCGCAGGCGTGTCGCGAAGGGTGAACCCGGCACGATCGGGGCGTCGCCCCAGTGATTTGGCACGACGAGCATTGCCACGCGCTCACCCACGTGCGCACGCAGCAAATCCATCAGCGCATCGACCTCACTTTCGAAGCGCGGCGACACGTCGTGGATGGAGGCAAGAAGCAGCCGATTTAGGGGCTCGCTCATTGGCCCCGCCTAGCGCGCGAGCTGGCCCAAGTCCCATTAACAAAGCTTCACTTGAGCTTCATGCGCCCTGCCGGTTTCTGCTTGGCATGCGGATTGTCGACGTTTGTGCCTTTTACGCTCCCAGCGGTGGGGGTGTTCGGACTTATGTGAATGCCAAGCTTCGCGCCGCCGGGCGCTTCGGCCACGAGATCATCGTCATTGCTCCGGGAGAGCGATACGAGACGATCCAACGGGGGCCTGGAGCTGTGCTCGTGACGCTGCCCTCGCCGAAGTTGCCCGTCGATCGGCGCTATCGCTACTTCAACGACGAGCGCGCTTTGCACGCCGAGCTGGACGAGTGGGCCCCGGATCATGTGGAAGCCTCCTCGCCCTGGTCCAGCGCGACCATGGTCGGCCGCTGGCAGGGAGCGGCAACGCGCTCGCTGATCATGCACAGCGATCCTCTGGCGGCCTACGCCTACCGGTGGCTTGGAGGATTTGCGTCGAGGAAGACGATCGACCAGTGGTTCGGCATGTTCTGGCGCCACCTGCGCGGCCTTGGCGAAATGTACGACTTGGTCGTCTGTTCGAACTCGCAATTGTCGAACAGACTGAAGTCGGGCGGGGTCGCGAACAGCGAGACTCTTCCGATGGGGGTGGAGCAGGGCGTGTTCTCACCGCGCCTGCGCTCCCAGGAAGTTCGCACTGCGGCGTTGGCGGCGCTGGGGCTCGATTCGTCAGCGACCCTTCTGGTGGGCGTCGGGCGCTTCTCGGCTGAAAAGCGCTGGGACATGGTGATGCGTGCTGTCGCAGACTGCAGCAAACGTCGCGAAGTAGGGCTGCTGCTGATCGGCGATGGTCGGAAACGCCAGAAGCTTGAGCTGCTCGCCGAGCGTTTGCCGTCGGTGGCAGTCATGGATCCGGTAACCAACCGCGGCGAATTGGCTCGCTTGCTCGCGAGTGCAGATGCACTGGTGCACGGCTGCGAGGCAGAGACGTTCTGCATGGTCGCCGCTGAAGCTCGCGCAAGCGGCATTCCCTTGATCGTCCCCGACCGAGGGGCCGCGGTGGACCAGCTCGTTCGCGGCGCCGGCGCCGTGTATCGATCCGCCCACGAGCGTTCGCTGGAACGCGCGATCGGTCGGTTTATGGACCGTGGTCCCGAATTCCAGCGCGCCGCTGCTGCCCGCGCCAGTCAAGTGCGGACGATGGACGAACATTTCGCCCAGCTCTTCGCCCGCTATTCCGACATTGCTTCGGCTCCGGCGCGCCAGCCGGTTCCGGCTGTGGCGCTGCTGGAAGCAATCCCTCAGATGGCCGCAGCGCTTCCTTAGGAAGCGGTTGTTAGCGCTTCTGATACGATCTGCTCGAGTTCGTCTCCCGACGGAAAGCCTGCGAGCACCCACTGCTCTTCGATCCGGCGAAGCGTCCGCGCCACGACGGGTCCTTCGATAAGGCCGCGCGAAATCAAGGTGCCGCCAGTGACGGGTAAGCGCGGTGTCTTCCAGGCTGCTATCTCGCGAGCGTCATCCGCCTTGCCGGCAAGCAGCAGGCGATCAACCGCGCACTCCGTTCCTACGCGGTACGCCAGCGCCCGAGGCGAAGGATCGCCGCTCCTTTCGGCGACACAGGCGAGGCGCTTGCGCGCCTTGTTGGAGAGCCGCAGGCGGACGGCGATATCTTGAGCAACCGATGCATCAGGCGGCAGTAGTGAAGCGAGCCGCCGTAACGGATCTGGGGCAATCTGGGCATCACGCTCCGCAGCGATGAGGGATTCCAAGTCGCACAGTTGTTCAGGCTCGATCTCTGGCAGAACCGGCTTCAGAATGCCCCTTTGCAGCATGATGCCCACGGTTGGGGCGGGATCGGCCACAGCGAGCAGTTTCAGGAGTTCGTCGGCAATCCTCTCTCGCGAAAGCGCCATCAGGTCGTTGGCGCGCTCGGTGCAGGCATCGAGCGCCGCTGCGTCCAGCTTCCCCGAGCCGAAGCGAGCATGGAAGCGGAAGAAGCGAAGGATTCGGAGGTGATCTTCGGCAATCCGCTGGAGGGGATTACCAATGAACCGGATGTGCCGATGCTGGATGTCGTCGAGGCCGCCGAAATAGTCGAAGATCTCACCCGTGTTCGGATCCGCCGAGAGCGCGTTGATCGTGAAGTCCCGGCGCGCCGCGTCTTCCTTCCAGTCGTCGGTGAAAGCCACCGTTGCCCGGCGGCCATCGGTAGAGACATCGCGGCGAAGCGTCGTGATCTCGAAAGGATGACCGTCGCTGACTGCCGTGATTGTCCCATGATCGATGCCCGTAGGAACGGCCTTGATCTTTGCCGCCTCGAGCCTTCGCACGACCTCATGCGGTTCGATCCGCGTCGCGAGGTCGATGTCGCTAATCGGAAGGTCGAGCAGCGCGTCGCGCACTGCGCCCCCGACGTAGCGCGTCAGCCCCTCGTCGGCGCCGAGCGCGTCCAGCAATCGCTTCATGCCACGCTGCTTCCGCCACTTTGCGGCGTCGAGCCTCAGCTCCATTGCAGCCTGCGCGAAAGATTGACGATCATTGCCGCAGTCGCCCCCCAAATCCTGCGTTCGTTCCAGAGGATCTCGTAATAGTGGCGCGCTTGCCCTTGGAACAGGGCGCTTCGACACTGCTGGTTTGCGGGGTCGAGAAGGAAGGCGAGGGGCGCCTCGAACCAGTCCGCGACTTCATGTTCATGGGGCGTTAGCGGAAGATCGGGTGGTAAGACGCCGATCACCGGCGTGACTATATATTTAGTCACGGTACGATAGGGCTCGACAGTAGCGATGAACTCGACTTCTGCCGGATCTAGCAGGAGTTCCTCATGCGCTTCTCGCAAGGCAGCCTGCGTAGCGTCCTCGCCAGGATCCATCCTTCCGCCAGGGAAGGCTACCTGCCCCGCATGAGTACGCATGTTGTCGCGGCGAACGGTGAGAATGACTCCCGGCTCCGGCCGATCGGTGATTGCAATCAGCACCGCAGCGGGAATGTCTGCTTGCCCGCGCAACTCCGGCAAGTCGCCCACGAGAGGCGGCTGAGCGGCCGGCGAGGACAGCGCGTTTCGCAGTCTGTCCGCCAGGCTCACTGAGGCTCCAGCGGGAAAAAGGCGCCATCGCTCCAAACGCCGGGAATGTCGCCTTGCTCGGAGAGGGCAAGCTCGGCCAGCTCGTAATAAACCGGCCGGGTGAGCTCCGCTTCCAAGCCGTGGCGGACGAGCAACCGGGGTGAGAGGCCGTGCTCCCCCTCTGACACGCGCAGCGGATGCTGCGGGCCGAGGACGACAGCATCTCCGCTGTCGAGCTTGAATGCTATCGTTCGCTGAGCGCCTTCACCCTCGCAGTGCATTTCCACCGCCCGAAAGGCGGTCGCTTCGACATCGATGTCGAGCTTCTCGACCGGGGTGACGAGGACGTGCCGGCCGTCCGGTTCGCGCCGCAGCACCGTGGAGAAAAGCCGAACCATAGCAGGCCGGTTGATGGGCGCGCCCTCGTGGTACCAGGTCCCATCCCGCGCGATGCGCATTCCTGAATGGCCGCAGCGTTCCGGGTTCCATTGCTCCACGGGAGGCAGCCGGCGCTCATCGATGAGCTTCTGCAGATCGGCCAGGCTGATTCCCTGGAGGTCGATAGGAGGCTGGCTTTCGGGCATGGGGCCTCACTAGTCACCACGAGCGGAGCGACGCAATCCAGCTTGCGCCGACAGGATTGCTTCGTCACTTCGTCCTTCGACATGACCGCTGAACGCACCGCCATCGTGACCGGCGCAGGCAAGCGCATCGGCGCCGAGATCGCTCGATCGCTGCTTGCGGACGGCTGGAACGTCGTTGCGCACGCCCATCACGTCGCCGACACGGTGCCCGAGGGCGCCATCAAAGTCGTTGCGGATTTGACCGATATCGACTGCGCGGATCTGATCTTTGAAGCTGCTGTTGGCCTGCCGCCCGTCAACCTGCTGATCAACAACGCGGCTCGCTTCGCGCTGGACACCGCCGACGATTTGAGTGCGGACGAGTTCGCGCAGCATATGGGCGTCAACGTGCGGGCACCCGTTCTGCTGACGCAGCGCTTTGCGCGTGCTCACGCCAGCGGTGAGGATGGTCTTGTCGTCAATCTGCTTGATTCGAAGCTGGCTGCGCCCAATCCCGATTACCTCAGCTATACCTTGTCAAAGGCGGCGCTCGGCGCCTTCACGGACCTGGCAGCGCGGGCGTTTGCTTCGAAGGGGATCCGCGTGAACGGAATTGCGCCCGGCCTGATGCTCCGCTCGAGTGGGCAGAGTGAGGAGAATTTCGAGGTCATGCATATGAGCAACCCCCTTCGCCGCGGGGTGGCGGCCGAAGATGTCGTCGGGGCGATTCGCTACTTCGTCGGTTCGCGCTGCGTGACGGGCCAAGTCCTGGTCATCGATTCGGGCCAGCGCTTCATGGCCCTCGAACGGGACGTACAATTCTTGGGTGACGCATGAGTGAGACGAAACTGATCGGCCTGATTCCGCAACATCTGAAGGTTCGTTCGGCCCGCATCCTGCTCGAATCGCTGGAGGTGCAGACCGACATCGGCTTCCACGATTTCGAGGTCGGCACTCCGCAGCGCCTGTTGATCAGCGTCGAGATCTGGCTCGAAGAGGTCGCGGTCCCAGAAGGCGACGACCCTGTCCGAGCGTGGAACTACGACTTCCTGCGTACCGAGGTGGAAGAGCTTGCCACTAGCCGCCGCTACAACTTGCAGGAGACTCTTGCCCATGCGATCTTTGACAGGATCGCTGCATTCCGCGGTGTAAGCGCCCTGAGGGTGAAGACGTCGAAGCCTGATGTTTACGCTCAGGCACACGGCGTCGGCGTTGAAATCGCTTCATTTTCCGGGCAGTGGCCGGAATAGTTAACAACAGGACGCAGCAAGGTCGGTTTCAGGCCTTGCGCCTGTGGAACAAAATCCGTTGCGCGGCCTTTGAGGCGGATATAAGGATGCGCGCCTGTTGCCGATGATATGTTGATACATCGGTGGATCCAACAAGGGCCGGGCAAGCGACAAGTGCGCCCGGTCTTGCCGTGGCTTTTCCACGGCGTGTCGAGGAGAATCGCGGGTTAATGTCATACGCCTCAAAGAAGGAGCTGAGCGGCAACCGCACGATGTCCATCATCTTCACCGCCGTTGTGGTCGGTGGACTGATGTACGCGATTGTCACGGGGCTCGCTTACAATGTGGTTAAGAAGACGGCCGAAAACCTCAAAGTCATAGACATTGAGGAGCCGCCGCCACCACCGGAAGAGCCGCCGCCACCGCCGCCGGACATGCCCAAGGTCCCGCCGCCACCGATGACGCCGCCGCCGCTGGTGCGTTTGCAGGCTCCGGAACCGCCGATCCAGGTCGTCGAGTCCCCGAATATCCCGCCGGTAGCGCCGCCGGTCATGGCACCGCCGCGCCCGGCACCGCCGCCCGCGCCGCGTCAGTCGCAGGCCCGCAGTCTCACGGGCAGTCTCCAGTCCGTGTTCACCAACGACGATTATCCGCCGAGCGCGATGGATAATAACGAGCAGGGAAGCGTGAGCGTGACCCTGACGATCGGTCCGAGCGGTCGCGTCACCGGATGTAACGCCACTGGCAACGCATCCAGCACGCTGAAGAACGCGACCTGCCGAATCGCTTCGGCCCGCGCGCGCTTCAGCCCCGCCCAGGACGAGAACGGTAATCCCACGACGAGCACCTACGGTCCGCAAACCGTGACTTGGCGGCTCGCCGAATAAACTCGCTTTGAATCTTTGAATTAAGTTTCGAAAAGGAAATATCAGCAATGCAAGCAGCACCCGCAGCCGCAGCCGCAGGAAACAATCCGTATGGTCTGATTCCCGCTCTCCAGCAGGGCGGCATCATCGCCATTTCGGTCTTCGCCATCCTCGTTCTGATGTCGATCTTCTCTTTCTACATCCTCTTCACGAAGCTGATGCAGCAGCAGAAGATCATCAGCCAAGGCCGTAAGGTCCGCGCCAGCTTCTGGAACTCGCCGAACTTGCGCGAGGCTGCCACGAAGCTCGAGGCACGCAGCGCCTATCGCTCGATCGTCGACGATGCACTTCTTGCGCAGGAGCAGCACGGCAAGCTGACCGACCCGATCGATCAGCACGACTGGATGGCCAACAGCCTGGCTCGCAGCCAGGGTGCGATCGGCGCCCGTCTCGGTGAAGGCCTCGCCTTCCTCGCGACCGTCGGTTCGACCGCTCCGTTCATCGGTCTGTTCGGTACCGTCGTCGGCATCTACCGCGCGCTGATCAAGATCGGTGCGTCGGGTCAGGCCTCGATTGACGCCGTCGCCGGCCCGGTCGGTGAAGCGCTCATCATGACTGCCCTCGGCCTCGTCGTCGCGGTTCCGGCGGTGCTTGCCTACAACTGGCTGGTTCGCCGCAACAAGTCGATCATGGAGGACCTCGCGGCCTTCACGAACGACCTTCACGGCTACCTCATGTCGGCCGGTGCGGTGAAGCCGCGCATGGACGGCGGCGCGCCGAAGACCGGTGCTCCGACCCGTCCGGCTGCGACCACCAGCGAGCCGACGCGGACCCCGACTCCCGCCAAGTAATCGTGTTGCGGGGTTCGGCTCTTTGCGGGCCGAACCCCCAATCGAATTGAACTGAAAGAGAGATACCGGCCCCATGGCAGGAACTACGATCTCCTCCGAAGGCGAAGAAGAAGCCCTGTCCGACATCAACGTCGTTCCGCTGACCGACGTCATGCTCGTGCTTCTGATCGTCTTCCTGATCACCACGCAGGTGATCAAGCAGGCAGTCCCGGTGAAGCTGCCGAACGTTCGCTACGAACCGACGATGACCAAGCCGGAAAACGTCTCGCTTACCGTTCGCAACGGTCCTGGCGGCACATGCGAAGTCTACTGGGGCGTGACCAAGGTCACCCAGAAGGAACTTCTCGACCGTGGCGTCCAGAAACTCGAAGCGTTGGTCAAGGCGGTGGGTGGCGTCGCCAACATCAACGAAGACAATATGCCCGAAGCGCACATTCGTGCTGACATCAACACTCAGTACAAGTGCATCGGCGCGACGATCATCACCATGCAGCAGGCTGGTTTCCAGCGTGTCGGCTTTATTTCCGAGCCGCCGCCGCTGACCGGCTACCGGTCCGAATAGGAGTAGTTCGCCATGTCAATGCAGACCACCAGCGACAACGCTGACGGCGAACCCATGATGGATATGAACGTGACGCCGCTCATCGACGTCATGTTGGTTCTCCTGATCATGTTCATCATCACCATTCCGATCCAGACGCACGCCGTGAAGATCGATCTTCCGGTGAACCAGCCGAACCAGACGCCTCCGCCGATCAATCCGGTGAAGAACGTCCTGTCGATCAATGCGCAGGATCAGGTGTTGTGGAACGGTGCTCCCGTGAGCATGGACCAGCTCCGCAACTACCTCGACACCACGCAGCAGATGAATCCGGTTCCGGAGCTTCACCTGCAGCCGGAAGCGACCGCTCGCTATGAGCTGGTCGACGAGGTTCTCGCGGTGACCAAGCGGGCCCACGTCCAGAAGATGGGCTTCGTCGGCAACGAATATTACATGAACGTTTTCTAGGCGTTCGGTAAGGCACGAACTCTAGGGCGGTTCCGGCTGGAGCCGCCCTTTCTTTTTGCGCTCCGTCCGGCCCTTTGACCGTCTCGTCCGTCTATGAGATAGTATCTCATAACTTGACGGAGGAAGCGATGGTTAGTCGTGCACCTGCAGTCCAGCCAGCCCCGATCATGGAAATGAACATCACGCCGTTGATCGACGTGCTCCTGGTCCTTCTCGTCATGTTCATCATCACGATCCCGCTGCAGACCCATGCGGTGAAGCTCGACCTTCCAAGTGCCGAACCGGCCCCAATCATCGAAACGACCAAGAATGAGATCGGAATTACGGCCGACGGCACGTTGCTATGGAATGGGCGAGCGGTAACTCGGAATCAGTTGAAGGGGGCTCTCCAGGCCAGTCAGCAGATGGCAGCGGTTCCCGAATTGCATCTGCGGCCTGATGCGGCGGCGCGATATGAGGTCGTTGACGATGTGCTCGGCATGATCAAGCGTGAGCATGTCCAGAAGTTCGGCTTCGTCGGCAACGAGGCTTACGCGGTCAGGTAGCTCGCGCCGGTCTGGTACTGGCGCTTCACAGGGCGCCATGCCATTGCTCGCGGCGATGACTGACCAGCGCCGCTTCGCCGTAATCATCCTTGCCGCCGGCCAAGGAACGCGGATGCGTTCCGATACGCACAAGGTTCTTCATCCGATCGCCAGCCGTCCGCTGCTGCTTCATCTCCTCGATACGCTGGATGCGCTCGGGGCCGACAGGAAGGTGGTAGTGGTCGGGAAGGGCCGCGAGCAGGTCGAAGCAGCCATTAGGGGCCGCGAGGTCCTCACCGCGATCCAGTCGGAGCAGAAGGGCACGGGTCACGCCGTGCAGCAGGCGGCCGAAGCGCTGTCGGGCTACGACGGACCGGTCGTCGTCCTCTACGGCGACACGCCATTCGTCGAGGCAGAAACCTTACGGCGTATGCTCGACAGGCTCGATGGTGACGGCGGTCCTGGGGTCGTCGTCCTGGCCTCATCGCCTGAAGATCCGCTCAAATACGGACGCATCATTCTCGGCGAGGGTGACCGGATCGCCAAGATGGTCGAGTACAAGGACGCGACTGAGGAGGAGCGGGCCGTTCGCCTGTGCAATTCTGGAATGATGGCGGTCCGCTCGACTGACTTGTTCCGCTGGCTCAGCGAGGTCGGCAACGACAACGCGGCTGGCGAATATTATCTGCCGGACATCGTCAATATTGCGGCCTCGGAAGGGCGCGAGGCCGTCGTAATCGAGGGCGATCCTTACGAGACGGCGGGCGTCAATAGCCGCGCCGAACTCGCGCATCTCGAGCTGGAATGGCAACGCCGGCGCCGTGAGCAGGCACTCGACGATGGTGCCACGCTGATCGACCCGGAGAGCGTCTGGTTCGCTTACGATACGAAGCTGGGCCGTGACGTCACGGTCGAGCCACATGTCGTGTTTGGTCCCGGCGTATCAGTTGCGGACGGCGCGACCATCCATGCGTTCAGCCACATCGAAGGTGCGCTGATTGGTGCGAGAGCCAGCATCGGGCCTTTTGCCCGTATCCGCCCAGGAACCAACCTTTCGGAGGGCACGAAAGTGGGCAACTTCGTCGAACTGAAGAAAGCGACAGTTGGCGAAGGCGCGAAGGTCAATCACCTCTCCTACGTCGGCGATGCCCAAGTCGGCGCTCGCGCGAACATCGGGGCCGGTACGATCACCTGCAATTACGACGGCTTCGGAAAGCACCAGACGGTCATCGGGCCGGGAGCCTTCATCGGATCAAACACGGCACTCGTTGCCCCGGTCAGTATAGGCGAGGGCGCCATTGTCGGCGCCGGCTCAGTCATCACAAAGGACGTGGAGCCGGACAGCCTCGCCGTCGAGCGTGGCGAGCAAAAAGGGATCGCGGGCTGGGCCCGCCACTTCCGCGAGCGAATGACGCGGAAAGCGGCGGAGTAAACCAGAAGAGCCCCTGCCCGCGCCGCGGAGGCGAGCGGCAGGGGCGTTCTCTTTAGCCTTTCGGCTGATCGGCGTCGGCATCTTCCTTCGCCTGGAACGGCGGCTGAAGCTTCAGATGCTTGCCCCGCTTGTCGAAGTCAGCGCGGTCCTGGGTCGACAGATTCGGACGACCCGCGAAAAATCCCATGCCGATCGCGCAACGGGCGTACGTAGTTTCGCCTTCTTCCACGTTGACGCGCAGAGTGTCCTTGGCTTCGCTGTGCACTGCATATTCGTGGATGCCCGGCGCCGTGGTCTGGACGAAATACTTGCCCGGCGGGAGCTTGTTGACGACCTTGTCGCCCTCGCTGACTCGGCAGCTGATCAATGCACCCATTGAGGAAGGGCGGTAGAACACGACTTGGCCCATCCCTGCCGGCGGAGCCCCAATCGCCGGAGCCGCGCTAACGGCTCTCTCCGTCGTCGTCTCGTCGCCCGCATAAGCTGGGGCGGAAACTGCCGCGGCAGCTGCTGCAATAAACAGGAACTTCAAGCGCATTCTATTTCACTCCCTCTGTTGAACCTTCTGGCGATGTGGTTGGGACCGGGATCAAAGTGTCGGTCGTCACGACCGCACTCGCGCGCGTTCCACTCGGAATGTCGATGTTGCCTCCGGAAATGAGCATCCCCGGAAGGCCGATCGCGGCGGTTGCAACCATCGCGGCAGCATCGTTTCCACGCCCGCTGCTCGGACCATATCGCAGTCGTTTCAGACCGATCTTCAGCTGTCCCAGCTGCAGATAGGATAAGCCCAGAGTGAGCTCTCCGGCTTTGCCAGCGAATCCGCCGCGCGAAACCTGAATGACCTCGGCGAATCCCTCGGTGCCGGCGGGAAGGATCTCATGCCCATCTACGATCACGCGCTCGATGAGCTTGATCCGGACCTGATCGCCCTGGTGGCTGGTCTTGCTGCTGGCTGGAGTAAGAATCTCAAGCTCGATCGGCGTGAGTGCTGCGAGCTTATAGCTGGTCGATGCAGACGTTTCGGGTGGTTGCGTATTGACCGGCGTAGCGGCGACCTCGGGCTGCGCAGTCGGCGCAGATTGCGCGTTTGCGCTTGCGCTGTGGACGCACGCGAACAGGAGCGCGACAGCGCCCGCAGACTTCATCTTCACTTAAAACCCCCTTTTCCCCGCGGCCAGCCTAACAGCAGATCCGAGCAATGGAAGCGCCAGGACTCCGATCAGGATGGCTCGGTCAGCATTGCGAATGACCCGAAGCGGACCCTAAAGTTCTTGCGACCGCGAGATGTCGTTAAATACGATGAGTTAACGGAAACCGAATGCGCCGCATCTAAGCCGGTTTACATCCATAACGGACCTATTACGTCGGCGGCCATCAGGACGTGGTCGTCCAGTGAGGTTATATGTGCGGAATCGTTGGAATTGTCGGGAAGTCTGATGTTGCGCAGCGGCTTTTCGATGGGCTGAAGCGTCTGGAATATCGCGGCTATGATTCCGCTGGGATCTGCACGATCGACCATGGCGAGCTGGTTCGACGCCGCGCGGAGGGCAAGCTCGACAATCTTGCGCGTGAGCTGGAGCGGGAGCCGCTGGGCGGACGCATCGGCATCGCGCACACGCGCTGGGCGACCCATGGAGCACCGACGGTCGGCAATGCTCATCCGCACATCGTCGGATCGGTCGCTTTGGTCCACAACGGCATCATCGAGAATTTTAAGCCGCTTCGCGACGAGTTGATCGCCGAGGGGCGCAAGTTCGAGAGTGAGACGGATACCGAGGTCGTGGGCCATCTCGTTGCTCGCGAGGTCGAGCGGGGGGCTCCGCCGCAGGACGCGGTTGCTGCGGTTCTCCCTCGACTGCATGGGGCCTTTGCGATTGCCTTCCTGTTCCGCGACGATCCTGACCTACTGATCGCGGCGCGCATGGGTGCGCCGCTGACCGTCGGCTACGGCGAGGGCGAGAATTACCTGGGATCGGACGCGATTGCCGTCGCGCCCTGGACTCAGCGCATCGCCTACCTCGAAGAAGGCGATTGGGCGGTGGTCCGCCGCGAAGGCATTGAGATTTTCGACCGCGACAATCGACCGGTGGAGCGCGAGATCGTCCAGTCCGGCGCCTCCTCCGCCCCGGTCGAGAAGGGCAACTATCGCCATTACATGCAGAAGGAGATCTTCGAGCAGCCGATCGTCGTTGCCCAGACTCTCCAGACCTACGTGCGCCCGTTCGAGGGTGAAGTGGCCCTTCCAGTCGCCGACGCCGATCTCAGTTCGGTGAACCGCCTGACCATCGTCGCGTGCGGCACCAGCTTTTACGCGGGGCTGGTCGCCAAATATTGGATCGAGCAGTTCGCGCGCGTTCCAGTCGACATCGATGTCGCCAGCGAGTTTCGGTACCGCGAGCCGGTGCTGGAGCCGGGCGGACTGGCGCTGTTTATCAGCCAGTCCGGAGAAACCGCCGATACGCTGGCGGCGCTGCGGCACGCACGCGCGCAGCAGCAACGGATTGCCGTTGTAGTGAATGTGCCGACCAGCTCGATGGCGCGTGAGGCCGACCTGATCTTGCCGACGCACGCAGGACCGGAGATTGGCGTCGCTTCAACCAAGGCCTTCACCTGCCAGCTTGCGGTCCTTGCCGCGCTTGCCGCGAACCTTGCTCGCGCGAAAGGGCGCCTGACCCGTGAGGAAGAGCAGGAGATCGTTGCGCATCTCCAAGAATCACCCGCTGCACTGAACGCCGCGCTCAATCATGACGAAGAGATTGCGGCCATGGCGCACCACATCGTGCCCGCGCGCGACGTGCTCTATCTCGGCCGCGGTCCCGATTACCCGATGGCGCTCGAAGGGGCGTTAAAGCTCAAGGAAATCAGCTACATTCACGCCGAAGGTTATGCCGCCGGCGAGATGAAGCACGGACCCATCGCCCTCATCGACGACAATGTGCCGGTGATCGTGATCGCGCCGTCAGGTCCTCTGTTCGACAAAACCGTGAGCAACATGCAGGAAGTCCGCGCGCGCGGCGGCAAGATCGTCTTGATCAGCGATGCTCGTGGGATCGCGCAGGCTGGTGACGGGTGCATGGCAACGATCGAAATGCCCGAAGTTCACCCGCTCATCGCACCGCTCGTCTACGCGGTGCCTGTGCAGCTGCTCGCCTACCATACGGCGGTTCTCAAGGGCACCGACGTCGACCAGCCCCGCAACCTCGCGAAGAGCGTGACGGTAGAGTGAGTAGCCATCGCGGCCTCGTCATTGTCGGCGGGGGCGCGGCCGGAATTGGTGCTGCTGCGTCAGCAAAGGCGCGCGGCATCGATGCGCTGATCGTTGAGGCGGAAAACCGGCTTGGCGGCAGAGCGCACAGCATCGCCTGGAATGGCCACCACCTCGATCTCGGCTGCACCTGGATGCACTCGGCCGAGCGCAACAGCTTGCGTGTCGAGGCAGAGCGACTTGGCTTTTCCATCGATCGCAACGGCACTCGCTGGTTCTCGCAGTTTCGCAACCTTGGATTTTCGCCACAGGAACAGGAAGAAGCCTTTGCGTCGTTCGAAGCTCTCGACGAACGCATCCAGAGCACCCCGCCCTCATCCGACCGGGCTTCCGAGGGCCTCGAATCCGGGAATGCCTGGAACCCCTTCCTCAATGCACTGAGCGGCTACATCAACGGCGCGCCGCTGGACCAGGTCTCGGTCGAAGACTGGCTCAATTACGACAATGCCGCGAGCAACCAGAACTGGCGGCTAGCAGGCGGGTACGGCGGCCTGCTCGGCGCCATTGGAGCAGGTCTGGAAGCACAGCTTGCGACGCCAGTCACTGCCATCAGCCGCCTTAAGGATGCGGTGCAAGTCACGACCTCGGAAGGGGCGATCGACGCCGAGCGCGTGATCGTCACCGTTCCAACGGCGACACTACATCGCATTCGGTTCGACCCTCCTTTCGATGGTCTGTTCGAGGCGGTTGAAAAGCTGCCGCTCGGCCTCGCCAACAAGATGTTCCTGGCGCTCGAAGAGGCGGAAGAATTTCCACACAACGCGCACCTTCTCGGCAACCCGCATTCCTCAGAGACGGGAAGCTACTTCATCAACCCACTCGGCATGCCGGTAGTTGAGGGTTTCTTCGGGGGCACTGGCGCACACACTCTGGAGCATGCCGGAGACGGTCGCGCCTTCGAGTTCGCGATCGATGAGCTCGTGGCGCTGCTAGGAAGCGGGATCCGCAAGCGGCTGACACCAATCGCCGTTTCGCGCTGGGGCCATGAACCGTGGATCGGCGGGAGCTACAGTCATGCCCTCCCGGGTCGCGCCAGTTGTCGCCAGCGGCTGGCAACTGCCGGCGACGACCGCATCGTGTTTGCAGGCGAGGCCGTATCGAAGAATGACTATTCGACCGCTCACGGGGCGTTCGACAGTGGAAGAGCGGCAGTCCGCAAGCTGTTCGGTTAGGCGGCGGCTCGCTTCTCCTGCAGCTGCCGCACTTGGCGGCTCAGCCGGTCGTACATGAAGTCGATCACTGCGCGGACGGCCGGAATGTAGCGGACGCGCTCGTGCGTCAGGAGCCATAGCACGCGGCCATGGTCGACCCGCGGAGGCAGGCAACGAATCAAGTCGGGGTCGGAATCGGCCACGATGCAGGGCAGCACGGCAATGCCGAACCCCGAGCGTACGCCAGAGAGGAGACCCGCCGACGTCCCATGATGGACGGCGACGCGGTCCTCCAGCCCCAAACTTTTCAGCCACGCCTCGTAATGGCGCCAGAGATTTCCTCCCCCGCCGCCCACGAACGGATGATTCTTCAGCTCCTTGAGCGAGGTCGGAACGCCGTGTCGTGCGGCATAGTCGCGGCTGCAGTAAAGCGCCCAATCGTCCGCGCAGACGGTCCGGCCAACGATTCCGGCGGGCTGGTCGCCCACGGTGCTCCTCAACGCAATGTCAGCGTCACCGCTGCCCAAGTCCCGGACAGCCTGCGAGGTGTCCATTTCGATCAGGATCTCCGGGTGCTGGTCGTGCAGTTCCTTCAGCATCGGCGCCAGGAGGGTGATCGCATAGACCTCCTCCGTCGTAATGCGGACGGTGCCGCGAAGCTCTCGCGTCTGGGCACTGGCGGCTTCTGCAAACTGAAGTGCCTCTACTTCGACCCTTGCTGCTTGGGGCAGCAGTTGCTCACCCGCAGGCGTGAGCACGTAACCTGCCTGCCTCTTGTCGAAGAGAGGGAAGCCGAGCGCGCGCTCCAGCGCTCCAACGCGGCGCGCAACAGTCGTCTGGCTGGTGCGAAGCTTCTTCGCGGCCGCAAGCGTGCTGCCTTCCCGGGCCACTGAAAGGAAGTAACGAAGGTCGTTCCAGTCGAGCATCCCGCCACCATCTAGCGCCATGGTTCACGCCGATCGTTCTGCAATTTTGCAGAATGATAGCACGACATCGTTGCTCACGTAAGTTGCGAAAGAGGACTAAATGGTTGGTCGCACTCGAACAGGAGACGCGACATGAACAGCTCCCTCAAGATCGCCATCGGCTCGTTCTTTGCCGCGGCACTCGTCATCAAGGCCGCGCCAGCGCTTGCCGAGCCGGTCCCGCCTGCAAACGTGACCGTGGTCCACACGGCGGATCTGAACCTTGGCACCGATGCCGGGCGCCGGCAGCTCGATCAGCGTCTGGTGATTGCGGCCGGCGAAGTTTGCGGGACCGCCTCGGATGCCGATCTTGCAGGCAAAAATGCCGAGCGCCAGTGCCGCAAGGACGTCCTCGCCAAGGCGCGAGCTCGCGGCGATTCGCTGCTCGCCAGCGGGAGCGGCCAAGGCATCCTCGTCGCTGCGCGCCGCTGAACCGCCGTACACTGGCAGAAGGCCGCCGGGTCCCCTCGGCGGCCTTCTTGTTTCGACGGCGCGTCGAAAGTACCGGCCCCGCATGAAGATTCGAGGTGGATGCCATTGCGGGGCGGTGAGATTCGAGGCGGATGTGCCGGATCCTCCGGTGCCCGCGCTCGACTGTAATTGTTCGGTGTGCCGAATGACGGGATTTCTGCATGTCATGGTGCCGCATGAGCAATTCGAGCTCGTGACAGGCTGGGACGCTCTAAGCAGCTATCGCTTCGGGACCGGTGCCGCGGAGCATTTGTTCTGCCGTTATTGCGGGGTGAAAAGCTTTTATCAGCCGCGATCCCACCCCGAGGCGTGGAGCGTGAACGCCAACTGCCTCGACCAGCCGCTCGAGCTTGCGGTCGAGCAGTTCGACGGAAGGAACTGGGAGCAAGCCAAGGCGAACCTCGACGCGCCGGAATAGCCCGGTTACGGCGAGCCCATGCATCGCCCACTACGCCTGACGATCGACCGATCTACTCTCCAGTCCAATTGGCGCTGGCTTCAGGAACGAGCGGGCGTGACTTCGGGGGCAGCCGTGAAGGCCAACGGTTACGGCCTCGGCGCTCGCGAGGCGACAGAGGCGCTGCTGGAGGCGGGTTGCCGGGACTTTTTCGTATCGACCTGGACCGAGGCGGCCGAGCTCACGAACCTGCCGGATAGCGCCAATCTCGTGGTCCTCCACGGGATTGGCCCTGATGACACTGAAGCGGCGCGGAGCTTGCCGGCGCGGCCGTGCCTCAACAGTGTCGATCAGGTCGCGCGCTGGAAGCAGGTCGCAAACGGGCAGCAGTGCGATGTCATGATGGACACGGGCATGAATCGCCTCGGTCTGCGCCCGACCGAGATCGGCGAACTCGAAGGCCTCGCCATCGAGACGCTGCACAGCCATCTCGCCTGCGGTGACGAGGACAGCGCCATGAATGCGATGCAGCTCGAGCGCTTCCGCGCGGTTGCGTCCGCAGTGCCGGCGAAGCGCTACAGCTTCGCCAATTCGGCGGGCATCTGCCTGGGTCGAGACTACAGCTTCGACCTCGTTCGGCCCGGCCTTTCGCTCTACGGCGGAATTCCTCGTGAGGAAGCTGAAGGCCATATCCGCCAGGTTGCTCGCGTCGAGGCGCAGATCGTCCAGCGCCGGACGATCCCGGCGGGCGAAACTTGCGGTTATGGCGCGACCTTCATCGCGGAGGAGGATTGCGAGGCGGCGATCCTCAACATCGGTTATGCCGACGGATACCTTCGCGGTTTCTCGTCACGCGGGTCTGCCTTCGCGGGTGAGTTTGCTCTGCCGGTCCTGGGACGGGTGTCGATGGATTTGATCGCGGTTTGCGTCGACGCCGCGCCCGGCCTCAAGGAAGGCGAGTGGGTCGAGATCGACTACGACTTGCCTTCGGCGTCGGAGCAGTCCGGCCTTTCGCAGTACGAGCTGCTGACGGCCCTGGGCGACCGCTTCGAGCGGCGCTGGATTTAGCCTGCTCTTCAGGCGGAAGGGTCTTCGGCCGATAGCGGCAGAGGTCGGTCACCGGACAGCGCCAGCACTCCGGAAGCCGTGCTTTGCAGGTGTAGCGGCCATGCAGGATCAGCCAGTGGTGAGCGTCGCGGCGAAACGGCTGCGGCACGACTTTTTCGAGCTTGGCTTCGACCTCGTCCACGGTTTTGCCCGGCGCCAGGCCGGTGCGGTTACAGACGCGGAAGACGTGCGTGTCGACCGCAAATGTTTCCTCGCCGAAAGCTGTGTTGAGAACAACATTGGCGGTCTTGCGGCCGACGCCGGGGAGCGCCTGCAGCTCCTCGCGGGTGCGAGGCAAGTCGCGACCGATCAGCGCCTGGCTCAAAGCGATGACATTCTTCGCTTTGGTATTGAACAGGCCGATCGTCTTGATCGCCTCCCGCAGCTTCTCTTCCCCCAGATCGACCATCTGCTGCGGCGTCTGGATGTGCTCGAACAGCGTTCGCGTCGCGATATTGACGCTCGCGTCGGTCGCCTGCGCTGAAAGGACGACCGCAACCAGCAGCGTATACGGGTTGGTGTAATCAAGCTCGGTGGTCGGCGCTGGGTTCGCCTCGGCCAATCGCCGGAACAACTCGAAGACCTGATCGCGGTTCACCTGAGGTCGTCCAGTGCGGATCCCAGCCGGCCCAACGCTTCCTCGAACTCGGACGGCTGTAGCCCGAATCCGACGCGGAAATGCTCCGGCATCTCGAACCAGCGACCGGGCACGACGGCAGAGTCATACTTCTCGCGAAGATGATCGTTGAGCCTCTCCGTGTCGCCGCCTGCCCAGCGCGGAAACGCGGTGATGCCGTAGTCAGCAGGCACGCAGTCGATGTCGTCACGACCTTCGACAAATGCGTTGAAGAGGACGCGATTGCGCTCGAGCACGGCCGGCATATCGCCAACGACGTCTCCGATCCGATCGAACGCGATGCAGGCGAGGCGCTCTGCCTGATGCGCCTGGTTTACGCCCATCAGATCGTTGAGGCGCCACATGCGTTCGGCCAGATCCGGCTCCGCGAGGATCCAGCCGCAGCGAAGCCCGCTCAGGCCGTACACCTTGGTGAGGCTGTTGGTGCACACGAACTCGGGCCCAAGATGCACCGCGCTCGGGCGCGCTGCAGCGTCGAGATAGACCTCATCGACGAGCACCTTCGCTCCGACTTCCGAGGCGAGTCGGCCAAGGGCTTGCAACTCGCTCTCACTCGCCAAGGAGCCGCTCGGGTTGTGCAGGTTGGTGATGACGATCAGGCGCGTGCGTTCAGACATATTCGCACGCACAATGTCGGGGTCCAGGCGGAAGGCTTCCGAATGCTTGCGCTCGAACCTTTTGAGATGCGCCCCGAGGAAGGACGCCGCGCCTAGAAGCGGCTCATAGGTCGGCTGCTCGATCAGCACTTCGTCCCCGGGGCGGATTATCGTCGCTATGGCGAGGAAGTTGGCCATCGAGGTACCGTCGGCGGCAACGACCTGCTCAGGCGGCACGTTGTTGCGGGCGGCAATCCGTTCGCGCAGCGGCGCATAACGCGGATGACTCGCGCCATCCATGTCCAAGTCGGCCAGGCTGACCCCAAGCTTCTCCATTCGAAAATGCGGCACTTCGCTGCCGGTCAGCGGATATCGCACCGGCGGCTTGAACTTCGCCCAATGCATATAGTCCGACTGCATGATGCGCCCAGTCATGCGTTCGCCTTACGCCAGTAGAGGAAGGCCGGAACGCCCGCGATCAGGATGGCGTAACCGATTAGGCTGTTGATCGGGCTGTTTATTACCGTCGCAATGACGACGACGAAGCAGGCCATGACGAACAGACCTGTGGTGAACGGATGACCCGGAGCCGAGAAGCCGTTGTGCGGACCTTCAGCATTACGGCGGAAGATGAAGAGAGCTGCGCCTGTCAGTCCGAAGAAGATGAAGTCGACGGAGACCACATAGCTAAGGATCTGGCCGTAGCTCCCCGACAGCGCGATGATGGCCGCAACAACGCCTTGCACGACGATTGCGAGGACGGGAACCCGACTGCGCTCGTTTACGGTCGCGAGCTGGCGGAAGAAGACGCCGTCCTCCGCCATCGCGAAATAAACGCGCGGGGCGGTTAGCATTCCCTGGCTGAGGAAACCGAGCGCCGAAACGGCAATGCCGGCTGCGATGAAAGTCACACCCCTCTCTCCGAGCGCCAGTCGCATCACGTCGCTTGCCGGCGTTTTCGATGCCGCGAGGCCCTCGGGACCGAGTGCGTGAACGCAGATGAAAGCGACGGAAGTGTAGAGGATGAGGACGCCGGTCACGCCGAGCAAGAGACCGCGGGCGAGGTCGCGCTGCGGGTTTCGCATCTCGCCGGCGACGAAACTCGACGTCTGCCAGCCACCGTAGGCGAACATAACGGCCGTCATCGCGGCGCCGATCCCGCCCAACAACGAGAGCGGATTGCTCGTCTCGTGATATGTTGTGGCTGGCGCAGTGGGTGCGAAGACCAGGCCAACGAGCACAAGGGCGGCGATGGCCAAGATCTTCAGTACCATCAGCAGGTTCTGCGTATTGCTTCCGGATCGAACGCCGAAGCAATTGATGACGGTCAGCATCGCGAGCGAGGCAACTGCAACAACGCCGTCGGACACAGGCAAACTAACGAGATCGCCTAGATAACGCGCAAAGGTGATGGCTACCGCGGCCATTCCGCCCGACTGGATCACCAGCAGCAGTGACCAGCCGTAAAGGAATGCGGGCAGGGGACCGTAAGCGTCCCGCAAATAGGCGTATTGCCCACCCACGGCCGGCCGGCGCGCAGCGAGCTCTGCGTAAACCAGAGCACCGGCGAGCGCGACGATCCCGCCAATGATCCAGACGGCCACGATGAGCAGCGGCGAGTGGACGTGCCGCGCGACTTCGGCCGGATTGACGAAAATGCCCGAGCCGATGATCCCGCCCATGACGAGCATCGTCGCGTCGAACAGGCCAAGCTTGCGGGCGAGACCATGGGACTCAACTGGCTTGTCGGCTTGGCTCAACCGAGATGCGCTCCGATCACGTCGCGCATCGAATAAAGGCCGGCAGGCTTACCGACCAGGAAGCGAGCGGCAGCCAGCGCGCCGCGAGCGAAGATCATGCGATTCTCCGCCCGATGGGAGAGAACCAGGCGCTCGTCCGGCCCGAGGAACATGACGTCGTGGTCGCCTGCTACTGAGCCGCCGCGGAGCGCTGCGAATCCGATTGCGCCCCGCTCGCGCTTCAATCCTGTTCCGTCGCGTCCGCGTTCCGCGTGAAGGCCGGATCCGCGTCCCCGCGCAGCCGCTTCGCCCAGCATCAGGGCGGTCCCGGACGGAGCGTCCGTTTTCATGCGGTGATGCGTCTCGGCGATCTCAATGTCCCACTCGGGACCGAGCACCCCGGCCGCCCGCTCGACCAACTCCGCAAGGAGTGCAACGCCAAGGGAAGTGTTCGCCGCTCGAAGCACTGCGACGTCCTGCGCTGCCGCCGCAATTCGCTGATCGGCAAGTTCATCCAAGCCGGTGGTGCCGATCAGGACGGGAACGGCCGCCGAGACGGCGCGGTCCAGGCTCGATGGAAGAACTGCAGGCGCAGAGAAATCGATCAGGACGTCGCCGTGATCCTGATCAAGTGTGAAGCCAGCATCCTCGGCAATCGCGAAAGCAATCGCCTTCCCCATGCGACCGTCGGGCGCGAAGAGGCTGACGCGGATCGGCTGGTCGACAGTGCGCATCGCCGTTGGTTAGCGAAGCCGTTCCTGCAGCGCCAGAGCGGCGGCCGGCGCGCGCACCTTCGCTCCATTGATCATGAAGATGTAGGCGTCGCGGCCGTCCTTCAGCCACTCCTTCGCGCGCTCTGCAAAGCCGTCCAGCGCCGCGTCGTCATAACCCGTCACGACGTCCTCATTCATGCGCTGTAGGCGGGCGTAGGTGAAATCTGCCGTGTCCGCGTCGATCGTCGGATATTCATCGGAATCCTCGAGCACGATGGCGATGTTGCGAGCTCGGCAGAGGTCGAAGAACTTCTCGTCGCGGAAGCTCTCGTGCCGCGGCTCGATTGCATGCCGCACCTTCATGCCTTCCAGCTCCGCCGGCAGCAGGTCAATGAACGCCGCGATATCGTCGCGATCGAATTTCCGACGCGGCGCGAACTGCCACATGATCGGACCGAGCTTCGGTCCGAGCGCGGTAAACCCTTGGGCGAAGAACCCGGCGAGACCGTCAGCATTTTCGGCCAGCTTGGTGCGCATCACGCAGAAGCGCGACCCCTTCACCGCAAACTGGAAACCGTCAGGTACGGTGTTGGCCCATTTCTCCCAGCTCTTTGGGCTCTGTCGGCCATAGAAAGTCGCGTTGATCTCAATCGTGGTGAGTGCGCGCGACGCATACTCAAGCTCCTTCGCCTGAGCGAGCTTCTCGGGATAGAATACCCCTCGCCAGGGCGCATAATTCCACCCGCCGATACCGATCCGGACTTCGCTCATGCCGGCGATGGCGTATCGGAGTTCCAGATGTCTGCGGCAACCTTCCAGCTGCCCGCGACCTTTTTCCAGACGAGGACATATTTGCCGCTCTCTTCCAGCGACTTGCCGCCCTGCTTGCCGGAGAAGTGGTAGGTGCCGCGGTCGATCGCGATGTCGCCCGCGCCCGAAACTCGATCACTTCAGGTTTCAGCTTCAGCGTCATGTTTGGGATGCTCACCGACGATTGCCAGAAGCGATGGACCGCGTCCTGACCACTGACCATCGGCTGCCCGGGGGCCATCAGCACAGCGTCGTCGGTGTAGAAGGATGCGATGGCCTGCGCGTCCTTACCTTGGATGACCTGGAGCCAGCGCGCCATGGAGGCTCGCGCTCTCTGCTCGTCGTCGCCGGCGATCGTCTTCGCATCGGCCGCCGAAGCGCGGTGATCGGCCTTATCGCACGCCACCAGAAGGCAGGTTGTGGCCAACAGAAGCTTCGTTAGGCGATTCATCGGCTGCTCCTTACGGACCCGCATACCACAAAGCAGTGCCCGGCTTCGACCGTTCGGCTAGGTCGGAGCGCATGATTCGGAACATCGTCATCCTGACTGGCGCCGGGGTCTCCGCCGAGAGCGGCCTCGCGACATTCCGAGGACCCGATGGCCTGTGGGAGGGCCACCGCGTCGAGGATGTCGCGACGCCGGAGGCGTTCAGGCGCGATCCCAAGCTCGTGCACGATTTCTACGATGCGCGTCGGGCAAGGCTTGGAAGCGTCGAGCCGAATGCGGCGCACAAAGCGCTCGCGCGGCTCGATGCGGAGTGGGATGGCGAATTGCTGCTCGTCACCCAGAATGTCGACGATCTGCACGAGCGCGCAGGGTCGAAGCGCCTCCTTCACATGCACGGTGAGCTGACCAGCGGATGGTGTCTCGCCTGCGACGAGCGATTTCCCTGGGCAGGTCCGATGGGGGAAGCAGCGACCTGTTCATCTTGCGGGGTTCAGGGATTTGTTCGTCCAGACATCGTCTGGTTCGGTGAGATGCCGTACGACATGGAGCGGATCGATAACGCGCTGCAACGCTGCGACCTGTTCGTATCGATCGGGACATCGGGCGCAGTCTACCCTGCCGCCGGCTTCGTCCAGACCGCGCGCTATTGCGGAGCGCGGACGCTTGAGATGAACCTCGAGCCAAGCCTGGGCAGCTTCATGTTTGAGCAGAGCCGGACCGGCAGGGCGGGCGAGCTGGTCCCCAAATGGGTGGATGAGGTCCTGAGCGGTTCTTAGTCCGCCCACTCCAGCCCGATCTCGCGATAAAGGCCGCGGTCTTCGTCCCACCGGGGATTTACCTTCACGTGCAAGAAAAGGTGCACAGGGCGCCCTAGGTGCTCTGTGATTTCGGCTCGCGCGGCGGCCCCGATCGCCTTGAGGCGCCGACCGCCCTTACCAATGACAATGGCCTTCTGGCTGTCCCGCTCGACCAGGATCTGCTGGCGGATGGCGGTTGAGCCGTCGCGGCGGTCTTCCCACGTCTCGGTCTCGACGGCGGTCGAATAGGGCAGCTCCTGGTGGAGCTGATTGACGATCTGCTCGCGCGTGAGCTCGGCGGCGATCATGCGGTCCGTGGCGTCCGAAACCTCGTCTTCCGGGTAGAGCCATGGTCCGTTGGGCATGGCTTCGGCGAGCGCATGTTTGAGGTCCGGTACGCCGTCGCCCTGAGCGGCGCTGATCATGAAGACCTTGTCGGGGTTCAACCGCCCCGTCAGCTTCATAGAGAGCGCCAGCAACTCAGCCTTTTTCACCAGGTCGATCTTGTTCAGCACGAGAAGGAGCGGGTGCTCGCGCTGGTCGAGGGAGGCGATGATTTTCTCGACCTCCGAGCTCAACTTTGCAGCAGCATCGATCACGAGCAGGATCAGGTCCGCGTCTTGGGCGCCCGTCCACGCTGCCGCGACCATCGCGCGATCGAGGCGGCGTTTCGGCTCGAAGATTCCGGGCGTATCGACGAGCAGGATTTGCGTCTTGTCTTCAATGGCAATGCCCATGAGCCGGGCGCGCGTGGTTTGGGCCTTCGGACTTACGATCGCGACCTTCTGCCCGACGAGGGCATTCACGAGGGTGGACTTGCCGGCGTTTGGTGCGCCGATCACGGCGACGAAGCCGGCGCGGGTGTTCTCTTCGGTCATTTCAACTGGGATAACAAAGCCGTGGCGGCTGAGGTTTCCGCTTCCTGCTTGCTCGATCCTTCAGCCATCGCCTCGCCGAGCTTCGGGACCGAGACACGGATCGTGAACTTCGGCGCATGATGAGCGCCGGAGCGCGATACGACTTCGTACGTCGGTGGCTTGCAGCCCTTCGCCGCCGCCAGCTCCTGCAGCGCAGACTTCGGATGCTGCGGTGCGCGGCGCTGACTGGTTAGATCGGGCTCCCAAAGCTTCAGGATGAATTGCTGCGCCGCCTCGATCCCGCCGTCCAGGAACAATGCCCCGATCAGCGCCTCGACCACGTCGCCGACGACATTCTCGCTCTGGTTTGCGCCGTCCTCGCGCGCTTGCTTCCCGAGCCGAATGAGCGCGGGAACGCCGATCTCTCGCCCGTTTTCGGCGCAGGTCTCGCGATCGACCAACCCGTTGTAACGGCGTGATAAATAGCCTTCCGGCTCGTTCGGATAACGTTGGTAGAGCGCGTTCGCGATGACCATGCCAAGCACGCGATCGCCGAGAAACTCCAGCCGCTCGTAGCTGTCGCGGCCCACGCTGGAGTGCGTGAACGCTAGCTCGAAGAGACGCGTGTCCTTGGGCTCGTGACCCAGCTGCTTGCGGACGAAGGTCGGAATGTCATCCGTCATTCTGCATCGCCCGAGTAGCGATTGCCGATGCGGCCGCCACGAAGGGCGCTGAACCAGGTCCAAGGCTTCCAGTAAGACGCGCTTCCGTCGGTCGACCAGAAGGTGAAACCAGCGCGACCGATGAGATATTCCATGGGTACCGTGCCGATGCCGCCATCGCTGCTCCCAAATCGGCTATCCAGGCTGTCGTCGCGATTGTCACCCATCAGAAAGATTTGCCCCTCAGGAACCTTCAGCGGTCCGAAATTGTCAGCCGCGGTCGTGGTTTGGTCGAAGACTGTATAACTCGGGCCGCCGGGCAGCGTCTCGCGATAAGCCGGGAACACGCAATATTCTCGCCCGCCGGACATTGCGATCATCGGCGTGGCAGGCGGCACGACTTTGCAGGCAGTATTGGCGCTTATCGGCATTTTGTATGGCTGAAGAGCCGTCCGCGGCACGGGCTTCCCGTTGAGGATCACCTCGCCCCCGCGCAATTCGACCGTATCGCCCGGAATGCCAATGACCCGCTTGATCAAATCCTCAGGATCGTTTGGGTGGCGAAAGACGACGACGTCGCCACGATCCGGAACGCTACCGAGGATCCGCCCGCTCAGAGGCGGAAACTGAAAAGGGAAGCTGTAACGCGAATAGCCGTAGGGCCATTTGGCCACGATCAGATAATCGCCGATGTATAGCGAAGGCTGCATCGAGCCCGACGGGATCGTGAACGGCGCCGCGACAAAGCTGCGGAAGGCCCAGGCCACAATCGCCAGCGTCAGGATGAAGCGCGCGGTGCTTTGAGCGCTTTCGCGCGGACGCTCCTGAGCGGGCGCTTCATCTCCGCTCGGGCGGCTTCGCGAAATCGGCCATTGCACGACATGCTTGTTTCCGCCCGATCGCGAACGGTCAAGGCGGGGTGGCAATTCACCGCACGCCCATTATGTGCCTCGGGGCATGGAAACCCCGCAGCAGCAAGCCAAATTCCGCACGCTGGAGCAGCTCTTCAAGGCGGAGCCGGATCGGCTTTCGCGCCTGAGCTTCGAAGCCGCCGGCCTCTATTTCGATTGGTCCAAGACGCATCTCGATGAAGATGCGATCGCCCAGTTCGCGAAGCGCGCCGAGGCAATGGGCTTCGCAGCGGTGCGCGATGCGCTCTTCGCAGGCGAAGTCGTGAACCCGAGCGAAGGACGTCCCGCGACCCACGTTGCCGAACGCGGCAACGGCGCACCCGAGGACGTCGATCTTGCCAAGGCGCGTCTGCAGCGAATGCGTGCATTGGTCGATGCGATCGAGGCGGGCGCGTTCGGTGATGTCACGGGCGTGCTGCACATCGGCATTGGCGGATCGGTGCTCGGTCCGGCTTTGCTTGTGGATGCGCTTGGGCGGCGGAGCTCGAAGCTTACAGTCCGCTTCTTGTCGAACATCGATGGGGCGGCGTTCGACGACGCCGTGAAGCCGCTCGACCCGGCGACCACGCTCGTGGTGGTAGCGTCGAAGACCTTCACCACACTGGAAACATTGTCGAACTTCGAGGCCGCGCGCGAATGGCTGCAGACCGGCGACGTGATCGATCCGGATGGGCGCTTCATTGCCGTGACCGCCAAACCGGAAGCGGCCGTCGAAGCGGGGATCGACGAAACCCGCATCTTGCAGTTCGGCGAGGGCGTCGGCGGGCGTTACTCGCTGTGGAGCGCGGTTGGCGTGACTGCGGCGTTGGCACTCGGCTGGGATGCTTTCGAGGAACTGCTGGAAGGTGCCGCCGAAATGGACCGCCATTTCCGCTTCAGCGAGCCTGCGGCCAATGTTCCCCTGATCGCGGCCTTCGCGGATCGGCTCTACGTCGAGCAAGCCGGAGCCCAGAGCCGCGCGGTATTTGCTTATGATGAAAGGCTACGCCTGCTGCCTTTCTACCTCCAGCAGCTCGAGATGGAATCGAACGGCAAGTCGGTGACGAAGGACGGCAAGCCAGTCGATCATCCGACGGCGCCGATCACGTGGGGCGGCAGCGGCACGGACGCCCAGCATGCGGTGTTCCAGCTGCTTCACCAGGGCACGGTTTTCGTGCCGGTCGAATTCCTCGCGGTTCGCGAGCAGGATGACGATCAGGACCCCGAGCATCATCGCCTGCTGCTCCTCAATGCTTTCGCTCAAGGCGCCGCGCTGATGCAGGGCAGGACAAGTGACGATCCGCAGCGGAGCTATCCCGGTAACCGCCCAAGCTCGACCGTGCTACTCGATCGCCTGGACGCCCGGGCGCTCGGCGCGCTCATCGCATTCTACGAACATCGCACCTTCGCCAATGCGGTGCTGCTTGGAATCAATCCATTCGATCAGTTCGGTGTCGAGCTCGGCAAGCAGATCGCACGGCAATTGGCGGAAGGGACGGACGACGAAAGCCTCGATCCGTCGACGCGCGCACTGATGGAAAGAGCAGGAATCTGATGGCCGATTTCGACCTCTTCGTGATCGGGGCTGGATCAGGCGGCGTTCGCGCCTCCCGGATCGCGGCGGGTTACGGCGCCCGGGTTGCCGTGGCCGAGGAATTCCGGGTCGGCGGCACCTGCGTGATCCGGGGCTGCGTGCCGAAGAAGCTGCTCGTCTACGGCGCCCACTTCGCCGAAGACATCGACGACGCCGCCATGTTCGGCTGGGACCTGCCGCAGAAGCGCTTCGATTGGCCTACGCTGCGTGACAATGTGCTCTCCGAAGTGACGCGGCTGGAAAGCGCCTACACCGAAACGCTGACAAGCCATAAGGTCACCGTCTTCCAAGAGCGGGCGGAGATCACCGGACCCAATACGGTCAAGCTCGCCGGCGGACGTGAGTTCACGGTCGACAAGATCCTGATCGCGACGGGCGCGCGTCCTGTCATGCCGAAGATCGAAGGCATCGAGCATGCGATCAGCTCGAACGAGGTCTTCAACCTTGAGAAGCTGCCGAAGCGCATCGTCATTGCGGGTGGCGGTTACATTGCCAACGAGTTCGCGGGCATCTTCCACCAGTTCGGAAGCGAGGTGATCCTCGTCAACCGAACCGACGTCATGCTCCGCCATTACGACCAGCAGGTCGTCGACCGGCTGATCCAAATATCGCTGCGCAAGGGTATCGAGTTCCGCTTCAACGCGACGATCGATCGGGTCACGAAAAAGGATGACGGATCGCTGCACATCCACATGGTCGGATGCAATGACATCGACGCCGATCAACTCTTGTTCGCGGTCGGGCGGAATCCGAACTCCGAAGGGCTCGGCCTCGAGAACATCGGCGTCGAACTCGGCCATCATGGGGCAGTCAAGGTCGACGAGGATAATCGCACGTCAGTGCCTTCGATTTTCGCGATTGGCGACGTCACCGATCGCGTTCAGCTCACACCGATTGCGATCCGAGAGGGACACGCGTTCGCCGATACCTTTTTTGGCAACAAGCCGACGCGCGTCGATTATGGCTGCATTCCATCCGCTGTCTTCAGCCACCCGCCGTTGGCCGGCGTCGGTCTTACAGAGGGCGAGGCGAAGAACCGGCTTGGCCCCGTCCGGACCTACACGTCGGACTTCCGTCCGATGAAGAACGTCCTCGCAGGCCGCAATGAGCGTTCGCTCTATAAGCTCGTAGTCGACGAGGCGACGGACGAGATCGTCGGTGTGCACATGATCGGTCCCGACGCGCCGGAACTGCTGCAGGTGGCAGCGATCGCCGTGAAGGCTAAGCTCAAGAAAGCCGATTTCGACGCGACGATCGCACTGCATCCGACGATGGCAGAAGAACTCGTCCTGATGCGCTGACGCTTACTGCGTCCGCTGAGCGTCGACGGTCGATCCATCGCCCCGAACCAGCTTCAACGCAGTCACCGAGCTACCCGCGACCGTGAAGCGGATGCGGCTCATCGGATCCTGGTCGAAGCCGAACTCATTCGGACCGACGGCGACAAGCGTGATCTTGGGCCCGCCCTGGCGCTGGTAGCTGAGCGCTCCACCGTCGAGGGACACGACGCGTTCGCCATATTTGCCGGCGTAGCGGTCTATCGGAAGCGCAGTGGCGACGGGCGTGAGCTTGGCTTCGAGGATCGCCGCACGCGACTGGAGCATCCGCTTCTCGTCACCATCTGCGGTGGAGGCGATGCGCTGGAGCGCGTGGACCTGGGCGACGTCGAGTGCCTTGTCCACATCGACCTTGGTGGTCGGTGCGATCCCGACGCCTTCCCAGTCCTTGCCGGTCGAGGCCAGGACTGCGCGACCGACGGATACGCTGATCACATAGCCGCCAGCGACGGGGAAGAAGGTGTTGCGGAATCCAGCGCCCGCCGTGTTCTCGCCGATCACTTCGCCGAGCTTGAACCCTGCGACGTGGCCCGTGAATTCCTCGGCGGCGCTAGCGGTCATGCCGCTCGTCAGGACGTAAAGCGGCTTCCCGACCAGTCTTCCGGCGGGCAGTGCAGCAAGGCTCCTGAGATGATCGACCTTGTTCGCGCCCATGTAAAAGGTGACGATCGGCCGGTTCGGCTCAAGGAAGTGGCTGATCAAATATTGCACCGCATCCGGGCTTCCACCGCCGTTGTGGCGGAGGTCGATGATCGCCGCATCGCCGTCCTTCAGGAAGCGAATGGCATTGTCATAGGCTGCGGCGGTCGGCTTGCCGCCCCAGAAGAAGCCCATCAGGTCTATGTATCGGACGTTGCCCGGCAGGACCTTCATCTCGAGGATGCCATGGTTGAATTTGGTCGCCTGGCGGACTTCCTCGGCGCTCGGCGGGGCGTCGTCGTCACCCGCGCCCGGCGGCAGCGCTGCCAGCCGCGCCTGCTCTTTGGGGTCGAAATGCATGCCGAGATGTTTGTCGTGGGCGACGGCGCTCATGTCGGCGTTGATGCGCTCGGCGAGAGCCATGGGATCGCTGACATCGTAGCGGTGCGACGCCAGGCCCTGAGCCAGTGCAGCGTCCAGCTTGGGCCGAACGTCCGCCAGGACATAATTGGCCGCAATGATCCGGCGCACGTCAGCGACGGTCTTCTGCGCGTCCACTTGCGGGCCGGTCTGCGCCTGCAGCGCCGCTGGGAGTGAAGCGAGCGCCGCCGCGCCCGCGAGGATCAATGCCTTCATTGAGTTACCCCTTGAGTGTGTAGGTGTGTTGCTAACATAATACGCAAGCCAAGAAACTGCGAAGACGAGCCTCGCTGCGCCAGAATTTGGCACAGCCGTACATCTGGACGGGCGGCAGCCGGAGCTTTAGGCGGAGGCGTTCGCCCAACAGTGGAGCAATGATGGACTTCGACGCCGTCGTGATCGGCGCTGGCCACAATGGCCTTACCTGCGCTTACTACCTTGCAAAAAAGGGCCTGAAGGTCGCGGTGCTGGAGGCAGCCGACACCGTCGGCGGCGCTGCCGTGACCGATGAATTCCTTCCGGGATTCCGGAATTCAGCGGCGAGCTACACGGTCAGCCTGCTAAATCCGAAGGTGATCCGCGACCTGGAGCTGGAGCGGCACGGCCTGAAAGTGGTGCTGCGAAAGACCGACAATTTCCTGCCCGGCGACGGCGATTACCTGCTGGCAGGCCGGGGCGGCCTCACGCGCAAGGAAATCGCGCGTCATCATAAGGCGGATGCTGAAGCCTACGACCGTTACCATCATGAGCTCGAGACGGTGGTGCGGCTGCTCAAGAAGTGGCTGCTCCGCGCTCCGCCGAACGTCGGCAAGAAGGTCAGCGCCATTCCGAAGCTGCTGAGCCTTGGGCGCGACATGGCGGGGCTCTCGCTGGCCGAGACGCGGATCGTCCACGACTTTGCGGTGCGGAGCGAAGCGGACATTCTCGATCGCCATTTCCAGGGCGACCTGACGAAGGCGCTCTTCGGCTTCGATGGCGTGGTCGGCAATTTCGCGTCGCCGCAGACCCCCGGGACTGCCTACGTCCTGCTCCATCACCTCTTCGGTGAGGCAGCGGGCGTGCCGGGAGCATGGGGGCACGCAATCGGCGGCATGGGCTCGATCACCCAGGCGATGGCAAAGGCTTGCCGAGAAGCCGGCGTGGACATTGTCCTCAATACGCCAGTTGAAGAGGTGATAGTCTCTAATGGGCGCGCCGCGGGCGTGGTTGCAGGCGGCAAGGCCTGGCGCGCCAAGGGCGTGATCGCGGGCGTGAACCCGAAGCTGCTGTTCGACCGGCTCATCCCGCACGGTGCGGTTGATTCCGACGTCGCCAGCCGCATGCACGGCTGGAAATGCGAAAGCGCGACCTTCCGCATGAACGTTGCGTTGTCGGAGCTTCCCAAGTTCACGGTGCTGCCGAAGAAGGGCAACCACCTGACCGCCGGCATCATCATGGCGCCGAGCCTCGATTACATGCACCGCGCGTGGCTGGATGCTTCGGTCGACGGCTGGGCGAAGAAGCCAATCATCGAGATGCTGATCCCGTCGACGCTCGATCCCAGCCTGGCGCCCAAGGGCAAGCATGTGGCGTCGCTGTTCTGCCAGCACTTTCGCTACGACCTTGGACCCGGTCGCAGCTGGGACAATGAGCGGGAGAAGGCTGCCGATGCGATCATCGCTACGGTCGACAGTCATGCGCCGGGGTTCGCCAAGTCGATACTCGGACGGCAGATTCATTCGCCGCTCGACCTGGAGCGCCGATTCGGCCTGGTCGGAGGCGACATCTTCCACGGAAAGATGGGGCTGGACCAGCTGTTCAGCGCTCGTCCCATGATCGGCGCGGCCGATTACCGGATGCCGCTCAAGGGTCTTTATTTGTGCGGATCCGGGGCTCATCCGGGCGGCGGCGTAACCGGCGCCCCGGGTCATAATGCAGCCCACGCCTTTCTGTCCGACCGGCGGATTTGGAAACGGCATTGAGGCCGCTCGAAGGCGTCAGGGTTCTGGACCTCAGCCGGGTGCTTGCGGGCCCTTGGTGCACGCAATTGCTGGCGGACCTCGGCGCGGAGGTGACCAAGATCGAACGGCCGGGCAGCGGCGACGATACGCGCCACTGGGGACCGCCGTGGCACGGGGAAGGTGAAGGCCGGGTCGCGGCTTATTTCCTGAGCGCCAACCGGGGTAAGAAGTCGGCCGCAATCGATTTCTCGCTCCCCGAGGGTGCCGCGCTTGTTCGCCAGCTTGCTCGAAGCGCAGACGTCGTCGTTGAGAACTTCAAGGTTGGCGGCCTCAAGAAGTTCGGGCTCGATGCGGAATCGCTTCGGGTCGCCAATCCGCGGCTGATCTACGCGTCGATTACGGGCTTTGGGCAGGACGGCCCGTACGCCGACCGCGCGGGCTACGATTTCATCATTCAAGGCATGGGCGGAATGATGAGCGTGACTGGCCTGCCGGACGGACAGCCCGGCGGCGGGCCGATGCGGGCGGGCGTGGCGATCGCAGACCTCTTCACCGGCCTCTACACCTGCACGTCGATCCTCGCCGCCCTCTACGCTCGCGAGAAGACGGGCGAGGGCGCTACCATCGACATGGCCCTCTTCGACACGCAGATCGCGGTGATGGCCAATCAGGCATCGAATGCGCTGATCTCGGGCAAGGATCCGCCCCGGCAGGGCAATACGCACCCGAACATTGTGCCTTATCAACCGTTCGACGCTTCAGATCAGCCGATTATCATTGCCGTCGGCAATAATCGGCAGTTCGCTCGGCTGGCGGAGATCTGCGGCCATCCTGAGTGGGAGACTGACGAGCGTTTCGCAACCAACGGAGCGCGCGTTGCACACCGGGCCGAGATCGTGCCGATGATCGCTACGATCATCCGCGAGCGGCCTGCGGAGTACTGGCTGGACCAGCTTGAGGCCGCAGGAATTCCGGCAGGTCCGATCAACACCATCACGCAGGCTTTCGCCGACATTCAGGCGCAGCACAGGGGAACGGTCAGGCAGCTTGGCGGTGTGCCCGTCGTGGGATCTCCGGTCCGGCTGAACGGAGCCCGCGCGGACAGCGAACTGCCGCCGCCCGGGCTAGGCGAGCATACCGATGAAGTGATCGCTGGGTTGCGGCTTGAGCCGTCCGAAGTCGAACGGCTCAAGCGCGAAGGCGTAATCGCCTAGCTGGTCTTGCTGGCACCATCGACGAGAAGGTCGAGTTGGTGCTGGCAACCCTTCTCAATGAGGACCTGGGCAGCGCCGACAACGTCAGACGGCGTGTTCGGCACGGCGATGAAGGTCACGCTGCTCTTGTCGCCGGTATCCGGCCACTCAAGCTGATACTGACCGCCCGAGGTGATCGGCACGGACGCCGGCCACGAAGCCGAAGCCTTGCCGGCCGCCCAGTCCACTTCGCCCGACTTGCCGTCGGACGACCGGACATTGATCTTCACCGCAGCATCGCTGTCCGGCCGCCAAAGCTTCACCGCACCGGTGTTGGTGACGCACATCTTGCCGCTCTGGGTCACGTCGATGTCCCAGATGCTCGGATTGGAAGCGACCTCGGAAGCACGCAGCGCGCCGAAACGGCCGCGCTTGCTCTCAGCCGAAGCCATAGTGACCTGGCCCGCTGCGAAATTGCCGGGTCCGCGAAGCGTCTGCGCGGCGGCCGGCCCAAGGACCGTGACCACGTCCCCGCCCTGAAGCGAGATTTTTGCGCTCTCCGGTAGGGTCTTGCCCGGCGGATAGGCCTTCGCGGAAGGTCCGAGAGACTTAACGACGACAACACTCGCTACGGCTGCCGATGAGCCCAGGGCGACGGCAATTGCTGCGCCCCACAGCATTAGCTTCGTCCGCATTACTTCTGCTCCCTTGATCGATTCGATGACACAGCATTGAGCCGCCTGACATGCGTCGATGGCGGCCGAGTCGGTCCCCATGTGGAAGTGCCGGCAAATTATGCTTGGATTTGAACGGGGTCAATTAACGTTAATAAACCCAAGGGAAATCAGCCTCGTCGCGAAGAGGGAACGGCCTCGATCGGAGCGCCCAAAATGCGCGCTTCAAGCTCAGTGAGTCGCCGCGCATTCGATTCGATCATCGATTCCAAGCGCCGCTCATAGGCGACCCTCTGGACGACGTTGCGGATACCACGGGCGATCGGCTCGGCGACCTCGCGCAATGCTTTCTGCTCGTCCTTGCTGGGCGGTGATCCGTCGGGTCGGGGGCCGACGAGCAGGAAGCCGACCGGCTCTTCGCCTTCGTTCCTGCGTAACGCAATGCGCAACGGGAACATCTTGTCCTTAGGATAGAATTTATGGTCGGGGGCGGCCCAATCGGGTGTCTTGTCGCGCCATTCCTCGACCTTGTCCTTGGTGATGCCACGGGTGCGAAACACGCCTTGGTCGATCAGGGCCGCAACGTGCGTCGTCACGACGCCTTTCATCACGCGCGACAGCACATCATCGATAAGTTCGCCAAGGTTGCCGGTTTCACGAAGGTCTCGGACCGTATCCGGGATTTCGTCGCGCATGATCACCAGCGCGTGCTGGAAGCGCTTTTCCGACCAGCGCGTAATTCGCTCTTGAATCGGGTTCACGAGGACCGTCGAAAGCGCAGCCGCGAAGATCACCGGACCTTCGCTGTTGGAGTTTCCATAATAGTTATAGATGATCTGCTTCAGCGCATCGGCCGTCGCGGCGAAGACTGCTGCAACGCCTAGCGTGATCAGGGCCACGTTCGCGGACCGGCTGATCACCGTCTCCGCGTCGTAGAGACGGAAGCGCATCAGCGCGATCAGGAGGCCGAGTTGCAGGCTGAGGAAGGCCAGTCCGAACATCAGCCCGGCCAGGACTTCCAGGGTCAGCTGCGAGCCGAATGATCCGACCGTGAGCTTCGCCATGTCGCAGGCCAGAGACACGGACAAAAACATCGAATAGCCGGAGAAGCCGAACAGGGCCCACTTGATCTGCTGCCGGGCGGCGCTGGGCGGCGTACGCCGCAGCCGGACCAATAAGGTCATGACGCCAGCGACCATGAAGATGGCCAAGGTCATTCGATAAACGTCGCCCCGCAGGACGAAGAGGATTGGCAACAGACATAAGAAGGGCACGACGATACGAGGTCGGAGCTGCCCGAACGGGAACAGGAAGATGCCGGCTAGGAGGCAGATATTGCCGAGGTCGTAGAGGTGCCGGTGCAATGAGACCGGAATGTGCGCGACGTAGCTGAGGAAGGTCGCGGATGGCTGTTCCGAGCCGACGGTGAGAAGCACGGCTAGCGAGAGGATCGAACTGACCAGATCGTCGCGCTTGCGCCGGTGGAGCAGCCAGGCAGCGAACAGCAAGAAAGGGTAGGTCAGGACGTGGAAGAGGTCGACGATCTTGAGAAAGGCAGGGCTGATGCCGCGAGTGCTCTCCGCAGCCTGCTCGATATGCTGCTCGCCCGTACGTACCTGGAAGGCCCGGGTTTCACCGGCTTCCGAGCGCAGGGTCAGGTTGAGATCGATCGGATCGCTGCCCTGAATGATCGGCGAGAAAAGCGCATAGTCCGTATCGGTCGCGTGACCCGGACCAGTGGCTTTACGTGGGTCGAGCGGAACGGTCTTGGAAATCGGCAGCCCCTCGATCGCGACAATCTTGTCGCCTGGGCGGACTCCAGCAGCGGTAGCAGCGTTGCCTACAGGGAAGCGGACGTAGGTAAGATCGTCCTGGGAAAGCACCAAACCGGCTCGGCTTCCGAGCATCAGCGCGCTGTTTTCCGCCGGCGTGGTGAAGCGATACCAGATGCCCGCAATCGGCCCCGCGAGGGCGAGCGCGAAGCAGATGAACCAGAAGGCCTCGAAGATCTTCACCGAGACGCCGGTCATCGGTGGCACGCGCTCGGGGATCCGCGGCGCCACCAGCGTTGGCCACTGCAATGATCCCCAAAAACGCGTCGCCATGCACGTCAGCCTTTGGACGTTGCCCCAGAACGGCCCGTCTGCGTGCATAGCACGCCGAACAAAATCAATCAGCTATCGACGGTCGTCCCGTTTTCGTCCTTCTTCGGAAGAGGCGGCGGTAGGCTGCTTTGCGGGCCTTCGCTGCCATAACGAGACTGAATGAAGCGGCCCTGCGTTTCGAACGCCGCCATGTCCGCGCGGGCAAGCTTTTCCGAAATTTCTCCGAGAGCGACGCGTCCGGCCGCCAAGCCTTCAACCAGGCGTTCGTCCACGGTTTTGTCTTCGCCGTCGCGCTCGTTGCGAAAAGCAGAGGGAACGTGCGTGTAGCGGTCGATGAGGCCGGGAAGGTGGAGCGACATCAAGCGCCGCGCGTCCTGCGCGTCGGGATCCAATGCTCCGACCCGCTCCAGCGTTTGGCGCAATCCGGGCAAGGCCGAGCTGATGGCGTCGATCTCTGCCTGCGCGGGCGCGGGCAGGGCGCGCCGTGTGCGGTAGAGGTAGGAGTCGAACCGCTGCACCATCTCGCCGTTAGGCAGATCGGCCGAAGGCGCGGCGATGCTCTTCATCTGGGATGGAGAGAACGCCAGCAACGCTGCCACGCCGACCGCCAAGCCGACGGCGGCAAGGAAGCCGAACATCCCGATCGGGACGATGAAACCCACGACGATCGTCAGGATGCTGATCGCGAGGACTGCGATACCGACCCGCTTCACCCGGCTCGCGAGATCGGCATTGAGACGCTGCCGTTCGCGCCGTGCAGCCTCGCGGGCCGGGCCGTCGCGCTCGTCCATCTGCCGCGTGACCCGCTCGAAGCGGGCGATCGCCCGTTCAACCTTGTCCGTCGCGTCGGTCATCGCTGCTATGGCCGTGCCTCAATGGGAGTGAGAGGGGAGGTAGAGCCTTCGAGCTTGCCCTGATTCACGCCCTCGGCACGAGCGATATAGCCCTTCGACTTCTCGACTTCCTTGCCGAGGGTATCGACCGTCTGCTTCATATTGCCGAGCGCCTGAAGCTTGAACTGATCGATCTGGTCCATCGTGTCGTAGATGTTCTGGAAGGCGCGCTGCAGCGTCTCCAGAGGGATGGTCGACGACGCGGCTTGCTCATGGATCGCACCCGTCTGCGTCCGCAGCATCTCACCGGTGGAATCGATCATGCCCGCGGTGGTCGTGTTGAGCGCACCGATCTGCTCCAGCACCAGCTTCTGGTTCGTCATGGCCTGGGCGACCGTTACGGCAGTGCGAAGCGCCGCGACCGTAGTGGTCGAAGCGCGGTCGACGCCCTTCACCAGCTCGACATTGTTCTTCTTGACCAGGTCGAGCGCCAGATAGCCCTGCACCGTGACCGCCATCTGAGTCAGCAGGTCGGTCGTGCGCTGGCGTGTATAGAAGAGGGCGGTCTCGCGGATCGCTTTGGCCTTCGCGGGCTCGGTGGCATCGAGCTCGTTCGCCTTATCCTCGAGCTGCTTGTCCAGGCTCTTGGAGATGTGAACCATCTGCTCGAGCTTGTGCATCGTCTTCCACAGGTTCGCGCGCTCGGTGTCGATCGCCGCGTTATCCATGAGCAGCTCGTCCTTGCCATTGGCGAGGCTGCCGAGGATCTTCTGGATGTGTGTCTGTGAGCTGCGATATTTGTCGAAATAGCGATCGACGCGGTTGCCGAACGGAATGATGCCGAGAAGCTTCTTGGTCTTGGTCGCTTCCTTCGGGTCCAACGCCTCGACGGTGCGACGAAGCTCGGTCAGGTCGGCGCCGATGCCCGTATCCTTGTCGATCGCCTTGACCGGCCGATCCAGGAAGCGATTGGAAGCGCCGGCGGCCTCGGAAATCTCCTTGCGGCCCATCGCAGTCAGCTGATCCACCTTCTTCCCGAATTCCGGACTGTTCGAATCCAGCTTCGCAAGCTCGTCGACGAATTGGGATACGCGCTTGTCCAGTTCGCTGGTCTCGTCAGCCTTCAGTGGAACGAGACCTGCCGCCTCTGCGGGCGCGATCGGGTTCAGCACCTCGGGTGGATCAAGCTTCAGCTTCGTCGAAGTCTGCGTTTCCGGTGCCGGTTCGGTGGCCATTCTCTATCCTTTCCGTGCCTCTGGCGCGGGTGCCGGCGGACCGTGAACGGCAGCCGGACGCCGCGCAAGAGGTTTGGAGTGTATTATAGGTGCAACACAGGCCCTTGCAAGGAGCGTTCGTTAGATCGTTACGGTTGAAATTTATTAACCATTCTCCGCAACAGTTCGCTCACCGTGATGACGCTACAGCAGCACAACGAGAAGTTTGTCTGGGGACTGACCGATGATCTCCTGGTTCAGGAAGCTGTGGAACAACAATCGCGGCAACGCTCTGTTGATCATGGGCGCCGCATTGCCGATGGTGGTGGGCGCCGCGGGCCTCGCGAGCGACACGATTCAATGGACCTTGTGGAAGCGCCAGCTTCAGCGCGCGGCAGACTCGGCCGCCATCGCAGGCGTCTATACTCGGGAGGATGCGGACGGTTCGACGAGCGGGGTCGCTGCGGCGGTCGCGCACGATCTGACGCTCAACAACCACAGCTGGATGTCGCTGAAGTCGGGTTCTCCAGCTATCGACTATCCAGCTGTAGCCGGAACGACGAATACCGTTCGCGTGGTGCTGCAAATCCAGCAGCGTCTTCCGTTTAGTTCTCTGTTTATGTCGGCAGCTCCAACGATCACTGCGACTTCCACCGCCGCGTCGATCGCGGTGGGCGGAAGCGCCTGCTTCCAGGCGCAGGAGACCCAAGCCCTTATCGGCCTGAATTTCACCGGCAACGCCGACATCGAAGCGCCGGACTGTGACGGTTTCAGCAATGCTAGCGGTTCCAATACGTCGGTCGCGAAAGGCAGCTCGACTGTCACGCTGAATTCGATCGGCGGGGTAGGCGGCATCCAGAAGTCCGACAACTTCCATGTGAGCGCTTACCGGCCTTACTCGCCATCCATGACCGACCCTTATGCCAACGTCGACCCGAGCCCAAGCGACATGAACTGTGCGCAGACTTCGACGACGACGACAACTTATGTCACGGTTGTTGACAGTCCGGAGGTCGGTCACTGGACGAACAAGGGTAAGCACCAGGTTTGGGTCGTCGATAAACCCGCTGTTACACACCAGGAAGCGCAGACGACGACCGCATATCAACCGCGTTCGCTGACGGACGCAGACAATGGGCATGTTGACGATATCAAGGACGCCAGCGGCAACACGGCGAATTGCTACACCAATATCTACGTCGGCTCCAACACGACCTTGGTTCTGCCCAGCGGAACTGCGGGACACCCGCGGACCTACTACATCAACGGTGGCGACCTTAACGTTCAGGGCAATCTGAGCTGCGACATGTGCACCATCGTCCTGACCAATAAGGACTCGGCGAGCCCGATCGGCAACATCAAGGTCAATGCGAGCGCAAACATCAATATGACGTCGCCGGCTGACGGGAAATTCGCGGGTATCGTTCTTTATCAGGACAGACGTGCGCAAGATTGCAACCAGTGCAACAAGATCAACGGCAATTCCGGGTCGATCATCCAGGGTTCGATCTACTTTCCGAGCCAGGAACTGGAGTATAACGGCACCGGAACGTCGAGCGCGATTTGCACGCGGTTCATCGCCCGCCGCTTGAACTTCAGCGGCAACAGCAAGACGTCCAACAAGTTCAAGAATCTTTCTGAGTGCGCCGCCTTCGGCATGGACGGCGATGAACCAGTTAAGATCGTCAGGTTGGTGGGCTAATGCTTCGCTCCGGCAAAATCCTGGCTGATCACCGCGGCGCCGCGGTGATCGAGCTCGCGCTCATCGCTCCGGTCTTTGCGCTACTGACGATCGGCGTGATCGACATGAGCAATGCGTACAACCGCAAGCTTGCGCTTGAGCAAGGGACTCAGCGCGCCGTCGAAAAGATCATGCAGACGACCCAGGACAAGACCGTCGAAGATACACTGAAATACGAAACACAATGCCAGGTGAACGGAGTGCAGGCGGACGGGGTGACCTGTAACCCTACACCGGTCGCGCTCAGCGACATCACGGTGACCTGGCGGCTCGAGTGCACTGACGGTTCGGGCAACATGACGCCGCAGACGTCGACCGACGCCGCGACGTACGATGACTTTGCCTGTGACACCGGCCAGACAGCGGCGGGCTACTTGCAGGTTTCGGTCACGAACAAGTTCACGCCGATGTTCCCGATCCATTTCTTCGGGTTCAATACCTCGGACGGCACGTACCACATCTCCGCCACTGCGGGCATGAGGACCAGATGATCCTGCGTCGTCGCCTCCGCCGCGATGAAAAGGGCGCCGCCGTCATCGAGATGGCGTTCGCTCTTCCGATCATCATCATCATGATCTGGATCTTCATCCAGCTCGCCCAGGTCTTTCGCGCGGTGGCTGGCATCCAGCAGGCGCTCGGCGAGGGCGCGCGATACTCGACCTTGTGCCTCAATCCGAGCAGTACCGGGTGCACCACCCCGTCCGTCGACGATGTTAAGGCCAAGATCAATGCGAGCGTCTACGGAATTGGCCCCGGCACGTTCGACCCGCCCAGCGTGGTTCCTGGGGGTACGGGAAGCAGCCAATATTACGATTTGACCGTTACCTACCGGCAGCCGACGAACCTCCTGTTCGTTCCGGGGCCAAACGTCTCGGTGAGCCGGTCCAAGCGAGTTTGGATCGCGGCTAACTGATCAGCGAAAGTTCGGCTTTCGCTTTTCGAAGAATGCGGTGAACGCCTCTTTCGCTTCGGCAGAGGTAAGGCGCTCGGCGAAGACTTCCCCCTCCAGCTTCATTCGTTCTAGGATTTTCGGGCTGGTGTCCGTTCGCAGAAGGCGCTGCGTCGCCGCAAGCGCGGCCGGCGGCTTGGCGAGCAGGCCGTCGAGGATTTCGCGATAGACGCTGTCCAGCTCGCCCGCAGCCGCGCGGTGACTGATCAGGCCGATCTCCAGCGCTTCGTCGACGTCGAACGGCTCGCACAACAGCAGATATTTTGCTGCGCGCCTCCGCCCTGCGAGACGCGGCAGGAGCAGGGTACTTGCAGCTTCAGGCACCAAGGCAAGATCGACGAAGGGTAACGAAAAACGCGTGCCGTCTTCCGCAACGACAAGGTCGCAATGTAACAGCATGGTCGTGCCGATCCCGACGCAATTGCCCTGCACCGCTGCGACAAGCGGGATCTCACAGGTAGCGAGAGCTCGGAGCAGCCGCCAAACGGGAATGTCGGAAGTGTCGCGCGGCAGCGCAGCCATGAAATCCGCGAGATCGTTGCCCGCCGCAAAGTCCTGGCCTTCGCCGCGGAAGGTAATCACCCGAACGCTTGGATCTCCAGCCGCGCCCTCGATCGCCTCCGCCAGCGCCGCATACATGGCGACCGTGATGGCATTGCGCCGTTCCGGCCGCGCCAGCGTGATCGCCAGCACTTCGCCTTGCCGTTCGATCCGAACATGTTCGCTCATTTCGCTACCTTTCGAATCGGATGACGTGGCCCGCCGCAGCGGCTAGTGGGGCCACATTCATCAAAGCAGAGACGGACGCAAACCGCATGAAATTCTTCGCCGACACGGCCGAGATCGCCGAAATCCGTGAGCTTGCTGAGGAAGGCTTGCTCGACGGCGTCACGACCAATCCCAGCCTGATCCACAAGTCTGGCCGCGACTTCATCGAGGTCGTTCGCGAGATCGCCGGCGTCGTGGACGGCCCGGTGTCGGCCGAGGTCGTCGCGCTAGACCATGAGGGAATGATGCGCGAGGCGGAGGTTCTCCGTAAGATCGCCGACAATATCGCGATCAAGGTTCCGCTGACGCCCGCTGGCCTGCGCACCTGCAAAGCGCTCACGTCGGACGGTACGATGGTCAACGTGACCCTGTGCTTCTCGGCGGCTCAGGCGCTGCTGGCGGCAAAGGCCGGCGCGACCTTCATCTCGCCCTTCGTCGGACGTCACGATGATAATGGCTTCGACGGAATGCAGCTCATCGCTGATATCCGCCTGATCTATGACAATTATGATTTCGCGACGGAGATCCTGGTCGCGAGTGTTCGTCACCCGGTTCACGTGGTAGAAGCTGCCAAGATCGGGGCAGACGTGATGACTGCGCCGCCAAAGATCATTCACCAGCTTTTCAAGCACCCGCTGACCGATGCCGGGATCGCCAGTTTCCTTAAGGATTGGCAGGCAACGGGCCAGAAAATCGTATAATCGAGCGCATCATTGATGCGCTTCGAAAATCCAAACCCATTTTATATCAATCGCTTAGAAAATTTCTCTTAACCTTTGCGCAACCCTCGGTCGTAACTCTTTCCTAACCGGTCGGGCTCTAAAGATATGCCCATCCTGCGATGTGGAACTGCAGGTCGCGGCGGCTTTACGCCGCTGCACTTGGAACCGAGGAGTAGACCATGAGCAAGTTTCTGAAGCTGATTAAGAACGAGAAGGGCGCCACCGCCATCGAGTACGGCCTGATTGCGGCTCTTATCGCCGTTGCGGCCATTGGCGCGATGCAGGGCATCGGCAACTCGCTGAACAACACGTTCAACAACGTTGCTGGCCACCTCTAAGTTCTAGCCCAGTTTTCTGGGTTAAGCTTACGGAGCGGCGGTACCGAAAGGTGCCGCCGCTCTTCGTTTGTGCGGACTAGTTGGTGGAGAACTGCACCACTGCATCTTGCACGGAGGGGACAGGGGTACCCGCCTGATTCTTGGCTGGCGAGATCTTCAGCTCTTCCAAAACGCGTTCGCAGGCAATTCGAACTAACTCAGCTGGCGCTTCTGTCCCCCGCTTTTCAGCGGTGCAGGACGACGCCTCACCTTGCTCGCTTACCGCAAACATGACTGCTACGTCTGTCGGTGACTTGGCGCCCACGGGCAAACCATTGACGACGAACGCCAGATCTCCGGCGAACAGACGTGATGGCGGCGGTTCCTGCTTGCTTCCCACCCACCATGTCATGTTGCTTTCGTAGACCCCGTACATCGACGAGCCATCGGCACCGTGAGCTGGGGTGAATCGCGCTCGCCTCATCACGAGCGAGCAAGACAATGAATCAAGCCAACCAAATTCGCTCTTCAATTCCACGCGGCAGGCCGTGGGCTTGCCGCCGGGACTGACGGTCACGCGAAAGCCGACCTGGAATTGCCTGTCGACTGGTAGTGTACTCACGGGGACGTCGTCATAATGCACCCAGTCCTGGGCGTTTAAGGGCACCGGTGCACCGAACTGCGCGGCCGCAAGAGCAACGAGGATTGGACTCATTGGGCAGTGATCTCCGTTACCATTCCGGTCAGCTTACCCATTAGCCTTCCTACCGCCATAGGAAATTAACCGATGCGGGCGTATCCTCATCCGCGATGGCGACGGTAATTCCCTTCGAAGAGCGGGCAGTTGCCCATTTGCGTGAGCGCCTGGGTGCAGCCGAAGAAGCGAACCAGGATCTTATCGCGTTCGCGCGTGGCCATTCGGGTGCGGTCACTTCCATCCATGCGGCCGTCCTGGCCGCGATCGAGGCAGACGGCATCGATGGGCTTTTTCATGTGGTCACGCAGGAATGGCCGCTGATCCTTGGCATCGATTCCGTTGCCCTTTCGCTGATCGTCGGGGACCAGGGCTTCCGCGCGGACGGGGGCGGGGTGCAGCGCGTCGAACCGGTGATCCTGCGGCGTGCAATCGGCCAGGTCGACGGCGTCGAAATGCGGACGGTCGAGCGGGGGCATCCCTTGTTTGGGCCGGCCTGCGAGCTCATCCGCGCCGAAGCGCTCATTCGCATCGATTGCGATCCGCCGCTTCCGGTGGGTCTACTCGCTCTAGGGCAACGTCAGGCGCTGAGCCTGGACGCGCGTCATGGCTCTGAATTGCTGATGTTCCTCGGGCGCAGTCTTGCGGCTATGATCCGCAAGTGGCTGACGAACCCGCAGGACATCTGACCTCACACGTTGCGCGCGAACTCGCCGCGCGCTGGGCGAGTCACCTTCAACACGATCGGCGCCGTTCGGCGCACACGGTTCGCGCTTATGTGGCGACGGCTCATCGATTCATCGATTTCCTCGGTCGATATCGAGCTGAGGAGATCCGTCCCTCCGACCTGCTCGGCCTCGCTCCAGCCGATTTGCGCGCTTTCCTCGCACAGCGACGTGCCGAAAATCTCGGCGCCTCATCGGCAGCGCGAGAACTGTCGGGGGTACGCGCTTTCCTCAAATATGCTGCTGCCCAGGCCGGCCAGCATGCTCAGATCCCGCGTACACGCGCGCCCAAACGTCCGCGCACCTTGCCGCGACCCGCGTCGCCGGCCGATGCACTGGAATTGGCAGCCGACGCGGCGGAAGCTGCGAACCAGCCCTGGATCGGCGCGCGCGACCTTGCGATCTTGCTGCTGCTCTATGGCGCCGGCCTGCGCGTTGCAGAGGCATTGTCCCTGACTGGGCGAGCTTTGCCCATCGGAGCGACAATGCGAGTCACGGGCAAGAGGTCGAAAACGCGAGTGGTGCCCATCGTGCAGGCCGCTCGTGAGGCTATCGAGGTCTATGTGCGCGAGTGCCCTTATCCGATCAGCGGCGATGCGCCGCTGTTCGTCGGAGCGAGGGGAGGGCCACTCAATCCAGATCTCGTCCGCCGCTCCGTCGCCGCAGCCCGACGGCGTCTGGGACTTCCGGAAAGCCTTACACCGCATGCTTTGCGGCACAGCTTCGCGACGCATTTGCTCGCGCGCGGAGCCGACTTGCGTTCGCTTCAGGAGTTGCTCGGACATGCGAGCCTCTCGTCGACGCAAATCTATACGGCGGTGGACGCGGCGCACCTTTTGGACGTGTATCGCCACGCCCACCCCCGGGCCTGAGCAGAGGCCTCAAGCCAGACCTGAACCAAGGCGCCGCGGCACGCCGGTTAGTGGGGAAACCGGCCAGCACCGCGGCTCAGTCGGGTTAGGATTCGACAGGTAAATCAGGCACTAAACAACCATAACGGTGACATCGAGCGATGAGCTAAGGCCCCGACTTCGAACGGATTTTACCTCAGAAACGGCTGCAGTTCGTTCAGCGCAGCGCGGCCACGCGCCGCTCGATCGCTTTCCAGATCAGGCCTGGCGTGTCGCTCCCGTTGAACTTGTCGATGGCGACGATCCCCGTAGGCGACGTGACATTGATCTCCGTGAGCCAGCGGCCGCCGATGACGTCGATGCCGACAAAGAGCAGCCCGCGCTCCTTTAGCTTCGGACCAAGGGTCGCGCAGATTTCTTGTTCGCCCTGAGTCAGCTCGGTCTTTGCAGCAGTGCCCCCGACAGCGAGATTCGACCTGATCTCGCCTTGGCCCGGCACGCGATTGACCGCTCCCGCAACTTCGCCATCGACGAGGACGATGCGCTTGTCGCCCTCGACAATCTCCGGGACGAAGGCCTGGAGCACGTGCGGCTCACGGTAGGTTCGGTTGAACAGTTCCATCAACGAAGCAAGGTTCTGGCCGTCGCGGCCGATCCGGAACACCGAACCGCCGGCGAACCCGTGCAGCGGCTTGATCACGATATCGCCCTGCTCGGCCAGGAACTTTCGCGCAACGCCGATGGACCTCGTCAGGACCGTCGGCGGCATGAATTGCGCGAAGTCCAGCACCCAGAGCTTCTCGGGTGCATTCCGCACTGACGCAGGGTCGTTCACCACCAGCGTCTCGCGCTGGATCCGCTCGAGAAGGTGCGTGGCTGTAATATAGCCAAGGTCGAACGGCGGATCCTGGCGCATCATCACGACGTCGATATCGGAGCCGAGGTCGAGGATCACGAACTCGCCTTCCTTGAAATGATCGCCTGCAACCGCCCGCACGCTGACTTCGTGCGCGCCGGCATAGAGCCGCTCTCGTTCGTAGGTCAGATCCTCGGCTAGGTAGTGGTAGAGTTTGTAGCCGAGGTCCTGCGCCTTGAGCATCAGCGCGAAAGTTGAATCGCCGGAGATGTTGATCTGCTCCAGCGGGTCCATCTGAAAGGCAACGCGCAGTGACATGAGCGGGAGCGCTAAAGTTTCACCGCTGCTTTGTCACCCTTGCCACACGTTGGTGAGGTGACGGGGCCAGCGGCCCGGAACGACGAACATCGCGTCTATACGGACATCGTCGCCGGTCCTCATGAAGCGCGGTGCAAGGCGCTCGGCCGCAACGGCCACGCGGCGAAGACGATAGTGATCAAGCGAAAAGGCCGCGGCATCTTCGGTCGCACGCGCCTTCACTTCGACGAAGGCCACAGTCCGTCCTCGTCGCGCAACAATATCGACTTCTCCCCCCGGAACCCGGGCGCGTCGTGCGAGAATTCGCCACCCTCGCAGGCGCAAACACCAGCAGGCGAGTGTCTCGGCCCCGCGGCCGCGCTTTTCCGCCTCCTGCCGCTTCACTTGGTGAGTTCGAGTGCGCGGGCGTACGCCCGTTTGCGCGGCACACTCAGCAGTCCCGCAACCTCTGCGGCAGCCCGCGAGGGGCTCAGCCGCGTGAGAGCTTCCTCGAGTGCAGCATCCAGATCATGGTCGCTCGCCGCTTCAGCTTGGGGCGGGGGTCCGACAACTACGACGATCTCGCCCTTGGGCGGAGCATCGGCGTAGCGCGTCGCGAGATCAGGCAGAGTGCCCGTCACGCACTCCTCGTGGAGCTTGGTCAACTCACGCGCGACCGCGGCATCGCGATTGCCCAGACCCTCTGCGAGCGCCGCAAGCGTGTCACCGAGCCTCGGTCCGCTCTCGTAAAGCACGAGCGTCGCGCGAACGGGCGCCATCTCCGCGATGGCGTCGGCTCTCGCTTTGGCCTTGGCTGGAAGGAAGCCGAGGAACAGGAATCGATCAGTCGGCAGCCCAGCCAGCGTCAGCGCCGCGATGGCTGCCGAAGGTCCGGGTATTGTGTGAACCGCGTATCCAGCGGCACGCGCCGCGCGCACCAGCTTGTAGCCGGGATCGGAAATCAGCGGCGTTCCTGCATCGCTGACTAGTGCGACGGCCTCCTCGCCAAGCTTCGCGACGATGCGCTCGCGCTGAACCTCCTCGGTGTGATCGTCGTAGCGCAGCATTGGCGTCTTCGCGCCGGCATGAGCGAGCAGTTTCGCCGTCACGCGGGTGTCTTCCGCGAGGATCCGGTCGGCGCGCCGAAGCGTGTCGGCCGCCCGAGGCGACAGGTCGCCGAGATTGCCGATGGGAGTAGCAACAATGTGAAGGCCGGGCGGCAGAGGATCATCCATTTTGAGACGCCATTATTCGCTTCCCACCCACCTCAAAAAGAGTCATCATCCTGTCATTCATCGAGAATCTGGGGAGAGGTTCGATGATCATATTGTTGGCTACGTCATCGATCGTTCTGACGGCGCTTCAAGCATCGATCAATGCACCGCGTGAGGCATTCAGGGCCTGCGTGAAGGAAACATCCACCAAAGCTGCAAGCGAAAAGGTCACGGCGGATGCCTATGAGGCGTATGTCCGCAACGCGTGCAGCAGTCAGCTGAGCTCACTGAAAGGGGCCGTCGTCAAGTTCGACATGTCGAACAAGATGTCCAAGAAGGCGTCAGATGACGACGCCGCCTCCATGGTCAGCGAGATGATGGACAGTGCGACGGAGCGCTACAAATATGTGAACGCTTCGGACCCTGCTCCGAAGAAGCAGGAAGCGAGTGCGCCCAAGGCAGCCGATGCGTCGCCTACGCCGCCGCCGACTCCTGCGGTGCAGCCGAAGTAGCGGCGATTTCGCCGAGGATGTGATCGAGCAGGAGGCGCCCTTCGGGCGTCGGCGCAATCTTGCCGCCCTCTTTCCGGAGGTGGCCTGAGGCGACCAGTCGGTCGACCTTTTTCCAGTCCACGATGGTGTCGAACCCGAACCGGCGGGCCACGGCATCGGCATCAATGCCTTCTGACAACCTCAGTCCCATCACCAGAGCCTCGTCGGCCGACTCGACCGACGTGAGCGGCACTTCCTCGACGATCCCGTGACCGTTGCGACGGAGAGCGGACAAGAAGTTCTCGGGCTTGCGGTGCCGCACCGTGCGCATCCCAAGTCGGCGTCCATGCGCTCCCGGGCCGACGCCGGCATAATCCCCGTAGCGCCAGTAGGTCAGATTGTGCCGACTCTCATGGCCCCGCCGCGCATAATTGCTGATTTCGTAGGCGGGCATGCCGGCGCTTGACGTCATGGCGTCCGTTAGCTCGTAGAGGGTTGCGGCGACATCGGGATCGAGCGGCTCGAAATCATGCTTCGCGACCATCGACGCAAAGCGCGTTCCAGGCTCGATCGTCAGTTGGTAAAGCGACAGATGCGTGGTGCCGAGGCTTAGCGCCTGGGCGAGCGTTGCCGACCAGCGATCTTCGGTGTCGCTGGGCAGCGCGTAAATCAGGTCGAAGCTCACCCGCCTGAAGTTTTTCTGAGCGATCTCAAGCGCCCGCCACCCTTCGACAGCCGAGTGAGCGCGGCCGAGGAAACGCAGGGCTTGATCGTCGAAACTCTGCAGTCCGAGTGACAGCCGATTCACTCCGGCCGAAGCAAGGTCGGCGAAGCGCGCTGCCTCAACCGAATTGGGGTTGGCTTCCAGCGTGATCTCGATCTTGTCAGAGGCGGGCCAGTAACCCTGTGCAGCCTGTATCAGCGCCGCCACCGTGGAGGGCTTCATCAGCGAGGGAGTTCCGCCGCCGAAGAAGATCGAGGTCAGCTGACGGCCCGGCAAAAGCTGCGCCTCATGGGCTAGGTCCGTCAGCAACGCATCGCGCCAAGCTTCCTGATCGATGCCGGCGCGGACATGGCTGTTGAAGTCGCAATATGGGCACTTGCTGACGCAGAACGGCCAGTGGACGTAGAGCGCCAGCGGCTCGCTTGTCATTCGTTGAGGGCCTGCACGAGCTTGCGGAATGCGTCGGCGCGGTGGCTGATCGAGTGCTTCAGCTCCGGATCGAGCTCACCGAAAGTCTGCTCGTATCCGACTGGCACGAACATCGGATCGTAGCCGAATCCGCGATCGCCCCGTGGCGGCCAGACGAGCGTTCCGTCCACGCGCCCGTCGAACGTCTCGGCCTGGCCGTCATTGGGCCAGGCGATCGCAAGTGAGCAGATGAAGTGCGCCGCCGGAGCAGCGTCCGGCTCCGTTGCTTCGGTCTCGCGCCACACCTTTTCCATGGCGCGCATCCAGTCGCGGTTGCCCTGCTCGTCTTCCGCCCAGCGAGCGGAGAAAATGCCGGGGCGCCCATGCAGCGCATCGACGCACAGACCACTATCGTCGGCGAGGGCAGGGAGGCCGGAAAGGTCCGCGGCTTCGCGCGCTTTCAGGTCGGCATTGTCGGCAAACGTATTCCCGATCTCCTCGGGCTCTGGCAGACCAAGTTCCTCCGCGCCGACGCATGAAATCCCCAGCGGCTCCATCAGCGCCGCGATTTCGCGAAGCTTGCCGGGATTGTGCGTCGCAATGACGAGCTTGTCGCCGATCGGCCTCATAGTGCTGCCGCTTTCAATTGCGCTTGGAAGATCTGGTCGCAACCAATGCGCGCCAGGCGAAGGAGGCGAAGCAGTCCTTCCTCATCGAAAGTCTCACCTTCGGCGGTGAGCTGCGCTTCGACGATGGCTCCGTCTGCGGTCAGCACGAAATTGCCGTCGCTGCCAGCGGTCGAATCCTCGTCATAATCAAGGTCGAGCACTGCGGCGCCGTTGTGGATACCGCAGCTGACAGCAGCCACCTGCGTGCGGATTGGATCCTCCGCCAGGCCTTTGCTTGCGAGAAGCTTGTTCACCGCAATCCGAAGTGCGACCCAGCCACCCGAGATAGACGCTGTGCGCGTTCCGCCGTCAGCCTGGATCACGTCGCAATCGACGATGATCTGGCGCTCGCCGAGCTTGGGCAGATCGACAACAGCGCGGAGCGAGCGGCCGATCAACCGTTGGATTTCCTGCGTGCGTCCCGACTGCTTGCCCTTCGCCGCCTCGCGGTTTCCGCGAGTGTGCGTGGCGCGCGGAAGCATCCCATATTCGGCGGTAACCCAGCCCTGACCCTTGCCACGGAGGAAGGGTGGGACCCTTTCTTCGACGCTGGCGGTGCACAGCACGCGCGTGTCGCCAAAGCTTACAAGACAGGAGCCCTCGGCGTGGCGAGTGAAGCCGGGCTCAAAACGAAGTTCGCGCATTTGATCGGGGGCGCGTCCGGACGGGCGCATGCAGACTCCTCATTTGGTACGGGTTTGCGGCGTCCCTAGACCGCACTGCTCGCCAATCCTAGATGCAACACATGACCCAGCCCATCGGCGAACTGACAGACCGCATGCGGGAAATCTTCGGCCGCGTGGTCGAAGCCTATCTCGAACGCGGGCAGCCGGTCGGATCGAAGGTGCTCGCCGGAAGCATTAGCCTGTCCCCGGCCTCGATCCGCGGTGTGATGCAGGAACTGGAGGAGCGGGGCCTCCTCACGCACCCGCACACCTCGGCAGGGCGCATTCCCACGGAGAGCGGGCTCCGGCTCTTCGTCGATGGAATCATGCAGGCCGCTGCGCCCGATCCTCGTGAACGGCGGGAAATCGAGCGTCAGATCGTTCGAGATCAGCCGATCGAGGATGCGCTGGCCGCTGCATCGGCGGCGTTGTCTGGCCTGTCGCAGGCGGCAGGCGTGGTGCTTGCACCGAAGCAGGAGCTGCGTCTCCGTCAGCTCAGCTTCGTACCGCTCAACCATACCCGCGCACTTGCCGTCCTCGTGGGAGCCGATGGCACGGTGGAGAACCGAGTCGTCTCGCTCGACGACGGAACGACTCCCAGCGCGCTCATCGAGGTGAGCAACTTCGTGAATGCACGTCTCGCCGGTCTCACGCTGGCCGAAGCGGAAACGCGGCTCCGCAGCGAGATTCGAGAGCGCAAGGAAGCGATAGATGCTGCTGCAGCCGAGCTGGTGGCGTCAGGCCTGGCAGCGTGGAGCCAGGATCAGTCCCGCCGTCCGGTTCTGATCGTGCGTGGCCAGGCGAACCTCATCGATGAACATGCCGCCGAGGATCTCGACCGCGTCCGCAAGCTACTCGACGAGCTGGAAGAAGCGCAGGAAATCGCACGTCTTCTCGAGGGCGCTCGCGACGCGCCGGGCTGCCGCATCTTCATCGGCTCCGAGAATCGGATGTTCGCATTATCCGGCTCATCCGTGATTGCCGCGCCATATCGCGGGAGCCAGGGGGAGGTCGTGGGCGTTGTGGGGGTCATCGGCCCGACGCGGTTGAACTATGCGCGGGTGGTCCCCATGGTGGATTTCACAGCGAAAGCACTGACGAGATTGATGGCATGATTGAGAACGAGAAGCTTCACGACGAGGCCGAGGAAATCCGCAACGAAACCGCGGAAGGCGCGCCCGAGCTGCGCGAGCACGACCATGTGGCCGAGCTGGAAAAGCAGCTTGAGGAAGCCAAGAGCAAGGCACTCTACGCGGCTGCCGAGACGCAGAACGTGCGCCGCCGCCTTGAGAGCGAGCTGCAGCAGGCGACCAGCTATGCGGCCGCGAACTTCGCGCGCGACATGCTGGCGATCAAGGATCACCTCGACCGTGCGCTTGCTGCGGTCAGCGAAGAGCTCCGTCAGGACAAGGTCGCCAGCCAGTTCCTCGCCGGCATCGAGTCGACGTCGCGTGAGCTGGATTCGGTGTTCAACCGGCACGGCGTGAATCGCATCCAGGCGAAGGGCGAGAAGCTCGATCCGCACAAGCATCAGGCGATGGTGGAGCTCCCGAGCGATCAGGAGCCCGGCACGGTTATCGAGGAAATGCAGCCCGGCTACATGATGAAGGACCGGCTGCTACGGCCCGCGCTGGTCGGAGTGGCGAAGAAGCCCGACTAACCCCTCAAGCGAACGGCAGCATGTTGCGCGGCGGCACCTGTGGCAGCCGCGCTCCGTGCTCTGCAAGGAAGACGTGGGTCACGATTTCCGCCTGTTGCTCAAGGCCATAGCGAAGGAACGGCTTCCCCGGCCTCAGCTCGTAGGAATAGCGGCAGAACGGGTGCCGCATCAGCGGCAGGTAGAAGCGCCCGCTTCTCTGGGCCTGCCAAACATGGGTCATTTCGTGGATGAAGAATCCCTGCCGGCCGAGCGGCTCCTTCGAGAAATCCTCCGAAAAGACGCTGCCTTCGGGATGGAACCAGATATTGCCCGTGGGCGCCATGGCCGCATTGCGGGGATGGAAAGGCCACCACTTGCCTTTGAACAGCTGCACGCGGGAATAGTCGATGGCATCGCCGAACACTGAACGCGCGAGTTCGATCTCGCCTGACGTGAGAAATCGGCCTTCCATGGAATTGGGACTAGCGCTCGGCCGGTCAGAGCGCCACTTGCAGCGTTCAAAGCCCAACGCTAGGGCAAGGCAAAATTAGATAACGGAGGAAGCCCCACATGAGCGAGACAGCCGATCGGGTGAAGAAGATCGTCGTCGAACATCTCGGCGTCGAGCCGGACAAGGTGACCGAGGATGCAAGCTTCATCGACGATCTGGGCGCCGACAGCCTCGACATCGTCGAGCTGGTCATGGCCTTTGAGGAAGAGTTCGGAGTCGAGATTCCGGACGACGCCGCGGAGAAGATCACTACGGTTAGCGACGCGATCACCTATATCGATCAGAACAAGGGCTAAATCGGGTCCGCTGACCTGCCGCCATCACGCCGAAAGGCGGCACGAACGGCTTCCCGAACCCAATCGGGAGGCCGTTTGTTTTTGAAGGGTAATACGGAGTGGAAAACATGCGCCGTGTCGTGGTGACTGGCCTGGGTCTCGTGACCCCTCTCGGCGGTGACGTCGAAACGAGCTGGAAGAATATCCTTGCCGCGAAGAGCGGCGCCGGACCGATCACGCATTTCGATGCCAGCGACCAGAAATGCCGCATCGCCTGCGAAGTGAAACCGGCCGATCACGAATATGGCTTCGACTCCAACAAGCGCGTGGACCACAAGATCCAGCGCCAGGTCGATCCCTTCATCGTCTACGGCATCGATGCGGCGGGGCAGGCCATCGAAGACGCGGGTCTTACCGACATGGACGAGGCGACGCGCCTCCGCGCCGGCGTTTCGATCGGCTCAGGTATTGGTGGCCTTCCGGGCATCGAGAGCGAGAGCCTCGTGCTTCATGAAAAGGGGCCGGGCCGGGTCAGCCCGCACTTCGTTCACGGACGGCTGATCAACCTCATTTCGGGCCAGGTGTCGATCAAGCATGGCCTGATGGGCCCGAACCACGCGGTCGTTACAGCCTGCTCCACGGGCGCTCACTCCATCGGTGACGCGGCGCGGATGATCGCGATGGACGATGCCGACATCATGCTTGCCGGCGGCGCTGAGGCGACCATTTGCCCAATCGGCATTGCGGGTTTTGCCCAGGCCCGCGCTCTCAGCACCCAATTCAACGATCAGCCCGAAAAGGCGAGCCGACCGTACGACAAGGACCGCGATGGCTTCGTCATGGGCGAAGGCTCCGGCGTCGTCGTCCTCGAAGAATATGAGCACGCGAAGAAACGCGGCGCGAAGATCTACGCCGAGGTGGTCGGTTACGGCCTGTCGGGCGACGCCTATCACGTGACGGCGCCGCATCCGGAAGGTTCGGGTGGCTACCGGTCGATGGAGATGGCGCTGCGCAAGTCGGGCCTGCAGCCTTCGGACATCGATTACATCAACGCCCACGGCACCTCGACGCCGCTCGGTGATGAGCTCGAGCTTGGCGCCGTTCGCCGCCTGTTCGGCAACGCCATCGCGAATGTCTCGATGAGCTCGACCAAGTCGGCGATCGGCCACTTGCTCGGCGGCGCGGGCGCTGTGGAAAGCATCTTCTGCATCCTCGCACTGCGCGATCAGATCGTCCCGCCCACGCTCAACCTCGATAATCCGAGCGAAAGCTGTGAGGGCGTCGACCTCGTTCCGCACAAGGCGAAGGAACGGCCGGTCAAGGCAGTGTTGAACAACAGCTTCGGATTCGGCGGAACGAACGCCAGCCTGATCATGAAGGCCGTGTGAGGCGGATCTTCGTCGCCGCCGCCGCGCTTCTCGTCGCGGGGCTGCTGGTCATCTACTTCCTGTGGTGGGCGCCCGGTCCGAAGCCCGGTCCGCACGACGTCGTCGTCAAGGAGGGGACGACGCTAGGTATGGTTTCTCGCCAGCTCGCCAAGCAAGGCGCGATCCCGGGCAGCGCCCGAACCTTCTACGCCATGGCCCGTATCTTGGGGTCTCCCGATCCGATCCAGGCCGGTGAGTTCCGCATTCCCAAAGGCATGAGCGGGGCGTCGGTTCTGGACCTGCTCCAGCACGGCAAGCCCGTCCAGCGGCTGATCACCGTGACCGAGGGCATGCCCTCCATCCTCGTTCAGGAGAAGCTGGCCGCTGTTCCCTATCTGACCGGTACTTCGCCTGCGATCGCGGAAGGCTCGGTCCTGCCCGACAGCTACGGCTACCAGCGCGGAGAGAGCCGCGCAGCGATCGTCGCCCGTATGGAGAACGCGATGACGCGCACAGTTGATCAGCTCTGGCCGAATCGTAGCACCGATTGCCCGATCGCGATGAAGGAGCAGGCGATCGTGCTGGCGTCGATCGTCGAGAAAGAGACCGGCAAAGCGTCCGAGCGTCCGATGATCGCCGGAGTTTATTGCAACCGTCTCCGCATCGGCATGAAACTCGATGCCGACCCGACCGTAATCTACCCCGTGACGAAGGGTAAACCTTTGGGCCGGCGCATCCTGCGGTCCGAACTCAATGCCGACAACGGCTACAATACATATCGCAGGGCCGGCCTTCCGGATGGGCCGATCGCGAATCCCGGCAAGGCGAGCATCGAAGCCGTGCTGCACCCTGCCCAAACGAAGGCGCTTTATTTCGTCGCGGATGGCACGGGCGGGCACGTGTTCGCGGACACGCTGGCGGAGCATAATGCGAACGTCGCGAAGTGGTTCGCCATCCGCCGCCAGCGGGGGCAGATGTGAGCAACCGCGGGATCGGTCGCGCCCGGATGTTCATGGGTTCGGTCTTGCTCTTCGCGGCAGTGATCGCCTGGAGCGTCGCGCTGTTGATGAGCCCGCATGGACCATCCGTCGCCGACGGCACTGAGCATGTGCGAACGGTCGTCGCTCAGTTCGTTCGCAACAGTGCGATTGGAACGCTGATTCTCTGCGCCTTGTCGGGGTGGCTGCTGTTCCCGCAGCGCCGGCCGCGAAAGCCACGGCGTGACTGGGCGGTTGCCGGCGTACTCGCGCTTCTCGTTGGGACGAGCATCTACCAGTTGATTTGGACCCGCTCGCTTCTGAGTTAGGTCAGGCGCCGTCGACCGCCGATAGGTGAACGTACCCGACGCGGCGATCGTCCCCGGCGTAGCCCCAGGCCCAGCCAAGACTATCGTCCAGCATCGCGAAATGCGTGCCCGCCGCCAGTTCGCGGATCACTTCGCCATCCTCCGATGGCGTCGCGCGAAGCGGCGTGGAGCTCGCGATCTCCCGGTCGACCGGTTCGGCGTAATGCGAAGCGATCACTCGCCCGGCGAGCGCGACGTCGGCAAGGTCCTTGCGGTAGGCGTTGTATTCCGGGTCGGGCGCGACCGATGGGCCGGCGAGTGCGAACTCGTCAGCGCTGGTGGGCGTAGGCGGGTGCCTGTCCGATAATTGGCCGGTGTGCCGCGGAGCCGTTGTCGCCCTCGCGGAGGTTGCGTTTGAACCCTTCAAGAAATTCTGCCCCGCTGTTCGTGCGGACGACGAATACGTTACGCCGGTCGTCCTGATCCCTCTCACGGCGGAGATAGCCGAGTGCCCCAAGCGTATTCAAGGCACGAGTGACAACTGGCTTCGAAACTCCAAGGACCCGCGCCAACCCCCGGACCGTATGCGGACCCGGCGTCAGATAGACGAGCATCAGCAGTGCCATCTGACGATTGGTGAGATCTGGTTCGCCCGAACGGACATAGGCGATGAGAGCCTTCATCCAACCGGTCAGCGAAACCTCGCTCATTGATACACTCCGTCGCGTTAAGCGTAGTGCGGGAGTAAACCGGTAAGGACGCGAAATGTTGCAGCGCGATTACTCGAAAATTCCGTATTTCTCCGGCAATTAACTTTTCACGCCTGTAAGTAACGATCTGCGAGCGTCGCAAAAACCGCCCGCAGGCCGAGTGCATCGCCACCTTTGGGACGTCCCGGTTTTGCCGCATCGCGCCACGCGTAAGTATCGAAATGCGCCCAACTTATTTCGTCAGGCACGAACTTCTTCAGGAACAAGGCTGCGGTGATGCAGCCCGCCATCGGCGTGTTCGATGCATTGGCGAAATCCGCGATGTCGCTCTTCAGCATCTCTTCGTACGGCGTCCATAACGGCATGCGCCAGATCGGATCTTCTACATCGCGCGAGAGCCGCTCGACGCTGGCCGCGAGATCGTCGGAGTTGGCGAAGAAGGCCGGCAGGTCCGGGCCGAGCGCAACGCGAGCTGCACCTGTCAACGTCGCAAAATCGACGATCAATTCAGGCTTACCTTCGACGGCCCTGGTCAGTGCATCGGCCAGGATTAGGCGCCCCTCGGCATCGGTATTGTCGACCTCGACGAATGTCCCCTTGCGGGACTTCACCACGTCTCCTGGACGATAGGCGGTGCTGGAGACGGCATTCTCGACGGCTGGGATGAGGAGGTGGAGGCGGACCGGCAACCGCTCGGCCATGATCAGCCGGGCGAGGGCGAGCGCGTGGGCCGCACCGCCCATGTCCTTTTTCATTAGACGCATGCCGCTGGCAGGTTTCAAATCGAGACCGCCACTGTCGAAGCACACGCCCTTGCCGATGATTGCCACGCGCGGATCGTCGGGCTTTCCCCATTCCAGTTCGATCAGGCGCGGTGCGCGCTCGGGTGACGCGGCGCCGCCTACGGCTGCGATCAGCGGGTAGCCATCGGCTAGTTCGTCTCCACTGATCACTCGCAGCTGAACGCCACCGGTGCTCGCGGCCTCGCGAGCGGCTTCCTCAAGCTCGGCGGGACCGAGATCGGCGGCCGGCGTGTTGACGAGGTCGCGTACGAGGGCAGTCGCTTCCGCCAGACGAACGGCTTCATCGATTCGCGCCGCATCGCCAGTGACGAGGGTGCGATCGCCGCGCTCCGTCTCAGGCCTCTTCGAACGGTAGTCATCGAAGCGGTGTTGCGCGAGCAGCCAGCCCAACGCCGCCTTGCCCGGTTCATTTTCGACAAGCTTGTAAGTGCCTTCGGGCAGGCTCGTTGCGAGCTTCGCCAGGCACCACGCTGACAACGAGCCCGCCTTCTTCACCGCGCCGACGACCTCGAAATCGCCGCCGCGGGGAAGGATCGCGAATGCTCCGTCGCTCTTCCCATCGAAGCGATGTGCTTCGAGCAGCGCCCGATCCTCGGCGGGCCGGCGCTTCACCCAGGCCGCGAAACTCTCCTTGTCGACAAGATGGATCGGCCGCGCCTTCTGGCCGCGGTCGGCGACGAGAAGCGATGCAAAGTCGGTCATGAGGCGCTTAGTCTCCGGGCGTCACCAGGAACTGTTCGATGCGCCCGTTGGCTCCCGGCTCATAGAATGTCGAGAGGTCCAGCGTCTTGTTCGGATATTTAATCGTATAGCTCTGGATCACGTATCCGCCGCGCAGAACCGGCTTGCCGTCGGGCTCGAACGACGTCGGCTCGCCGAACTGCCCGATGCTCGATGCGTAATCGGCGATCGCCTGCGGCGTGAAATAGTAATTGGCATTGGCAGTCAGTTGTGACCGGTCGAGCTGCCCGTGGCGAAGCTGGTCGAACACGTTCCTGGCCCGCGTTGCCTGGGCGATCTGCACAGCGTCCTGCGGGGCTGCCGGCAGGATGACCTTCGCGATCTCACGAGCGATGCGGTTGTAGGCGCCGCCCGACCAGCTGTTCGTCAGGACGACGACCGCGGCCTTCTGATCAGGATAGACATTGTTCGCCGACAGGAAGCCGACGGCCTCGCCGCCATGGGTGATCGCGCGCGGCGGTCCAGGCCTGATGAAGACGCCCAGGCCGTAATTGCTGTCCTTGCCGTCGTTGAGCTTCACCGACGTTTCCTGCGCCTGCCAGTCGTCGGCCGGCACAAGCGACCGGTTGATGCGCGCGATGTCCCATTTCGCGAGATCTTCGGCGGTCATTGACAGCTCGCCAGCGGCGTAGAGCCAACCGCGTGCCGGCGGCGTTACGGCGCGAACCGGACCCAGCGCATAGCGACCGTACCCCGTCGGATAGGCCGGCGTGTAAGTGTCGTCCTGGTTCTTCACGCTCGTCATCCCGAGCGGCTTGAAGATCTTGCGGTTGAGGTAGGTCATCAGCGGTTCGCCGCTGACCTTTTCCGCGATCATGCCGGCAACAACGTAGCCCGTGTTCGAATATTGCCACTGGTCCCCGGGCTTGAAGTCGAGCGGCTTCTTCGCCCAGCGGTCGACGATGCCCTGCGGGTTCGTCGGATGCGACATGGCCTCGAAGCTGTAATCCTGCGGCCAGAAGTCCTGCAGTCCCGACGTATGCGACAGCAGCTGGCGCAGCGTGATCTGGTCGCCATCCGTGATGCCCGGCAAATATTTCGAGACGTGATCGTCGAGGCTCAGCTTGCCCTCGTCCTCGAGGAGCAGCAGCGCCATAGCCGTAAACTGCTTCGAGTTGGACGCGATCTGATAAGGCAGGTTCGCGGTTGCCGGCAGCCGATCACTTGCCTTCCCGTAGCCCTTTGACAGGACGATCTTCCCGTCGCGAACGACCGCAACCTGCGCGGACGGCACCGAGTCTGCGGCAAGGGCATCCGCTACGATCTTGTCGATCTTGGCTGTTTCTTGCGCAGTCAGGGATTGGGCGAGGGCAGGGGCGGCAACTAGCGCGAGCAGCGCGGAGGCATGTTTGAGCATGGCGGCACCCTAGCGACGGCTGTTTGCCTGTCGAGTCGGGCTGAAAAATTCCCGATCCGGGACATGCACACACGCCTGCGCCAACCTTCGCTCTTGGCGACTAGCCGCAATTATGGCGTTCCTTTCAGCCGTTTAGCGTAACGAGCGAGTAACCGAGTGACCGCCGAGTTGGATCAATTGAGGATTGTCGAGGCCCAGTTCGAGGAACTGGCGGATCGGCTCTCAAAGCTCCTTGAACTGCACGCTGGTGACGAGCCGGCGTCCTCTCGTCTTCGCGCGGCCGTAGCCACTGCCAAACGCGGGGCCGAACTCACGCGAGCCCACATGCGCTCGGTCCACGAAGACAGCTAACGTGACTGAAGCGCACTCAGGCGATCCCAGCGTGGCACAATATCAGGGAAATACCTGATTCCGGGTCAACCTCCCGAGGCAGAGGCTTTGCCTGTCGGATCGTGTGTTCACAGGGGGCAGTGATGGACGAGCTCGAAGTTCGCAGGACGCTCGAACTCTATCGTTCGATGATCGCGTCAGAGACCAACCAGCGCCGGAAGATCGTACTGTCGGAATTGATCGGCCAGGAGGAGCGCAAGCTCCACGCCATCGGCATGACGTATAGGACTGGCCAGGACTGGTAGCACCACAAATCTTCGCTTTCTTTGGCTCAGGGTAATCCCGATTGAGGATCATCCCTGTGCCCGGCACGCCGAGCCTGGGTTCAATGCCGCGGGAGAGGTCCCATCGGTATATTCGGCGAAGCGGCTGTGCTGACCATCGGCACGCTCTTGCCGATCATGAACCCGTTCAGCACTGCCCCACTCTTCATATCGCTGACCGCCGGCTTCAGTGAGCGGCGACGCCATCGGGACGCCCTGATGGCTTGTATCTACGCCTTCGCCATCCTGGTCTTGTCGCTGCTCCTTGGCGTCGCGATCATCGACTTCTTCGGAATTTCGATTCCTGGCCTGCGGATTGCCGGTGGTTTGATCATCTCAGTGATCGGCTTTCGCATGCTTTTCCCGGGCGGCTCAATGATGACGACAGACCCCGGTCCAGGTCAGCCGAGGGATCATGAAATCGCTTTCACCCCGCTTGCCATGCCAAGCTTGGCGGGACCGGGGTCGATGTCGGTCGTGATCACCGCCGCGTCGCAGATCTGGAGCAAGCATCCGGAGCAATATCTGGTCGTCTACGCGGGCGTGATCCTTGGCCTGGCGATAACCGTATTGTTCGCGTTTATGGTGTTGAGAGCGGCCGCGTGGATGGCCCGGGCTTTGGGGCCTTCGGGTATCGACGCGATGACGCGGATATTCGGCTTCTTGCTCATCTGCATCGGAATGCAGTTCCTGCTCGTGGGGGTCAGCGATTTTTTCCAGCTCCCCCACATCTAGGTGGGCGAAGAAAACTTCATCCGCTTTAACCTTTTCTAAGAGGGAGCAGCGCACAAAGGGCCTTCGCATACGAGGAGCGGAGGCAGGGAATGGGTGCGCCCGGTTCAAGCATGGAAGCAGCCGGACAACCGGCAGCAGACGCGCTGTTGGACGTATTCAAGGCGATAGAGCCCGCTGAGCTCGGCAAGCACGAGGCGGTCCTCGCTTACTGGTTGTCGATTCGCGGCAATCGCGAATTGCCGCCGCTGCGCGATCTTGATCCGCTGGAAATCTCCGACGCCGCACCGCATTCGGTCTTGCTGGAGCTGATCGGAGGCGGTGAAGACGCGGAAGTCCGTCATGTCGGCGAGAAGCTGAAGGACGGCGACGCCGTCGACAGGATCTCGCAGGCGGCTCGTCCGTCGCTCTTGTCGAGCATTGCGCGCAAGCTCTCGATCGTCGCCATTTCGCGTAACTTCCTCGCTTTCGAGGACGAATTCTCAGCCAACGGAACGACGACCCGCTGCTGGGTTACGTTGCTGCCGCTGAGCGCCGCGGGCGCCTGGGTCGACTATGTCTACGGCTATGTGACCTTCGAGACCGAAACGGGCGAGGGGACCAAGAAGCAGAAGAAGGCTGACCCCGAAGAACCTGAAGCTGAAGCCGAAGAGGTTGCGGTCGTTGAAGAGGCCTCTGAGCCGGAAGAAGCGGCCGATGGACCTGCGGAGCTCGAAGAGCCCGACGAAGTCGTTGCGCTTGAGGAAGCCCTTACTGACGAGGCAGGTGAGCCTGAGGACGAGGCGCTGGAACTCGAAGAACCGGTCGAAGAGGATGTGGTTGAAGACATTGTCGATGAGCGGCGGGAGCCCGTCGAGGATTTCGCTGAAGAAGAGCCGCAGGAGGTCGTCGACGAAGTGGTGGATGTCGCGCCGGTCGAAGACGAACCAGCGCCCGCACCAAAGAAGGCGGCTGGCTTCTCCTTCAAGACCCTTGCAGCAGCGACGGGCTTCTATGGATCGGCGCCCGTAAAGGTTGAACCCGTGATGCCCGCGGCTCCCAAGGCGAAGCGGGAAGTCGAAGAAATCGTGGAAGAGCCGGCAGCTGAAGAGGTGGCTGAGCCGGTTGAAGAGATTCTGGAGCCGGTCGCTGAGGAAGCGGCGGAGCCAATCTTTGAAGAAGAAGACGTGGTTGCAGAGGAGCCCGAAGAGCTCGTGCTGCAACCTGAAGATCATCTCGAAGTGGCGGCTAGGGAAGAGCCGCGCAAATCCAGTTCAGCGTCGGAGGGAACCTTGCAGAGCAAACTCACCGAAGTACGGGCGATGGCCGACGAGGCCCGCCTGGCGAAGCTGCGCGCGAACGCAGCTCTCTATGAAGGGCTCAGCGCCGCCTACGATTTCGCACTCGAGGCAGAAGAGAGCCCCGAAGAATATCTACGGCTGGTCGAAGGCGCCGGCCTCAAGATTCAGCTCCGTGCGCCCATGCGTCCGGTCGTGAAGCTCGCCTTCCAGGACATGTGCGACGACGCGACGATCGCCCAGCTCGAAGCTGTGCTTGCCTGGGCGATCGATCAGGACCTGCCGCGCGGTTCGCTGGTGCAGCGCATCGAGGAAGCCGGCGGCATCGGTCCGATCCTCAACGGAACAGCCAAAGCGGCGTAAGGAAATAGGGCTTCGCCTCGCAGAGGCGGAGACCTCAAACCTAAACTTCCGACTTATTTGGTCGGGCGCTTCGACTCGCTGAGGCGGAAGCCCTCGACGACCGCATCGACGGCACATTTGCGGGAAAGCTCCGCGAGAATGTGAATGTCGTCGATCTCAGCATTGGTCGCGAGCCAGTGAGCGCGGTTCGCGATGTCGCGGAGCTCCGAAATCGCCTTTTCAGGCAGATGTCCCTGATCCGCCAGAAGGCGATCGAAGACGGCCTGCGCTAGCGGCTTTTCAAATTCGATGCCGACGAACTCCTGGCAGTGCCAGACGATTCGGCAATATTGGTTTTCGAGGCCGGGGATGGTCAGCCAGACATTGGCGTCCACCGGCACCGCCGAAGAGCATTCGATCCGGCAACCGCCGGTCGAAATGTCGATAATCCGAACCTGGACCTTGCTCCGGCTGCCCTCGCGCATCGTGGCGGTGAGGCTAAGCGCTGCACGCCCAGCGCGTCTGCGCTCCGGTTTCAACTCGGCACGTTTTGCTGCTTCAGCCATGTGAGATCTTCCTCGTCGGCGCGATTTTGCCTTCGGGAAGTGAACAAATGGTTGTTATCCAGCGAACATCGTCAGCCCGTCAGGCGAGGCGAAGCCATCAAGAGGCACGTCCCATTCGTCTGTTGGGATCGTGTCGGCGAGGAGCTGAAGCGACCAGCCAACGCCGATCAGTTTCACCCGCATGGTTTTCAGTCGAACCAACGCGCGGTCGTAATGTCCCTTGCCGCGGCCCAGCCGTGTACCGCGGCTGTCGATCGCAATTAGCGGAACGAGGACCAGGTCAGGTTCGACGACCGGCGCGCTTCGCTTGGGTTGCATGATCCCGAACGGCCCAGGCTGGAGAGGATCGCCGGCGCGGAATTTGAACGGCTTTGCCGGATTGTCGAAGGCGGGAAAGGCCACGATTCGGCCGACGGCGCGGACTTCCTCCATTGCGGCAGCGGGGCTGATCTCGGACCCGAGCGGCGCGTAGCCGCCCACGACGGCCGCACCTGCGCAGATCGAGGTGAGATGCTGGGCGAGTCGCTGTTCGAGCAACGTGCGCTCCGCGTCGCTAAGCGTTCGCACATAGGCTTTCCGCGCATCCAGCGCGGCTCGCCGGAGCGATTCCTTGGATAGCGGCGGCATCTCAGGCCCCGTTCGGGGCCCGGGCGGGAAGGGAGGTGACGGGACCACCGTGGCCGTTTGCCCTAAAATCCTCTGACGCCAAAACGTCAGGTGGGCGCCGATTGCTCCAAACCAGGGTCCAGAGCAGGGTCAGCTCCCAGGTGGATTGAATCGCCTCAGGGATTTTCCGAAGGCTCGCACCGGGCAGTTCCCGTCGCGTTCGAACTTAGGGATTCGCGGCCTCGCCCTCAAGTGCGTCCGCGAGCGATTCGAGGCGAGCTGCGAGCGTTTCGGCGCGGCTGACGAGGCGTGGATCCGGCCCCGAAGGAACTATCGCCTGAGGTTCGCCCTCGCGATCGGGCTTGTCAATCAGCTGATCAGCCAGGAGCAGCGAGGCAAAGAGGAACTGGCGAGCTTCCGACAATGTGCCCAGCCCCGCCAGAGCCTCGCGAGCCTTGCCGTCGACGAGACGCGCAGCGGTGCGGAGCTGGTCTTCCTCACCCTCGCGGCAGGCTACCTGGTAGCTGCGGCCGGCGATGTTGATGTCCACGAGCGCCGACATCAGGCGGCAGCCTCGCGGATCAGCTCGTCGAGCTCTTCCACGACTTCGCGAACACGCGCGCGCAGCTGTTCGTCCCGCCCAGCGGCGGGCTGGCGCTGGGCAAGCGCGCGCTCAATCCGCTGCAACGCAGCTTCGGCGCGATCGAGTGCTGAAAAAAGGACCTCGTCCTCCATCCGCTCTTCGCTACGCAAGTTGGCAATTTCGAGCAAGTACGGAAGCGGCGATTTGACGCCACGGGCAGGGCAGCTAATGGGGCGGCAGCATCGTCCGGACTCCCGGACCGAACCCCATAAGCGGAGCCTATGCAGCCTAACGACCGCCGCCTCGCCAATGCCATCCGCGCTCTCGCGATGGACGCTGTGGAGGCTGCGAACAGCGGCCATCCTGGAATGCCGATGGGCATGGCGGATGCCGCCACGGCTCTCTTCACCCGTCACCTGAAGTTCGATGCGGCCGATCCGCACTGGCCCGACCGTGACCGCTTCATCCTGTCGGCCGGGCACGGCTCGATGCTGATCTACGCCTTGCTATATCTCGCGGGCTACGAGCGGCCAACGATGGACGACATCAAGCGCTTCCGTCAGCTTGGGAGCCCAACGGCAGGCCACCCGGAGAATTTCGAACTCGCGGGCGTAGAGGTAACAACTGGGCCGCTAGGTCAGGGCGTCGCCATGTCAGTGGGCATGGCCATCGCCGAGCGCCACCTCAACGCCATCTACGGCAACGACCTGGTCGATCACCGCACTTTCGTGATCGCCGGGGACGGCGACCTGATGGAAGGCGTGAACCATGAGGCGATCGGGCTCGCGGGCAATCTGAGGCTCGGACGGCTGATCGTTCTTTGGGACGACAACAGCATCACCATCGACGGCTCGACCGACCTCTCGCGCAACGAGGACGTCGTGGCGCGCCATCAGGCCGCGCAGTGGCACACGACCGAATGCGACGGTCTCGACGGTGCCGATGTCAGTCGCGCGATCGAGGAAGCCATTGCTGATCCGCGCCCGAGCCTGATCCGCTGCCGGACCATCATCGGCTACGGCGCTCCGAACAAGCAGGGCACTGCCGCGACCCACGGCGCAGCGCTCGGCAAGGATGAAGTCGAAGCGGCACGCGCCGAGCTTGGACTCGAACCACAGGAATTCACCGTCCCTGACGACGTGCTCAACGCCTGGCGCAGCGCGGGCAAGCGGGGCGCAGTCGATCACGCGCAGTGGAAGGACCGCCTGGAACAGAGCGGCCGCAAGGATGACTTCCTCGCACGCATCAACGGCAAGGTCAGCGACGCCTGGCTCAAGCCTTACGTCGACAAGCTCCTCGCGGATCTGAAGCCGGTCGCAACGCGCAAGGCGTCGGAAATGGCATTGGAGGCAATCAACGCTGCCATCCCGGCGACCATTGGTGGCTCGGCCGACCTGACCGGCTCCAACAACACGAAGACCAAGAATATCGAGCCGCTGACGGCGGAGAATTATGCGGGCCGTTACGTCTATTACGGCATTCGCGAGTTCGGCATGGCCGCCGCGATGAACGGCCTCGCGCTGCACGGCGGCGTGATCCCATACGGCGGTACCTTCCTCGTCTTTACCGACTATGCGCGTCCGGCGATCCGCCTCTCAGCGCTGCAGGAAGCGCAGGTCATCTACGTGATGACGCACGATTCCATCGGCCTCGGCGAGGACGGACCGACGCACCAGCCGATCGAGCATCTGCAGAGCCTTCGAGCCATGCCGCAGCTCGACGTCTTCCGACCTGCCGATGCAGTCGAGACGGCCGAATGCTGGGCGCTGGCGCTGACCAGCGAGGACCCGAGCATCCTGGCGCTTACCCGCCAGAACCTGCGCCCGGTCCGCACAGGCGCATGGACCGGGAACCTCTCCGCCCGCGGCGCTTACCGCCTCAAGGCGGCCGGCAATGCGCGCAAGGTGATAATCATGGCCACCGGATCAGAGGTCGAAATCGCGCTCGACGCCGCTGAGAAGCTTGAAGCGCAAGGGATCGGCACCGACGTGGTGTCCATGCCCTGCACCGAGCGCTTCGATGCGCAGCCGTCTGAATATCGCGAAGACATCCTGCCGGACGTCAGCAATCGCGAGATCCTGCGCGTCTCGATCGAGGCAGGCACCACGTTCGGCTGGGAGCGCTACACCGGCCTTCATGGGCTTCGCATTGGCATCGACCGTTTCGGCGTCTCAGCCCCGGCGCCCGACGCCTACGACTATTTCGGCCTGACGCCAGACAAGGTCGCCACCCGCATCACCGACTTCATGAAGCAAAGAGGCATTCAATGACCAAAGTTGCAATCAACGGTTTCGGCCGCATCGGCCGTCTCGTCGCTCGCGCGATCCTCGAGCGGCCGGACTGCGGGCTGGACCTGGTTTCGGTCAACGACCTCGCCGACGCGAAGGCGAATGCCTGGCTGTTCAAGCATGACAGCGTCCATGGAAAGTTCCCAGGCGACGTGAAGGCCGACGGCAACGACATCGTCGTCGACGGCAAGCGCATCCGCGTCACTGCTGAGAAAGATCCGGCCAACCTCCCGCATGGCGAGCAGGCCGTCGAGCTGGTGCTTGAGTGCACCGGCTTCTTCACCGACCGCGCGAGCGCTCAGAAGCACATAGACGCAGGCGCCAAGCGCGTCCTGATCTCTGCCCCGGCAAAGGGTGTCGATCTCACCGTCGTCTACGGCGTCAACGACGACAAGCTGACCGCCGACATGACGATCATCTCCAACGCGTCCTGCACGACCAACTGCCTCGCTCCGGTCGCCAAGGTGCTGAACGACGCGCTGGGCATCGAGCGTGGACTGATGACGACGGTTCACGCTTACACCAACGATCAGAAGATCCTCGATCAGATCCACTCCGATCTGCGCCGCGCCCGTGCTGCGGCCATGTCGATGATTCCGACGACGACGGGTGCTGCGCGCGCGGTCGGTGAGGTGCTTCCGGAGCTGAAGGGTAAGCTCGACGGATCGGCGATCCGCGTTCCGGTGCCGGACGTCAGCTTGGTCGATCTCACCTTTCAGCCGAAGCGCGACACCACGCGCGAAGAGGTCAACCAAATCTTGAAAGCTGCTTCGGAGACGCCGCGTCTCAGGGGCATTCTCGACTATACCGATGAGCCGGTCGTCTCGATCGACCTCATGCACACGCCGGCAAGCTCGACGGTCGACAGCCTCGAGACGGCGGTGCTGGAAGGCAAGCTCGTCCGGGTCGTCAGCTGGTACGACAATGAATGGGGTTTCTCGAACCGAATGGTCGACACCGCCTGCGCTATGGCGAAGCTGGGCTAAGACTGTCCTACAGTTCGGAGCCTCGTCTATGCTGAATCCGGGGAACGGGCATTCGGGATCCGGATCAGCGCAGAATGGCTCGTCACTGCGAAGATTGGTGAAGATTCGTTCTCAATGAGCAAGTTCAAGACCCTCGACGACCTGCCTGAGGACCTGACCGGCAAGAAGGTGCTGGTCCGCGTCGATCTCAATGTTCCCATGGACGGGGCGAGGGTCACCGATGACACGCGCCTCCGGGCGATGCTCCCGACGGTCCTGGAGCTGAGCGATCGGGGAGCCATCGTGCTGCTGCTGTCGCACTTCGGTCGTCCGAAAGGTGAGAAGAGGCCGGATATGTCGACGGCCCAGCTCGTGCTGCCGGTCCACCGGCTTTCCGGTAGGTCGGTACGCTTCATCGAGGATTGCCAGGGACCTGAAGCGGAGCGCGCCATCGCGACGATGCTGCCTGGGAACATCGGCATCCTGGAGAACACGCGCTTTCACCTCGGCGAAGAGAAGAACGATCCTGACCTCGCTAAGGGAATGGCCGCGCTCGGCGACTATTATGTCAACGATGGCTTCTCCGTTTCGCACCGCGCCCATGCGTCGACGGAAGGGATCACGCACTATCTGCCGAGCTTCGCGGGCCGAGCGACGGAGGCCGAGCTCAAGGCGCTCGAGCGTGCACTCGGCAATCCTGAGCGGCCCGTCGCGGCCGTCGTCGGTGGTGCCAAGGTTTCAACCAAGCTCGCCGTGCTCGGTCATCTTGTCGGCAAGGTCGACCACCTGATCATCGGCGGAGGGATGGCCAACACCTTCCTCGCCGCCCGCGGCGTCAACGTCGGCAAGTCGCTGTGCGAGCACGAGCTGACGGGGGAAGCCAATGCGATCTTCGATCGCGCCGAAGAAGCCGGCTGCACGATCCACCTTCCTTACGACGTGGTGGTCGCCAAAGAGTTCGCGCCCAATCCGCCGAGCATGCGCACCTGCAACGTCCACGAGGTCCAGGCGGACGAGATGATCCTCGACGTCGGTCCTGCTGCCGTTGAGGCCCTCGCCGATGCGCTCAAGACCTGCCGCACCCTGGTCTGGAACGGACCGCTCGGTGCCTTCGAAACGCCGCCCTTCGATGCAGCCACAGTCGCGCTCGCGAAAACCGCAGCCGCGCTGACGAAGGAAGGGTCGCTGATCTCGGTCGCGGGCGGCGGCGATACCGTCGCCGCGCTCAACCATGCAGGCGTGGCGCAGGATTTCACCTTCGTCTCGACCGCAGGCGGAGCATTTCTCGAATGGATGGAAGGCCGCACGCTTCCAGGCGTCGCGGCGTTGGAACAACAGGGGTGACCATGAACCAGGCAGAGATGACCGCGAAGATCCAACAGGGTGACGGCTTTATTGCGGCGCTCGACCAGTCGGGCGGATCGACGCCCAAGGCGCTCGCCGGTTACGGCGTGGAGGAAGGCGCCTGGTCGAACGATGAGGAGATGTTCGGCCTCATCCACAAGATGCGGGAGCGGATCATCACGTCGCCTTGCTTCGGTTGCGGCAAGGTGCTCGGGGCGATCCTGTTCGAGCGGACGATGGACGGGACGGTAGCTGGAAAGCCGACGCCACAAGCGCTCGTGGACCGCGGCGTCGTGCCCTTTGTGAAGATCGACAAGGGTTTGGAAGCCGAAGAGAACGGCGTTCAGATGATGAAGCCGATGCCGGAACTCGACGAGCTGCTAGAGCGCGCCAAGTCGCTGGGCGTCTTCGGAACCAAGGAGCGATCGGTCATCAATGCCGCCAACGAAGCGGGGATTGCCGTGCTGGTCGCCCAGCAATTCCAGGTTGCGAAGCAGGTGCTTGCCCACGGAATGATGCCGATCATCGAGCCCGAAGTGAACATCAAGAGCACCGATCGTGCGCAGAGCGACGGTCTCCTGCTCTCCGCGATTCTCGAAGAACTGGACGAGATTACCGACGGCCAGCAGGTGATGCTCAAGCTGTCGATCCCGGCCGAGGCAGGCAAGTTCCAGCCGTTGGTCGATCATCCGAAGGTTCTGCGCGTGGTGGCGCTCTCAGGCGGCTTCTCTCGTGAAGAGGCCTGCCGCGAGCTAGCGAAGAATCCGGGCATGATCGCGAGCTTCAGCCGCGCGCTTCTGTCCGACCTGCGTTCACAGCAGAGCGAGCAGGAATTCGATCAGACGCTCGGAAGCGCGATCGACGAAATCTACGAGGCCTCCACCCAGAAGGTTCCCGCCTGACATTGGACGAAGCTGAGTTCGACCCGATCGATTTTCCGCCGCAGAAGCGGACGGAGCCTGCGAAGCTTTACCTGATCAGCCCGCAGGAAGTCGGCGGCGTGTTCCCGGACCGGCTCCGGGCTGCCCTGGAACCAGGCATTGCAGCTGCCTTCCAGCTCCGCGTGAAGGATGTCGAGGAGCATGAGCTGGCGCGGCTCGCCGAGCCGCTGCAGCGTATCTGCTCGGATGCGGAGGTCGCGTTCATCGTCAACGACAGCATGAAGCTGGCGAAGCGGCTCGGAGCGGACGGCGTGCATCTGGGCCAGCAGGACGGGGATATTCGAGAGGCAAGAGCGCTGCTTGGCCCCAATGCTCAAATAGGCAAGACCTGCCACGACAGCCGCCACCTTGCGATGGAGGCGGGTGAGCAGGGCGCAGACTATGTCGCGTTCGGCGCTTTCTACCCGACCACGACCAAGCCGTCAGATTACCGTCCGGAGCCGTCGATCCTCGCCTGGTGGTCCACCCTGTTCGAGATTCCTTGCGTCGCCATCGGCGGAATTACGCCAGATAACGCTTTGCCGCTGGTCGATGCAGGGGCGGACTTCCTTGCAGTCTGTCAGGCGGTGTGGGGGAAAGACGATCCAGTCGCCGCCGTGAAGGCGTTTGAGAGCGTGCTCAGCGGCTCATCTGCCTGACCATCGATTTGAGTGTTCGCGCGTCGTCGATGGCGTGGCCGTGGATGTCGTTGTTGAAGTAACACCAGACACTTCGGCCCTGCCGCGACTGCTCTAGGCACCAGTCGGCCCATTCGATCAGCGCCTCGTCGGTATAGCGGCCGGAATATCGTCCGCCCGAACCGTGGAAGCGGATGTAGGCAGTGCGGCCACTGGCCCAGCGCGGAGAGATCAATCCTCGCAGGTCATGAGCGACGAAGCCGACGGCGTGCCGATTGAGCAAGGCGAGAGTCTCCTCGTCGTACCAACTCCTGTGCCGAAACTCGACGACATGCTCGAGATCCTTCGGCAGCCGTGCGAGGAAGGCGTCTAGACGCGGCAGATCTTTGTGGAGGCTGGGAGGGAGCTGGTAGAGCAGGGGCCCGAGCGAGCCACCCAGCCGACGCGCCAGGCCGATGAAGCGATCCACCTCCTCTGCGACGCCAACCAGTTTCTTGAGGTGGGTGATGAAGCGGTTGACCTTAACCGCGTAGCGAAAGCCAGCCGGCGCCTTCTCCCTCCACCCGTCGAACGTGGTTTCGAGCGGCACTCGATAGAAGCTGGCGTTGATCTCGACGGTGTCGAATTCCTCCGCATAGCGCTGGAACCAAAGGCGCTGCGGCAGTCCCTCCGGATAGAGGATCCCGCGCCAATGCTTGTACACCCAGCCTGAGCAGCCGACGTGAATCTGGGAAACGTTTGGAGCCTGCATCGTTGCAACGCCGAACCATTGATTCCGTCGGAGAGTTGCGTTGCGTTTCCTTCTTGCTTCCATGGCCTTGGGCGCCGCGGCTGCGGCGGCCGTCGCTCAGCAGCCGTCAAAGCCTGCGACAAAGACCAGCAACTGGGTCGCACCGGGCACGCCCGGATCGCCGATCGACGGGCAGATCTTCCATGCCCAGGTCTTGCTCGATGCTGCCGGCTTCTCGCCGGGCACCATCGATGGGAAAAAGGGCACATCGCTCACTCAGGCGTTGAGCGGCTTTCAGAAGGCGAATGGGCTGCAAGTGACGGGCAAGCTCGACGGCCCGACCAAGCAGGCATTGCTACAGAACAACAAGCCGTCGACGGCCTACGTGAAGCTCGGGCCGGACGACGTGAAGAGCACCTATGTCTATCCGCTGCCGAAGGATCCCGACAAGCAGTACAAAATCCCCTTCCTCGGCTACCGCAACATGCTCGAAAAGGTCGCTGAGCGTTATCACACTAGTCCGGCCGCCGTGGTGGCACTCAACGGTCCCGACAAGAGGATCGGTCTCGGCCAGACGCTGCGCCTGCCGAACGTGGCGCCGAAGTCTCGCGACTACAGCGGCTCGCCTGACAAGGGCGGTTATCTGATGAACCTCCTCAACGTCGATGGGCAGCAGCCGAAAGGCACGTTCGTCGTCGTAAAGAAGAAGGAGGGCGTGCTTCAGGTCTATGACGGGCCGGTCCCGGAAGGCGATCCGGAGGAGGGCAACGTGGACCTCGGCAGTGCGCGTCTCGTGGCCCAATTCCCGGTCACCATGGGGTCGGAGCATGATCCTCTGCCGATCGGCCGGTGGAAGGTGCTCGCCTTCGATTTCCTGCCGAAGTTCCACTACCAGCCGGACCTGTTCTGGGACGCCAAGGACACTTCGCAGGAGCATATGCTGGCGCCGGGACCGAACGGACCGGTTGGCGTCGCATGGCTCGACCTGTCGAAGGAGCATTACGGATTCCACGGGACGCCTGAGCCGTCGACCATCGGTCACACCGAAAGCCATGGCTGTCTGAGGCTTACCAATTGGGACGTGATGCGCTTGGCGCGGATCATGATGAAGCCCGGCTTCCCCGCGATCTTCGAACAGGGAGGGCGAAGCTGAGGACTGCCACTACCGCATTGTTCACGGCCGTTTTCACGGCGGTCGTGGTCAGCGCTTTCTGGATATGGTTCTACAATTTGGTGCCGTCTCGGCCGGCTTCGGTCGCGCGCAGCGGTAACCTCGTGACGGTCAAGCCGGACAAGTCCGAACCTGTCGTCGTAGCAGAGCAGGTGGCGGTTTCTCCGTCCGGCCTCGCGATCCCCGTAACCGGTATCAAGGCCAATCAGCTCACCGACACGTATGATGCGGCGCGCGGCGCTGGGCGCCGCCACGACGCAATCGACATCATGGCCAATGAAGGGACACCGGTGATCTCCGCGGCGGACGGCACCGTGGAGAAGCTGTTCAACAGCGTCCGCGGCGGGATGACGGTCTACGTTCGCTCGCCGGATCAGAAGTGGATCTACTATTATGCCCACCTCTCGGCCTACGCTCCCGGTCTGCACGAAGGGCAGCAGGTCAAGCGTGGGCAGGTGATCGCCCGCGTCGGCCATACCGGCGACGCGAGCGCCGAAGGCCCGCACCTCCACTTTGCCATCAATTCGATGGGCCAGGGTGAACGCTGGTGGCAGGGGACGCCGATCAATCCCTATCCACTGCTTGCCGGAAAAGGGGGCAGCGGCTAAGGCGCCCGCCAATCCGTGGATCGCTCCACGGCGGCTCTTTCATCAGTCTTAGCAGGTAGGCGATCATGAAGATCAGCGGCGTGGACATCCGTCCCGGCAACATCATCGAATATGAGGGCGGCATCTGGCGCGCCGTGAAAATCCAGCACACGCAGCCGGGCAAGGGCGGCGCCTACATGCAGGTCGAGATGAAGAACCTCATCGACGGCCGCAAGACCAATGTCCGCTTCCGCTCAGCCGAGACCGTCGAGCGCGTCCGCCTCGACACCAAGGACTTCCAGTTCCTGTTTCACGATGGCGACATGCTGACCTTCATGGACAAGGACAATTACGAGCAGATCAGCCTTCCTGCCGACTTGCTCGGTGAAGCCGGCGACTTCCTCCAGGACGGGATGGACGTGGTGATGGAGCTCTACAACGAGCGCCCGATCAGCGTTCAGCTTCCCGACCAGGTCGAAGCGACGATCGTCGAGGCCGACGCCGTGGTGAAGGGCCAGACGGCTTCTTCGAGCTACAAGCCTGCTGTGCTGGACAACGGTGTGAAGGTCCTCGTTCCGCCGCACATCACGGCCGGCACGAAGATCGTCGTCGACGTCTACAACCGGGAATATGTCCGCCGCGCGGACTGAGTCATGGTTTCGCACTCCGGCCTGATCACCGTCATGACCCGCGCCGCCCGCAAGGCGGCGCCGAGGCTTCGCCGCGACTTCGGCGAGGTCGAGCAGCTGCAGGTCAGCCGCAAGGGGCCAGCCGACTTCGTCTCGATGGCGGACAAGCGCGCCGAGCAGACCATCGTCGAGGAACTCCGCAACGCGCGCCCCGACTGGGGCATGCTGCTCGAAGAAGGCGGGGAGATCGAGGGCAATCCCGACAAGCCGCGCTGGATCGTCGACCCACTCGACGGGACGACCAACTTCCTCCACGGCATCCCGCATTTCTCGATCTCGATTGCGGTCGAGGAGCGGAAGCCGGGTGGCGGCAGCGAGATCACGCAGGGTCTCGTCTACCAGCCGCTAACGGACGAGGGCTTCTGGGCCGAGAAGGGCCGTGGTGCCTGGCTTCACGACGCCCGCCTGCGTGTCTCTGCGCGCCGCGACCTTGCCGATTGCGTTATCGGCACGGGAATCCCGTTCCTGGGCCGCGGTGACATTCCGCAGTGGGCGAAGATCTATTCGAACGTCGCTCCGAATGTCGCCGGAATCCGGCGCTTCGGGTCTGCCGCTCTAGACTTAGCCTGGGTCGCCGCCGGACGCATGGACGCCTTCTGGGAAGACGATCTCGATCTGTGGGACACCGCCGCCGGCACCTTGCTGGTCCGCGAAGCCGGCGGTTTCGTCAGTGACTACCGAGGGTCGGACCAGATGTTCAAGCGTGGCGAATATATCGCCGCCAATGGCGAAATTCACTCACGCCTTCACAAGCTGATCGCAGGTGCCTTGAGATAGTGTGTCAAGTGGTTGCGACCTGCAACTCGCTGTCCTAAAGCGCCGCCAAATTCGAGTTTTGGAGTTCTCCCTTGGCAAGTGTCGCCGCCGGCTACCTGCCGATCCTGCTGTTCCTCATCATCGCGTTGGGGCTCTCTACGGCGTTCGTCGTGCTGCCCATGATCGTGTCGCGACTGACGGGGTCTCACAAGCCGGATCCGGCCAAGCTTAGCGAATATGAGTGCGGCTTCCCCGCCTTCGAGGATGCGCGCGCCGAATTCGACGTTCGCTTCTACCTCGTCGCGATCCTGTTCATCGTCTTCGACCTTGAGGCCGCGTTCTTGTTCCCGTGGGCAGTCAGCCTCGACTTCACCAAGTGGACCGGCTGGATCGCAATGATCATCTTCCTCGTCGAGCTTGGTCTCGGCCTCGCTTACGCCTGGAAGAAGGGAGCGCTCGAATGGGAGTGATGCTCCGCCCCGACGAAGACCCGATGCCCAATGAGAATGAGCTTGCTCGTCTCGCAGGGCTGGTTCCCGGCGACATCGACAAGAAGCATCTCGAGGAGCTCCGCCGGAACCTCGACGAAAAGGGCTTCATGGTCACGACCGCCGAGGATCTGTTCACCTGGGCTCGTACCGGTTCCCTGTGGTGGATGACCTTCGGTCTCGCCTGCTGCGCGGTCGAGATGATCCACGTGAACATGCCCCGCTACGACTTGGAGCGCTTCGGCGCTGCGCCGCGCGCGTCTCCGCGCCAGTCGGACGTGATGATCGTCGCGGGCACGCTCTGCAACAAGATGGCCCCGGCCCTTCGCCGCGTTTATGACCAGATGAGCGAACCGCGCTACGTCATCTCGATGGGCAGCTGCGCCAACGGCGGCGGCTATTACCACTACAGCTATAGCGTCGTGCGCGGCTGCGATCGTATCGTGCCGGTCGACATCTACGTGCCGGGTTGCCCGCCGACCGCAGAGGCGCTGCTCTACGGGATCCTGCAGCTCCAGCGGAAGATCCGCCGCGAAGGGACGATCGAGCGCTGATGCCCGTCCAGCTCGCAACCCATGTTCCGAAGATGGCTTCGGACGAAGGCGTGATCGACGCCGCAAGGAAGGCGCTCGGCGACGCGCTGCTAGATGCGGCGGAACATGTCGGCGAAATCATGCTGACCGTGCGTCGGGAGAGCATCGTCGAGGTCTGCCGGGCGCTGCGCGACACGCCCGGCCTGGAATATCAGCAGCTGATGGAAATCGCCGGCGTCGACTATCCCGAGCGCGCGGAGCGCTTCGACGTGAACTATTGCCTTCTGTCGCTCACCAAAAACCGCCGCATCAAGGTCAAGGTCGTGACCGACGAGGCCTCGCCGGTACCGAGCGTCACGGGGCTATGGCCCGTCGCCGGCTGGCTCGAACGCGAAGTGTTCGACATGTACGGCGTTCCGTTCGTCGGTAATCCCGACCTTCGCCGCATCCTGACCGACTATGGCTTTGAGGGCTATCCGTTCCGCAAGGACTTCCCGCTCACAGGGCATGTCGAGCTGCGCTACTCGGAAGCCGAGAAGCGGGTGGTTTATGAGCCCGTCTCGCTGCCCCAGGACTTCCGGACCTTCGATTTCCTCATGCCATGGGAAGGGCCGGAATATCGTCTGCCCGGCGACGAGAAGGCCACGGCCGAAGCGGCTGGCGCGCCATCGCCTGCACCTGCGCCCAATGCCCCTTCGGCAGAGAACGTGAAGACTCCTGCCAAGACGCCGAAGACGACTGACAAGCCGTCCGATACGGGTGCGGGCAAACCGGCCGACGTTCAGGCCACGAAGGAGGCACGTAAGCCGCGCGCGGCCAAGGCTGCGAAGGAAGTGAGCAAGCCGGAAGCAGGGCCCGATCCCAAGCCGAAGGGTTCCGGCCGTCCCCGTAAGGGCGGAGGTCCAGCATGACCGACACCCGCACCGATCTTCGCACCGAAGGCGGCGGAACCGGCGCGCAGCCGAAGAAGCCCCGCCGCGTCGAAGTCAGCGTCGGCGCTGGCGGCCAGGGGACCGAGCTCGGCCACCCCCGCGATCCTGGCGACGAGGCGATCAGTAACTACACGATCAACTTCGGCCCGCAGCACCCGGCTGCACACGGCGTGCTTCGCCTGATCATGGAGCTGGACGGCGAGATCGTCGAGCGCGTCGACCCGCACGTCGGCCTGCTTCACCGCGGCACCGAGAAGCTGATCGAGTATAAGACTTACGCGCAGGCGCTGCCTTACTTTGACCGGCTCGACTACTGCTCGCCGATGTGCATGGAGCATAGCTTCGTCCTGGCGGTCGAGAAGCTGATGGGTCTCGAGGTGCCGATCCGCGCCCAGTACATCCGCACTCTGATGGCGGAGCTGACCCGCATCTCCAACCACATGCTCAACCTCGGCAGCCACATCATGGACGTGGGCGCGATGACGCCCAACCTCTGGATGTTCGAGGTGCGTGAGGACACGCTGCAATTCTATGAGCGGGCGTCCGGTGCGCGCATGCACGCCAATTACTTTCGTGTCGGCGGTGTCCGCTACGATTTGCCTGAGAAAATGCTCGTCGACCTGCAGGACTGGCTCGACCATCGGCTGCAGCTGTTTGAGGACGCCGTCAGTCTGGTCGCCGACAACCGCATCTTCAAACAGCGCAACGTCGATATCGGCGTCGTCTCGAAGGAAGATTCGATCGCCTGGGGCTTCTCCGGCCCGATGATCCGCGCGGCGGGCATTCCGTGGGACATTCGCCGGTCGCAGCCGTACGAGGTCTATGACCGCATGGACTTCGAGATTCCGGTCGGGACCAACGGCGATTGCTACGACCGTTTCATGGTGCGCGTAGAGGAAGTGCGGCAGTCGGCGAAGATCATGCGCCAGTGCCTCAGGGAAATCCCGAAGGGCCCGGTCGGAAGCGAGGACCGAAAGGCCTTCCCGCCGTCGCGGTCGGAGATGAAGACCTCAATGGAGGCCCTCATCCACCACTTCAAGCTCTACACCGAAGGCTATCACGTGCCCGCCGGCGAAGTTTACGTCGCAACCGAGAGCCCCAAGGGCGAGTTCGGCGTCTATCTGGTCGCCGACGGCACCAACAAGCCCTACCGCTGCAAGATCCGCCCGACCGGCTTCTCGCACCTGCAGGCGATGGATTTCATGATGAAGGGTCACATGCTCGCGGATACGACCGCCGTGCTTTCCGCCATCGACGTCGTCTTTGGGGAGGTGGACCGCTAATGGCCGGCCAGGCAGGTATCCTCGACAATTCCGAGCAGCGCGCTCGCTGGGAAGGCTTCGAGTGGACGCCCGAGAATGCGCGCGAGGCGAAGAAGTATATCGCGCGCTACCCGGAGGGCCGTCAGGTCTCGGCGGTAATCCCGCTCCTTGACCTGGCGCAGCGGCAGGTCGGGGCGGAGACGAATACCCAAGGATGGCTGCCCATCCCGGTGATGGAGTTTGTCGCGAAGGAGCTCGACACTTCGTACATCCGCGTGCTCGAGGTCGCGACCTTCTACACCATGTTCAACCTGGAGCCGGTGGGCCGCTTCCACGTGCAGGTCTGCGGAACGACGCCGTGCATGCTGCGCGGCTCGGACGACGTCTTCACCGCCTGCGCCAAGCGCGGGCTGAAGAAGGGCAAGACGACCGACGACGGCCTTTTCACGCTGAGCGAGGTCGAATGCCTCGGCGCCTGCGCCAATGCGCCGATGGTCCAGATCAACGACGACAATTACGAGGACCTCACCGAGGAGAGCATGGGCGCGATCCTCGACGCGCTGGCGGCCGGCAAGATGCCGAGACCGGGCCCGCAGGTCGAGCGCCAGACCAGCTGTCCCGAGGGTGGCCCAACCACGCTCAAGAAGATGGCTGAGCGCAACTACGACTATCGCTCGCAGTGGACGGCGACGGCCGGGGAGGGCGCACAATGATCGGCATCATCATCGCCGTCATTATCGGCATCCTGTTGTTCGGCGCGATCCTTCACCTGCTCAAGATCGCGATCATCGTCGCGCTCTGCGTGGGCGTTGTCATGTTCGCGCAGAACAAGTTCGGCACGAAGCGGATCAGATAATGGGCTACACCGGACCGCTTCCCGACAAGGACCGTATCTTCACCAACCTCTACGGCTTCCAGGAGCCGTGGCTGAAGGCTGCTGAGGCGCGCGGCGATTGGGACAACACCAAGGGCCTAATGGCCGTCGGCCAGGACGCGATCATCGAAGAGGTGAAGGCGTCGGGCCTGCGCGGCCGCGGCGGCGCTGGCTTCCCGACCGGCATGAAGTGGGGCTTCATGCCCAAGGAGCCGAAGCCCGGTAAGCCGAACTTTCTCGTCATCAACGCCGACGAATCCGAGCCGGGATCGTGCAAGGATCGCGAGATCATCCGTCACGATCCGCACAAGCTGATCGAAGGCGCACTGATTGCGGCCTACGCGATGCGGGCGCGCGCCGGCTATATCTACATCCGGGGCGAGTTCATCCAGGAAGCGCGCGTGCTGGAGCATGCGGTCGCCGAGGCATACGACGCTGGCCTGCTCGGCAAGAATGCCGCGGCCTCAGGCTACGACTTCGACCTGTTCGTCCACCGCGGTGCGGGCGCCTACATATGCGGCGAAGAGACCGCGATGCTCGAAAGCCTCGAGGGCAAGCAGGGCAAGCCGCGCCTCAAGCCGCCGTTTCCGGCGGGCGCAGGCCTCTACGGCTGCCCGACGACGGTCAACAACGTCGAGTCCATCGCGGTCGTCCCGACCATCCTGCGCCGCGGCGCGGCCTGGTTTGCAAGCATTGGTCGCGAGAAGAATGAGGGCACGAAGCTGTTCCAGCTGTCGGGCCACATCAACACTCCCTGCGTCGTCGAGGAATCGATGGGCATCAGCTTCCGCGAGCTGATCGACCGCCACGGCGGCGGCATCCGCGGCGGCTGGGACAATCTGCTGGCGGTGATCCCGGGCGGATCGTCGGTGCCGCTGGTGCCGGCAGCCGAAATCATGGACGCGCCGATGGATTTCGACGGGCTGAAGGCGCTCGGTTCAGGCCTCGGCACGGCGGCGGTCATCGTCATGGACAAGTCGACCGACATCGTTCGCGCGATCAGCCGCATCAGCTACTTCTACAAGCACGAGAGCTGCGGTCAGTGCACCCCGTGCCGCGAAGGCGCTGGCTGGATGTGGCGCATGATGGAGCGGCTGCGCGAGGGCGACGCCGAGGTCCAGGACATCGACAAGCTGATCGACGTTACCAAGCAGGTCGAAGGCCACACCATCTGCGCCCTCGGCGACGCCGCCGCTTGGCCGATCCAAGGCCTCGTCCGCCACTTCCGCCCCGAACTGGAGCGCCGCATCGCCGAGCGCGCCGGCCGAGCGATGCTGGAGGCGGCGGAGTGAGCACGACCGCAATCATCATCATCGTTGCGGCTGTCGCGTTGATCGCAATCATCGCGAGCCGGAATAGCGGACCGCGCGTCACGACCATCGAGCGCACTGTAGAGAAGGACAAGGACGGCGGCGATGCCTAAGGTTACAGTCGACGGCATCGAGATCGAGGTCCCGCAGGGCGCGACCGTGCTGCAGGCTTGCGAGCTTGCGGGCAAGGAGATCCCGCGCTTCTGCTACCACGAGCGCCTGTCGATCGCCGGCAATTGCCGCATGTGCCTGGTCGAGGTCGCTCCGGGACCGCCCAAGCCGCAGGCGAGCTGTGCGTTGCCGGCGGCCGACGGCCAGACGATCAAGACCGACACGCCGATGGTGAAGAAGGCGCGCGAAGGGGTGATGGAGTTCCTGCTCATCAACCACCCGCTCGACTGCCCGATCTGCGACCAGGGCGGTGAATGCGACCTTCAGGACCAGGCGATGGCCTACGGCCGCAGCGGTTCGCGCTTCGAAGAGAACAAGCGCGCGGTCGACGACAAGTACATGGGTCCGGTCATCAAGACCTCGATGACCCGCTGCATCCAATGCACGCGCTGCATCCGCTTCTCGTCCGAAGTCGCGGGCGTGAACGAGATCGGCATGCTGTACCGCGGCGAGGACAGCCAGATCACGACCTATCTCGAGCGGACGGTCCACGGTGAGCTGGCCGGCAATCTCGCGGACGTTTGCCCGGTCGGTGCACTGCTCCAGAAGCCGCAGCTGTTCGAGCAGCGCCCATGGGAGCTTCGGCGCGTGCCGGGCATCGACGTGATGGATGCGGTCGGATCGAACATCCGTCTGGACGTCCGCCAGCGCCAGGTCATGCGCATTCTTCCGCGCGTCCATGAGGACGTGAACGAGGAGTGGATCAGCGACAAGACGCGTCATCACGTCGACGCACTCGTCCGTAATCGCCTCGACCGGCCGTGGGTGCGCGAGAAGGCCAAGCTACGCGAGATCAGCTGGCAGGACGCGCTGGATGTCTTCGCCAAGCGCCTCAAGAAGGCCGGCGCGAAGGTCGCGGCGATCGCAGGGGACCTGCTCGATGCCGAGACAATGTACGCCGCGAAGAAGCTGCTGGAAGCGCAGGGTTCGACGCTGCTTGAAGGCCGCCAGACCGGTCTCGCTTACGACGTCACCAGCCTCGCGGCAGTCAACTTCAACTCGACCATCGCCGGCATCGAGAATGCTGACGCGGTCCTGCTGATCGGCACGAACCTGCGCTGGGAAGCGCCGCTGATCGCGACGCGCGTGCGCAAGGTCGCGCGAAAGGGCGGCAAGGTGTTCGGCGTCGGGCCGGAGATCGACCTCGGCATGAAGGTCGAGTGGGTCGGCAACGATCTAAAGCTGCTGAGCAAGCTGCCGAAGAATGTTGCGGATGCCTTCGCGGCTGCGGAGCGTCCGGCGGTCATCGTTGGTGCGGGTGCGCTTGCGGCGGGCGGTCTTGGTGCCGCGCTGGGTCTCGTCAATTCGCTGAAGCTGGTTCGCGATGGCTGGAACGGCTTCAATGTCCTGCACACGTCTGCGTCGCGCATGGCGTCTCTGATCCTCCGCTATGCACAGGCTGGCGGCATCGCCGATGTCGAAGCGGCGGCTCCCGAAGTTGTTCTGCTGCTAGGCGCAGACGAGGTAGCGGCAGACCGCTTCAAAGGCGCCTTCAAGGTCTACATCGGCCACCACGGTGACGCCGGTGCACGAATGGCGGACCTGGTGCTTCCGGGTGCGACCTATGCCGAAAAGCACGGCACGTATGTGAATACCGAGGGCCGCGTGCAGCGCGGTGAGAAAGCGGCGTTCCCGCCGGGGGAGGCACGAGAGGATTGGACGATCCTGCGGGCCGTGTCGCAGCTGGCCGGTTCGACTCTGCCGTTCGACAGTTTCGCGCAGCTTCGTCAGCAGATGGTTGCCGAATATCCGCAGCTCGGCGTCAATGGCCTCCTCGATCTTCCCTGGTCGCCGCCGAAGCTCGCCGCCAAGGCGGAAGGCGCGATCAACTATCCGATCAAGGACTTCTTCCTCACCAACGCCATCTGCCGCAACAGCCCGACCATGCGCATATGCTCGGAAGAGCTGGTGCATGGCATCGAGACGCGGGAGGCGGCTGAGTGACCGACTTCTTCGTCCGCCATGGCATGATGTACGACTGGGCGTGGTTCCTCGCCACGACCATCGGAATCCTCGTTATCGCACTGCCGCTGATGCTGGCGGTCGCGATGATCATCTATGCCGAGCGCAAGATCTGGGCGGCTATCGCCCTTCGTCGCGGTCCGAACGTGGTCGGTCCCTGGGGCCTGCTGCAGAGCTTCGCCGACGGCCTGAAGGTCTTCCTCAAGGAAACCATCATCCCGACGAGCGCGAACAAGGGCCTGTTCCTGATCGCGCCGATTGTGACCTTCACCGTCGCATTGATCGTCTGGGCGGTGGTGCCTTTCGACGCAGGCGTAGTCCTGGCGGACGTCAATGTCGGCTTACTCTACATCCTCGCGGCCAGCTCGCTGGGCGTTTACGGCGTGATCGTCGCGGGCTGGGCATCCAACTCCAAATATCCGTTCTTCTCTGCGCTGCGCGCTGCAGCGCAGATGGTGAGCTACGAAGTTTCTATCGGCTTCGTGCTGATCACCGTCGTGCTCTATTCCAACTCGTTCAACCTGAGCGAAATCGTGATGGCGCAGAAGGGTCACGGCCTCGGCATCGTGAACGGCTATTTCTTCAACATCCTGCTGTTCCCGATGTGGGTCGTGTTCTTCATCAGCTCGATGGCTGAGACGTTCCGTACGCCGTTCGACCTGGTCGAGGCGGAGAGCGAGCTCGTTGCCGGCCACCAGACCGAATATTCGTCGATGAGCTTCGCGCTCTTCTGGCTCGGCGAATATGCCAACGTCATCCTGATGTGCGCGCTGAACGCCATCCTGTTCTGGGGTGGCTGGTTGCCGCCGGTCGACTGGGCTCCGCTCTATCTCGTGCCCGGCATCATCTGGCTGCTGTTGAAGATGTCCTTCTTTTTCTTCTGCTTCGGCTGGGTGAAGGCGACGGTGCCGCGCTATCGCTATGACCAGCTGATGCGGCTCGGCTGGAAGATCTTCCTGCCACTGAGCCTCATTTTTGTCGTTCTCGTCTCTGGATGGCTGATGCTGACGCGTTATGGAGCCGGCGCATGATTACGCGCACGCTCAAGGCTTTCACCCTGTGGGAATTCCTGCGGGCTCACGCGCTGACCTTGAAGTATTTCTTCAAGCCCAAGGCGACGATCAACTATCCGTACGAGAAGGCGCCGCAGAGCCCGCGCTTCCGCGGTGAGCATGCGCTGCGCCGCTATCCGAACGGCGAAGAGCGCTGCATCGCGTGCAAGCTGTGCGAGGCGGTTTGTCCGGCGCTCGCAATCACGATCGAAGCCGAACCGCGGGAGGACGGCAGCCGCCGCACCACGCGCTACGACATCGACATGGTCAAATGCATCTACTGCGGCCTCTGCCAGGAGGCATGTCCCGTGGATGCGATCGTCGAAGGGCCGAACCTCGAATTCGCGACCGAAACGCGTGAGGAACTGCTCTACGACAAGGCCAAACTTCTGGCGAACGGTGACAAGTGGGAGCAGGCGATTGCCGCTAACCTTGCCGCCGATGCGCCCTACCGATAAGCGCGCCGCAACAGGGTCCCCCGTTTGATTGCTATCATCGCCTTTTACCTATTCGCTGCGCTCACCATTCTGCCGGCGCTGTGCGTGATTTTCGCGCGCAACCCGGTGCATTCGGTGCTGTGGCTGATCCTCGCCTTCTTCAACGCGGCGGGGCTGATGCTGCTCGTCGGCGCCGAGTTCATCGCCATGGTGCTGGTGATCGTCTACGTCGGCGCGGTCGCGGTGCTGTTCCTGTTCGTCGTCATGATGCTCGATATCGACTTCGCGGAGCTCAGGTCCGGCTTCACGAAAGAACTGCCGTTTGGGATCATCATCGCGCTGGTTTTGCTAGCGGAGATCTTTGTCGCAGACAGTGCCTGGAAGGCGCGCCCCGGGATGACCGATACGGCCATTCCAGCAACCACCCAGCCGAATATCGTGGCACTCGGTCAGCTGCTTTACAGCCGCTACCTGTTCCCATTCGAGATCGCGGGCTTGATCCTGCTGGTCGCCATGATCGGCGCCATCGTCCTCACGTCGCGCAGCCGGCGCGACACTCGGCCGCAGAAGATCTGGAAGCAGATTGCACGGCGGCCGGAAGAGGCGGTGAAGACCGTCGATCCGGGCGTGGGCGAGGGGATGAAGCTATGATCAGCCTCGCGCACTATCTCGTCGTCGCAGCCGTTCTGTTCACGATCGGCGTGCTCGGGATCTTCCTCAATCGCCGAAACGTCATCCTGATGCTGATGGCGATTGAGTTGATCCTGCTCGCGGTGAACATCAACCTCGTGGCCTTCTCGGCTTTCCTCGGCGACCTGACTGGGCAGGTGCTGGCGATGTTCGTCCTGACGGTTGCCGCCGCAGAGGCCGCCATCGGCCTTGCCATTCTAGTGATCTTCTTCCGTCGCCGCGGCTCGATCGCGGTGGACGACGCCAACCGGATGCGCGGCTGATGCACCCCCTGATTTTCATCGTATTCCTACCGCTCATCGCCGCGATCATCGCGGGCCTGTTCGGCCGCTGGATCGGCAAGACCGCCGCCAAGAGCGTCACGACCGGTGCATTGTTCATCGGCGCGATGCTGAGCTGGCCGATCTTCTTCCAGTACATCAGCGGCGACGCGCAGCCGGTCGTCGTGCCGGTGCTGGATTTCATCAAGTCCGGTACGCTGGACGTGAACTGGGCGCTGCGGCTCGACAGTTTGACCGCAGTGATGCTGGTCGTCGTCACGACGGTGTCGTCGCTCGTGCACCTCTACAGCTGGGGCTACATGTCGGACGATCCGAGCCAGCCCCGCTTCTTCGCTTATCTGTCGCTGTTCAGCTTCGCGATGCTGATGCTGGTGACGGCCGACAGCCTGGTGCAAATGTTCTTCGGCTGGGAAGGCGTCGGTCTCGCCTCCTACCTGCTGATCGGTTTCTGGTACCATAAGCCCAGCGCCAACGCGGCGGCCCTCAAGGCATTCGTAGTCAACCGCGTCGGCGACTTCGGTTTCTCGCTCGGCATCTTCGGCACCTTCCTGGTGTTCGGCACTGTCTCGATTCCGGCGATCCTCGCTGCTGCTCCGGGCATGGCGGGATCAACGATCGGCTTTGGCGGCATGCACGTCGACACGATGACCTTGCTTTGCTTGCTCCTCTTCGTCGGCGCGATGGGCAAGTCGGCGCAGGTCCCGCTCCACACCTGGTTGCCGGACGCAATGGAAGGCCCGACTCCGGTCAGCGCCCTGATCCACGCCGCCACGATGGTGACCGCGGGCGTGTTCATGGTCTGCCGCCTGTCGCCGATGTTCGAGGTGAGCGAGACGGCGCGCCACGTGGTGACCTATGTCGGCGCCTTCACCTGCATCTTCGCGGCCACGGTCGGCTGCGCCCAGAACGACATCAAGCGCGTGATCGCTTATTCGACCTGCTCGCAGCTCGGCTACATGTTCTTCGCGGCGGGCGTCGGCGCATATGGCGCCGCGATGTTCCACCTGTTCACGCACGCCTTCTTCAAGGCGCTGCTGTTCCTCGGCGCAGGCTCGGTTATCCACGCGATGCACCACGAGCAGGACATGCGTTACTATGGCGCGCTCCGTAAGGAGATCCCGATCACCTTTTGGGTGATGGTGATCGGCACGCTTGCAATCACCGGCGTTGGCGTCGCGGGCATCGGCTTCGCCGGCTATTGGTCGAAGGACGCGATCCTCGAGGCTTCGTGGGCCAGCGGCAGCGTGCCCGGTACGATCGCCTTCTGGACCGGTTCGCTAGCTGCGCTGCTGACCAGCTTCTACTCCTGGCGCCTGATCTTCCTGACCTTCTTCGGCGAACCTCGCTGGGCAGCCTCGGAGCACATCCAGCACGCCGTTCACGGCGTGCACGAATCCTCCGACGAAGAGCATGGCGACAGCGCCCATGACCCCGGCCTGCCGCCGCCCGGAACCGCCGGCTATCATCCGCACGAAGGCCCACTGTCGATCCTCGTCCCGATCTGCCTGCTGGCGATTGGTGCACTGGCGGCGGGACAGGTGTTCCATCCGATCTTCGTCGGTGCCGAGACGGCGCCTGCCTATTGGCGCGGGATCATCGCATTCAGCGAGCACCTCGCGCATGCAGCGCATGAATCGCCTGAGTGGGTGAAGCTGACGCCGACAATCGTCATGCTGATCGGCCTCGCCATCGCGTACAACAATTACATCCGCACCCGCGAGGCGCCGCTGCGCTTCGTGCAGACCTTCCCGTCGATCTACCGGTTCGTCTCGAACAAATGGTATTTCGACGAGCTCTACGACTTCCTGTTCGTCCGCCCTGCGCTTTGGCTCGGCCGCGTACTGTGGAAGCGGGGTGACGAGGGGACGATCGACCGCTTCGGCCCGCATGGCGCCGCAGTCGCGGTCGCGGCCGGCAACAAGCTCACGGCGCGGGTCCAGAATGGTTATCTCTACTCTTATGCGCTCGTGATGCTGCTCGGCCTGATCGGCGCAGCCACTTGGGCGATCTGGTGGTCCAAGTGAGCGGATTGCCTGTGCTGACCCTGCTGATCGCTATTCCGGTCTTCGCGGCTGCGATCGCGCTGTTCCTCAATGCGAACGGCGCGCGCTGGGTGGCGTTGATTGCGACCCTGCTCGACTTCGCCTTGGGTATTTACCTCTGGCAGGCGTACGACCCTAACGGACCGCAGTGGCAGTTCGTTGAGCGCGTGTCGCTCGGCGGCGGGATCAACTGGGCGCTGGGCATTGATGGCATCGCGATGACCCTCATTGCGCTGACCGCCTTCCTCATGCCCATCTGTATCGGGGCTAGCTGGCGCGCGATCGACAAGCGCGTGCCTGAGTACATGGCCTACTTCCTGCTGATCGAGGCGCTCATCATGGGCTCCTTCGCGGCGCAGGACCTATTCCTCTTCTACGTCTTCTTCGAAGGCGGCCTGATCCCGATGTACTTCATCATCGGCATCTGGGGCGGCGCCGAGCGGATCAAGGCGAGCTACAAGTTCTTCCTCTATACGCTCTTCGGCTCGGTCCTGATGCTGATCGCCATGCTCTACATGCGGGCAGTGGCAGGCACGTCGGACATCCCGACGCTGATGGCCTACGACTTCTCGAAGGAAGCGCAGACCTTCCTCTTCCTTGCCTTCCTCGCGAGCTTCGCGGTGAAGCTGCCGATGTGGCCGGTCCACACCTGGTTGCCCGACGCGCACGTGCAGGCGCCGACGGCAGGCTCGGTCATCCTCGCCGGCGTCCTCCTGAAGCTCGGCGGTTACGGTTTCATTCGCTTCTCGCTGCCGATGTTCCCGGACGGGTCGGCGCAATTCATTCCTTTGATGTTCGCTCTGTCGGCCGTCGCCGCGATCTACACCAGCCTGGTCGCGCTGGTTCAGACCGACATGAAGAAGCTGATCGCTTATTCGTCGGTCGCACACATGGCCTTCGTGACATTCGGCCTTTTCGCCATGAATCGTCAGGGCATCGAGGGCGCGATGCTGGTGATGCTTGGTCACGGCTTCGTGTCGGGCGCTCTCTTCCTCTGCGTCGGCGTCGTCTACGACCGGCTGCACACGCGCGAGATCGCCGCCTACGGCGGGCTCTCGGACAACATGCCGGGCTATGCGCTGCTTTTCATGGTCTTCACCATGGCGAGCATCGGCCTTCCGGGTACGAGCAACTTCCCGGGCGAATTCCTCAGCATGGTCGGCACGTTCCGGGCGTCGAGCTGGGCGGCCATCGCGGCCTGCTTCAGCACGATCCTCGCGGCCGCGTACATGCTCTACCTTTATTGGCGGATATGCTTCGGCAAGGCGCGCACCCCGGAGGCGGCCGAGATGGCCGACCTGTCGGCTCGCGAATGGTGGCTGCTGGCACCGATCGTCATCGCTGTCTTCTGGATGGGTATTTATCCGGAAAGCTTCCTGCGCCCGATCCGCAATGACGTGGGCCGGATCATCACGCGCCTGGATCGTGTCGCGCCGGCTGGGGATTCGCACCTGACGCTCGGTAAGGGCGCGGCTGCGCACGAACATGGAGCGATGCACTAATGGCCCGGTTGGAAGCATTCCTGCCCGAGCTGATCCTGTCGGTCGGCGCCATCGTCCTGATGATGGTCGCTGCCTTCGGGGGCCGTCGCGCCTCCGGCCTGGTCAACTGGCTGGCGATCGCGCTCCTGTTGGCCGCGACTGCGTCGCTCATTGGCTATCCGTCGCATGCTGGGCCGATCTTCGACGGCCTCATGACCGAGGATCTGTTCGCAAGCTTTGGCAAGGCCATCATGTTCCCGGCCGCCGCGGTTGCGATCATCGCGGCGCATGGGTGGTTTGACCGCGGCGCGGAGCACAGCAGCGAATATGCGGTGCTGATCCTGTTCAGTGCCGTCGGAATGAGCGTCATGGTCTCTGCGACCAGCCTCATCTCGCTCTACGTCGGCCTGGAGCTGCAGAGCCTTGCCGCTTACGTGCTCGCCTCTTACCGGAGGTCGGACGAGCGTTCGGCAGAGGCTGGCCTCAAGTATTTCGTGCTCGGCGCGCTTGCGAGCGGCATCCTGCTTTATGGAATCTCGCTGCTCTACGGCTTCACCGGCACGACCAACTTCACCGGCATGGCCGCCGCGTTCGCTCGCGGAGCCCCGTCGCTCGGACTGCTGTTCGGTCTTGTGTTCCTGCTGGCGGGGCTGGCGTTCAAGATCAGCGCGGTGCCGTTCCACATGTGGACGCCTGATGTCTACGAAGGCGCACCCACGCCGGTGACGATGTTCTTCGGAACGGCGCCGAAGGTCGCCGCCGTCCTCCTCGCTACCCGCGTGTGCATCGAAGCACTCGGTCCGGCCACCGATGCATGGCGACAGATCGTCATCTTCGCCGCCCTCGCGTCGATCTTCGTCGGAGCTATCGGCGCGTTCGGTCAGACGAACATCAAGCGCCTGCTCGCCTATTCGTCGATCAACAATGTCGGCTTCGCACTCATCGGCCTTGCCGCTGGCGGCCCGCGCGGCGCTTCGTCCGTGCTCTTCTACATGGCCGTCTACGTCGTGATGACCCTCGGCGCCTTCCTTTGCGTGCTGTGGATGCGTGATGAGCAGGGGCGTCCCGTCGAAAGCATCGCAAGCCTGTCCGGCCTGGCGCAGACGCGGCCGGGTCACGCATGGGCGCTCAGCGCGTTCATGTGGAGCCTCGCCGGCATTCCGCCCTTCTTCGGCTTCTGGCCCAAGCTGATGGTGTTCAATGCGGCGGTTGCGAGCGGCTATATCGCGCTCGCCGTGGCAGGCATCCTCGGCACGGTGATCGGCGCTTATTATTACATGAAGATCATCAAAGTGATGTTCATGGATGAGCCCGCCGAACCCTTTGCGCGGCCGCACCAGCCCATCCAGGGCTTCCTGATCCTCATCTCGGCCATTGCCATTTCGCCGCTCGGCTATCTGCTGATCGGCCCGCTCAGCTCGATCACGGACCGGGCTGCGGGAACGCTCTTCTGAGCCGCATCCGGATCGTCGAGCGCACCGGCTCGACCAACACCGATCTGTTGGCGTCAGAGGGCGCGGTTGAGGGAGAATGGCTCGTTGCGTTGGAGCAGGACGCAGGAAGGGGCCGGCAGGGGCGCGAGTGGGTCTCGGCACCGGGAAATTTCTACGGAAGCACGCTCGTCCAGATCCGCCCCGACGATCCGCCAGCTCAGACTCTGTCGCTGGCCGCTGGCTTGGCCCTGATTGAGGCGGTGGACGTCGCTGCCCCCGGTCATGCCTTGCTGCTGAAATGGCCCAACGATTTGATGCTCGGCACGAAGAAGCTGGCCGGTATCCTGCTCGAGCGGAGCGGGGATCGCATCGCCGTCGGCTTCGGCGTCAATCTTGCCAGTGCTCCCCAGCTCGAGGACCGCGAAGCGGCGGCGCTCCTTTCAGAGATCAAGCCGCAAGCCTTTGCACCCCTGCTAGCGGGCAGTTTCGCCCGACTTCTCAGCCTCTGGCGCAAGAGCGAAAGCGTCGCGCTTGTTAAGGCTTGGGAGCACCGTGCCCACCACGTCGGAACGAAGCTCACCGTCCACGTCAGCAAGGACGAGACCCTGACGGGCCGATTCGGCGGACTGGACCCGGATGGGGCGCTGCGGCTGATGCAAGACGACGGCTCGATCGAGCTCATTCGTGCAGCCGACATTTTTCTAAGCTGAATCCCTTTCCGGCGTAATTTCGCCGCCGTCGAATTCCTGTTACGGGGCCGCATCGTCGCGAGCGAGTCCGCGCGTTTCGACGGCCGAGTATGTGCCCGCCAATGCGGTTCCATCCCGACTTCGGCACCGGCCCCGACGGCCGGATACGAGAGCATTGGAGGCACTCCCCATGTCATTCATCACCACTCGCGACGGCGCCCATATCTTCTACAAGGATTGGGGCCCCAAGAGCGCGCAGGCCATCGTCTTCAGCCACGGTTGGCCGCTCAGCAGCGACGACTGGGACAACCAGATGATGTTCTTCCTGGGCCAGGGGTTCCGGGTGATCGCCCACGATCGCCGTGGCCATGGCCGGTCCAGCCAGACCGACCAGGGCAATGACATGGACACCTATGTCTCGGACCTGATCGAGCTTACCGACCAGCTGGACCTCAAGGGTGCAATCCACGTCGGCCATTCGACCGGCGGCGGCGAAGTTGCTCGGTACGTTGCGCGCGCTACGCCTGGCCGGGTCGCCAAGGCCGTGCTGCTCGACGCAGTCCCGCCGGTGATGGTGAAGAAGGATTCAAACCCGGGTGGCACGCCGATCGAGGTATTTGATGGCTTCCGCGCTGCCTTGGCGAACAACCGGGCGCAGTTCTATCTCGATGTCCCGACCGGACCCTTTTACAATTTCAACCGCACCGGTGTGACTCCGATTGAAGGTTTGATCCGCAATTGGTGGCGCCAAGGCATGATGGGCAGCGTCAAGGCCGGCTACGAATGCATCAAGGCCTTCTCCGAGACCGATTTCACCGAAGATCTGAAGTCGATCGATGTTCCGGTGCTCGTGATTCACAGCGAGGATGACCAGATCGTTCCTTATGCGGATTCTGGGCCCCTCACCGTGCAGCTCCTGAAGGACGGCAGGCTGAAGACCTATAAGGACCTGCCGCACGGCTGCCATGCGACGCACCCCGACCTGATCAACGCGGATATCCTGGGGTTCATCCGCGGCGAAGAGGTTGGCGTGAAGGCTGCCGAATCTCCGTCGATCATCGCTGAGGCGATCCCGGTCGCATGACCGACGACCGACAGACGGTGTACGATACGCGCGGGGCGCAGATGTTCCCGCGCCTGTCGGACGATGAGATCGCGCGGCTCTCCAAGTTCGGAGAGCCGCTCAGTTATCAGGCCGGAAACTTCATCGTCCGTGTGGGCGAGAAGGGCCCCGGCCTGATGCTGATCCTGTCGGGCCAGGTGAATGCCACTCAGAGCGAACACGGTAAGCCCAAGCACATCGTTACGCACGAGCGCGGTAACTTCATGGGTGAGCTCGCCCAGCTTTCGGGCCGGCCCTATTTGGTGGACGAGCGGGCAATCACCGATGTTGAAGCGCTGGCAATTTCGCCCGATCGCTTGCGAGCCTTGCTGATTGCGGAGGCCGATCTGGGCGAAAGGATCATGCGTGCGCTGATCCTGCGGCGCGTGGGACTGATCGAGGCCGGCGCGGGACCGATCATTATCGGCGACGAAGCCGACGGGGACGTCCTGCGGCTCGTGAATTTCCTACGCCGCAACGGCCATCCTTACCGCCAGCTGGATCCAGCAAACGACAGTTGCGCCCAAACCTTGGTCGAGCGCTTCCACGTTGTGGCCGAGCAGCTGCCCATCGTCCTATGCCCGTCCGGCAAGCTGCTGCACAATCCGAGCGAGGACCAGCTTGGGCGCTGCGTCGGCTTGGTCGGGGCCATCGACGCCGACAAGCTCTACGATGTGGTCGTTATCGGTGCCGGCCCAGCGGGACTCGCGACATCCGTCTATGCGGCCTCGGAAGGCTTGTCGGTGCTCACGATCGACTGCCGCTCTTTCGGTGGGCAAGCGGGTGCATCGGCTCGCATCGAGAATTACCTCGGCTTCCCGACCGGCATTTCCGGCATGGCGCTGATGGGCCGGGCGTTCAGCCAGGCGCAGAAATTCGGCGTCGAAATGGCGATCCCGGACGAGGCGGTGCGGCTCGTCTGCGGCAACGATCCTTGCCATATCGAACTAAATACCGGCGAGCGCATCCAGGCCCGGGCGGTCGTGATCGCGACGGGGGCTCGCTACCGCCGACTGGGCGTTGAGCGGCTCGAGGATTTCGAGGGCTCCTCGGTCCACTACTGGGCCTCACCGCTCGAAGCAGACCTTTGCGCCAACCAGGAAGTCGCGTTGATCGGCGGCGGGAACTCCGCGGGGCAGGCGACGGTCTTCCTCTCAACCCGAGCCAGGCGGGTGACATTGATCGCGCGCCGTCCATTGCGCGAAACCATGTCGCAATATCTGGTCGAACGGATCGAGGCTCAGCCGAACGTGGACGTCGTTGTCGGCTGTGAGATCACCAATCTCGAAGGCTCGGATGGCGTCCTCGAGGGGGTCAGCTGGCGCGACCGCTCGACGGGCACCGTGACAGAGCGGCCGGAGCGCTATCTCTTCTCCTTCATCGGCGCCGAACCCAACACCGACTGGCTAGCGGCGTCCGGCCTGAAGCTGGACGCTCGCGGGTTCGTCCTGACGGGCGCGGAGACCGGACAGGAGCGCCTTCCGCTGGAGACGAGCCGCAGCGGCATCTTTGCAGTCGGCGACGTACGCTCCACATCCGTGAAGCGGGTGGCTGCATCGGTCGGCGATGGCGCGCAGGTGGTCGCGTCGATCCACGCCTATCTGGCACGGCAGCGCGAGGCTGCGCCGGAGGTCATGGTTCAGCAGGTGCCCGTTACCGTCTGACGCTTTGCGACGGCCGTTCTTTCCCCTAAGGCCGCGGCCATGCTGCTTGCGGTCGATGCCGGCAATACGAACCTCGTCTTCGCACTGGTGAAAGACGGTGAGATCCGGACGCGGTGGCGCATCGCGACGGACCCGCGACGCACGGCCGACGAATATGCGGTGTGGCTGCATCAGTTGCTCGAGCTCGAAGGCTACAGCCGTGCCGACGTGAGTGCGGTGATCATCGGCACGGTGGTGCCACGGGCCCTCCACAATCTTCAGGTGCTTGCGCGCAAATATTTCAGCGTCGAACCGTTGATCGCCGGACAAGGTGCGGCGGAATGGCCGCTTCAGCTCGATGTCGACGAGCCGCAAAACGTCGGTGCCGACCGCGCGCTCAACGCGATCGCTGCCCACGCCAAGCATCAAGGCAAGCTGATCGTCATCGACTTCGGCACGGCGACGACCTTCGACGTGGTCAGCGAGACCGGTGCCTATACCGGGGGCATCATCGCGCCGGGCATCAACCTGTCGCTGGACGCCCTGGTGAACGCCGCCGCCAAGCTCCCGCGCGTTGCGATCGAGGCGCCGCCGACGAACAGCGTCGTCGGCCGCACTACGCAAAGCCAGATGCTGATCGGCATCTACTGGGGCTATGTCGCGATGATCGAGGGGCTGACCGAGCGCTTGAAGACTGAGATCGGTGGACCAGTGACAGTGGTGGCGACTGGCGGGTTGGCGACGCTTTTCGACAAACACACTAATGCGTTTGATGCCATTGAACCCGATCTGACGATCCAGGGTTTGAACCTTCTCTACGATATGGCCACCAAAGCTTCGAAATGATTCCCGGCGAAGAACTGATCTTTTGTGCGCTCGGCGGCTCGGGCGAAATTGGCATGAACGTCAATCTCTACGGTTGTCGCGGCCAGTGGATCATGTGCGACCTTGGGCTGACTTTCGCGGACCCGACCTATCCAGGCGTCGAGCTGATCCTGCCGGATCTCGAGTTCATCGAGAGCCAGCAGGAGCGGCTCGCCGGGATCGTGCTTACCCACGGCCACGAGGATCACATCGGCGCGCTGCCGTACCTCGCAGAGGAACTGAAGGCGCCGCTCTTCGCGACGCCGTTCACCGCGGGGCTAATCGCCGGCAAGCTCGAAGAAGAGGGACTCACCGGTCAGGTGAAGCTCAACGTGATCGAACGGGGTGGAAGCATCGAGCTTGGCCCCTTCCGCGTGAGCTTCGTCGCGCTGTCGCACTCCATCCCCGAAGGAAACGGCCTGCTCATCGAAACGCCGTTCGGCAACGTCTTCCATACCGGGGACTGGAAGATCGACGAGACGCCGGTTATCGGGGAGCCGCCGAGCCCCGACATCCTCAAAGCGATTGGAGACGAAGGCGTCCTCGCTTTGGTCTGCGACTCCACCAACGTCTTCCAGGACGCGCCATCGGGCTCCGAAGAGAGCGTGCACGAAGGTCTGCTCGCTAAAGTGGCGGAAGCGAAGGGCAGGGTGCTCGTCACCACCTTCGCGTCCAACGCCGCGCGACTGCAGACGATCGGCCGCGTGGCCCGAGAGACCGACCGTCAGGTGTGCATCGCCGGCCGTTCGCTCGACCGCATCCTGCGCGTTGCCCAGACGACCGGCTATCTCAGAGACTTCCCGCCGCCGATCAGCTTTGATGAGGCCATGCGCCTGCCGAAGGGCGACGTGCTGATCATCGCAACTGGCGGGCAGGGCGAGCCCCGTGCGGCGCTTGGCCGGATCGCATCAGGCACGCACGAGCTGAAGCTGGGGGAGGGTGACACGGTCATCTTCTCCTCCCGGATTATCCCCGGCAACGAGGTCGCCATCGGCCGGATCATGAACCAGCTCTCGGAACTCGGCGTGAAGATCGTGACGGAGCGGCAAGCGCATGTGCACGTTTCCGGCCACCCCGGACGGCCCGAGCTTGTCCAGATGTATGATTGGGTGCGGCCGCAGATCGTCGTGCCGGTCCACGGCGAGCAGCGGCATATGGCTGAGCAGGCTCGACTGGCGCTCGCCAGCGGCGTGCCGCATTCGATCGTCCAGAAGAATGGCGATGTGATCCGTCTGGCGCCCGATGGGCCTAAGAAGATCGATGAAGTTCGTGTCGGCCAGCTCGTCCTCGACGGCGACGTGATCCTACCCGCGGATGGCGCGACCGTGAACGAACGGCGGAAGATCGGTTACGGCGGGCTCATCACCGTGGCCGTGCCGGTCTCAGAGGACGGTCGGCTCGTAGGCAAGCCTTTGATCCGGCCCTTTGGCGTTCCGGTCGAGGAGGACCGAGACGACTTCATCGCCGATGCGACGGACGCCGCAACCAAGGCCTTTTCGCCGCCCGGCGATGACAGCGTTCGCGAAGCGGTGCGCCTCGCGGTTCGCCGCTGCGCAACGCTCTGGACCGGCAAGAAGCCGGTTGTCGAGGTCATGCTGCTCCAGGTCGCGCTGTAAGGTTTTACCATGGCATTTACGTCGATCCTGGCGATCTACTTCCTGTTCTTCGCCTTCAGCGCATTCCTGCTCCTGCCCTTCGGCGTGCGGACGGACGAAGAGGTCGGAAACAGCCGCATTCCGGGCTCCGCGGAGAGCGCGCCCTACAGGTTCGATCTCAAGCGCCACCTGCTGAAGGCGGCGCTGCTCGGGCTAGTCTTGTTCGCTATCTACTATGCGAACTGGACGTACGGCTGGATTACGCCCGACGACCTCGATTTCTATCACAGCCGCTAGTCAGCGGCGGCGATCGATCTGCGCCAGGGCGGCGTAAAGCTTGCCCATGTCCGAGGACATCAGTGTCACGGCGATCATGCCGCCGTCGCGCTCGGCCATGACGCGGCGGAGCATGGCTTCGAAGTCGGCGATGTACCGGTTCACCGACTGCTGGAATTCGGGCTCGGAATCGTAATGCGCCTTGATTGCGCGCGCTTCGCTTCCACCGACCAGGCGAACCGCGCGGCGGGTGAAGACACCCCGATTGCCCTTGATATAGCTGTCCCATGCCTTGTCATCGACTTCGTCCGACAGGATCTTGCCGACGTCGATTGCAGCGGAGTTCATCGAATCGATGAGCAGCGACACCCGGCGAGCGAAGGCCTCGCTGTCCTTCTCACGCTGCTCCTTGCTCGTGTCCTCGATGTGCTGCTCCAGTGCCGAAGCCGCTTGGCCGAGCGTGAGCATCTGCTGCGTCAGGCGATCCGACGCCGTGCGCGCGGATTCGACCGCGCGAGCTGCAACCCGCTCGACATCGCGGAGGCGTTCTTCGACGCTCTCGCGGATGGCGCGCTCGAGTGCGTCGCGAGTCTCGTCCGAGAGCTTGCCTGCGCTTTCCGGAATGACGTTCTGAATGGCCTCGCGCGCGCGCTCAGCCGCATGTCCCGCTGCTTCCTTGACCTGGAGAAGGGCAGAGACGAGCGCAGGTCCGGTTTCGGCACTTAGGCTGTTCGCCTCCCGCTCGACTTGCGCCATCACGGACGCGAGCTCGCTAAGCTTCGACTGGGCGTTGCCGACGCCGTCGTCGACCGTCGCCAGCAGGGCCGCGAACCGATCCTGCTGCTCCGTGATCTGGCTGCCCGTGGTCGAGATGCGGTCGCTCGCCTCGACAGCAGCGTCGCGGATCCAGGCCATTTCCGGCCTAATTGCGCCGGCGCTTGCGGCTAGTCGGTCGGCGCCGCCCTGTGCTTCGCCGAGCATGGTGCCTACTCCGTCACGGATCTCAGTGGCGAGGCGATTGATGCTCTCGCGCAGCCCTTCCGTGCGTTCGGCCAAGGATTCGATCGCCGTATCTTGCGATCCGGAGTGCGCGGCCAGCGTGTCGAGCTCCGCCCGGGCACGCGACAGCGCCTCAAGGAAATGGTTGGCCCTCGCATCGCCGTTCGCAGCCAGCTCCGCGAAGCGCGTGTCGATCAGTGCCAGACCGCGATCAATCTCGGCCAGCATTCGCTGCGAGGCGCGATCTTGTTCGGCAATGCGGGTCGAGAGGCCTTCGATCGAGCTGTTGGCGCGATCGATGTTTGACGCGAGCGATTCGGACGCGTGCATGCCGGCCTTTCCGAGGCCCGCTGACGCCTGCTGGACGAGCGCCGACACGGCAGCGGCCTGAGCGTCGATGCCTGAACGAATTTCGTCGAGGCCGGTGGACGTGCGATCCAGCAGCAGGTCGAGGGACCCCGAAAATGCCGTTTCAGCCTCACGGACCTTGGCCGCCGCGCTGCTCCCCGCAGTGTCGATTTCCGCCAGTCGTACCGCCAGCCGATCTGTGGCGTCGGTGACAATCTGGTCGGCCTCTCGCGTGCGCTCCGCCAGGGCGGCAACCTGCTGCTCCAGCTGCGACGCCTTGCTGGCGGACTCTCCGCCAACCGAGCGCAATTGCTCACCTACCGCTCGAGCAGACTGCTCGGCGCGCGGCAGATCCTCCAGAAGAACCGCAATGTCGTTGCGCGCCGACTCCGCTGCGCGATCGAGCGCCTCGCCGTGACGCCGCAGCCGCTCGCTGCTCGTATCGAACTCGCGCGTGATCCCGCCCAACTTGCCGGTCGCTTCGTCGCCCAGCGTCATCAGATGCTGGGACATCATCGTCAGTTCGCTCCGGCTGTCCTGGATCCGCTGTGACAGAACTTCGAGCAAAGCCTCGAGGGAACGAGCCTCATGCCGCATCGTCACTACCGAGCGCGTGAAGCGCTCGGCTTCCTTGCGACGCGTGCGGCCGAACACCATCCAGGCGAGTGCCAGCAAGGCCAGCGGCGCTGCGGTGATCGCAATCCATTGAGCAAAGGCGGGCGAACCCAGCGACTGTCCAGCAAGAGAACGCCCCGCCGACCATGCGCTGAACGCGAGCCACGCGGCCGCCAGAACTGTGAGCAAGGTGCCAAGAACCTTGCGCCCACCGGCGCCGCGCTCTTCCGACTGACTTTCTGTCCATCGATCCTGATCGAACTTGGGCTCGATGCCCATAAGCTCTTTATTCAGGTCGAGAGGGCTCTCGTCGGGTACCGAAGGCTCTCCGGCGCGCTTTGCGAATGGGTTCATGGCAAAGCAGTTTACCATCTTTGACGAAGCGCGAAAGCGGCTACAGATGTCTTCCGGGGCGCATGGGGGAGGGAGAGAATTCATTGGCCGTTGGCGCTCTGATCGGAGCCTATCAGGAAGATGATTCCGGCGGCCTGAGGGCCTTGCTTCCGCTCTCCGGTCGAACCCTTATCGACTATCAGGTGCGTTGCGCTGCAGCCGCCGGAACCGCGCCGATCGTGGTTGTTGTAGAGCGCGTTCCTCAGGCGCTTCAGGATGCTTTCGAAGCGCTACGCCTTGACGGCATTGGTGTTTTTCCAGTGAGCGACGTGCACGAGGCCGTGAGTCGGTTCGAGGCAGGGGCCTCGATCATGCTGATCGGCGACGGCATCGCACCGACCGCCGATCTGGTCGCCAAGCTGGCGGAGGAGCCCGAAGCGGTCGTTCTCACCGTCGCAGATGACGAAGTGCATGAGCGATACGAGCGCATTGACGGCGAATCGCGGTGGGGCGGGCTCGCCGTGGTCGATGCCCATCTTCTCGGTTCGACGGCTGCCATGCTGGGTGATTGGGACCTTCAGTCTACCTTGCTTCGCCGAGCCATTCAGGAAGGCGCGGTGCGATTGCCTGCGGAGCAGGCCGGCGCCGAACCGATCCTGGTCGAACGCTCGGAAGACCTCGACAATTTCCAACGCAAGCTCCTCGACGCCTCGCGTGGATCGCGAACCGATTGGGTCAGCCGCTTCCTGCTTCCGCCCCTCGAGGAGTTCTGCACCGAGCAGATGATGGAGACTCGCGTCAGGCCGAGCTGGCTGATTTGGATGGCGCTTGCTCTCACCATCGGAGGTGGGATCTGCTTCCTTCGTGGATGGCTCGGCGCAGGCCTTGGTCTGCTTCTGCTTTCAATGCCCCTCGATCTCGTCGCGAACCGTTTGGGCACGCTGCGCATGCGACCGCTCTCGCCACGGATGCTGAGCCGGCGGTTGCTCGCACCGGCTGCCGGCGCTGCACTTCTCGCCCTGGGCTGGTGGGAATGGCGGACCGATCATGGCTGGGGCGCGATGCTCGCGGCGATTTGCACCATCGCCTTCGCCGAAGCGGGTAGGGTGGAGAAGACCGGCTTCTCCGCCGACGACGATTTGTGGCTCTTCTCGCGCAGAAGTGCGATCGTCGCCGCGATCCCGTTCGCGATTTTGGGCGTGTGGACGCCCTATTTGATCGGACTCCTGCTCTACGCAGCTGTCTCATTTTTCATCATCCAGCACGTGCGGCATTCAACGACTGAGTTGACGCAAAGTTAACGCTAATCCGATAAGCATCACGAGATGATGCCGGAAGAATGGCCGATCGCTGCTTCGGCAGCCGGACAGAACGCGCCTGCGCGCCGCGCGGGACGCGATCGGCTGAGCACCGTCCGCGTCGATTTCTTCCTCGATCCTTCTGAGCGATTGAGCGAGCAGGAACGCGCTCTGATGACGGCGATGCTCCATTGCCTCGTGAGCGATCTTGCCGATGAAATTCGGGTCGGTCTGCCGAGCCTCGCGACGCCAGCCAACGACGAAGGCAATCTCGCTCTCATCGACCAGCTGTCGCACGCGGGATTGCTCAACCGCGCCGGTTTGGTCCGTCTGCTGCTGCGTCGGGCAGATGAGGAGCGGATCGCGACCGGCGCCAAAGCACGCGCTGGACGCCGCGAGGCACGTGTCATCCAAGGCCTAGTCAGCCATCGTGACGGAGCCATCGCTGCCGCCGCAATGGCACTTATCATTGCCCGCGGCCGCCGCCGGGACCGTTTCGGTCAGTGCCTGTTGCATTTCGACGATCTGTCTTTGGACGAAGCGCGTGCGCTCGTTTGTTCGCTAGCTGCGGCCCTAAGGCAGGAACTCCTCGGTGGCAGCGGTGCGGCGGAAGCTGATCGTCTGCTATCCGGCGCCATCGCTCAGGTGCTGGCCCGCCACGACACTGGAAGCAGCATCGAGAACCTCAATGCGACGGTGGTCCGCCTCCTGAACGAAGAAGGCGAGCTCAGTGAAGATCTGATCGCTGGGGCGGCGATCGAAGGTGAGATGAATTTCGTGGCGCAGGCACTTGCGGTCCGCGCGGGAATTTCGGGCGAGGTGGCTCTCGACGAATTGCTTTCCGGCGATCCCGGCCGGATCATGCGGCTTCTGCGAATGGCGCGCCTGCCGCGCGAGACTGCTGCCGCGCTCCTCGCGAGCATCGGTGATTTGCTTGGGATCTGCGATCCCGGACGCGCGATAGCGGAATTCGACCACCTGAGCGACGCGGATGTCGCCAATGCGCTCAACTGGGTGGCTGCAGACCCGCTGTATCAGCGCGCCGTCTCGGTTTTGGGGGGACATGATGGCCAGCGTTCCGTCTGACCGTCCGCCGGTCCTCGGCCGGATCGACAAGTCGGGCCGCCTGATCGCCGCTGACCCTCAGCTGGAGGCCCTCCAGCGTCAGGCCGGTGCGAGCCTGGGACAGAAGCTGGCGCTGCCGCAGGTCGCCGCGGTGGCGCAACTCGCGCGCAAGCTTGGCATCGAGGTGACTCGCCCGGCAGTCGCCGCCTCCGCCGATCACGACATCGAGATGTGGGTCGAAGCCAAGCCGGACGGCGACGAGATTGCGCTTTCGCTTCTAGGGTGGACCGAGCGGCCGCCGGTGGCTCCGCGTCTTGCCTCGCTGTTGGGCGGGTCGACCGAAGCGGACTCGGCAGAAGGCCACAACGAGTGGGTTGCTGACGAAGAGCTTCGCCTGATCTCGCTTTCGCCTGAACTCGCCGAGCATCTTGGCGTCGACGTTGCCGAAGTGGCGGGCCAGCCGCTCACCCGTGCGCTCCGCCTAATCGAGAACGACAGTGGTGAGATGCCGCTGATCAGCGCGCTTGCAGGTCGCCGTGCATTCACGGGACAGAGCGCATGCAGCCGTCATGACGAGACGCGTCGCCTGACGCTGACCGGCGAAGTCGTGACCGCAGCCGATGGCAGTTTCGCCGGCTTTCGAGGCACCGCGTTGCTGGAAAGACCAGCTGAGCAGGCAGGCAGTTCAGGCAAGCCAGCCGACTTCGACCAGGCGCTGGAGGAAGTGCTCCGCTCGCCGATCGACCGAATCATCGAGAGTGCCGAACGCATCGTCGAGCGCGCGGACGGACCGCTGCGCAGCGATTACGCCAGCTATGGCAACGATATCGCCTCTGCGGCGCGCCATCTGCTGTCGGTCGTTCGATCAATGAGCGAGGAGCCGGCGCACGGCCAACGCCCGATTGATCTTGCTGCCCTGGCCGCCGAAGCAGTGGTCCTCCTGGAATCCTTGGCCGAAGAGCGCAACGTGGTGATCGAGGCGCAAACGCTCGGGGCGCTCCCGGCGAACGGCCAAGAGCCAGCCGTCATCCAGATCCTTGTAAACCTGATCGGCAACGCGGTTCGCCATTCGCCTGACGGCGGGACGGTGCATCTGGCGTTCGATCAGACGTCCGGCACCGCATCGGTGACCGTCTCCGACCAGGGCCCCGGCATCGATTCCGCCGACCAGCAACGGATTTTCGAGCGGTTCGAGCGCGTCGAACCGAAGCGCGAGGGGACTGGCCTAGGCCTCGCCATATCGCGACGCCTCGCTCGGTCCATGGGCGGCGACGTCACGCTCGAAAGCGCGCCCGGCGAGGGCGCCCGATTCACGCTGACCCTACCGAGCCCCTAGCGCTGATCGCAAGGGACGTAGTTCCGCTGCGTTGCACCGACATAAAGCTGGCGCGGACGGCCGATCTTCTGCTCCGGATCCGCAATCATCTCGTTCCACTGAGCGACCCAACCGACGGTGCGGGCGAGGGCAAAAAGTGCCGTGAACATATCGGTTGGGAAGCCGATCGCATTCAGGATCACGCCTGAATAGAAATCGACGTTCGGATAGAGCTTCTTCTCGATGAAATATTCGTCGTGAAGCGCGATCTGCTCCAGCTCCTTAGCCACGTCGAGCACCGGGTCGGACTTGCCGAGTTCCTTCAGCACCTCGTCCGCTGTCGCTTTCATCACTTTGGCCCGCGGATCGAAGTTCTTGTAGACGCGGTGGCCGAAGCCCATCAGGCGGAACGGATCGTTCTTGTCCTTCGCGCGGGCGATATATTCGGGAATCCGCTTCACGTCCCCGATCTCGCGCAGCATGTTCAGCGCCGCTTCGTTGGCGCCGCCGTGCGCGGGACCCCACAGACAAGCGATGCCCGCCGCGATGCAGGCGAACGGGTTCGCGCCCGACGAGCCCGCGAGGCGTACCGTCGACGTCGACGCATTCTGCTCATGGTCGGCGTGGAGGATGAAGATGCGCTCCATGGCGCGCTCGATGATCGGGTTTACTTCATAGGGCTCGGCCGGAACGCCGAACGTCATCCGCAGGAAATTGCCAGTGTAGCTGAGGCTATTGTCCGGATAGAGGAACGGCTGCCCCATCGAATATTTGTAAGCCATCGCCACGAGCGTGGGCATTTTCGCGATCAGGCGGTGCGAGGCGATCATCCGCTGGGCCGGATCGGTGATGTCCGTGCTGTCGTGGTAGAAAGACGAGAGTGCCCCGACCACACCGCACATGATCGCCATGGGATGAGCATCGCGCCGGAAGCCGCGATAGAAGGTTGCCAGCTGCTCATGCACCATCGTGTGGCGGCTGATCGTGTAGACGAACTTGTCGAACTCTTCCCGCTTCGGGAGCTCGCCGTTCACGAGGAGGTATGCCACCTCCATGAAGCTCGACTGCTCGGCGAGTTGATCGATCGGATAGCCGCGGTGGAGCAGGATGCCCTGCTCGCCGTCGATATAGGTGATCGCGCTTTCGCAGCTCGCCGTTGAAGTGAAGCCGGGATCGTAGGTGAACTTGCCGGTCTGGGCGTAGAGCTTGCGAATATCGATCACCTCGGGCCCGACGGTCCCTTCGAGCACCGGCAAGCTGAAGTTGGATCCGTCCACTTCAAGGGTCACGGCGGTGTCGGTCATTCCTTAGGCTCCATCTGATCGGCAATCCGGGCGAGGCTTTCGTCCCGACCCAGCAGCGCAAGTACGTCGAATATTCCCGGTGAGGTCGTGCGCCCTGTAAGAGCGGCCCGGAGCGGCTGGGCAAGCTTGCCGAGCTTAACTCCGTTGCTCTCCGCAACTTCACGGATGGCCGCCTCTAACGATGCAGCATCCCACTCGGCAAGAGCGCCGAGCGCATCATGCGCCTGACGAAGGATTCCGCGAGCTTCGGCGGTCAGGAGCGCAGAAGCCGCTTCGTCGAAGTCCAGCGGTCTGGTGGCGAACAGGAAACGCGCTCCATCGGCCAGCTGATCGAGGGTATTGGCGCGAGGCTTCAGCTCAGGCATTGCCTTGATAAGCAAAGGCTTTTGCTCATCTGAAAGGCCAATTCTCGGCGCCACCAGATCGGCAAGACGGGCGTCGTCGGCCTCGCGGATGTAATGCCCATTGAGATTTTCGAGCTTCTTGAAGTCGAAGCGCGACGGTGACTTGCCGACATGGTCGAGATCGAACCACTCGATCGCCTGCTCACGGCTGATGATTTCGTCGTCGCCATGGCCCCAGCCGAGCCGCAGCAGATAATTGTCCACGGCTTCGGGAAGATAGCCGAGCTCGTCACGATAGGAATCGACGCCCAAGGCGCCGTGCCGCTTCGACAGCTTCGCACCGTCCTGGCCATGGATCAGCGGAACATGGGCATAGACAGGCTCCGGCCACCCCATGGCACGGATGATCGCCAGCTGGCGGAAGGCATTGTTGAGATGGTCGTCGCCGCGGATCACGTGAGTGACGCCCATGTCGTGATCGTCGACGACCACCGCAAGCATGTAGGTCGGCGTTCCGTCCGAACGAAGCAGGATGAAATCGTCGAGTTCGGCATTCTGGACGGTCACGCGGCCCTGAACGCGATCGTCGATGACCGTTTCCCCTTCGCGCGGTGCCTTCAGGCGGATCACGAAGGGCTTGTCTCCCTGCTCTTCGCCGACGTCGCGCCATGGGCTGTTGATCCGGAAGGGACGGCGCTCGCGCTGAGCCTCTTCGCGCTGTGCGGCAAGCTCCTCCTGCGTCATGTAGCAGCGGTAGGCGTGGCCACGCTCGAGCAGCCGATGTGCGATTTCGGCGTGCCGGGCCCAGAACTGCGACTGATAATATTCGTGCCCGTCCCAATCGAGGCCGAGCCACTTCATGCCGTCGATGATCGCGTCGATCGCTTCCTTGGTGGAGCGGACCTTGTCCGTATCCTCGATGCGCAGCAGGAACTTGCCCCCGTGGTGGCGGGCGAAGAGCCAGTTGAAGAGCGCTGTCCGCGCGCCACCGATATGCAGGAACCCGGTTGGCGACGGCGCGAACCTTGTGACGACGGGTCTCGACGAACTGCTTGCGCTCAAGCGCGCTTTCCTCTTCTCTCTATGCTGCAATGCAACGGACGAGCGCCCCTAACATAGCGGGTGCGCCTCTGCCACAGCGTGCTCGGAAGCTTTGGAAGGCGCGTTTTGCCGAGTGGAACGGGGAGCTCGAAGGGCTGCTCGAGGCGGAGCGCGCCCAGCTTCCGCCTTGGGTGGTCGTAGGCTTCGGCACCGGCATTGCGGCCTGGTTCACGATCGATGGCCAGAATGGCTGGCTCGCGTTTCTGTGCCTGGGCGCAGCGGTCTCGATCGCGGGATTTCTGTTCAAGGAAGGTCGAGCGGGCAGGGCGCTGGGCTGGTTCGCACTCGCGGCGACGATCGGATGCACGCTTGTTTGGGCGCGCGCCCTCTGGGTCGAGCAGCCGCGGCTCGGTAGGCCGGTCGTCGCGGAAGTAAGCGGAAAGGTGCAGTCCGTCGACCATCTGGCTGCGAAGCAAAGTACGCGCCTGCTGCTGAAGACGAACGATCCCGGGTTGCCGCCGCTGATTCGCGTCTCCGTTGACGATGACAAGCTGCCGCCGGGCGTTGCCCCCGGCGCTCAGATCCGAGCCCGAGCGCGGCTAGCGCCGCCGCCGCCCATGGCATTGCCCGGGACCTACGACTTCGCCCGCGACGCGTGGTTCAAGGGTATCGGAGCCGTCGGGAAAACACTCGGCGAGATCCAGGTAGATAGGCCGGCCGAGCCGCGAGGGCTCGACAAGGTCCGTACGAGCCTTCGAGAACATATCTTTGAACGGCTCCCGTCGAATGCGTCCGGGATCGCCATCGCGCTTGCTACGGGCGACCAGAATGCGGTGGACCAGGACGATGCCGAGGCAATGCGGCGGAGCGGCCTCACCCATCTTCTCTCCGTGAGCGGCCTCCACATCGCTGCCGCCGTCGCCTTTGCCATGTTCCTGAGTCTCAAGCTGCTTGCCTTGAGCGAGCGGTTGGCACTGCGGTTCAACCTCGTGCTGGTCTCCGCGGGCGTGGCCGCTGCGGCGGGCATCGGATACACGCTTCTCACCGGCGCGCAGGTGCCTACGGTACGAAGCTGCGTGGCGGCGCTGCTGATCCTCTTGGGCATCGCCCTCGGGCGGGAGGCGATCAGCATCAGGCTGATTGCCGCAGGTGCGTTGGTCGTCCTGACGTTCCGCCCCGAAGCACTTGCGGGTCCCAGCTTTCAGATGAGCTTCGCGGCCGTTACTGCAATCGTGGCGCTCCACTCCATCTCATGGTCTCGAAAATTGTTCGAGCGGCGGGAGGAGGGCATCCTTGCAGGCCTCACTCGCGCAACGCTTGCGACCGTCGCGACCGGCATAGCTGTCGAGCTGGCGCTGATCCCGATGGCCTTGTTCCATTTCCACCGCTCCGGCCTGTACGGCGTCGGGGCCAATATCGTCGCAATTCCGCTCACCACCTTCGTGATCATGCCGCTCGAAGCGGGAGCGCTGTTGCTCGATGTTGTGGGGTTGGGGAGGCCGCTCTGGTTCCTTACCGACATCGCGGTCGGTGCATTGCTTCGCCTCGCGCACATGGTGTCGTCCGCGAAGGGCGCCGTTGCCACGCTTCCATCCATGCCCGTCTGGGCATTCGGCCTGATGATCGCGGGCGGAATCTGGCTCTGTCTCTGGAATACGCGGCTGAGATTGTTCGGCATTGCGCCGTTTGTGATCGGGGCAATCGGCGCCGCGCTGGCCCCTGCGCCCGACATTCTGCTCACGGGTGACGGGCGGCATCTGGCGGTCGTCAGCGTGGACGGTACGCCGCTTATCCTGCGCGATCGAGCGGGCGATTACATCCGCGACCTGCTGGCCGAGGCATCAGGGTTCGACGGGGACGTCGATGACCTTGGTTCACGGTCCTTCAGCCATTGCTCGAAAGATGCCTGTGTCGCCTCGATCAGGAAGCCGCCCACCGAATGGCGCCTGCTTGCTACTCGCTCGGCCTATCAGATTGACTGGCAGGCGCTGACCACCGCCTGCTCAGCGGCAGACGTTGCCGTCTCTGATCGCCGCCTCCCGCGTGGGTGTACGCCAAGATGGCTCAAGCTGGACCGCGGAATGCTCTCGCGGACCGGGGGTCTAGCAGTCTACCTAGGCAAGGAGCCGCGCGTGGATAGCGTCGCCGAGCGCGTCGGCGCCCATCCGTGGGCTGAAAGCCGACGCTAGCGCTCGCTCCAGACCGCGAGTTCGCTTCCCGAGGGGTCGATGAAGTGGAAGCGGCGCCCACCAGGAAAGCTGAAAATCGGCTTTGCGATCACCCCGCCAGCCTTGCTGACGGCGTCGAACGCAGCGTCGAGGTCCTCGACCCGAATGACCGGTAGGAGTGATGATAACGCTTCCTCCGGATCGCCCTGCAAACCAACGTCCGTCGTCCCGTTGGTAGTCGCCGAGTAAGTCGGTCCGTAATCCGTAAACGTCCAGCCGAACGCCTTGGAGTAAAAAGCCCGCGTGAGTTCGTGCGCCGTCGCGCTGGGCAGCTCGACATAATCGATCCGAGCGTCAGCCATGTCAGTAACGCCGGATTAGGCCAGCCAGGCGGCCCTGGATCTGCACACGGCCTTCTTCATAGCGCTGCGGGTCGTAGCGGCTGTTGGCCGGGTCGAGCCGGATCATGCGACCTTCGCGGCGGTACGTCTTCAGGGTCGCTTCTTCATTGTCGATCAGCGCCACGACGATCTCGCCATCACGTGCCGTATCGACCTTCCGGATCAGGGCGAAATCACCGTCGAGAATGCCTTCCTCGACCATTGAATCTCCCGACACTTCGAGAGCGTAATGCTCGCCGGGACCGAGAAGCGCTGCTGGGACCGCAAAGCTCTCCGTGCCCTGCAAAGCCTCGATCGGCGTGCCGGCTGCAATCCGGCCATGCAGCGGGATCTCCATGGTGTCGTTTGCGGGCGCCGCGGTGACGGGCCGGATCGGCGTGACTGTAGCGCTTGGCGTGGTCTCCGGCAGCTTCACCACCTCCAGCGCCCGAGCGCGGTTGGGCAGGCGGCGAATGAACCCGCGCTCTTCCAGTGCGGAGATCAGGCGGTGCACGCCGGATTTAGACTTGAGGTCCAATGCTTCGCGCATCTCGTCGAAGCTGGGCGAAATTCCGCTCTCCTTCAGACGACTGTCGATGAAGAGCAGCAATTCACGCTGCTTGGCGGTGAGCATCGGCGGTCACTCCCCCGTAAGAACGAACGGAGAACGTGTAGGCAACAAACGAATCGCCGTCAAGCAGCGAACGATTAGTTGCTGCCGGTCACCAGCCGCGTCTTCAAAGCGTTAATCGCGCTGTCGTTGCGCTTCACCTTCACGTCGGCGCGGATCGCCGCCAGGAACTGGCGCGCATAATCTTCCGACGTTGCCTGCTGAAGCTCGGTCTGCATGCGCGCGATCAGCGCGGGCTGAAGCATCGCATTGCCTGGCGTGATCTTATTCACCTTCACGACGAAGAACCCGCGGGCCTGAGGATCGCCACCGACACGGCTCTTGCCCTGAGCGAGCGAGAAGAGAACCCGGAGTGGCGCCGGCACTTGGCCGCCCGCCTGCACGATCTGGATGCGCCGCGCCGCGACCGGCATCACTGGTGGCAGGGAAACGCCCGCCTGCTTTGCCGCATCCGCGAGCGACATTCCTTGAGATGCCTTCGCCGAGATGGCGTCAGCGGTCTTGCGAGCGCGCTCGAGTGCCTGGTCGTTGATCCAGTCCGTCGTCACCTGCTCGCGAATGCTCGCAAGCGGCGCGGGGGCCGCGGCGACGACCTGGGCCGGCGACACGAAGATGTAGCCGGCATTGTCAGGCATCGCGACGAGCTCGGGCGGATCGTTCGGTGCAATCTCGAAGCCGGTCTTCACGGCCGGAGCAAGATTGGCCGGAAGCTTGAAATTGGCGTCAGTCCGCGAGGTGCCATCGGCCTTGATCAGCGGCGTTGTCGTGACGGGCAGGTTCGAGCCTGCTGCCGCTTCGGCGAAATTGTGACCGTCGTCGACCGCATTCTGAAGCTTGTCGACAATGTCCTCGATCGCTGCCTTGTGCTTGTCTGCGTTGAGCTTGGTCGCGATTTCCGGGGTGGCCTGGGCGAGAGTCTTGCCGCCTTCGGCCTTTACCGACTCCACCTTCACCACGACCCAGCCGAAATCCGATTGGATGGGACCGACGACTGCTCCTGAAGCGGCGCCGAACACTGCCGCGGCAGTCTTGTCACCGGCAACCGAGGCATAGGCCTGCTTGGTCTGCGCATTGAGCGTAGTAACCGCAGCATTGCTGCCGGCAGGAGCCGCGGCTGCAGCCAGCGACTGTCCGCTCTTTGTGCGGCCCGCGATGGCGTTCGCAGTCGCCTGGTCCGGAACGGTGACCTGGCTCAGGTTCCGTGTCTCCTTGGCGCCATAGGTCGCTTGGTTCTTGTTGTAATAGGCTTCGATCTCCTGCGGAGTCGCGTCGGCACCAGCGACCTGCTCGGGGCCAATTGTCGCCATGCGGAGAACGCGCTGCTCCGGGATCATGTAGCGGTTGCGGTTCTGTGTGTAGAATTGCTGGAGCTGGGCATCCGTCGGTTTGAGGCCGACCTTGAACGGGTCGACGGGCACGGCGATGGCTTCACCCTCGCGGGCCTCCAGCATCATATTGGCGTAAGGCGTCGCCATTCCCACAGGTACACGGCCCTCTGCCGCCACGGGCGTTATCAGCAGACGCTGAAGCATGCCCGCGGAGATGATCTCGCGGACTTGCGCATCGGTCAGCCGCTGTCGGGCGAGGAACTGCTGATAGCTCTCTGTCGTAACCTGGCCATTAAGGCCCTTCGCCTGCGGAAGCTGAGCGATCTCAGCATCGATCATCGCCTTCGAAAAACGGAAACCCACCTTGTCAGCAAAGGCGATCAATGCACGCTCATCGATCAAGGAGTTCAGTAGCGCTTCGAAGTCGCCCGCGATGCTCGAATAATCCGCGTTGGGATTTTGAGCCCGAGCGTCCTGCAGCCGGCGCTGCATCTGCTCGCTCATTTCACGCTCGCCGATCGTCTGGTTCCCGGCCTTCGCGAGAGTCGTGCTGCCCATCCCGCCGAAGCCGATGTTTCCGGAGCCGAAATTCGAAATGTCCGCAATCGCGAAACCGGCGAGGATGGCGATGAGGACCGCCGCCATGATCCAGGTACCGACCTTCGATTTGGAGACGCGGCGAAAGAAAGAGAGCATCGAGATTCCGTCAGGATGGGAAGAAGTTGGCGGGCAGCTTTAGGGGGCAGCCTTGCGAGCATCAAGGCGCGGCGGCTACGTGCCCGTCGGTAGCAGGGGAGTGCGGATGGCGCTGAAGAAGTTCGTTGCGGGCAATTGGAAGATGCATGGGCTTTCGTCCGACCTTGTCGAAGTCGAGGCAATTGCGGAAGAGTCGCGGCAATATCCGCAAGTCGATGTTGCGCTTTGCGTGCCGTCAATCCTGATCGAGCGGGCGGCCCGTTCCGTTCCGGGGTTCCCCATCGGCGGGCAGGACGTCCACTTTGCCGAAAAGGGTGCGCACACGGGTTGTACGTCGGCATTCATGCTCCGGGACGCAGGAGCGACCCTTACGATCGTCGGCCACTCCGAACGGCGCGATGCCCAGCGCGAAAGCGACGCAGACGTGAAGGCAAAGGCCGAGGCCGCATTATCGGTGGGCCTCGACGTCATTCTATGTGTCGGTGAGAGCATCGAGATACGGGAAGCCGGCAAGGCGGTTGAGACCGTGCTGGGTCAGCTCGACGGTTCGCTCCCGGACAGTCTGTCTGATGAAGCCGATCTCGCTATCGCTTACGAACCGATCTGGGCGATCGGAACGGGCAAGATCCCGACTATCGAAGAGATTGCGGAAATGCACGCAGCGATCCGCGACAAACTGCAGAACCGTTTTGCCGACCGCGGCGCACAGATTCGCGTCCTCTACGGTGGCTCGGTGAAGGCATCGAACGCCGACGAGATCTTCGCTATAGCCGACGTCGACGGCGCGCTCGTTGGGGGAGCAAGCCTCACCGCCAAGGACTTCATCCCCATCGTCGCGGCAGCTGCGGCACGGAGCTGAACCTTTGTTCAGGCACGCTTGCGCGGCGCGTGCTACTATCTGATTCGGTTAGGAAAAGAGGAAAAAGATGCGGTTGATTTCTGTCATTGTTGCTTCTTCCGTTCTGGCGCTTTCGGCCCCGGCCTTCGCGCAGGCGATTGCTCCAGGCATGCAGGTGGTCGATTCAAAGACTGGCGCTGTAGTTGGCACGGTGTCGGCCGTTCAGGGCGATAATCTGCTGATCAAGACCGACAAGCACGAAACGCTCATCCCGAAGGCAAGCTTTGCGCCCAACGCGGGCAAGCTGGTGCTTGGCATGACCCAGGCGGAGCTGAATGCCGAGATCGAAAAGAACCAGGCCGCGACCAACGCCGCGATTGCTGCCGGCGCGAAGGTCAAGGACATGGACGGTGTCGAAATCGGCAAGATCGATTCGGTCACCGACGCCGGGGTGGTGATTGCCCTTCCGTCGGGTCAGAAGATCCAGGTCGGCAAGACGGGTGTTCGTGGCAACACGGACGGCACGGTCACGGCGGGCATTCACGCTTCGCAGCTTCCGGCCAAGCCGGCCGATAGCGCGACTACTCCGGCCAAGCCGAAGAAGTAAGCTGGTTGAACAGGCGCGCGGTGCCCGGTAAGGGCGCCGCGCACCTTTTTTCCCGAAAGAATCCGATGTTTGAATTTCTGCTGATCGTCCAAACCCTCGTCGCTATCGCGCTCATCAGCGTCATCCTGATGCAGCGTTCCGAAGGCGGCGGCCTCGGCGTCGGCGGAAGCTCTTCGGGCTTCATGACTGCCCGCGGCGCAGCGGACTTCCTGACGCGCTCGACCTCGATCCTGGGCGGAACGTTCATCATCCTGTCGATCGTGATGGCGGCGATTGCCGGAGCGACGCGCGAGCCGGTGAAGATCGATACGTCGCGCGTGAACAAGGCAATGCCGGTCGAGCAGTCGCAGCCTGTGCAACCGACGACGGCTCCTGGCCAGCCCGCGCAGGCTCCTGCCAACCAACAGGCGCCGGCTGTTCCGCTCGCCCAATAATTCGGCGGCGCACAAACTTTTTTTGCCGCGCGGGTTGCGCACCCGCGCACAACATCCCTAAGCCTCAACTCCCATGGCGCGGTTCGTTTTTGTCACCGGCGGCGTGGTCTCATCGCTCGGAAAAGGTCTTCTCTCCGCCTCTTTGGGGGCGCTTCTCCAGGCGCGTGGCTACAAGGTCCGCATTCGTAAATTTGACCCGTATCTCAACGTAGATCCGGGCACGATGTCGCCTTACCAGCACGGCGAAGTCTATGTGACCGACGACGGCGCGGAGACCGATCTCGACCTCGGTCACTACGAACGTTTCACTGGCGTTTCGTCGAAGCAGTCCGACAACATCACCACGGGTCGTATTTACCGCGACATCATCGCGCGCGAACGGCGCGGCGATTATCTCGGCGCGACTGTCCAGGTCATTCCGCACGTGACCAACGCCATCAAGGAATTCGCGATCGCAGACGTCGACGGCTGCGACTTCGTGATCTGTGAGATCGGCGGAACCGTCGGCGATATCGAGAGCTTGCCCTTCATCGAATCGATCCGGCAGCTGAGGAACGACCTCGGCCGCGGCAACTCGGTGAGCGTACACACCACGCTTGTTCCGTGGATCAATGCCGCGGGCGAGCTGAAGACCAAACCGACCCAGCAGTCGGTGCGCGAACTATCGAGCCTCGGCGTTCAGCCCGAAGTGCTGCTCTGCCGCTGCGACCGGCCGTTGCCGGAATCGGAGCGCGAGAAGATTGCGCTCTTCTGCAACGTCCGGAAATCGGCCGTCATCCCCGCGCTCGACGCGCGCAACATCTACGACGTGCCGCTCCAGTATCACGAAGCAGGGCTCGACGACGAAGTGCTCTACGCCTTCGGGATCGAGGACGCGCCCAAGCCGGACATGAGCCGCTGGAACGAAGTGATGGACCGCATCGACCATTACGACAGCGAAGTTACGATCGGCGTGGTCGGCAAATACGTGGGCCTTCCCGACGCGTATAAGAGCCTTCGCGAGGCGCTGATTCACGGCGGCATCTCGAACCACGCCAAGGTCCACATCCAGTGGATCGACGCTGAGCTGTTCGAGCATGACGGCTCGGAAGTCATGGCTGAGCTCGAGCCGCTTCATGGCATCCTCGTCCCCGGGGGGTTCGGCGAGCGGGGCAGCGAGGGCAAGATCGCCAGCGTGAAGTTCGCCCGCGAGCGCGAAATCCCCTTCTTCGGCATCTGTCTCGGCATGCAAATGGCCTGCATAGAAGCAGCCCGTAACCAAGCTGGTATCGCCGAAGCTTCAACGACCGAGTTCGGCGAGACGCCAGAGCCGGTCGTCGGCCTCATCACCGAATGGATGAGCGAGGAGGGCTTGCAGACCCGGGCCGCTGGCGGCGACCTTGGCGGCACGATGCGCCTCGGTGCTTATCCGGCCAAGCTGACCGGCAACAGCGTCGTCCATTCGATCTACGGGACGGACAACATCAGCGAACGGCACCGCCATCGCTACGAGGTGAACATCCACTACAAGGACAAGCTCGAGAGAACCGGTCTGCTCTTCTCGGGCATGTCACCGGATGGCGAATTGCCCGAGATCGTCGAGCGTCCCGACCACCCCTGGTTCGTCGGCGTGCAGTTCCATCCGGAGCTGAAGAGCCGGCCCTTCGAGCCGCATCCGCTCTTCGCCAGCTTCATCGAGGCTGCGGTCAAGCAGAGCAGGCTGGTCTGATTTAATTTAGTCCTTGGAACAGTGTTCCTGCAGGTCCGTTACGCGGGCGTATCCCTGGAGGAAACACCCATGCTTCTGACGATCGCTATCATCCTGCTCATTCTGTGGGCGCTCGGCTTCTTCGCGTTCCATGTCGCGGGCGGCCTGATTCACCTGCTGCTTGTGATCGGCATCATCGTGCTGATTTGGAACTTCATCGCAGGCCGTCGCACGGTTTAAACTTCTGGTAACACGCTGACATTGCGGCGCGGCGTCACGCCGCCTAGATGCTGTGGCATGACCAACAGCATTTCTACGCGCGTGGCCGTGCTCGGCTCCGGACCGGCTGGTTATACCGCCGCCATCTATGCGGCGCGTGCAGGCATGATGCCCATCGTGATCCAGGGCATTCAGCCGGGCGGCCAGCTCACGACCACCACGGACGTCGAAAATTATCCCGGCTTCCGCGACGTCATTCAGGGTCCCTGGCTGATGGAGGAGATGCAGGCCCAGGCCGAGCATGTCGGCACGAAGATCATCTGGGATCACATCACCGAAGTCGATCTTTCGCGGCGGCCATTCCGGCTCGTCGGCGACGGCGGTACACAATATTTCGCTGACGCCTTGGTAATCGCCACCGGCGCCCAGGCGAAGTGGCTAAACCTGCCTTCGGAAGAGCATATGAAGGGCAGGGGCGCCTCGGCGTGCGCGACCTGCGACGGCTTCTTCTATCGGGGCAAGCGAGTGGCAGTGATCGGCGGCGGCAATACCGCGGTCGAAGAAGCGCTATACCTCACCAACCACAGCCACGACGTCACCTTGATCCATCGCCGCGATTCGCTTCGGGCGGAGAAGATTCTGCAGGACCGGTTGTTCGCGCACGAGAACATCAAGATCATCTGGGATTCGGAAGTCGCCGAGTTCGTCGGTGGCGGCGATCCCGAGGCTTTGGTCGGCCTCGACATTCGCAACCGCATCACTGGGGAGATCACGCGATTGCCCGTAGAGGGCGCTTTCGTCGCGATCGGCCACAAGCCCGCGACTGAGCTGTTCGTCGGCAAGCTCGACCTGGACGAGGACGGCTACATTAAGGTCGAACCGGGCACGACGCGCACCAGCATCCCTGGCGTGTTCGCCTGCGGCGACGTGATGGACAAGATCTACCGCCAGGCGGTCACCGCGGCCGGGACGGGTTGCATGGCCGCGCTGGACGCGGAAAAATATCTGGCCGCCATGGAATATGAGGCAATAGCCGCGGAGTGACTCAGCTGGGGGGCGCTGAATGAAGCCGACGGGTCCGATCCCGCCACATTTTTACGCCAACGAAGACAGCCAACTCGTGATCGGCGCCCTCAGCGTCGCCGAGATCATCGAGGAAGCCGGCGGCACGCCGCTATTCGTCTACGACAACAATATCATCGGCGGGCAGATTGCGGCGCTCCGAGCAGCGATGCCGGATGGGCTCGCCATATATTATTCCGTCACTGCAAACCCTTACGAGCCACTGCTCAACTTCCTTGGGCGGTATGTCGACGGCTTCCGCGTCGTTTCACGGGGCGAGCTGGAGCATTTGAAGCGCGCAGGTCTTGCAGGCATCGGCATGACGTTCGCAGGACCAGGCAAGACGGACGATGAGCTGGAAGCGGGGATCGAAGCGGGCGCCACGATCAGCGTCGAAAGCGAGGGCGAGGCCGCCCGCGCCATTCGCGTGGGCGAGCGCCTGGGCATTCAGCCAAGGCTCGCGGTGCGCGTGAACCCGCCTTTCTCGCTCGAGCATGGTCGTCTCACCATCGGTGCGCGGCCCAGCCCCTTCGGCGTGGATGCGGAGCGAGTGCCGGCGCTGGTCGAAGGCTTGATCGAGGCCGGTGTCGACTGGCGGGGCCTTCACATCTTCGCGGCAGCCCAATGCCTGGACGATTCCGCCCTGATCGAGGCCCACAAGGCCATCATCGCCTGCGCAGGAGACATCTCGCGGGTCATCGACCGGCCGCTCCCCGAACTGAACCTCGGTGGCGGCTTCGACGTGCCCTGCTTCCCGGGCGAGCAGCCGATCGATGTCTACCGGATGGCGACTGCACTGCATGAGACGGTGTGCAACGGCCCTGAACTGCTTGCTACGACGAGGCTGTCGCTTGAGCTGGGCCGCTGGCTCGTCGCTGAGGCTGGCGTCTACGTGATGCGGGTCATCGACCATACCGACAGCTGCGGCGAGACCTTCCTCACCACCGACGGCGGCGGCCATCATCTGCTGGGAGCGACCGGTTGCCTCCTCGAGCGAGGCCACGCGAACTTCCCCATCGCCGTGGCCAACCGCTTCGGCGTACCGCCGGAGGAGCAGGTCACCGTCACCGGCTGCCTTGCAACGCCGCATGACGTCTTCGGCGACGAGGTCATGCTTCCGCATGCGGTGCCGGGCGATCTGATCGCCATCTTCTGCGCGGGCGCCTACGCGCTCTCGGCGAGCCCTCAGGGCTGGGAAAGCCGTCCGCCAGCTCGCGAGATCATGGTCTAGGGATAGACGGCGTCAACGAAATAGAGACCGTGTGACGGGGCATTGAGGCCGAGAGCAGCACGATCTCGCGCTTCTAGCGCTTTGCGAATGTCCTCCGGCTGCCATTGGCCTCGACCAACAAGTGCGAGGCAACCGACCATCGAGCGCACCTGATGGTGGAGAAAGCTGCGCGCCGCGGCCTCGATATGGATCTCTTCCCCCACGCGCTGGACGTCCAGCCGATCGAGTGTCTTCACCGGGCTGTCCGACTGACAATGGACCGATCGGAAGGTCGTGAAGTCGTGGCGGCCAACGAGCATTGCCGCGGCTTCCTGCATCGCGTCGACATCCAGCGCCACGGCGATATGCCACACCCGGCCAACATCGAGGGCCGGCGGCGCGCGCCGATTCAGGATGCGATAGCGGTAGCTCCGGCCCACACATGAAAAGCGCGCATGCCAGTCATCCGGCACCTCAGCCACCTCGAGAGCGGAGATCGGGTGAGGGCGCACCAAGGCATTCAGCCCTTCGCGCAGGCGATGCGGTGTTAGCGACTTCGCCACATCCACGTGAGTGGGCATGGCCAGGGCGTGGACGCCCGCATCGGTGCGCCCAGCCGCCGTGAAGACCGCCTTTTCGCCTGTCATCCGCTCCAGCGCTTCCTCAAGCGTCTGCTGGACGGAAGGGCCGTGGTCCTGGCGCTGCCAGCCCATGAAGGGCCCGCCATCATATTCGATCGTCAGCCGCCAGCGGGTCACGCGAGGACGGTGCCCTTGGGAATTGCGAAGCCGCGCAGAAGCTCGGCCGTGCGCATCACTCCACGTCCGGCGCGCTGTACTTTCACTGGTCGGATGACCCCTGAGGTACCGGCAATGGTCAAAGCATCGTCCAGAACCTCGCCGGCATTGCCCGAACCCCCTTGTTCGGCCTTCGCCTCAAGCAGACGAATGCGTTCACCGGCGACTTCAAACCAGGCACCTGGTGATGGTGCAAAGGCGCGGACCTGGCGCTCAACTTGCTCTGCGGATTGGGTCCAGTCGATCCGTGTCTCAGCCTTGTCGACCTTTGAAGCGTAAGTGACGCCCTCCTCGGGCTGCGGCTTCGGAGGCGTCGGATCTTTAAGCCACTCAATCAGCGCTTCCGCGCCCAGTTCGGCAAGTTCTTCCGTAACTTGCCCAGCATTCTTGCCGCGAATGTCGAGCTCGCGCATCAGCAGCATCGGGCCGGTATCCAGCCCCTCATCCATCTGCATGATCGTGACGCCTGTCGTCTCATCGCCCGCCAGGATCGCGCGCTGGATCGGTGCCGCCCCCCGCCAGCGCGGAAGCAGCGACGCATGGACGTTCACGGATCCGTCCTTCGGCGCTTCCAGGATCGGCTTCGGCAGGATCAAGCCATAGGAAGCGACTACAGCCAGATCAGCCTCGAGCGCGCGGAAACGTGCTTGCTCCTCCTCGTTCCGCAATGTCCGCGGCGTCCTTACTTCGATACCCAGCTTCTCCGCCCGTTCGTGCACCGCAGTCTTGCGATCGCCCTTTCCGCGCCCCGCCGGCCGCGGCGGCTGCGAATAGACCGCGATCACCTCGTGCCCGGCCTCTATCAAAGCGTTGAGGCTAGGCACCGCGAAGTCCGGCGATCCCATGAAGACGATGCGCATGCGCCGCCTATGGCGAAAGCCGCCGGAATTGCCTACCTCAACAGCAGAGTGGCCAGTCAGGAAATCGAAGCACTAAGCCAAGCGCTCGCGCGCCTACCGGGGCTGGGCCCGCGGTCGGCGCGCCGTGCCGTGCTGCACCTGATGAAAAAGCGCGAGACGGCGTTGCAGCCTTTGCTCAGCGCTCTTCAGAACGTAGCCGACAATCTCTCTACCTGCTCAGTCTGCGGCAACGTCGACACGTCGGATCCCTGTTCGATCTGCTCGGACCCGCGCCGCGACGATAAGTCGCTTTGCGTGGTGGAGGAGGTCGCTGATCTCTGGGCGCTCGACCGTTCACGGCTCTTTCCCGGCCGGTATCACGTGCTCGGAGGTCGCTTGTCTGCGCTCGACGGCGTTCGACCCGAGGATCTCACCATCGACCAGCTCGTGGGACGCGTTTCGAAGGGCGGCATCGACGAGGTCGTTCTCGCCATGAATGCGACCCTGGAGGGCCAGACCACTGCCCACTACGTCGCCGAACGCCTTGAAGGATTTCCTATCCGCCTCAGCCAGTTGGCGCACGGACTTCCGGTCGGTGGTGAGCTCGACTATCTCGACGAAGGAACATTGGCGCAGGCGCTTCGCGCACGCCGTCCCATTGCTTGAAGGAGCGGATCATGCGGGTCACCGGTATCGGCGGATTGTTCTTCAGGGCGCGCGATCCGGATGCGCTCAAGAAATGGTACTGCGAGCACCTCGGCATTGGCTGCAACGACTGGGGTATGTGGGACCAGCAGGCAGGAACGACTGTCTTCTCCCCCTTCAAGGCTGATACCGATTACTTCGGCGCCGACCACCAATGGATGCTGAACCTCCGCGTCGATGGCCTCGATGAACTGCTGGAAAAGCTTCGCGGTTCGGGCCTCGACGTAACGACCAAGCCCGAGTGGGACGACCCCGCAACCGGACGCTTCGCCCGGATCCACGATCCGGAGGGAAACCCGATAGAGCTGTGGGAACCCCCAGCGGATTGAAACCGAGGGCATATTTGCCATATTGGCAGCTATGGCCATTCGACCGATCGTTGAAGTTCCCGACCCGCGCCTGCGCGAGATCTCCAAGCCCGTAGAGGCGGTGGATGAGAGCGTGCGCACGCTCGTCGCCGACATGTTCGAGACGATGTATGACGCGCCGGGTATCGGCCTGGCGGCGATCCAGGTCGGCGTCCCGCAGCGGATCCTCGTGATCGACCTGCAGGAGCCGACGGAAGAGGGCGGAGAGCCGGTCAAGGACCCGCGCGTCTTCATCAATCCCGAGATCCTCGAAACCTCCGACCAGGACGTTCCCTATACCGAGGGCTGCCTGTCGGTGCCGGACCAATATGCGGAAGTGGATCGCCCCGACCGCATCAAGGCCCGCTGGCTGGACCTCGACGGCAAGCCTCACGAGGAAGTGGTCACCGGCCTTCTGGCGACCTGCCTGCAGCATGAGATGGACCATCTGAACGGCGTGCTGTTCATCGATCATCTGTCGCGCCTGAAGCGAGACATGATCCTCAAGAAGCTGAACAAGCAGCGGAAAGAACAGCAAAAAGCGGCGGCCTGAGTTGCCCATGGGCGACGTCGGCGCTCCCTTCCACGCCCACATCTATTATTCCGACGACGAGCGGCCCGCCGCCCAAGCCCTGCATGCGAATTTTGCAGACGGACGCCCGGCGGTCCTGTTCGTTGGGCGAATGACCGATCGCGACGTAGGCCCGCATCCGATCCCCCAGTTCGAAGTGCATTTCCGCGAAGAGGCACGCTCGGCGGTTGTTGCCGCCATAGAGGCCTCAGGCCTTCGGGCGCTAGTTCACCCGCTCACCGACGACGATCTCGCCGACCACACGAACCTGGCTCACTGGATCGGCGAACCTCTTAAGCTGGACGTTAAGACCCTGGACCCGCCCGGCCAGAACAAGGGAATTCCCCGCTTCGGAAGGACGGACTTCTAGCCGCCGATCGACTCCGCGGCGACACGGCAATCGGCCGCGCATTCGCGACACATCTGCGCACAGAGCTTGCAATGCTCGTGATCGTGCTTCTCACATTCCGCCGCGCACGCGTCACAGACCCGGGCGCAAAGTTCGAGCATTTCGCGGAGGACCTGTTCGTTGGATCCCGTGCGGCGGACGGCCAGCTTGCCCGTCGCCTCACAGACGTCGGAGCAATCCAGGCACGTTCGAATACACTCGCGCATGTCCATCTTTTCGGCTGCGCAGGCGTCGGCGCAGCTAAGGCACATGCGCGCGCAGTACATCAGGTGGTGCGCCGCATCGGCGAGCGGCTGGTTCACGTGACCCTGCACGTCGGGGTGCAGGGCAATCATCTTGCGAATGGACATTGGGCCTCCTCGTCGGTGCCAGCGTAGCGAACTAACTTACCCCTTCGTTCCTTTTTCTGTGGATTGAAACCTCCGTCGCGCTTTCGCCGAGTTCGAAAGCGGTTGAGACTGCTCCTCAACTGAGTTAGTGTTCCCACTTTGTTCCGAGGGGTAACGGTCATGAATGCGACCGTCTTGTTGTTCGTCATTGGTGCTTTGGCTGTGGGGGCGGTGATCGGCTGGCTGCTCGGCAGTCGCGGAGGCGCGGGCGCGAAGCAGACTGTCGAAAACCTTCGGATGCAGCTTAACGAGGTCGCAAAGGAGCGCGACGCCAATCGGGGTGCTGCCCAGGATCTGGCGGCCGTGCGGGCAACCCAGGCTGAGCGTGACCGTGCTTTCGAAGAGCGAATTGCAGAGCTGACCGCCGCGCGCGAGGCGCTGACGGCTCAATTCGCCGAGGTGGGCGGCAAGCTGCTCGAGGGGGCGCAGAAGCAGTTCCTCGAGCGCGCAGACCAGCGATTTCGTCAGTCGGAAGAAAGCGCCGGGACCAACCTCAAGGCTCTGCTCCAACCGGTCCATGACCGCCTGCAGCGCTATGAGGAGACGGTTACCAAGGTCGAGGAGGACCGCCGCAAGGAGTTCGGGCTTCTCACTGGCCAGATCGAGGCGATGCGCAGCGGTACGGAGCGCGTCTCCGCCGAAGCCGCGAAATTGGTGAATGCGCTCAGGAATGCACCTAAGGCGCGTGGGCGGTGGGGCGAGCAGCAGCTTCGCAACGTGCTGGAGACCTGCGGGCTCTCCGAACATTGCGACTTCGAGACGGAAGTCAGCATTGCTGGCGAGGAGGGAAGGCTACGGCCGGACGTGGTGGTTCGGGTGCCCGGTGGCCAATCGCTGGTGATCGACGCCAAGGTCTCGCTCAACGCCTATCAGGATGCCTTCGGCTCGGTGGATGAGACGGAACGGGCTGCGCATCTCGCGACTCATGCAAGCGCGATCCGCACGCATGTGAATACGCTCGGAGCCAAAGCTTATTGGGCGCAATTTCCGGACGCGCCGGACTATGTCGTAATGTTCATCCCGGGCGAGCACTTCCTGACGGCGGCACTCGAGCAGGACTCGACGCTTTGGGACTATGCCTTCGAGAAGAAGGTGCTCCTTGCCACGCCGACCAATCTAATTGCGATCGCGCGCACAGTCGCGGCTGTGTGGCGGCAGGAGAAGCTGGCCAAGGAAGCGCGGCAGATCGGCGAATTGGGCAAGGAACTCTACGAGCGCCTGGCAAAGGCAGCCGACGACATGCGCAAGGTCGGCAGTGGCCTTTCGACGGCGGTCAACAATTACAATAGCTTCGTCGCCAGCTTTGAAGGCCGCTCGCTGGTTACTGCGCGCAAGTTCCGCGACCTCAACATCGAGCCGACCCGGCGGGAGATCGAAGTTCTCCAGCCGGTGGAAGCGCTGCCGCGCTATGCAGAAGGCGAGGGCGCTGAGGTCTTCCCGTTCCACGGTTCCGACGAGGAAGACCCGCCGCAAATCGCGGCCGAATAGTCACGGCAAAAGCGCCGCTGTTCGTGACGTTAGTGACGCTATAGCCCGCCGCACCCGTTGAACTGGCGTCCGTCGACGATGACCTGCACCCGGTCCGGATACGTCCGGTCGCTCATGCCATCGCTGCACACGCCATGGACGATGTTCACGTTGATCCGCTGCGACCGATAGATTTCGCCCGCAACGCCGTGGATGACCTGTGGCGTCGGCTGCTGGATCGGCTGCGCATCCGGCTGGGTGAAGGTCAGGTGATGCTCGTCGATGAGCAGGTTCCAGAACGGCTCCGTCCCAACCGCATGGTAGGGCGGCGGGGGAGGGGGCGGCAGCGGTGCGCAGGCGCTGGCCAGCACGATAAGCGGAATGGCAATTGCAACCTTCATGGGGCCATCCTTAGCGCCAACTCGCCTTGATCGCGAAGGCCATAACGGCAGTGGCCACGGCTGCGTTGAGGCTGTCCGCGCGACCGGCCATGGGGATTTTCACGAGCAGGTCGCACTCGGCTTCGTAATCGGCGGGCAAGCCCTGCTGCTCGTTGCCGATCAGCAGGAAGCAGGGCTGGGTATATTCCGCATCCAGATAGTCGTGCGTAGCTTTGAGGCTAGTGCCCACCAATTGACCCTCGCCAGCGCGCAACCACTCGATGAACTCAGGCCAGCGAGCGGTTGCGACTTCCTGGGTGAAGATGGCGCCCATGGAAGCTCGCACCGCCTCGACCGAGAAAGGATCGGCGCAATCGTCGATCAGGATCAGGCCGCCCGCGCCAACGGCGTCGCCGGTGCGTAGGATTGTGCCGATGTTCCCAGGATCTCGCAGCGCCTGGGCCACGATCCAAAGTGGAGACTTGGACCGGTCGATCCGGTCTAACGCCGTGGATGGCTGCCGATAGGCACCGAGCAGCATCTGCGGATTGTCCTTGCCCGACATCTTCGAGAGGATGTCGGGATCCGTCTCGATCGCATCGCCGCCTGCCGCTTCGGTGGCCTCGATGATCTCGGCAGCCAACGGGTGCCGTGCACCCTCAGCGGAAAAGGCGACGATCTCCGGCAGGCGTCCGCTGTCCCGCGCTTCGGTAAGGATCCGCAGTCCCTCGGCAAGGAAGAGCGCTTCCTCGCGCCGCGCCTTCTTCTCTCGCAGCGACCGAAGCCGCTTCACCGTCGGATTTGAAAATGCCGTGATCTGACGAGGCATCGGCTATTCCTCGCCGAAGCGATCCTCGACGAGCTCCACGAGCTGGATCAGCGCCTGGTCCGAGCCATCGCCCTCGACGTGGATGATGATCGAATCGCCCAGCGCCGCGCCGAGCATCATCAGGCCCATGATCGAGGTGCCACAGACGCGATTGCCGTCCTTTTCGACCTCGATCTTGGCGTCGATGCCGCTGGCGAGATTGACGAACTTGGCGCTGGCTCGCGCATGAAGTCCGCGTTGGTTGGTGATCCGGACTTCCCGGCTGACCGCGCTCAAGCGGCGGCTTCCCCGAGGATTTCCGAAGCGACGGAGATGTACTTGCGGCCAGCCTCGCGAGCTGCGGCGACCGCGGCGTGCACGGGCATAACCTTACGGGCGCCCTCGAGGCGAATGAGCATCGGCAGGTTCACGCCAGCGATGACCTCGATATTCTCGCTCTTCATCAGGCTGATGGCGAGGTTGGACGGCGTGCCGCCGAACAGGTCGGTGAGGATGATGACGCCCTGACCCTGCTCGACGCGGCCGATGGCGTCAGCGATATCGCGACGCCGCTCTTCCATGTCGTCGTCAGGACCAATGCAGATCGGCTCGATGGCTTCCTGCGGGCCGACCACATGTTCCATTGCGGTGACGAATTCGGCCGCGAGGCGGCCGTGGGTCACCAGCACCAATCCGATCATTTACTCAACTGCCTTCGCTCTCGCTTTCCGCGGCACGTCCCGGATGTCGCTCGATCGTGTCGCTTAGCGGCGAGGCAAGATCGCGGTGTCGCACGTTGGGAGCAAATCCCGCCAGTCGCAACCGTTCCGCCATTTCGACAGCCGCAGCGACCGAGCGGTGGCGTCCTCCTGTGCATCCGAACGCAACGGTCACGTAACTTTTTCCAGCTGCCCAGTAGCGGGGAATCCAATCCTTGAGAAGGGATTCGATACGGTCGAGCGCCTCGTTCCACTCGGGCTGCTCCCTGAGATAATCCCTGACCGGGACATCTTCGCCGGTCAGCGGCCGCAATTCGTCGACCCAATGGGGGTTGGGGACGAAGCGCATGTCGAACACGAGATCGGCAGTCCGGGAGATTCCGCGGGCGAAGGAGAAGGAGGAGACGGTCAGGACAGGTTGATCGCTGTCGCCGCCGTAACGCAGGCGCAGCTCGTCCCTGAGCTCGGCGGGGCTAAGGTCGGTCGTATCGATCACCGCATCGGCTGCTGCCTTGAGCGGAAAGGTCTGGCCACGCTCACGGGCGATGCCGTCTTCGGCGGGACGATCAGGCGCCAGGGGATGCCGTCGGCGCGTCTCGTCGTACCGCTTGATCAGCTCTGCGCCGTTGCAGTCGAGATAGAGCAACTCAGCCGAAACGCCGCTGATAGAGTGGATCAGTTCGATCAGCTTTTCGGCGTCGAAGCCGCGGCTCCGGACGTCCATGCCGATCGCGGCTGGGACGGTACGGCATTCGCTGCCGCCGTGGACGAAGCCTTCGAGCAGGTCTGTCGGCAGGTTGTCGACGACGTCCCACCCCATGTCCTCCAGTGCGTCGAGCACCGTCGACTTGCCCGCACCGGACATGCCGGTGACGAGCAGCAGGCGCGGCAGGCGCCGCGCCCGGTCGCTCAAAACTTGAGACCCATTCGATCGAGGGCGAGCGCGACCTTGGACGGCGCCGAGGCGCTCATCGCGTCGATGCTGATCAGCGGGATTCGCACACCGAGCACCGGCCGTTCGCGATTCTCGTCGGGCAAACGCTGAATCTCGCTAGTGAGCTCCACGAACAGCGCCACGGGCATGTTGTTGACCGTTTCCATGTCGACGATGCCGATGCCGCGGATTTCGAGCTTACCGGCGATATTTGGCGGCGCGGACGCAATCAGCCGTTCTCCATCGCGCCGGATCAGAGTGCGATCGTCGCTGACCAGCGTGAAGCCGCGGTCTAGCAGCCGCAGCGCGAGGTCGGACTTGCCTGCGCCGGAAGGCCCCGAGATCAGGACTGCACGCCCGTCGACGGCGACCGTGCTGGCGTGAATGGTCTCTGCGGAAAGCCGCTGTGCCGGCTGATTCATGCGCGGTCAGCTGCTGGAAGGCGAATAGTGAAGCGGGCGCCCGAGGGGGCGTCGTCGCGGTCGTGCACGTCAATTTCTCCGTCATGTCCTTCGACAATCGCGCGGGCTATCGCAAGGCCCAGACCCGAATGCCGTCCGAATTCTTCTCCTTCGGGGCGTACTGAATGGAAGCGGTTAAAAATGGCTTCCCGAGCTTCGGGCGGAACGCCGGGGCCTTCATCGTCGATCCTGATGCGCACCTCGTCGCCGACACGGGCCGCCGCAATCTCCACCAGGCCTCCTGGCGGGGAGAAGCTGATCGCATTGTCAATGATGTTGTTGATGGCGCGCGCCAGCCGATCCGGCTTGCCCATCACGGCGGCCGTATCCTTGCGCGGCCGGGCAAAAGCGATTCGCGCGTCGCCAGTCTCTCGCCTGGTCTCCCAACTGTGAACAAGCTCCTCGATCAGCGGGCCAAGGTCGACGCGGTCGAAGGTGGCCCGCGCAAGCTCCGCATCCGTGCGGGCAGCCTCGCTGATGTCGTTGATCAGCCGGTCCAGCCGACCGACGTCGTCGCGAGCGATGCCCATCAGGCGGCGCCTGAGATCCTCATCCTCAACACGGTCCAAGCCGTCGACGGCCGAGCGCAGCGACGCGAGGGGGTTCTTGAGTTCGTGCGTCACGTCCGCGGCGAATGCTTCCATATTGTCGATGCGCTGCCGCAGCGACTGGCTCATGTCCGATACTGCACGTGCGAGGAGCCCAATCTCATCCTGGCGAGAGGGCAGACGAGGGACCCGCACTTCCCTCGAGCGGCCGAGGCGCACACGGTGGGCCGCCAAGGCGAGCCTTCGAAGCGGCCTGACGATCGTCCGAGCCATGAACATCGACAGAAACACCGACAGCAGGATCACAGACACCATGGCTGCGATGATCCCGGCGCGCTGCCGCCGGACCGCATGGGTGAAGCTACGATCGTTATTGGTGGCGAGCAGCACACCCCCATCCACAGGGACGGCGGCGCTAATCACAGGGGTTAGATCTGGGGCGTTGCGAACCTTCGTTGCCGAGCCGCCTTTCGACAAAGCCTTCACAGCTTCGGGCCAGGCCTGGAGCTTGTCCACAGCCGGTTCTTCGTAGTCAGGCAGCTGCCGCGCGCCGACGATGAAATTGAAACCACGATCAAGAGCGCGGGCGACGTCCTTCGTCCATTTCTGCGTCGAGGGATCTGCCAGCTCGTATGTTGGTCCAGTCAACTTCCAGCTATCGATGAGCAGGCTTCCATCTTTTCCGTAGAGCCGCAGCCGATCGGTATTCGTCTTCGAAATGGTCGCTAGCATCGCCGGCCATTCATCACGTGGGGTGTGCGAGAGGGCAGCCGCGGCTGTCGCTGTTTCGATTCGCGTCTGCTGCGTGCGTTCCTTGCTCAGCCGATTTCGAAAGACGTCGAGATAGAGCGTGCTTAGTGCAACGAGCACGACCGTCAGCAGATTGAGCGCGAGAATCCGGTGCGCTAGCGTCCAGCGCCCCGACCAGCTTAGCGCCAGGTCGGCTTCGTCACTGCTCGTCGAAACGGTATCCGACGCCATAGAGGGTATCGACTGCATCGAACTGGGGGTCTGCTGACCGGAACTTGCGCCGGATTCGCTTGATGTGGCTGTCGATGGTGCGGTCGTCGACATAAACGTCGTCGTTATAGGCCACATCGAGCAGCTGATTGCGAGTTTTCACGACACCGGGGCGCTGAGCGAGCGCTTCTAGGATGAGGAACTCGGTGACTGTCAGGCTGACGTCCTTGCCGTCCCATCGGACCTTGTGACGCGCGGGGTCCATCGTGAGGCGGCCACGCTCAATCAGCGGCGGCTCGGGTTCGTCGTTCTCGGCGGCTGCCTCCCCGCGCGCCAGTTGTTGGCGGCGCAGCAATGCGCGGATTCGCGCGATCAGCAGCCGCTGGGAGAAGGGTTTCGAGATGTAATCGTCGGCGCCCATCGCAAGCCCGAGCGCCTCGTCCAGCTCATCGTCCTTCGATGTCAGGAAGATAACGGGGATCGTGCTGAACTCACGGACACGGCGAAGCAGCTCCATGCCGTCCAGGCCTGGCATCTTGATGTCGAACACGCCGAGATCAGGCGGGTTGTCGCTGATCGCCTTGAGGGCGACCGCCGGATCGGAATAAACGCGGGTGACGAACCCTTCCTGCTGAAGCGCGATCGACACCGAAGTCAGGATATTTCGGTCGTCGTCGACCAGCGCGATCACTTGGCTCATGCGCCCTTTCCAGCTGTTCGGCCGACCGTGAGTGGGGATTAGCCACAGCCCCATCTACGCACAAGGCGTGCCTCTGTGTGGATGCGGGACAATGTTATCGCTATCATGTGCCGCTACGGGCGGTTCGAGCGCTATCCCGTTTTGACCGCGCAACTTTTTCGGGGTTATAGGCGCTGCATACGTATGCGGCGGCAGGCCAAAAGGCCGCCGCCGTTCGGCAATTTGGTATAGGGGTATCTAGTGACCGACCGGGTTCCACTGAGCGGCCTTGACTCGCAGGGCATCGCAACTGGCGCAGAGATTTTCTGGAATCTCACGACCGCGCCGCTCGTCGAGCATGCGGTTCGCCGCGGCGAGGGCCAGCTGACGAAGGACGGCGCGCTGCTGGTCGACACCGGGAAGTTCACTGGTCGCAGCGTGAAGGACAAATTCGTGGTTCGCGACGCCACGACCGAGGACACGATCAACTGGGGCTCGATCAATCAGCCGATGACGGTTGAGCACTGGGCCAATCTGAAAGCCGATTTCATGGCCGCGCTGAAGGAGCAGAACCAGCTCTACGTCGCGGACCTGTTTGGCGGCAGCCAGCCGGAATATCGCGTGAACGTGCGCGTGATCACACAGCTGGCGTGGCACAATCTCTTCGTTCGCACCCTGCTGGTGCGACCAGAGGTTGAAGAACTCGCCCAGTTCACGCCCGAGTACACGATCGTCAACCTGCCCAGCTTCAAGGCCGATCCGGCGCGTCACGGTAGCCGCAGCGACACCGTCATCGCCGTCAATCTGACCGAGAAGATGATCCTGATCGGCAACACCGAATATTCGGGCGAGATGAAGAAGGGCGTGTTCGGCCTGCTCAACTTCCTGCTCCCGGCGGAAGGCGTGATGCCGATGCACTGTTCTGCCAACATCGGTGCGGACGGCAAGAGCGCCATCTTCTTCGGCCTATCGGGCACGGGCAAGACCACGCTATCGGCGGATGCAAGCCGCACGCTGATCGGCGACGACGAGCATGGCTGGTCGGATACGGCCGTCTTCAATTTCGAAGGCGGCTGCTATGCCAAGATGATCAATCTCTCGGCCGAAGGCGAGCCGGAGATCTACGCGACGACCAAGATGTTCGGCACGATCCTCGAGAACGTAACGATGGACGAGGTAACGCGCGAACTCGACTTCACCGACGACAGCAAGACCGAGAACACCCGCGGAGCCTATCCGATCGAGTTCATTCCGAACGCGAGCAAGGAGAACCTCGGTCCGCCGCCGTCGACCATCATCTTCCTGACCGCTGATGCTTTTGGGGTGTTGCCGCCGATCTCCCGGCTGACGCCCGACCAGGCAATGTACCACTTCCTGTCCGGTTACACGGCCAAGGTCGCGGGCACCGAGATTGGCGTAACGGAGCCCACTGCGACCTTCAGCACCTGCTTCGGTGCGGCATTCATGCCCCGCCCGCCATCGGTTTACGGCAACCTGCTCAAGAAGCGGATCGCCGAGGGAGGCGCGGAATGCTGGCTGGTGAATACCGGCTGGACCGGCGGCAAATATGGCGTCGGCAAGCGAATGCCGATCAAGGAAACGCGCGCTCTGTTGAACGCCGCGCTCGATGGCAGCCTCAACAACGTCGAGTTCCGCAAGGACCCGAACTTCGGCTTCGAGGTCCCGGTGTCTGTTCCCGGGGTCGACACTTCGATCCTCGACCCCCGCAACACCTGGTCGAACCCAGCGGACTATGACCGCACGGCGGCCAAGCTCGTCGACCTGTTCGTCGAGAACTTCGCTCAATTTGCGGATCAGGTGGACGAGGGCGTGCGACAAGCTGCACCGAAGCAACAAGCGCAAACACAAGCTCAGACTCAACCGACAGCTGCATAGGCCCGATCACTGGTCGGGCCCTCACAAGGACCCGATCAATGACTGAATTTCGCCCAAGACTTTTCACTTCCGACGCGGAGATCGAGCGCCTCGGCGAAGGCCTTCTCGCGCGCACGTTGCGAAGGAAGGAATGGACGCACGAGGCGCACCTCGCCGCGACGACTTATCTGCTGCTCAAGCGGCCGGATATCGATCTCGACGCAGAGCTTCCGGATATCATCCGCGGCTTTAACGAGAGCGTCGGCGGCGTGAACAGCGATCGCGAAGGCTATCACGACACGATCACGCGCGCCTTCCTGCATGGCGTTCGGCTCTTCCTGGCGGAAGCCGACACGAACGAGCCCCTGCATGAGTTGGTGAACGAGTTGTTGTTGTCGCCCATGGGGCGGCGGGACTGGCCGTTACGCTTCTATTCGCGCGACCGGCTGTTCTCAGTGGCGGCGCGGCGCGGCTTCGTGACCCCGGACGTCGCGGCCTTTCCGTAAGCCGAGAAGTAATCCGTCCCCGGCGGAAGGAGCACTCGGCCAGCCTGCATCCCCGATTTGACGTCAAGCGCCGTTGGGTCGCTTGGCGGGGGCCGGAGCATGAACCGCGCTTTCTGAACGGTGTAGCGGATCGGATCGACGATGCGCCCGTCGATTCGCGCCATGTTCGGGTGAATACCGACGTCGAGCTCCGGCAGGAGTTTGCCGCCGGTGCGGTAGAAAGAGCCGAAAAGTAGGGCGCGCTTACGTGCGTGGGGGGGCAGGCCGGGGTCAGCGATGAAGCGCTGTAGCTCCTCGGCCGTGTTCGCCATCACCGATGCGCCGAGAGAGCCGCCAAGCCATGTGCCGACGACGGCGTTCGGGACGCCGAGATAGGATGCCTCCAGACCGATAGTCGACCCCGTAGTCACGACCGAATGCGCTGCGCGAACGATGGCGTAGCTATCCGCCGGGTCTTGAGGATCGAGGACTAGAGCGCCCCGGCGCTTCAGCTCGGCGAAATCCCATTCGCGCTTCCATGCCGGATGCTTGAAGCGCAGGTGCGGGTGAAGCCGGATGAGTGGCTGAAGACCTAGCGCCTTGCAGATATGGCAGAGAGCCAGCGCGATCTCATATTGCGTCGGGAAGCTTCCGTACAAAGCATCGTCCGTGACCGCGAACATCTCGTCCGAAGCCGATGTGAAGAAGGCAACCGCCTGGCCTTGTCGCATATCCGCCGGTAGCGACCCGGCTCGTTGTTTTGCGGTCATCAGGCCAACTTCGGTGTTGGCATCTTTCTTCAGGCGAGCTCGGAAGAAGGTTTCGCCTGCCTCAGCGTCAAAGTGATGAGCTTCGATGATGCGCTTCAAAGCATCAGGGTGATGCACCGATCCAACTGCCGAAATATAGCGGTTGCCGGCTGAGCCCTGCTCGTAGCGGATCACCTCAGACTCCTGCTCGAGGATGTCGCAGAGGGGTCGCGAGTAGCAGTGGCGGCCGTTGAAGATCACGATCTTGTCGTAACGCAGTTCACGAACCGCCTGTCCGATCTGCAGTGATAGGTGAGCGGTCCGCCAGGCGGGCTCCAGCACAGAGCCATATTCTTCGAGACCGGACGGGTACTGGATCGTTGTGAGGCTGGAGACGGAGCTTAGGACGGCGAGACCGACCTTTGCACCGTCGAATTCGTAACTTCGCAACGCGTCGTACTCGCTCGGCAACGGCGGAATGTTGCCGCCTTCGAGGCCGAGCCCGCCGGTCATGTTTCGGCCGTTGATGACCGGAATCACAAACCGCTCGATCTTGCGATTGAGGGTTTCAGTGAACTTGTCGCGTTGGCGCCAGTGGGGCGACGTGCGGCTGCACAATGTGAACAGGTTCAGCGCATCGACCTGTGCGTCTCCGTAAGTGCGGGCGAAATCGCGTTCGACCGCCATGCAAAACGACCACGGATTGGCAGAGGCGATAAGGATGCGCTCAGGCACAGCTCAAACTTCAGCGAGGCCGACATTGTGGCGGACTGGGATGCCTGAAGCAGCAAGCGCCTTCTTAGCTTCGGCCGGCGTCTGCTCGGTGAAGTGGAACATGCTTGCCGCCGCAACGGCGGAAGCGCCGGCCTCTACCGCTTCGACCATGTGCTGGTAATTGCCCGCACCGCCTGACGCGATCACGGGCACATCAACAGCCCTCGCCACCTCCGCAATGAGGTCGAGGTCATAGCCTTCCATTGTGCCGTCCCGGTCCACGGAGGTCAGGAGGATCTCACCTGCGCCGATAGAGACTGCTTCGCGCGCCCACTCGGCGGGCTGGCGAGAGGTCATCTGCTTGCCCGATCGAGAGACGCACAGGAGATCGCCTTTCTGGCGGGAAGCGTCGATACTGACGACGACGCACTGCGATCCGAAACGCCTCGCGGCTTCCTTGATCAAATCTGGATCATCGTAGGCGGCCGTGCCGATGCTGACCTTGTCAGCGCCAGCGCGCAGCAAGTCCGCGATCTGCTCTGGCTGCCGGACTCCGCCGCCGACGGTCAGCGGCACGAAACAATAAGGCGCGAAGCCGCGAACCCATTGATCGTCAGCGGAACGGCCCTCCTGGTTGGCGCTGATGTCGACCACAATCAGTTCGTCGACGTCTCGGGCATTGTAGACTTTCACAGCGGGAAGGACGGTGCCAACTCTGCGCCAGCTGTCGAAGCGAACCCCTTTGACCAAGCCGGGGTTCTTCCAAAGCAGTGTCGGGATCACCCGAACCTTCAGCATTCTCCGAGCTCGATGAAATTGCGGAGCAATCGAAGGCCGGCCTTGCTGCTCTTCTCGGGATGGAACTGCGTGCCCCAGACGTGATCCTTGCGAACTACCGCTGTGACCTCGCAGCCATAATCGACGGTGGCCAGGACATTCTCGGGATCGGCCGGCTGGAACGCGAAGCTGTGGACGTAATAGTAATCGGCAGCTCGAGGTAATCGGTCGAAAAGCGGATCCGGGCGGGTGGCACGGGTCTCGTTCCAACCTACGTGCGGCACTCGCTCGGTGCAGCCTAGCGATCTCAGGGACGTGATCTGGCCAGGAATGAGTCCAAGGCCACGTCGCTCGCCGCCCTCGCTTCCCCTGTCCGCAAGGAATTGCATTCCGAGACAGATGCCTAGCAGCGGCGTTCCGCTACGGACTGTCGTGCGAATCCGATCGGACCAACCCCGTTGCTCAAGTCGCTCCATACCCTCTGCGAATGCGCCGACGCCGGGCAGGATAACCCGTTCGGCGTCATCAAGATCTGCAGGGGCAGCGGCGATGAAGGGACGATACCCCAATGTATCGACGGCCTTCTCCACTGAGGCCAAATTGCCCATGCCGTAATTGACGATGGCGACCTTCATGCGTTGTCGTAGTTGAGCTTCGTCAGATTGCCGTGGCGGTCCTTCTTGAGGTTCCCGTTTGCGTCCTTCTCAAAGATCGCGGCGTTCGTGTAGCTGTCGCAGACCTTCACGAATTCGTCGACGCCCATGTCGAGCGGCGCGAGGATCTGGTCGATTGGCTTATCAAGATAGGTCCAGGGAAACTTGCCGTCGCGCTCACGAACGATAGCCAAGCCGTCTTCGCGTGAGATGCGTCCGCGGCGAATATGCAGGCAGGCAATGTCAGTCGCTCGGCCAAAGCCGAACTTCAGGAACTTGAAATAGTCGTGGATGCCCGTCTGATGATTATCGAGGTTCTCGTAGGTGACCATCGATCCCTCAACCGCGTGGTCGAGCGTGGTGAAGCCATGTGCACTTGAAATCAGAGCGTTCGAAAGCCCGTCCCATGGAATGTAATGGCCCAAGAAGAGACCGGTCACACCGACGCGGCTGAGCTCCTCATCAGTCGGATATTGATACGGCAGCAGCTTGTGAGCGGGAATGCCGTAAGCTTCAGTCAGGTCTGAGACCCGAAGGCCCAAAAGGCCGCCGAACTCTTCCAGCCAACGGCGCGTGAGCACGTTCGAATCCTGCGCGGCGGCAGGGCCGCCATATTCGTTTTGGCTGTTCTCTCCCCAGACGATCAGCGGAACATTGAATTGGACGGCGGCCCTCACCGGGATGGTGAAGATGCCGACGTGCTCCGGCCAGCTGATGTCCCCGACCTCCGTCAGGCCGATGCGGTTCAGCTTCGCCCGGATCAACGGGTCTGGCGAGAACTCGACATAGTCGACACCGAGGTGTTTGATGTTCTCAATGTTCTTACGGCCGATGGCAGACAGGTCGCAGGTCGTCGCGGTGACGCAGAGGGGATTGAGCCCCATCTGTAGCATGCGAACGACCTGATAGGTGCTGTCCTTGCCCCCGGAGACTGGGACGATGCAGTCCCAGTTCCTTCCGCCGGCGCGATATCGCGCCAGAATCTCTTCAAGCTCAGTGGCACGTTCGTCCCAATCTACTTCCGCTCGACGTTCGTAAGCCCGGCAGGCGCTGCAGACACCTTCTTCGTCGAATTGCAGATCAGGCTTGGTATCGGGCATGACGCAGCGAGCGCAGTAGCGAAGCATCAGCGGCTGCCCTTTTCGAGCAGGAACCAGTTGATGTCGTCCTGTGGGAAAGCGGAATCGCGCCGATAGCAGAAACCGTAGTCGAGCAGTTTCAGGTCCGTGAACCTGTCGAGCATCTCGCCAGCGAAGTCGCGTTTGAAGAGGCGGTTCTCATGGCCGCGGTATGCGATCGCGACAGGAGAGGGGCTGTAATATTCCGCAATGAGGACCAGGCGTTTCGAAGCTTCGTAGAGACGGTCGTACGCAGTCGGCAGCAGGTCCGGATTAAGATGGATCAGCACGCCCTTGCTCAGGGCCAAGTCGGACTGTCGAGGCTGCCAGTCGGCGATCGAGCCGTTGAAGACGTTCTCGTCGCCGATTAGCTGCGCAAGCTCCTCTGCTGCGTCCAGATTGATCTCCACGGCCGAGCAAGCAATTTCCGGATAGAGCAGGCGGAGCGCGCGCAGGTTCATCCCGACATTCGCGCCGATTTCCGCGCAGGACGTTATCGCACCGGCGCTTCCCAGCGCCTTGGAGAAGAATGCGAGGTTCGACGCAAGGAGCGCGTCACTCCGATTGCGGCCGATATATTCGGTCCCAAACTCGCCTGCCCAGAATTGCTCCTGCGGCGTTCCATACTCTTTGCCGCTACTCGCCACGCCGTTGCTTCCATTCGCGAAATTGCCGTTCCGCCATGGCCCAGTCTTCGGGTGTGTCAATGTCGACGGCGCGTTCTGGCGGCAATTCGATGAAGGTCGTGCGCTCGCCGTAGATCGGACGGCGCTCTTTCCAGGCGTCAGCCGAGCCCCAGTAGAATTGGCCGGCGTCATAGTAAGTGGGCTGCAGGTCCTGCGAGCGCGTGAGCGCATGACTTGGGAGCATCAGGTTCATCGAGCCAGCACTGCTCTTCGTAAAGGCACGCTGCGCCGGTCGGATGAACCGACCAGCGGTGAAGATATAGTCCCATTTGCCTGCGGCCTGGCTTGCCGCATTAAGGTCCTCTGGCAACGTGAAGGCCGCCGTCCCGTATAGACAGCAGGCACTGTCGAACTCCCAGCCTTCATCGACGGCCCAATTCACGGCGTGGCTCACGACCTCGAGCGTACCGGAATGGTCGTCGGCAAGTTCGGCCGGGCGGATGAACGGGACCTCAGCTCCTGCTTCAGCAGCAACTTCAGCGATCTCCGGATCGTCGGTCGAGACCATTACTCGCTCGAACAGTCCAGAGCTTAAGGCCGTCTCAATCGGCCATGCGATTATCGGCTTACCCGCGAAGTCGCGGACGTTCTTGCGCGGGATGCGCTTGCTTCCGCCACGGGCGGTTACGATCGCGATAGCAGCCACGCTTTAGGCCAAGGACGCCCAGTCCAGGGGCTCGCCGCGCTTGAGATCGCGCGATGCCAACCGGCCCAGAACCTCCGGGAGGTGCTTGGGAGGGAGCCCGTGTCCGGGGCGGATCGAACGGACATTCTCGGCAGTGAGCGGCTCACCAGCGGCAACGTCACGAACCACGTAGATCGAGCGCCGGAACGCGAGCGAGCCGCGCTCGCAGCCCTGGAGGTCGTAGGTCGGTTCGCCCAACGCCTTCCAAGCCCGCTTGCAATCTTGGACTAGTCCGGCGAACTCCTCCGGCTCCAGGCTGAACGCGGCGTCCGGTCCGCCGTCGGAGCGCGCCAGAGTGAAATGCTTTTCCACGATGCAGCCGCCCAACGCGATCGAGGCCACAGCCACGGCCGAGCCGAACGTATGATCGGAGAGACCCGAGATCACTCCAAAGCGATCGGCGAGATCCGGCACGGTTCGGACGTTCGATTGCTCGTCCGGTGCCGGATAGGAGCTAACGCAATGCAGGAGGGCAATCTGCTCACACCCGTTTTCGCGCGCGGTGCGCACGGCTTCGCCAATTTCATCGAGGTTCGCCATTCCCGTCGAGATGATCATCGGTTTACCGGTGTGGGCGACGCGGGCGATCAACGGGAGGTCGATGGCCTCGAATGAAGCAATCTTGTAGGCCGCAGCGCCCAGCTGTTCGAGCAAGTCGACGGCGCTCTCGTCGAACGGCGTTGAGAACAGAGTAACGCCGAGCTTCCGCGCATGCTGGAACAGGGCCTCGTGCCATTCGAACGGTGTCTGCGCCTCGCCGTAGAGGTCGTAGAGCGTGCGTCCGTCCCACAGTCCGCCTTCGATCCGGAAGCCGGGGCCGTCATGATCAATGGTGATCGTGTCAGGGGTGTAGCTCTGGATCTTGATTGCGTCCGCGCACGTTGCAGCTGCCGCCTCGAGTAGCTGTAGTGCGCGGTTCAGGCTTCCGTTGTGGTTTCCCGAAAGCTCGCAGATCACATAGGGCTCGTAGTCGCGCCCGATCTTCCGTCCGGCGATGGTGATCGACGGGTTCAAGCTTGTTTCCTGCGGGCGGGGGCGGTCCGAACGTACTGGATGAATCCAGGCTCTTTTTCACCGGTGGGTTCGAAGCCAACAGACTCGAACAGCCGGCGAGACGCCTGGTTGTCCCTGCGCACCGCGGCGTGCAAGTCGCCTGCGCTCTCGTTGCAGGCAGCTTCGAGCATCGCACGGCCAACGCCGCACCCACGCTGATCAGGCGTAACCGACACGCTCACTTCAAAGCCTTTCCTACCATCGATTCGATCCAGTCGAAGGATGCCTGCGCTCCTCCCATTCCGTTCGGCAATCATCAGACGCCGGTCGGGATCGGGCAAGGCCTTCTCGAACCAGCGGATGTGATCTTCCCAAGGGATCGGGTCGACATTCCGAGATTGTGACCGGCTGATCGGATCGTTGCGAAGCAGCCAGATCACTTCGGAGTCTTCCTCGGTGGCGGGCCTCATTGGAACGCCCCGGGCATCATCAGGTTGGTTCGACATCGACCGGACGACGCGTTGCGCTCCTAGTCCATCGGCAATCGCGAACGCGGCGGCGCTCATCATCGAGAGACGCTTGGGGTCAGTCAGGAGTTCGCGAACTGCCGCACCGATCTCTGACGAACTGTGAACCAGGGAAGCTGCGCCAGCACCGGCCAACGCCGTTGCCCCAAGCCGCTGGTTTTCCGCCAGAACAAGGAGAACAGTCGGCAGTCCCAGGCAGCAACGCTCCCAACTGGTCACTCCCGCCGCGCCAACCGCGAGATCAGCGTCCCGCATCAACTCGGCCATGCGGGTGCTACTCTGGTGTACCGTCACGCGCCCATGCCGAGACCCGAGCTCGTTCACGCGAGCGGCGCTTTCAGCTTGCTGACCGAGCACCACGTCAACGGCGCACTCAGGCGCAGCACCGACTACTTGGTCGAGGATCTCCGCAGTCATCCCGCCAGGATCGGTCGTTCCCAAGGAGATCAGGATTCGACGTGCAGGATCGCTGCGCCGGCGACGCTTCAGTGCCGCGGGGCGCTCGCGGGCGAACTCAGGACGAAGCAGGGCATAGGTCGCGCCCGCGAGCACCCGCGTGTCTGCCGCGACTAGATCATCATAGTCAGATACCGAGCGGCCAAAGGTTTGGTCGACCAGGAGATCGCAATCGTATTCGCGGTTGGCGAGGTCATCGATGACGAGGATCTGGCCGGCTAAATTGTGGCTCGCCGAATGCCACGTCGAGTCCAGCAGGTAATGATCCACGATCAGCCAATCGGCCGGCCCCGCGCTGCCGGTGGCTTGGGCGTCAGCTATTTGCTCAGCATCGCTCAAGGCGCTCTCGTGCCAATCTGATCCCTGCCTATCCAAGCCCGGCAAGGCAGGGATGCGCACCAGGTTGTGACCAGACGCGATAATGCGTTCAGCCAAGGCTTCCGGCATAGCCGCAACGACGAAGGTCGCCTCGCCACCACGCTCCGCCAGTTCATTAGCCAATGTCAGGCATCGCATCGCGTGTCCGCCGCCGATCAGCGGTCCGGCATCAACACGGATGCTTACGCGCACCCGACTGCGTCCCGGACTGACGAGATTACCTGCCCGTGCTCGGCGTCGCTCATGGCAGGGTAGAGAGGAAGGCTGATGGCTTCCGAGTAGTAACGCTCTGCCTGCGGCCACTCGGCCGCGTCAAAGCCCAGGTCGCGATAATAGGGCTGCCTCGGAATTGGGATGTAGTGAAGGTTCACACCGACGCCTGCATTCCGGAGCTTGTCGAAAACCGCTGCATGCTCCGCGGCGTCGACACGAACCACATACAGATGCCAACTCGAACGTGTATCGGGGTGCTGCCAGGGCAGTATCACCGGGAGGTCCGCAAATGCCTCATTATAGCGCGCAACGAGGGACCGCCGCCGTTCCATCAATGAATCGAGGCGCTGCAATTGGCTAAAGCCGAGTGCCGCCTGGATGTCGGTCATGCGGTAATTATAGCCGAGGGCGACCTGCTCATAATACCACGCGCCGTCGGGTGTCCCTCGCATCTGGGCGGGATCGCGGGTCTGACCGTGATTCCGGAGTAGCCGCATCCGTGCAGCAAGCTCCGTATTGTTCGTCATCGCCATGCCGCCTTCGCCCGTTGTGATGATCTTCACAGGGTGGAAGCTGAAGACGGTGATGTCGCTGTGGCCGCAATTGCCCACGGCTGCGTCCTCGTAGCGTCCGCCGACCGCATGAGAAGCGTCTTCGATGATGCGGAAACCGTAACGTTTCGCTAGTTCGGCGATTTCGCGCATTTCCGCGCTCTGCCCGCAGAGGTGAACAGGGATGACGATTTTGGGAAGGCGGTCTTGCTTCTCCGCCCCTTCGAGCTTCTCTGCGAGCGCCTGGACGGAAATGTTGCAGGTCTTGGGATCGATGTCGACGAAGTCGACTTCTGCGCCGCAGAACAGCCCGCAATTTGCGCTTGCAACGAAGCTGATCGGACTTGTCCAGAGCAGATCGCCGGACCCAAGACCGAGGGACAGGCATGCGATGTGCAATGCGGCTGTCGCGTTGCAGACCGCTACGCCTTCCGCTGCGCCGCAATAGTCCGCGAGTGCTTGCTCGAACTTCGGGACGGCGGGCCCTTGCGTAAGGAAGTCGGATTTCAGGACCTCGACGACGGCGTCAATATCGGCCGCGTCGATCGACTGGCGGCCGTAGGGGATCACGACGTTGCTTGGACGGGCAACTTCGCGCCCAGATGAGCCTCAATCAGCCCGCGCAACTCTGCCACCGAGAGGAATGAGCCGTTGGTGCCGCTGCTATAGGAAAAGCCGGCGGGGACCTTCGTACCGGGGCGTTCGGCGAGGTAAGCGTTGGCTGAATGCTCGCCCGAGGTCGAGAGGATCGCGAAATATTCGCCGAGGTCGATGGTATTATAGCTGTCGCTCGCCGTGATCATCTCCTCATGGACCTTCTCGCCCGGGCGGATACCCACGATGCGATGCTCGCAATCTGGACCGATGGCTTCGGCGAGATCGAGGATCCGATAGCTTGGGATGCGAGGAACGAAGATCTCCCCACCCAGGCTGTTCTCGATGGCCCACAGGACCATGTCGACGCCTTCTTGAAGCGTGATGTTGAAGCGCGTCATCTCGGGATCGGTGATCGGAAGCACCCCGGTCTGGCGGCTGTCGAGAAAGAAGGGGATAACGGAGCCCCGGCTGCCCATGACGTTGCCGTATCGGACAACTGCGAACTTAACATTCCGGTGCCCACGAATATTGTTCGCCGCAGTGATCAACTTGTCCGAACAGAGCTTGGTAGCGCCGTACAGATTGATTGGCGCCGCGGCCTTGTCGGTCGACAGCGCGATGACGGTGTGGACGTTGCTGTCGAGCACGGCTTCGACGAGGTTCTGCGCGCCCAAGACGTTCGTCTTGATGCACTCGAACGGATTATATTCGGCAGCGGGCACCTGCTTCAGCGCCGCAGCATGGACGACAACATCGATGCCTTCGAGCGCTCGCCGAAGCCGCGGCTCATCGCGGATATCGCCGATGAAGTAGCGCAGCGCATCGTGCTCGCCCAGCCGCCGGGCCATTTCATACTGCTTCAGCTCGTCCCGCGAGTAGACAACGATTCGCTCTACCCCCGGGTACCGCTCGAGCAGCGTGCGGACGAACGCCTGACCGAACGAGCCAGTGCCGCCAGTGACCAAAATGGACTTGAACGCATCCATGGTGACGGCCCTAATCAGGAATAACGGCTTTGGGGAGTGCCGCCGACAACCTCGGCGTAACTTCCGAGTTCGACGAGACGGCCGTTGTCCAAGCGGATGACGCGATCGGCGCGTGAGATGGTCGACAGGCGGTGAGCAATCATGATGATGGTCCGACCTTCCTCGCCTAGGCGATCCAGGGCCTGCATGACGGCAGTTTCCGTCTCGTCGTCCAGAGCGCTCGTAGCTTCGTCGAGAACGAATACGGGCGCCTGCTTATAGATTGCCCGAGCGATACCCAGCCGCTGCCGCTGGCCACCTGAGAGGCGGATACCGCGCTCGCCTACGAACGTCCCGTAACCCTCGGGCAAGCTCGCGACGAACTCGTGCAGCTGCGCTCTAATCGAGGCTTCGATGACGCGGTCGAGATCGACTTCATCGGCCGGGGCCCCGAGCGCAATGTTTCGGGATATGCTGGTGTCCGCGAGGAAGATGGCTTGCGGCACGTGGGCAATGCTGCGCTGCCAATTGCGTCTGTTGGCGCGGGTCAGCGGCACACCGTCGATGCAGATCTGGCCCTCTCTGGGCTCGAGCAGACCCATGATCAGGTCCGCGAGGGTGCTCTTGCCGCTACCGGTCTTCCCAATCAGGGCGACGCGCTCGCCTCGCCGGATGTCGAAGCTGATGTTTTGAAGCGCGGCGGCGCGGCGGTTGGGGTAGGAGAAATAAACTTGGTCGAGGCTGATTTCGTGCTGGAGCGGAAGCGGTTGAACCTGGTCATGGACGAGATCGTCATCAACTGGCAGCCTAAGCAGGTCGAGCACCTGGCCGATGACTGAGTTGTGTCCGACTGCAACAGACCAGCTGAGGTAAACCTGCTGGAGGAGTGGCAAGAGCCGCTGCGCGCCTAGGGCAAGCGCGCCCAAGATTGGCAACGCTTCTGCAAGCCCACCTCCGCGCGTCGCCATGTAGAAAGCGAGCACCGCGATGAACGCCATGCCCAGTGACTCGATGATGAAACGCGGCGCTGCCGCAATGAAGGCGGTGTTCGCCTTCGCATCGGAGAAGCGGTCGTCGACCTTGCGAAAAGCCTCCAGATAGACGGCCTGCGAATGATCGAGCAGAACATCGCGGATACCCCCGAGGCTCTCCTGGACAATCTGGACCCGCTCGTCCCACGACGATCCAATGATATTGGAATTGCGGTTGAGACGCTGACGAGTGACCACGGACACGAGTAGGTAAATCAGCGAGAAGGCAGCGGCCGCTGCGACAGCCGTGAAAGGGTCTACGTAAACGAGAGCCGCTACGATGAAGACCGACAGGACGATCGCAATTGCCGCCTGCATCAACTGAAGAAGCACGGAATAAACAAGAATGCCGACCTTATCGAGCGCAGCGATCAGGCTGCTCGTGTTCTGAGCGATATGGAATGTGTATGGTTGGAAGAGGATGCGCCGCTGAATGTCGACGGCGATGTCGTGCCCCATTCGGAAGATGAAATTTTGGCTACTCCAGCTTAGCTGAAGCCGGATCGCCGCCGCGAACAAGGCTAGCAAGACGAACAAACCTGTCGATGCGATCAGCCGCCCATGTGGTGTGGTCGCCCCGACCTGATCGAAAGCTGCCGCCAGCGCGGGAAGCCGGTCAATCCGATTTGATTCCGCTAGAAGCGACAGGAAGGGCAGCACGGCACCTATGGTTGCGAGCTCAGCGAAGGCGCCGACGATCATCAATGCCGTCACAAAATAGAACTGACGTCGCCGCTGCGGCGACATCCGAGCATATAGCTCGCGCAGCGAATTCCACAGTCCGATCGGACTGTCTGCCACCTGTCGGTTCTCCTTCATTGAATAAGCGAACCCTCGGCAGATCCCGTTGAAGGATAACGCCTGTCCTCCGGTTCGCAATCTTTCGGGGGTGAGCCTTGGTCAGGGTAAGCCGGAGGAGACCATCGGAGCGGCGCGGACTGCGCCAGGTCGGCGGCCATCCAATTCTTGCTCTTCAAAAGCAGTCTCATGAATCCGCGCAACGTCGACGGACTGGCTTGAGCCCAGGCCGCCCAGATCAAAGCGCTCGCGCTCCTGCTGTCGAATTTGAGCCGACCTCGCTTGAGCAGCCTCGCGAACACCTTCGGCCTGCGTCCAGTCCACAGGATGCGAGAGCCGGACGAGATGAACACGCGGGGGTCCACCTTCGCACTCGCTGCATCTTTGAGCAGATCGTCGTAGCTCTCGCCGTGTTGAAGTCGGGCGACGCACCGGTACATGAGGTCCACAGCGTTTTCGATGCGCGTCGGATCTGAGGTCGAGCGCGCGTTGCTGACCCACTGCCTCACCTGGTACAGCGGTTCAGCAATGACCAGAACGTCGGCGGCGGCGGCCACGCGCACGACGAGGTCTTGATCCTCCCAATACTCGCATTCTCGGCGATAACCGCCCACTGCCTCAAAGACCTCGCGGCGGAACATGATCGATCCATGCGCGGCGAAGGGGACGAAGGGCGACTTGCGCCTTAGCCGCCAATAATCGGGTCCGCGGATCAGTCCGCCTCTTTCATCGATGATGTCGAATAACGTTCCCACCAAGCCGACGGCTGGATTGTCTCGCAGCAATTTCAGCTGTCGTTCCAGGCGGTTGGGAGAGCAGACGTCGTCGGCGTCCATGCGTGCAACTAACGGCGCTGCGGAGTGCTCTACTACAAGGGCAGAGCTCCCGACCGGCCCGAGGTTGTGCGCGCCTTCTACGAGGCGGATCCGTTTGTCCTTGCCCGCCCAACCGCGAAGGCGCTCAGTCGAACCGTCGGTCGAGGCGTCGTCGTAGATGACAAATTCGAAGTCGCTATGGGTTTGGTTGAGGATGCTCTGGACGGCCTGATCGAGAAATGGGCCGGCGTTGTACACCGGCATCACGACACTGAGCGACTTGCCTGTTTTGGTCACGCTTGCGCCCGGGCCGCCACAGTGACGGGGTAGGCAGGATCGAACAGGTCCAACTTCGCTTTCTCGATTTCCTCGACCGCTGCACCGTGAAGGAATGCGGTAGCCGCGAACAAATTGCCCCGCGTTTGCAGCTCGACCCTATCTCTCTCGAACGGTTCGCTCAGGAGTCGCCCCAGTGAGGGATCCGTAAGCGACCAGTACCAGCTGTCTTTCCAGGGGCCCACATCAACCGGTGAGATGCCTGGAACTGTGATCAACAACACGCCGCCGGGTCGCAAAGCTTGGTGAAGCGAGGCGATCGCCGCTCTCAAGTCGTAAATCAGGTGCAGGGTCTGGGTGATGATGATGCAGTCAAAGACTTGGGGTGGAAGTGTTGCGGCATCGGCTAGATCGCCTACGATAGTCGCCTTCAGATGAGCTGGATCGATATGGAGTACGTCCTGCTGCGTGACTTGCGATCCGCCGAACCGACGCGAATACATGTCGTCCCCGACCTCCAGCACACGACCGCGGATGTCCGCGACATGTTTTTCGAGGAAGCCTTCGATGTAGTAGCGGTCGATAGGCGTTCCGCGGCTGTAGCCGAATTCACGGCAAAGCGGCGTCGCGCTTGCGACACGACCGCGGGACATGGCGTGTCGGCCGTGGGCGCGACGGAACGGTGTGCGAAGTGCCTTTAGAGCCGCTTTGACGGTCATCCGCCGAGCATATCTCGCAAGTGAGGGGCTTCCCAGTTCCCTACGCGAATCCTTGGAAGCGCAAACGTATCGCTTTGTCGCGTGACGAATGTGTCGCCCGTCGCGCACGCGCAGGAGTAGCCGGCTTCCGCCACGAGCTGCCGGCTCTCCGCATCCAGGTCACCATGGGGATATGCGAACGTGGATGGCGATGATCCGGTCAGTTCTTCGAGGCGAGACCGGCTATCGCGGATCTCGCGGGCCTTCTCCTCACGAGAGAGTGCGGGAAGAGATGGGTGACTGAGCGCGTGAGAGCCCCATCTGATGCCGGTGGAGCCGGCGGCCCTGATTTCCTCCAAGGTGAGCGGCCGGTGGGAGTCGCGAATTCGTTTGTGCAGACAGCTCTGCCCGCGAATGCCGTCCAACAGTCGTGCTCGATCATCGTCGTTCTTGCCGTGGAGCTGTGCCCATATTGCCTGGAATAACATCTGGCGGGGTGTGGATGGAGCCTTGTCTGGGAGCCAGCGCTGATCGCCGGAGTGTTTGGGCGGAACGACGTGCTTCAGACCATCTACCTCTAGCCGGTTGCCACCGAACTCCAGCACCATCAGAGCGAGTTCGTCCCACCAGAACTCCTCTTTGCGCTCGATTAGCTCGGCTGGGAGAAAGAAGGTCGCGGGTAGGCTCAGTGATTCCAAAAGCGGCGCCGCCACTCGGATTGCGCATGCGTAGCCGTCATCAAAGGTCACCGCAATCGCACTCGGCGGCAGGTCTCCTCGACGGTGGCTGGCGGCGAAATCGTCCAAAGACATGAACGTTCGATTTTTTGCCAACCAGGCCAGCTGCTCCTCAAACCGGCGGCGCTCAACCGCGAGTCCCCAAGGATCGAAGGCCTCGTGCGCGATCCGGTGATACATCAAAATCACCGGACGCCGCCCGCGTCTCGAGCTGAGAACGCGGCGGGCGGAGGCCTTCCAACGTGGGGGAACTCGCGACCGCAAGCCTGCGATCATGCTTTGGCTGCCCTCCGGAGCAGCTTGTCGGCGAGGCGCAGCGGCTTTCCAACCAACGGGTAGCGCGAACGGAACAGGGCGCGATCTAGGGCGGATTTCACTCGTGCATCGACCGGGTGGCGCCTTTCGAGATAGTCGTCGAACCATAGGAGGAAGTGGCGCCGAACAGCTTCGTAACGGCCCGCACGAGAGACGGACGCGACGCATGAAGCGTCGTGCCGCCGGTAGTCGATCCAGTTCCGTTCATCGAAGTAAACTACGGAGTGTAGGTAAAGCTTCGCGAAAAAGGCCTGATCCTCGTACATCTGCAGAGGTCCGGTGAAGGTCTCTTCGAATCCGCCCAGCTTGATCACGACTGTGCGGCGAACCATCACATCGGAGGGGCAGGGCGCCGCGGCGGACCCAAGGGGGTACAGCGCCAAGGAGGCCTCGGGCGGCGCGATAGGACGATTCTGGACATGGCCGGTGGGGACCACCCGGTCCGGGCTACCTTCCCAGCTTCCCCAATAATTCACCGCGCCAAAAACAGCCGCCACCTCGGGATAGCGGTCCAGAACCTCTACCTGATCGCGTAGCTTGTTGCTCCTCCACCGGTCGTCAGCGTCGACGAATGCAATGAACTCGCCACGCGCCGATTGAACGCCGAGGTTGCGAGACGCGCTCATTCCCCGGTTCGAGTGCTCCGCGTGATGAAGATATCGAACTCGATCCGCATTCTCCCTTGCGTGAGTGCGAGCGATAGTTGCGCTCGTGTCGGTCGATCCGTCATCGACGAGCAGGAGCTCGAAATCCCGCATGTCCTGAGCGAGAACGCTGCGGATTGCCTCTTCCAGATATTCAGCAGCATTATAGAAAATGATGATGACCGATACGCGGGCCGGGCGATCGCTGCTTGCATCTGATCCGCCTTCAGAGCGGTCTCGGTCAGTCATTGCGGAATTCCAACGCGCAAAACTCGGGATTCAGCGAGACTCGGCATGCCTCTTCCTGATCACCATCCTGACCGCGGCGCCCTATGTATCCAGGCTGGGCTTTTATAGTGACGACTGGCTGATCCTCGCGACTTTTCACGGCGATGCGCTCCAACACCGATTTGGTTTGGGATCGGCGCTCACTGGCTTCGAAGCGCGGCCGCTGCAGGGCCTGTATCTTGCTTTCCTGTACAAGCTCTTCGGGTTTCACCCCTTTTTCTATCATGCCGTCAATACAGCGGTGCTCGCTGCGGCTATGCCGCTCTTCTACTGGTTGCTGCTTCGACTGAGGGTCGATCGGGCGCAGGCGCTGGCTGCAGCGATGATCCTCATCATCTTGCCGCAGCTTTCGACGGTTCGGGTCTGGTACTCGGCGTTCCAGATCCCGCTGAGCATGGTCGCGGCGCTGGCTTCAATGCACTTCCAGCTGAGTTTCGCCCGGACAAAGAAGGGAATTTGGGCAGTGGCTGCTGCTGTCGCGGCTATGGCCAGCGTTGCCCTGTATGAGATTTTCACACCGCTGATTGTGGCGTTTGCAGCCGCGCTGGTGCTGACCAAATGGTCAGCGCGTCCGCGAGATCGCGCTCGCTGGCTGGCTATTGGGGTCATCCTGCTTGCAGCCTGTGCTGCTGCGAAAGTTGCCCTGAGCGGGCGCGTTAGGCCGCCGGATGCGGTGCTCTATCTAAAGGGCCTGATTCAGTTGCTTCGGCCCGATTACGATTGGCGGACCGACTATGCTCTCAATATCTTTGCAGCGCCGGAGGTGCATTTCTGGTGGCCTGTCCTGGGGTGGTTTCGGCAGATCGGAACTGCGCTTGAAGGGCGGATCGGTTTGGCCGATGCGGCAACCGCTTTTGTGGTCGCGCTTATTTCCTTCATGTTGCTGCGATCATCGCGCCCATCGCCAAAAGGCGCTCGCCGCTTGATCGTGTTTGGTTTCGCCACCTTCGTCCTCGGACACGCTGTGTTCCTAATCGCACCGGCCCTTTTCTTCTCACCGACGGGCATTTCGAACCGAGCGTTGGTTGCGGCTGCCCTCGGTGTTGCGATGATCTTCGCTGCGGGCGCGTCATACCTTGCCGGCTTGGCTCGTCCGCAGCGAAGCTCTGTCGTCTTCGCATCGATCGTCGCGGCGATCATGATGTTCGGCACGCTACGAATCCTGCAGATCGCCAATTACTGGGCTGAGGCGCCGCGTCTCCAGCAGCAGGTCATGACAGCTGCTCGCTCAGACCTGCGGGAGGTGCCGGCGCAATCGTACGTGATGCTGGACAATGTCTGTGCATATCACGGCCCCGCCGTCGTTTTCGAAGGCCCCTGGGATGTTTCAGGCGCGCTGACGCTATCAGCGGGGCGCCCGATCGATGGAGATGCCGTGAGTGCACGCATGTCGATCCAGCGAGGCGGTCTCGCAACATCCATTTACGGCGAGCGGGCCTTCTACCCGTTTGGCGATAGGCTCTACGTCTATGATCCTGGCAAGCACTTGCTGATGAAGATGACGGGCCCGGAAGTTGCCCGCAGCTATTTTCAACGAGCGCGCACCCATTGCCCGCAAGCCTATGTCGGACACGGGGTCCTGATTTGAACTCGCTTCCGCAGGACTGGCAGAGGCGGCGCGATCTCATACTTGGGATCGTCGAAGGCTATGACTGGCATCAGATCGCGCGGTTCGTTCTCACCCTGCAGCAGACCGACTTCAGCGGGCATCTCTGCGTATTCGCCGGACCCGGGATCAGCGTCGGAACGCAGCGCAAGCTCAGGAAGCTTGGTGCGGAAGTCATCCCCTACCGGAGCAGATTCCCGTTCATTCCGGATCCGCATCCCGAAACGCCGAAGTCGCTTCCGGACCCGATCTACATCTTCAATTACCGGCACTTCGTCTACTATGACTATCTGCTGAAATTCGGGCACCGGTACCGAAACGTCCTGCTTACCGACGTGAAGGACGTCGTATTTCAACGTGACCCGTTCGCTTCCGAGATCGATGACGGGCTCTACGTCGCGATGGAGACGACCGACATTCCGATCGGGCGTTGCGCGTACACAGCCGACTGGATCGTAGCAGGTTACGGCCAAGCGGCGCTTAAACGCGTGGAGGATAAAGAGCTAAGTTGCGCAGGCACGGTGCTTGGACCGGTTGAGGCGATACGGCGCTATCTATGCGGGATGCTCAATTATATCGGCCGCATGCGGGATGCTTATGAATGCGCAGACCAAGCGGCGCATAATCTGATGCTCCACGGCGGTGAGCTCGATCCAGTGACGCGGCTCTATAATTTCCAGGGCCTGATCGCGACCGTCGGGACGGAGAAGGTCATGTCCGCAAACGACCTCGGCGAGTTGATCAATGTCGATGGATCGGTGATCGCTGTCGTCCATCAATACGATCGCCATCCCGACTTAATCCGAGCTTTCGATGCCATGGCCTATCCGTCACGTTGGCGCAGGCAGGTCGCCTACGGAGCCCAGTTCGGATCGAGAGCGAAGTCCGGCATCGGGCGGCGTTTAGGATCCGTACTACAAGGCGCCGGTGTGCTGAGGAAGTCGCCGGCTTGAGTGAGGCGCGTCAGTCGCTCGTCTCGGTGATCGTTCCGGCATGGAATGCGGAGCACACACTAGCAGAGACCCTCCGCTCGGCGGCCGCGCAGACTTACCACGACCTGGAAATCCTAGTGGTCGACGATGGTTCGACCGACCGCACGGCGGAGATGGCGCGGCAATTCTGTGCTGATGATCCTCGATTTCGCTTGATCCAGAAGGAACGGGGTGGGCTCGCGTCTGCCCGAAACCGCGGGATCGACGAGGCGAGCGGCGCTTGGATCGCGCCCCTTGATGCGGATGACCTGTGGCATCCGGAGAAGATCGAACGCCAGCTGCAGAGCTTTGCCCGGGACCCTGATCGAGCTGGTTTCTCCTATTGCTGGTATCGAATGATCGACGCCCACGGTCTCGTCCTTGAAAGGCCGTGGAATCCGGTAGTCGAAGGCTCAGTCTTCGAGGAGCACCTAAGGCTGAACTTCGGAACGGGCAGTTCGCCATTGATCAATCGCCGCGCTCTCGGGAAGTTACGTTACAGCACTGAACTCGGCCGGGTCGATGAGGGCGGAAGCGAGGATTGGCTGCTGCAACTCCAACTTGCCAAGCGCTTCCAAGTGGCCTGCACTCGCGCCTATCTCGTCGGCTATCGGCAACGTCCGGACAGCATGTCAGCGGACAAAAGCCGCATGCTGCGCTCCTACATTCGTATGTTCGAGATATTGCGGCGTGATGCTGCAGCAGGCGAACGGAACGCCATCGATCGCGAGATATCTCGTTGGCGGGCGATGCGCGGACTTTCGAAGCTTTCGAAGGCTCCCGCCTCGGCATTGTTGGAGATACTCTCGGAACTGGTGCGGGCGCCTTTTGCGATTAGCGCAGCACTCCTTTCGGACTTTAACAGCCGTCTCCGATCCACGGACCTTCAAAACCATCCGTCGGTCGGGAAGCGGTTCTTCGACTTGTCGCCGGACCATGAGTAAGACGACGGCATGTGCGGCATAGCGGGTGTTTTGGGGGACCATGCCAGAGACGATCGGGTCGTCCGGTCGATGGCAGACGCCTTGGCTCATCGCGGTCCGGACGACGCTGGAATCTGGCTCGACGCGGAGGCTGGCATAGCGTTCGGCCATCGCCGCCTCGCCGTGATCGATCTCTCGCCAGCCGGGCATCAGCCGATGGAGTCCTCCGACGGCCGCTTCGTCATCATCTTCAATGGCGAGATCTACAACTTCGTCGAGCTTCGTGATGCGCTCGAGGGCAAGGGAGAAGTGCCGGCTGGAGGCTGGCGTGGCCACTCTGACACTGAGGTCTTCCTTCAGGCGATTGCAGTTTGGGGCTTAGACGCGGCCCTCTCGAAAGCCGCTGGCATGTTCGCTTTCGCTTTGTGGGATCAAAAGGAGCGGCTTCTCACACTTGGGCGCGATCGCTTCGGCGAGAAGCCGCTCTATTATGGCTGGGTCGGCAGAGACTTCGTGTTCGGATCGGAGTTGAAGGCGCTTCGCGCTCACCCCCGGTTCGACAATGCAATCGACCGCCGGGCGCTGGCACTGTTTGCATCGCGGACGCACGTGCCCGCTCCGCTGTCGATCTATGAGGGAGTGTTCAAGCTTCCTGCCGGATGTGTGGTCGAAGTCACGTTGAAAGGTGCACGGAGCCCTCTCGCCAAGCCGGCTGAAGAAGACGCATCGGGAGACGTTCGGCTGCGTCGCTACTGGTCGTACAAGGAGGTGGTCCACCAAGGCCTTGACGATCCGATCAAGGATGAAGCTGAGGCGCTGGACCAGCTGGAAGCCGCGCTTGCCGCGTCGATCTGCGGGCAATCTTTTGCCGATGTGGCCGTCGGGACTTTCCTGTCAGGAGGCATCGACAGCTCGACCATCACGGCGATCTACCAGAAGCACTCGGCGATCCCAGTGCGGACCTTCTCGATCGGGTTCGAGGAGAAAGCCTTCAACGAGGCCGAGGATGCCAAGGCAATCGCCGATCACCTCGGTACCATCCATCACGAGCATTACGTTACTTCGGCCGAGGCGAGGGACGTCATCCCGCTTCTCCCGGAGATGTACGATGAGCCATTCGCGGATTCGTCGCAGATCCCGACCTATCTCGTGAGCAGGTTTGCGCGGGATCTGGTCACGGTCGCTTTGACCGGCGACGGGGGCGACGAGCTCTTCGGAGGGTACAACCGCCACGTCCTGGGGCCTCGCTTTTGGAGCAACGTGCGGAAAGTGCCGGGGTCGCTGCGGGCCATGGGATCCCCTGTTAGCCGCATACCTTCACAGTTCTGGACCAACGCTGCCGGGTTGCTGCCTGGTCGTCGTCACGCCCATTTCGGTGAGCGCGTGCAGAAGGCGTTCAACGTCGCAGCGTCCGCGTCCAGCCTGGACGATGTCTACCGAAGCTTCCGCGACGAATGGAGCTTCGCATCTTCGCCCGTGCTCGATGCGGGGCTTGGCTCATGGCCCTATGATTTGGCGGTCGAGAACGCACCCGATGCCGTCCGTATGATGTACTGCGATGCGGTCACGTACCTCCCGGACGACATCTTGTGCAAAGTGGATCGCGCCTCGATGGCGGTAAGCCTGGAGACGCGCGTACCGTTCCTCGACCATCGCGTGGCCGAAGTGGCGGCTCGCATCCCTCTTGAGATGAAAATCCGCGAAGGCAGGGGGAAGGTCATCCTGCGCAAACTGCTCGACCGTTACGTTCCGCGGCAGCTTGTCGATCGGCCTAAGGCCGGCTTCGCAGTACCTGTCGGCGAGTGGATGAAGGGCCCGCTTCGTGACTGGGCGGAAGATCTGCTCGATCCTCGTGCGATGCGGCTGGAGGGGTGGTTCGATGCCGATATTGTGTCGGCGCGCTGGCGTGATCACTTGAGCGGCAGGCGGGAAGCAACCGCGGCGCTGTGGTCCATCCTGATGTTTCAGGCGTGGCTCAGGAATCAGCAGTTCGCGAGCGCTGCGGCTGCCTAGCCGAACCGAGCGTTAACGGCTGTTATAACAATTTGCTTCATTGCCGTGGAATGAAACTTTAAACTGGATTAGATGTTGTTCAAACAACGGGGAATTGCACCCGTTGTGGCCAGGGGAGCCGAACATGGCCATGCGGTTGAAGGGGTTCATCGGAGCAGCAGCCGGTAGTGCTCTGTTCCTCAGTTCGACGGTCGCCGGTGCGGCGCCCAGTAATTCAGCGCCTCAGTCCATCACGCCTTGGGCAGCCTTGACTGTGCTCAGTGGGGGCGCACCTGCGGCCGCTGTGTGCGGCGGCGCTGCTGTTGCTGCGGCACAGCCCGCTACGTCCGGTTGCGTCCTTCCAGTTGCTGATGCTCCGCCGCCACCGCCGACAGCGGAAGCTCCACCGCCTGTCCCAGTGCAGCAGGCCGGCTACGGCGTTAGTCCGCTTCTTGCCGCTCTAGTGGCAGTTGCCGTTGGCGTTGGGCTCTTCTTCCTCGTGAAGGACAATAACAACAATCACGCGCACCCGATCAGCCCAACCTGATCGCGCGCGCGGGCGTTTTGACCTGAAGGGATTTGTGTCATGAAGATCCGCTTCGTCCTGCGCGGCGCCGCAGCGTTGATTAGTGTTTCTGCGATGTGTGGGACCGCGCTGGCCCAAAACGCTTCAGAGGTCATTGGGCAGCCGATCCAGATCACTACCAATGGTGTGACCAACACGGTCTATCTGGATGCTGGAGGCAGCGCGCGCATCCTCACGCCGGGCGGAAATACGGTGCCGGCAACGTGGAGCGCTAATAGTAGTCAGCTGTGCCTCAGCAAAGCGGGCGCCAACGAATGTTGGCCGCACGCTGCGCCATTTCAGGCGGGAACGCCTGTGACCATCACGAGCTCCTGCAATGCGACTTCGACCTGGCTGGCCCAGGCTACGAATACGCCGCCGCCAGCTTCGGCGGGCGAACGCGGCCGATAAGCCGACTTAGTTTTTGTTGCTGAATCGCTCGCCGAGCGCAGCGAGCGAGGGATCGTGCGTCAGGTCCAGATGCAACGGCGAAACGGAGACATAGCCGTCCGCGATCGCTTCCAGGTCCGTCCAATGGCCGGGCGTTTCCACCATCGGCCCAAGACCGAACCAATAGTAGTCATAGCCTCTGGGGTCCGTCCGCTCGACGATGCGAAGACGGCCATAATCCCGAATACCCTGCCGGCAGACGCGTACGCCCTTCACATCCTCCGGCGGAAGGGCAGGGAAGTTCACGTTGACGAGCGTGCCCGGTCCGGTCTCGAAGTCGAGCAGGGGAGCGAGCACGCGCTCAGCCCAAGCCTCGGCGGCCGCGAACGGTACCGTGTCGCCCATGCCCTCGCGCGAGTAGGCCTGGCTGAGGGCGATCGATCGCACGCCCGCAAGCGCGCCCTCCATCGCCGCTGATACCGTCCCCGAATAAGTGACGTCCTCGGCGAGGTTCGCGCCGCGGTTGATGCCGGACATGATCACGTCCGGCGGCGAATCCTTCATGATGTGAGCAAGCGCCAGCATCACGGCGTCTGTCGGCGTTCCGGTCACCGAGAAGCGCCGGTCGTCATGACGGCGGAGCCGGACTGGAGTCGTTAGCGTTAACGAGTGACCGGCGCCCGACTGCTCTTCGGCCGGCGCGACGATCCAAATATCGTCGCTCAGCTTGCGCGCTACCGTCTCGAGCAGGCGCAGGCCGCGCGCATTGATTCCGTCGTCGTTGGTGAGGAGAATTCGCATTCACGCGCTATGCGGGACCATCCCAAACCCCGCAACCGCAGAAAAAATGCGCCATATTCGCAACAGCTTGGCGATTTCTTCACTGGCTTCTCGTCAGCGCTTGTTAACACTCGTGACCATATCTATAGGCCCGTCTTGGGGATGACCGACTGACCGGTAGTTAAGTCCCGGGAAAGTCAGTCTTAATCGCCTCCGGCTGCACCGGATGGCCCGGCCGCAGCAGGCGGCGGCGTTCTTAGGATGTCCGCGGGGGTTGCGGCGTCCATGTGCGGGGAGGGCTTTATGGCGACGGCACTTGTCGACCTCTACGGCGGCAACAATTTCGAACAATTCGACCGGATCATTCTTCCTGAGGGGTACCGCCCTTCGGACGATGAGGAATTCATGTGCGTACAGCACCGCGCTTACTTCCTGTGGAAGCTGAAGGCGTGGAAGGAAGCGATCGTCGATGAATCGCGCCAGACGATGGCGCAGCTTCAGGTCGACTCACTGCGCGAGCCGGATATTGCGGACCGCGCGTCGAGCGAGACCGATTGGTCCATCGAGCTTCGCACCAGAGACCGGCAGCGTAAATTGATCTCGAAGATCGATAGCGCGATCCGCCGGCTATACGAGGGCGAATACGGCTATTGCGAAGTCACCGGCGAGCCAATCTCGCTGGCGCGGCTTGAAGCAAGGCCGGTCGCCACGATGACGCTCGAGGCGCAGGAGCGCCATGAACGGATCGAACGCGTTTCGCGCGACGACTAAGGATTGAGGGAATTGTGGCGCGGCGTCGACGACGCCGCGCACAAAAAAGGCCGCCTCAGTGAGTGAGGTGGCCGGCCAGTTCGTCCTTCAGTCTAAGCTTCTCTTTCTTGAGTCGGTGGAGAAGGTCTTCGTCGGGATGGGTCCGATGCTCTTCCTCTTCGATGAGCGAGTGGAGAGCAGCGTGCTTAGACTCCAATTCCTCGACCATTGCCTTGTCCATTGGTGCCGTTCCTTTCGAAGCTAATGTCACCGCGTCGTAATAAACCACGAATCGGCCCCTTTGTCGCGGCCCATCTCACCGCTCAGCCGCTCTCAGGCGCAGGTCGTCGATGACCGCTTTCCGTTTTCTCTCGATACTCTCGTGCGCTAGAGTCGACGCCAATGAATGATGACCAACCCGCTCCTGATCTCGAGGCATTGCGTGCGGAACATCGCGAGCTTGACGAGGAGATTCAGCGGCTCTCGTCGGAGCCTACTGGCGACCAGCTTGAGCTTGCCCGGCTGAAGCGCCGCAAGCTGGTTCTGAAGGATCAGATCCAGATCATCCTTGATTCGATTACGCCTGACATCATCGCCTGAAAGGTCCCGCGGTGGGACATAATCGAACCATCTGACGTCTCTTTCGGAGACAGAACGACCTTCCTGAGCGTTGTGGCATCCAGACGGGCGTTTTCACCCGCACTCAACTTTGGCAGTCTGGCGATGATGGAAGAATCGGAATCGCTCCCGCCGCAAGTGCGTATCACGTCGCGGCTTATCGACTCGCTTTACACGGAGGCGATGCTGCTCGCCGACGAGGCGCGCTCCTATTTCGACGACGCGGGGCGGGACGAGCGGCAGACGCTTGAGCCATTTGCACGAGTCGGCTTCGCCTGTGAGTCGCTAAAGGTGACGACACGCATCATGCACATCGTTGCGTGGTTGCTGACCCAGCGCGCGATCGAATCGGGCGAGATCGCGAACCTCGGCGACCGTCGCCCCGAACGGCGTCTCGGCAATGCCCAGGAGAGCGATCCTGCAGTCGTCAGCCAGCTTCCGCCGGCTGCGCAACGGCTGATCAACTCCAGCGCGGACCTGTACGCGCGCATCAAGCGCATCGACGAAGGCAGCTTCGAAGTCGAAGCTGCCCAAAGCCCGGCTCGGGCCCTGATGGGGCGGCTCGAGCGTGGACTCGGCGGCCAAAGCATCTAACAAGACGGCCATGCGGCCGTTCACCTTCAATCCCGGACCGCGGCTCCTCGCAGGGCCTGATCAAGCAACCGCGCTTGCCGAGAAGCTTCCGGAAGGTCCGTGCCTCTTTGTTACCGATGCAGAGGTAAATCGGCTTGGGCTGACCGAGTCGTATCTCGAGACGATTGGCGCGGCTCACGAGGTGACGGTGTTCGACTCGGTCGAAGCCGATCCATCGAAGGAGACGTTGCTGGCCGCAGTTGACGCGGGCCGGTCCGCCAAATCGTCTTCCGTCGTGGCTGTTGGCGGCGGAAGTCCCATGGATGTCGCCAAGCTTGCCGCATACCTGCTGGGGTCGGGCGACAAGCTTGATGAGATTTGGGGCGTTGGCCTGGCGATCGGGCCGCGCCTCCCCCTGGCGCTTGTGCCGACGACTGCCGGAACCGGATCGGAAGCGACCCCGATATCCGTGATTACCTGCGAGGGCGGAGTGAAGCTTGCGGTGAATTCCGCGCCATTGATCGCTGATTGGGCGGTACTGGATGCGACGCTAACGCTCGGCCTCCCCGCGCACGTGACTGCCGCGACCGGAATCGATGCGATCGTTCACGCCGTTGAGGCCTACACCTCGGCGCGGCTTAAGAATCCCCTGTCAGATGCGCTCGCCAGCGAGGCTCTTCGGTTGCTCAGCGCAAACCTGCTTACCGTCATCAAGCAGCCTCAGGATCTCGACGCAAGATCCGCGATGTTGCTTGGCGCTCACCTCGCAGGCCTAGCTTTTTCAAATGCACCGGTCGCAGGCGTGCATGCGCTGGCTTATCCGTTGGGAGGGCTTCACCATCTGCCGCATGGCCTCACCAATGCACTGATGCTTCGTCACGTCCTTGGCCACAATCTCGAGGCGGCCCGCGAACATTATGCGGAGCTAGCGGAGATCATCGAACCGGGTTGCGCGGGGCAAGGGAGTCAGGCGCGCGCTGCGCTGCTGATCGAACGCCTCGACGGACTAGCGCAGAGCAGCGGACTTTCGTTGCGCTTGCGCGATCACGGTGTGGCTTTCGACGAAGCGCCGACGCTGGCTCGGGAAGCGATGAAGCAGACGCGGCTGCTCGTGAACAATCCGTGCGAGATCACCGAAGCGGATGCGCAGCGCCTCTACGAGGCGGCCTGGTGAGCCGAGAAGGGCCGGCCCAACGGTCGGAGTTCAGGGTGTGGCGAAAGCTGACCACGCGTTGGTCGGACAACGACGCTTACGGGCACGTCAACAACACCGTCTATTACGAGTGGTTCGACAGCGCCGTGAACGCCTGGATGGTCGAGCAGGGAATGCTCGACATTGCGCACGGAGATCCGATTGGGCTCGTTGTGGAAACGCGATGCACGTACTTCGCGCCGCTCGCCTTTCCGCAGCAGGTCGAGGTCGGACTGGCAATTGCGGCGCTGGGGCGATCGAGCATCCGCTACCGCATCGGCATCTTCGCTGAGGGCGATGAGCAGGCGGCCGCACAAGGCGAGTTCGTCCATGTCGTGGTCGATCGTAGCAGCCGGAGGCCGGTCGATATTCCAACCGATTGGCGATCGGCTCTGGAAGCGCTCAGCTAGCGCAGATGCGCTCCTTGGCGGCCGCATAGTCCGCCGCGAGCTGGTCGACGTACTCGGCTGTCGGGCGAACCCGATCGATGATGCCGATCCCCTGTCCCGAGCCCCAGATGTCGCGCCAGGCTTTGGACTTGCTCGACCCATCCGAGCCGAATTTCATCGTGTCGAGATTTCCTGCGGACAAACTGTCCGGGTCGAGACCCGCATTCACGATCGACGAGCGCAGATAGTTGCCGTGGACGCCGGTGAAGAGATCGGAATAGATGATGTCGGCGGCACCGCTTTCGACGATCGCTTGTTTGTAGCCGTCCGAAGCGTTCGCTTCTTCGGTCGCGATGAAGGGTGATCCGACATAGGCGAGGTCCGCGCCTGCAGCCTGGGCAGCGAGGACCGCCCTACCGGTCGCGATTGCTCCCGACAGGATCAGCGGGCCGTTGAACCACTGTCGAATCTCCTGGATCAAAGCGAAGGGTGACCAGCGCCCTGCATGACCGCCGGCGCCGGCAGCCACGGCAATAATTCCGTCCGCGCCTTTCTCGACCGCCTTGCGCGCGAAGCGGTCGTCGATGACGTCGTGAAGGGTGATGCCGCCCCATGAGTGAACGGCTTCGTTGAGCTCCACGCGCGCGCCTAGTGAGGTGATGACGATCGGCACCTTCCACTTCGCACAGACGTTCATGTCATGCTCGAACCGGTCGTTTGAGCGATGCACGATTTGGTTCACGGCGAACGGAGCTGCCGGATGATCGGGGTGGTCGCGATCCCACGCGGCGAGTGCCTCGGTGATCTCGTGAATCCACTCATCAAGCTTCGTTGCAGGCCGTGCGTTGAGCGCCGGGAAGCTCCCGACGATCCCGGCCGTGCACTGGGCGATGACGAGCTTCGGGGTGGAGACGATGAACATCGGCGAGGCAATCACGGGGATGCGCAGTCCCTCGAGGATCGGAGGGAGACTCACAGGCCGTGGTACTCGCGATACCAGTCCACGAAGCGCGGTACGCCCTCATCGATGCTTGTTGTCGGTGCGAAGCCCAGGTCCCGCTCGATGGCGCTGATGTCGGCGAAGGTCTCCCGCACATCACCGACCTGCATCGGTTGCGGATCGAGTAGCGCTCTCTTGCCGGTCGCTTCTTCGAGCAGCGAAACGACGCGCATCAGATCTTCGCTGCGGCTGTTGCCGATGTTGTAGAGCGCGTGCGGCGCGCTGCTACCTCCGGCCTTCACCGATCCGTCGTCGAGCGGAGGAGAGTCGAGGCAGGCGACCACGCCGCTCACGATGTCGTCGACGTAAGTGAAATCGCGCCTCATCTCGCCTTTGTTGTAGAGCGGCAGCGGTTCACCGGCGAACATGGCCTTGGTGAAGATCCACATCGCCATGTCAGGCCGTCCCCATGGACCATAGACGGTGAAGAAGCGCAGACCCGTCAACGGCAGTCGATACAGGCTCGCGTAGGATTCGCTCAGCAGCTCGTCCGCCTTCTTCGTAGCGGCATAGAGCGATAGCGGATGATCGACACGATCCTCGACCCGGAACGGCAGTGTTTTGTTGCCACCGTAGACTGACGACGAGGACGCATAGACCATATGCTTCGGGCGAATTGCGCGCGCGAGCTCCAGGATGTTGCAGTGGCCGACGAGGTTGGACTGCACGTAAGCGCCGGGATTCTCGATGCTGTAGCGAACGCCGGCCTGTGCCCCGAGATGGACGATGCCGTCGATCCGAACGCCGTCAGCAACGCGCTTGAGTGCGTCTGCGTCCGAGAAGTCGATATGCTCGAACTGGAAGCGATTATCGAATTGTTGCTCCAGCCGTTGCAGTCGCGCCTTCTTCAACCTTGGGTCGTAATAATCGTTGAGGTTGTCGATGCCGACCACGACCTCGCCGCAATCGAGCAGGGCCCGCGAGGTGGCGGCGCCGATGAAGCCCGCGGCTCCGGTTACGAGAACAGCCATAACCAACCCTTAGGGGCGGAAAGGCCTCACGGGCAATGAGTGGCGAGCGTCGCATTGCCGGCGTTGCTGACATATTCGACCGGACACACCGGCGAGTTGGCGATCAGCGGGTCTCCGCCAAGCGACTGGTAAAGGTCGACGCGGTTGTGGCCGGCAATTGCCTTCGTCTGCACATAGGCCGTTTGTGCGGTGTAATAGGCGCGCTGAGCGATCAGGACGTCGAGGAACGGGTCGATGCCGGCGCGGAAGCGGGCTTCTGTCAGGAGGAAAGCGTCGCCGCCAGCCGCCTGCTGCCGTTGCGCGGCAGCCAGCTGCTGATCGATGGTCGAGCGCCGCGCCAAGGCGTCGGAGACCTCCCGGAAGGCGTTCTGAACCGTCCGCTGGTAGCTCGCTAGAGCGGCGTTCCGCTGCGCTTCTGTCAGGCGAACGTTAGCGTGGCCGGCGCCTGCCTGGAAGATCGTGTAGCTCGCATCGGCACCCGCGCTCCAGCCAAACGATCCGCCGGTGAACAGACTGCCCAGTGCTGAGCTTGCGAAGCCAAGCAAGCCAGTGAGCGTGATCCTGGGGAACAATGCGGCGCGGGCGGCGCCGATGTTCGCGTTCGCCGAGCGCAGCTGATACTCGGCCTGGAGCACGTCTGGGCGGCGAAGCAGGACGTAGGAATCGAGGCCCGCCGGAAGGTCCGAAATCGTCGGCACGGCGTCGTCGATGGACTTGGGCAGGAGATCCTGCCGGATCGGAGCGCCGACCAGAAGTTGAAGCGCGTTGATGTCCTGCGCGAGGAGCGTCTTCTGCTGCTGGAAATCGACCTGGGCTTGCGCGACGATCAGCTCCGCTTGGTCGAGATCCGTTCGAGGCGCGATGCCGCCTTCGAGCCTCAGGCGAGTGAGGCGAACGCTCTTCTGCGCGCTGGTCATGGTCTGTTGCGCAATGACGAGCAGGCTCGCGTCCGTCGCGTAAGTCAGCCAGGCGTCGGCAATATCTGCGACAAGCGAAAGTCGGGTGGAGCGCGCACCGGCTTCCGTCGCAAGATATTGCTGGAACTGCGCATGGGTCAGAGAGCGCAGGCGTCCAAACAAGTCGATCTCGAAGTTCGGAACAGTCACGCCCGCATTGTAATTCGCTGCAATGCTCGACCCTGAGCTTCCGGATTCCGAGCCAGAGCCCAACCCGCTGTTGCTCCGTCGGCCGGTGGCCGTCACGCCAGCAGCCGCGTCGACTTGAGGGACCTGCTGCGCGCGCTGGATGCGATATTGTTCGCGTGCCGCATCGATATTGGCCGCCGCGACCATCAGGTCGCGATTGTTGACCAGCGCCTGTGCAATCAGGGTCTGTAGTCGTGGATCACGGAAGACATCCCGGTAGGTGAGGGTAGGAAGCGCCGCCTCGGACTGCTTGAGCGCGGGAGATCCTGCTGGCCATGAAGCTGGGATTGCCGGATCCACCTGCCCGAGCTTAGGCTCCATCGTCGCGCAGCTGGTCGCAAGTAAGGCTACAAATGCTGTCAGCCGCTTCACGCTTCGGCCTCCTTCCGGCGCCGCATCCGTTCACGGATATTGGCAATGCCGTCGCGGACGCTGCGGCGAACGAGCACGAAGAATAGTGGAATGTAGAAGACCGCGAGGACGGTGGCGGTCAGCATACCGCCGACCACGGCGGTGCCGATCGCAGCGCGGCTGTTCGCGCCGGCTCCGGTCGCCAGCGCGAGCGGAAGCACGCCGAAGATGAAGGCGAAGCTGGTCATCAGGATCGGACGCAGACGGATACGGGCGGCTTCGATTGCGGCTTCAATCACGCGCTTGCCTTCGCGCTCCGCACGTTCCGCGAATTCGACCATCAGGATGGCGTTCTTCGCCGACAGGCCCATCGTCGTGATGAGACCGACCTGCAGGTAGACGTCGTTCTCCATCCCCCGCAGGGTCACGGCGAAGATCGAGCCCACCAGACCGAGCGGAATGACCAGAAGCACGGCGACCGGGATCGACCAGCTCTCGTAGAGCGCCGCGAGGCAGAGGAACACTACGATCAACGCGACGCCGTAGAGGATCGGCGCCTGTCCCGAGGAAATGCGCTCCTGATAAGATTGCCCCGCCCAGGCGACGTTGACGCCGGGGATCTGCGATGCGAGTTCCGTCATGATGTTCATCGCGTCGCCGGAACTGACGCCGGGGGCGCCCTGACCCGAGAGCTCGAAGGAGCGGTATCCGAGGAAGCGCGACAGGCTGGTCGGCGCCGTCATCCACGACGTTTGCGCGAATGAGCTGAAGGGCACCATTCCGCCCTGATTATTGCGGACGTACCACTGGCCGATGTCGCTCGGCTCCGACCGATAGGGTGCATCGCCCTGGACGTAGACGCGCTTCACGCGGCCGCGGTCGATGAAGTCGTTGACGTAACGGCCGCCCCAGGCCGCCGAGATGGTGCTGTTGACGTCCCCCGCACTGAGGCCGAGCGCGGCGAGCCGAGGCTGGTTGATGTCAACCTTGAGGCTGGCCACGTCAGGAAGTTCGGTCAGGCGCACAGAGGTGAGCCGGTCGTCGGCGGTCGCGAGGCCGAGAAGCTTGTCGCGTGCAGCGGCGAATTCCTGTTCGCTCATTCCGCCCGTGTTCTGCATCTCCATCGTGAAGCCGGTCGACTGGCCGAGACCCCGGATCGCACCTGGGACGAGCGCGAAGACCTGCGCGTCGCGAAGACCGCGGAACGCCGCCGATGCGCGCGCAACGATCGCATCCGCCGAATTCTGCTTGCCGACCCGGTCATCATAGTCAGCGAGGTTGATGAACGCTTGGCCCGTATTCTGTCCCGCCGCTCCCTGGCCGCCGCCAGCGACCGTGAAGTACGTTTTGACGTTCTTCCTCTCGGGCCCCTTGAGGAAGTAGTTTTCAACCGAGCGCTGGACCTGCGTGGTGCGAGTCATCGTCGCACCGGCCGGCAGACGGAACTGAACTAGAGCCGCGCCCTGGTCTTCGGTCGGCAAGAAGCCGGTGGGCAGGCGAATGAACAGCACTGCCAGGATCACCAGCACGCCTGCATAGATCCCAAGGAACAACCATTTGCGGTCGACTACGCGGTGGACTGTTCCGACATACCAGTGGACGAGCTTGTCGAAGCCCTCGTTGAACTTGACGCGGCCACGCTCGAGCGCATGTCCGATTTTTGGAGAGCGCTTGCCGACCCAAGTTTCCTCTACAGTCGCGTGAGTGCGCTTGAGCAGGTTCGCCGCGATTGCCGGGCTCAGCGTCAGGGCGATGAACACGGATAGTGCCATCGCGGAGACGATCGTGGCGGAGAACTGTCGGTAGATGACGCCGGTCGATCCGCCGAAAAAGACCATCGGCAGGAACACGGCCGAAAGGACGAGCGCGATTGCGACAAGCGCCATCTGGATCTGGCCCATGGAGACGATCGTCGCTTCGCGCGGACTCATCTCCGGATTTTCTTCCATCAATCGCTCGACGTTCTCCACCACCACGATGGCATCGTCGACGAGCAGGCCGGTGGCGAGCACCAGCCCGAACAGGGTCATCGTGTTGATCGAGAATCCGAGCGCGTAGAGGATAGCGAAGGTGCCCAGCAGCACGACCGGCACCGCGATGAACGGGATCATTGTAGCGCGCCAGCTCTGCAGGAAGACGAACATCACGAGGACGACCAGCAGGATCGCCTCGAACAGTGTCTTCACGACTTCCCAGATCGAGAGCTTGATGAAGTTCGTCGTGTCGTTCGCGTAAGCATAGGCGAACCCTTGCGGCATGCGAGGGGCGATCTCGGCCACCTTGGCCTTGACGAGGTTGGCCGTCCGGAGCGCATTGGCTCCGGGCTCGAGCGAGATGCCGATACCGGCGCCTGGATGTCCGTTGGCGCGTATGATCGCGGAATAATTGTCGGCGCCAAGCTCAACGCGCGCCACATCGCCCAGGAGGACACGCGCTCCACTGGGGTCGGCCTTTACGATGATCTGGCGGAACTGCTCGGGCGTCTGAAGCCGCGACTGGGCTGTGACCGTGGCGTTGAGCAGTTGACCTTCCGGTTGGGGCATTCCGCCCACTTCACCGGCCGCGACCTCGGTATTCTGGTTGGTGATCGCCGTGATCACGTCGCTCGGCATCAGCTGCAGGCTCTGCAGCTTGTGCGGGTCGAGCCAGATGCGCATCGCGTAGGATGAGCCGAACACGTTAACGTCGCCGACGCCGGGGATGCGGGACAATTCGTCCTGCATGTTCGTGGTCAGCCAGTCGGACACGTCGTAGTTCGTGCTGCGGTCGGTCTCGTCATAGATGCCGACGATCAGCAGGAGATCGGGCGCGCCCTTGGTGACGCGAACGCCCTGCTGTTGCACCTGCTGCGGCAGTCGCGAGATCGCGGCCTGGATCGCGTTCTGGACCTGGACCTGAGCAATGTCGGGATCGATGCCCTTCTGCAGGATGACGCTGATCGATACCTGACCGCGCGAGCTCGATGAGGACTGGAAGTAGAGCATCCCGTCGATGCCCGTGAGCTGCTGCTCGAGCACCTGCGTGACGCTGCTTTCGAGCGTTGCGGCCGAAGCGCCGGGGTAAGTCGCGCGGATGTTGATCTGAGTGGGGGCGACGTCGGGATATTGTGCGACCGGCAGGTTCACGATCGCGCCGATCCCCATCAGCATGATGATGATGGCGATCACCCATGCGAAAATCGGGCGATCAATGAAGATCTTCGACATGCGCTAGCTGGACCTGCGCGAACCTGCCGAAGGAAGCTTCGCACCGGGCGGCGGCGCCTTGACCCGCTGCGGCGAGCTGGCCGGGACCGGTTTGATCTCCGCACCGTCGCGCAAGTTGGCTGTACCCTGCGTGATGACCTTCTCACCCGGCGCGAGGCCCTGCGTCACGATCCAATATTGGTCTTGAGTACGATCGGCGACGATCGTCCGCTGTACGGCGCGGTTACCGGGGCCCACTACCCATAGGGTCGCATTGCCCTTCGGGTCGCGCATAACGGCGGACTGCGGGACAAGGAATGCCGCCGTGTTGATCGCCTGGGCGAACTCGGCGTTCACGAACATGCCGGGAAGCAGGATCGAGCTCGGGTTCGGGAAGCGAGCGCGGATTGTGACTGTACCGGTGGTCTGATCGACCAGAACCTGGCTGAATTCGACGGTGCCGGTCGCTCCATAATAGGAGCCGTCTGGAAGCTTTAGCCGCACCTGCGCAGTGGTGGGAGACGCTCCGCCCTTCGCGAGCGCCTGCCGGAGGGCAAGTAGGTCGGCCGCGGATTCCTGAATGTCGACGAAGACCGGGTCGAGCCGAGTGATCGTGGTCAGCGGATCTGTCTGGTTCGCCGTGACGAGCGCGCCAACCGTCGCGTTGGACAATCCAATGCGGCCCGTGATCGGCGCAGGCACACGCGTGAAACGCAGATTGATCTGGGCGCTGCGCACGGCCGCGCTGTTCTGAGCAACGGCCGCGTCGGCTTGTCGGGCCTGCGCGACGGCGTTGGTGTAATCCTGCTTGGAGATAGCCTCCTGCTGGACCAGCGGCTTGTAGCGTGCGGCGAGGGTGCGGGCAGCTTCGGCATTGGCGCGAGCGCTCTGCAGGTTCGCCTGCGCCTGCGCGGCCTGAGCCTGATACACGCTCGGATCGATTTGGTAGAGCGTCTGGCCCTGACGAACGACCGAACCTTCCTGGAACAACCGCCTGAGGATGACGCCGGAGACCTGTGGGCGGACGTCGGAAACTTGATAGGCGGCGACACGCCCGGGCAAATCCTGGACGATGGGGGCGCTGCCCTGCTGAATCACGACGTACCCGACAGTGACCGGCCCCTTCGGACCTCCACCGCCGCGGCCGCCTTGCCCACCTTCTGTTTGCGAACCGGAGGAACAGGAAGCGAGCGCCAACGTGGCTGCTGCCAGCGCGGTCATGCCGGCGCGGGCCAGCCAATCCGAACTAATGGATGTCACGATGGCGCGCTTTTTCTCCAGAGACGACGGATTGCAAGATGGGGGGGTACTGGCGGGCCGAACATGAACGTCAGCGGGCGGCTAGGTTAACTCTTTGAAGGGATCGTGGTTGCTTCGACAAACGGCCGCTGTCGCCCGACCAAGGTAGGTATCGTTTCAGAAACGGTTTTATTGACGCAGGGCAGCAGCCGCACGTGCACGCTCGGCAACAGTTTCGAGATCGTCGCCAGCTCCGGTGTAGAGCCAGGTCCCTCCGACGCAGAGGACCGAACGCAGAGACAGCCAATCCTTGGCTGTGTCGGGCTTCACCCCGCCCGTCGGACAAAAGCGGGCGTTGAAGAAGGGGGCGGAGAGAGCCTTGAGCGCTGGAATGCCGCCGGACGCTTCAGCCGGGAAGAACTTGAACCGGTCCAAACCCAAGTCGAGACCGCGCATGATGTCGCCCGACGTTGCGACGCCGGGAAGGTAGGCCGCGCCCGACTTCGCCACGGCTTTGGCGAGCGGTTCGGTGAGTCCGGGAGAGACGATGAACTGACTTCCGGCATCCACGGCGTCGCCGAGCTGGCGTTCGTTCAGAACGGTGCCCGCACCGACGATAGCGCCGGGGACGCGGGCCATCGCTCGGATGGCATCGAGCGCGACCGGCGTGCGCAAGGTGATCTCAAGGACGCGGAGCCCGGAGCACACGAACGTATAAGCCAGCTTCTCCCAGTCCGCTTCGCCGTCGAGGACCAGCACTGGGATGACCGGAGCGGCGCGCATGATCTCTTCGATGTTCATCCGTGTTCCCTCGCGAAGGCGGCGGCCGCGCCGTAGAGGCCCGGCTCCGGATAGGTGATCAGCTTCACCGGCATTTCGTCCATGCGCCGCTCGAACCGGCCCTTGGCGATGAATCTGTCGGCGAAGCCCGACTTTGGCAAATAATCGGCGAGGCGGAGTCCAAGCCCGCCGGCGATGACCACGGAATTCGAACCCTGAGCGAGCGCCATATCGCCCGCTACAGCTCCCAGTGTCAGGCAAAAGCGGTCGAGAGCAGCGTTGGCGAGGCTGTCGCGACTTTCGAGCGCTGCGCTCCACAGTTCCTTCTCGTCATGGAACATCGTGTCGCGGCCCTCGATCGCGGCGAGCGCGTCGTAGATGTTCCAAAGCCCGCGGCCGCTGACGAGCCGTTCGACCGACACGCGGCGGAAATTGCGGCGGAGGTGAACCAGGATTTGGTCCTCGAGATTATCCAGCGGTGCGAAGTCGATGTGCCCGCCCTCGGTCTCGATCACCTCGTAATGGTCCGGTTTCCGGAGTAGCGCAGCGACACCCAGGCCCGTGCCCGGTCCGACGATGGAGCTGACGCCTTGGTCAGGCAGCGGCCGCTCCGGCCCGCAGATGTGCCGGAAGTTCTCCTCAGGAAGCGTCGCCACCGCATAACCGACCGCCCCGAAGTCGTTGACGATGGTGAAGCGGTCGACGCCGAGCCGCTCCTTCATCAGAGCCGGGCGGATTACCCAGGGATTATTCGTCAGCTTTAAAACGTCGCCGCCGACGGGGCCGGCGAACGACAGCGCCAGCTCATGCGGCAGGTCGATGCCCTTGCGCCGCCCGAACTCCTGCCACGCGAGTTGGAAGCTCGTGTGCGCCGAGGTCTGAAGCTTGATCGGCTCGCCGAGTGACACGACGCGCTTTCCTTCAATTTCAGCCAAGGCAAAACGCGCGTGGGTTCCCCCAACATCCGCAACTGCAATCTGCCTCATGCCTGCTCGGTCTCCATGGCTGCGAGCATGGCCGAGGCTCCAAGCTCTGCTTGATTTGCGTGCGTGCGCATCAGCGCGAAAAGCTCGCGTCCTGTACCGACTGGCGGGGGCGGTGAGTTCGCCGGCGGCCGTGTAGCGAGGTCGACACCCACGGCTTCAAGCTGGCCCGTGTTGGCGTCGAGCCGGATGATGTCGCCGTCACGCACGCGGGCGAGTGGGCCGTCCGGAAGCGCTTCCGGCGAGACGTGGATTGCGGCCGGCACCTTGCCGCTGGCACCCGACATGCGCCCGTCTGTGACGAGCGAGACTCGATGACCGCGATCCTGCAACACGCCGAGCGTTGGCGTCAGCTTGTGAAGCTCCGGCATCCCGTTCGCGCGCGGTCCCTGGAAGCGGACGATCACGGTGACATCGCGGTCGAGTTCACCAGCCTTGAATGCGGCGAGCACCTCGTCCTGATCGGAGAAGCAGCGCGCGGGCGCTTCGACGGTCCAGCGCTCGCTATCGACGGCACTGGTCTTGAACACGGCGCGGCCGAGGTTGCCTTTGACCAGACGCATGCCGCCGTCCGCCTGGAACGGATCAGTCGCTGGCCGAAGCATATCGATGTCCGCGCTTTCCTCCGCGGATTTCCAGATCAGCTCGTCGCCGTGAAGCTCTGGATTGCCGATCCACGCGTCCATCGAGTCAGCCCCTGCGGTGACCGTGTCCATGTGGATCAGGCCCTCGCGGCCTAGGGTGTAGGTTACGAAGGCCATGCCGCCGGCGTCCTGGAAATCGTTCACGTCCTTGGCGCCGTTGGGATAGACCCGGGCCAGCAGCGGCACGGCGCCCGAAAGCTCTTCGAAATCCTGCCAGTCGATGATGATGCCCGCGGCCCGGGCGATCGCCGGGAGGTGGATCGTGTGGTTGGTCGACCCGCCGGTCGCGAGTAGACCGACCATCGCGTTCACGATCGCCTTCTCGTCAACGACGTGGCCGAGGGGACGTTCGCCGCTCGTAGCGAGTTCGGCGATGCGGTGAACCGCGGCCCTGGTCAGCGCCTGCCGCAGCGGCGTGCCTGGATTGATGAAGGCTGCATTGGGTACGTGAAGTCCCATGAGCTCCATCATCATTTGGTTGGAGTTGGCGGTCCCGTAAAAGGTGCAGGTGCCGGGCGCGTGGTAAGAGCGGCTCTCTGCTTTAAGCAGCTCGTCCTTGCCGACCTTGCCCTCGGCATAAAGCTGGCGGATCCGCTGCTTCTCTTTGTTCGGCAGTCCCGATGGCATCGGTCCGCCGGGCACCAGCAGCATCGGCAAGTGACCGAACCGGAGGGCACCAATCAGCAGACCGGGAACGATCTTGTCGCAGATACCGAGGAGGGCGGCGCCGTCGAACATGCCGTGGCTAAGCGCGACGGCCGTGCTCATCGCGATCACATCGCGGCTGAACAAGGACAGATCCATGCCTGGCTGACCCTGCGTCACGCCGTCGCACATCGCTGGCACGCCGCCCGCAACCTGGGCGGTCGCACCGACCTCGCGAGCGAAGATCTTCATCTGTTCGGGGTAGCGGCCGTACGGCTGATGGGCCGAGAGCATGTCGTTGTAAGCGGTTACAATGCCGATGTTAGGACCGCGCATCGTGCTGATGGCTGGCTTGTCTTCGCCCGACGCCGCGAAGCCATGCGCGAAATTGCCGCAGCTGAGGCGAGGGCGGTTGATCCCGCGCTCTTTCTCCGCGGCCATGAGGTCGAGGTAGCGGCGGCGGGTCGGCTTCGACCGTTCGATGATCCGGTGGGTGACGGAGGCGAGGGTGGAGTTGAGAGTCATGATTGCTATCTGGGTCTTCGCCTTTACTCGTGCCAGCTAATGCCGTCGCGCTCGGTTAGCGCGATCGCTGCTGAGGGGCCCCACGTGCCGGCAGCATAGGGCCGAGGAGTGATGCCCTTTTCCGCCCATGCCTTTCGGATCCGATCTATCCACGTCCACTGCGCCTCGACCTCGTCGCGGCGCACGAAGAGGGTCGGGTCGCCCTCGATCAGGTCGAGCAGGAGCCGCTCGTAGGCGATGCGACGCCGAAACTCGCTGAAGGCGTTAGCGAGGCCGATGTCGAGTGGGATCTCGCGCAGCCGCACGCCTTGCCTGTCCAATCCTGGCGTCTTCGCCATCACGTAGAGGCTGATCGTCTCCTCGGGTTGAAGGCCGATGACGAGCTTGTTCGGCCGGGTCGTCGCTCCGCGCGAAGCGAAGATCGAATAAGGGACGTCCCTGAATTGAATGAAGATCTCGGTGTCGCGCTGCGGCATGCGCTTGCCCGTACGCAGGTAGAAGGGCACGCCCTTCCACCGCCAATTATCGACATGCGCCTTGATGGCGACGAATGTCTCCGTCGAACTCTCCCGGCCCAGTTCCTCGACATAGCCGGGCACCGGTTCGCCGTTGATCGCGCCGCGCGTGTACTGCCCCGTTACCGTTAGCGCTTCCGCGTCCGAACCCGTGATCGGCCGCAGCGCACGAAGCACTTTCACCTTTTCATCACGGACGGCAGTCGCGTCGAAATTGGTCGGCGGCTCCATCGCCACAAGCGCCAGCAGCTGGAGCATGTGGTTCTGAACCATGTCCCGGAGCGCGCCCGATTGGTCGTAATAGTCACCCCGTCCCTCCAGGCCGACGGTCTCAGCGACTGTGATCTGGACGTGGTCGATGTGCGCGCTGTTCCACAGCGGCTCGAACATTGAATTTGCGAACCTGAGCGCGAGCAGGTTCTGGACCGTCTCCTTGCCCAGATAATGGTCGATCCGGAAGGTGCGGTCCTCTGGGAAGGCAGCGGCGACTGCGTCATTGATCTCGCGGCTGGACTCGAGGTCGCTCCCGAGCGGCTTCTCCAAGGCCATGCGGACCGTGGGGCAGGCGAGACCTGCCGCTTCCAATCCATCGATGGTCGGTTTGAACAAGGACGGAGCTGTCGACAGGAAAATGGCGACGCCGTCGCACGGATCGCCGACTTTTTCCGCCAGGCGCTGGAATCCGGCGGGATCCTTGATGTCGAGTGGCACATAGTGAAGGCGGGCGACGAACCGCTCAGCGATCCCCGCCTGAAAGAAGCCTTTAGGAAGGTGCTCCCGAAGTGCTTCAACGGCTTTCTCGCGGAACGCTGCGTCATCGAGTTCCGTCCGCGCGGTGCCGATGATCCTGAGATCGTAGGGGAGGAGACCGTCGGCATCCAGCCCGTAAAGCGAGGGCAACAACATGCGCCGCGCCAGGTCCCCGGTCGCGCCAAACAACAAGAGGGTGGACGCCTTGTCTGCCATCAGAATTCAGATTCCTGTCGCTGCGAATGTGTGACCGTCGAGGTCGAGGTCACGAAGGTCGCGGCCCCGGGTTTCTTTTCCAAACCATGCGACAAGGATCAACGCAGCCGCGGTTGGGATGATGATGACAACTGAAACGATGGCGAGTGGAGGCACCAGCGCGAGGATCGCCAGGAATTGCGCGAAAACACCGCCAGCCTTGCTGCAAGCCGCCACAGTTCCAGTCGTGCGTCCCCTTATGCGCAGAGGGAAGCTTTCGGCCGCATAGGGGAGAAGCATCGCGATCAGCGCGTTCGTACCGACGATGAGCAGCGCAACTGGAAGCACCGGGCTGCCGCTGCCGATGAATTCCAGCTGGAGGACACCCAGAAGACCGGCGATCGTCACGGCGATCGAGCCGACCAGGGACCATTTGCTGCTCCAGGCTGCATAAGCGAAGGCGACCACGAAGACGGTCGGAAAAGCAATCAAGGCCGATTCCGCGAGTAACTTGCTCGACACAGCCACGCTGTAGCCCTTGGCAACCAGATCGGCTGGAAGCCAAAGCAGCAGCCCGAAGTTGATCAGGCCGAAGCAGATGGCCGCCAGGCTGAGCGCGAACAATTTGCCGAAGAAAGCTCGGCCCGTCAGGGCCACGGCTGGGCCACGTTGCAACGCGGTTTGCTCGGCGTGGCTGGTGTGACGGGCACGTGAGCCGAAGCGCTCCATGACGCGCTGCGCCTCTTCGCGCCGTCCGCGAGCGAGCAGGAATTTGGCCGATTCTGGAATCAATGCGCCGAGAAGAACCAGCGACAGACCCGTGGGCAGGTTCAGCAGCCACAAAACGCGCCAGCTGAAGATCGGCTGGAGCAAGGCGGAGAACCCGCTTGCGGCGAAATAGCCCACGGTCGCGCCGAGGCCACCGACCAGCACAAGGCTCCAGCCGCGGTGCTTGCTCGGCATCATCTCCGCGAGCAGCGCGTAGGTGACGGGTAGCATCCCCCCGGCGGCTGCGCCCATCATGAAGCACATGCCCACATTCCAATAGAGCGACGGCATCGTGCCGCAGATCGAGGTTCCAACGAACATGACTGCGGAAAGCAGGATCGTCGCCTTGCGGCCGTAGATGTCGGCGAGGGTGCCCCAGACGATTGACCCGACGACTGTGCCGATCAGGGCGAAGAAGGGGACCAGCGAGACGATGGCCTTGGACTGGTGATACTCGTCCACCATTCCAGGAATGGTGAAACCGAGGCTCGCCGGCTTCATGATATCGATCGCGAGAGCCACGATGAGCACCAGCATCAGCGTCCAGTGGGCAAGCGACAGGGGGGCGTCCTCAGGCGGCGTGACGACGATGTCGTTGCTCGCCGAAAGCTGCTTCGAGACGTCCTTTGGGAGCAGTCCGTAAGCAGCGATCGCAACGCCAAGGATGATCGTAGCCATGCCGACGTACATGCTGCTTTCCATCGGCATTCCGTAGAGCCGATAGTGAGTCATTCGACCCATGACGAACATGGGCATGTGGAGCAGGACGCCTGCTGTTACAGCGATCACCCCTAGAGCGAAGGCCCATAGCCCGCGTCGGTCGGAAAGAGTGCTGGTGCTGATCATCGCGTGGGGGAGCGATACTCGTCGCCAGCGCTCTGTCAAAGCGCCATTCCGCGTCGCAACTTCAGCTGAGAGTCAGGCTCGACGCGCTAGTGACACGGATCGTCCTGAATTCCTGTTCCTTTTCGGCTTGGCTCTATGGTAGCGGTATCAGTCGACAAAAGAAGGTGACCAGATAATGCGGATTTCCGATCGTATTCTCCTTGCCTCTGCGATGGCAGCATTCGCAGCTGGCGCCGCTCATGCTCAAGCCACGGGTGCGGCGGCGCCCGGCGGTGGCAATGCTGCCCAGATGACGAACTCGAACCGGGAGAATAACTCTTCCTACAATCACGTTGTAGGCAGCGGCGTGAAGTCCACGGTTGCTGACGATCAGCCAGCCAGGAAGAAGACGTCCCACGGCGCGGCCACTCCTGCAAGCGCGGCCGACATCAAGGCTGGCGCTGCCCTTCGCGACAAGGATGGCGTGAGCATCGGGACGATCGACAGCGTCGATGCGGAAGGCGTGATCGTCAATACAGGCCAGACGAAGATCAGAGTGCCGGCTAATGCGTTCGGCAAGGACGATCAGGGCCTGCTGCTTGGCATTACCGCTGCCCGCTTCAACGAGTTGGTTGGCAAGGCGCACAGCAGCTCGAATTGAGCAGGCCTGACATCGCTTCAGTCAACATTGAGCCGTCGGGCGACAATTTCGCCAGCGCGCGGCGGGTGCGCAGTTTCGAAAATCTCGACGCAGTGCGCTTCAAGCAGGAAGTCGAGAGCGCCTATGAACCCGCGGTGCTTCACGGGCTGGTCTCCGATTGGCCGGCGGTCCAGGCGGCTCGCCGTTCTTCGCAGGAAATCTCAGAGTACCTGAAGGAACGCGACAACGGATCGCGAGTGCATGCATTCCTCGGACATGAGGGAATAGACGGCCGCTATTTCTATCAGCCGGACGTCGAGAGCTTCAATTTCACTCCGGCGGAGACGACGCTTTCCACGCTTCTGACCACGCTAGGCGATCCGAAGGAAGCCCATCGCTCGATCTACATGGGCTCGACTCCGACATCACGGATGCTGCCAGCCTTTGCGAACGACAATCCGCTCAGGATCGCGACGGATCGTGGCGGCGAACCGCGGATCTGGATCGGCAATGCCAGTCGCGTCGCACCGCATTACGACGAGTCCGACAACATCGCTTGCGTCGTCTCTGGCCCCCGGCGCTTCATCCTGTTCCCGCCTGAGCAGGTCGCGAACCTTTACGTCGGGCCGCTGGACCGGACGGTCGCCGGGCAGCCGATCAGCATGGTGGACATCGACAATCCGGATTTCGAGCGCTTTCCCAAGTTTCGGGAGGCACTGAAGCACGCCATCGTCGCGGATCTCGAGCCAGGAGACGCGATCTACATCCCGGCCCTTTGGTGGCATGCCGTGCAGGCTACCGGCAATCTGAATATATTGGTCAATTACTGGTGGAACCCGGGACCGGCAGACGCCGGCTCGCCGATGCATGCGCTGGGACACGGCATCCTTACGATCAGCCATTTGTCCGAAGACAAGCGGAAGGCTTGGCGGGTCCTGTTCGACCATTACGTGTTCCAGCTGAACGGCAATCCGGCCGAACATATTCCTCCATCGGCTCGCGGTCTCCTCGGGCGCTCGACACCCGAGCTTCGGAGGATGATCAAGCAGTTCCTCATGCGGGCTTTGCAGAGCCTCTGAATGACCGAACTCGACCGTCGATCATTCCTGGGTTCGGCGGCAGCTTCAGCAGTCGTTCCGCCATTGGTCGTGCAGGGTGGTGGACCGGTTCGCCCGGACTGGGCCTCGCTCGCCGCTCACTATCGGGTGCCCGATTGGTTTCGGGATGCGAAGTTCGGGATCTGGGCGCATTGGGGTCCGCAGTGCCAGCCTGAGTTCGGCGACTGGTACGGGCGCCTGATGTACATGCAGGCCAAACCTGAGTGGATGAAGGGCGAGAGCCCTTACGAGCATCACCTGAAGCACTATGGGCACCCGAGCCGGACGGGGTTCATCGATATCATCGGCCAGTGGAAGGCCGAGGCCTGGCAGCCGCAATATCTGCTGAGCCGCTATCGCAAGGCCGGCGCTCGCTACTTCATGGCGATGGGCTGCCATCACGACAATCTCGACCTGTTCGGGAGCAAGCATCACGCGTGGAACAGCGTTCGCGTCGGTCCGAAGCGCGATATCGTCGGCACCTGGGCGCCGTTGGTCCGTGATGCGGGGCTGAAGTTCGGCGTTTCCAACCACTCGAGCCATGCGTGGCATTGGTGGCAGACCGCATACGGCTACGACGCGCAGGGGCCAATGCGTGGGCGCCGCTACGACGCTTATTGGCTTCGCCAGAAGGATGGGCGGGGTAAGTTCTGGGATGGCCTTGATCCCCAGGAGCTTTACACAGGGCCGTATTACGTGCCGCCCACGGGGATCAGCTCAGCTAAAGCGATGGACGCGTGGCATGCGGCGCGGGATGGGGAGTGGATCGAGGCGGCTCCGCCGTTCAATCCTAAATTCACGAAGAGTTGGCTGCTTCGGCAGAACCAGATCGTCGACGATTATCAGCCCGATCTCATGTACTTCGACGATACGGGATTGCCGCTGGGGCAGGCTGGGCTCGACGCTGCTGCTTACTACTACAGCCAGGCCGCTCAGAAGCAGCGCGAAGTTGTCATCTTCGGCAAGAAGCTAGAGGGTATCCAACGGTGGGCGATCGTAGAGGACGTGGAGCGCGGCTGGCTCGACGAGATCCGCGAGGTGCCGTGGCAGACGGATACTTGCATCGGCAATTGGCACTACGACCGCCGGGTCTATGAGAACAACGGCTACAAGAGCGCTAAGCAGGTGATCCAGCGGCTGGCGGACGTCGTGTCGAAGAATGGCAATTTGCTGCTCAACATTCCGGTGCGCGGGAACGGCACGATCGACGATAAGGAAGAGGCGATCGTCGACCGGATCGCGACTTGGACGCAGAGGAACGGTGACGCGATCTTCGGAACGCGTCCGTGGCGAGTCTATGGGGAGGGACCGACGAAGCCGCCTGTAGGTATGCTCAATGAGGAGCAGGCTAAGCCGTTCACTGCCGAGGACGTCCGGTTCACGCGAAAAGGCGATGCCGTCTACGCCATCGTCCTCGACTGGCCGGAGCGCGGCAGTGCGATTGGGGCGCTAGGCCGCAGCGCCATTCCCGACGCGGTCATCGAGCGAGTGGAACTCCTGGGGGGTCCGAGCCTCCAATTCGATCGTGACGATCAGGCGCTTCGCGTCCGACTTCCGCCGGCCGAAGGCGGGGTGTTCGTCCCGGTGCTTCGGATTTCGGGACGAGGTCTCGTCTAACGCATCTTCAAGGTTTGCGCGCGGCCGTCATAGGTAACCGTCGCGTCGGGCTTCGCGTCGAGGTTGAGCGGGCGAGACTGACCCGCTTTCATCCAACGCACATCGATGTCGCGGCTGCCTGCCATTCCAGCGTAGGAGCCTTCGCGCGGACCGATGGTCAAGGTTTTCGTCGCCTCGCTCCACGCGACGGGGATGCGCGAATACTTGCCATGCAAGTACTGTCGGCTGACGCCATCGTCTTCATAGACCGAGAAGCTCCCGTCCGCGCCGGTGTACACATTGAGCGTAAGCGGCGCGCGCGAGTTGTTACCCGTGAACTGGATCGCGGGTCCTGTCGGGATGATCGAGCCAGCGCGGACGAACAGTGGCATGCGCTCGTATGATGCGTCAGCCGTGATGGTTTCTCCGCCGGCGATGCTGCGCCCGGTATAGAAATCGTACCAGGTCGCGCCGGCGGGCAAATAGACCTTGCGGCTGCGCGCCTTGTACTCGGTTACCGGTGCGACGAGGATCGCGGGACCAAACATATATTCGTCGCCGATATCCCAGGTCTTTTTGTCACCCGCGAAGTCCATGACAAGGCCGCGCATCACGGTTCCGTCCTTGAAGTAGGTGTCGGCACCGTTGGAGTAGATGTAGGGCATCAAACGATAGCGAAGCCGATCGTACCAAACCATCGAGTTATAGGTCGGCGAGCCGGTCGGCGACATCTCGTAGATCTCGCGCTTGATGTTCTCGCCGTGGCTGCGGAAGATCGGCGAGAAGGCTCCGAACTGGAACCAGCGCGTGTTGAGCTCTCGCCATTCAGCGAGATCCGCCGCGGTAGGTTTCAGGAACCGCGGCTCCATTGTGTAGCCGCCAATGTCGTGGCTCCAGTTCGGCAAACCCGACAGGCCGGCATTAACGCCCGCCGAGATCTGCTCGCGGAAATTGTCCCAGCGCGACGTGACGTCGCCCGACCAGATCGCCGCGCCAGCGCGCTGGATTCCTCCGAAGCCTGAGCGCGTCAGGATGAACGGGCGCACGTCCGGCTTGAAGGCGATCATATGATCGTAAACGCCTTCGACATGCTCGAGCGGGAATGAGTTGAAGACCGACGCTGCGGGGCCGGCTGCAGTCGGGCCCATGCGGCGCGTGCGCTCTGGGATCGACAGGTTGGAATGGAAGTCCGGCTCGTCGGAATCCAGCCACCACGCATCGAAGCCCTTGGTGCCGATGCCATCGATGACCTGGCGTGCGTAAATGTCCTTCGCGCGCTCATTGTACGGATCGTAGAAGGCGTTCGGATATCCTGCCGCGATCCAGTCGCGGTACATGGCGTGGATATAGTCGGGGTCGGTCGGCTCGCCTGGCCGCGGTGTCACCATGTTGCGGTAGATGCCGCCAACGGCATCCAGCTCTTTGTAGTTGGCGGTGTTCGGATAGTATTTGGCCCACACTGAAATCATCACGTGCGCGCCGCTGTTGTGGATCTCGTCCACCATCGCTTTCGGGTTCGGAAAGCGTGCCGCGTCGAAGCACTGGCAGCCCCACTGGTCTTCAGGCCAGTAGTTCCAATCCTGCACGATATTATCCAGTGGGAGACCACGCTTGCGATACTCGCGAAGCACGCCGAGCAGTTGATCCTGCGTTTCGTAGCGCTGGCGGCTTTGCCAAAAGCCGTATGCCCATTTCGGCATGATCGGCGCCTTGCCGGTGAGCGTCCGATAGCCGCCGATCACCTGGTCCATACTGCCGCCGCCGACGAAGTAATAATCGAGGCCGCGGCCCACGTCCGAAGTTAGCGTCAGTGAGTGGCGGTCGGCGTCCGGTTGCGGATCGCTATGCAGCAGGCCGATGTAGCCGCCCTGCGGCTCCCATTCGATGCGGACGTCATGCGCCCTGCCAGCGGCCAGCTCGATATCAAAATTGTGGTACCAGGGGTTCCAATTCTGCCGCCAGCGGTCGAGCACTTCGCGGCCGTCGACGAACACCTTCGCATAGCCGGACGAGTAGAGGCGGAAGCGGTGCAGGCCGCCTGAAGAAGGCGTGACCTTGCCGGTCCACGTGACCCTCAGGCCGGGGATGTTGTCGCCGCCGTTTGCGGTGCGTGTGCCGGCTGGCCAGTCCTTGCGGTTCTCGAGAAACTGCAGGTCGATGACCGGCTCCTGCCGAGTAGCAATGACCTTGCCGTTCGCGCTGTAGGTCGCGGTCCAGCCGCTTGCTCCATTCGTGCCGGAAACCTTGAGCCCGTCGTTCGGCGCTCCCGCAAGCGGGTAGGGGCGTGGGTTGCCGAAGCGGCTGATCGAATTGTTGTCCCACAAGAGGCCATAACCGCGCGTCGAGACGACGACTGGAATCGTCACGTCCATATTGTGCTGGGCGAGCTCGACGTCCTCGCCGTTGTAATTCATCTGGCCGTACTGGTGCTGGCCAAGGCCGTAGAGGCCTTCATCCGTGCCACGATTGAATTGCTGGGTGACCGAGAGGAACGGTTTGCCGTCGGCACTCGTCGGTGTGAAGACGGGCGGGCCGCTTTCGGCGAGGACAGGCTGCCCGGCCGCATTGCGGAAACTGACGTTGCCGGTAGCGAGGTCGACGTCTGCTGAAACCTTGGCTGTCTTCAGCGTGACGCTGCCCGGCCTTTGGGTGACGGAGAAGCCGCCGTTGCGCGGTTTGGCGACGACCATCAGGCTAGTCGGCAGGTTCACATCCTTGGTGGGACCCGAACTGACGCGGATGATCTCGTCGCCGTAAACTTGCAGGCGAATGGCGGCTTCGGGTCCTTGCGCCGGGCTGACGATAATGCCGGTTTCGGTGCGCTGATAGCTTTGAGAAAAAGCGGCCGAGCTGATCCCCGCCAACGTATACGCAATCGCGCTAAGTCTCATCGATAGGTCCCCATCCGAACCTTGAGCAGGGTCGGGCTTGTCAGATTGAGTCCGTAGTCAATTTGGTCACCGTTCCAGCGGCGCGACATGCGCCACTGTCCGTTCTCAAATGTCCCTTCCTGGACGTCGAGGAACTGCACGTTCTCGCCCACCGCGGCGTTCGCGAGTGAAAGGCGGACGCGCACGTCCGAGCCGGCAATCAGAAATTCGTCGGGGCCGAGCTGGATCAAGGCGGCACCGCCGACCGGACGATCGTTGTTCGGGTTGGGATCGGTCTTGATCCAGGTCGCGTCCTTCTCGCCGAACTGCCACTGGCCATATTGTGTAGTGATGCGCCAGCGGCCGAGTACGCCGCTTCGATCCGATCCGTCGGCAACGCGAACTGCGCCCCAGGTCGGATGCTCGAAGGACAGCCGAGCCCAGTCGCGCGCGATTGGCGCGAGGAGTGCGTACTTCGATGCAAATGCTTTGATGGTCTCGGCATCCAGCGCCTTTGCGCCGAGCGGGTAATTGGAATAGCCGGTCGCATCCATCCCGAATGGAGCCCAGCCGATCGCGCCTTTGCCGAGCGCGGCCCAGAAGAAGCGCGAATATTCTAGGGCGTTTCCGGTTTCCGGGACGAACAGCGGATTGTCGGTACGGGCGTAATTCTCAAGCTGCTTGAGATAGACCTTGTCGTCTCGGTCGTAGATATCGGGAGCAAGCAAAGAGATGTTCGGCGCTGCGGCTTTCCATACGTCGATGACCGTCCAGTTGGGACCGCCGCTTGCGCCATATTGCGCGTCCGATTCCTTGAAAGGGTTGCTGAGCGCTGCGTTGACATACATCGGAAGGTTGAGCTCGGCCTGGCCCGCCGCCGCGATCTCATCGACATAGCGTGCGGTGTACCAGGCGTTGAATGCCTGGTCGGCGCGTGCGCCGAATGTTTGCGTCCAGGTACCGCTCTTGCCGATCTTGCGCGCGAGTTCGGCGGGGATCACTCCGTCGAAGAGGCGCTGAGCCGCAGGCGAGAAGTCGCGCGGAGATTGATAGCTGCCCGTCTCGTTCTCGACCTGCATCATGATGACGGTGTGCTGCGGATCGACGTCGCGAATGTGGTGCATCAGCGCGACAAACGCGCGCTTGTCGGCATCCAGTGTCGATCGTGAGTGCGGCGAGAGGACATAATGTGTCTTGCCTTCCTTGGTCATCATTCGCGGAAAGCGCTTCGTGTCCGCCTTCACCCATTCGGGCGTGTAGCTAGGACCCGTGTTCTTCCACGTGCCGAACCAGAGCAGGACGAGCCTGACATTGTTCTGCCGGGCCTCAGAAATGAGCGTGTCGACGTACGAGAAATCGAAGCGGCCCTCGCGCGGCTCGATCTGTTCCCAAGCGACGGGGATCTCCAGAGTGTTCGCGTTGATTTGACGGATGACCTGCCACACTTTCGGCAGGGCAGCTGGATAGTTGCTGCTGTTATGCGCCTGTGCGCCGAGGATGAGGTAAGGCTGACCGTCGACAATGAGAGCATGCTTGCTGCCGGAAGTAGCCACATGCGGCAGGGATTGAGTTTGTGCACTTAGCGTAACGGGACTGACCGTCAGCAATGCGCCGATCAGCAGGTTGCGCAAACTTCGCATGATTCTCCCCTTGGCCGTTTGCATTGCCGTTTGGTAGCGCTAACGCAAGAGGCGCACCGGCACAGGGGAGGGGTATGTCGCGCATTGTGAAACGGGTTCTTTGGTTCGCTCTTGCGGCCAACCTGTGTACTGCATCCGCTTTGGCCGAGACCACGCAGGAAGTGGTCAACAAGGCGCCGAACGGTCTCGCGCTGACGCCGCCGATGGGTTGGAATAGCTGGAACAAGTTCGCGTGCGACGTGAACGAAAAGATCGTGCGCGCGACTGCCGACGCGATGGTGAGCTCCGGCATGCGCGACGCGGGCTATCAATATGTCGTGATCGACGATTGTTGGCAGGGTCCGCGTGACGCGAATGGTTTCATCACCGCCGACACGCAACGCTTCCCTTCAGGCATCAAGGCGCTCTCCGACTACGTTCATTCTCGCGGGCTCAAGTTCGGCATCTATTCGGATGCGGGCCGGCTGACCTGCGGCGGCCGTCCTGGGAGCCAGGGACATGAATATCAGGACGCGCTGACGTACGCGCGTTGGGGCGTCGACTATTTGAAGTACGACTGGTGCAGCACGGGCGACCGCAACGCGCAGGAAGGCTATGCGGTGATGGCCGATGCGTTGCGCACCAGCGGTCGCAACATCGTCTTCTCAATCTGTGAATGGGGTACTGCCAAGCCCTGGCTGTGGGCGAAGAACACCGGCAATCTGTGGCGTACGACGGGTGACATCTTCGACAGCTTCAACAAGAAGGATCCGAAGCGCGATTGGGCTCTGACACTGCTGCAGATCGTCGATCTCAATGAGCCGCTTTGGCCTTTCGCTGGTCCGGGACACTGGAACGATCCTGATATGTTGGAGGTCGGCAATGGCGGCATGACGCCAGCCGAGTATCGTTCGCACTTCTCGCTTTGGGCCATCATGGCCGCACCGCTGATGGCGGGCAACGACATTGCGAACATGGATGAGAGCACGCGATCGATCCTGCTGAATAAGGAAGTCATCGCCGTCGACCAGGATGCGCTGGGCCGGCAGGGCAGGCGCGTGTGGAAGGACGGGGATCGCGAGGTGTGGGTGAAGTCGCTGACCGGTGGAGCGCGAGCGCTCGTCCTGTTCAATCGCGGGGATCAGCCTGAGCGCATCCGCGCGACCTCGGAACAATTGGATTTGCCGGCCTCGGTCCGTCCCAAGGTGCGCGATCTTTGGGCTCATCGTGATCTGCCGAGTTGGTCAGGTGCCTTCGAAGCGGACGTCGAGCCGCACGGCGTTGTGATGCTCAGGCTGCAGCCCTAGGCGGCAGTCTTCAGTGCACTCGCGTACGATTTGATCACCGCCTGCGTTGACGCATCGGTTTCGAAGACGCTGTACCAGCCCTGCGGCTCGTGCGGCGGATCGCCGACGTAGCTCGTATCACCGCGTACGAAGTGATGATCGGCGTGCTCCGCCCGGCCTTCGCCGCCCCAACCCCAGAAGTTGCACCCCTGGATCGGTCCGCCAGAACGGACACTGTCCAAGACGGCGGCGTAGATCAGGCTGTAAAAGCGGTCCTTGAACGTCGTTGATGTGCCTGCGTCGAAGCTCCCACCCTCACGGGGGAATCCGAACTCTTCGATCACCAACGGCTTGTTGAGACGCTTCGCCACCGCGACCTGCTTCGCAATATAGTCGCGGGTATTCTTCTCGACTGTTGGCCAGGTTCCGGCAAGATCCTTGGGATCCGCCCAGCTCCAGTTCTGCGGCCAGATATGTGCGGTCACATAATCGATCGAAGGGGAGCTGTGCGCGTCGACGACGCATTGATCGCTTTCGATGCAGCCTTGGGTGCCCTCGCTACCCGTTGAAACCATGTGGTTCGGGTCGAGCGATTTGATCAGCCGAGCCGTAGCATCGATCCAGCGGAGATAAGCGGCCATGTGCTTGTTGCCGACTTCCTTGCTTCCGCCGGGCCGGGGCTCGTTGGCCAACTGCCACGCCATGATCGCCGGATCGTCCCGATAGAGCTTGCCGGTGATGGTGTTACGGCGCGAGACGACTGCACGAATGTAATCGTGATACATCGCGACCGCGGGCGCTGAGGCATAGAACTCCGACGAACGATCGGCGAACTCCGGCCACGGATGTGCCGGGTCGTTCATGTCGATGTAGTGGCCGCCGTTGGTCCAGTAGAGATAGGTCATCATGCCGCCTGACCATTCCCAGAAGTTGGTTAGGTAGATGACGGCAGTCAGTCCGCGCTTCCCCATCTCCGCGAGCGCATGATCGAGGCCGCGCAGGAGCGCTTCATTATAGTTCGAACTCTGGTCTCGAAACGTGGGTCGCGCCGAATTCTTTAGCGGCGACAATTCCGAGCTTCCTAGGATTCGCACGTTGTTGATCCCGAGCGAGCTGAGCTTGTCGAACTCGCGCTTGAGCCGGTTACGATTTCCGATCGGTGCATCGGCACCAAGATATGCGGCGTACCACATATTGGTGCCGGCAATCCGGTTCGGCTGGCCACCGAAGTCGAAGCGCCTTCCCGAAGTCTTGACATATGTTGGCCTGGGTGCCGCAGCAGCGGTTGTGCATCCGCCGAGCACCGCCGGAACTGCAATCATCACATCGCGACGCGTCAACATTTAGAGCCCCCGATTCCGCAGCAATTTTGCCGTTGCGTATCGATGGGTCCGACGGGTCACAAGCTCGTGTGTTACCGCTAACGGACCGTGTAACCGGTTTCATGTGTTCCGCGAGCAACAGAAACGTTCCTGCTTGCAGCGATGTTAAATCGGGCGATTGACTGAATCAGTTTCTTACATACCAATGACAGTCGCTCACGTTTGTGGGTGGGGGGAGATTTAAAACCAAGCCCGCTCGAACCGAGGCCGAGAACATAAGAATCTCAACGGCCTGAAGAGTTCTGAGACTGGTTTGGTAGCGCTATCACAACCCACCGAATCGGGAGTGCCGTTGCGTCGCGTCTTTTGATGCAACTGGGTCTTTGAGGGGAGACTTGCATGGTTCGGAAAGCTCGGTTTTCGTCGTCGCGCGCATTGAAGTGTGGCGCTTCGACACTGGTTCTTGGCGCGGTGTTTTTGCAGCCTTCGCTCGCGTACGCACAAAACCAGCCGGATCCGGCCCAGCCGACCACTCAGTCGACCCCCGACAACGGACCGCAAACTCCCGCGGGCGAGGCGATCAGTCAGTCGACCAATCCCAACGCGTCGCAGAATGAGCCCGGCAACAACGGCAAGGGCGCGATCATCATCACGGGTACGAAGCGCGCGTTGCGCACTTCGCAGCAGATCAAGCGGAACGCTGACACGGTCGTAGACTCGATCACGGCTACCGACATCGGCGCATTCCCGGACAAGTCCGTCGCGGAAGCCCTTCAACGCGTCCCGGGTGTTACGGTGAACCGCTTCGCGGCGACCAGCGATACCGCGCACTTCTCGGCCGAACCCTCAGGCGTCATCATTCGCGGTCTTCCGCAGGTCCGTTCTGAATGGAACGGTCGCGACACCTTCAGCGCGAACAGCAGCCGCGGTCTCAGCTGGTCCGACATCACGCCGGAAGTCCTCGCCGGCGTCGACACGTACAAGAACCAGACGGCGGACATGATCGAGGGCGGCATCGCCGGCTTGATCAACCTTCGCACCCGCTTGCCGTTCGATGCCAGCGGTCAGCTGATTCAGGTTGGCGCCCGCGCCAACTATGGCGACCTCGACAAGAAATGGACGCCAGACGTCGGCGCCTTCTACAGCAATCGCTGGCAGACGGGCATCGGCGAGATCGGCATCATGGGCACGCTTGCTTACTCGCAGGTCAAAACCAGGTCGCAGGGAATCCAATACGGACGTACCGCCGTTATCGATAATGGCGCGCCGAACTGGCCTGCGACGGTTTACATCCCGTACTCGCTCAACTTCCTGGATAACGAATACGACCGCAAGCGTACCGGTGTTTCCGCGTCGGCACAGTGGCGCAGCAACGACCACAAGTGGCTCTTCACCGCTCAATACGACCGCTCGTTGTACAAGAACAACTGGCAAGAGAGGTCGTTCGGAGTATTTGGTCTAGGACCCGACTTGTGGCAGCAAGACGCGCGTACGCGAGTTGTCGGCGGCGGAAATCTTGGTGGACGCATCCCGATCCCGGCCCCTGGCACGCCGGATTTCACCTTCGACTCCGATGGCAACTTCCAGACCGGTGTGATCGTCCGTCCATTCAGCGCTGCCGGCTGGTGGGGTGCGGAGGGTACCCAACGCGGCTTCGGTCTGAATGACCAGGGGCAGGAGATGTTCAACCAGTGCTACGGTTGGGCGGCAGCGACGAACTCTCCGGGATGCGAGTACGGCGCGGATGGATCGGCGCCATACGGGTCAGAGACCGGTACCGGAAGCCGTATCAACCAGAACCGCAACATGACGCAGGTGGGAGCGCTAAACCTGAAATGGGAAGCGACGAACGACCTCCGGTTCAATCTCGATGGGCAGTATATCGACTCCCAGATCGACAACTATGACCTGTCGATCGAAATGCATTCGTTCGCAAACGTGGGGCTGGATGCTTCGGGGACGTATCCCCGGCTTACCTTGTTCGACCCATCGAACATCAATCAGTCTGCCGGCGGTTTGTCGAACCCCAACAACTGGTACCTCCGTTCGGTCATGGATCACCTGGAGGACAGCCACGGTCATGAGCTCGCACTTCGTGGCGACGGCGAGTACGATTTCCATTCTGACTGGCTGAACAGCTTGAAGTTCGGCGCGCGTTACGCCGATCGTCAGCAAACCGTTCGTTGGAGCACCTACAACTGGCAGAATGTCGCCAACACCTGGACGAATTGTGGAAACGGGCATCCATACTGGAACCTGGACAGTCAGCCGAGCTCGGCTGTCTGCACAGGCACGGGAGAAGTCTTCAACGGCTATCCTAGCGGGTTTTATTCGGTCGAGCCGTTCGGGGCAGGGTTCTTCGGCGGCAATGTCGGAAGCTTCCCCTTCGTGCCGTTCAATTTCCTCGACCAGCATCGTGCCGACGAATTTAGCCGCGAGCTGACCGGCGTCGGGCAATTCATTCCGATCTGTCAGCGCAACGGTCAGATTCCAGGGGTCACACCTGTCGAACTTCCCGACAGCTGCTTCACCCAAAATGAAATTGCCGATGTGGGGGAAAAGACAACTGCCCTCTACGCCATGCTCAAATTTGGTGGCCCCAATGCGTTGTTAGGTGGACAGTTACCGCTCTCCGGAAATATCGGTCTTCGCTATATCGGGACGAAGGATGATAGTAGCGGATCGGTTCAGTATCCGACGATCCCGGGCCTCAACCCACTGCTGTGTCCACACATTCCAGCAGTACCAGGCGGGATTGTAGGAAACGCGCTAGCCCCAGGTGACCCGGGCTTCACACCACCATCAAACGGCGCGGCTTATTATCCAGCATATTGCTATCTGTCGCCTGAGGACCAAGCGTTTGCTTCCGGTGGCGGTACGCTGGTGTCTGCCAAGAACAAGTTCCATCACTTCTTGCCCAGCTTCAACCTGCGCTTAGACTTGACGCCAACTTGGCTCATCCGCTTCGCGGCGTCGAAGGCGATATCCAGGCCGGACTTCGGCTTGCTGAAGAATTTCACTCAGATCGGGATGACCTTGCCCAACACGGCGCAAGCTGACCTTCAGGGTGACTCCAGGTGGATAATCGACCCGGCAACAGGGCAGCCGATTGGCGTCAATCCGACCTATAGCGCACAGGCTTACAACCCGTATCTGAGGCCCACCTCGGCTTGGCAGTTCGATCTTTCGCTGGAGAATTATTTCGCCAACGTTGGGCAGTTCAGTCTCGCCGGCTTCTACAAGACGTTCCAGGACTACATCCAGTACGGCATTTTCGACCTCGACGTCACGAACAATGGGGCGACACGTACAGTCCAGGTCCGCGGCCCGGCAAACGGGAAGGGCGCAAAGCTCTGGGGCTTTGAAGCCGCATATCAGCGCTTCTTTGACTTCTTGCCAGCTCCGTGGGACGGCATTGGCGTTCAGGCCAACGCGACGTACGTGCACGATAGCGGTGTTCCGAACTCGGGCTTGACGCCAGTCGGCAGTACCGGCGGGCAACAGACGAATACGGGCACGAATGGCACCGCCTTGAATCCGGGTGCGCTCGAGGGTTTGTCGAAGTGGACCTACAACCTTGTCGCGATGTACGAGAAGAAGAAGATCTCGGCGCGCCTCGCTTATAACTATCGCTCGAAGTATCTCGTTACGGTGGTTGATTGCTGCGTCTATCTGCCAGTCTGGCAGAAGGGCGCGGGTTATCTCGACGCGTCCATCCGCTATCGTCCCACGAACACGGTTGAGCTCAGTATTGAAGCAAGCAACCTGCTCAACACCAAGACGGTCCTCTATCAGCAGGTCACGGATAGCGAGAGCCCCGAGGGCATCAATCTCGCTCCGAATGGCTGGTTCCAGAACGATCGCCGCTTCATCTTCGGGGCCCGTTGGAAGCTCGAGTCGGGGGCAAAGCCGTCGGCGCCATTGCCGCCCGCACCACCGCCGCCGCCACCTGCGCCCGCAACGCAGACTTGTGCGGATGGAACGGTGATCGAGGCGACGGCTACTTGCCCAGCTCCGCCGCCTCCGCCGCCGCCAGCGGCGCCCGAGCGCGGTCTCTGATCCCAGCGACGGCGAACGAGTCGTCGTCAAAGCGAGAGGGGGCGCTGCTTCAACGAGCAGCGCCCCTTTTCTTTGATACTCTTGCGTGACCTGGTCGCGCGCATCGACTAGCTCTTCATCAACAAGAGCAAGGAGACGGAAGAAGCGTGAATCGGCCTGTTGAAGTAGTGATCCTCGGCGGGGGCACTGCCGGCTGGATGGCTGCCGCAGCATTGATTTCCCTCCTGCCGCGAAGCCGCTGCAACGTCAGGCTCGTCGAATCCGATGAGATCGGGATTGTTGGCGTCGGCGAAGCAACCCTGCCGCACATCAAGGATTTCAACGATTCAATCGGCGTCGATGAAGCCGAGATGATGCGGGCCACCAATGCGACGTTCAAGCTGGGCATCCAGTTCGTCGATTGGGGCTTCAAGGGTTCTCGCTACATTCACCCATTCGGGGCCCACGGCGGCCCAAATTCGGGGCACTCGTTCCATCACCAATGGCTTCGCGCCGTGAAGGCGGGGCGCGATTGGGATGTGCAGGAATTTTCGTTCGCGGTGATGGCCGCCCAGGCAAATCGGTTCGATTTCCCTGCGAAGGACAAGCCGACGGTCAATTCGACCTTCAGCTACGCCTATCATTTCGACGCGAGCCTCTACGCCCAATACATGCGTATCGTATGCGAGGCGCGAGGCCTTGAGCGCATCGAAGGCAAGGTCCGCAATGTCGAACAGGACCCTGAAAGCGGCGAAATTAGCGCGCTCGTTCTTGAGTCAGGCGAGCGCATTGCGGGGGACTTCTTCATCGACTGCTCTGGCTTCCGCTCGCTGTTGCTCGGCGACAAGCTCGGCGTCGAATGGGAAGACTGGTCGAAGTGGCTTCCCTGCGACCGCGCCATCCCCGTACCGACTGAGCGCGTAGGCGAGCTTACGCCCTACACGCGCTCTACGGCGATGAAGGCAGGATGGCGCTGGCGCATCCCGCTGCAGCATCGCACGGGCAACGGTTACGTTTTTTCGAGCCAGTTCGTTGATGAAGACAAAGCGGTTGATGAGCTGCTGCAAAGCCTGGACGAACCCGTTCTCGCGGATCCGCGATTGCTGCGGTTCCAAGCGGGCCGACGCAAGATGTCGTGGCACCGCAACTGCCTGGCCCTCGGTCTTTCAAGCGGTTTCCTCGAACCACTCGAATCGACGAGCATCTATCTGGTGCAGATCGCGATCATGCACCTGCTTCCACTGTTCCCGACGAGCGGGCGCGATCCGCGGTTGCCCAAGGAATTCAATCACAGGATGGAGATTGAATATGAGCGCATCCGCGACTTCCTGATCCTGCATTACCGTTTGATGGATCGCGATGACGCGGAGATCTGGCGTTATTGCCGCGCGATGGACGTGCCGGACAGCTTGCGCCGCAAGATGGAGCTGTTCCGTCGATCGGGAATCATTGAATCCTACAAGGACGGCCTATTCACCCCAGCAAGCTGGCTTAGCGTCCTGGTTGGGCAGGGGATGATCCCGGAAAACTATCATCCCCTGGCCGACGCTCTGCCGCTTGAGCGAATGTTAAGCGATCTCGAGGAGCTGAGACTGGAGATCCGCGAACGCGTTGACGAAATGCCGAAGCATTCGTCCTTCATCGCCAAATACGCCAATTCGCAAGAGGCTAAGCAATCGGTCTTGCACGAGGCGGAAGAGCGGCTGTGAGCGCCGGCATCAAATCGGTTGTCGTTGTCGGCCGCGATGCGACGGCTTGGCTTGCAGCAGCCGCGCTTAGGCGCTCCTTCGGACGCACCGGCTTGCGTGTCCACGTTGTGGAGCTTGCGACGCTCAGGGCGCCCGTCGACGTTTATGCAGCCGTGCCGTCTCTCGGCTCACTGCACCAGTTGCTTGGCCTTGAAGAGCGTATCGTGCTCGGCGCTTGTCAGGGCACTCCGATGGCCGGGCAGCGCTTCTCGAATTGGGCGAGGGGAGGTGTCCCTTATTACGTTGCCTACGATGACCAGCCCCCGCCCGGTGGGGATCTGCCGTTCGTTCAGTATTGGGTGAAGGGAGCGGCTGAGGGCCTTCGCGTGGGCTTCGAAGATTTCTCACTCGGAAGTGTGTGCGCGCGGTTGGGACGGGTCCCTGTTCCCGATGTGCCCGGCGCTCCTTACTCGGCTAGCTACGGCTACCACCTCGACGCCCTGGCTTATGCGGAGCTCGCGAAGCAGTTTGCGCTGCGTATCGGGGTTGAAGCAGTAGCCAGCCCGTTGACCAAGATTTCTGTGGAAGGTGACCGCATCGCCGGGCTCGACTTTTCAGACGGCGCTCGTCTTACGGCCGATTTGTACATCGATGCCTCCGGTCCTGAGCGAATATTGATCAACCGTCTCGACGGTTCGAAATTCGAGTCGTGGAGTGCATGGCTTCCGTGCAATCGCCTGTTGGCGGCGAGCGGTCCGCCGCTGTCGGACATTCCCGCATTCGGCCAGATTTCGGCATTTCGGGGAGGCTGGGTAGGTCTCTTCCCGCTTCGCCGCCGAACCGCCGTTGTCGCGGCTTACAACTCCTCAGCCGCGACGGACGAGGTTGTCGCCGATCAGATCGGCGTGATCTCACGCATGCCAGTTTCCGGCCACGCCGTCGTCGGGCAGTTGAGACCCGGTATGCAGGCTCGGCCATGGATTGGGAACTGCGTCTCCGTCGGTGAAGCAGCGATCGCCTGCGATCCCATCGATGCGCTCGACCTGCATGTCACCCATGGTTGCATCTCGCATCTCATCAGCCTCTTTCCCGCGAGAGCCGAGGAGTTCCCGGAGGCGGAGGCATTCAACCCTGCGGTGCGCCTATTCGGTGAGAATTTGCGAGACTTTCAGGCGGCTCACTACAAGCTCAATCGAAGGTTCGACGAGCCTTTTTGGGATGCTGCGCGAGACGCCGTGATGCCGGCGAGCTTTGAGCGCCGGATGGAAACGTTCGATGCCCGGGCGCTGGTAACCCTAAACGATGAGGAATCGTTCCAGGAAAGCGGCTGGGCTTCCTTGATGCTCGGTTGTGGGGCGATCCCGAAGGGCTACGATCCGCGTATCGACGCTGTCCCCGAAGTTCAGCATATCCAGAAGGTGCAGCAACGTTTGCGTGACGTAGCGCAGTTGGCGCAGCAGATGCCAAGAGTGGACGAACTGCTTCACCGTATTGCGCCGGCAAAGGTAGATTTATGAGCGCGGAGCAGGTCGAGCATATCGTGGTGGTGGGTGGCGGGACCGCGGGCTGGATGGCCGCGGCTGCCTTTGTGAAAAGTCTCGGAACGCCGCAGCGGCGCATCACCCTGATCGAGTCCGAGGAGATCGGAACGGTCGGCGTCGGCGAATCCACTATACCGCCGATCCAAACCTTCAATAAGTTGCTCGGAATCGATGAGGATGAATTCGTCAGGGAGACAAATGCCACGTTCAAGCTGGGCATTGAATTCGTCGACTGGCGGCGGCTCGGCCACAGCTACTTCCATAATTTCGGGCTGCTTGGCGCCGACCTTAAGACCGGGATCAGCTTCAATCAGTATTGGCTGCGCTGGCTGAAATCGGGTGGCGATCCCGACCAGCTGAAGTTCAGTGTCGAAGCGGAGGCCGCGCGACTTGGTCGGTTCGGACGCGCCGAGCCCTCACAGGCAGGTCCGCAACCGAACGTCAATTACGCCTTCCAGTTCGACGCCGCGACTTACGCCGCCTACCTCCGGCGCTATTCCGAGCGTCGCGGCGTGGTCCGCAAGGAAGGCAAGGTCGTTAATGTGCGACAAAACGCCGAAAGCGGCTTCATCGAAGCCGTTGACCTCGCCGACGGTTCGTCCGTCGCCGGGGACTTTTTCATCGACTGCACTGGCTTTCGGGGCCTCTTGATCGAGGGCGTTCATCGCACCGGATACGAAGACTGGAGCCAGTGGCTTCCAAATGATCGAGCTGCTGCCGTTCCTGCGCAGCGCATGGCCGAGCCAACGCCCTTCACGCTAGCGCGGGCTCGCGAAGCAGGTTGGCAATGGCGCATTCCGTTGCAGCATCGCACCGGCAATGGCTACGTCTTCTGCAGCGAATATTTGTCCGAGGATCAGGCATCCACGCAACTGGTGGAATCGCTTGAAGGGACTGCACTCGCAGATCCCAAAGTGCTTCGCTTCAAAGCCGGGCGCCGCAAGAAGTCGTGGGAGAAGAACTGCGTCGCCCTAGGTCTATCAAGTGGGTTCTTGGAGCCGCTTGAGTCTACGAGCATCCACCTGATCCAGGCGGCGATCGTAAAGGTCCTCGACTATTTCCCGGACCGCAATTTCGATCCGGTTCTGATCGATCGCTTCAACGACGAGATGCAGTTCCAGTATGAGACCATCCGAGACTTCATCATCGCCCACTACAAGGTGACCGAACGGGACGACACGCCCTTCTGGCAATATTGCCGCAACATGAGCATCCCGGACTCGCTTGCAGAGAAGATCGAGATGTTCGGTACCCGCGGTGAGGTGAAGCCCAAGCTTTCAGACCTGTTCAGCGAGGTGAGCTGGTTCGCCATTCTCTACGGCCAGGGGATCGTGCCGCATGGTTATCATCCGGTTGCCGACACCATGTCCGAGGATGATCTAGAACTGACGCTCGCGCGCATTCGCTCCGCGATCAAGCAGCGCCTCAATCAGTTGCCGCCACACGGCGAGTTCATTGCGCGCTGCTGTGCTGCGGCGCCGGCCAGCAACGCCGCTTGAGCTCAACCGTCCCATTTGCGGGAGTCGAGCTCGGCGGCACCAAGTGCGTCGTCATCCTTGCAGGCGGTCCGGATGAGATCTTGGCCCGCGAGACGCTGCCCACAACCACGCCCGACGAGACGCTCGGCGCAATTGAGCAAATCCTGTCCAGCTGGGACTACGCAGCTCTTGGCGTGGCGAGCTTTGGACCGGTGGATCTCGATCCGACTTCGTCGGGATATGGCAATATCACGAGCACGCCGAAGCCAGGCTGGCGAGATGCGCCTGTCTTGCGACGATTGCGCGAGGTCCGACAGGTTTCGGCGGCCTTCGACACCGACGTCAACGGCGCTGCCCTTGGGGAGATGCGATGGGGGGTTGGCCAGGGTTTGGCTGACTTCGCCTATATCACGGTAGGCACTGGAGTAGGCGTTGGCTTGATCGTCAATGGCCAGCCGACCCGCGGCTTCGCCCACTGTGAGTTGGGCCATATTCGTGTGGCGCGGTTGAACGGCGACAATTTCGCGGGGTCATGCCCCTATCACGGAGATTGCGTGGAAGGGCTGGCGGCCGGTCCATCGCTTACTGCGCGTGTCGGCGGCCGCTTGGCCAAGCTCGGAGAGGGCGATCCCGTCTGGGAGTCCGTCGCCTGGGCGGTTGCGCAGATGTGCCACGCCATCGTCTGCGCTGCAGCGCCGCGCGCAATCGCTCTTGGCGGCGGCGTGATGGAGAAGCAGCCTCACTTGCTAGGTCGGATAGAGCGCATGCTGGTCGATAGCCTGAACGGTTACATGCAGCTGCCTGCGGGTGAGGCTTATATTCGACCGCCGATGCTCGGCAGCGACGCCGGTCCTCTCGGCGCGATCGCTCTCGCTATGAGTGCTGCGAAGTAGCTCCAATCAGTATTCGGCCACCCGAACTTTGGAGCTTGTCATTTGGTTGGAGCAGCAGGCAATCGCCGGGTCCGCCGGTGATGTCGCGCGACCGCACTTCGCCGTCGATCGGAAGTACCCACCGTAGCCGGTCCTCCAGCGCATCATCCCTCGTTAGGACGAGAGTGAAATGCGGACCATCGACCAGCGTTCGCTCATCGGTGCCCGCCAAGTGTTGAATTAGTCTCTCAGGAAATGGTCCCGCGTTCGAAACTGTCACGCCATCGTCCAAGTGCAGCTCACGCGGACGACCATAATCGTAAAGGCGGTAGGTCACGTCCGAATTCTGCTGGAATTCGAGCAAGGAAATGCCTGCACCAATCGCGTGGATAGTTCCGGAAGGCACGAAGACAAACTCACCCGCACTCACCGGGCGCCAGTCCATTAGCTCTTCGATTGAGCCGTCGAGGGCGGCGGTCCGAAGTTCCTCCGCTGACAGCTCGCGCTTGACCCCGAGGCCCAGCGTCGCGCCAGGCTCCGAGTCGAGAATGTACCAGCATTCGCTTTTGCCGCTGACGAGTCCCCGCTCACGCGCCTGCTCGTCGTTCGGATGCACCTGGATCGAGAGCCGCTCGCTTGTGAAGATATATTTCGCCAGCAGAGGCAGGTCGGTTCCGTTGGTGAACCAAACTTCCCCGATGCGCTCACCGGCCGGCGGATCGAACATGGGAGGGAGCTGAGTTCGGCCCCAGGGCTTTTCGACGTAACGGCGTTCGAGCTTCATGTGGCGCTCAATACGCGCTTCAGGATGGGTTCGACCACCGTCGCCATCGCGTCGTAGCCAGCTTCCGTCGGATGAACGCCGTCATACGCCAGGCCCGGCCGCATGGCTCCGGTTCCGTCATCGAGAACCGCGTCGTAGTTCACCCAGGTTGCGCCGCTGCTTTGGGCGAATCGGTTCAGCCAGCGATTCATGTCGGCAATCGGCTTCTTCGTTTCTAGTCCGGGCCGCCACGGGAACGAGGCTGCCGGCGGAATGGAGGCGACTAGCAGCTTGATGCCATGACTGCGTGCGATGTCGCTCATCACGCGGAAATTGTCGTGAGTCATCGCGGGGGTCATCGGTCCCGTATTGCCTGCAATATCGTTGGTTCCGGCCATTATATGCACTGCCTTGGGCTTCAGACGCACGACATCGGCCATCATCCGGAGGACCATCTGTGGAGTGGTCTGACCGCTAATCCCTCGATCGATTCTCCCCGCGGAGAAGAAGGAGGGCCTTTTGTCCTTCCAGCCCTCGGTGATGGAATCCCCGAGGAAGACCGCGTCGATGCGCTCTTTCGACGCGATCAGTTTCTCGTTGTCCGCGCGATATTTCGCGAAGTTCGGGAAATCAAACGTCGGCATCAACTCGCGCTTACACTGCTCTTCGAACGTCTCGGCTGCAGCCGGCGCAGCAGCGAAGACGAGCGGCGCGGCGAGGCTCGTCTGGATCAGGGTGCGGCGGCTGAGCTTCGTCACAGTCTCTCCATTAATGAGCAGATTTCAGCGCGATCGGGCGGCAACGCAGTCACGCCGCGCGCGTCGAACAGCACGTGCGTTGGAGCATCGGTTTGGAACTTGGGCCACGGCGGCAGGCCGGTTCCGTTTGGGCCGCCCGAGCGAATGAAGTTGATCCAATAGGGGTTGAGCGACAGCCCGGGCGCGAAAGTCGCCTCACCGAAGGCATATTGGATTTCCAGCGCGTGCGAGGTCTTCCCGCCGTTCGGAGCGGCGTCGAACTCGTAATTCCACACAGGCGCACCTTTCGCAGCCATGATTGAGGCGAAGCGTGATGCCGGGCAGCGGAACGTCACATCGGTGGCGATCTGCTGGTCTCGCGTTCCGAGCCGCGTGTCTTCTGGAGGATCGAGTTCGTCTAGGCGGTAATATGCTCGGGCTTTCGCGGCGTTCGCACCGAATGCCTTAGCGACGAACGCGTCGCGGTGTGGACGGTCGCCGGGGAGATTTAGCTCCAACCGGTTTGAACCCACGATCACAGGCTTGGCCGGCGCCTCCTTCAACAGCTCAGCGGGAGACTTCGGCAACACTGAGCCGTCGACCGTGGTCCTGAGCCACAAATAATCGTCAGCTTCCAACGCGTCGTCGTGAAGATGCTTGTCGACCTGAAGCAGGGCCGCGGGAGAGGCGTGCCTCATCTTCTCGAGCTGACCGCCTGAACCGAGCAAGCCGTCGGCCTGAGCTCCAATTTGCTCCGCCTCAGTGAGCGGACGGAAAGGCAAGCCGAAGCCCGGCGTGCCGCTTTCCATGATCGCCTTGTGGAAGAGCGGCCGGGCAGCCGGAGCGGTGAGCAGCAGGCTTACGTCTTGCGATCCTGCGGATTCGCCGGCGATCGTTACGTTCGCGGGGTCGCCGCCGAATTTCGCAATGTTGCGCTGGACCCACCGCAAGGCGGCGATCTGGTCCATCAGGCCGTAATTGCCGGAAGCGCCCTGTTCCGCCGTGAGCTTGGGATGCGACAGGAAGCCGAAAATCCCGAGCCGATACCGGACGCCCACGATCACGACCTGCTTGCCGACATCGGAAAGCACGATGTCGTTCGGACCCCCCGCGCGATTGCTGCCGCCATGGATCCACACGAGCACGGGCAGCTTTCCGGTCAACGACGGCGTGCGGACATCAAGCGTGAGGCAGTCTTCATTGCCGATCAGGAAGTCGCCGTGGTTCCAGCCATAGTCGTTCTGCAGACAAGAAGCGGGCTGCTCGACACTGGCGCGGGTGCCGCTCCAAGGCCGTACCGGCTGCGGTGGTTTCCACCGCAATTCATCAAGGGGCGGCGCCGCGAACGGAATGCCTCGAAATAGATATCCGCGGTTCCACGCCTTGCCGGTCACTGCACCGCCGTCGACGCGGACCACTTGAGCTTTCGCAGGTGCGCAGGAGAAGAGGGCAAGCACTAACGATCCAACGAAGAACAATTTCGACAAGCGGCGCTCCTTCTGAGGTCCGGCCGACGTTAGCGCTAACCCTTCGCCTTGTGCGACGCATTTTTCGCTGCCAGTTTGCGGCCAAATCTATTGAGGGGATTCAAGCGTGCAGCAACGCCAAGCGGCGGGCGTCACCGGCGCCTTCGTCATCGTCACTTGCCTGTTCTTCGCGTGGGGCTTCATCACTGCGCTAAATGATCCCCTTGTCGCAGCCGTGAAGGGCATCTTCACGCTGAGCCGGTTCGAGGCGCAGTTTATCGCTTTCGCCTTCTTCGTCGCTTACGGTCTGATCTCCTTCCCCGCGGCGGCGCTGCTGTCGCGTACCCGGGCCATGCCCTCAATCGTCATGGCGCTCGTGACAATGATCGTGGGATGCGGGCTGATCCTGGCAGCGGCAAACCTCGCCATTTTTCCGCTGGTGCTCGTCGGCCTGTTCGTCCTGGCAAGCGGCATTACGATCCTCCAGGTTGCGGCCAATCCGCTCGTCGCTGCGCTCGGTGATCCGAAGCTTAGCCACTTCCGGCTGACGTTTAGCCAAACCTTCAATTCGCTCGGCACCTTCATCGCGCCCATCCTTGGGGCGCACCTCTTCCTCAAGGGTGTTGAGGTTAAGGAAGGGACGGTCATCACGCCGGAGGTCCGGGCACATGCGTTGAGCGGCATCGACACGGCCTATTTCTGGCTGTTCGGCATGATCGCGGTGCTCACGCTGTTCATGTGGTTTTCGCGCGGGACCGTAAATGCGGCGCTTGGTGAGCAAGATACCCCCAGGACACGACAGACGATTGGCGGACTAATTAGCGACGCCGTTAGCTCGGGCTGGGCCCTGTTCGGTGGGCTCGCGATCTTCCTCTACGTCGGCGCTGAAGTGTCGATCGGCACGCAGATGACCGCGTTCCTAAACGATAATGCTATTTGGGGGATGTCCGACGCTCCCTTCAGAGTTCCACTTCTCGGCGCAACGATGGGCAGTGACGGCATCCACGGCGTCTCGGTCGAAGAAGCGGGTAAGGCCGTGGCCTTTTACTGGGGCGGAGCGATGGTCGGCCGCGCCATCGGCTCAGGGCTGCTCGCCCGCTTCTCCGCGCCCAAGCTGCTTGCCACCTTCACCGCGATCGCTTGTGCGATGTGCCTCTATGTCGCTCTCGTCGGTGGAGTGACCGCGGGCTTCGTTGCGCTTTGCATCGGCCTGTTCAATTCCATCATGTTCCCGGTGATCTTCACCATCACCCTCGAGCGTTCCTCGGCCAGTGGGGAGGCGACGTCCGGTCTGCTTTGCACGGCTATCGTCGGCGGCGCCCTCGTCCCCCTGCTCGTCGGAAAGTTCTCAGAACTGACCAGCTATCATGCAGCGCTGCTGATTCCGGCAATCTGTTACGCGGTGCTGTGCCTGTTCGCGCTGTCAGCGTCGCGTACGCCGGTACAGCTGCGGGACGAGCCGGCAGTCGCTACGATTCACTAAGCGGCGGCCAGCTTCCGGTCGATGAATTCGCTTGCGAGCGGGAGGCGGCGTGCCGCCTGCTCGTAAGCCTGCGACAGTTCCGCCATGGCGCGAAGCACTTCCCGATCGGGCATGGCATCGACTAGCGGATCGTGGCTCGCGGGAATCACGCCCTGACCGAGCATGACGGCGACCCAACTGGGGATATCGAACAGTTCGTCATTGTAGCGGAACACCCGGCCGTTCTGACGGAACAGCTCGATCTTATGCTTCAGCGTGTCGGGCACCTCCATCTGCCGCACATGATCCCAGAAGGGGCCAGTGCGCCGAGTGGCGTGATAGTGGAGGATGATGAAGTCGCGAACCGGCTCGTAGCCGTTGACCAAGTGGCGGTTGTATTCATCCCGCTCAACCGGGTTGATGCCGCTGCTGGGAAACAGGCTGAGCAGCTTCTGGATACCATGCTGAATGAGGTGGATGCTGGTCGACTCCAGCGGCTCTAGGAAGCCTGAGGAGAGCCCGATGGCTACGACGTTGGCTTCCCACGACTTGCTGCGGCGCCCAGCGGTGAACCGGAGGCGATTAGGTTCGGCGATCGGCTTGGCATCGAGCGTGTCGATGAGGATGTGCTCGGCCTCGTCGTCGCTCATGTGGGCACTGCTGTATACGTGGCCGTTGCCGGTGCGGTGTTGCAGCGGAATGCGCCACTGCCAACCCGCTGGATGCGCCGTCGAGCGCGTGAAGGGAAGCAGCGGATCGGTTCGTTCCGAGGGTACCGCGATGGCGCGGTCGCACGGCAGCCAGTGGCTCCAGTCCTCGAACGGCACGTGCAAAGTTTGCCCAAGAAGCAGGCTTCGGAACCCGGAGCAGTCGACGAACAAGTCGCCTCGAACACGCCGGTCGTCATCGAGGCGCAGGCCGGTCACGAACCCGGTTTCGCCGTCCTGATCGACTTCGACGATCCGCCCCTCAATCCGCTCGGCGCCATGTGCTTCCGCATATCTGCGCAGGAAGCGGCCGTAGGCGGCCGCGTCGAAGTGGAAGGCATAGGCGAGCTGCGCAATTGCGTCGTTCGGATCGGCGGATGGATGGCCGAAGCGGTTCTGGGAGGCGGCGGCCGCGGACATTGAATAACGCGCGAGATCGCCGACCGACCGATCGTCGCGATGCTTCAGCCAGAGCTGGTAGAACGGCACTCCATTGAGTGGACGGCCGATCTGCCCGAATTGGTGGAAGTAGCTCTGACCCTCCTCAGTCCACCCGACGAACTCGATCCCGAGCTTATAGGAAGCGTAGGTCTCTCGAAGGAATTCCGCTTCGTCGATCCCGAGCTGCGCGTTGAATTCCAGGATGGGCGGGATCGTCCCTTCGCCGACCCCTACAGTTCCGATTGCCTCCGATTCCACGACGACAACGCGTTTGCCGCTTGGTGCCACGAATTTCGCAAGCGCCGCGGCCGCCATCCAGCCTGCGGTGCCTCCGCCAACGACGACGATCCGGCGGATCGGTGAGGCTTCATTCATGGGCGCACGCTAGGCGTTCATGCCTGCGCTTGGGAAGTCCCACCTACGGCGTGTTGTAGGGGATCCAGTCGCCGAGCGTACACCACGGCCCAGGGATATTGCCTCCGGGCGCCAGGCCACGCACGCGGTTGCCGCGACAATATTGCTTGCCGTCCGCCGCATCGACGATGACCGTATTGAACTGGCTTAAGCCCGGACAGGGCGAAGCGAGGCGGTTCACGTAAGTCGTCGGTCCGGTACCGTAAGCGATCGTGCTTCGGTCGATAATGCGGAGGTTCTCCGCGGAATATGACGTCACGCAAAGCTGAGGAGGTCCGGCCACTTTTCCTGCAAGCTGGCGCGAAAAGGCGGCCCCCGGCGGTTCGGACGGCTGCGTGCAGCCCGCCACACCCAAAATGGCGATAAGCATCAGTGGACGCATGGCGCTTCTCCTTTGGCCGGAACGCAACGAGAGCGTGCATCGATCCGTGGCGTGAGAAATCCCGGAACCGTGTCGAAGTGAATCGCCTCATACCACGAAAGTGGGTGGGGAGGAGGGGCGTGGCCCTTCGGCAGCGGAAGCTTCGACAAGCTCTGCCAGTAAGCAATGGACGCATTTCGCCACCATTGCGCCTCGACGACTTGCTGGGTGAGCTTTGCGGTGACCGCCCGGTGGCGTTCGGGATCGATAAAAGGACGCATTGCGTTCCAAGTGCGCTTCGCTCGCCTGACTTCTCCGACACCCTCGTCGTATCGGTCGATCAGCTCCGCCCAGAGGGTGTGGCCGGTGCGAAGACGGTAAGTCCACGGCACATGATGGAACCACAAAAGATACTCTTCGGGAACGCAGCGAAGGTCTCCGAAACAGGCTCCCACTGATGGCGCATATTGGGCGACGGCATTGCTGCCACTCGCGGTCCGGTCGAAGCCGATGCCGTTTGCGTCGGCACGATGATAGTAAGTGGGATTCCAGAGCGGCGCAGGCTGGTCGTGCACCCAGGGACCGGGTCCATAATGATGGTCACTGGCCATCAGATGAGCGAGGCCGAGCGGGGTCATATAGTTCACGACGGCCTCGCGTGAGTTCATCATCATCTGCACGATGGGGGTGACCGCACGCGCGTCATTGCTGAAGGTCATGCGCGTCCAATCTTCCGCAATCTTGCGGGGGTCTGCCGTCGGGTCCCATGCAAGCCTGCCGAAGGCGAACCAGTTTGCCTGGTCGAAGTCCGAGCCAGCCCAGTTGCGGCTGCTCCCAGCATTGGAGACGCCGGCCATAGCGGTGATCGTGTCGTGTACTTCCGAGTTCGGATCAGGGCGACCGGTTCGGCTCCGCAGCACCTCCGACCACATCGGCGCGAGGAAGGCGAGGTGCGTACTCTCGCCGAGATATTCCTTGGTTAGCTGTACTTCCATGGCGACACGTGTCCGGTCCATTCGTCCGAACAAGGGATGGAATGGTTCACGAGGCTGGAAGTCGACCGGACCGTTCTTCACCTGAATGATGACGTTGGACGCGAACTTCCCATCGAGCGGAGCGAATTCGTCATAGGCCTGGCGCGCGCGGTCCGCGCTATTCTCCCCGGAATAGACGAACGCCCGCCAAATCGCTGTGCCTCCGTGCGGCGCGAGGGCAGCGGCAAGCGTGTTCGCGCCGTCCGCGTGCGTCCTCCTATACGTTTGCGGCCCGGGCTGGCCTTCCGAATTCGCTTTCACCAGGAAGCCGCCGAAGTTTGGGATGATCCGGTAGATTTCATCGGCCTTCGCGCGCCACCAGTCGCTGACGCCTGGGTCGAGCGGATCCGCGGTCTTCAGGCCGCCGATTTCGATTGGTGCTGAGAAGCGAGCCGTCAGGAAGACGCGAATGCCGTACGGCCTCCACGCGTTCGCGAGTGTCGCGACTTTGATCAAATATGCTTCAGTCAGGATGCGCGCGTCTGCATTGACGTTGTTCAAGACAACGGCGTTGATACCGATCGATGCGTTGGCGCGTGCGTAGTCGATCATGCGCTGATCGACGCGCGGCAGTTCGCTCCAATTCCAGAGCGATGAACCCGCGTAGCCGCGCTCGACGGTGCCATCGAGATTGTCCCAATGTTCGAGCATGCGAAGTCGCACCGTCGGGGCGTCGGCAATGTCGAGATGCGAGATGTCTCGGCGTGTCTGCAGCAACCGAAGGAACGCGAAAGCGCCATAAAGCGCACCAACATCGGTTCTGCCGGAAATCACGGTCGTTCGGCCGACCGATCTAATCCTGTAGGCATCTTCGCTGCTGATTTGCGGATCGACGGTTAGAATGATCGCGCCATCTCTTGACCCACGTATCGGAACGGGATGACCGAGCATCCCTCGCAGTCCTCGTTCGAGTTCATCTGCGGCGATGCGTAAGGTGTCGCTCGATCCCTGGACGACAATCGCAGTGGCGTGCGGTGCGTAGCGGGCGCGCCACGGCTGCTCGATTGGCTTGTACCGAAGCCATAAATTGTATCCGTCCTCGGCATGTGCTGCCGTTCCAAACAGAACGAGCGCAGCGACCAGAGCGCGAATGAGACGGATCGAACTGCTGTGCACGCGGTCCTCGTTGACAAGCCGTGCCGCAGCCTAGCATTGGTAGCGCTACCATAGGAGGGGTTATGGAGCTTTCGCGTCGACAGGCGCTTGGCGGTCTTGCCGCAACCGTGGGAGCGGGCGCTACGCAGGTTGCTGCCGCGCCATCCGATCGCTCAAATTCGCTCGACGCCTTGGCTCGCCGGAGCAATCGCCGGTTCGGCTCCGCAGTGGCGTGGGGACCGCCAGGCGCCGATCGCGGAAGCTACGCCAACCCGCTCTACGCGGCGATCCTGCAGCGGGAATGCGAGCTGCTCGTCCCGGAAAACGAGCTCAAGTGGCAGTGGACTCGGCCGGGGCCGGACCAGTTCAACTTCCGCGAGTTCGATGCGATCGCGGACTATGCTGAACGCCACGACTTCAGATTGCGCGGTCACACGCTCTTTTGGACGCCCGAGAAATGGTATCCAAAGTGGCTCGCGAACTATGATTTCGGACCGCAGCCACGCGCTTCAGCCGAAGCGCTGCTAACCAAGCATGTGCAGACCGTCTGCCAGCGCTACGGTAAGCGGATCTATTCATACGACGTCGTGAACGAGGCGGTGCGGCCGGAGACCGGCGAGATCCGCGATACGAACGTCACGCGTGCGATCGGTAAAGAAGCGTTTCTCGATTTGATGTTCCACACGGCCCGGACCGAGGCTCCGCAAGCGCAGCTTGTCTACAACGATTACATGAGCTGGGAGCGGAACGGGGAAGACGAAACGCACATCCGCGGCGTGCTTAAGCTGCTCGAAGGGTTCCGCAAACGCGGCACGCCCGTTGATGCGCTCGGCATTCAATCGCATATTCGTTTGCTGAAAGACCAGCCTGTCGCCGAGACGGTTCGGGAGTCGGAAGGTCCGTGGCGGCGCTTCATGGATGAGGTGGTCGGCATGGGGTACCAGTTGCTGATCACCGAGTTCGACGTGAACGATCGGATGGCACCGACCGCGATCGGACCGCGCGACCGGATGGTTGCCGATTACGGCAAAGCTTATTTCGACGTGATGCTGAGCTACCCGCAACTCGGCGACATCCTGGCGTGGGGAATGGTCGACCGATACAGTTGGCTCGAAGGTTTTGATCCGAGAGCGGACAAGCAGCCCAAGCGCGGAACGCCATATGATGCTGGCTTCAAGCCGAAGCCGCTGCGCCAGTCCATGGCTCAAGCCTTCTCCGAAGCGCGGAGCCGTCATGCGTAAGTGGATCGCTGCGCTCGCGATGTTTGCGGCGACTGCTTCTGCGGAGGCCAGGCAGGCCCCTGCATATTTCGACTGGTTCGAATATCGCGGCGATGACGGACTGCGGAAACCCGCGGCGGGCGAATATGCGAACCCGATTCTGCAGGGTTTCTACCCGGACCCGAGCATTGTTCGCGTCCGCGAGGACTATTACCTCGTCAATTCGACGTTCGCCTGGTTCCCCGGGATGCCGATCTTCCATAGCCGGGATCTCGTAAACTGGACTCAAATCGGCAATGCGATCGACCGGACGGATCAGCTCAACTTCGACAAGATGACGATGTGGCAGGGGCTCTATGCGCCCGACATCAGCTTTCACGACGGCACCTTCTACATCGTCAACACATGCGTCGGCTGCGGCGGCAATTTCGTCATCACCGCGAAGCGACCGGAAGGTCCCTGGTCGAAGCCGGTCTTTCTACCGAAGGTCGATGGCATCGATGCGTCGCTCTACTTCGACGACGATGGTACTTCCTGGCTGGTTCACAACGGGCCGCCCGCAGGGAAACCTCGCTATGAGGGGCACACGGCCATCTGGCTGGAGCAGTTCGATGCCAAGAACCTAGCGACCTTTGGCAAGCCCCGGGTGCTTGTCGACGGAGGCGTTCATCCCGAGCAGAAGCCCATCTGGATCGAAGGGCCTCACATCTTCAAGAAGGATGGCCATTACTACCTCATCGCCGCCGAAGGCGGCACGGAGCAGGGCCACTCCGAAGTCGTGTTCCGCAGCGACAAGGTGACTGGCCCCTATGCACCGCTCACCAGCCATCCGATCCTCACGCAGCGCGATCTGCCGAAGGACCGACCGCGCCCGATCACCTCGACCGGCCATGCCAAGTTCGTCGAAACGCCGACGGGAGAGTGGTGGGCGGTGTTCCTTGGTGTCCGCCCTTATGATGCGGCAGGTAATTTCAACACGGGGCGCGAGACATTCATGATGCCGGTTCATTGGAGCGACGGCCGGCCGCGCATCACCGAGCCGGGCGAAGTCGTGCCATGGACCGTGCCGGCGCCGAAGCTCGCACAAACAGCGAAGCCCAACGTGCCGACAACCGGTGATTTCACCCTGCGGGAGGAATTCAACGCCCCCAAGCTCGCGCCTTATTGGATGATGCTCCGCAATCGGGCAGGGCAATGGTGGAAGATTGACAGGGGATCGTTGCAGCTTGAACCACGCAGCGTCGGACTCGGCGACCTCGGCAATCCCTCATTTTTGGCGCGCCGGCAGCAGCATCTGAATGCGACGGCAACTACGGTCGTGCGTTTCGCGCCGTTCAACGACGCCGCGGAGGCGGGCATCGTTTCTTACCAGAACGATGAACATTGGTACTTCCTCGCCGTTGGGCGGAAGGACGGAAAGGCGGTCGTCCGTCTGCGCCGGCGCAACAATGATGCGGTTGATGGAGCGATCATGGCCGAGGCTGCCTTGCCTATCGCTTCCAGCACCCAACTCCGCATCAATGCGCGCGGTGGAGCTTACGATTTCTTGTGGAGCACCGACGGCCGCCATTGGCAGACGCTGGTGAAAGGAGCGGACGGAACGATGTTGAGCCCTCCGAAAGCTGGCGGATTCGTCGGATCGGTGTTCGGCCTGTATGCGCACGGGGGAAAAGACGCCCAATGATCCCCGAACAATATCTCCCTGATCCCCAGCGTTATGACGGCCGCATGCCCTACCGGCGATGCGGGCACAGTGGCCTCGATCTGCCGGCGATCTCGCTCGGGATGTGGCACAATTTCGGAGGTATCGACGTGTTCGAGACCGGCCGCGCCGTGCTGCGCCGGGCGTTCGATCTCGGTGTTACCCACTTCGATTTAGCGAACAATTATGGCCCACCATACGGATCGGCGGAGGAAAATTTCGGCCGCGTCTTCGCAGCGGATTTCCGGCAGTACCGTGATGAGCTGATCATCTCGACCAAGGCCGGTTACGACATGTGGCCGGGGCCCTACGGCGACGGTGGATCGCGCAAGTATCTGCTTGCCAGCCTTGATCAAAGCCTCAAGCGGATGGGCCTCGATTACGTCGATATCTTCTACTCGCACCGGGTCGATCCCTCGACCCCGCTAGAGGAGACGATGGGCGCGCTCGCGCATGCGCACCGGCAGGGGAAGGCGCTCTACGTCGGCATTTCGTCTTATTCGGCAGAGCTCACCCAACGCGCACACGACATTCTCAGGGCCGAGGGCGTGCCATTGCTCATCCATCAGCCGTCATACTCGCTGGTCAATCGCTGGATCGAGGAGTCGCTTCTCGACACACTCGGCGAATTGGGCGTCGGTTGCATTGCTTTTTCCCCACTCGCTCAGGGCCTGCTCACCAACAAATATCTTAACGGCGTACCTGAGGATGCGAGGGCGGCGCGCGCGGGTTCGTTCTCGCGCGATTTCCTGAACGAGCAGAATTTGGCGCACGTCCGGGCGCTCGACGACCTTGCGAAGGAGAGGGGACAAACCCTGGCGCAGATGGCGATCGCCTGGGTGCTCCGCGATGAACGCGTAACTTCGGCACTGATCGGTGCGCGCAACGTGAAGCAGCTCGAGGATTCGCTGGCGGCGGTTCAGAACCTGTCATTCAATCCCGAAGAGCTCGACCGGATCGACCGCTGCGCAACGGATGCCGGCATCGATATCTGGAAGGCTTCGGCGTCGATCGAGGCTACCGAGTGAAGCGCTGGGCCTGGGCTGTCGCGGCGCTTCTATCCGGGACTTCGGCTAACGCCCAACCGCCGCTGGAAATCGCCCTCACGATCGACGACTTGCCAGTCCATGCGCCTTACCCGCCCGGAGTAACGCCGCAGCAGATCGGCGATCAGATGGTTGCCGCACTCAAGGCCGCTCACGTGCCGGTGACCGGGTTCGTGAACGCCGTTAGGGTCGAGGAAGAGCCCGGAAGCGAAGTCGTGCTCGACCGCTGGCACTCCGCCGGAGCGGTGCTCGGCAATCACGGTTGGGCGCATCGGCACCTCAGCGAAATGAGCATTGCCGAATTCGAACAGGAGTTGGTGAGGAACGAGGCGGCATTGGTGAAACGCGGCACGGGCAGCGATTGGCGCTGGTTCCGGTATCCCTTCCTCGACGAGGGCAAGGATACCGAACAGCGGGCCGCAGCGCGTAAGGTGCTGTTGGCTCACGGCTATCGTGTCGCCGCGGTAACAACGGGCTTTTCCGACTGGGCCTGGACCCCGGCTTACGCGCGTTGCACGACCAAGCATGATGCGGCCGGCGTCGCCAAGCTTGAGCAGCTGTACGTTGCGGCAGTGAAGCGCAGCATCGCGGACGATCGCCAAACTGCCAAGCTGCTCTATGGTCGCGACATCCCTTACGTGCTTCTGATGCACGTCAGTGCGATGAGCGCACACATGATGCCTCAGGTGCTTCAAATATATCGCGATGCAGGCTTCCGCTTCGTCTCGCTGGCCGACGCTGAGCGTCATCCGGTGTACCGCGCCTATACAGACCTGAAGCTTCCCGCGCCGCCATCGCCTTGGGAACTTGCAAAACAGAAGGGGGCGAAACTGCCACCGCCCTCCGATTATTCGACCGAGCTGAACGCGATCTGCACCTAGATCGAACCGGTAGGAATGCCGTCGATCCAGCTTTCCTCAACTTCGATTCCGTCGTTCAGCAGCACGAGGTTTGCACGATAGCCGGGCGCGATCCTGCCGAGTTCATGATCTAGACCGAGGAACGCCGCCGGATTGGTGCTTGCCATCGCTACTGCATCGGCCAGCGAGAGACCCAGGAGATCGACGGAATTTCGGACGGCGCTCGCCATGTCGAGGTCCGAGCCCGCGATCGTACCGTCGGCGTTGGTACATTTGCCGTCGACGACCGAGATCGGCTGATTGTTGAGCATGAAGCTCTTGCGTCCTCCGACGCTCGGCATCGCATCGGTGACCAGCATGAAACGTTGCAAGGTCGCGGCGTGCATGGCGAGCTTCAGGACACGTGGATCGACGTGATGGCCGTCGACGATAATCCCGCACCAGCTGTCGCTGCCGAGCGCGGCGCCCACGACTCCCGGTTCTCGGGGCGTGATCTGCGACATGGCATTGAAAAGGTGCGTGAAGCCACGAAGGCCGTTTCGCAGCGCTTCTTCGATCTGGCTCGCCGTCGCGTTGGTGTGCCCTGCCGAGACCAGCACGCCCGCTTCGGTCAGCTCCCGGATCGCTATCTCTGGAGCTTTCTCTGGCGCGAGGGTGACGACTGTTTTTCCGTCGATCGGCCGGCTGAGGAGCGCGATTTCCGCGTCGGTGATCGTGCGGATTTTTGCTGCGTCGTGAATGCCTTTGCGCTCGACGTTGAGGAACGGGCCTTCGATATGCACGCCAAGAACGCCCGGCACGCGTCGTTCAATCGCTTCCCGAACTGCGTTTATCGCGGCTTCGATTTTGCCGGCATCGTCGCTGATCAGCGTCGGGAGAAAGCCAGTCGTGCCGAACCGTCGGTGAGCCGCGCCGATGGCGGCGATCGTCTGGACGCTCGGGTCGTCGTTGAAGAGCCGGTCGCCGCCTCCGTTAACCTGCGTATCGATGAACCCCGGAACGAGGCTTCGCCCACCAAGGTCGATTCGCTGCGCGTGGGAGGGGATGTCCTCGTCAGGCACGAGCGCCGCGATCTGGCCATCCTCGATCAAGACGGCACGACCGGTGGCGAATTCGCTGTCGATGAGCACGCATCCATTGACCAGCGCGTCGGCCATCACAGAGTCTCCGTTACCTTCTGAAGGTGGGGCGGGCTGTCCGGGTTCAGTCCACGTGCCAACGCCAGCGCATTGGCCGCACGGTAGAAGCTCTGGATTTGGAGGATCGGCTCGAGCAGTGGCGAGCCCTCAGCGACAGGTAGCGAAGTCGCTCCGGCGGCCTGTCCGCCTGCGAGGAAGACGCGAGCACCACGCTCGACCAGAGCCGAAGCAGATTCGCTCACCGTAGCGGCAGTGCGATCGGCCTGATTGAATACGAGCGCGGGGAAGCCGTGCCGAACGAGCGCCATCGGGCCGTGCTGCACTTCCGCCGTGCTGAACGCCTCCGCATGAAGCTGCGAAGTCTCCTTGAGTTTCAGGGCCGCTTCCTGTGCGACGCCCAGGCCTAGGCCACGGCCGAGCACGTATAGGTCCGACGCATCCGTGAGCGCCTTGACGAGAGGGGACCAATCGAGCGACCAGGCCCGGCGCAAATGTCCGGGCAGGTCATTGAGCTCCGACGCCAACTGACGATCCTCACTCCATTCGGCGACGATCCGAGCGATTGCTGACAGCGAGGTGATGAACGACTTGGTTGCTGCGACGCTTCGTTCCTGACCGGCAGACAGACCGTAAACCTCATCGGCTATGTCGCAGAGCGGCGACGAAATGTCGTTGACCAACGCGAGCACCCAGGCACCCGCTTCTTGCAGGCTTGCGACGGTCGAAAGCAGGTCCGGGCTTTTGCCGGACTGTGAGATGGCAATGCAGACGGCCCCGTCTGCCCGCAGCGACGATGAGTAGACCGATGCGACCGAGGGTGCGGCCGATGCAACCGGCACGCCGATGCGAGTTTCGATCGCATACTTCGCATAAGTCGCTGCGTGGTCGGAGCTACCTCGCGCACAGGTGATGACTACGGGCGGCGACCGCCTCCGTAACTCTGCTCCAATGCGCTTCAGAATGGCGTCGGATTGCTCTTGCCGAGCAACCGCATCGGGCGCCTCCGACGCCTCGCGGAACATGTTCGTCGATTGATCCACCGGCGTCACTATTGACGCACGCTAACGATGTGGGATGGTCGCACAATGGCAAAGTTTGCACGCGCGCATGCGACGAGTGGCGGTCGATGAATGAAGTCACACTCGCCGCCCCGATGGCGGGGTGGCTGATGAGCGTTCGCGAGGTTCCCGATCCAGTCTTTTCCGAAGAGATGATGGGCATCGGTTTCGCCATCGATCCGATCGAAGGACGAGTGTCCTCGCCTTGCGCCGCCGAAGTGCTGCTCGTCGCACCGACGAACCACTCGGTGACGTTGCGCACTGATAGCGGGGCGGAACTGTTGATCCATGTGGGGCTCGAGACGGTGGCGCTTGGCGGGCGTGGATTTCGGGCAGAGGTTCGCGAGGGCGACCGGGTCGCGGCGGGCGACTTGCTGATCGCCTTCGATCTCGATGCTGTCGCGCTGGAAGCCAAGAGCCTCGCAACGCCGATCATTCTTACGAACGCGAGTGATTTCCGGCTGTCCTTCGCAAGCGTTGATCGGATGATCGATGAGGGAGAGGCCATCGCAACGATCGAGCATCTCAACGGCGCGACGCATGAGCACGTTACCAGCGGCGAAGCGCGGAGCGTCGAGAGTGAGGTTGCATTCGCGCACGGCCTCCACGCCAGGCCGGCGGCACGAATTGCGGACGTGGCGAAGCGTCACTCGAGCGAGATCACGATCAGCGCCAACCGAAAAACCGCCAGTGCACGATCCCCGGTCGCGATGATGGCTTTGAATGTGCAGCATGGCGACCGCGTGACTCTGACAGCGACAGGGCCTGACAGCGAAACCGCGCTTCAAGAGATTGCGGACCTTCTCGCGGCCGGCGAGCCGGTCGACCAACTCACGGGCGCTCCTGCTGCCATAACAACGAAGGTGCTGGCCGATAACGAGATCGCGGGCGTTTGCGCGGTTCCGGGCGTGGCGGTCGGACAGGCCGTTCGCTGGACCCGCCAGACAAACCAGATCCCGGAGCAGGGGAAAGGCATCGAGACGGAGAGCGCTCTTCTCAGCGATGCCATCGCTCAGGTGCAAGCCGAGCTCAAAGCGACTGCCGCGAACATCGATGGAGCTGGAGGGGAAATAGCCAATGCCCATATCGCGCTGCTCGACGACGAAGATCTACGGCGCGCAGCCTCGGCAGAAATCGATGTTGGAAAGAGCGCGGGCTTCGCTTGGTCTGCGGCAACGTCGAGTGCGGCGGAGAGCCTGCGCAAAACCGGTAATCCACGGATGCAGGAACGCATTGCAGACCTGCAAGACGTCGGCGCGCAGGTGCTTCGTGCGCTGACCGGGGGCGACGCAGCGGCGGCACTTCGATTGCCGGAAGACGCAATCCTTCTTGCCGAAGATCTCTTGCCGTCGGAGATCCTCGCACTCGATCGTGATCGGCTCGCGGGCATTGCGGTCGAACGGGGTGGCGCGACGTCGCACATGGCGATCATCGCGGGATCGCTAGGCGTACCAACATTGGTTGCGGTTGGTGCGGGATTGTCACGCATCGAAAATGGCACCCGGCTCCTGCTCGACGCAGGTGCCGGCAAGCTTGTGATTGATCCAGCGGAAGACGTGGCGGAGCGCGCGATAGCCAGGTTCCGCTCGGCTCAGGTCGCAACCGGCGATTGCCGCACGCGGGATGGGCAGGCTGTCACATTACTAGCGAACCTCGGAGGTCTAAACGAGGTCGACGGCGCCATCGCCGCCGGTGCTCAGGGCTGCGGTTTGCTGCGGACGGAGTTTCTATTCCTTGACCGCTCCGAAGCTCCGTCCAGCGAAGAGCAGGCCGCAACATACCAGTCGATTGCCGACGCGCTTGGCGGGCGCCCTCTCACGATCCGAACGCTGGACATTGGCGGGGACAAGCCGGTGCCGTTCATCGACTTTGGACATGAGGAAAATCCGGCGCTCGGCGCCCGCGGCGTTCGGACAAACCTGATCCGCCCCGAACTGCTCGACGATCAGTTAGAAGCCATCGCACGGGTTCGAAGTGACGCGCTGAAGGTCATGATCCCGATGGTCTCATCGGTCGAGGAGCTTCGGTCCGTTCGCGGGCGCTTGCCAAAGCCGATCAAGCTCGGCGCTATGGTCGAAACGCCGGCGGCGGCGGTGATCGCAGACGGCTTGGCGAAAGAGGCGGACTTCCTCTCAATCGGCACCAACGATCTCGCTCAATATACGCTCGCGATGGATCGGACGAATGCGCTGCTGGCGCCGTCGATCGACGCACTGCACCCCGCGGTCTTGCGACTGATCGCGATGACCGCCGAGGCAGGTAAACGAGCGGGCGTACCCGTGAGCGTTTGCGGAAACCTCGCGTCCGATCCTGCAGGTGCGTTGCTGCTGATCGGCTTCGGTATCTTCGAACTGTCGGCTGTGCCTGCCGCGTTTCGGTTAGTCCGACATGCGATCGCGCAAGTCTCGTCCGAAGAATGTCGCCAACTCGCCGAGCAAGCGGTGCAGCTCGAAACGGGCGCGCAGGTTCGGGCGCTCGTGGCTGAAATGCTGGACGGCCGAGATCAGGGAGCAGGTGAATGAGTCGCCTCAAAGTAGAGAGCCTGCAACCGCTGGGCCGGGCGCTCATGCTGCCCATCGCGGTGCTTCCGATTGCTGGCATGCTGCTTCGCTTGGGTCAGCCAGACCTGCTCAACGTCGCGTTCATTGCGGCGGCGGGCGACGCGATCTTCTCGCACCTCGGCTTGTTGTTCGCGATCGGCGTTGCAGTCGGCCTGGCGCGTGAGAACCACGGTGCTGCCGGACTTGCAGGGGCGGTCTGCTTTTTCGTGCTGACCGAAGGCGCGAAAGCATTGCTGGTCGTCACGCCCGATGTAACAGCAGCCTTCACGGATCAGGCTGCTCGCGATCTCGCCGTTGCGGCGTGGAAGACGAAGCAGCTCGACAAGCTCAGCGTTCCTGCCGGCATCTTGTCGGGTGTCACAGCCGGCTTCCTCTACAACCGTTTCAGCGACATCAAGCTACCGGAATATCTCGCATTTTTCGGTGGCAGGCGTTTCGTCCCGATTGCCGCTGGCGGCGCCGGCCTCATCGGCGCGGTCCTATTCGGTCTCGGCTTCCCTGTCCTCGAAGGTGCGATTGACCAGCTTAGCCGCTGGGTGGTGGCTGCAGGGCCGTTCGGCCTCTTCATCTACGGCGTGCTGAACCGGTTGCTGATCGTCACCGGGCTCCACCACATCCTCAACAACATCGCCTGGTTCATCATCGGCGACTACAACGGCGTCACGGGCGACCTGAAGCGTTTCTTCGCGGGCGACAAGACAGCCGGAGCCTTCATGGCCGGCTTCTTCCCGATCATGATGTTCGGACTGCCCGCGGCATGCCTCGCCATGTATCGCTCGGCGTTGCCGGAACGGCGCAAGGCAGTCGGCGGCATGCTTTCGTCGCTGGCGCTCACGTCGTTCCTGACGGGCGTGACGGAACCGATCGAGTTCAGCTTCATGTTTCTGGCGCCGGCCCTGTACGTCGTCCACGCCGTCCTGACCGGCGTCAGCATGGTCGTCATGAACCTGCTGGGCGTGAAGCTAGGCTTCGGCTTCTCCGCCGGCCTGTTCGACTATGTGCTCGGCTACGGGATATCGACCAAGCCGCTGCTGCTGATCCCCGTCGGCCTCGTCTATTTTGCCGTCTATTACTTCGCCTTTCGCTGGTGCATCGAGCGCTTCGACCTCAAGACACCCGGTCGCGAGGCTGTCGAACAAACCGCGACGGTCAAACCGATCGAAACCGGCAGTCGAGGAGGAGATTTCGTCCTGGCCCTCGGTGGAGGGGACAACCTCCGTACTGTGGACGCCTGCATGACGCGGCTGCGGCTGACGCTGGCCGATCCGAGCAAGATCGACGAAGCGCGGCTCAAACAGCTGGGAGCTAAGGGGATCGTTCGGCCGGGCGGCGATTCAGTTCAGGTGGTACTTGGCCCGGTAGCGGATCAGGTCGCCGGCGAGATTCGCGCCAGCCTGCACGGCGAGGTAGTACCTGCAGTCGGTCGAGATTGGATCGACGCACTGGGCGGTCGCACGAACATCGAGGACCTGCAGCAGCGCTCCACGCGGCTCGTAATGCGTCTGCGCGACGGCGGCGATGTCGACGAGGCGGCGCTCAAGAAGCTCGGCGCGCGCGCGGTGACGACCTCCGAGGGTGGACGTGTGCACCTGTTGCTGGATGAGCCGACCGCAACTTACGTCGCCTCAGCATTCGCGGGGGCTTAAGGCGCGGCAACTTGAACGACGCGACTGGACCGACGCCCATCATAGGATCGTGTCCGCAGCTCAACTTTCCCACTGACACGCACCGGTTCGCGATATGTTTGCCAGGCCCCGCCAGCTGAGCGGAACTCGATCTGCTGGTCGGGTAATTCGCTGTTCGCTTCGAGCTTGCCGTTGACCACGCGCGCTCCGGGAGGAGCGATGCGATAGAAGACGCCGGCCGCATCGAGTTGTCGCAGGTGCTGAGGCAGCTTCGCAGCGAAGTCGTTCCAGCTGGCGGTCAGTTTCTTCGGATCAACCTGGCCGTCGCCGTAGGCGTAGCTCGCGCCGGGGCGATATGCCGGTTCGAAGTCCGCGCGATGCCAAGACCGCTCGGCAAAGGCGAGGAGGCGAGGGAAGAGCATGTAGTTGGCGAGATCGTCGCTTCGCACGGTCTCGCTCCACAGCTGCGCCTGGGCCCCGGCTATTCTCACGTCCGGCTTCAGCGGTTCCGAGTCCGCAATCTTCGTCGGCTTGTTCTGGATATCCTTCATCACCGATGCATTCGCTGGAAGGTTCTCCGGCAGGAAGCTGAAAACCTTGAAGGTGTCGGTGCCACGCGACGGCCAATCGTAGCCGCGCTCGAGCGGGTCGGGGGTATACGGGATATCGAGGTAGAGGACGTTCGGGACGCCGAGCACTGTGCGCCAGCCCCGGTTTGCGTGGCGGTGGGCTTCCGCGGAAGCGGCAGTGAACAGGTCGCTCCAAATGTTCGACTGAACCTGCGCCGGCATCTCCTTGGGATCGACATGGCTGATCCCGTCGCTCCAGCCCGCAACTTCGATGCCCTTGCTCGCCAGGTCCTTCGATACACGCTCGATGAACATGGGGCCAAGCTGTGCGGCAGTACGTCCAGTCTTGGTCATCAGCGCCTTGCAGGCCGGTGAGGCGGTCCACGCACCAGCCGTTTCGTCCGCGCCGATGTGATAGGTCTTGAGCGGCGTCCCAGCGGCGGCGTGCAACGCTTTAAGCTCATCGATCACCACATCGATGAAGCGATAGGTGCTGTCGAGACAGACGTTCAGCGTGTTGTCGTTATAGTTCTGGATGCTTCGATATTCCGTCTTGTCGGCGGGTTCGACGAGGCGGAACTCTTCGGCGTCCGCCCGTCGACCCGCGGCCGTCAGCTTACGGTATCGCGCTTCCATCGAACGAATTGCGGCGCGCGAATGTCCGGGCATGTCGAAGGAGGGGATGACTTCGATCCCGCGATCCTTCGCTGCGTTGAGGATCTCTAGATAGTCGGCCTGACTGAGATAGCCGTTCACGGCCGCGTTTCGGTCGGGACCGGCTCCAAGCTGCGGCAGAAGACATTGCGTCTCTGACGGATCGTAGCAGCGGTAGGCACCGACCTCAGTGAGTTCCGGCAAGCGCTTGATCTGCAGCCGCCAGCCTTCATCGTCGCCAAGGTGAAGGTGCAATTTGTTGAGCTTGTAGCGACCCATCTGATCGATGAGCTTCAGCACTTCCGCCTTGCTGTGAAAGTTGCGCGCCAGGTCGACGTGCAAACCTCGGAAAGCAAAGCGCGGTTGGTCCCCGATAATGACCGGCTTCAAATGCCCGCCTTGTTGAGCGGACAGCTGCGCGAGCGATTGTAGAGCGTAGCGCGCTCCCGAGACGTCAGCGGCCGTGATCTCGATCGAGTCATTCTGTGCGGTCAGACGGTATGACTCGGCCAGCATTGAAGAGGAGAGGTTGAGGCGAATCTTATTGCCGCCGGCGCTTTCGCGCAGACCGCTGGCGGCCAGGTCGCGAAGCGGCGCGGCGAGGGTGGAACGGTCAATCCCGCTCAGCTGCAGTTGAGCGCCTTTGCTCAGATCGATCGATGCACCTTGCAGCTTCTTAACTTCAACGGGCGTCGGGATGATCGCAACTCCCGAAGCCGCGCCTGAGGCTGCTCGCGACGAGTAGAGGTCGAACGCGCGTTCGGGAGTAAGCCAGCGCGTCTCGTCGCCGGGTGTCGCCGTGGCGAGCCGTGCTTCATCGGTCATCGGAGCAACAAATGGCAGAATCTCGAGTCCGCTGTCGCGATCGATCACTGGCCTGGTCGCAGCGATCACACGCGGCGCGAGATTGCCGGACACCAGAAACATGTTCGGCATCGGATAATAAGCAGAGAAGAAATGCCCCTGCGACCACAGCTTGATGGTGTAGGTCTTTCCCGGCTGCAGGCGCACACCGGGACGAGGCTCGAGCACATGAAGATCGCCGTTGATCAGGCGGACGGTAAACTGATCGCTATCGATGTCGATGACCGGGCTGACTGACCCGAAATAAAGCTTGAAGTCGCCTGCCGCGAGTTCATTCGCCAAGGCGTCAGGCATGCGCAGGTCGAGTTGCGACAGAAAGCATCCATTCGCCTGCTTGGGACACGTCGCCGGCCGATTGTCGACGATGTTCAGCCGCACGCCCATACCGTTTGCAAATGAGTCGAGCTGACGCTGCGTTGTCGCCGTGGCGGGTGAGACGGCAGCAGACGCAACGAGCAACGCAACAACCACTCTCGACAACATCGTAAATCCCCCCTCGAACCACCGTTCGTGTCATGCAGAGACGTACCGGTCAACGTGCCCATATTGCGCCGTTGAAAGGGTCGGCTAGGCTGCAGCAATGCGCGCTCTGCACATGTTGGCCACCGCTGCACTTCTGACCGTGTCACCAGCTCGCGCTGAACCGGTTGCGATCGGCTATCTGCCCGCCTTCAAGGGCTTTGCGGATGTCCTGCAACGTGCAGACCTGCGGCATTACACGCACGTCGATCTGGCCTTTGCAAACCCTGATCCAACGGGCGACTTCGTCAACGGAGACGCTTTGGCTTGCTCTCCAGCTGGAGGTGGCCTGATGGTATCCGGCGACGATCTTCGCGCGTTGGTCGCCAAGGCTCATCGTGCGAACGCCAAAGTTCTGGTTTCGGTTGGCGGCGGAACAATCCCGCCATGTTCCGGCGATTGGGCTGTGCTGGCGAAACCGGAGACCCGGACGAAGTTGGTCAGCGGATTGATCGAGCTCGTTGACCGCTACGGTCTCGACGGCATCGACGTGGACCTCGAAGGCGAGCTCATGACGCGCATGGATCGCGAAGGAAACTATATGCCCTTCGTGCGCGAGCTCAGCGAGGCGCTGCGTGCACGGTCGAAGCTGCTGACCTGCGCGACGGGCTCATATGAAGGGGGAAGGGTGCCAGACGCTTCGCTCCCCTATTTTGATCTTATCGGCATCATGTCCTACGACGCGATCGGTCCGACATGGGGCAAGGCGGGCGACGAGCATGCCAGCTATGAGCAAGCGGAGAAGGACTTGGCCTTCTGGCTGGGAAAAGGCGTGCCCGCTCAGCGCTTGGCCCTCGGCCTACCATTCTACGGACGCGGCTTCGGGCAATTTCGGCCCGGCTGGTCCTTGCATGAAATTGCCGCGGAACATGGCGATCATGTCGTGAAGTCCGACGTCGTCGGCCAGCGATGTGCCGGCTGCGATTACATCACGTTCAACGGCCTGCCGACCCTCGAACGAAAGGCTCGCCTTGCCGGCGCTTGGGGAGCGGGCGTGATGGTCTGGGAGATCGACGAGGACCTGCCTCACCAGCGCGCCATCCGCAGCGTTCGTGAGGCACTTGCAGAGGGGCGCAAATATGCACGGTAAGGCGGCCGAGACCGAGACCACGGCAACGCATCGACTGGTTTCTCTGGACCTTCTTCGCGGTCTCACCGTGATCGGGATGATCCTCGTCAATCTGATGGCGGGGATCGAATACAAGGGCCCTGTCTATCCGACCTTGCTGCACGAACGCTGGGACGGGCTGCACCTTGCCGACTTGGTCTTTCCTTCATTTCTCTTGATGGTAGGCATCTCGATCCCGTTTTCGATGCGGAACGCCGAGGCCACGCCGGAGGAATATCGACGCATTTTCTGGCGAACGGCGCGGCTGTTGCTGCTCGGCTGGCTGCTGTCGAACATGTGGTGGTTCATGAAGTTCAGCTCGGGGAGTTGGCGGCTGTTCGGGGTGCTGCAGCGGATCGGCCTGGTCTATTGCGCCTGCGCGCTGATGTTCCTGTGGCTGAAGCCGCGAACCCGTCTGATTGTCGCTGCGGCGATCCTGCTGCTCTATTGGCCGCTCACCCTAATTCCCGCGCTCGACGGACTGCCGAACGACATCTGGCTGAGGGGGCACAACTTCGTCGGATCGGTCGATCGTGTGCTGCTGGGCGCCGGAGGGCACAATTATGTGAAGGGGCCCGACGGTTACGATCCCGAAGGTTTGCTCGGCACACTCCCCGCGATTGCTCAGGGGCTCATCGGCATTGCGATCGGGGAGTATCTGTTGCGCGGTAGCGACCGGGCTCGGCTGAAGAGATTAGCGCTGGTTGGCGCGGCGATGCTCGTCGCCGGTGTCGCCTGGGGCCTCGTGTTCCCAATCATCAAGGACATCTGGTCCAGCACATTTGTGCTCGCGACATCCGGCATCGCTACGCTCGCGCTCGTCGGCCTCAGCTTCCTGTTCAACGGCAAGCCGCTGACCAGCTGGCGCTATGCCGTTGGCCTTCTAGTCCTGCCATTCGGCGTAAACGCGATCGCCGCTTACGTGCTGCACGAGGTGAGCGGGAGCATGATGGGCTGGGATCTTTTCCTCCAGCCCTACAATGCGGTCCGGCCGGTGGTCGGATCGGAGCTCGCTGCCTTCATTCCCGTCGGCATGAGCATCGCCTTCATCTGGGCGTGCATGTTCTACCTGTGGCGCAAAAACTGGCTAATCCGCATCTAGCGGACGGTCAGCGTTGCGCTCTTGAGGTCGACCGAGTTCGAGCCCGCTGAGATCGTAAATGTACCCGGCTCGACGACGCGCTTTTTCTGAGCATTCCAAAGCGCAAGATCGTCGGGCTTCAGCTCGAACCGAACCGTTCGCTTCTCCCCTGGAGCGAGCGTGACGCGGCGGAATCCCTTCAGCTCTAGCAGTGGCCGGGTGACTGAAGATTCGTCGTCGCGGACATAGAGCTGAACCACCTCGTCGCCCGCGCGAGCGCCGGTGTTGGCGACGTCCACGTCGACTTGCGCCGGCTGACCGGCTGCAATATTCGGCGTGACGATACGCGGCGCGGATACGTTGAAGCTCGTGTAACTGAGCCCGTAGCCGAATGGATAAAGCGGTGCGGTGGTGTCGAAGAGGTAGCCCCGCCGAGCCGACGGCTTGCGGTTGTAATAGACCGGCAGCTGCCCGACCGAGCGCGGGATGGTGACCGGCAGCTTGCCGCCAGGATTGACCTTGCCGAACAGAACGTCGGCAACTCCGTGCCCGGTCTCCTGGCCGAGGTACCAGCCCTCGAGTAGGGCGGGCGATTTCGCGGCGAGATAGTTCACCGACAGCGGCCGCCCGTTCAGCAGCATCACGATCGTCGGCTTGTTCAGCGCGAGAATGGCGCGGGCGAGATCTTCCTGCTGCCCAATCAAATCGAGCGAGGAACGGTCGCCAAGGTGATTATCCGCCCAGGCTTCGCGACTGGTCTGCTCGTTGTCGCCGAGCACCATGACGATCACGTCGGCTTTGCGAGCGGTCTGGACGGCTTCGGCGATGAGCTTGCGATTCACGGACGTCGGAACGAGCTTGACCTCGTCGCAGGACCAGCAGCGCGCTTCGGTGATCCGCACTCCCTCCGCATAGTCCACGGCGAAGCGGCCTTTTCCTGTCTCCTGCATGCCTTCAAGCACGCTGACGACATGCTTCGGAACATCACTATAGCCGCCGATCGGTGTGTCACGCGCATGCGTCCCGATCACCGCCATCCGCCGGATGTTCGAAGCGTTCAGTGGAAGAAGCTGTTTCTCGTTCTTCAACAGGACGATGGCTTTGCCAGCGGCCTCGCGTGCGAGCGAGACCGCGTCCGGAGTGGCCGTTTTCGCTTCGGCGGTCGCCGGGTCCGGATAGGGATTGTCGAACAGTCCGCTCTCGAACTTAAGCCGGAGCACTCGACGCACCGCCTCGTCTACCAACGCCTGCGGCACACGGCCGGACCGAACCAACTCCGGTAGATGGACGTAACCCTCCGGATCTGGAGTCTCGACGTCCACACCAGACTTGATCGCGCGTTCGGCTGCGTCCGTGGCATTCCCGAACATCTTGTGCCGCGTCATCAGCTCACGGATGCCGTAGTAATCGCTGACGACCGCGCCCTGATATTTCCATTCGCCGCGCAGAACGTCGTTAAGCAGCCACGAGTTGGCATGCGACGGGATGCCGTCGATCTCGTTGTAGGACGCCATCACCGACTGGATCGGGAACGCCTCGATGGCGCGTTCGAACGGCGGGAAGAAATCGGTTCGCAGCAGGCGCTCACCCAGATCCGCCGGTCCGACGTTGGTCCCATTCTCCGGCTGCCCATGTCCGGTGAAATGCTTGAGCGTTACGAGCACTCGCTCCTGCCCGAGGGGCAGGGTGGTTCCCTGGAAGCCGCGGATAGCAGCGAGCCCGATCTGGCTGACCAGATATGGATCTTCGCCGTAAGTCTCCTCGATGCGGCCCCAGCGCGGGTCGCGCGCTACGTCGACAACAGGCGCGAGCGCCAGGAACGCTCCGCGCGCACGCATCTCCCGGGACGCAACGGAGAACACGCGCGTGACAAGCTCCGGATCCCATGTGCTGGCCAGACCGATCGCTTGCGGAAAGCTCGTTGCTCCTCGCGCCACATAGCCGTGCAGCGCTTCTTCATGCATCAGGATCGGGATGCCAAGCCGCGTCCGCTCGACCGCCCAATGCTGCGCAGCATTCACATATTCTGCAGTGTCGCGCGCATCGCGATTTTCGCCTGCCGATGCACCCGCGGCATTATTCGAAGCTGCAACTCCACGTTTGTCTGAGGGGCGAGCAAAGCCGCCGATGCCGCTTGGAAACGCCTGCGACGCTTTCTCGGGGGAGAATTGTCCGGCGGCCGTCTGAACCTTGCTCTTCTGCTCCCAGATCGTCAGCAGCTGCGCGACCTTCTCATCGAGGGTCATGCGCGAAAGAAGGTCCTCGACGCGCCGGTTCACCGGCTGAAGTGAGTCTTTGTAAACCGGCTGCTGTTGCGGCTGTGCATATGCCGCCGACGTGATGCCCAGGATGATTGCAGCCGCGACCGGCCAGCGAATTACCGTCACACCTTCTCCCCTCATGCGATGGTAGCGCTAACGTAGCCGTGTCTTTGCCGCGGTCAACGCACTTCATTTGCATTGATGCCGCTCGTCTCGTAGCCAGCGGGCAAGGGGTGTGCATGGCAAGACCGAGCCGTCGAGGACGGGGAGCAATCACGATCGAGGACGTCGCGCGCGCTGCCGGCGTCTCTGCTATGACCGTGTCACGCGTGATCAACCACGGCCGGAACGTCCGCGATTCCACGCGCGAGGCGGTGCTCGAGGCAATCGAGAAGCTGAACTATTCGCCCAACACAGCGGCTCGCAGTTTGGCGGCGGGTGAGGCCGCGCATATTGGCTTGCTCTACGCCAACCCGAGCGCTGGCTATCTCTCGCAGTTCCTTATTGGTGCGCTGCACGCCGCGAGGAGCGCGGGCGTGCACTTGGTGATCGAATCCTGCGAGTCCGAAGATGCAGACGAGCAAGCGGACGTCACGCGCCGCTTCGCGACCAGCGATGTAGAGGGCGTCGTGCTACCTCCGCCGCTATCCGAGTCTCAGCCGATCCTCGCTGAATTGAGCGCGATGCAGATCCCCGTCGTCACCGTGGCTATGGGCGCCCCCAACGACGAGAGCCTCAACGTCCGGATCGACGATCATGCCGCGGCGATGGAGATGACGCGATACCTGCTGGAGCTCGGTCATCGCGAGTTCGGCTTCATCAAGGGCCATCCCAACCATGTTGCGAGCCACGACCGGTTTCGTGGCTTCTGCGACGCGCTAACTGAGGCTGGCCTGGATCCCGCCAAGGCTGCCGTGGAGCAGGGTTATTTCAGTTACCGGTCCGGACTGCTTGCCGGCGATCGCATCCTGTCTTTGGATAAGCCGCCGACCGCGATTTTCGCCAGTAATGACGACATGGCCGCTGCCACGGTCAGCGTTGCGCATCGGCGCGGCCTCGACGTTCCGGATGATCTGAGCATCGTTGGTTTCGACGACACGGCTTTGGCGACCAGCGTCTGGCCCGAACTAACGACCGTGAAGCAGCCCATTTCAGCAATGGCGGAAGCCGCGCTCGAGCTGTTAATCGCTGACCTTCGCCGCCGGCGGGCGGGAGGTCCACGGAAGGCCGCCGAGCGGGTGCTGAGCCACGCTTTGATCATTCGGGAATCGTCGGGACCGCCAGCTGATAAGTCTGCAGCAACTTGAGGCGTTGCGCGGCGTGATTTTGACGTGTTACCGCTAACAGGTGCCGAGTCCGGCGCATGGGGAGAGGTAAATGCTAGACACGAGTTCGCAGCGCGCGAACATGGGCTTCATCGGCGCCATTGTTGCCGTCGCCACCATAGGCGGTTTCCTGTTCGGTTATGACAGTGGCGCGGTCAACGGAACGCAGGACGGACTGACACAGGCTTTCGGCCTGGTCAAAGGTAGTTGGTCACCCAGCAATGGCCTCGGATTCACCGTCGCGTCACTGCTGATCGGCTGCTTTATCGGCGCCTTTTTCGCGGGCCGGCTCGCTGACCTGATGGGCCGCCGGAATACCATGATGCTCGCCGCGGCACTCTTCCTCGTCGGGGCGCTAGTCCAAGGTGCGGCGTCGTCGCACTTGATCTTCCTCATTGCACGTATCTGTGGCGGTATGGCCGTTGGTGCGGCGAGCGTGCTCTCCCCAGCCTACATTTCGGAAGTGGCTCCAGCTGAAATCCGTGGACGTCTTACGACTGTTCAGCAGATCATGATCATCACCGGTCTCACGGCCGCGTTCGTCGTGAACTACTTCCTGGCTCGCAGCGCCGGCGTCTCTACGGCGACCTTCTGGGGCGGCATCGAAGCATGGCGCTGGATGTACCTGATGCAGGCCATCCCGGCCGCGATCTTCCTGGTCGCGCTGTTCCTCATTCCTGAAAGCCCCCGCTACCTCGTCTCAAAGGGGCGAACCGATCGCGCGACGGGTGTGCTGACCAGCCTTTTCGGTGCGGACGTGGCCCGCTCGAAGCTTGACGAGATTCGCGCCACGTTCAGCGAGGATCACCGGCCGCGGCTCAGCGACATCAAAGGCAACGGCCTCCTTGGAATCCGTCCGATCGTCTGGACCGGAATCATGCTGGCGTCGTTCCAGCAGTTCGTCGGCATCAACGTTATCTTTTATTATGGCGCGACCCTGTGGCAGCTTGCCGGGTTCACGGAAGACCAGTCGCTGCTGATCAACATCGTCTCGGGCGCGGTCTCAATCGCGGCCTGTTTCGCGACCATCGCGGTCATCGATAAGATCGGCCGCAAGCCGCTGCTGTTGATTGGCTCTGCAGGCATGGCCGTCACCCTGTTCGCGATGGTCTACGCCTTCAGCCATGGATCGCTCGACGCGTCGGGTAACCTCGTCTTGTCGCGTGAACTCGGTCTGATCGCGGTGGTTGCAGCGAACCTCTACGTCATCTTCTTCAATTTCAGCTGGGGCCCCGTGATGTGGGTCATGCTGGGCGAGATGTTCCCGAACCAGATCCGCGGATCGGCACTCGCCGTGTCCGGCTTCGTCCAGTGGTTCGCGAACTTCCTGATCTCGTTCAGCTTCCCGGTCATGGCCGCAAAGCTGGGGCTGACGATCAGCTACACCTTCTACGCCGTGTGCGCGGTGATCAGCTTCTTCCTGGTGCAGAAGCTGGTGCACGAAACGCGCGGCAAGGAACTGGAGCAGATGGAAGGCTAAGACGCGTGGGCGAACGCATTCCCGCCCGTCCGTTCCGATCGCGCGAGTGGTTCGCCGCTCCAGGCCGTAGCGACATGGCCGCGCTCTATATCGAGCGCTTCATGAACTACGGCCTGACGCGCGAGGAGCTGCGTTCCGGCAAGCCCATCATCGGCATCGCCCAGTCGGGTTCGGACATCGCTCCGTGTAACCGCATCCACCTGGAGCTGGTCCACCGGATCAAGGAAGGCATTCGCGATGCAGGCGGGATTCCGATGGAGTTCCCGCTCCATCCGATCTTCGAAAATTGCCGACGTCCGACGGCGGCGCTCGACCGTAATCTTGCGTACCTCGGCTTAGTCGAGATCCTCAACGGCTATCCGATCGATGCGGTCGTCCTAACAACGGGTTGCGACAAGACGACGCCATCCTCGATCATGGCAGCGGCGACGGTCGATATCCCCGCAATCACACTGAACGGCGGACCCATGCTCGACGGCTGGCATGAAGGCGAGCTGGTCGGGTCGGGGACTGTAATCTGGCGTTCGCGAAGGCTGCTTGGTGCGGGCGAGATCGACGAAGAAGAATTCATGCGTCGCGCGACCGATTCGGCGCCGTCGCCGGGCCATTGCAATACGATGGGTACGGCCTCGACGATGAACGCCATCTCAGAGGCCCTCGGCATGTCGCTGCCGGGAAATGCGGCGATACCAGCCCCGTATCGCGAGCGTGGACAGATGGCCTATCGGACCGGCCAGCGGATCGTCGACATGGCCTACGAAGACTTGCGCCCGTCAAACATCCTGACCCGCGAAGCCTTCCTCAACGCGATCCGAGTCAATGCTGCTATCGGGGGCTCAACCAACGCCCAGCCGCACATCGTGGCGATGGCCCGGCACGCAGGCGTTGAGATCACGCCGCAGGACTGGATTGAGCAAGGCTATGACCTGCCGCTGCTCGTGAACATGCAGCCTGCAGGGAAGTACCTCAGCGAACGCTTCCATCGCGCAGGCGGCGTTCCTGCCGTGATGTGGGAGTTGCTTCAGGCAGGCAGGCTCGATGGAAATGCGCTGACCTGCACGGGACGCACACAGGCAGAGAATCTCGAAGATCGCGAAACGACGGACCGGGAAGTGGTGTTCCCGTTCGATGCGCCGCTTAAGGAGACTGCCGGCTTCCTCGTGCTGCGCGGCAATCTGTTCGACTTCGCGATCATGAAGACGAGCGTCATCTCGGACGAGTTCCGTCAACGCTATCTCTCGCGGCCGGGGAATGAAGGGGTGTTCGAAGCCCGCGCAATCGTGTTCGATGGCTCGGACGACTATCACCACCGCATCAACGATCCGTCGCTCAACATCGATGAGAATTGCATCCTCGTGATCCGCGGCAGCGGGCCTATCGGCTGGCCGGGCTCAGCGGAGGTCGTGAACATGCAGCCGCCCGATGCTTTGCTTCAGCGCGGGATTCAGAGCCTGCCGACGCTTGGCGATGGCCGGCAGTCCGGCACCTCCGACAGTCCCTCGATCCTCAATGCATCACCGGAGAGCGCGGTGGGTGGAGGCCTTTCATGGCTTCGCACGGGCGACATGATCCGCATCGATCTCAACACGGGCAGGTGCGATGCCTTGGTGGGCGAGGACGAGATTGCACGGCGGAAGACTGAAGCGCCGCCGCCGATCCCAACAAGCAACACCCCGTGGGAAGAACTCTACCGCGAGAAAACTGGACAGCTGTCGACGGGAGCGGTCCTAGAATTTGCGGTCAAGTATCGCGGCACCTCGGCGAAGGTGCCGCGGCACAATCACTGAACCGGAATTTCGAACACCGGAACCGGTAGCAAGTCGGCGTCGTAGAGGTTCACGATCGGATAATCGGCCCAGGCATAGCGAATACGTTGGATGGGCAGATTGTCATTGGCGATTTCCACGGAATCACCCCGCACGTGCGCCGACGCATAGCGGCAGCTTCCCGGCGTCGACCCGCATAGTTCGATGGCATTCACCGTTGCGCCGCTCAATATTTGCAGGGGCTTGGTGAAGCGAAGCACGATGGTGTTTGGATTGCGTGTCGCCGCGATGGGAGACGCTCCGACTTTTCCGCTAGTATCGCCGTAGACAAGCAAGCGCGCCGCCAGTGCGAGTCGTCGGCCGACTTCCTGTTTGTTCGCCGGGTGAATGTCGGCTGGCTCACCGAGGTCGATGGCGCTTGCGAGCGCCGTGCGTGGATCGCGCTCGACCGCAAGCCTTTGTTCGTTGATCAGCGCGGCCCAACTGCTCTCGGTGGGCTTCGAGGATGTGGATCCCCAACCGGCAAGTCCGACGATCAGGAATGGAAGTTTGGGGTCGCCGAATTGGCTCCGCCAGTTGGCCATCCAGGCGGCCAGGCGCTTGTCGTAGCCGGGGTGATCGACATCAGCCTCCCCTTGATACCAGGCCACGCCCTTAAGGCCGAGAGCGCCGAGGGGTGCGACCATGGCGTTGTAGATTGTGGAGACGCCCGAGGAGTTCCCCCATGGCGGGACGGGCGGCATGCCGACAGCGTCGGCAATGCGAGCATATTGCCAGCCGGTGCTCAGCGGCTTGCTGTGCCCGTCGGCGAAGGTGAGCTGCAGCGCATCCGCAGGTCCCATCAGGCCGCCGGGCCCCCAAAGATCACGCACGTATACGACGATCTCGTTGGGGCCCGAGCGGAGCACGCCCGGAGGCAACTTGTAATTGCGGGGGGACACCGGGTCGCTGCTCCCGCCCACGGGCACGCCGTTGACAAAGCTCTCATCCATGTCGTCGATCACGCCTAGCGAAAGCGTCGCGAACTGCGCCGCCTCCGCGGCAGTCAGGGAGACCGTCCGACGCGCCCAGACGGACCCGTCATAGGACGGCCAGTCGCCGCCCCAATCGCTCCAATTTCCGATCCGCGGCACTTGCTTCCATGTGATGCCGTCGGGTGCGTGCCACGGCTCATGGCCGGCCTTGTCGCCGGTGCGAGCGCGCCACCAATCTTCCCACTGGCGCCCGAACTGACGTAGCGCTTCGGCTTCGTTGCGCCGGTACAGGTCGAGCTGGTCCGCCGCCGCAGCATTACCGCTGTTGCGAGCAGCAGCTTCACTCATCCAGGCACGGATGGGGGTGCCGCCCCAAGTGTCGTCGATCGCACCGATCGGCACCTTCTGCGTCTTTCGCAGGTCTCGCACCATGAAGTAGCAGGCAGCCGAGAATTCGCGCGCCGTGTCCGGTGTCGAACGCTGCCACGCTGGTGCTTTGCCAAAGACCGTATCGGGTGAGTTTGACAGCTGCTTCTCGACCTTCATCAGGCGAAGGTCGTCGTCTGCCGCCGATTGCACTTCCCCATCGCCGTTGAGCGCTCGGCGAAGCGGATATTCCATGTTCGACTGGCCCGAGCAGAGCCAGACGTCGCCGATGGCGATGTCCGTCGCGGCTGTCGCGCCATTCACTGTAATCGTATGAGATCCACCGCTCGCGGTGAGGGCAGGGAAGGTGGCTTGCCAGCGTCCCGCCGCATCCGCAGCGACCGTTCGAGTCTGTCCCGCAAAGCTGATGGTCAGCCGCTCACCCGCCGAGGCTGAACCGCTTAGATGCACCGGCTTGCCGCGTTGAATCACCGCATGATCGCCGAATTGCGGATCGATTGTGGGAGCGGCCGATGCGCCTGACGCGAGCAGCCCTAGAAGGATCAAAGTCGAACGAGCGGACATGGCACTCCTGAAACATCGACATGGAACTCGAACAGGTCGCCGATCTGCGGCTGCTTGGCGATAACCTCCGGGCTCAGCATCTGCCGGGCCGTCGTCGCGAAGGCGGTGCGGAGGTCGGGGCCGCCGAGCGCCATCTTCGTGATGTTTGCGACGGGGAAGCGCACAGTTTCCAGGAGCTCGCCCTTCGGCGAATAGCGCCGTGATTGCCAGCCGCCGTACAGGCTGATCCAGACGCATCCTTCACTGTCGATGTTCGGCCCATCGGGATGACCGTCCTTTGGATCGATTCTAACAAACGGCCGGCGTCCACTGAGCTCTCCGTCACCAATGATGTCGGCAGCTTCGATCGTGCCCTTGAGGGTATCGACGAAATAGAGAATCCGCCCATCCGGCGAGACGGTCGGGCCGTTGGTAATCGTGATGTTGTCGATGGCGGTGCGCACCAATTTGCCGTGAGCGAAACAATAGAAGGCGCCGCTCTTGTCCTTCTCGCCATTGTCCATCGTGCCGAACCAGATGCGACCCTCTGGATCGGTGACTCCGTCGTTCAGTCGGTTGTTAGGTTTGTCAGGCTCAACCTCTACGATCAGCCGGAACGCACCTTTCTGCGGATCGAAGCGATAAAGACCAGACTGCAGTCCAGCGACGAAGCCGCCGTCGTCAGATGGCAGGACGAACCCGACTTGCTCGGGAGAGTCCCAGCTCTTCTTGCTTCCGTCAGCCGGATCGTAGCGGTGGATCTGGTGCTTCTTGATGTCGACGAACCAGAGCGCTCGATCACGTTGATCCCAGACCGGTCCTTCACCGAGTTCCGCTGCCAATGCCCAAGCGACTCTCGGTTCGGTGCTCATTATCTCCACCCTGCATCCACGAAATGCTCGTGACCGGTAATGAGCCTGGCATCGTCAGAAGCCAGGAATGTCACGAGCGCAGCAACGTCCTGCGGAAGGATACGCTGCTTGATGCACTGGGCGCCAACCAATTCGGCTTCGGCTTCGGGCGTGTACCACTGCTCCTGGCGGGGCGTCTTCACATTGCCGGGAACGACGCAGGTCACACGGATATTGTCCTTGCCGAGATCGCGCGCGAGCGATCGCGTCAGGCCTTCGATTGCCGCCTTGCAGGTCTGATAGAGCGGCAGGTCAGGCAGGCCGAGATGCCAGCTGATTGAACCCAGGTTGACGATCGCGCCGCCGCCCTTCGCACGCATGCCCGGCACAACAGCTTGAGCGCAAAAGAATTGGTGCTTGAGGTTCACGTTTAGACGGTTGTCCCAATATTCCTCGGTCACTTCGTCAAGCGTGTGACGATCGTCATTGGCGGCATTGTTGACCAGCACGTCGAAGGCACCGCCCTGTTCGACCAAATCGGCGATGGATTTCGTCGTAGCCGGAACGTCAGTCAGATCGACGCGCTCGAAACGAACCCCCCAATGCTCCGCCAGCTGCGACGATTCCCCGTTCAGGATATCAAGGAAGGTGACGTCGGAGCCTTGTCGCGCAAATGCCTCGACGATTCCGGCACCAATTCCGGAGCCGCCACCCGTAATCAACACCCTCTTGCCGCGCAGGCTCGGATATACCGCCCGCAAATCTTCGCTATCGGCCAAAACGCTCACCCCCCGATGTAGACGGTCTTCGTCTGCGTATAGAATTCGACCGCTGCAAACCCCTGCTCGCGCGCGCCGTAGCTGGACTTACGAGTCCCGCCAAACGGCACGTGATAATCGACCCCGGCGGTCGGCAGATTGACCATGACCATGCCCGCGCGAATGTGCCGCCGGAAATGACGGGAATGCTTCAGGGAGTTGGTGACGATCCCGGCTGAAAGCCCGAACTGGCCGCGATTGGCGATCTCGAGCGCTTCTTCATAGTCGCGAACTTTGACGGTGCTCGCGACGGGTCCGAACACTTCCTCGCAATTGATGCGCTGATCGGGCGCCGTGTCGGCGATCACCGTTGGCGCCATGTAGTAGCCGCGCGTCGAAAGCTGCAGCGGCTCGCCGCCCGTAAGAACCTTGCCGCCTTCGTCACGAGCAATACCGACGTAGCGCAGATTCTGCTCAAGCTGCGTCTCGTTGACGGCAGGGCCGATCTGACTCTCCGGATCGAGCGCGTCACCGACGCGGAGCGACTTGGCTCGCTCGGCAAGTGCAGTGACGAAGCGCTCGTGGATGCCTTCGGTTACGATGATCCGCGATGAGGCGGTGCAACGCTGGCCCGTACCGAAGAAGGCACCGTCGATTGCGCATGTGACTGCGCGCTCGAGATCAGCGTCGTCGAGCACGACAAGCGGGTTCTTGCCACCCATTTCCAGTTGGACACGGGCCTGACGTTTGATTGCAGCCTCGCCAACACTACCGCCCACGGCCTGCGAGCCGGTGAAAGAGATGCCGTCGATGTCGACGTGATTGACGATCGCCCGTCCCACGTCGCCCTCGCCGATGACGAGATTGAACACGCCCGCCGGAGCGCCCGCTTCGACGAGGATCTCCCCGAAAGCGCGAGCAATGGCCGGCGTCGGCGTTGCCGGCTTCAGGACAACCGTGTTGCCGAAGGCGAGGGCAGGGGCCGACTTCCAGGCAGGGATGGCGATCGGGAAGTTCCAGGGCGTGATTAGCCCGAAGACGCCCACTGCTTCGCGGTGCGTCTCTACGTCGATCGAAGGTCGCGTCGAGTCCAACGTCTGTCCATGGCGCCGCAGCGCTTCACCCGCGAAATATTTTAGGATGCGCGCCGCGCGCATGACTTCGCCGGTGCCTTCGGGGAGCGTCTTACCCTCTTCGCGAGAGAGCAAAGTGCCGAGCTCCTTGGCGCGCGACATGATGAGCGAGCCTGCGCGATCGAGAACGTCCGAGCGGACCTCCGGAGACGCCTCCGACCACGCCGGGAAGGCTGCCCGCGCAGCTTTCACCGCAGCATCGACTTCCGCAGTTCCGCCTTTCGGATAGCGCGCAACGACATCGTCCAGGTTCGACGGGTTGATGCTTTCACCCGAAGGCTCGCCGGTTACGGCCTCGCCGTTGATCAGGTGCGACAGGGTTTCAGACACTAGAGAAGTCCTCGCGAAGATAGATTTTGCATGAGCGCACGCGTCCCGAACGTCCACGCCGGCGCGTCTTTCGAAGTGGTGACACGATTGACCAATGTGCCCAGTTTCGGGCTGGCGATGCGTACTTCGTCGCCGAGCTTGTGCGTGAAGCCTCGGCCAGGATCGTCGCGGTCTTCGGTAGGCGCGAACAGTGTGCCGAGGAACAGGGCGAAACCGTCGGGGTAATGATGTTCGCTCATCGCCTGGCGAACGAGCTCGCGCGGATCACGGCTGATCTCGCTCATCCGGCTCTGGCCTTGAAGGCGAAAACCGTCGGCGCCGTTGATCTCGAGCTCGACATCAGCTGATGCGACGTCGTCGAGCGTGAACTGCTCATCGAACAAGCGGATGAAAGGCCCGATCGCGCATGAGGCATTATTGTCCTTCGCCTTACTCAGGAGCAGCGCACTGCGGCCCTCGAAATCGCGCAGGTTCACGTCATTGCCGAGCGTCGCTCCTCGGATCTCTCCGCGGCTGTTCACGATCAGCACCACCTCCGGCTCCGGGTTGTTCCAGCTGGAGTCCGAACGAACGCCAATCTCGGCGCCCCACCCTACGCTGGCGAGTGGGGCGGTCTTGGTGAAAATCTCCGCGTCAGGTCCGATCGCGACTTCGAGATACTGTGACCACAAACCTTCTTCTATCAGCGCATCCTTCAGGCGCGCCGCAGCGTCGCTCCCCGGAACGACATTACGAATTCCTCCACCGATGCGGTCCTCCAGCTTCTCGCGAATGCTTGCGGCAGCGCGATAGTCCCCGCGTGCGCGCTCCTCGATCACTCGCTCGATTGCGGATACGGCGAACGTGACCCCGGCAGCCTTGATCGCTTGCAGATCGACGGGAGCGAGGAGTCGTTCGCCGGGCAACTCCTCAACGCTGAAGAGTGAACGACCTTCCACGTTCGAAATCGGTCGGTCCATGAGATCAGCGACAGTTGGCGCCGACCGCGAAACATCCTCGACGATGCCGTTCCTGATCACAACCGGGGTAGGGCCTTCGTCCAACAGTAGGCGTCCTGCGAGCGTCGCATTTGCAACGTCGTCGGGAAGCATGTCTGCGGTGAAGTTCATTGGCTAAAGGATACCTCGGACTCGGCATTGTGGTAGCGCTACCAATCGGCGTTTGGCGCGGTTAGTGTCAAGGGTGCGACGCCCGGAATCGGGCGACCAGGGGAGAGACGAGAATATGGCTAAGGGTGTGCTTGCGTGGAGTTTGGGCGCTGCGATGGCAGTCGCATTGGCAGCGGGCGCTGAGGCGCAAAATAACACCAAAACTTGGCTCGACCGTTCGCTAAGCCCCGACAAGCGAGCGGAGCTGGCGGTCGCTCAGATGACCCGCGACGAGAAGCTGCAGCTGGTCTTCGGACTTTTTGCGACCAACGCCGACTACAAGAACAACTATAAGGCCCCGCCAGAGGCCCGTTACGGATCGGCCGGTTACATTCCCGGTATCCCAAGGCTCGGCATTCCTCCACAATGGCAGACGGACGCCGGCATCGGCGTGGCGACGCAGGGTGCCGCACCGGAGAAGCGTAAGCGCACATCGCTCCCTTCCGGTCTCGCGACAGCCGCAACCTGGAACCCGGAACTTGCCTTCAAGGGGGGCCAGATGATCGGAGCCGAAGCGCGCGCTTCTGGCTTCAACGTCATGCTTGCGGGGGGCGTCAATTTGCTTCGCGACCCGCGCAACGGACGCAATTTCGAATATGGCGGCGAAGACCCATTGCTCGCTGGGACAATGGTCGGCGCTCAGATTGCTGGTATCCAGTCGAACCGCATCATCTCGACCAACAAGCATTATGCGCTGAACGACCTCGAAACGGGCCGCGATTATCATGACGCAAGGATCGATCCTGCAGCAGCGCGCATGTCAGATCTGCTGGCGTTCCAGTTCGCCATCGAACGTGGCGATCCGGGTTCGGTGATGTGCGCCTACAATCGTGTAAACGGCAACTACGCCTGCGAGAGCAAATGGCTGCTCACGGATGTGCTGCGGGATGCATTCGGCTTCCGCGGTTTCGTGATGTCCGACTGGGGCGCGACGCACAGCACCGAGAAGGCAGCGCTTGCGGGTCTGGATCAGGAGTCCGGCTGGCCATTCGACGAAAAACCATACTTCCGTGAGCCGCTGCGTGACGCCGTCGCCGCGGGCCGAGTGCCGGAAGCGCGGCTTAACGAAATGGCAACCCGCATCCTTAGGCCGATGTTTGCTCACGGGCTGGTCGATGACCCCGTCACCGCTAACGCTCCGATTGACTTCGCGAAGCACGCGGCGGTCACGCAGGCTGATGCCGAAGAGGCAATCGTACTGCTCAAGAACGAGGGCAATCTGCTGCCACTTGGCTCAAACGTCCGCAGCATCGTTGTAATCGGCTCCCACGCCGACAAGGGCGTGTTGGCGGGCAGCGGTTCGTCCCTGGTCTATCCGAAGGGCGGGAACGCGGTTCCGGGGGTCAAGCCGACCGAATGGCCTGGGCCCGTCATGTATCATCCCTCTTCACCGCTGGAGGCGATCCGCGCGTTAGCGCCACATGCGAAAGTGTCGTTTGTCGACGGCGTAGATCCAGCTGCGGCAGCTGCGGCTGCGCGTGCCGCAGATGTCGCGATCGTATTCGCCACGCAATGGACGGGAGAATCGATCGACGCTCCGCTTGCTCTGACCGGAAACCAGGACGCGCTGATCGAGGCGGTCGCAGCCGCGAACCGACGCACCGCCGTGGTGATCGAAAGCGGCGGTCCGGTGCTGATGCCCTGGGCGTCGCGCGTGGCGGCAGTCGTCGAGGCGTGGTACCCGGGGACGAGCGGTGGGAAGGCCATCGCCAATGTGCTGTTTGGCCGGGTGAACCCGTCGGGTCATTTGCCGGTCACCTTCCCGGCGAGCGAGAGCCAGCTACCGCGACCGGTTCGGCCGGGCACCGGCCTTGCCGACAAGCAGATGTTCTCGATCGATTATTCGGAGGGCGCCGCGGTTGGTTACAAATGGTTCGACGCCAAGAAGCTGCAGCCTCTTTTCCCGTTCGGGCACGGTCTTTCGTACACGCGGTTTGAATACGGTCCTGCGTCGGCGAAGTCGAACCCGGACGGCTCGGTGAACGTCCAGTTCACTGTTCGCAATGCTGGTCAGCGGCGCGGCAAGGATGTCGCGCAAGTCTATGCGTCATCGGCTAATGGCGGTTGGGAAGCGCCGAAGCGGCTCGCAGCATATCAGAAGGTCGACCTCGCGCCCGGTGCGAGCCGGACGGTCAGCGTCAACGTCGACCCGCGGCTATTGGCGACATTCGACGGAGCGTCACAGCAGTGGCGAATTGCGCCTGGCACCTACCGGCTGCTCGTCGGCGAATCGTCGAGCAACATCCGCTCGACTGCGACGGTCACACTCAGCGGTTCGACGTTGCCTTCGAACTGGCGGCCGACACCGGCAGCGTCCGCCGCTGCTCCGAACTCTGCCGGGCGAGGTCGATAAGGAGCAATCCGTCGCGGGCGTCCCGTGGATCGACCGGGACGTCCGCGCCATCGAGGATTGCCGACGCGACCCCTTCGTAGAATGACAAATACCGACCGCGCTCGGTCGGCACTTGCGTCTTGCTGCCGTCCGGCAGGCTCAGCGTTCCGTCATGGACATCCACGCCAAAGTTCGCATCGAGCGGGTCTGCGCCGGCCTTCAACGATGCCTCTTGCGTATCAAGGCCGTGCTTGATGAAAGAACCGCCAGCGCCATGCACTGCGAACCGCGGTCGTGGTTCGGCCATCAGCGTCGAGCAGCGCAGGCACACTCGTCGCGCGCCATAATGCAAAGCTACGTCGAAATAATCGTCCACTTGCGCATCGTGGCGCTGGGCCACGAGATCGGCGGAGATCTCGGAAGGCCAGCCGAAAAGCTGCAGGGCTTGATCGATCATGTGTGATCCTAGGTCCGCCAGGACCCCGGAGGCGGGAGCGGGGACTTCGCGCCAGCCCTGCTTGATCTCAGGACGAAAGCGGTCCCAGCAAGCTTCGAAGAGCGAGATCTCGCCCAGCTCGGGCATGATCTTGTGAACCGTCAGAAAGTCGCTGTCCCAGCGGCGGTTGTGGAACACCGTTAGGACTCGGTCTGACGTTGCTGCAGCGGCGATCAACTCGTCGGCCTCATCGACTGTCACCGTAAAGGGCTTGTCGACCACCACATGCTTGCCGGCTTCGAGCGCCTCTTTAGCGATCGGGAAGTGAGTCTGGTTTGGCGAAGCGATGATGATTAGGTCGCTGCGGCCAAGCAACTCATCCAGTGAGCCCACCTTATGCGGCACGTCCCTGCTGGTGAGAACTGCACTGAGCTCCATCCGAGCGCAGGCGCGGATCAGCGGTGCGTGAAACGTGCCGCCGGCGAGGCCGTATCCGACGATGCCGACGCGGATCATGTCACTGCGCGCCGCAGCGATCCTGCGGGACGGTCGCGCTCAGGATCCGGATGTCCGAGATGCTCATCGTCAATGCACCCGCGGTCGTAATCGCGACGGGCGTGGTCAGCTTCGTCATGTCCACGCCAGCCTTCCCGAAGCAACCTAGCGGAACCGTAATCGTGCTCCATTGTCCCACCTGCGCGGAACGCAAGAAGCCCGTGATCGGTACCGATGCACTTCCTGTCGCGAGCGTCACCGGCGCCGAGGGCGGATTATCGAGACGATAGTCGATCACAAGGCTGAGCTGCCCGGTCGCCTCGCGCGAAAGGTCGAGCGGGTTAGAAGTCCGAAGCGCCACCGTGGCAGGGGCGCCGCCACGCCAGATGAACTGGCGAGAATCTTCCTGGGCTTTCCGGTCCACGCCTTTGGTTTGACCGGCCGAAGAGGGCTCAAAGCCGAAGCTGTAGCCTTGCGGCACGGTGCCGCGACCGAAGAGGACACCTTCGGGCATTCCGCTACCCTTCGGCCGGTCCTCTGACAGCTTCGCAAGTTCGCCCTTCTGGCCGTAGCGAAGGCCGAAACCGAACGCGAAGAGTGGGTCGTAATTAGAATCGCCGAAATTCAGCGGTGTCTGGTCGGCGCGCTTCGGCCAGCTGTAGCTGAGCTTGCCGTGGAAATCGTATGCGATGCTTCCATCTGGCTTGCGGAAAAGGACGTCCGCGACACCGCCTCCTTCTCCCCCGGGCAGGAAGGCGGCAACGAAAGCGTCTGACTCGTTGAGCTCGGGGTTCACCCACATCGGGCGGCCTGAAAGGAAGACCGAAACTGTAGGGATGCCTGCTGCGCGGAGCTTGCGAAGCAGTTCCAGATCCTTCTTGTCCGCGGGGCTGAACTCGAGCGACTGCGGACGGTCACCGACGAATTCGGCATAAGGATCTTCGCCGAACACGACGATCGCGACGTCCGGCTTGGCTGAGTAGCTGCCATCGACGCTCAGCGTTGACTTGCCGCCAGCCGCTCCCACGGCCTGATTGATCCCGCTCCAGATCGACTGCGCGTGGGGGAAGTCTGCGTTGCTGAGTCCCGTTCCCTGCCAGGTAATTGTCCAGCCGCCCGACTGCTTGCCGATATTGTCGGCGCCGTCACCCGCCACGAGCACATTCGCTTTCGGGGAAAGCGGCAGCAGCTGGTTCGAATTTTTGAGAAGCACGAGCGATTTGCGCACTGCCTCGCGCGCAACGGCGCGATGTTCCGGCGAACCGAGCAATTCAAATTGTCCGCCATAAGGGCGCGTTGACGGAGCGCCCTTCTCGAACATGTGAGCGCGCAGCTTCACTCGCAGGATGCGTCGCACCGCATCGTCAAGACGCGCCATCGGAATCTCGCCCGACTTCGCCTGCGCCAGCGTGCTATCGTAGAGCCCTTTCCAGCTGTCGGGCGCCATGAACATGTCGAGCCCGGCATTGATTGAGGCGGGACAGCTGGTGTTGGTGCAGCCCGGCACCTGGCCGTGCGCGTTCCAGTCGCCGACGACCAGCCCGTCGAAATGCATGTCCCGCTTGAGCGCGTCCGTAAGCAGTTCCTTGTCGCCATGGACCTTCTGTCCGCGAACGAGCGAGAAGGAGGCCATCACCGCCTGCACTCCAGCCTCGATTGCAGGCGGATACCCCGCCCCGTGGATGTCGCGCAGCTGCGCGGGCGACGACTGGTTGTCACCCTGGTCCTTGCCGCCGGCAGTGCCGCCATCGCCTACGAAATGCTTGGCTGTCGCGATGACGTGGCCCGGGCCGAGGAATGACTTCGTGCCCGGCACGCCCTGGAGACCTTCAACGATCTTGCCGGCATACAATTTGGTGATGGACGGATCTTCGGAGAAGCCTTCATAGCTACGTCCCCAACGGTCATCCCGAACCACGGCAAGGGTAGGGGAGAAGTCCCAGTCGAAGCCGGTTGCCACCATCTCTTTGGCCGTGACTTCGCCGATCCGTCGTACCAGATCCGGATCCCGCGCCGCGCCGAGATTGATGTTTTGTGGAAATATGGTCGCGCCCACGATGTTGGCATGTCCGTGCACCGCATCGATGCCGTAGATCAACGGGATCTTCGCGCCCGCCCATTTCGCCGACTGGTTGGCGTTCCAAAACGCATCGGCCTGTTTAATCCACTCCGCTGCGGGAGCTTTTTCATTTCCACCCGGTGAGCTGTTACCCCCGGCGAGGATCGACCCGAGTTTGTACTTCGCGACGTCGGCAGGAGTGACCGCGGAGATGTCAGCCTGCACGACTTGGCCGACCTTCTCCTCAAGAGTCATTCGGCTGAGGATCTGGTTGATCCGCGCTTCCAGCTTGGGATCGGGTGCGACCCGGCTGCGCACATTCGGCCAATGCACGGGAGCGGAAGGATCGGACGCTGCCGTTGCAGTCGTCGTCAAAAGCGCGGCCGCGAGCATAGCCGCCGTACGAAAACCTGCCATTCCTCTCCCCTGTAACTCGCAAGACGCGCTTGACGAGAGGCTAGATGATAACGCTATCATCCCGCAAGCATGCCAGCGTAGAGGGGAATGCAGATGCGGCTTCTGAAGATTGTTTGTGCGCTCGTTTTCGCCACGTTCGGAAGCAGCGTCCTACCAACCGCTTCAATGGCGGCCGCTCCTGAAACGGTGGCACTCAAGCCTGGCGATCAGCCCTTCAAACGCGGCGTAAACGTCCTCGGCTACGATCCTTATTGGACGGAGAGTGGTGAGCGGCGCTTGGAATGGCGGCACTTCGCCGCGATTCGTAAGGCAGGCTTCGATTTTGTTCGTGTGAACCTTCAGGCGTTCAAGCATATGGATGCCCAGAACAAGCTAAGCCCGCAGTGGTTGGCGAAGCTCGACGACGTCGTCCGTGAAGCGCAGAAGTCGGATCTTGGAGTCATCCTCGACGAGCATGATTTCGACGTTTGCTCAGAAGATGTCGACGCCTGCCGCGCGCGGCTTACGGCATTCTGGCAGCAGGTAGCCCCGCGCTTCGCGAAAGCTCCTCGCAACGTTGCGTTCGAACTTCTCAACGAACCGCACGACAAGCTGAATGGCGAGGTCTGGAACGGGATGCTCGTGCAGCTTCTCGGGACGGTGCGAGCGTCGAACCCGACGCGTATCGTCGTTGTTGGTCCGACGCACTGGAACAGCCTCAACGACCTGCCGCTCCTCAAGCTTCCGACCGATCCCAACTTGCTCGTGACATTCCATTATTACGAGCCGTTTCACTTCACCCACCAAGGCGCAACTTGGGCTGGGGAGGAGGTCAAGAAGCTTCATGGAATCACGTGGGGCACTGAAGCCGAGCGAGCTGCAATGAAGGCGGATTTCGACAAAGTCTCAGCGTGGGCGGCTGCGAACCAGCGTCCAATCCTGCTTGGCGAATTTGGCGCCTATGACAAGAGCGGAACGCCCCTCGATCTGCGCGCCGCCTACATCGGCGCCGTACGTAAAGAGGCTGAGAGCAACGGCTTCGGCTGGGCCTATTGGCAGTTCGAAGGCGACTTCATCGTTTGGGACATGAAGAACCAGCGCTGGATCGAGCCGATCAAGAAGGTCCTGATTCCGTAAGGAGGGCAATTTCGGACCGATGTCGAGTGCGACGACAGGTCCGAAGCAGGCAGCTCTCACTTCCATTTCAATGTCGCGTTGAAGCGGTGCTGCTCCGCCCCCGTCTTCACCCAAATGGACATCGGCTGATTGGCACGCCTAGCGAATGCCGTCTTCGGCATGTCGAAGACGTAATAGCCGCCCCATGCCTGGTTTGGCAGCACGGGCTGGACGACCAGGATCTGATAGATCGCGTTCAGCGCCTCGCCCCCGGCGATCAGCTTTTCATCGGTCGATCGATCTTGAGTCGCGGTTGACGAAGTAGAGGTACCGGTTATGGGCGCCGGCGTGGCAGGCCGAACGCCAGCAGCAGCCTGAGATTCCAGCGCGGAGAGGTTGTTCCGAACTCGCGTGTCGTTTGCCGTCGCCATCCGGTTCTCTTTCTCGATCAGGACGCGGCCTTTCTCGAACTTATCGACGGATGCAGGCTGGAGAACCGTACCGTCGCCGAGTGTGAGCTTCACCTGATCAGGTCCGAACTCGAAAGGCGTCGAGCCCAGGTTCATAACGAGGATACGGATTGTCCCCCGCTGGTCCACCGCTGCACCGGGCGAGATGACTCGGACGAGAGACTTGTCCGTTCGTTCGTCAACGGCCTGCACACCGGCGTGGCCGACAAGCATCTTCCCGTCCTTCGGCTTTTCCAGAACGATGCGATAACTGCCCGCGAGGGCAGGGGAACAAAGGAGCGCGCCACACGCCGCTGCGATCCACCACTTCATACGATCACACACCCCCGTGATGTTGCGAGGTGATGTTAGCGCTATCCCTGAGCGCATCAAGAAGCATGAACAGTTGCGTCCTTGAACCGACTCCGGAGAGGGCGATACTTATGGGCGTGTCGGATTAGCAGGCGCCAAGAGGTGTTGAGAGAAAGAGCTTCGGGCCCCATCCGCAGGGAGCCCGAAAAGATTGCTGCTGAGAGCGACGTGCAGCTTCTAGCAAAGGTGCGCGTAGGCGATCGCGACGCGTTCGAGCAGCTCTATCGCTCTTACCACCCGCGCCTGACCCGGTTCCTGCAGACACTGATCAGGCGCCCGACACTTGTCGAAGAAGTATTGAACGACACGATGATGGTCGTCTGGACCAGGCCCGACAGCTTTCATGGCGCAAGCAAGCTTTCGACCTGGATCTTCTCGATTGCTTACCGGAAAGCCATGAAGGGCCTGAGAAAGCAGGACGAAGCGATCGAGGATAAGGACGCAGAGCGGCGCGAAAGCCCGGAGGCGGGTCCAGATGAGACGTCCAGGCAAGCACGAGTGCACCGGCTGCTACTGGACGCGATGGCGGAGATCTCACCGGCTCACAGAGCAGTCGTGGATCTCACGTATTTCCACGAGCTCGGATACCGCGAGATTGCTGTCATCCTCGATTGTCCGGTCGACACGGTGAAGACTCGCATGTTTCACGCGCGCCGGCACCTCCGAAAGAAATTGGGCGGTGTCTTGGCGGATTGGATTTAAGGACAAGAATTCGATGGCAGAGATCATTAGACTGCACGGCAGTCCGCACGATGAAGTGCAGGAGCTGTTGCCTTGGCTCGTCAACGGGACCCTTGCGGCGGACGAAGTCCAGCGCGTTGAGGCGCACCTATCGGAATGCGCCGAATGCCGCGTGGAACTGGAAGCCGAGCGGCAGCTGGCAAGCGAGGTAACGAACCTCCCTTTCAACGCCGACATCGGCTGGGCTGCGATGGAGCGCCGGATCGAGCGCGATGACGTTGCTCAAGTTCGGCCGGCTTCGAGCCTTTGGCGAAAGAGGGTGCCGGTAGGCTGGGCAATCGCCAGTCCATTCGCAGCGGCCGCCGCTGTGGCTCTCCTTCTCGTGGGCGTGAATCCAACTCAGCAAATTCAGCCGCAATACCGCGCGCTTGGTGCCGCAGGGATGGCCCAGACAGCCAACATCGTTGTGCAGTTCGAGCCGAAAGCCCAAGTGCAAGAGATGCAAGTTGCGCTGGCGAACGTGAATGCTCGCCTTGTTGACGGTCCGACGGACACCGGCGCCTATCTCGTCCGCGTCGATCAGGCCAAGCGGGAGCTTGCGCTCAAGCAACTGCGCGACAACGAGGTGATCGCACTCGCCGAGCCGATCGACGGAGCTGCACACCCATGATGCCGTGGCGCGTCTTGCGCTACTTGTTGGCCGCGGCAGTTACCGCGGCCCCATTGGCGCTCGAGCCTGTAATCGCAAACCAGTCCACCTCAGCGCTGCCATCGCGGCAGATACTCGTCATGCTCAAAGTGCCGCCACAGCACTTTCGTCCAGGCGCAGCTTACGGTGGCCGATACGGCGACACGGCGTCCCTGGCGGCTCGACGGCGGACGGCGGAGAGTGTCGCGAAGAACAACGGCCTGACCGTGGTGGATGGCTGGCCGATGCCGCTGCTCGGTGTCGATTGCTATGTCATGCAATTGCCTGACGGTGTGTCGATCAATGATGCGGTTCAGCGGGCCTCGAAAGACAATCGGGTTGCCTGGTCGGAGCCCATGCAAGTCTATCAGGCGCAGGGCGGCGGAGGTGCCCGCTCCCCTGACCCTTTATTCCCAATTGAGCCGGCAGCGGTGCGCTGGCGGCTAGCGGACTTGCACCGTTACGCAACCGGCAAGGGCGTCAGCGTTGCGATCATCGATAGCAAGGTCGAGGTGAACCATCCGGACCTTTCGGGTCACTTCAGCGCGGACAAGAATTTCCTGAGCCCGGCTCCGGCGCGCGCTGAGCAGCACGGCACCGCAGTGGCAGGAATTATCGGCGCGAGCCCTAATAACGGCGTCGGTATCGTAGGGATCGCTCCGGGCGCTCAGCTGATGGCTTTGCGCGCTTGCTGGCAGGTCAAAGGCAATTCGGCGACGACTGCGCCGACTTTGTGCGAGAGCCTCAGCATCGCGCGAGCTCTGCAATATGCGATCGACCACAATGCCAGCGTCATCAACCTCAGCTTGAGCGGTCCACCGGGACCCTTGCTGACGAAGTTGATCTCGATTGCTTTGGCCCGGAAAGCGACGGTCGTCGCCGCCTTCGATCCCACCCTGCCCAAGGGAGGCTTCCCTGCATCGATGCCCGGGGTCATTGCGGTCGCTGACCAGTCTTTGCCGAACCTTCCCGCCAACGTTTACGGTGCACCGGGGCGAGACATCCCGACGACGCAGCCGGGAGGACGATGGTACCTAGTCAACGGGACATCCTACTCGGTTGCCCATGTAAGCGGATTAGTCGCCTTGGTTCGCGAGCGGCGCTCGGGCGCATCGCTCGCTCTGGCCCGGAGCCGTTCAGGCTCGGTAGACGCCTGTGCAACTTTGTTCGGTGCGGCGCGCTCCTGCGACTGCAAGTGCAAGCTCTCTGCGGCCGATACTGCCCGCGCGGAGTAATCGCAGAATTCCTAACGTTGACGCTAATGCAACAATTCCTGACGCCCCCTGACAAGATGTCGACGTGAATATCCCTAAGTGTCCACCCCCTGCTTCCGGGGAGGGAATTCAGGGTGATTCATCGTCAGCTCTATTTTGCGTGCGTAAGTTCCGCGTCCGTGGCCTTGTGCCTGCTTTCTGCTCCGGCGGTGGCTCAGCAGGCCGCTCCGTCGACGTCGGCGAAAAGCGAGAAGGCCGCCATCGCGCCATCGAAGGAAGGCGCACCAGCGGCGAATAGCGGCAACGACACTGCGATCGTCATCACCGCCCAGAAGCGCTCCGAGAATGTCCAGAAGGTACCGATCTCAGTTGCAGCCTTCTCCGGTTCGACGTTGACCAAGTCGAACGTCACGGACATCGCGCAGCTCGGAAAGCTGGCTTCGAACTACCAGGCGACGAAGAGCGTCCAATCCTCGTTCATGCGTGTGAACATCCGCGGCATCGGCGCGATCGGCAATACGACGATCGAGCCGAGCGTCGCCATCTTCGTTGACGGCGCTTACGTCCCGCGCGCGGGCGCGGTCGTGAGCTCGCTGCTCGATATTGAAAGCGTCGAAGTTTTGCGCGGCCCGCAGGGTACGCTTTTCGGACGGAACGCCAGCGTTGGCGCACTGTCTCTCCATTCGGTCGCTCCGCGTCTCAACGACACTGCCGCGCGCGTCACGGGTGAGGTTGGTAATTACAATCGTTTCAAGGTCGACGGCTTCGTCAACGTGCCGGTCGGTGACAATGCCGCATTCCGCTTCGCCGGCCTGCATCAGTCGTTCCAGGGCTTCTGGCACAACAAACTCGACGGAAAGACCTATGGCGGTACCGACGACACGGTCCTGCGCGGCAGCTTCCGCGCCAAAGTTGGGCCGGTCGACTGGATCTTCCGTGCAGATTATTCGAAGATTTCCGGAGACGGAATTCCCAAGCTTGGGTTTGACGAGGACTCAGTCTCTGCAGCGCAGCTCACAAGAATGCAGGGAATCCTTGCAGGCGGTCCTGAACTCAACTTTGGTGGCCGCAATTTCAACCAGTATGTTACTGCCAACCTTCACGACAAGCAGTGGGGCCTGAACAGTACTCTGTCTTGGGACGTCGGCGGCGGTTCGACCGTTCGCCTGATCGATTCCTATCGGGACTGGAAGAACACGCAGCTCGACGGCGACGTGATCTTCTCGCCGCAGCAGGTCCTATCACGGCATGGCAACTTCGCCTCGAAGAGCCAGAATCACGAACTCCAGTTCATCTCGCCCACCAGGAGTTGGTTCGACGGCCACTTCGATATGGTCGCGGGTCTCTATTACTTCAGCGAGAAGTATAATCTCGGCGAAAATTTCGACATGAACGCGCAATATTGCAACGTCGCGTTCCCACCGCTGACGGCGCAATACATTGCGCTTCGTAACGGCTGCAACGTAATGCTAACCGCCAATGGGGGGCAGCTGAAGAATGCGACCGACCAGAACGTCTACCAGAAGGTCGACAGCTACGCCGGTTATGCACAGGGCAACATCTACCTGAACGACAAGTTTTTCGCGACGCTGGGCGGCCGCTACACCAAGGATAAGAAGCAAGGCACTTACTCGCAGGCAGCCAATTTTTTCATCGGCGCGAACATTTTCCGCGCTCCGGAAGCGCTGACATTTCCCCGCCTAGATCAGAGTCAGTTCACGTACCGGTTGGGCCTGAACTACCAAGCGACGAAGGACGTGCTGATCTATGGAAGCTATTCCACCGGTTATAAGTCTGGTGGTTATAACAGCGGCGGCAGCGCCAAACCCCTGTCGACCTTCGATGCAACCGGCAATCTGGTCTCGACCAAGCGCGTCTTCGAACCCGAGACCGTGAAAGACTGGGAGTTTGGCTGGAAGACGAGTTGGCTTGACCACAAGCTAACCTTGAACCTGAACTTCTACTTGATGGACATTAGCGGCTATCAGGACCGGGCCTTCGACGGCGTCAGCTTCACGGTGCTCAATGCCGGAAAGCTTCGCCAGCAGGGTTTTGAATTCGACAGCGTCGTCCGGCCGCTGCGCGGCTTGTCGGTCTTCGCAAGCGTCGCTTATCTGGACTCGAAGTTCCTCAACTATCCGCACGCGCCCGGGCTTCCCGGATGTGCACCGAATGCTGCCGGTGCGATACCGGCTGTCTGCGACGCCGTTGGACTGGGCGCAACGCAGGACTTGAGTGGCCAGCCCGCTGCGAACTCGCCCCGCTGGAGCGGGCGCGTCGGCTTCGATTGGGAAGGCAATCTGGCCTCGACCGGCTGGACCTGGGACGCGACCTCCAACCTAAGCTTCTTCACGAAGCAATATGAGGGCATCATCACGGATGCCAACCCGCAGACGATCGAGCCGGCATATGCGCTTCTTGGTGCTCGACTGTCCGTCAGCAGCCCGAACAACCGGTGGACGGCGTCCCTCTTCGGCAACAACCTGCTCAATAAGCAGTTCGGTGTCGCGAACCTGTACCAGCCGCTGGATTCGTCCCTGCTTCTCAGGAACGGCATCTTCCCGGGCAGCACCGCCGTCCGGCGTCAGCGCGGCGATCCACGTACCGTCGGAGCATCACTAACCTTCCGTTACTAGGGGCAGTAACGAAGGTAGAGAGCCCCGGCGTAACGTAGGTCCCTGTTGCGCCGGGGCTCTCGTCTTTCAGGGAACTTTGGTTTCCCGCAAATTGCGGCGACCCTGGCTCGGCGTCTCGTTGAAACGCGAGCGATACCAGGCGCTGAAGGACGCCAATTCCGAATAGCCCAAGAGGTGGGCGACGTCGGTCAGCCTTAGCTGTCGGTTCCCGAAATGCTGCGCGACCTGCTGCATTCGCATGCGATCCAGAAGATCGCTGAAGCTTGCACCTTCCTCCTCCAGCCGTCGTTGCAATGTGCGCACGTTCGAGCCGAGCGAATGCGCAACTTCGCCCACGGTCGCCCGACCACTCGGCATAAGCAGCCGGATCGACTGCTCCACTTCCTCAGTGATGGTGCGGTGGCCAGGATCTATCACGGCGCTGATTAGCTCGCGCGCATGTGACGCTAATGCTTCATCGGCGCGGGGCAGGGGGCGCTCCAAGTCTTCACGCTCGATTACTATGCCGTCGAAGTCCGATCCAAACTGCATTGGGCAGTCGAACAATCGATCAAAAATCGCGCGGTCCGAAGGCGGCGGCCTCTCGTAGCTGAAACAGACGGATTGGGGCCGCCAGCGCTCCGGCATGATCGATCGGCACATCTTGTAGAGAACGCCAAGCGCGAGATCGCTGACCTGGCGACAAATCATCGGCGTGTTCAGCGCTATGTGCTCCCGCAGGAAGACGACCTGCTCATGCTCCTCGAGCTGGAGCGTCAGGTTCGAATTGATGCGATTGCGGTATTCCGCGACAATTCCCACCGCGTCCCGAAGCGTCGGCTGGTGGACGATCAGCAGGCTCATCAATCCGATGTCGGAAAGCCTTCTGCGGTCCGCCATCATCAGGCCGAACGTCGAGCAACCCGATGCTTGCGCGCTGTCTTCGAGCAAGGTGAAAACGGGCACTGCGGGAAGCATCTGTTCGGCATTGCTCATCATCGAGCGCGTGAGACCGGCTTTTCTGAGCAGCGGAACGACGTCGAGGCGCAACTCGGCGGCGACCTCGAAATAGCCGGTCAGCGCAGCGGCTCGAACAAGCTCCATCGCGTCCCCGTAATGTCGTCAAGCGACCAGCGATTGTCGCGATCTCGATAATCGTGGTGGTTCCCGAATGATAGTGCGCAGCCCGAATTTCAATCGGGAATGTCCGTGGCAAAAGTCGTTCGTTTTTATGAGGCGGGTGGACCTGAGGTCCTTCGCGTCGAGCAAATCGGGGTGGGGGATCCCGGCGAAGGCCAGGTGCGCGTTCGGCATGCCGCCGTGGGCATTAACTTTGCCGACACTTACTTCCGTCAAGGCTACTACCCGGTTCCGCTTCCCAACGGCATGGGTGTCGAGGCGTCCGGTGTAATCGAAGCCGTGGGTCCGAACGTCAACGGCTGGGCCGTCGGAGACCGCGTCACCTATACCGGCAGCCCATTGGGCGCCTATTCGACTGAACGTTTGATGCCGGCGAATTCGCTCATCAAGCTGCCGGTCGACATTGATCATCAAACTGCAGCAGCGATGACGATGCGGGGCCTGAGCGCGGCTTACTGGCTGCTCAAGACCAACCCGTGGATGAAGGCGGGCGACACCATCCTGCTCCACGCAGCTGCTGGCGGTGTTGGATTGATCGCGGTCCAGTGGGCGAAGCTCCTGGGACTGCGCGTCATCGGCACCGTTTCCACTGAACAAAAGGCCGCGGTCGCGAAGGCGCATGGCTGTGATGAGGTCATCCTCTACCGCAATGAGGATGTGGTGACGCGCGTTCGCGAGCTGACTGATGGCGAAGGCGTCACGACCGTCTTCGATACGGTCGGCAAGGACACATTCGAAGCATCGCTTAAATCGCTGAAGCGGAGGGGTGTGCTGGTCGGATGCGGAACGGCGTCAGGACCGTTTCCGCCGATCGATGCGCTGCAGCTTGCGATTCAGGGATCGGTCTATTTCACTCGCCCGGCGCTGGCCGACTACATCGCCGATCCAGCCGAGCGCGCCGAGCTAGCTAACGCCTTGTTCGCGCATGTCGCGGACGGGCGGATTAAGATCGAGATCAATCAGCGCTACGAGTTGGATGACGCCGTCCAAGCGCACAGGGACATCGAGGCCGGCAAGACAACCGGCTCTTCGATCTTCGTCATCTGATGCGCGTCGAAAAGCTCACAACGAACATCGGCGCCGAGCTGGTCGGCATCGATCTCGCCGAGGCGACTTCGAACGATGATCTATTCGGTGCGATGAAGGACGCGCTGCTGAAGCACAAGGTGCTGTTCCTGCGTGATCAGCTCATCAGCAAGGCCGACCATGTAGCGTTCGCGGAGCGCTTCGGTCAGCTCGAGGATCACCCGGTCGCAGGAAGCGATCCCGACCATCCGGGGCTGGTCCGCATCTACAAGGACCTCAATTCACCGCCGGATTATTACGAGAACGCCTGGCATTGCGATGCGACCTGGCGGGAAAAGCCGCCGATGGGGGCGGTTCTGCGCTGCCTTGAGTGCCCGCCGGTCGGTGGGGACACCGTGTGGGTCGACATGGTGAAGGCGTACGAAGAGCTGCCTGAGAACACGAAGCAGAAGGTCGACGGACTTTATGCGCGCCATTCGATCGAAGCGACCTTCGGCGCGCGGATGCCGGTTGAGAAGCGTCACGGCCTGAAGGACCAGTTTCCCGACGCCGAGCACCCGGTCGTCAGGACCCACCCGGAGACGGGTGAGAAGGTGTTGTTCGTCAACAGCTTCACGACCCACTTCACCAACTTTCACACCTCCGAGAATGTGCGTTACGGGGAGGATTATTCGCCTGGCGCCTCGCAGCTGCTCAATGCGCTGATCGCTCGCGCGACCATCCCTGAATATCAGGTCCGCTGGCGCTGGCGCCCGAATAGCATCGCGATCTGGGATAACCGCTGCACCCAGCATTACGCGGTGATGGATTACTGGCCCGCCGTCCGGAAAATGGAGCGCGCGGGCATCATCGGCGACAAGCCTTACTGACGGAGAAGAGCCATGCAATTCATGGACGATAGCCTGCTGCCCGAAAACCAGGATCCACTGGTGATCCAGGTTGCGCCTTACGCGCCGAGCTTCTTTCCAAGAGATTCCGACGACATTCCGCTGACGATGGCGGAGCAGGTCCAAAAGGCCGTCGATTGCTATAACGCGGGCGCCACCCTGCTACATGTCCACGTGCGCGAGCCGGACACCGGCAAGGGCTCGAAGCGCCTCGAGATGTTCAACGAGATGCTCGATCGGCTTCGCACTGCGGTGCCCAAGATGATCCTGCAGGTTGGCGGCTCGATCAGCTTCGCTCCAAAGGACGAAGGTGAGGCGGCAAAGTGGCTCAGCGATGACACGCGCCACATGCTGGCCGAGCTCAATCCGAAGCCGGATCAGGTGACGATCGCGATCAACACCAACCAGATGAACGTGATGGAACTCATCACCGACGAGGATGCCGCCGGGACCTCGATGGGCGAGCCTGATTACAAGCACGCCTACACGGAGATGTATTACGAGAGCGGCCCGGGCTTCGTGAAGGAGCACCTCAAGCGTCTCGTCGCTGCGGGCATCCAGCCGCACTTCATGATCGGGTCGATCAAGGATCTTGAGACGGTCGAGCGGATCGTCCGTCAAGGTCAATATATGGGTCCCTACGTCCTCAACTGGGTCTCCATCGGCGGCGGCCATGACGGCCCCAACCCGCGCAACCTGATGGAGTTCATCAACCGCGTTCCGCAGAACGCCGTGCTCACGGTCGAAGGCCTGATGCGCCACGTCTATCCGCTGTGCACTATGGGAATCGCCATGGGCCTCCATGTGCGCGTGGGCCAGGAAGACAATCTGTATGGCCGCCGGGGCGAGCGTGCGACTTCGGTCCAGCAGATCGAGAAGATGGTAAAGATCTCAAGCGAGCTATGGCGTCCGGTCGCGACTGCTGAGCAGGCGCGCGAGATCTACAAGATCGGCACATTCTACTCGAGCATCGATGAGACGCTCGAGAAGAACGGCTGGCTCCCTAACCGCAAGCCTGCCGCCGTCGCGAGGCGTGAAGCCGCGTGAACAAGGTCTCGGCCATTAGGCCGAACGTGACCGCTTACGCCTGGGTGGTGTTCGCGCTCACGTTCGGCTTGCTGATCTCGGATTATATGGCGAGACAGGTGCTCAGCGCCGTCTTTCCGCTGCTCAAGTTGGAATGGCAGCTGTCGGACGCTCAGCTCGGCTTCCTATCCGGTGTGGTGCCGCTGATGGTCGGCGTCCTCACCGTGCCAATCTCACTCCTGGCGGATCGCTTGGGCCGAGTCCGCAGCATCGCGATCATGGCGGTGCTGTGGAGCCTGGCGACGGTGCTCTGCGGCCTTGCCCGCACCTACGATCAGATGGTCGCGGCACGCCTCCTCGTCGGTCTCGGCGAGGCCGCTTATGGCAGCGTCGGAATCGCCGTCATCATCAGCGTCTTCCCTGAGCGCATGCGCGCGACCTTGACCGGCGCGTTCATGGCCGGCGGCCTCGTCGGACAGGTGCTCGGCGTTGCGATCGGCGGAGCAGTGGCGGCGGCCCAAGGCTGGCGCATGGCCTTCCTCGTGATCGGCGCCGCAGGACTGCTTCTTGCCGTGGCCTATCCGCTGATCGTGCGCGAATCGAGACTGTCCGAGGAGCCTCCGGAGGCTCGAAAGAGGGTAACCTTCGCCAGCCTGGGAGCACTGTTTGCCGGGCGCACGCTCAAATGCGCTTATGTCGCAAGCGGCCTGCAGCTGTTCGTCGCCGGCGCCCTGCCTGCTTGGCTGCCGACCTATTTCGTTCGTTATTATGAACTGCCGCTGCAGCGGGCGACGTCCCTTGCTGCTTTGTTCTTCGCCCTCGGCGGCGCGGGCATGATCATTTGCGGCTTTCTAAGCGACCGGCTTGTGAAGACTGCGCCGCATCGCTCTTTGCTCAGTGCATCCTTTTGCCTCGGCTGCGCACTCGCAATCACGACCGCTTTCGGTGTCGGTGCTGGGCCGACCCAACTTGTGCTCCTTGGCGTTGGCATGTTCCTCGCCGCCAGCTCCGCCGGTGCTGCCGGATCGATCGTCGCAGGCCTGACACCCGCTGCTCTGCATGGCACTGCATTCGCTGTCCTCACGCTAGCCAACAATGCACTCGGCCTCGCGCCAGGCCCGATCGTGACCGGGTGGCTCGCTGACCAAATCGGCCTCCTTGAAGCACTGCAGTGGCTCCCATTCGCAAGCATGGCCGCCGCAGCCGTGTTCCTCTTCGGTGCGCATCGCACGCACACGCAATTTGAGGCGGCCAAAGCAGCATGAAAGCCCTGACGTTGCGCAACTGGGCGGCGTTCGGAAACGTCGGCCCCGGGGCCCTTGTGTCCGTCCTGATCGCGGCGGCCGCGGGTCTGGTGGCGACGATTACAAGCGGCCCCATCATGTTGTTCGCGCTGGTCTTCGGCTTAGCACTGAACTTCATTGGCAAGAATGACCGCTGCAAGCCGGGCATACGCTTCACCAGCAGCTTTGTCCTTCGGCTCGGCGTGGCCCTGCTGGGGCTCAAGATCACGCTTGGCGAAATCGCCTCGCTCGGTTGGCCGCCCCTCTTATTGGTGCTTGCAGCGATTAGCCTTACGATCCTCGTGTCGATCGTAGCAGCCAAATGGATGGGCTTCGATCCGAAGTTCGGATTGCTATCCGGCGGAGCAACCGCGATCTGCGGCGCCTCCGCGGCCATGGCCCTGTCCGCGGCGCTTCCCAATCATCCGAAGAAGGAGCAGGCGACACTCTTCACGGTGATGGGGGTTTCGATCCTGTCGACCGTCGCGATGCTCGCTTACCCCGCTATCACGCGGATCTTCGGCTTTGATCACGTTCACGCCGGCATTTTCTTCGGCGCCACCATTCACGATGTGGCCCAGGTTGTCGGTGCCGGCTTCGCAGTTTCTCCGGAGACGGGTCAGGTAGCCACGATCGTCAAGCTAGCCCGGGTTCTGATGCTGCTCCCGGTCATACTTTCGGTGGGCCTGGTGACCCGCAATGCGAAGGTTGAAGGCGCCGAGCGGCCGCCGCTCGTGCCCTGGTTCGCCGCGCTCTTCGCCGCCTTCGCCGTGATCAACAGCCTGATCCCAGTTCCCGCGCTGATCCGCGACGGAGGCAGTGAGGCTTCGCGCTTCTGCCTTGTCGCGGCGATCGCGGCACTTGGAGTAAAGACACGCCTCCGGGACATCGCGGAGGTGGGCTGGCGGCCGGTCATCCTGATGGTTTTCGAGACAGTCTTCGTTGCTTCTATCGCACTGGTCGCGATCGGCGCACATTGGGTTTGAGGAGGGAACGGGGATGAGCTTCGGCGCAATGCAGAACTGGCCGCTTCGTGTGACGCGGCTGCTGGATCATGCCGAGCGCGAGCATTCGACGCGTGAGATTGTGTCGGCCCGAGCCGATGGCACGACTGTTCGGACGAACTGGAAGCAGGTCGGGCATGACGCGCGGCGCTTGGCGCAGGCGCTGCAGCGGTTTGGCATTCGTCCAGGCGATCGCGTTGCGACCTTGGCAATGAACCATGATCGACACCTCGTATCCTGGTTCGGCGTCGTCGGCGCGGGAGCCGTGCTGCATACGCTCAATCCGCGACTTTTCGACGACCAGCTGGAATACATCGTCAACCACGCGGAAGACCGCGTCTTGATTTACGACGCCGCCTTCGCGCCGCTCGTCGAGCGCATGAAGCCGGCCTGGAAAACGATCGAGCTTTACGTCTGCTTCGACAGCGAGTTCGACGTCTGGCTCTCACGCGAGGACGGCAACTTCACTTGGGCCGAAGGCGATGAGCGCGATCCCTGCGGGCTCTGCTACACCAGCGGCACGACCGGAGACCCCAAAGGCGTTCTCTACGAGCATCGCTCAACGGTGCTTCACGCGATGACCGTCATCGCTCCGGACGTGTTCAATGCGTCCGCTCGATCGGTCATGTTGCCGGTGGTCCCGATGTTCCACGCGAACAGCTGGTGCATTCCGTACGCGGCTGCAATCGCCGGGTTCAAGCTGGTGCTGTGCGCGGACAACCAGCCTCAGCGCCTTTGCCGGCTCTTCAACGAAGAGGGCGTCACGCACTCGGCCGGCGTGCCGACTATTTGGCTCGGAATGATCGATCATGTGGAACGAACCGGCGCTTCGCTCGGCCACCTGGAGATGGTGGTCATCGGCGGCGCTGCCGCTCCGCCTGCGACGATCCGATGGCTCCGCGATCGTGGCGTTCGGGTCAATCATCTGTGGGGCATGACCGAGCTGTCGCCAGTGGGGACGGTCGGCGTCCGCCCGCCAGAGTGGGATTCCATGAGTGATGACGATCAGATCGCCTACACTTGCAGGTCCGGGCGGGCGCTGTTCGGCGTCGAACTTCGGATCGTCGACGACGAGGGGAGGGAGCTTCCGCGAGACGGCAAGAGCTCAGGTCGTCTGCAGACGCGAGGCCTTTCGGTAGTTCGCCGTTATTTCAAGCAGGAAGAAGACTGCATTGGCGCCGAGGGCTGGTTCGACACCGGAGACATCGCCGTCATCCATCCGGACGGATCGCTTCAGATCACCGACCGCTCCAAGGATGTGATCAAGTCCGGCGGCGAGTGGATCAGCTCGATCGAGCTGGAGAACGTAGCAGTCGGCTGCGAAGGGGTGGCAGAAGCAGCCGCTATCGGCATCCCGCACCCGAAGTGGGACGAGCGGCCGCTGTTGCTGATCGTGCGCTCAAACGGGTCAAACGCCTGCGAGCAGTCGATCCGCGACCATCTGGCAACCCGCGTCCCGCGGTGGTGGCAACCGGACGCGATCGAGTTCGTCGACGAATTGCCCCACACCGCGACGGGCAAGATCTCGAAAAAGTCGCTGCGGGAGGCGTATGTGGGCTATCGTTTCGATTAGCGGGCCCCGTCCCTTTCTGTCAGCCTGCGGTTCTCAGGCTGAAATTTACCGCACTCGCGCATTCGCGACCCTCGCGGATTGCCCAGACTACCAACGACTGCCCGCGGCGCATGTCGCCGCAGGTGAAGATGCGGGGATCGGAAGTTCGATACGGCTCGACTGTTTCGACCGTGCCGCGTTCCGAGAGCTCGACGCCGGTTCGTTCGGCGATGCCCCCCGTCGCTGCGCCAGTGAAGCCCATCGCGAGCAGGACGAGATCCGCCTGGAGCTCGAGGATCGCATCCTCCCGGCGGCACTGAAGCGCGGTGACCTGGCCATTTTCGCCTAGGAAACCCGTGGTCAGGACAGAAAATTCTCGCGCTCCGCCTTCTTCCTGCGATGACGAAGTGCGCAGCTTCATTGGCCAATGCGGCCAACTCAAGCCCTTGTCTTCCTTGACCGGCGGTTGCGGGAGGATCTCGAGCTGGGTGACGGACGACGCGCCCTGGCGGTGGGCCGTTCCAATGCAGTCGGAGCCCGTATCGCCTCCGCCGATCACGATGACGTGCTTTCCTGTCGCGAGTATTGGCTCGTCTTGTTGGGGAAGTCCCGCGATCCGTCGGTTCGCCTGGGTGAGAAAATCCATTGCAAAATGAATTCCGCTAAGATCCCGTCCTGGAACATCGAGGTCGCGCGCTTGCTCTGCTCCGCCTGCGAGCACGAGCAGATGATAATCGTCGAGAAGCCGCTCGACCGGCACCGAGACGCCAACCTCCATCCCGGTCCGGAAGATTACGCCTTCCGCTTCCATCTGCGCGATGCGGCGGTCCACAAGTGCCTTGTCGAGCTTGAAGTCGGGGATGCCGTAGCGGAGCAGGCCGCCGATCTTGTCCGCCTTTTCGAAGACGGTCGGCGAGTGGCCCGCGCGCGCCAGTTGCTGCGCACAGGCTAGGCCCGCCGGGCCCGAGCCGACGATGGCGATCCTCTTTCCGGTCCCGCGAGGCGCCACCTGCGACGTAACCCAGCCTTCGCGGAAACCACGATCAACAATCTCGCATTCGATCGTTTTGATCGTGACGGGCGCATCGTCGATGTTGAGGGTACACGCAGCCTCGCATGGCGCGGGACAGACGCGTCCGGTGAACTCAGGGAAGTTGTTCGTGGCATGGAGACGGTCGAGCGCTGCGCTCCATTCTCCCCGCGCAGCAAGGTCGTTCCAGTCCGGGATGAGGTTGTTGACCGGACAGCCGGAGTGACAGAACGGCACCCCGCAATCCATGCACCGTTCGGCCTGGATCCGGACATCCCCTTCCCCGAGCGGTTCGACGACATCGAGCCAATCGCGAACTCGCTGCGAGACGTCGCGATAGCCACGATCACGGCGGTCGATGGTTAGGAACCCCGTTGGATTGACCATGTTCAGGCCGCCTTTGTTTCGGCCCGCTCGAGTTCGGCGAGAGCGCGCCGATATTCGTGAGGCATGACTTGAACGAATTGCGAGAGGGCGCGCGGCCAATCTTCCAGGAGCGCCGCGGCGCGCTTGCTGTTGGTGAGCTCCAAATGTCGCCGGACAAGCTCGAGCAGCCGCTCTCGATCTTCCACCTGCTCGATCGCAACGCTCGCTAGGTTGCACTGCTTCGGCAGCAGCGCGTCGGGATTCCAGACGTAAGCGATGCCGCCGGACATGCCTGCCGCGAAATTGCGCCCGACGCTGCCCAGAACGACGACAATGCCCCCGGTCATATATTCACAGCCGTGGTCTCCGACGCCTTCCACGACCGCAACTGCGCCGGAGTTCCTGACTGCGAAACGTTCGCCGGCAACACCCCCGAAAAAGGCTTCGCCCTCGATCGCTCCGTACAGGCACGTATTGCCGGCGATGATGTTCTCGGCTGCTTCGCGCAAAGCGTGCTCAGGAGGGCGCACGATCAAGCGGCCGCCGGAAAGACCCTTGCCGACGTAGTCGTTGGCATCGCCGACCAGCTCGAGCATCACGCCCCTCGCTAGAAATGCGCCGAAGCTCTGCCCGGCCGTTCCCGTCAGGCGCGCGCGAAAGCTGCTGTTTGGCAGTCCCGCATGCCCGAACCGGCGCGCGATCTCTCCAGACACGAGGGTCCCTATGGAACGGTCGACGTTGGTAACTTCCTGCTCGACGATCCCGTCGCCCCTTTCGAGCTGAGCGATGAGCGCTTCGTCCACCCCGGCGCTGATAGGTCTATTGCAGGGCTCGGTTGCGCGGCGCGGGCCGGCGACCTCCGGCTGATACAGAAGTCGCGCTAGGTCGACGCCCTCCGTCTTCCAATGTTCTGCCGCGTCTCGTGGTCGGAGCAGGTCGACGCGGCCGATCATCTCCTCGACGCGGCGAACACCGATCTGCGCCATGATCTCGCGCAATTCCTCGGCGACATAGAAGAAGTAGTTGATCACATGCTCAGGCTGACCGGTAAAGCGCGCACGAAGCACCGGATCCTGCGTCGCAATCCCGACTGGGCAGGTGTTCAGGTGGCACTTGCGCATCATGATGCATCCGGCCGCGATTAGAGGCGCTGTGGCGAAACCGAATTCGTCAGCGCCCAACAGAGCGGCAATGGCGACGTCTCGGCCTGTCCTGAGTCCGCCATCTGCCTGCAGGGTCACGCGGCCCCTGAGGCCGTTCAGGAGGAGCGTTTGCTGCGTTTCTGCGAGGCCGATTTCCCATGGCAGTCCGGCGTGGGCGAGCGAGGTCAGCGGTGAGGCGCCTGTGCCTCCCTCGAAGCCGGAAATCGTGATGTGGTCGGCCGTACATTTGGCGACCCCCGCGGCCACGGTTCCGACGCCTACTTCGGACACCAGCTTCACCGACACGCGCGCAGTCGGATTCACGTGCCGCAAGTCGTGGATGAGCTGCGCGAGGTCCTCGATCGAATAGATGTCGTGGTGCGGCGGCGGAGAGATCAGGCCGACACCCGGCGTCGAGTGACGAACGGCGGCGATTTCCGTATCGACCTTGTGCCCAGGAAGCTGACCACCCTCGCCAGGCTTCGCACCCTGCGCGATCTTGATCTGCAATTCGTCCGCATTGACGAGATATTCCGTCGTCACGCCGAAACGGCCGGAAGCGATTTGCTTGATTGCCGAGCGCAGCGAAATCCCGTCGCGCCCCGGCTGAAAACGGTCGGGTTCCTCGCCGCCTTCGCCAGTGTTCGATCGCCCTCCGATCTGGTTCATCGCTGCAGCCAAGGTCGTGTGTGCTTCTCGGCTGATCGAACCGAAGCTCATGGCGCCCGTCGCGAAGCGGCGCACGATCTCTGCCGCAGGCTCTACGTCCTCCAGCGGCACAGGCGCCTCGGCGACACGCAGATCGAGCAATCCGCGGATCGTCAGCAACCGGTCTCGCGAATTGATCTCCTCGGCGAAGGCCCGATACTTTTGCGGCAGATTGCCGCGAACGCTGTGCTGCAAGTTGGCAATGCTTTCGGGCGACCAGGCGTGGGATTCGCCGCCCGTGCGATACGCCCATTGACCGCCGACATTCAGCTGGTCCGAAGCGGTGGAATAGGCCAGGCGGTGACGCTTCGCGCACTCCTCCGCCAGTTCAGAGAGTCCGATGCCTTCGATGCTGCTGGACGTGCCGAAGAAGTAGCGGTCGACCAGAGAGGAGGACAGTCCGATCGAGTCGAAGATCTGCGCCCCGCAATATGATTGGAAGGTGGAGATGCCCATCTTGGACATCACCTTCAGCAGCCCCTTGGTGAGCGCCTTTACGTAATTCGTCCTCGAATCCGGAAGGTCGGGAGCAAGCGCTTCGATCGTGTCAAACGCGAGCCACGGATTGATCGCCTCAGCCCCGAAACCAGCGAGCACGCACATGTGGTGCACCTCGCGCGCTTCACCGGTTTCCACGACCAGGCCGGTCTGCATCCGAAGGCCTTGGCGTATCAGCTGGTGATGAACCGCGCCGACAGCAAGCGCAGCCGGAATGGGGATGCGCCCGTTCGAAACGGCTCGGTCGGACAGGATCAGGACGTTGACGTCGGCAAGCACCGCCTCCGTCGCTTCCCAGCACAGCCGCTGTAGTGCAGCCTCGAGCGATTGCGCATCGCCGCCGCTCGGCCACGTGGCATCGAGCGTGACGGTCTTGAACGCTCCGTCCAGCAGGTCGCTGATCGACCGGATCTTCTCGACGTCCTCGTTGGTGAGGATCGGCTGCGACGCCTCCAGCCGCTTGTGGGTGCCCGCGTGACGATCGAGCAGATTCGGCCTTGGACCGATCATCGACACAAGGCTCATCACAAGGCTCTCGCGGATCGGATCGATCGGCGGGTTCGTGACCTGCGCGAAGTTCTGCTTGAAGTAGTCGTACAGCAGCCGCGGACGCTCGGAGAGAACCGCGATCGGCGTGTCCATTCCCATCGATCCGATCGGATCGTCGCCGTCGCTCGCCATCGGTGAGAGGAAGAATTTCAGGTCTTCTTCGGTGTAGCCAAAGGCTTGCTGGAGCTTCGGCAGCTCATCAGGCTCGAGACGTTGCGGATCTGCTGAGCCCGCCGGCAGGTTCCTGAGATTAAACTGCGTCTCGCGAAGCCAATCGGCATATGGCTCCGCATTCGCGAGCTCACCCTTCACCTCCTCGTCATCGACGATGCGGCCGAGCTCTAGATCGATAAGCAGCATCTTGCCCGGTTGGAGACGCCACTTCTTGACGATCTTCTCTTCGGGAATGGGAAGGACGCCTGACTCAGACGCCATCACGACAAGATCGTCGTCGGTAATGCAGTAGCGCGCTGGTCTGAGCCCATTACGATCGAGCGTCGCACCAATTTGCCGTCCATCGGTGAACGCGATCGCGGCCGGCCCGTCCCAAGGCTCCATCAGTGCAGCGTGATATTCGTAGAAAGCACGCCGCGCCGCATCCATCTCGACGTTGCCGGCCCAAGCTTCTGGGATCAGCAACATCATCGCGTGCGCCAGCGGATACCCGCCGGCAATGAGCAGCTCGAGCGCATTGTCGAGGCATGCCGTGTCCGACTGACCGTAAGGAATGATCGGCCACATCTTGTCGAGATCCGCACCGATCAGCGGCGATTCCAGCGTGCGGCGGCGAGCGTTCAGCCAATTCACATTGCCGCGAACCGTGTTGATCTCGCCGTTATGTGCGATGAATCGGTACGGGTGCGCTAGCCGCCAGCTCGGGAAGGTGTTGGTCGAAAAGCGCTGGTGAACCATCGCCAACGCCGAAGTGGTCAATGGATTGGTTAGATCCGAATAGAAGCTGCCCAGCTGATGCGGCAGGAGCATGCCTTTGTAGACGAGCGTGCGGCTCGAAAACGACGGAATGTAGAAGGCGGTGAGGCCGGGAAGCTGTTTTTTCTCCGCCAGCTTTTCGAGCGGGTTTTGAGTCTGCTTGCGGATGGTGAGAAGCTTGCGCTCGAACGCATCCTGATCGCGGACATTCGGAGCGCGCCCGACGATGGCCTGGCGGACGACGGGCGCTGAATCGACGACTGCGGCGCCGAGACCGGAAACGTCCACTGGAACGTCGCGCCAGCCGATGAACTGCTGTCCCTCAATGCGCACGAAATGTTCGAGCCGGTCCTGGGCAGCTGCGCGGCTCTCTGCATCTCGCGGCAGGAAGCACATTGCGACCGCGTAGTTACCAGGCGCCGGTAAAGTGATCCTCTGCTCGTCGGCCCAGCTACGGATTAGCGCATCTGGAATCTGGATCAGGCATCCGGCGCCATCGCCGACCGTCGGATCCGCCCCGACTCCCCCTCGGTGATCGAGGTTTGAAAGGATTTGCAGGCCCTTGGCGATGATGTCGTTGGACCGAGCGCCCTTAACGTGGGCGACGAAGCCCATGCCGCAGCTGTCACGTTCGTGACGTGGATCGTAGAGACCCTGCCGGGCCGGGCTCGTCATCAGCGGCACCCCGATTCTTTGTTGCGGTGCAACAAAACTGCTGTGTTCTCAGCTTGTGTGCAAGTGCAAAATCGGGGTTGTCGAGGAAGTCGTCACGCCAGAGTAACGTACTGCCGTCGATCTCGCGTCAGACGACCGCGTTCCTGGCGATGACCTCTTTGTACCAAGCGGCACTCAGCTTAGGAATGCGCTTCTGCGTTTTGAAATCCACGTAGTGGATGCCGAAGCGCTTGCTGTAGCCGTCGGCCCATTCGAAATTGTCCATGAGGCTCCAGAGGAAATAGCCTTTGAGCGGATAGCCTTCCGCCGTCGCGCGCTGCAGCTGCGTGATGTAGTTCCGCAAGTACATGACGCGATCTGCGTCATCGATCCGCCCGTTTTGGACTGGGTCGTCGGCGGACGCGCCATTTTCCGAGATGTAGAGCACGCTCGGCTTCCACAATTCGCTGACTTGCCGGATGCCCCAGTAAGCGACTTCCGGCCCGACGATGAGCCATGGCGAGGCCATGCGCGGCGAAGACCCGATGTGAGGGATCGTCGCATAGCCCTTCGGCGAATTGTCGGCGCGGACCCACTCGGGCGTGTAGATATTGAGAGCCACAAAATCGAGCGGACTGCCGATCGCCGCCATGTCGCCGGCCTTCACCTTAGGTGCGTTGGCGCCTTCCTGCGTCAGATATTCGTCGATGTAGCGGCCTTCCATGATCGCGGTGAGGAACATCGCGTTCATCTCCCGCGTCGCTTTCTTCGCAGCCGCGATATGCTCTGGCGTTTCGATCACCGGCACATAGAAGGTGGTATTGTCGGCGATACCCACTTTGGTGCCCGGCTTCGCGTGAGCGCGGATCGCCTGAACAGCGAGGCCATGCGCGAGCGTGCCGTGGTGTCGAACTTGGTTCACCTCCGCGGGCGGCAGCTTCAGGCCCGGCGCATGGATTCCGACCTGGTGGCCGAGATCGGTGAAGCAGCGCAGCTCGTTGACCGTCATGATGTTCTTCACGCGGTCGGACAGCTGCCCCGCCATGTAGCCGGCGTACTCGGCGAAAGCGTATGACGTATCGCGGTTCTGCCAACCCCCAGGAAGCGCGGTCGGCAGGTCCCAGTGGAACATCGTGATGTAGGGCTGGATGCCGTTCTCGAGCAGGTTGTCGACGACGCGATTGTAATGGTCGACACCCTTGGGGTTCGGCTTTCCGCGCCCTTCGGGAAATATCCGCGACCAGGCGAGCGACATCCGATAAGTGCGCACGCCAAGGTTCTTCAGCAGCTGCGTGTCTTCGGCATAGCGGTGATAGCTGTCGTCCGCGACGTCGCCGGTATCGCCATTGAACGTCTTTCCCGGCGTGTGTGAAAAAACGTCCCAGTTCGTGGGACCGCGGCCGTCTTCCTTGACCGCGCCTTCGATCTGATATGCGGCGGTCGCGCAGCCCCACAGGAAGCCTTGCGGGAAAGCTAGGTTCTTCCGCTCGACGGCAGCGGCCGCACTCGACCGCGCAACCGCGGCGATCGCACCAGCGCTTCCCAGCGCCTTCCCAAAATCACGCCGATTGAACTTTCCCCCCACGTGCGCCTCCTGCATAGCTCGCAACTCTATTTCGGGAGCATTTGCAGCACGTCTTCAACGATTATGCCATGGCCTATCGTCCGGATTAGCCCTGATGTTGGGATTTCCGCTTGGGGAACTGTCCCTGAAAATGAGCCTAGGCGACGCCATCAATGAAGCGTTCCAGATGCGCCCACGCCTGATCGTCCGGCATTTGTCGGGGGGGGTGCTTGCAGAACGCCGACGCAGCGGCGTGGATCGGGCCGGCTAGGCCGCGATCCTTGGCGACCCGTGCACAGCGGATGAGGTCGATCGCGACGCCCGCGCTATTAGGCGAGTCCTCCACCGACAGACGCAGCTCGATGTTCATCGGCACGCCGCCGAACAGCTGGCCCTCCATACGCAGGAAGCAGATCTTGTTGTCGTTCTGCCAGGCCACATAGTCGCTCGGTCCGACGTGGATGTTCTCGGGATCGAGCCGGTGCTCGGCGACGGATTGAACGGCTTCGGTCTTGCTGATCTTCTTCGACGCCAGTCGCGAGCGCTCGAGCATGTTTAGGAAGTCGGTGTTTCCGCCGGTGTTCAGCTGATACGTACGGTCGAGCTTCACGCCGCGCTTCTTGAAAAGGTCGGTGAGTACCCGGTGGACGATGGTCGCCCCGAGCTGGGCCTTGATGTCGTCGCCAATGATCGGCACGCCTGCTTCCTCGAACCGCCTGGCCCATGTTTCGTCGCTGCCGATGAAGACGGGCATGCAATTGACGAACGCCACCCGCGCTTCGAGCGCGCATTCGGCGTAGAATTCCGTAGCTTCCTGCGAGCCAACGGGAAGGTAGTTCACCATCACGTCGGTGTTCGTGTCGCGCAGAACCTGGACGACCTCGTCCTTAGTCGGCTCGGTCTCGCCGTCCGCAAGCAGGAATGTCCGATCATCGTCGAAATCGACCATATGCGCGGCGATGCCGTCCAGCACCGCGCCCATGCGCACCTTCGTGCCAGTGTCCTGAACATGATCGCAGAAGACCGCGGTGCAGTTCGGCTTCGCGAAGATCGCCTCCGAAACGTCACGGCCGACCTTGCGTCGGTCGATGTCCCAGGCAGCAACGATCTTGAGGTCCTTGGGACGATACCCGCCCAGGTTCCAGTGCGAGAGACCGATCTGCTCGTTCGCGCCGCCGTTGGAATAATGTGCGATCCCCTGAACCAGCGAACTCGCGCAATTGCCGACGCCGACTATGGCAACGTTGATGTCTGTGCGCTTGGGATCGTGAAGGCTCATTCGGCGGCGACTCTCAGTGAGGACCGGGGCGCGTAACGCTCGATCATGCGCCCGCAGAAATCGGCGAACATCGCCGGATCTCGCGGCGGGCTGGTGTGGTGCGGCTGGATGCCGAGGTGGTCAGGCGTGAAGCAGAAAGTGACGGTGGTATTGAACGGCTCAAGCGCTTCCATCTGCTGGTCGAACCAATCCTCCCAGCCTTCGCGATAGCTGTCCCACCAAGACAGGCCGGTGCGCAGGTGCGTGACCCCGAGGTCCTTCAGCCAGCGCACTGCGTCGTCGAGCCGGTGATCATGCCAGTGGAACCACTGCATGATGCCCATCTCGGGCGTGTATTTGCGGAATTCTTCGAGCCCGAGTTTGGGCGTGCCGTCCTCCTTAATCAGGCCCATGTAGAAGTGGCGGTAGTAGGAAGAGCCTTCGGCCTCCTTGTGCCGCGTCGTCGCTTCCCACGTGCGCGGCAGGTCGAACAACGAATACCAGAACACGCGCGGCACTCGGCCGAGCAGCAACTCAGCGGTCCGGTTGACACCGAGCTGCTGCACTTCCTCGGCGCCGAAGCTGCCGACGCCGACCTCGGTCACCCACAGCTCCTTGCCGGGGATCACCGCTTCGATATCCGCGATGCGCTGGGGCCATTCGCTGATAGGCCAAAGGTTCCAGTCGAGCGGAAAGCCGTGCAGCGCGACGACATCGACGGCATCGATGACGCCGTTGTTCTTCATCCGCTCTACCCAAAAGGGGTCGATCGGCGACATGCCGCCAAGCACGCGCTTCACATCGGGATTGGCGGCATGAATGGCGTCGGATGCCTGGATCGCCATGTCGGCGAACATTGACCATTCAGGGTCGATCTCCGGATCCCAGTGCGACTTGTTGTTGGGCTCGTTCCAGATCATCGCCGCTTCGATCATGAGCGCGGCTCCCTGGCCGGATAGACGACCGCCGGTCCGTGCTTTGCAAATGGCCGATCAGCTATGCTGCAAAGGTAGACTTCCTCTTCGATCTGCTGGTCGATGGCGAAGCCGGCCGAACGAAGCATGGCCTCGGTGCAGGCGCGGTTCGGCACCCACCAGTTGGTCCAGTCGCCTGAATAGCAATTCTCGACAAAGTGCAGCTTGGGATAGCCGCTCTCGAAGAACAGATCGCTCTCCTTGAATTCATAATCATGCTCCAGCGGAAGGACGTTTTTCGAGCCTCGCTGCATCGATTGGAACAGCAGCATGTCGCCCGCAACATGTTCGCGAATGAGGTCGAGCGCGAGGAGAGGATGACGCAGGTGGTAGAGCACCCCCATGAAGATCACGAGGTCGAAACGCTCGCCGATCGCACCCACGTCGTAGACGTCCAGCTTCGCAAATTCGATGTCCTCAAAGCCCAAGGTCTCGCTCGCGAGCTGCGCCTGAGCGAGATAGCGGTCGTCGCTGTCGATCCCGAGGACGCGCTCGGCTCCGCGGCGCTTCATCTCGATTGAATAGAAGCCGGCGTTGCAGCCGATATCGAGCACGCTCTTGCCCGAAAGATCCGCAGGCAGGTGCGGTGCGAAACGCCGGAACTTCGCGCCAGGATAATCCCCGAGGAAATGATCCGGCGCGGTCCAGACGCCATCCAGATCGATGTTGTGGAACCACGGTCCGAGCGCTGCGATGCGGCCCTCTAGGTCGTCACGGGGCACCGCCCGCAGCTTTGCTTCTGCTGCGCTCATCTGCCGATCGGTTCGGGCTGGGAATGAAAGATCATATGATGCGCGGAACAGTTGTGAAGCTTTGTTGTTCCATAAACTAGGACCCAAACAACAGTAATATTCGGCAAAACAACAGTAAAACCGAGCGTAATACTAACATATGATAGCGTTGATGAAGAAGAAGATGCTGTGAGCGTCGACGAAATCCACGATGTTCCGGACTTTCATTGGATCACCGAGCATATTGCCGTGGGAGCCTGCTTCCCGATGGAGCAGGCCGCGTCTCTGGCGCAGCAGCATGGAATTGCTGCCGTCGTCGACCTTCGCGAAGAGGATCGCGACGAAGAGCGCGCTTTGCGTGAAGCCGGCATTGAGATGCTTCACCTCCCGACTCCCGATCTCGAGCCGGCGAGCGCGGCGATGCTCGACGAGGGAGTGGCATTTGTTTCGGAGCGCGTTCGCCGAGGCGAGAAGGTGCTGATCCATTGCCAGCACGGGATCGGGCGCTCACCTCTTTTGGCGCTGTGCGCGATGGTTGACCAGGGATGGGATCCGCTCGATGCATTGCTTCGAGCGAAGGATGCGAGAGAAGCTGTGTCGCCGAGCCGGTCGCAATATGAGGGCTGGGCCGCCTGGCTGGCGGCGCGTGGCGTTGCGGCACCGGACTATCACGCGTTCGGCTGCGTCGCTTACCGCCATCTTGAGAACGGCTGAGCGTGCTCGTCTATGGCGACCGTGTTGAGACGGTAGATCCAGGGAAACGGCTGGCCGCTCTAAGCGAACAGCTGGTGCGCGTTGCTGCGATGCAAGCCGGTCTTGTTCGCCATGCAAAGCTCGTCGGTGCGCTCATCGAGGGCGGCCAATTGCTGCAGGGCGTCGCTGATGCGGGTGTACCAGCGGGTGCGATGAGCGGCTTCCTTTATGCGCTCGCCGAGGCCGTCCTGCGCTCATGGGAAAGCGATTATGCCGAGATCGGCAGTCTGCCTCTGGTGCCCTCGGACAGCTTTCCTGGTGAGGTGAACATCCGCGAGCCCGAAGGCTTCGCATTCTACGCGGTCTATCCGGAGGCCTACATCGAAGCGGCTCGCAAGCTTCATTTGTCCGGTCCACCGCGCGTGATCGGAATCCGGAGTATCGGAACGACGCTTGGAGCGATCGTAGCCGCCGCGTTGGATGCGCCCTTACCACTGACGGTTCGTCCCTTCGGAGACCCTTTCGACCGGAAAGTGGAACTGCCTCAGGCGGTCGAATCAGGTGCTCATTACGTGATTGTGGACGAGGGTCCGGGACTCTCGGGAAGCTCGTTCGGAGCGGTGGCCGATGCGCTGGAGGCCCGGGGAGTACCGCTCGATCGGATTGCATTTCTCCCCAGCCACGATGGCGATCTCGGCCCCAAGGCGAGCGCAGCGCATCGTCGCCGTTGGGGGCGGGCGCAGCGACTTGCTGCACAGCTCGACGCGAGCTTCTTGCGCAAGCGCTTCAGTCCACTTGAGGAATTTTCGACCGGATCTCCAGGCGAACGCCCGAAATTCCTTGGTAAGATCGAAGGCGAACCCGTTCTGATCGAATTCGCCGGACTTGGAGCCATCGGCGAGCGCAAGCTTGCGATGGCGCGCGCGCTTCACAGTGCCGGCTTCGTCTCCGAGCCGGTCGACCTGGTTCACGGCTTTCTCGTTGAGCGCTGGTGCAATGATGCGCGCGGGCTCGCGCCGGACGCAAAGCCGATGGATGAAATATCGACGTATCTTGGCGCCCGCGCGCGGTTGTTTCCTGCAAGCGCTCGCGATGGGGCCGACCTTCGCCTGTTGCTAGAGATGTGCGCGCGTAACCTGTCGCTGGCTTTTGGTGAGGAGGCATCAGCCGCGCTCGACGCCTGGAAACCCAAGCTTGATGCACTCTCACGCCGCATTGTTCGCGTTCGCACCGACAATCGTCTGGACCGCCAGGAATGGCTTCGCCTGCCCGATGGCCCGTTGCTGAAGAGCGACGCGCTCGATCACCATTGCGCTCACGACCTGATCGGTTGCCAGGACATCGCTTGGGACGTCTCGGGTGCCGTCGTCGAGTTCGAGCTGACGACACTGGAAACCGAGCGGCTGGCCGAAGCAACCGAGCATGCCGCCGGCCGCCAGATCGATCGTGAACTGCTCGACTTCTATCGCATCGCTTACTGCTGCTTTCGCCTTGGCGAGGCCAAGCTCGCTGCAAATGAAAGTCGCGTGCTTCGGTACAAAACAGCATTACTCCCCCTGCTGAACAATGATTACTGCTGTTCTACTCGGCAGGAATCCTCGGTTGATTGATATATGTAACGAACCGGGTCGGGAACAAAGCTGCTTTACTTTGGTTGATGAAGAAGAAGCATCGACAATACTTAACTAACATGGATCAGTTTGAAGTAAATACAACAGTTATTTCGTAAAACAGGATCAATTGATCTTCAGCTCCGTCACCGAACAACACCCGTTGTCGTCCTCGGCAGCGTCTCATCAGCCATGGAAAGGGTAAGAAGTTGGGGGAGACAGTCTTAGTAACAGGCGGCGCCGGCTTCATCGGGCGCGCAGTGACCAAGGAACTTCTTCGGCGCGGCAACCGCGTCCGGGTCCTCGACAGCTTGATCGAGCAGGTTCACGGCGATCGCGAGCGGCCGGACGACTTGGCTGACGACGCCGACCTGATTGTCGGCGACATCCGCAACAAGGACATTGTCACCCACGCTTTGAAGGGCGTCGACAGCGTTATCCATCTCGCTGCCGAAGTCGGTGTCGGCCAGTCGATGTATGCGGTGGAGCGCTACACGTCCGTTAACGAGACCGGCTCCGCAGTCCTCTTTGAAGCGTTGATCGATCATCCGGTGCGCCGTGTCGTCACTGCTTCGTCCATGAGCATCTACGGAGAGGGGCTCTACGAAGATGCGGATGGCAACGTCGTGCAGAATGCCGAACGGAAGCCGCGCACTTCAGACTCAGAAAGCTGGGATCCGGTGGATGATCGCGAACGTCCCTTGGTCCCCATGGCGACGCCGGAATGGAAGCAGCCGAGCCTCGCCTCGATCTACGCGCTCGGCAAATATGTGCAGGAGCGGCAGACGCTGATCATGACGCAGGCCTATGGCATGGAAGGCGCCTGCCTGCGACTGTTCAACGTCTACGGACCGGGCCAGGCCCTTTCGAATCCGTACACCGGCGTTCTCGCCATCTTCTCTTCGCGGCTATCGAACGGGCAGCGCCCACTCATTTTCGAAGATGGCGAGCAGCGCCGCGACTTCGTTCATGTGAGCGATGTGGCTCGCGCCTTTTGCGAAGCGCTCGTACATCCCGACGCAACAGGCGAAGTCTTCAACATCGGATCCGGCGTCGATCGCAGCGTAACCGACGTCGCACGGTCGATCGCGAGGGCGCTCAACCGGAATGACATCGAGCCGGAAATCGTCGAGAAGGCGCGGATCGGCGACATTCGGCACTGCTTTTGCGACGGCAGCAAGGCGGCAGATAGACTCGGCTTCCGCGCCTATAAGGATTTCGACGAGGGTCTTGCCGAGCTTGCTGAATGGGTCGCGGGTCAGACGGCAACCGACCGTGTCGATGAAGCGCGGGCGGAGCTCGAAGCCAAGGGTCTCGTGGCATGAGGCGGCGGACGGACGATCGCCCGATTCTGATCACGGGTGGCGCGGGATTCATCGGCAGCAACCTCGCCGACCGGCTGGCGGGCGAGGGCAATGAAATCATCGTCTACGATGCGCTCTCCCGGCCTGGGGTTGAGCGCAACTTGGCCTGGTTGCGGGAACGGCATGGCCAGCGGATCACATCGATCATCGGCGATATCCGCGACGAGGATGAGGTGGTCCGCGCCGCGGCGGACGTGAAGGCGGCGTTCCACTTCGCTGCGCAGGTGGCGGTCACGACCAGCCTTGGCGATCCTCGCGAGGATTTTGACATCAACGTTCGCGGAACCGTCAACCTGCTCGACGCTGTGCGAACGCGTCGTGAGCCGGTGCCGGTGATCTTCGCATCCACCAACAAGGTCTACGGCGATCTCGGCGATCTTCCGTTTGTCGCGACGGACGAGCGTTACGAACCCGAAGGGCTGCTTGCCCGACGTGGCATCAGTGAAAGCCGCAGCCTCGACTTCCACACCCCGTACGGCTGCTCGAAAGGCGCGGCCGACCAATATGTGCTCGACTACGCGCGCAGCTTCGATGTCCCGACCGCCGTGTTCCGCATGAGCTGCATCTACGGCCAGAGGCAGATGGGTACCGAGGATCAGGGCTGGGTCGCTCACTTCCTTATTCGCGCGCTCGATGGTGAGCCGATTACCATCTACGGCGACGGCCGACAGGTCCGCGACATCCTCGACGTGCACGACGCCGTGAACGCCTACGTCGCGGCGCTCCGAAACATCGACAGCGTGGCGGGGCGGGCCTTCAACCTGGGCGGAGGTCCTTCGAACGCCGTCAGCCTGCTCGAACTTACCGATGAGATGCGCGACGTCACAGGCCACGAAGTTGAGCTTCGCTTCGAAGAGTGGCGGCAGGGCGATCAGCGCTGGTTCGTCTCCGATACCAACGCGGCGCAGAGCGCACTCGGCCTGCCGCGGCCTCGGTCGTGGCGCGATGGCGTTGCCCGCTTGGCCGAGTGGCTCGCGGCCGACCGTGGCCTAGTGCTCGACTCCGAACCGCGTCTTGCGAGTGCTGCGCAATGAGGTTGCTGCTCATCACCGATGCTGTCGGAGGCGTGTGGGTCTACAGCCTGGAGCTGGCGGGCGCGCTCCGGCCACTCGGGATCGAGACAGTGCTTGCCGTGATGGGTCCTTCCCCCAGCGAACAACAGCGCGAGGCGGCAAGTGACTTCAAGTTGATCGACACCGGCCTTCCGCTGGAATGGATCGAAGCAGACCCAGCCCAGATCAAGGCTGCAGGCATTGCGCTGTCAGCCGTCGCTGACCGCGAGGCCATCGACATCGTGCAGACCTGCAGCGCTGCACTCCTTGCCGAGGCCGATTTCAGTCAGCCGTGCGTCGCCGTGCAGCATAGTTGCGTGGCGAGCTGGTGGGCGGCGGTGAAGGGCGGATCCTTGCCGACCGAATTCGTCTGGCGGCGTGATCTCGTCGAACGCGGCCTCGATCGAGCCTCCGCGATTGTCGCACCGAGCATCGCTTTCGCGGCCGAGACGGCACGCCTCTACGACGTGGATGCGCCCGTGACGGCGGTACATAACGGACGCCGCCCGACCTTCGCGGCGGCAATGCCCCAAGGCGACTTCGTGCTCACCGCAAGCCGTTTGTGGGACGAGGGCAAGAATGTTGCCACGCTCGATGCCGCGGCTGCGCGACTGAAGGTCCCGTTCCAGGCGGCAGGAGCACAATTTGGTCCGAACGGCTCAAGCATCGAGCTGTGCCACATGCGCAGTCTGGGCGAAGTCAGTGCGACGCGCCTCGCGGGGCTGCTCGGCACGCGGCCGATTTTCGCATCTGCGGCCCTGTACGAACCATTCGGACTTTCCGTTCTGGAGGCAGCGCACGCCGGGTGTGCGCTCGTGTTGTCCGACATTGCCACCCATCGCGAAATGTGGAGCGGAGCGGCCATTTTCGTCGCCGCGCGAGACGATGCGGCGTTCGCTGCTGCGATCCAGGATCTTCTCGAGGATCCGGACGAGCGGCAGCAGCTCGGCCAACTCGCCCGAGCACGTGCGCAATTCTACACGCCCGAACGCATGGCGCGCGGCATGGCCGAGATGTATGCGCGTGTTGGGAGGCCGCAGCTTGCACGCCCGGCACTGGCGGGTGCCGCATGAAGATCGTCTATTTCACGCACTCGCTGCGGTCTTGCTGGAACCACGGCAATGCTCATTTCCTGCGAGGGGTCCTGAGCGAGCTGGTCGCACTCGGCCATGACGTCCGTGTGTTCGAGCCGGAAGGCGCCTGGAGCCTATCCAACCTGCTGAAGGACCATGGCGACGCTGGGCTCGCCCCCTATCATGCGAACTATCCGGAACTCAGCTCGCGCAGCTATTCGCGGGCGGAAGAAGGTGCTGCTCATGCAGCAGGCGCGGACCTCGTCATCGTTCACGAATGGAATGATCCGGAGTTGGTTGCGGCGGTGGGTCGTGTGCGTAAGCGCGGTGGGCGTTTCACTTTGTTGTTCCATGACACGCACCACCGCGCGGTTTCCAACCAGCATGAAATGCGCGCTTACGACCTCGATGCGTACGACGGCGTACTCGCGTTCGGCGCGACACTGGCGCGCGTGTACGAGCGATGGGGATGGGGGGATCGCGTTTTCATCTGGCACGAAGCCGCGGACACGCGTCGCTTCCATCCACCGCAGGTGGAGCAGGAGCGCGAAGGCCTCGTCTGGATTGGCAATTGGGGTGACGGCGAGCGCAGCGAGGAGCTGGTCGAGTACCTGCTGAAGCCTGCGCAAGACACCGAGTTGCCGCTCAGCATATACGGCGTGCGCTATCCCGCGGAAGCGCAACGAACGCTGCAGCGATATGGAGCGGCCTATCGCGGCTGGCTAGCCAATGCTTCGGCGCCGGACGTCTTCGCGAAGCACTTGGCGACGGTCCACGTGCCACGCCGCTTCTATACCGAGACGCTGCCCGGAATTCCGACGATTCGCGTCTTCGAAGCACTGGCGTGCGGCATCCCACTGGTCTCGGCGCCATGGCAGGATTCGGAGAATCTATTCCACATCGGCGACGATTTCCTGATGGTTCACAGCGCCGCGGAAATGTGTCGCGCGCTGCGGGACCTGTCCAACGACCCGGACATGCGCGCCGAACTCGTCCGGAACGGTCGGGAGACCATCGCCAACCGCCACACCTGTGCTCACCGCGTGGAGGAACTGCTGAACATCGTCGAACATCTGCGCGCGCCCGCCCTGGAGACTGCGGCGTGAATATCGCATTTTACGGATCCAGCCTGCTGTCGTCCTGGTGGAACGGCGCTGCGACTTACTATCGCGGACTGCTCCGGGATCTCGCGAGCCGCGGCTACGACATCACCTTCTACGAGCCCGACGCCTACGAGCGACAACAGCATCGCGACATGGAGCCGCCGCCTTGGGCGCGCTCGGTTGTTTACCCTGCCACGCAGGAAGGATTGCGGTCCGTGCTTGCGAAAGCGCGGGAAGCGGACATCGTCGTGAAAGCCAGCGGAGTAGGGGTCTTTGACGACGAACTGATCGAGGGGATCATCGAGCATGCTTCGCCGCATGCGCTGAAAATCTTCTGGGATGTCGATGCTGCAGCGACGTTGGACGAGATGCGCCTGTCTTCGGATCATCCCGTGCGCCGCGCGCTCCCGTTGCTTGATCTCGTCCTGACTTATGGCGGCGGCCCGCCAGTGGTGGACCGCTATCTGGAATTCGGCGCTGCCGAATGCGTGCCCGTGTACAATGCGCTCGACCCGGAAACTCATCATCCCGTCGAACGCGATCCGCGCTTCACGGCCGACCTGTCGTTCCTGGGCAACAGGCTCCCCGACCGCGAAGCGCGGGTCGAGCATTTCTTCCTCGAGCCCGCGGCCGCGCTGCCCAACCGGCAATTCCTGATCGGCGGCAATGGCTGGGAAACAAAGGCGCTTCCGAAGAATGTTCGGCATCTCGGCCACGTGTTCACGCACGAGCACAATGCATTCAATTGTACGCCGCTCGCGGTGCTCAACATCGCCAGGGACAGCATGGCGAATATCGGCTTCTCGCCGGCAACGCGCGTGTTCGAAGCAGCCGGTGCCGCGGCCTGCCTGATCACCGACGCGTGGGAGGGGATCGAGCAATTCCTCGAACCCGACCAGGAGGTGCTCGTTGCCCGCGATGGCCAGGATGTGATCGAGCACGTGCGCAATCTCACCCCTGATCGAGCCCGCGCGATCGGCGAAGCAGCGCTGAGGCGCGTGCTTGCCGAGCACACATATGCGCACCGAGGCGCGCAGGTCGACGCGCTGCTTCGCCAGCAAATGGCGAGCCGAATGGAAGAGGTGGCGGCGTGAAGCTCGTCGTTCTTGGACTCAGTCTTTCCTCATCGTGGGGCAACGGCCACGCGACGACTTTCCGGGCACTGCTCAAGTCGTTCGCAGCACGTGGGCACGACATTCTGTTCCTGGAGCGAGATGTTCCCTGGTATCGCGACAATCGTGACATCGCCGATCCGGATTATTGCCGCCTAAAATTCTATCGGACGGTCGACGAGCTCGAGCATTGGCGCGGCGAAATCCGCCGGGCGGACGCGGTCATCGTCGGTTCCTATGTTCCGGATGGTGTCGAGGTCGGCCGCTATGTCCAGCGCGTCGCGCGCGGGGTCACGGCATTCTACGATATCGACACGCCGGTTACGCTGGCGAAGCTCGAACGACAGGACTTCGAATATCTCTCGCCCGATGTGATCCCGGGTTACGACCTGTACCTGTCCTTTACCGGCGGACCGACGCTGGAGAGGATCGAAGGTCAATATGGCTCGCCGCAGGCGCGCGCACTTTATTGTTCGGTCGACGCTGAGACTTACCAGCCCGTCGACGTCCCGAAGGAGTGGGATCTCACCTATCTCGGCACCTACAGCGACGACCGGCAACCGACGGTCGAGAAACTTCTTATCGAGCCTGCGCGCCGACTACCGCAGCTCCGATTCTGTGTCGCCGGTCCGCAATATCCCGACAGCATCGATTGGCCGGCCAATGTCCAACGCATCGACCATCTCCCACCAGCGGCTCATTCCGAATTCTACAACGCGTCTCGCTTCACCCTGAACGTCACGCGTGCTGACATGATTGCCGCGGGCTGGTCGCCATCGGTGCGCCTGTTCGAGGCTGCGGCGTGCGCAACGCCGGTAATCTCGGATGTGTGGCCTGGGATCGATCAAATGTTCTGGCCGGAACGCGAAATCATTCTAGCCAACCGCCCGGACGAGGTGATTGCGCGATTGTCTTCGGCTGCAGATGCGTCCGCCATCGGACGTGCGGCGCGTTCGAACGTGCTTGCGAAGCACACTTCCAGCCACCGGGCTGCAGAGCTCGAGAATTACATGGAGGAAGCGGCGGCGGTGCCAGCTCAGGCCGACCTTATCGCCGCGGCAGAATAGATGACCGAAGTAACGATGCGCGCCGCAGTCCTGACGGGCGCAGGCAAGATGAAGATTGAGGATGTGCCCCTGCCAGAGCCTGGGCCGGGCCAAGTCCGCATCCGGCTGGAAGGTTCGGGCGTATGCGCGTCCAACCTTACGCCTTGGGAAGGCCCTGAATGGATGCAGTTTCCGACGGAGCCCGGTGCGCTCGGCCATGAAGGCTGGGGGGTCGTCGACGCGGTCGGCCCGGGAGTAACTGCCGTTCAGGTCGGCGACCGGGTCGGCGCGCTGAGCGGCAAGGCCTATGCGGAATACGACATCGCCGACGCCGTAAACGTCGTGAAGCTACCGGAGAGCATGCGACTGCTCGATCTCCCGCTCGAGCCCTTCGGCTGCGCGATGAACATCTTCCGCCGCAGCGACATCCAACCAGGCCAAACCGTCGGAATTATCGGCGTTGGGTTCCTCGGATCTATCCTCGTCAGTCTTGCCTTCAACGCCGGCGCGCGGGTGATCGCCATCTCACGGCGGCAGGAATCGCTCGACCTCGCGCGCCTGATTGGCCCGATCCACGCCATTCCGATGGACGATCACTGGCGGATCATCGAGCGAGTGCGGGAGCTGACCGACGGAGTGTTTTGCGATCGCGTCATCGAATGCGTCGGCAAGCAATGGCCGCTCGATCTCGCTGCCGAGCTTACGCGGGAAGGCGGCCGGCTCGTCATCGCGGGCTATCACCAGGACGGCCCGCGGCAGGTCAACATGCAGCTGTGGAACTGGCGCGGCTTCGACGTCGTCAATGCGCACGAGCGCGATCCGGCCGTGTCGCTCCAGGGAATGCGGGAAGCAGTCGCGGCGATCGAGACCGGCCTGATCGATCCAAAGTTGCTGATCACCCATCGCTACCCACTCGACCGCCTCGACGAGGCGCTGAACGCCACGCGGGATCGCCCTGGCAAGTTCGTCAAGGCCGTCGTCGTCCCAGCCTGATGGTCACGCTTGGCTTTCTCGGGACCGGATGGATCGGCCGCAATCGCATGGAAGCGATGCTTGGGACCGGGGAGGCGAAGGCAATTGCGATCTGTGATCCCAATCCGGAAATGGCTGCGGGAGCGCTGGAGCTTGCGCCGGACGCTCAAATCGTCGGCTCGTTCGAGGACCTGCTAGCACGCGAACCCGATGGGGTGGTGATCGCCACGCCGAGCGCCATGCATGCCGAGCAGTGCATTGTTGCCTTCGAAGCGGGGGCGTCGGTCTTTTGCCAAAAGCCGCTGGGGCGGACAGCGGCGGAAGTCGAGGCGGTCCTAGCTGCGGCTCAGCGCGCGGAGCGGCTGCTTGGGGTCGATCTTTCCTACCGCCACACCTCGGCCATGCAGGCGATCCGCGATCGGCTCGATGCGCTCGGGCGTCCCTTCGCCGCAGATTTGACGTTCCACAATGCGTACGGCCCAGGTGCCGGCTGGTTCTGGGACCGGAAACTTTCCGGCGGTGGCTGCCTCATCGATCTCGGCGTTCACCTCATCGACCTTGCACTCTGGCTGTTCGATTTTCCGGAGGTTCTCGACGCTCGCGCCACCCTCCTTCGTGAGGGGCGGGCCGCCCGAACGCACGAGGTTGAAGACTATGCGGCCGCGGACTTGATACTCGCGAACGGCGTGACCGTGCGTCTGGCCTGCTCGTGGAACCTCAATGCAGGGCAAGAGGCAGTGATCGGAGCGGAGATTTTCGGCACCTCGAGTGGCTTGAACATGATCAACCAGGGCGGATCATTCTTCGACTTCTCAGCCTTTCAGATGAGAGGCACGACCCGCACTCAAATTGCGTCGCCGCCGGATGACTGGGCCGGCAGGGCCGCAGTGGATTGGCTCCACAAGCTTGCCCGGGGAGAGCGGTTCAGCGGTAGCACAAGCGGGCTGCGGGAAACTGCCCGCGTGATCGACACGCTCTACGAATCAGGGCTGCGGGATCAGGCGATCGACGACCTTGCCGAGTGTGCCGCGCGACCAAGCAAAGGCCTGGTAAATGCCTAAGATGGTACGCGCCCAAACAAGATAGATGATCGGAGCCTTCATGCGCCTTGCGAGGCGCAACATGGGGATGCTCCACTGTGCGATGTTGTAGCGCAGGAGGTAGATGATCTTCCGACGGGCCGGCAGGTCTCGCGAGGGCGCGACACGCTTGAACGGAAGGATCCCCCACCGGCGCCACGACAGCCGGTATGCGAGGCCCTCCCTCCTGTGCCGGAGCCCGGCAGCCTGTGTCTTCGCAACGAAGTCGGCGTCGACGAGTTCGAGTGCCAAGCGCCCTTCAGGAATAGCGCTCTCAAGGAGATGTTTCATTTCTAGTGTGCGAGCGATGACCACGTTGGTGCCTCGCCCATCGGATGAATAGGGTTCGACCCAAGCATCGCCGAACGAAATGTCAGCTGTTTCCCCGACCACATCGTCACACCAGTCGCATGCTGGATTTTGAAAGAACCCGGCACCCCAGTCGCCGTCGGCGAGGTGCCACCAATCCCGCTCCTCGCTACTGTCGTCGGTCAGGTCGAGATGGGCGCGGTACCAATTGGCCGGGCGAGTTTCGTCCTTGATCCGATAGTCGAGTGCGCGAACTTCGGCGATCTCGCGCTTCAGCTGCCAAGCGAAGCTTTCGACCATCGCGGCGCTCTTCTGATGGCCGCAGAATAGGCCAAGCGTGTGGGTGATGCGGTCGCGGATCAGCGGGTCCGCGCGGCGCAGAAGCTGGATCGCCTTGATAAAGCAGGGCACGCCGACGATGGCGTATCGGCCTGGCGTCGCCCGCATTTCGCGCAGCACGCTCGAAAGCTCGACGGGATAATAGCGCGACTTCGCCCCTTCACCGATTTCATCCAGCGACCGCGAGACGCGATATTCGAAGAACCGTCCGCTGACCTGCGGATCCGATGGAACCACATGTGCAACGCCGTCTACGGCGCCTGTCCGAAGAAGCTCCGCGGCGACCCAGCCTGTAAGACCGCCAGAGCTGCCGCGCGATCGGAAGCTGCCGTCTTCCGCGTGGCCGACATAAGCGGCTTCAAACCTGCCAATCGAAGGATCCTGAGCCACAGAGAGGGGAAGGCGCTCCTCGCCAATCCGGTCCTCATCAATGGAGCCTGGCGACATCGGGCAGTGATGGGTCAGATATTCTGACGGCGCCTCGTACCAATCGCGAGGGCCCATCGGCTTGAGAAAACCATCGCGGTCCCACATCATTCGGGCGGATCGATGCGCCGCCGCGCAAGATCCGCAACCAACGCAGAGACCCGAGCGAACGATCTGCGCCGGGCTGTACAGCGGCTGAGCCGCCTCGCCTCGCGGATCAGGGAAGCGCTGCATCGAGATACGCGTTCGATTGTGCCCGCAGTTCGTCGATCCTCCTCCCGACTTGCGGCTGCATCGGGCTTCGAAGGAGTTCGTCAACCGCGCCTTGCGGTGTGCCTTCGTCGATCAGCCGCGATTGAACGCCGAGAAGGGAAGCGAGGTCGGGAATCTTGATCGAGCGGTATGCACTCGGACTGCTGACCCACGGCTTGCCGTTGAGAATCGCAAATACGCATCCGTGGAAGAAATTCGTGATGACCGCTCGAGCGCTGGCCATCATCGTCGCAAATTCCAGCGGGCCGGCGGTAACCTGCTGGTCGTCAGCCCAATCGTTGAGATAGCCGACGCTGACCAGGCGCAGGCCATCATCGTCCGCCCAGCGGCGAATCCGGCGCCTGAGCCAGCTCGGGAAGCTGTGGCCGTAAACGACGGCGTAGGGAGATCCCTCGTGCTGCTCGTCTTTCGCAGCTCGAGGAAACTGCAGGCACGGGTCGAGCACGAGTGCTGGCTCACGGCCGACGCCATTGCGTATGAGGTGTCGGCTATTCTCATCGCGGACCGCGATGGTCGAAAAGCGATCCAACTTCCGGGCCCAATCAGGGTGGATACCGTCTGTAGCGCCATGGCTGCCGAAGCTCGCCGCGTAGGAGACTAGCCGCCCAGCCTGCAGTCCGTCGCCGAAGAAGATCGCCTGGCTGCCGAACCAGGGATGGCGGAAGTTCCAGACCTCGTCGCTACCGACGACGATTGCGTCATATTCGCTCGATTGCCTGGGCTCGTGCAGGGAGAAGTGGCGAGAGAGCGGCAGTGAGCTGACCGCCCCCTCGAACTTTCGCGCCTTGACGGCATAGCTCTTGATGAATTGACGCGGTGTCCGCCGCGGGAGTTCAGGCTGCAGCGCGCACCGCCATTCAGCCGTACGGACCTGGGCGCAATCATGGTCGAGCAACTCGACGTCGTATCCGCGTGTAGTCAGGCCCTCGATCAGGCACCGGGCTTGCCAGTATGAGCCATAGTTGATCGACCGATGGAAGGTGAGCACACCTATTTTGCCAGTAGGCATTCTATGAGAAATCGGTGACGCGGGCTGCGGTTCCGACGGCTGTTCACGGACGCCGCATGCCTACGGAAGTGGTGGACGCACTAGGGCTCGAACCTAGGACCCGCTGATTAAGAGAAATTATTCGGCGAATTTCTTCGGATTTTACTGGACCGAAAAAGCTTGCGAATCAGCCGTTTTTGATGGTCATGTGATCCCGCGAGGTCCGGGGGTATCCAGCCCCAGGCGTTACCTAAGGTAACGCGGCTAGAACCCGCTGAAAGAGTCTAAGGTGGTCGCAGTTGCTGGCCTAACCGATGCCAAAATAAAGGGCTTGAAGCCGCCTCAGTCTGGTCAAGTTGAGTATGCAGATGCGCTGGTGCCGGGCCTGAGGCTGCGTGTAGGCTCAAGTGGTACCAAGACCTTCATTCTTCGAAAGAGGGTGGGGGGCCGAGCACGCAACCTCACCTTGGACCGCTATCACGAGAGGCGATTTACGCTGTCCGATGCCCGAAAAAAGGCCCGGGCGTTGATTAGCGATATTGAAGCGGGTGCGGAGCCCCACGCGCGAGGAAGCGGACAGAAGAGGGCGCAAACAGCCGGCACCATCAAAACCCTGTTCGAGGACTACAAGAGGGCCAAGTCGAACCTTCGCAGCCTCGGTGAAGTAAAGCGCATTTTTGAGAAATACGTAATTCCTGAGATCGGCGGTCGACTGGCGGACAGCGTCACGAGAGCCGATATCACGCGACTAATCGACGGTATTTCGGCGCCCACGATGGCACGAGCAGTTGGGGCGCAACTCAGCGCATTCTACTCGTGGGCCATGCCAAGGCTCGACCGCCTCGACTCAAATCCGTGCCGTGACGCGTGGAAACCGCCGAAGCCGCCCGCCCGCGATCGGGTGCTCTCCGACGATGAGATCATAGCGGTGTGGAATGCGGCGGCCCAGGAACCCGAACCATTCGCTTCCGGAATCAAGTTGCTCATGCTCACGTTGCAACGACGAGACGAAGTCTTCAGCGCCGATGTCACTGAATTCGATCCCGACAACGCGACTTGGGCTATTCCAGGCAACCGGGCGAAGAACGGCGTAACCCACATCGTTCCACTATCGCCAGCGGCACTCGCAGCGGTCAAATCGCTCATCGGCAAGCGAAAGGATGGGAAGCTGTTTCCGGCCCGTGGTCGCGCGGAGCACGGACCCAGCGGATTTTCCAAGTCGTGGGCGCGAGTACGAGAATTTGTTCATAATGAACTGGGGCGACCTGTTGAACGCTTTACGATGCACGATCTTCGCAGAACTGGCGCGACTGGAATGCAGCGTCTCGGTGTGCGGCTGGAAGTTACTGAAGCCGTTTTGAACCACGTCAGCGGGAGTCGCGCAGGGATCGTAGGCGTGTATCAGAGGCACCACTTCACGGATGAAAAGCGGGATGCTTTGAGCAAGTGGGCGACGGAAATCTCCCGGATCTTGGGCACTGCGAAGAGGCCCAATGGCAAGGGCTAGCGAGCGCCAAGGTCCTCAGGTTCGGAGGTGGCTTGAAATCGGCGAGAACGGGGACGCCAACGACCTGCGCGAATATCTGGAGGCCGCCGCCTCAACTTTGCACGACCTAAGTTGGAATTGGCCGGGTGAGTCCGGCGACGCGGTTTTCGAATTGTTCCTCGTTCTCACGACGCTCGATCAAACGTTGGCCGAAGATGGTGAGACCGCCATTCAGCTAACCGTTGGACCTCGCAAACGCCGCGGAGGTCGCCCGCGCACAGATGCACGCAAGGCAATGCTCTATCGAAGGGCAGCGCGACATGCCGAGATCGAGATCCGTCGCGGTCAAAATGAAGAGGCCGCAATAGAAAGCGCACTCGAAGAACTACGTCAGACGGGCGAGGCGAAAGGCATTGCTTTTAATGGGGTCAAAAAGGCACGCCGTGAACTCCGTCGAAAGCTAGCAGACGGCTCACCACGGGACCCGAAGAAAAACCCCTGAAAGTTAATCTACTCGACCGTCCAAAAAGGCTGCTTAATTTCCGGTGTCGTCTTGATTTGTTGGAGGCGACCTATGACGAAGTTGTTGCGGTTAGAGACCGTGAAGGCGCGCACCGGGCTCTCGCGGTCTGCAATCTATGCCGACGAGAGCTTTCCGAAGTCAGTCAAAATTGGACTCCGGGCGGTCGCCTGGGTCGAGCATGAGATCAGCGACTGGATCGATGCGCGTATCGGCGCTCGGGAGCGGGAATGATGAAGGCTCAACGGAGGGTTACGGCGGATTCAGCGCCAATTCTGTTGGCTCTCTCGCGTGTGCGCGCCTGCATGTGACGCGGGTCCGCACGGCGCGGAGGCGCACGCGCGTGGACGCCGGCCATGTTGCGTCAAAATCCGCCGTAACTCTCCGTTCCACTCTGAAATCTCGGAAGGAATCAAGGAATTTGAAGAGAGAAAAGCCTGATCCACTTGAGTTCGCGTATTGGGCGGCAGAGCACCTCGAGTTCGGGGACGGTGCATCAGCACGAGCAGGCGGATTGTGGAATCACTGGACTGACGCAGCGAAATCGCGAGGAGTGAAGCCAGGCACTCCCCGCTCGTTCAGCAACGCGCTCCGGAAACTGGGTTGCCCGTCCTTGCGACCAACCGTCGGACGCCGAAGTAGACAGCACTCGGGCTGCAGATTGATTCTGCCTTGGATTGATGTGCCTGAGACACCGCGGCTATTCGGGGATGCTCTGTTAGCCTACGAGTGCGACCTGAACATTGACCGCATGAAAAGGTACCGTTGAGGCGTTTCTCCTTCTGTTCAGACGGGGGGTAGCCAAAAGTCTGCTGGCTCGCCTGCAATGTACCGACACCGCTGCCACGCACAGATTTTTTCCTTCGTCATGCAATTTCAGGCAGGTCCGGCGGAAGCTCGTGCCCGCTAGCCCGTTCTGCGCCGCCTGTAAGGCGCCACTGCGTAGTTGGCTGATCAGGGCGTTTTTGTCGCTGCGCGGCCTTGTAGCGCCGTTTTCGGGGCTCCTGGAGGACCGTCCGACGCGGTTTCTCGCGCGGATGTAATCAGCAGGAATATCCTTCCGCCTCCGCGTCGACTTGCGGTGAAATGCGGCCTCGCTTCAGGAAAGGAACTTACGCGGCGGCGATCACGGACCTCGGAACTTAGCGACGGACTTGACACACGACGACCGGATAACTCTCCTGTTGCGGCTCGGATGGGGGAGTGTCACGGCATGCGTTTACCGAGCGTATGGTCATTCGCTTTTGGGATCGCAATTTGGTCGCCTGCGCAGGCTCAGGAAACGGCTGCCGATCCGTCCTGTAACTCGGCATGTCAGGAGCTTCGGGCCAAAGCGGCCGCCGAACTTAAGAAGCCTTTCGCGCTTAACGTGGGCGTCCCAGCGACGATAGATTTCGCAAAGGCGGCAGCCGACAAAGAACGACAGTTTCGTAAAGCGGCGGAAACAGCGGTTCGGCGTCGTTTAGTCGATCCGGATTCCGCCCAGTTCGAATGGCCATTTGGCTTCCTGAATGGCTATTGGAAGCCAGTTCTTCAAAAGCGCATAACGGGCATTTGGACGTGCGGCCTTGTCAACGCTCGCAATCGCATGGGCGGTTATGCTGGCTCGTCATCCTTCGTCGTCGTTTTGAACGACGAGGCCGTTCCGATCTATGTCGAGATTGGCGACGGCAAAGAGTATGATTTTACGGCGATGGGATGCGCTAAGGCAGCTAAAATGCTTCCCGCCGCCAACCCGCAAGCCAATGACTCAGCGATCGCGACGTCCTCAACTGTTTCGGTAGCTGATGAACTAGAGAAACTTGCGGCCCTGAGGGACCGGGGCGTCCTGACTCAACAGGAGTTCGAAACCCAAAAAGCCAACCTTCTGAACCAGTCTCATCAGTAATTAGCGGCGGAAGCAATTTAGGGGGAAACGTTGCCGTCGACTTGGATTTTTCAGGCGAACCCGACGCGGTTCGACATTGACGCGTATCTAGCGGGCAAGCCGGTCGAAACGGAGTGGCTGGTTAGCCGCTACTTCAATGAGATTGCACCCGGCGACAGGGTATTCATTTGGCGGGCGGGCAGCGACAAAACCCGGCCCGCCGGCGTGATCGCGGACGCTACCGTGATCACCCCGGTTCGCGAAACAATTGATGATAGCGGCACGAAACTTTGGGCCGACCCCTCGGATGGAACCGTTCCGCGACCGCGCGCGCGCCTCCTTATCGGACGCATAGCCACGAAGCGCGAAGTGATAACAACCCCGATCAGGAAGTGAGGCAAGTAAGAGTTTAGGCGGGAAAGAATGTTCCCCAATTGTTCCGCTAAGTATATCGGGCTGGAATGTTGACCAAGCATGTTCGCACAACCGGAGATTTGATCCGCTTCAATTGTGCCCAGGTCGAACGCACGCATTGTGGATCGACGCGAACCTTGAGCGCTGGCGCGGCTTTAAAGGGCCTAGGCCTCGTCGATTTACGGGGCTTGTCGCGCCGCTTTCCGTGTCTCCGATGCGGGATAAAACAGGCCCGGATTGTCGTCCTGCCGCCCGTTTGACTGACCTCATAATCTTGATGAAAAAACGTCTAACCGATTCAAAGGCTTAAACGATAATCGGTGGATAAGTCGTCATCAGTCTCTTGTTTGGGCGATTCCGCCCGATGAAAATGGGCTTACCACTTTTCGACGGTGGTCGGCGCGGCGCGACAATCGCTGTGACGCTGGCTAGCCGGTTGAGACGGAAGCGGTGGACTGACGGGTTGCTCCGTCAGGCGAACGCCTCAACCGGCTCGCTTTGAATAACGGGCCACTTCCGCGACGCGCAAGCAAATTGCCAAAGGCGCGGAGCAGAAAAATTTAGTGTTACCCAGAGCGTTACCCAGGCCCGAATTGGGCCGTTCTGGATCGTCGCTCAGTCGTTGAAAAGATGGCTCCCAGGGTCTGATTCGAACTGGCGGGCGTCCGATTAGCAGTCGGATGTTCGGGCAAGCTGACCGAGTTGAGGCAGCGTCCGCAGCCGGTGATACCTTGTTCGGTACCTTCCTCGGATAATTCCGGAGATCAACGATGGAAGATGTTGGTTGAGCCACTGATTTCCAATCAGTGAGGGGCGGGGACCTTTCGAGGCGCAGCCCTATGTCTGAAATGCGCCCTTAGCGGTCGTTCGGTGGCTCGGTCAGTCGCCCCGAAAGCGGCTGTCTGTTCAGCGAGGCCGTAATGTCCGCTTTCGACCCATTGCGGACATAACGAGCCAGCCCTAAGCTCCCTCGCGCCGGGGGGGGGCATCATGGACAAAGCGGCTACTGGTCGAACTGGCGCATTGGCGCTTCTCGCGGGCGTTATCGGCGTTCTAGCGGTCGGTTTACTTATCGCCGCCCTTGCGGCTCCGACGCCCGCTTCAGACACAATGCGTCGGGAAACGAGCCTCTTTGCTTGGCAGAACGTGGCTGTAGTTTTGCAGGCATTGGTGATGGTGCCCGTCGTCATTGGCTTGCATCGGGGAGCAGCCACTGGCGAGCGCCTCGCGCTGTGGACCGGCCTCGTTGCTCAAATCACGCTCGCGCTCGCGGCTGGACTGCTTTTGACGGGTAGCGTTGCCGACATGTTGTATATGGCTCCAATCGGCCTCGTCGGCGTCTGGTTGTTGCTCATCAACAAAAAGGATGACGAGCGATTTCCCCGCGCAATCGTCTGGACGGGCAGGGTCGCGGGACTGGGGTTACTCCTCGTAGGCATTGGTTTCGTCATCTACGGCTTGTTCGTTGCTCCTGAGGTGTTCACACGGCCCCTCACAAACGCCGAGATCGACGCGCAATCCCTGACAACGCCCAATCTCATAGCGCACATCTTCATGGGTGTTGGGACACTATTCGGTCGTGTCGTTTACCCGATTTGGACAATCGTGCTTGGCATTCGCATGATACGGCTCGGTCGAGGCTAACGTCCGCTTTCCACCCAAAGCAGACCTTAGCTGCATTGTTGCGGTGAGACTTCCGGATCGTATTGGATGTCGAAAGTATTGGTCGATGCGGACATACCCGACAGGAATGAGAGTCGGATCTTGCTCGCGAAAGCGGCGGCTAAATCTCTTCGTGAAGGGGTCCGAACGCCCGTACGATTTCGTAGATGCCGGGCTCGAACGTGGCGATAGCCAAGGCCTCTTGCAGGAACGTCCGTGGGCCTTGGGCCGAGCGCATCGCATTGTACGCCTCGATGCTGCGCCACCGCGCGTACATGACGACCTTCTTTCCATCGAGGCTTCGATGGAGCGTCGACGAAATGAAGCCTGGTGCCCGATTGACCGATCCTTCGGTGGCACGAGTCAGAAGTTCGATAAGTTTCTGCTGGTCGGCTGGTTCAACCGTGAATACGTTAATCAGAACGACCATGTCGGCAGAGACTTCGGACATAGATTTGTACACTTAATAGCGGCTCGAAATCACGAGCACGGGATAGCGGTAGCCTATAAGCCAACGCTGTCCGCTTTCCACCCATTGCGGACATTAGGGCGCTTCGCGCATGTTGGTCTGTGGCGATCATTTTCACAGACCCCGAGGCCCTAGCCCAAACGCTCGCCGAGCGTTTCAAAGAGCCAGCGATCATAGGGATCGATGGTTGGACTGGCGTGGGCAAGACTACGCTGGGAGCAACTCTCGCGGAATTGGTTCACGGCAAGTCGTACGACCTCGACGCGGCCCTCACTCATGATCGAAGACAGTACGTTGGCGCCGTGCGCATCTCCCAAGTCACTGAGGCACTTCGAGAGCCCGAAGGCTTGTTATTTGTGTCTGGCATTTGCTTACGGCAGATCCTGAGCGAAGCCGATCGAACGACAGGCGCTCAAATCTATGTGAAGCGTATGGCGGTTTGGGGCTGGGCTGACGAGGACGAACTTACCGGCAAGCTGCCTGAGTTGCCTGGAGCGAGCGGCCAAGCGGTCAGGCAAGAGCTGCGCGCTTATCATGAGAGGTGGCGTCCCCATGAACTCGCAGACTACGAGTTTCACCGTTTCAGCTAGGAGTTCGTGATTCTGCAATAGGTGGAAAGCCGTTAGCGCTTCACCTCTTTGTATGCCTTGGCGTAGCCCGCACGGCATGCTCCTTCGAAGAGCGTTTCCGCACGTTGGGGGTCCTTAGGTCCGCCGATCCCAAACCTGAGATACCCCGCTAAAAAGTAACAGTAGCTTTGGTCACCATCTCGGCAAAGGACCTCATACATCTTTCGAAACTCTGGATCGTAGGCCGGGGGAAACTCACCTGTCGGGTTGATGAGAACCGGTGGCGGTGGCTCAAATCTCTGCGGCGAGCTCGCCACCAATGCAGCGCTAATCGAAGCAAGAGTTCCGATTATCATCTGCGCAGCTTAGCCGGCGGCTTAATGTCGCAATGGGTGGAAAGCGGACGTTGGCTCGGTCTCGTCAAACGCCGCCGCCCGATCTCATGACGAACCACGCGAAGGCAAGAAGGAGCGAGAGCATCCACACTGTGACGAAAATGACGACCCAGCTTGAGCGGCGCGCCTTTAATAAAGCGACTGCCGGTAGGGCCGCTCCACCCAACAGAAAGGCTAAGGAGCCGTATCGATACCAGAGTTCCTGTTCGCTGCTCGAATATGGACCCCGCACGAAACTAGCGGCGGTGAGGCCCATCACGACGGCGTTTACAGCCAGCACCGTCCAAGCACAGCCTATGCCTTCCACTTTGCTCTGTTCGCTGGCCTGCTCCACATGTCTAGACTGACGACGTTTCGTAACGTCCGCAATGGGTCGAAAGAAGACATCAACCGCCGTGCGTTCTTAGAGAACAAGGTCCGAAGAATGCAGCGTGAGCGTTCCTGTCAGCTCAATCTGGAACTCGGGCGTCGAATCTGCATCGGTGTTCCCGTAGATCGTCGTCACGCCGTTTGACTGGACGTACCGAAGCTGGCCAGCCGCGCTGAAGGCGCTGGTCCCCCTCCAGCTGAATGCCTGATTTCCGGAGATGAGCGTGTTGGCGTCGACGCTGCATAGATTGATCAGGTCGATGCCCGGCTGGAAGTCGGCGATGACGTCATGCGAGGCGCCGAAGGCGGAATCGGATTCCGCCTGAAAGTCGAAGGAATCGTATCCACTGCCGCCCGCCAATACGTCCCTTCCGGCACCGCCCACGATGCAATCGCAGTTCGCGCCGCCGTTGATCGTGTCGTTGCCGATCCCGCCAAGCAGGGTGTCGTTCCCGAACCCACCGTTGAGGACGTCGTCTCCGCGGGAACCAAACAGCATGTCGCCGTTGGCCGTCCCGTTCTGCGTTCCGCCTGCTGCATTGGAATAGATGAAGTCGGTCGCCTCGAACTGCGATGGTGCGACATTCAAGAAACTGAGCAAGTGATCCTGCCCGTTGTAGTAGGCATTGATGGCGGCGCCATAATAGTCGACCCCCAATACGGCGCGGATCTGGCTGAAGTCGCTGATACCCCAGGCGGAGACGTCGACCTTGTCGCCGTTCATCATGTCGTAGACGAGGTCGTCGCTGAAACCGCTCGTTGTCATTCGGGCGCTCATCACGAATGTGTCGTTACCCGCCCCTCCACGCAGGTCGTTGACTCCGCTCCCGGGCGTCAACGTGTCGTCACCGTCGCCGCCCGACAAATAGTCGTTTCCCGTCCCGCCAAAGATGATGTCGTTTCCGCCCAGACCGTAGAGGGAGTCATTTCCGGCATTGCCGAAGATCGTGTCTGCGAGCGAGGTGCCTTTAATCAGGTCCGAAGAGCTCGTGCCGTTGAAAGTGGCCATTTCACGCGCTCCTACTCATCACTGAGCTTGGGCGCGACAAGCCCCGCCGCGCCGGGGCCCAATCCAGTTAGTTCCTGTTGATGAGTCGGATGTTCATGCCGAGGTCTCGGAACCAATGTCCGCAATGGGTCGAAAGCGGACCTTAGCTAAAGGTTGTTGAGCCACCGCATGGGTGGGTCGCCAACCTCGCGAGAGAATGATCTTGTGAAGTGGCTTTGGTCGGCAAAACCGCAGGCTAGGGCAATCTCCGCCAGACTGGCCGTTTTCTCGAGCAAAAGAGCCTTGGCCCGTTCAATCCTACGTGTCTGCATCCACCGATGAGGACTGAACCCAGTCGCTTGCTTGAAAGCGCGTGAGAAGTGAGAGGGAGACAGACCACATAAGTCTGCCAACTCGGTCACCGTCAGATTGCCCGCAAGGCGCTCCTCCATTGCCTCCTGTGCCAAGCGCAACAGCTTACGTGGCAGTCCACGAGCCGTGGGCGGTAGCGCAGGCTTGCCGTGACCGTATTGGTGTAGCGTATGTGCGGCCAGCGATTGCATCAGACAGTCAAGCGCAAATGGGCTGCCATCCTGGTCGAGCATCGCGAGCGCCGCGCGGCCGAGGTGGCGCACAACGGGATCATCATAGGGGTTTGCGAAACGAAACTTGAGCTCACCGTCGAATGTCGTGCCAGTCCGTTCGGCCAGATCGGTGAAGACGGAGTTCGGAATATAGAAGTGAAGCGAATGATGCGCGTTCCTGGTGAAGTTCACGGGGTCCCTTCGGAGGTCGAATAGCACCGTCGATCCGCCGCGGAATCCGGGCGTATCAACGGCGCGCCCGTCCTGCCAAAGCTCGTGATCCGCGCAGTTCTCCACCATCAACGTGACGAGATGAGCCTCGTCATATGGTATCGATGCGCTCGGCTGAGGCGTGGGGAACGGGCTTCGGATCTGCGTAACTGCAAGAACGCCGGCAGTAAGACTCCGAGACACATAAGCCTTTTGGGAGTCCAGCCAGAACCGCTGCGCAAAATCCGTCCCATAAGCCTTGCCAGTGGCCGCTTCCGGGTAAAATAGCTCGTCTTGCATCCACTCGCCCCGCATTGGGTGAGGGATACACCGGTACTATGACACGCCGGAGTCCGCCAATACGGCTTTTTGCCCTACTGGCGCTGTCCTAGCGAGATTGGATACGCCGTATTGCGCATGACCAGCATTGGGTCAGCAGGCTCCACTCCGGGATGTGATTGGCCTGGCAAGAAGAGCAACTCACGTTGCGCCTTGTCTGGATCCGCGGGCAGCTTCGTCAGGGTAACGGTGCCGAGCTTCACTGTGGGGCGACTGTCGGGCCAGGCAACCGAAGGGTCTTCAATCTTGTCGCCCGGTCCCGAGAGTTGAGCGATTAGGTCAAAGGCGATGGCCTTTTGACGCACACGCTGCGTGATCTCATCTTGCAGATAGTTTGCGCTCATCGATTTGCGCTCTGGCGGACTGAGATACTTCTCGGCCTCGTGCGGCACGAAGCGGTACCGTATGAATTTCGATTGGCCCTTCGCATTTGTGAACTTCTCGGAGTTGATCCCGAAGTAGGTGGCAGTTGCGTATGACGCCGGGTACGTACGGGTCTCGAGGAACTCCTTCGCATGGGGGTGTGTAGCGAGAAACTGCTCAGTCGGATTCGGATGCGTGGTGGACGCTCGGCTCGCTGCTAATGACCGCAGGAAAACCGCAAACTCGTCGAACGTCGCAACGATGAAGTCCCTATGCTGGTTGGCTTCGATGTCGAAGTCGTCGCCATCGGGTGCCTTGATCTTGATAGCGAACCCAGCTGGAGAGGCACCATCGTCGTTGTCCGGCAGATCTGGCACCCCTGCAAAGAGTGAGAACCTCGCAACGACCGGAAGGGGGCCTCCGGCAAATACGGGTGCCTTTACAATCGAACGGGCTTCGATCGCAGGCGTGAATGTCCCTTCTAAGATGACACCCTTGGTATGGACGGCTCGCGCGTGATGTTCACCAAAGGCCGTGTGAAGTGCGTTCACCATGCTCAGCGGCGTTTCTTTGGGCGGTTCGGCGAAAGCTGTCACAGCTGCACATCCAAACAGAACAGGGATGCTTCGCTTCACAAATTTGAGAGACATTACGGGCTCCTCTCGTGAGGGTCCCGAATTACAGAGCCAGTGCTGGCTCCCTCTTGTTCATTCCTGACGCGTTTTGAACTTTCCCGCCATAAAGCGCAGGTCTTCCGCCCGTTTCAATAATGTCCGCAATGGGTCGAAAGCAGACATTAGCACCACGACGCCTCAAGGTATCCTCAAGGCCCTGTCCAGCGAGAGATTTCCGCCGCCCAGCGCGATCAAGGGGAGCATCACTCCCGCCCAGCTCAAGTGCGTCGGCCAGGCGTCGGGATATACGAAGATCTCGATAACCAGCGTCATGACCAACAATGCGGTAGCGGCCACGCGGGTAAACAGGCCGATTACGAGCAGTAATGGGAAGAAGTGCTCGCTGTACGTGGCTGCATAAGCCGCGATTTCGGGCTTTACGAATGGCAGGGCGTAATCCGTTCGAAAGAGCTCAAACGCCGTATCGTTGACGGTCAGAAAGCCATCCACTTTCGTTCGTCCCGACATGAAGAACACCGCCGCTGTTCCGAGGCGCTGAACGAGCAGAAGCAGCGAGGGCGGCAGTAACTTCGCGGCGGACGAAGCGAATAGGTCGTAGGGAGCGCGCCAGAGTGGCGCTTCGCTGCGAGTAGCCATGTTCAGTACCTTTCTTTGGGAGGGGCGGCGAACACGCCCAGTTTGACGAGTGATGCAAAGACGGCGGTGCAATCTTCTCGCGGGAAGAGCGCGGCCGCAGCCGCGATGCTGGCGCCGAGACTTTCGCCTAGACGCAGTCCCGCAAGGAGCCGATGCGCAGCTTTTCCCGTGATGACCGCGTGAGTCGTGAAAGGCTCCGGCCGAGTGAAGAGCGTACCTTCACCTTTCCATTCCGGCGCAATCTCCGGAACGTTTGGCTGCTGATGCGCGAGCCAGATGCTCATTGCGGGTGTCGACAGCCAGGCGAAGCGGACGGCGGGATGCAAGCGAAGGGCGAAATCTCCACCAACGGGATGTTCGCCCGCATCCGGAGCGAACAGGCATGTCAGGTGCAGGCGCTCTACTCTTGCGACATCGGCGAGGTACGGAAGATCGGCAATCCAGTTCTGGTGGCGCAACCAATCCGCGAACTCGGCGCCATAAAGCGCGAGGATGGGCGACCGTGGCGGACAGGTCGACACGAAATCGACGGCAATATGATCGAACATTTCCGGGCCGACGATCTGCTCGACGACGGGGTAGTTTGAGCGGAGGGCCTCGACCGCGCCGTGGATCACCGTGTTTCGATAGACCGCCATCGCGCCGTGCGCGGGCCTATCGAGCGCAATGACGAATTGCCGCTGAAAGGATGCGAGATCAGGCGGCAAGGGAGATGTCTTCGACGAGCAGGCCCTGCGCGCGCCGGCGCTCATTCATGAGCTCGGCAAAGGCTGGGACATTGCCGTCCCGTTCGATCAGTGTCGGGCGCGGACCGATGCGCTCAACGAACTCTTCGTAGAGAGTCCAGACGGGCTCGCTCACGGGCTCGTCGTGACTGTCGATGAGCAACGTGCCTTCCGCATCGAGTGAATGGCCCGCGAGATGGATTTCGCCGACACGATTGGCGGGAATCGCGTCGAGCCATTCCGAGGCTTTGAAGCCCGTATTATGCGCGCCGACCACGACGTTGTTCACGTCGATGAGCAGTCCGCAGCCGCTGCGGCGAGCGAGCTCGGCAAGGAAGCTCGTCTCACTCCAGCTGTGGTCGCGAAGCGCGAGATAATGAGTGGGATTTTCGATCAGGATCTGGCGCTGGAGCGCATCCTGTACGCGACCGATGTTGGCTGCGCACCGCGCCAAAACCTCATTCGTGCGCGGGACCGGAAGCAGATCGGGAAAGCACCGGCCGTCGAGACGCGACCAGGCGAGGTGCTCCGACACGAGCGCTGGCTCGAACCGGTCGACCAGTTGTTTCAGAGACGCCAGATGTTCGGGATCAGGATCATCGGCACCCGCGAGGGACATTCCGACGCCATGCAGCGACACTGGACGCACCCTTCGGATTGCTTCGAGGATCGCCAGGCGAGGACCGCCGGCGACCATGTAGTTTTCGGCATGTACCTCGAACCAAAGCCCCACCGCCGGAGAGGCGAGGGCCTCGTGAAAATGCTGGGGCTTGAAGCCGATTCCGGCGGTGGGGGTCATGGCGTCACCGTCCGATCGGAGTCAGGGAGCCGTTGCCCTTGGGCGTCTTGATGCTCGCGCAAGTACCCTTGGCGACATATTTCCAGGCGTTCCCGGCGTAGTTCTTCTTGGAGGTACCGGCGCAGGTCGTGCCCGCACCGGCCGCGCAGTCGTTTTTGCCGGCAAGCGAGATGCCGTAGCATTTGTCCTTGCCCGGCTGCGGCTTGACGGGGCTTGCGACGGCTACGGTTGAAACGAGCGCCGCGGCGGCGCTCGCGATAGCAATTGTGCCAATCTTCATTGGATTTCGTCTCCTTCTCTGGGCCTCGACGAAAAGAATCGCCTCAGGTCCGCGGCTATTCTCGTGGATGACGGCTCATGCGTCGCAGACCGAGAGCGCATCGGTTCGATGCGCGGTGCGCATGAGCTTGTGGTCTAGTTCGTTTCGGCGGTGTAAGGCATGTGCCGCCGTCGGCCGCTCGGGAACTGCCTATGGAAATGCAGCAAGTCCGGTATTTTGTGGCGCTTGCGGGGACGCTCAACTTCACGCGCGCGGCGGAGCAGTGCAACGTCAGTCAGCCAGCATTGACGCGGGCGATCCAACAGCTTGAACATGAGCTCGGAGGACCGCTGTTCCACCGCGAGCGCGGCAACACCCACCTGTCCGAGCTTGGACGGATGATGCTTCCCTATCTGGAGACGGTGGAGGAAAGCGCTCGCGCAGCCCGCGATCAGGCACGTGCGGCCAAGCGCCTTGAGCGCGTTACGCTGACCATCGGAACGATGTGCACGATCGGACCTTCCCTGATGTCCGACCTCCTGGTCCGGTTTCAGGCGGCTCACCCAGATGTAGAGGTGCAGGTCGTAGACGCGGGCGCGCCCGAGATGATCGAGATGCTCGAGAAAGGTGAGCTGGAAGTCGCCGTTGTCGGTGTGCCGGACGAACTGCCAGGATCCCTCCATCAGCTTCCGATTTTCGAAGAACGGTTCGTGATCGTGTTACCGCCAGACCACCGGCTCCTGATGTTCGACGAAATCCCCGCGGCCGAGCTGGACAAGGAGCCGTACGTCAGCCGGTCCAATTGCGAGGTGTTCGAACCGGTCCGCAAGGAGCTGAACGGCCGCGGCGTCTTCTTGCGCCAGGTGTTCAGCTCGCCTCGCGACGACTGGGTCCAGGGGATGATCAAAGCCGGGCTTGGACTCGGCTTCTTCCCCGAGTTCAGCGTCACTTACCCGGACCTTGCCGTTCGCCCGTTGGTCGATCCTAGCTTCTATCGCACCGTCTATCTGGCAACCGTCCGTGGAAGGCCGCATTCGCCGGCCGTCGGCGCATTCGTTCAGGAAGCGCGCCGGTTCCCCTGGCCGGACAGCAGGCTACCGGCAAGCTCCACCGGCGACACAATCGTCGTCGGTGAGAAGGTCGTGGCATTCGGCTAGGGCATTCAGCGCCGCGGGGAAGCCGGCGTACAGTGCGATCTGCATCAAGACCTCGACAATTTCGGGCTTGCTGATGCCTGCGCTTCCGGCCGACTCCACGTGTACCCGTAATTGGGGGCCAGCCGTCCCACTGGCTGCAAGTGCAGCTATCGCGATCAACTCGCGGGTTCGCAGGTCGAGGCCGTCGCGCGCATAAATGTCGCCGAACGCAAATTCGATGACCATGCGAGCAAAGTCCGGCGCGACTTCTGCGACGCCGCTCTTCACGAAATGGGCGAGCTTGTCCGCGGCGAGCCGCTCGGCGATGTCGATGCCGCGGCGGTAACGATCACTCATTGGAACTCCTTTGACGCAGCCCGACCCCCAGAATCGCTGCACCCGCTAAAGCAATGAAGACACCTCCGATGGCTGCGGACCAACCGTAGCCGTCAAAGAGGATCCCGATGACGGCCGCCCCCGCGAGGCCTCCGCAATAGTAAGCCGAGAGGTAGAGGCCACTGGCGGCCGCCTTATGATTTCGCGCGATGCGCCCGACATGACCCGTTGCGACGGCTTGGGCAAAGAACGTGCCTATCCCTACGAAAGTCATGCCTAGAATGATCGAGACGAGGCTCGGCACGAGCATCAGGGCGAGCCCGAGGAGCGCGACTACGAGGCTGGCGGCTGAGGCCGTGCCAGGTCCGGTGGCGCGAACCACCGCGCCTGCGAGAGGCGTTGTGATCATGGACGGCAAGAACACCAGGAAAACTAGGCCAAGCGCTGTCATCGAAAGCGCGTGCGGGGGCCGCATCAGGACAAAGCCGACGTAGGTGAAGACGCCGATGAACCCGAACAAGATCAGGAAGCCTATCGCAAAGGTCCTGCGGAGAGCCGGATCTGCAAGCTGTTCGAACCAGGGAGCCCAGAAACGCCCGACACGCGCCATTGGCTGGGGTGCATTTTGGTGAAGCGCCAGGCTTACCAAAGCCGCACCGGCCAGGTTTAGTAGCGCGAAGAACAGGAAACTCTGTTCCGCTCCAACCAAGCTGGCCACAAATGCGGCGGTCAGGCGGCCGATAAGATTGCTCGCGACCACACCGGTAACGTATGCCGCGAGAGCATTCGCTGTGCGTACGGCGCAGCGCTCGGCCAAATGCGCCAGCGTCAGCGTAAATGCTGCAGCCATGAAGAGGCCCTGAGTCACACGCAGGATTGCGAACACCGTCAAGTTGGGTGCGAAAGCGAGGAGAGCTGTCGGCACTGACAGGAACATGAGGCTCAACGCGATGGCGCGCTTTCGCTCCAGTGCCCCGCTGATGACGCCCATCAGGAGACCGGATACCGCCATGCCCAAGGTGCTCGCATTGGCGGCCAGGCCGATTTTCGACGGAGCAACACCGTAAACGTGCGCAAGGCTTGGTAGGATTGCCTGCGTCGCGAACAGATCGACGAGCGTCAGGAAACCGATGACCGCGATCAGGAACGATTGCCGCAATGACAATCCCGGTGCTTGGGCGACGTCTATGCGGGGAGCGATGTCTAGCATTTGATTTTCTCTTGAATTGGCGTCCCGCCCGGGGCGAGGCGGGACGCCAGGAATGGCCGGCGGAGGGGAGCGGGGCGCCGGCCGGGGTTATTTACTTGCCGTGATAGACGTCCGACGACAGCAGGACCGTCGGCACCTTGCCGTGATTGACCCAATAGTGGCTGAGGCCGTCGGCTTCCCGGCTAATGTCGCCGGCCTTGTGCTCGATCGGAGCCGCGCAGGCCGTGCTATATTCGGTGATCGATCCGCTCAGCGTGTAGATCAGCGCCGGCCGATCCTTGTGGCTATGCAGCGGGACGACGCCGCCTGGCTGAACGACGAGGCGACGGGTGCGGAGCTGGCGTCCATCCACCCCGATTTCCGGACCGAGGTCGACGGAGGAGATCACGGTATCCGTGACGCCCTTCGGCATCGTCGGTGCGTTGGCGAGTTCGCTACTTCCGGCCTTCGGGCACTGGCTGGCGTTCGCTGGGACGGCGAAGCCCGCCACCGCCGAAACGGCAATAGCGACCGTTGCGAGCTTGATCTTGAGATTGAACATTGCCGTCTCCTTGAACAGTCTGAATTGGACCGCCGAGGAAGGCCGGGCTGCAGGATGCGAGGGATTTCCTCTGTATTCCCGTGCGTCATCGGCTGAGGAGCCGGCCTTCCCGACGCACCATCAAAATGGAGGAGCTGGCGCCTCAGCGAAAATCGCAAGGCAGCATGGAGTCCATGCACGAAACGCATTTCCGCAAAATGGCGCCGGTCAGCATCCTAAGGGCACATTCAACAAGGAGTGCCGTGATGGACATGCAGGTCCAGGAACAATCGCAGACCTCGCTATCGCTTGACGGTAAGGTCGCCATCGTCACCGGATCGACGAGTGGCATCGGCCTCGGAATTGCGCGAGCGCTCGCACACGCGGGTGCGGACGTCGTGATCAATGGTCTGGGCAAGCCCGACGAGATCGATCGCGTTCTCGCCGAGCTGGAACAGGCTCATCCGCACAGCCGCGTGATTTACAACGACGCGAACCTGATGGTCGGCAGCGATGCCGCTGGCTTGGTTGAGCAGACGATTGTCGGCTTTGGGCACGTCGACATCCTCGTCAACAATGCGGGCATCCAGCATGTCAGCCCGATCGAGAGCTTCCCGCCTGACAAATATGAGGCGATCATCGCGCTGAACCTGTCAGCCGCTTGGTACACCACGCGCGCGGCCTTCGTGTCGATGAAGGAGAATGGGTTTGGACGCATCGTCAACGTCGCGTCGGCCCACGGGCTCGTCGCTTCGCCGTTCAAGAGCGCCTACGTGGCGGCAAAACATGGTGTGATCGGGCTCACCAAGACTGTAGCCCTCGAAGGCGCCGAGCATAACGTCACCTGCAACGCGATTTGCCCTGGCTACGTCTGGACGCCGCTCGTCGAGAACCAGATCGGCGATACCGCTAAGGCGCGCGGGATCACGCGAGAGCAGGTCATTCGCGACGTGCTGCTGGCTGCGCAGCCGAACAAACGCTTCGCGGAAGTCGATGAGCTCGGCGCGCTGGCGGTGTTCCTATGCGGCCCGGGCGGCCGGTCGATTACCGGCGCGGCATTGCCCGTCGACGGCGGCTGGACGGCGCATTGAGATGGCTACGAAATCGTTGGCCAGCGAGGTTGCCCAACTCGGTCAGATCGTGCTCGTCCTGCAGGGAGGGGGTGCACTCGGGGCATATCAGGTGGGCGTCTACGAAGCCCTGCATGAAGCTGGCATTGCTCCACAATGGGTGATCGGCACCTCGATCGGCGCAATCAATGCGGCGCTCATCGTCGGCAGCAAACCCGAAGACAGGCTCGAGAAGCTTCGCGAATTCTGGTCGCGCGTCACGAACGACATGTTCGTTCCCGGCGGTCTTCCGGCCTGGCTGGCCACCGCCACTCGCAACATGCTTGCGATCACAAGTGGCGTGCCGTCGTTCTTCAGCCCCAACCCGCTCGCGTTTGCGAGCCCGCATTACAACATTGGAGCTGAATCCGCGGGATATTACTCCGTTTCGCCGCTGCGACGGACGCTCGAACACCTGATCGACGTTGGCCAACTCAACAGCGGGGACACACGCATCACGGTTGGCGCGTCCTGCGTGCGTACAGCGGAGATGAAATATTTCGACTCCCGCGACATGCCTCTGTCGGTCGACCACATCATGGCGTCCGGGGCCCTTCCGCCGGGCTTCCCGCCAGTGCGGATCGACGGCGAGCTTTATTGGGACGGCGGAATACTCTCCAACACGCCAGTCGAGGTCGTGTTCGACGACAATCCGCGGCGCAGCGGTGTCGTATTCGCGGTTCATATCTGGAACCCGCACGGGCCCGAACCCGAAACCATGTGGGAAGTGATGAACCGCCAGAAGGACGTGCAATATTCGAGCCGCGCGGCCGCACACATCAAGCGGCAGCGTCAGCTGCACCGGATGCGACACGTGATCGCCGAGCTCAGCAAGATGGTTCCGGAAGAAAAGCGGCGCGACAACCTGTTCGGCGAGATGGCTTCCTACGGTTGCCTAACACGGATGCATGTCGTGCGCTTGCTCGCTCCCGCGCTCGACTATGAGGACCACAGCAAGGATATCGACTTCAGCGCCAGCGGCATCCGCCACCGTCGCGAGGCCGGCTACGCCGATACGATGAAGACGCTGGAGAAGGCGCCTTGGCGTCAGCCGGTCGATGAGATCGAAGGCTTCATTCTCCACGAGGCAAGCGGCGGCCGCATGGTCGAGACGCCCGCGGCTCACTGAAAGGCTTCCTTATGCTGCAGCGCACTAACTCGAAGCGGTCGATCGCCGTGCTGCTCGGATCCGTGCGGCGCGATCGCATGGGTACACGGGCCGCCCAGATGGTCGTTCGTGAGCTGAAAGACCGCGGCCACGACGTGCATGTCGTCGATCCACTGGAACTTCAACTTCCTCTGCTGGACCGCATGTATAAGGAGCATGCAGAGGGAGAGGCGCCCGACAACCTCGAGCGGCTTGCCCAACTTTACAGAAGCGTCGACGGCTTTCTCGTCGTCAGCGCGGAATACAATCATGGCATCCCGCCGGCGCTCAAGAACCTGCTCGACCATTTCCTCGAGGAGTATTTTTGGCGGCCGTCAGGAATCGTCTGCTACTCCGCCGGCGGCTTCGGCGGCGTCCGGGCGGCGATGCAGTTGCGGATGACGCTCGCCGAGCTTGGGATGCCGAGCATCCCCAGTGTGCTGCCAATCCCTCGCATTGCGGAAACGATCGGCGAAGACGGTGCGGCGGCCGAGATCACGATGCGATCAATGAACCGCTTTCTCGATGAGTTCCTTTGGTACGTCGGGGCGCTTGCCGAGGCGCGAACCGATGGAACGCCTTACTGACCATACGTCTGGCGCATGAAGATCATGCCCAATCACGATTTCCGCTGAGCCCCGCGAAAGGTGACAATCCGCTGGTACTCGAAAGGAGGCTGGCAATGCGCCGCAGATCGAAGAAACTAGATTCCAAGTTCCTGGCCGTGTTGTTGCTTGCTGGCCCGGCGACCATCCTCTCTCCAATCCTGGCTCCCGCGCACTCGGCCGTTCCGGTCGCTTCCGCTCCAGCCGAAGGAGTGATCAGGCAGCGCAGCGACTACGGGTTCGAAGAGACCATCACGCGGATCAAGGCGGGTATCGCAGCGAAAGGCATCCGCTTCTTCGACGAAATCGACCAGACGAAGCTCGGGGAGAGCGCCAAGCTGCCGATCAATCGCTCGACCCTGCTGCTGTTCGGCAATCCGCCGCTCGGCGTTCAATTCCTTCAGTCAAACCCCGTTGCCGGTCTCGACTGGCCAGTGCGCATGCTCGTCACTCAGGATGATGACGGGTCTGTCTGGATCAGCTGGACGGACTTCCACTTCGTAGCGGCCCGGTACCAGCTCAGTGACCGCGACGCCCAGATCAAGATGGCGAGCGAAGTCGCCTCTTCGATCGCCTCTGCAGCAAGGAAACAGCCATGAAGACGATTTCACGTTGCCTCGATCTTTCGCGTCCGATTGCACGCCGGGATCTCGTCACCGTCCTGAATTACGTCAATCGCAGCAGCCGTAGCCAAAGGTGCGTCGACGGCAGCTTCTCCAATGCCGAGGTTCACCTGGATCGCTTGGCGACCGCTGCCGGAATGCAATGACGAAAGCGTCGGAGCAGTCCGGCCCAGGGAGCCTTCCGCAACTCAGCGGGAGGCTTCTTTGGTTATACAGACTGGCATGGTGCGGCCTTGCCGTCGGCGCGGTTTTGGTTTCCGCCTTGGCTCCGTTTCATAGCGGGCCGCACTCCGCCATCCTCGCATTGCGAATGGTGAAGGCCGCTGCCCTCATCGGCGTTGCGGCCATTCTCTTCTATCGTCGGCAGCGCGACCCGGTGGCCGCCCTGTTGGCTCTGGCTTTCCTGACGTGGACGATCACCAGCAGTTTCGACTTCGGCACCAACACTGAGCTCGCGTTGTTGCTCGATCGGTTCCGGTTCCTCCTATTCGCCATCGCCTTGCTTCTGTTTCCCGATGGTCGATGGCTGCCCGCTTGGACCCGATGGGTTGCCGCAGTCAGTGTCGCCGTGTTCCTTGTTGGCTTCGGCGAAGTTTTGCACGTGCTGCCTACCCACGTCTTTCTTCCTTTCGCGATCCTCTGCGTCCTAAGCGCCATTGGATCGCTCATCGTTCGGTTTCGCAGATCGGCGGACTATGAGCTGAAACAGCAGCTGAAGTGGGTGGCCTTCGGGCTCATCGCGGGTATCGGCCTGATCCTATGCGCGCGCGGCGGTGCAGCTGCAGGACTGACGCGTCTTCCGGCGATGCCCGCGCTTTGGGAGGGGATGTTTCAGCTGGGCGTAGTCATCGTCGCCCTCGGCTTCATGATCTCCCTCCTCCGCTATCGGCTGTTCGATGCCGAAAGCATCATCAGCCGCTCCGCGGCCTATGCAACGCTCACCATTGCATTGGTGGCGACATTTGGCGGGACGGAGGCCGTGATCGAAAATATCGGCCAGTCATACCTCGGAATGGGCATAGGCAGCATTTCCGGAGCAATGGCCGCAGCAGTCGCGGCCGTACTGCTAAATCCCCTGCACGGCCGCATCAGCGAATGGGCCGAACATCGGTTTCAGCCCGACCTCGCGAAACTTAAGCGGACGATGCCGGAGCTTCTCTTACGCCAGGGATCCAGCACGCCCCAAAGCCTATGCAGAGCCGTCCTGCCGGACGTCAATCTTGCAATCCATGCTAAGCGATCGGCGGTCTTGCTCGATGGAAGGGTCGTGGGCGCTTCGGGGGTTGACCTTCGAAAAGTGCGCCGTTGGGCACATGAATGGCTTATTGGACGGAACGACCGTCCGCGCCGTGACCCCTGCGATCCGCTTTTCCCGATCCGCCTGCCGATCGGCAACGACCCTTCAGCGGGCGCGTGGCTCCTCATCGGATCACGCCCAGACGGCACGCTGTACGCTGGGGAAGACCTGGACGCCGTCCGATTTATCCTGCCCTATTTGGAGAAGGCGATGGCGGCGGCGAGGGCCCGCGAAAAGCTGCGTGCAGCGATTGATCGCCGTGAGAGACTTCTCCGGACGGAGATACGGCAAATCAGCGCGAGGTTGTGCGCGCTGGAAAATTCTTAGACTGAATGTCCGCTTTGGGTCGAAAGCAGACGTAAGCGGACCGTCCGCTGACGGCCAGAAGTGGACATAGGGCAGGGGAGGTCGGCTAAGCGCCCACAGCGGACATTTGCGCGACCTAGGTTCCCGTGTGCCGTTCAGCCGCCGCAAAATCACTGGCAAGTCGCCCGAAGTCGGCCAGGGCGTGCGCAACCGCAGGGCGCTGACGCAATCAGTCCGACTGCTGCACCTGCACCACGGTCCCCGGCGCGGCCGCCGTTCCTGATGCGACGACGAGGTAGCGGCGGGATACCGGCCCTCCGCCTTGCACCAACTGCCTAATCGGGCCAACGGCATTGACGACGGCTGCGCCAGCCGGGTTAGCCGAGAACGCGGCCAGCGGTTCTATCGGTCCGCTCCCATCCGGGCGGTTTGAGAGTGCGATCACATATTTGCCGCCCGGCTGCAGCCCGCTCGGCACTGCTTGGAGCATCTGCAGCGGGCCTTGGTTGAAAAGCGTAACCTGTGTGCTGCCGGTTCCTTTCAGCATCAACCGCACGCTGCCGACCGCCTCGTCCCTCGGCACCAGGTTCGCTGTTCCGGGACCGCGCGGCACTGCGCCGGCCACATAGGCGACACCCTGCGGTCCTTGGCCAATAGGGATGGTAGCAATGACCTTGTTTTGCAGCGTGTCGATCGCAGCGACGCCGTCGCCATTCTCGAGCCCGACATATAGTCGAGTGCCATCACCAGAAGGCCACAGGCCATGCGGAACCGATCCGACTGGGATCGTTCCGACCTGGGTGAAGTCGCTGGTGCGGAAGATTTTCACAACATTTTCCGTCGCGACTGTCACATAGGCGAACTGACCATTTGCATTGTTGACGATGTTTACGTGGTTGGTGACGGGGCCGGTGTTGATCGTCTTCAGAACCTCAAACGGGGGCCGTCCGTCGAACACCATGACATGGCCAATGTCTTTCAGGGTCAGCCACACCTGCCGGCCATCGGGGGTCGCGGCGATGTTCGGGCAGAAGGGGCTTTCCTGCTTCACTCGCCCGACGATCCGCTTGCTGCTCGTCGAGATCACCACTGTCTCGGGCGTGAAGCTTGAGCAAACGTAGCCGTAGCGACCATCCGGCGAGAAAATCGTCATGCCCGGGCCATTTGGAACCCTGATACGCCCAATCTCGCGGTAGCTGCGGCCGTCCAGCACGGCCACATAGTCCTCGCCACGGACGCTGACCCACACCTCCTTACCATCCGGCCGGAAGAAAGCCTCATGTGGCGATCGGCCCACGTAGGTGGTGGCTTTCACCGCGTTAGTCGCCGTGTCGATGAAAGTGACCGAGTTCGATCCGATTGACACCGCTGCAAGTGTCTTTCGATCGGGCGAGAAACCCATGCCATGGACCAGCAGCTGGCCACGATAGAGCGGGCTGAGGTTGGCGGGCGTGAGATCACCGAGCCGAATGAGCCCTACCAAGCTGTTCGTGGACGGGTCGATGACGGAAACGGTGTTCGAAAATTGGTCTCCGGTGTAAAACCGATCACGGCTGCTTACCGGAATATTGGCTTGCCCGTTCGGCACTTGCTGCGCGTGGGCCGCTCCTGTGAGGCCGAACGCGACTAATAAGGCCTTAGCGGTTCGCACGGGCGACCTCCGAATGCTCGTGAGTTGCCGAGGACCCTTGATGCTGCGGTGGTGATGCAAGCCTCGAAAGCACTGTCTGCATCGCCCCGATCTCCTGCATCTGCTCGACGATGATCGCTTGCGCGAGTCGTCGAAGCTGCTCGTCCCTCCCATACTTCAGCTGAATCCGCGCCATCTCGACGGCACCGCGATGATGCGCGATCATTTTCGTAGCAAAGTCGCGGTCTGGGTCAGTTGAGGACGTGACATTCATTTCGTGATGCATGCGCGTGCTTGCCGATCGCATGGCCTCCGCGAAGTCGTCACTTGGCGCCGCTGCAACACTGTGAGGCTCCGCAAGCAGAAGAGACGCCAGGATCAACTGCGAGGCCCGGAACGGAATTCGGTGTCGATAGTGCATGAACGTCTCCCTGCGGTCAAAAGCGGACTTTAGCGAAGGCTGGCTACCGCAGCGGCGGACGCATGCGATTGCTCAGGATTTGAACTGCAGCGTGCACAGACTGAGCATTTGGTCGTCTGGGCGCCCCCACGCCTCAACGATGAAGACCGGGCGGTACCCACCTGCCCACGTTACCGCATAGAGCGCCGCTGCGGTTCAAGCTCGATCAGCTCTCGCCGTGAGGCAGTCGCGAACGCGGAGAAAAGGTTCATCGTTTCATGCGAAAGAAGGTCCCGCACTTCCCTCTGGGTACGATTGGCACCAGCATAAGTGTCAAGAATCTTGCGGACGATCGTAGTTGCCTCGGTAACAACGGATTCCGAAGACAACAGCCTCATTCGACCTAATTGGGCGTAGAGCTTTGCAAGCGGCGCGGTTTCGGGCTCAGTTGCTTGAAGCGCATCCGCGAAGCAGCAAGACGCGGCTTCAATGAATTCGCTATACAGACTCTCTCGCTGCTTAATCTCCTGAACCAGCCATTGTGATCGCGCCTGAACTCTCTGGGCAAGCCAAGAAGCAAGCACCGAGAGCGTTCCACCAATCACGGCTCCAAGCAAAGCCGCGAAAGTCGCGGAATCGGCCTGCACCTAACGGACATCCGCTGTTCTGAGCGTTCGCCGCTGTAGCCGCGAGGCTCGCAACCAAACCGAAGCAGCGCCTCGCAGTGCGCGTACCCCCGGTCGCAGTGCGCGTTCAAACTCCACGGTAGACCAATGCCGTAAAAAGTTGCCCGTCGATCAATGACTTGCCCCACCGGTCGTCGTACGGGGCAGTGGGCCGAGCAGCCTGTACTGCGCGTAGAGACAATCCTTTGCGTTTCAGATCTGCGACCCTGTCACGGATTGCCACTAGCATGTCCCGAAACTCAACGAGGGCGGCGCGGTCGCCTACTGGGCCATGGCCCGGTATCACCAAAGTGCCAGCGTCACTCATCTCCAAATTAGCTCGGGCCTCGGCGATTGCCCCGTTGATGCTACCACCAGCGACGTAGTCGATGAACGGGTACATGCCGTTCCAGAAGGTATCTCCGGTTTGCAGCACATTTGCCTTCTCGAACTTCACGGAGAGGTCGCCGTCTGTGTGTCCAGGATGGTAGGGTCGGATGCGAACTCTTTCGCGCGCAAAATTAATCGACTTGGCCCCTCTCAGTAGAACGTTCGGGCGAGCGATCGGCGAGACCGGTGCAAACGTATGACCCCATTCATCAATTCGCAGTGTCTGCTGCAAGTGGTGACCTGTGTGTTGATCAGCGATGAGATTGGCGCCCATGCGCCGAACCCAAGCATTTCCGTCGGTGTGGTCCCAGTGCCAATGGGTGTTGATTGCGTAACGGATGCGCCCGGGACCCAAGTCATTCAGAACCTTGCGAATCTTCTGCTGCGAAACTGAAATGCCGCAATCGACCATCAGTTTTCCGCCAGAGCCGACCAGCACTCCTATGTTGCCGCCGGACCCCTCAAGCATGCTGACGCCGCCGCGCAACCGGTGAACTGTAATAGGAGAGCTGGCCGCTGCCCGGTTGATTACGTCGTATGGGGTACCTGCAGCCACGGTTGGCGCGGCCTTTGCAACAGCGGTCAACGTCATTGCGGTGCAACAAAGCAGATGAACCCAAGGCTGACGGGTCCGAGTAGAGTCAAACTCTTCCATGAGGGCTCTCCTTGATCGTGACTGCATCGCGGCGGAAACGGGAGCCGTCGATGAATTGCGCTGCGGACAGAGCCCCTCAATCAAACTTGCGCTTCTCCGCCATCAACGAACAACTCTACTCCGTTCACAAAACTTGAGGCATCGGAAGCGAGGAAGACCGCCGCCTTCCCGATTTCATCTGGATCAGCGACCCGTCCGAGGGGCACCTTCTCAGCCATTGTCGCGAGGAACGCTTCCTGCTCTTCTGGCGCCACCAGACCGAGCAATCCCGGCGTGCGCGTTGGACCCGGGCTCAAGACGTTCACGCGTATGCCAGTGCCTTTCAGGTCCAGTATCCAGCTGCGGACGAGGTTGCGGACCGCCGCCTTGCTCGCACTGTAGACGCTGAAAGCTGGATTACCGACGACGGAAGTCGTTGACCCGGTCAGGATAACAGAGGCCGAAGCGCTCAGAAGCGGCAGAGCCTTCTGCACCGTGAACAAGACCCCCTTCACGTTGGTTGCGAAGGTCCTGTCGAAGTCGCCCTCGGTGATATGCCCCAGCGGCGCCATCGCGCCGCCTCCGGCGTTGGCAACAAGCACGTCGATGCGACCGTGCGAGGCTCGCACTTCTTCCATCAGGTGATCCAGGTCGGATAGCTTGGAAGCGTCGGCGCCAATTCCGGACGCGGCCGGGCCGATCTCAGCTATCGCTGCGTTGAGCTCCGCTTCGCGCCGCCCTGTGATTACGACTTTCGCGCCTTCGGCGGTAAAACGCTTAGCGATCGCGAGACCGATTCCTGTGCTTCCGCCGGTGACGACAGCGATCTTTGCTTCAAGTGCCCTGGCCATAATGGTGGTGCTCCCACAGACAACTATTGCTTTGCTGCTCGGTCGATCATGTCGGCGACAACATCGGGATGAGAGATCATCACGACGTGAGAGGACCCGGGAACCTCAACCGCCTCGAGCGCATGCGCTCGCTTGGCCATGAAAGCGTGCAGAGCGGCGGGTATGTTACGGTCCAGCGATCCCCACACAAATCGCGTCGGTAAGCGCTTCCAGGACTGTGCAGCAGCCGGCTCCGACAGCGCGTTCTTTTCGATTGGGCGCTGTGTGATCGCCATCGTGAGCGCTTCCGCCTCGGGGACGTCCGCGGCAAATTGTTTCCAGTATTTGGCCTGAGATATGTAGACGTCCGCCGTTCCATCAGCGAGCGCAACAGGCGGTGCTAAGGTTTCCCCAAGTGTGCTCGTGGGAAACTTCGCACCTAAAGAAGCGGCGCTCTCGCCGACATCCGGTGCTACGCCGGAAACGAAGACCAACCCCTTCACATTTGGGCGGTCTGCAGCCGCAACTGAGATGACCTCGCCTCCGTAGGAATGGCCGACCAAAATGACAGGGCCCTTCACGGCCGCCACTAAGCTACCAACGTAGGCTGCGTCGCCCTTGAGACTTCGCAACGGGACTGCAGCTGCGATGATAGGATACCCTTTGGCCGCAAGTCGGCTGATAACCCCGTTCCAACTCGCAGATTCTGCGAAAGCTCCATGGACCAGAACAATCGTGGGCTTGGAAGATGTTGCGGTGATCTGCGCATTTGCCGTCCCAATGAGCAGGGAGGTTGCCGCAAGCGCTGCTAGCCAAAAACGCACCATCGAGTTCTCCACAAACATCGGCGAAGGGCCGGACTTAAATCGTCCGGCCCTCTTCGCCTCAATTTCGTCAGGCGAGCTGCATGCCCTGTTCGACCTTCGCTTGAGAGACGGACTCTCCACGGATAAACTCCATGATCTCCTTGTTGATCACGTCCGGGTGGGTCGTCATCATGCCGTGCGGGAGGCCCTTGTAGCTTTTGAACGTGCTGTTCTTCAGCAGCTTCGCGGCGAGCGGCCCCGCCGCAACATAGGGCACGATCTGGTCGTCTTCGCTGTGCATCACGAGCACCGGAACCTCGATCTTTTTTAGGTCCTCAGTGAAGTCCGTTTCTGAGAAGGCCTTGATGCACTCGTAGCCTGCTTTGACGCTTCCCATCATGCCCTGCCGCCACCAATTGCGGATCAAGGCTTCAACTGGCTGCACCCCAGGTCGGTCAAAGTTGTAGAATGGCCCGGAAGCCACTTCGAGATAAAATTTCGACCGGTTGTCCGCCAATGCCTTACGGAAGCCGTCGAATACCTCGATCGGCAATCCATTAGGGTTTGTCGCCTTCTTCACCATCACTGGCGGGATCGCGCTGATCAGGACTGCTTTTGCTACCCGTCCCGGCCTCGCGCCCGCAACGTACCGGGTGACCTCTCCTCCGCCTGTCGAATGGCCGATATGGATCGCGTCCCTGAGGTCCAGAGCCTCGACCAAATCAGTAACGTCCGCGGCATAGGTGTCCATCTCATTGCCGCCGTCGGTTTGGCTGGATCTACCATGACCGCGACGGTCATGCGCGATCACACGATATCCTTCTCCGAGGAAGAACATCATCTGATTATCCCAGTCGTCGGAACTCAGCGGCCAACCATGATGAAAGACGATCGGCTGAGCATCCCTGCCGCCCCAGTCCTTATAAAAAATCTGCGTCCCGTCGGCTGTCGTATGCATTGGCATAATCAAGTCTCCTTCCATCTAGGCGGCCAACACTGAGCGGAGGCCGACCGAGTACATCGCAGCCGACACTCAATTCGATCACGACAACGACTCTTCATCGCGCAGGCACGATGAAGCTCACGACTTCATGCGTAACGACGCTGTGGGTTGGATCGGCCAGTTCCAACAGAACCTTGTGTGGTCCCGGCTCCAACCCCACGAGGATGATCGTCTCGCCGCTCGCGTCGACGAAATGCCAGGGAAGATCGTCAACGGTGACATGTAAGTGCCCGAGGCGGGGCGAAACCTGCAAGGCGCCGGCTCCAAAAACGGGCAGGACACGCAGGTTCTCCGTCGCATACTGGATGAAAACGCGACCTTCGGAGAGGGGCTCAGGCAGCGGTGGATCCACGATTAGGCGTGGTGCAGGCTCGTTCTTGATGGGGACGAGAGGAGTTGGACCTCTAAGGTCCCTCGCGGTTCGTCCTTGTGGGGTCGCAGCCGGCATTTAGGCCAGATTTCTGTCGATGACGCCATGCTGACGGCTGGCGGCAGTGGCGAAACCCAGATGAACTGCCACTGGAGCGCTGATAGGGGCCGGTGCGGCGCCTCGTCGCCTTCCGCGGGTGTCCACGCTCGCGCCGTCTGATCCATGCTTTGAATTAGAAGGCGGGCCGCTCACCAGAGAACTCCATTGTGAATCCTCGCGGCGACTATGGCTGCTTACCCAAACCGTATATCGGTACGCTACCCGATCAGCGCTTCGGGGTTTGTGATCTGCATATTGCGTCGATTGCTGGTATTGGCTGCACGCATTTCGGGCGGGCTCACGTCGCCCATCGGGTGGTGGCGGTGTGCTGATTTGGCACCCTGATGGGGACGCGACGGGGGGAGGGGCTGAGGGTTCATCGCGTCCCCAAGGGCCGGCCGAACGGTCGTAGGAACGTGTTGGGCGATTGCTAGAAAAGCGCTGAAATACTCGCGTCAGTTCAGCCTTCATTGGCCCCACTCATACGAACGAACACGCCGTTTCAGGTTGTAAAGCCGCGTGGGGAAGGAAGTATTTCGCAAAATTGCTGAAATCGGTCGACACGCGACCTTCTTCGATCAGTCCCTCTTGGTTCGCCATTGCTTCGGGGAAGTCCCGACGTGTCGTGAAAACATTGCTGTCATGGCGCTCTGCGAGGCATAGCCCACCGCGAGCGCAATCTCCGCGATTGAGAAAGTTGTACCGCTCAGGAGCGACTTGGCTCGGGCGATGCGCCGTCGGATGAGCCACTGGTGCGGTGTGAGGCCGGTCTGCAAGTGAAATGAGCGGAGGAAATGATATGGAGTCAGTTTGATCTGAGCCGCCATATCATCGAGCATTACGTCTAAGTGCAGATTAGCATCCATGTATTCCAGAACGCGACGCAGTTGGGACGGACTTAGCCCGCCAAAATGCAATTGACGCGCAACCCCACTTTCGAGGCGCCCGTGATGTCGCACTAGATGCTCACCGAGCTTCAGAGCCAAAATGTCGGCTTCAACGCGCGTTCCTGGTCGCTCGAGAGCGACCATGGTCTTCCCTACAAGATCCTCCGCAACTTGATCAGTTTTCCAACCGTCTATCGCTAGGTTCACGGGCGCGCCCCAAATCTCAGCGGCCAGAGAACTCACGGTCTTCAGCGGGAGGAACACTTGCACGATGTCCAGGGAGCCGGTGAGTTCCACGTTGGATTTATCGCCCGACTTTACCAGACTGAGGCTGTTGGCCTGGATCGGACCGTCGTGGATCAGTCGGCCGTTCCGCCAGGCCCGCCCTTCAAACGTCGTTCGATGAAGGGACAGGATGTCCGCTGCGGGTGTGATACCGCCTTCGAAAGGCCGCCGATCTGTGCGGTGCTGAACGCGAGCAAAAATCAAACCGGATCGCTCAACCGGCTCGCGCACAACATAGCTGCCGGGCGGCAGCCGCCTCGCTAGGTCATTCGGCTCCTCGCCACTGGATACCGCCATGATGGCCCCTTAAGCCACGATTATAGCAGCTTCTTTATGTTAGGCGCGAGAGCACACAACAGAGGTGCGACCGCTCGCACATTCGTCAGCGCACCTAGACCAGCTGCCACCTTGCGCCACTTGGCCTTCAACCGTCGCCTTCCGAATGTCCCACTTGGGTCGTAAGCAGACGTTAGAGCCGCGGGCAGAGCGCGCATCAAACCGGGATGTTGACGTCTCCGTTCAGCTCACCGGTGGTTGGGCCATGATCGAGCGAATCCAGCTTATCATCGCAGTTGCAACGCCTTCATCGAAGGCTGCACTGCCTTGCCGTCCGGCGGCCGCATTCTCACGGGCTTGTTGTCTGGATCCAACGTTCATCATCCCGTGGTCCGCGCTGGGAACTTCGATGTACGTTCCTGTACCGGGCCTTGCATGCTCGGCGATGTCGGCGATCATCATCTGATCGGTGTCGAACAGTGCAACTATGTCAGCGCCGCCATAGAGGGAAAGTACGTTGGTCTTGGAATCGCGCCAGGCAGCGGGAAGATTAAGCCCAGCGAGCGCCTGCATAAAGCGCCAGTTGCGACCTACTGCTCGATCTTTTCCGTCCCAATCGAGAACTTCAGTCACGGATGCAGCGAGTTCCGGGCGCTCACGCACGATTTCGCCAGGACTCTTCTTCTCGAAATAGAAAGCGTGGAAGATCGGTCTGACGTGCTCGCCATCCGCATAGACCTTCCCCGGATCGGAGCCATCGATCAGATATTTTTGAAAGCTACCCACTTGCTGGTGGTAGTCACCCCAATTCCGCAGCACCGCGCCGTATACGATGATGCCGCGAGGAGCTTTCTCATCGGCCAGCAGCGGGGCCTCAAGCGCTCCCAGAGAATGACCAAGCATGATGATCCGCTCGCGCGGAATGTGCAGGTCATCAGTGAGATGCCGGTACGCGGTCCTGAAGGCGTCAAGCTCCGTGTCGAAGGTAATGTCCGCGCATTGCGGTCCCCCGACGCTGTCCCCAAGCCCCGGCTTCTCGGCTCGGTAATAACCGATCCCCGCCGCTGTCAGCCGGGCACCGAGCTCCCGGTAGGCGGCTGTGGGCGCCGCTGGCTCGATGGAAACGCAGCTAAAGCCTGGCAGCAGAAAAACTACCGGAGCCTGCGGTGACGATTTCGGCACCACCAGGATGTCCCTGATCTTACCGCCCCTGAAGGGGAAAGATCCATATGCGACGGTAGTGTTCGGATACTGCTCAAGTGGTCGTCCAATCGCCCGACCGCTTAAGCGAACAATCTTCGCATCTCTGCTCACCTCGATCGTCACGGGAGATCCGGCTCTAAGCCTGCTAGCCGCAGCCACCACGGCGGGCACGTTGGCCATCGGGCTACCGTTGATGCCCATGATCACGTCGCCCTCGGCTAGGTGCAAGGCGGCACCCGTCGATCCGGGAATCACTGCACGAACAGTAGGACGCCCGTCAGCGCCCGGTGCGAGTTGCGTGCCGAGGAATCCTACTCGTGGCAAACCGCCTACGTCCGCGGCGGCAGCGCTGGTTCCAGCGAGGAGCAACAAAAGAGCTAGGAGCTTGGGCGTTGAGCGGCCGGCGTCGCGGTGAGCAAACTGGGCGTAGGTGATGCGCAAGAGACGGCTGTTCATCGATCGAAGCTCCGGGGACCTCTCCGATAATCAACTCTCAACTAAATCGGACAAGCGCCACCGTGGTTGCTGCCGACGGCCAGAAATTTCGACGAGTGGCAGAAGCTGATTGCCAGTTAAACGTGAGAAGTCTGCTCAGGCACATACGCATGGTTGTAGGTCGGTCACGTGTCGAAGCGGACGGATCGTTGCCGAGTGCCATCCCGCAATCGGCGAATTGCACAAGTCAGCTCAACGCCGCGAAGAATGTGCAACGCAATCCCTCGGGCGCGAAGATCATTTCGCTTTTCGCGTCCAGAACGCGTTTCAGCATCGAGGAGCCAAAGCCATGCCTGATCGGTGGGGAGACCTTCGGACCTCCGCGCTCTTCCCATTCGAAACGTATGCGATCCCTGAACTGCGACCACCGGATCGATACCCGGCCAGCGTCGTTGGATAGAGATCCGTATTTAACGGCGTTCGTGACGAGTTCGTGCAGGGCCAATGCGAGGTTGGTGGCATTGTCGGCATCGACGTAGCTGTCGTCTCCTTCGAGATCCACACGGTGCTCGGAGATGGAAGAGAGGGCGCTTTCAACCAACGCGCGAACTTGGGCGCGCTGATCAGTGGCGACTGCCAAGGTATCGTGAGCGCGCGACAATGTGTCCAGCCGACTTTGAAACTGCGCCAAGGCCGGATCCGCGTTCTCGAGATCCTTGAACGTATTTCGCGCGATGGACTGAACGATGGCCAGAGTGTTCCTAAGCCGGTGGCGAAGTTCCAACGATACGAGCCGGGCGAGGTCCTCTTCCCTCTTTTGAGCCGTGATTTCTTCCACGGCCACGTTCAATCCCACGAGCCGATCACTGGCGTCCCGTGCGGCTGCCCAATGTTCAATCCAGTGACGAGTTACACCCGGTTCGGCCACAGTCGTTCCAGAGAAGAGCCTGGTCGCGGAATTGCTGTTGCCATCGAGAAAGCCGTCACGAATCTCTTCGGCCTGCGCAGCGAAGTCCGGAACAATGTCTCTGACGTTCCGACCAAGGTGATCGGCGGCAGGGATTCCGTTGAACTGCGCGAGACGGTCGTTGATGCGAACGAAATTGAGATCCGCATCGAACCAGGCAAGTCCCACAGGGGCGGTAGCGTAGATGGCCTCGATCTCATCGGCACGCGCGACTACGGCAGCCCACTGTTCGGAACTCGGCTCGCCGGCTCGTCCGTTCATTCGCACTCCGATCGTGCGCATGGATAACAGCCGTAACGAGGAGCCGGGAGTAGGCCTTTGGTCCATATGCATGACCGACCGCTCCAGACCTTAGGCTTGCAACCGAGCCGTCGTTCGCCTTTGTTGAAGTCATGGCAGATGGCGGTAGCGAGGACAGTTTCGACGCGCTTCGAGCATCTATTCACCTGTCGCCGATCGCTACGCTGGTCACCGACAACCGCCTGGATGACAATCCGATCGTAGAGGTGAACGACGCGTTTCTTAGCCTAACCGGGTACAGCCGCGAGGAAGTCATTGGGCGCAACTGCCGGTTTCTGGCTGGGCCAGGGACTGAGCTTGAATGCCGCGAAGAACTGCGGACGGCGGTTGCGGAGGGCCGGCCGGCTTTGGCCGAGCTGACCAACTACCGGAAGGACGGAACTCCCTTCCGTAACGCCGTGATGTTCGCGCCCATCCTGGATCAGGAAGGGGATGTTGCGCTCTTCATCGGTTCACAGATGGACGCCGGGCCAGGCGGATCACAAAGCATTCTTCGGAGCACACGAGCGAGGGAATTGGTTGAAACGCTGTCGCCTCGGCTTCGGCAGACGCTCGAACTGATGGCCAGCGGCTATCGCAACAAGCAGATTGGCGGCGTGCTCGGCATTGAGGAAAAGACCGTCAAAATGCATCGGGCGCGGCTGCTCCACGCCCTCGGCGTTAAAAGCTCCGCCGATGCCATCCGGATAGCGATCGAAGCCGGCCTGGAACTACCGGTCACGATTGACGGCAAAATGGGCGATCGCTGACAAAATTTCCGCTCGTTCGCCGAACGCATGCAAATGGTCGACCGCCTGCTCGGCGAGGATCTTGGCCTGATGCCGAGCCCGATTTTCGCCCAAGAGCGTGACGAAGGTCTCCTTTCCCTGAGCCTCATCTTTCCGCAGCCTTTTACCCACGGTCGCAGGATCACCAGAAACATCGAGGAGGTCGTCCGCGATTTGAAACGCCAGGCCGAGGTTTTGCGCGTATCCTCGAAGGCTTAGTCTATCTTCGTTTGAAGCGGCACCTATGACCGCGCCGGCTTCGACTGCCCAAGCTATGATAGCGCCTGTCTTAAGCCGCTGCAGACGTGCCACGCCCTCGAGATCGACAGGCTGCTGCATCGGAAGCAGATCGAGCATTTGACCACCCGCCATGCCGTAAGCGCCGGCCGCTCGAGCAAGGTCCCTTGCCAATTCTGAACGGATGCTGCCGCGCGGGTGCGTCGCCGGATCGCATAGTATCTCGAATGCCAGGGCAAGCAGCGAGTCGCCGGCCAACACGGCCGTTGCTTCATCGAAGGCGACATGAACCGTCGGCTTGCCGCGGCGCATGTCATCATCGTCCATGCAGGGCAGGTCGTCATGGATAAGCGAATGCACGTGCACGCATTCGACGGCGAGCCCGACGCGGATCGACCGTTCTCGGGGAACGTCGAATAAGTCTGCCGTCGCGCACGTAAGAAGAGGACGCAGGCGCTTGCCTCCCCCGATGGCGGCGTGCCGCATGCCTTCGATAAGCCGCGCGCTCGCATCGGCCGGAGGTGTCAGAAGACGATGGAAGCAGGCATCGATCTCGCACGCCACTTGCGTGAGTGGCCTGTCGAGCAGCTGCAGCCCTGTGGCGAGAGAGACGCTGCTCATACGATCGCGACGCGCTTGAACTCGGTCGGCTCGATCGTGGCGACAACTTCGTCAAGCTTGAGACTGTAGCGCTTCCGTAGTGCCGCCAGTACGCCTTGCACGCTGGTCTCTGGCGTAGAAGCCGCCGCGGTGATGCCGACGACCCCCGATTGCGGCAACTCGGTCCAATCGATCTGACTCGCGTCGGCCGCAAGTTGTACACGATTGCACAACCCTCGAGCGACTTCGGCAAGGCGGCACGCATTGGACGAGAAATGCTCCCCCACGACGATGACGGAATCCGACTGAACCGCCATCTCGCGCACGGCGGCTTGGCGATTGGTGGTGGCGTAGCAGATATCGCTCGATGGCGGGGCGGCGAGGTCGGAAAAGCGCTCACGCAGCGCTTCGACAATCTCCTGCGCTTCGTCGACCGAGTAGGTCGTCTGGATCGCATACGCTACGGGTTCGCTCCGGCCAAATGGCAATTCGTCCACCTCTTCGACGGTTCGAACCACGCGAGCCTGAACCGTTGTGACATGGCTCAACGTGCCCTCGATCTCGGGATGGCCCGCGTGGCCGATCAGGACGATCTGGCGGCCATTCTCCTGATGTCTTTCTACCTCGCGGTGAACCTTGGCGACCAGCGGGCAGACAGCGTCATAGGCAGTCAGCCGTCGGCGACGTGCGTCGGACTTAATCGTCGGCGCGATGCCGTGTGCGGAAAAGATGACGACGGCGCCGGGAGGAACTTCGTCGAGTTCTTCGACGAAGATGGCCCCCTGCGCTTCGAGCGTCCGGACGACTTCAAGATTGTGGACGATCGCGCGGCGCACGTAGACCGGCGCACCATGTTTGCAGAGCGCGTCTCGAACCGCGTCGATGGCCCGGCGGACGCCTGCGCAAAAGCCGCGAGGAGCAGCAAGGAGCACCCTGAGTTCAGGCTTGGGCGAAGAAGCCGTTAGCGTTCGGCGCTCCGGATCGCTGGCATTGGCATGCAGTTCGAGCATGGAATTCCCACAGCACACCCCCCAGAGTTCGAAGACTAAGTGGCGGTGCTGCTCGAATCTATATGGACTAAAGGAGATATTGCATGCGCACGCTCGTGCGGGCCAAGCCCGGCGAGAGTTCGATGCTGACCTTGTCGAAGCGTGGCGGCCCAAATTTAATGGCTGGGTCTCGCGAAAAGCCGAAGCCCTCCCGGGGGATGCCGAACACGGTGTCCAGCTTCCCGTCGGCATTCTCATCATGAAAAATGGCCAAGGCATATCGTCCTGCGGGGAGGCCATGGAATTCGATCGTCCGCGCCGTTGCGGGGACGGATATGGTTCGGGCCGCCGGATCGCGCTCGCACTTTGGGAAATGTTGAGCATCACGAGTGATGCAGGCGCGGATGATGCCGCGTTGATTGCGCAAGGCTGTGACCGTGACGCTCAGCGAAACGGAAGGCTGGTGGACTGCCAGTTGAGCTGCGGCAAACAACAGGGCGGCGATCATTCCGGCAAGCTATACGGGCCATTGTCGCTATTCGGCAACGCGTGGCAGGCGGGCGTGCGATGACCCGCCTAATTATCGTCGGCGGCGGGCTCGCGGGATCCCTTTCAGCAGTGGCCCTCGCCAAGCGACGGCCCGACGTGGACCTGCTGTTGATCGAGCAGGGCGATGCTTTCGGCGGCAATCACATCTGGTCGTTTTTCGACACCGATGTTTCCGACGAGGATCGTTGGGTACTCCAGCATTGCGAGCTGTCGCATTGGGCAAAGCACGACATCCGCTTCCCGGGACGCCGCCGGACACTTGGTCTGGGTTACAACAGCCTCCGTTCAAGCTGCTTGGATGAGCACGTTCGCGCCGTGCTGCGTCCAGAACAGTGGCGGCTAGGCAGGAAAGTTCATTCGATCTCTCCGACCTCGATCACCCTCGCCGATGGCGAGCAGATCGAAGGGGATGCGGTCATCGACGCACGCGGCCCGAGGTCCTTCCCGGGCCTCGAACTCGGCTGGCAGAAATTTGTCGGTCGGGTTTACCGCTTTCAAGCTCCGCACGGCGTCGAGAGACCGGTCATCATGGACGCGACCGTGAAGCAGCTCGACGGCTACCGGTTCGTCTACCGGCTCCCCCTCAGCGCAACCGACCTCCTCATCGAAGATACTTATTATTCCATCTCACCGGAGCTGGACCGGCAGGCGCTTGATGCCCGGCTCCATGAAATAGCCTCAGGCGTCGGACCTGAGCGGGAGATCCAATCGGAGGAGCACGGCGTACTGCCGGTGGTGCTCGGCGGTAACGTGGGCAGCCTCTGGCGCGGTGAGCCGATCCCCCAGCTCGGCCTCCGCGGAGGGTTCTTCCATCCGACAACCGGCTATTCGCTGCCGGACGCCGTCCGAAACGCCGTCATCCTCGCCCAACAAACCGATTTCAGTCCCGCAGGGCTCTACGACCTCTTTCGCAGCCGCTCGACCGAGCTTTGGCAGGAGCGGTCATTCTTTCAGCTCCTCAATCGGATGCTGTTCCATGCGGCCGAGCCGGGCCAAGCGTATCGCGTCCTTGAGCACTTCTATCGGCTGCCGGATCCGGTCGTAGCGCGCTTCTATGCTGCGGAGATCGGGAGCCTGGACAAGCTCCGAATCTTGAGCGGGCGTCCCCCGGTTCCAATCGGACGTGCACTAAGCGCCCTCCGGTCAAAGGCCGCATAATGCGCAAGGTTGCCATCATAGGGTCCGGCTTCGGCGGCCTCGCCCTGGCCATTCGCCTTCAGTCGGCAGGCATCGACACGACGGTCATAGAAGCCCGCAACAAGCCGGGTGGCCGCGCTTATTTCTGGGAGGTCGATGGGCACGTTTTCGACGCTGGACCGACGGTAATCACCGACCCGGCCTGCCTTCGGGAACTATGGGAACTGGCCGGCGAGGATATAGCTCGCGACGTCGAGCTCGTGCCGGTCTCGCCTTTCTATCGCTTGTCCTGGCCGGACGGCAGCACGTTCGATTACGTCAACGATGATAAGGACCTGGCACGCCAAATTGAGGCGTTAGAGCCCCGCGACGTCGCCGGATACCAGCGCTTCCTACGCTATTCGGAAGGGGTATACGAAGCCGGCTACGAGGAATTGGGCGCAGTGCCCTTCCTCGATTTCAAATCGATGCTGCAAGCGGCGCCGAAGCTGGCCCGATACCAAGCCTGGCGATCCGTCTACTCGACTGTCTCACGGTTCGTCCGCAACGAGAAGTTGAGGCAGGCGCTCTCCTTCCACTCACTGCTCGTGGGCGGGAATCCGATGTCGACCAGCGCGATCTATGCCCTCATCCATAAGTTGGAGCGAGACGGCGGCGTCTGGTTCGCCAGAGGTGGCACCAATCGATTGGTGGCGGGCATGGTCCGCCACTTCGAACGCTTGGGCGGGAAGCTCCGGCTTGGCGAGCAGGTGGCGGAAATCTCGACCAGAAGCGGTCGCGTAACTGGTGTTCGATGCAAGAGTGGGTGGAACGGAGAGTTCGACGCCGTCGCTTCGAATGGCGACATCGTGCGGACCTACGATATCCTTAAGCACCCCGCTGCGGCGGCTTCTTCGACCAAGCTCAGACGGAAGCGCTTCTCGCCTTCGCTCTTCGTCGTGCATTTCAGCACTTCAGGGACTTGGGCGGATCTTCCACACCACAACATACTTTTCGGACCTCGCTATCGCGGCTTGCTGCGCGACATCTATCGCGCCGGGCGGCTCCCAGACGATCCGTCAATCTATCTTCACCATCCAAGCGCCACAGATCCATCGGTGGCGCCGGATGGTCGTTCCACGTTCTACGCCTTGGCGCCGGTCCCACATCTCGGACATGGCGGCATTGATTGGAACCGTGAAGGCGATGCTTACGCCCAACGGATTCTCGATATTCTCGAACAACGCATGATGCCGGGGCTGAAGGATAGGCTTGGTCCGGTCTTCCATTTCGGCCCGGTCGAGTTCGATCAGCAGCTCAACTCACATTTAGGCTCGGCATTCAGCCTTGAACCGCTGTTGACGCAGAGCGCCTACTTCCGTGTCCACAATCGGGATGCGTCCGTGCCCAACCTCTACTTTGTCGGTGCGGGCACTCATCCCGGGGCGGGGATTCCGGGCGTCGTCGCAAGCGCGAAGGCAACTGCGAGCCTCATGCTTGAGGATCTTGTAGCATGACCCGAGAAGAGATCGTTTCCGGCGCTCATGACGCGATCCAGTTAGGCTCCAAGTCGTTCCGCGCCGCGAGCAGGCTATTCGACCGGACGACGCGCGAGCGTGCCTGGCTGCTTTATTGCTGGTGCAGGCACTGCGATGACGTTTGTGACGGTCAAACCTACGGCATGGCCCCCGGGATACGTGGAAATGTTTCGGTACTCAGGGGGAAGACGCGCTCCGCGGCGGCCGGCGCCGACCTCGATGAGTTACCATTCAAAGCGCTGACGCTGCTCTTATCGGAGTGTGAAATACCCGATCAGTTCCTTGAGGATCACCTCCGCGGCTTCGCGCTCGACGAGATCGGCTGGCAACCGGCGACCGAGGAGGACCTCATCCTCTACTGCTATTATGTGGCAGGCGCGGTGGGCTGCATGATGGCAATCCTTATGGGCGTGCCAGCAGACGACGAGGAAACGTTGGAGAGGGCAGCCGATCTCGGCATCGCTTTTCAACTATCCAACATTGCGCGCGACGTCCGGGAGGATCTTGCAAGCGGTCGATGTTATCTGCCGGCAGAATGGCTTGCGGAATTCCGGGTCGAGCGGACATCACTGTTCGATCGCTCGAATGCATCGGCGCTCACGCAGCTGGTGCAGCGGCTGCTCGACAATGTGAAGATCTATGAGGACAGTGCCCGCCGTGGCGTAACCAAGCTCCCGTTTCGTTCGCGGCTGGCTGTCCTTTCCGCGCTGCGCATCTATGGTGCGATCGGCCGCAAGGTGGGCCAACTTGGAAGCGCTGCTTGGGATCAGCGAGTGTCAGTCGGAAGGCTCCGCAAATTGATGTTCGTCGCTCCTAGCTTCGTCGAGGCGCTTGCGATGGGACGCTCTTGAAGTCGCCGAGGCCTCCGTCCGTACCGCACAGGCGGTCCCAGAAGCGGAAGTAGAGACCGAAGTTACACAAATACTTCTCATGGTGCCGCTGGTGATGGCTTGCGGTGATGAGCCATCTGCCCGCACTTCCCCGGACCAGTCGAGCCGGAAATATCTCCCAGCCCATGTGATTGGTGACGCCCATCAAGGTCATCACCGTCAGGACGACGAGAAGCGCTCCGAAATGTATCGGGACGACCATCACCAGAGCAGGAATCACGATGGCTCCCGTCAGGGATTCCCAAGGATGGAAGCTCATGGCCGCCCAGGCCGTGGGATTCCGGCTGGCGTGATGGATCGCGTGCATGCGATTGAAAATAGCGGGACGATGCATCAACCGATGCGTCCAATAGAACCAGCTATCGTGAGCGAACAAATAGATCAGGATCGAAAGAGGCAGCCACCAAATCGGCTTCTCCCCGACATCTGAGTAGATCCGAGTCCATCCATGTGCCTGCCAACCCCACGCAAGAAGGCCGGCCGGCACGCCGTAGATGATGGCGCTGCCCAGTGACGACGCAATCTCCCGTCGAACCTGATCCGATCGGCCCAGAAATGTATCGGGCAGGCGTCGGTTCGTAACCCACGCGAAAGCACCGCTGACCAAGAGATAACGGGCGGCGACGATTAACGTGACTGCCAAGATCGAAGCTACGGCTGCCTGAGCCTCGGTCAAGGTCGGGGCGCCCGGATGGTCGCCTTCGCGCTGCTGGCAAGCTGTCGCTTGAGCTTCTCCGGCCGCGCCGCCCAAAGAAAGCCGAAACTCACTGCGCCTTGCCTGCCAGACACCGCGTGATGGAGACGGTGCGCCTGGATGATGCGCTTCATGTAGTTCGAGCGCGCGGCATAATGGTGGCTCAGCCTGCGATGGACGATCACATCGTGGAAGCCGAAGTAAATCGCACCGTAAGCGGCGATGCCCGCACCGATCCAAACTGCCCAGCTCCCCCAATGCAGCTGAACGCCACCGAACAGTAAGACGATCGAGGGGATCGCGAAGATCAGCGCGTAGAGATCGTTCAGTTCGAAGAGTCCTTCGCGCTCGCGGTGATGGCTTTCGTGAAGGAACCAGCCGGGCCCATGCATGATCCAGCGATGCGCGACGTAAGCGACCGCCTCCATGGCGAAGACGGTCGAAATGAAGAGCGACGGACCCAAAAGCGCAGACACGACGTCAGCCACTACAAGGCCCGATGAGAACCTGCATCATCTGGCGTAGCTGGCGTGGTAGCGCGATCAGTCTTCGGTGGAGCGCCGACGATCTTATCATATTCTTCGGCAAGCTCATTGAGGAACGCCTTGGTCTGGGGGTCGGTCGTCATCTCCGCGTGTAATCGGCAGATACGTGCCCATTCGTCCGGCTTCATCCGTCACATACCACAAGTCGCGCAACCTTGAGAGCGCACTACCAAGAACGTGGACGCCTAATCGATACGGCCTTTAGGCCTTACCGAGGACTGCGACATTAGACGCGACACTGGTGATAAATGCAGTCGCGAACGTCCGCTTTCGATCGAAAGCGGACCAAAAGGAGATGGTCCGCTCCCGGCCAAGACCTGTCATAGCCGCCCCAACGAGCTCGGGAGAATCGGGCGTCATCTTGGCCCGCACGCCAAAGATTCAAATTGCGGCGATACCTAGGTGGTTACCTTGATGGGCCAAGCAAGATTAGCTTGCACGAGCAAGGTGAGCGTAAGTCGCTGTCAAATCTAAGAAAAATGGTGGACGCACTAGGGCTCGAACCTAGGACCCGCTGATTAAGAGTCAGCTGCTCTACCAACTGAGCTATGCGTCCACTGCCGTGAGGCGGAAGCTCCCTGCGTCGAAGCGCACTGGAGCGGCGGCGCCGGTAGCATGGCGTTAGATCGTGTGCAACCGCTGCGTTTCAACTCGCTATGCGAGGCGCGAGACCGTCCTTTGCTGGCGCTCCAGCGCCATCAGCAGACCGAGGCACAGCATCACCGTCATGACGGCAGAACCGCCGAAGCTGACGAGGGGGAGGGGGACGCCAACCACGGGCGCCAGGCCCATCACCATCATCAGGTTGATCGAGACGTAGAAGAAGATCGTCGCTGACAGGCCCGCCGCCGCAAGCTGCCCGAAGCGTGTGCGGGAATTCTGGCTCACCTTCATCCCCCAGCGGATGACTGCACCGAAGGCGCAGATCAGGAGCACGCCGCCGACCAAGCCCCATTCCTCCGCCATGGTCGCGAAGACGAAGTCAGTGTGGCCTTCCGGCAAGTAATCGAGGTGGCTCTGGCTGCCGTGCAGGAAGCCTTTGCCCCAGATTCCGCCTGAACCGATCGCGATCTTGGACTGCGCGATGTGGTAGCCCGCGCCGAGCGGGTCGCTTTCCGGATTGAGGAAGACGTCGATCCGCTTGCGCTGATAGCCGTGCATCATCGAGTAGACGATCGGCGCGGCCACGGCGACCGCCGCGACCGGCGCAGCGAAGAGCCACCAGGGCAGGCCGGCCAGGAACATGACGGTGACGCCGCACAGCATCACCATGATGCAGGTGCCGAGATCCGGCTGCACCAGGATCAGGAAGGCAGGCACGCCGAGCAGCAGCGCTGCCGGCCAAATTGCGCGCCATTTGCGGATCTCTCCGGCGGGCACGAGTTCGTAGAAGCGAGCGAGCGTGAGCACGATCGCAGGCTTCATGAACTCGGACGGCTGCAGTCGGATCGGCCCCAGATCAAGCCACCGCTGGGCTCCTTTGCCCACGAACCCAAGAACCTCGACGCCGATCAGCATCACCAGCGTGACCGCATAAATGGGGAAGGCGAGCGACTTGATCGTTGCCTCGCTCATCCACGACATCAGGACCGCGACGCCGAGGAAGAACAGGACCACGATGCCCTGCTTCAGTGCCCAGGGCTGTGCCGAGCCTCCAGCTGCAGAGTAAAGGACGATCAGCCCGAAGGTAGCAATTCCCGCGATGAGGAAGATCAGGCGCCAGGGCAGCTTCGCGAGTGGGCGTGGAATGATCGCGGAGGTGATCATGCCGGATTCGCAGCCTGGGAGGCTGCCTTGAACGCCGCCAGCTCGCGGGCATTGCGTTCGGCCAGCGTTCCACCCCACTGCTTCTCCAGAGGCTCGAGCGCCTGGTATGCCTTCTGCTGATCGAACAAATACGTCATCGTGTCGCGGACGATCGGAGCCGCCGCCGAAGCGCCGAAGCCGCCGTGCTCAATGATGCAGCCGATCGCGTAGCGCGGCTTGTCGGCGGGTGCGAAGGCGATGAACAAGGCGTGGTCGCGAAGCGCCCAGGCTCCCTGGTGACCACGCTCGCCTAGCCGGAATACCTGGGCGGTTCCGGTCTTGCCGGCCATCAGGATGCCGTCGAGCGGAAGCTTCGAGGCGACTGCAGTGCCGCGCTCGTTGACGACGGCTGCCATGGCATCGCGAACAATCGCCAGATGGGCTGGGTCGACGTCGAGATTGGGAGCGGGCTTGCGTTGGCCGGCCATGAGCAGTCGCGGCTGAAGCAGCTTCCCGGCCCCAATTCGCGCCGGCATCACTGCCAGCTGCATCGGATTGATCAGCACATAACCCTGGCCGATCGACGTGTTGGCTGAGTCATATCCCTGCCACTCACGATGATATTTCTTCATGAGCCACTTCGGGTTCGGCATCGTTCCGAAGCGCTGCGTCGGTATCGGCAGGTCGAATTCCTGCCCGTAGCCGAGATAGTTGACCATGTCGGTCGTCTGCTCAGGATCGGTGATGAGCCCGGTCGCCCAGAAATAGGTGTTGCAGCTGCGCTCGATCGCCGAGCGCATGTCCATCGATCCGTGGACCGCATCGCATCGGAAGTAGCGGTTCCCGATTTGATAGCCGCCATTGCAGACAACCCGCCGCTTCGGGTCGACGCCCTGCTTCAGGAACGCCAAGGCCATGGCCGGTTTGATCGTCGATCCAGATGGATAGAGCCCCTGGGAAACCTTGTTCAGCAGCGGGATGTGATCGTTCGCGGAAAGCGCCTTCCACTCCGTCCGGCCGATGCCTTCGCTGAAGCTGTTCGGATCGAACGCGGGCATCGAAACGAACGCGAGCATGTCGCCTGATGCGACGTCGATCGCGACGAGCGCGCCCGACTGGTCGCCCATGCGTCGCGCTGCATATTGCTGCAGGCCCTGGTCGATGGTCAGCTGGACCGTCTGGCCGCTACGATCGGGTTTCGGGTCGAGCTCCTTGACGAGCTTTCCGCGCGCGGTGACCTCAACGCGCTGGCCGCCGGGGACGCCGCGAAGGTGCGGTTCAAGCACTTTTTCGAGACCCTGCTTACCGATCTTGAAGCCCGGGATGATCAGCAGCGGGTTCTTGTCCTCGGCCTCATATTCCTTCGCGTTCGCAGTGCCGACATAGCCGAGCAGGTGGGCTACGGCCGGCCCATCGGGATAGTATCGCGAGAAGCCGCGTGTCGCCTGAACGCCTGGCAGGTCGGGCAAACGAACGGTAACTGAAGCATATTGCTCGTAGGAAACGCTGTCGGCCACCGACACGGGCCGGAAGCCGCGCGATTCCGCCAGCTCGCGCCTGATCCTCTCGACATCGTCCTCGTTGAGCGAGAGCAGCTTCGCCACCTCGGGAACGACGTCGCGGTTTTTCTCGAGCTGCTGCGGAATGATGTCGACGCGGAAGCTCGAGCGGTTGATCGCGAGCGGCTTGCCGATACGGTCGATGATCCAGCCGCGCCGAGGCGGGACGGGGATCAGCTGGACCCGGTTGCTCTCGGACAGCAGCTGATATTTCTCATTTTGCGCGACCGACAGCCAGCCCATCCGCCCGATCAGCATGGCGCCTACGGCTGCCTGCGCCCCGCCGAGCAGCATCATGCGCCGCGAGAAGGTGATCGATTGGTGCGCGTTGGTGAACCGGACGTGCTTCATCGCCTGAGTCTCCAGGCGTCGATGCGGGACACGATCCAGGCGCTGACGGGGAATATGCAGATGGAAATGACGATCGGCGGCACCATGCTGGAATAGGGCAGGCGTGCGCCGTTGAGCGCCGCCAAACGCCATTGCATCCATTGATCTATCGAAAGCAGCACCGCAGCCAGGACCCACTCAACCCAATAGTCACGCCACATGGTACGGCGATCGATGAGATCGAGCACCAGCATTGTCGCGCTCCACAAAGCGACTGAGAAACCTATGGGATATCCGGTGAATAGGTCATTGATGAGGCCCAGCGGCGCGGCCCACCAGGGCGGCCAGGGATCGGCCCGCAGCAGCCGCCAGCTGATCAGCACCAGATAGCCGAAGTCCGGGTACCAGCCATTGTTTGAAATGATGGGCAGCGCCGCAAGAAGCGACGCCACGATCACCGATGCCGCAGGGACATAAGGTGCGTAGGGCGCTGGCTCGCGGCCGATGCGGGTCCTGCCGGTCAGCGCCGCGCGGACCATCAGGGGGCTTCCTCGGCGGCTGGTGCAGATTCGGCAGCCACGGCCACAGGTTCGAAGGGTGGCTGGACGATGGCGAAGCTGATGTTTGACGGGTCCGCGAGCGGGAGTGCGACGGCGCCGTCGTCATCGAGTTTCACAACGCGAGCGATCGGCACCAAGGGCGGATAGAGGCCGCCGGTTCCGGAGGTGATAATGATGTCGCCGCGCTTGAACGGATTGCGGCCGACTTCGAGCGGACGGACGTCGATCGTGCCGTCGCCCCGTCCTTGGGCGATCACTGGGATTCCCCCTCGAAGCAAACGAGCCGGGACGATGTTGGCGCGATCGGAAACTAGGAGGACGCGGGAGGCTAGGGCGCCGGCATCGATGATGCGTCCGACCAAACCGTCGGCCGAGCGTACAGGCATTCCGATACGAACGCCGTCGGTAGTACCTGCGGAGAGTATGGCGAAGCGGCGTGGGCTATTGAACGACGAGCCCACGATGCGTCCGGTCGCGACCGTGTCTTCCTCATGCTCCCGAAGGTTGAGCGTGGCCTTGAGCTGCTGATTTTCCTGGAAGATGGCCCTGGCTTCGACCATCCGCCGAAGCATCGCCTGACGCTCCCGTTTCAGCTTGCCGTTCTGGTTGGCTGCGTCCCAATAGTCGCCTGCGCCCGTGAAGACGCCAGACATGGTTGCCGTCACTTCGTGAAGTGCGCCGGTCACTGGAGCAGTCACATCGAGCGCGGCCCCACGGACCCCATTGAACGTCTTCGGCGCGACCAGCGAGAGGACGAGCAGCAAGACGCCTACGATGATCCCGGCCATCACGGCCAGAAAGCTGAAGAAGAGCCCGTACTGGGCTCGCCGCGACCAGCCGGGACGCGCGGTCGCCACCGGGCGTTACTCCGCTAGGCCGTCTGCAGCACGCCGCGGAACTGCTCTTCCTCCAGCGCGCGTCCGGTGCCGAGCGCAACGCAGGTGAGCGGATCGTCGGCGACGGTGACGGGGAGGCCGGTTTCGTCGCGCAGGACCTCGTCGAGTCCCTGAAGAAGCGCGCCGCCGCCAGTCAGGACGATGCCCTGATCGCAGATGTCGGCGGCGAGTTCCGGCGCCGTGTTCTCGAGCGCGATGCGGACGCCTTCGACGATCGTGCCGACCGGCTCGGAGAGCGCTTCAGCGATCTGGCCCTGGTTGATCGAGATTTCCTTGGGCACGCCGTTGACGAGGTCGCGGCCCTTGATGTGGACCGTTTTGCCGATGCCGTCGACGGGCGGCTTGGCGATTCCGACTTCCTTCTTGATCCGCTCGGCGGTGGCTTCGCCTATCAGCAGGTTGTGGTTGCGGCGGACGTAGGAGCTGATCGCTTCATCCATCTTGTCGCCGCCGACGCGCACCGAGGTTGTGTAGGCGAGACCGCGGAGCGAGAGGACCGCGACTTCGGTCGTGCCGCCGCCGATATCGACGACCATCGATCCGATCGGCTGTGTCACCGGCATGTCCGCGCCGATCGCGGCGGCCATCGGCTCCTCGATCAGGAAAACGGCGCTGGCGCCGGCATTGGAAGCCGCGTCACGGATCGCGCGGCGCTCGACCGAGGTCGAGCCCGACGGAACGCAAATCACGATTTCCGGGAAGCGCCAGGCGCGCATCTTGCCGCCGTGGACCTTATGAATGAAGTGCTTGATCATCTGCTCGGCAACATCGATGTCGGCGATGACACCGTCGCGCAGCGGCCGGATGGCCTCGATCTGGTCGGGCGTCTTGCCCATCATCAGCTTGGCGTCGTCGCCGACAGCCTTAACTTTCTTGACGCCGTTGATCGTTTCGATCGCGACTACCGACGGCTCGTTCAGGACGATTCCGCGGCCTCTGACATAGACGAGTGTATTAGCGGTCCCCAGGTCGATCGCCATATCGTGCGACATCCACTTGAACCAGCGCGTCCAGAACATTGATTTCCCCGTCTTTCGCCTAATCCCCGGAAGGCGGCGGACACCCTGTCCGCAGCTTAACTTCCCATTGAACTCTTTCCGTTGAATACGCTCTGAATTTCCGCGAAAAATCAGTGCTTCGCCGGCGCCCCTTCGATGGGCTAGGAATGGTTAACATGTCAATAAAAAGGCTGCCGCCGGAACTCATCAATCGCATCGCCGCTGGCGAGGTCGTCGAACGGCCCGCCAGCGCGCTTAAGGAATTGATTGAAAACAGCTTGGACGCTGGTGCGAATCAGGTCGCGGTACGTCTGTCGGCCGGCGGACTCGAGCTCATCGAGGTGGCCGACGACGGCTGTGGAATGGCGCCTGAGGAGATGCGGCTCGCGCTTGAGCGACACGCTACCTCTAAACTGCCGGACGAAGCCATCGATCGAGTCACGACCTTCGGGTTCCGAGGGGAGGCCCTGCCATCGATCGCGAGCGTTTCGCGCTTCATCCTTGAAAGCCGAACGCGAGGTTCCGACGGGTGGCGCATCGAAGTCGATCATGGTGAAAAAATAGCGGAGGGACCTGCAGCACTCCCGCCCGGGACTCGCATTCGCATTGAGCGGTTGTTCGACAAGGTGCCGGCGCGGCGGAAATTCCTGCGCTCGCCCCGCGCGGAATATGCGGCCTGCCTCGATTCGGTGAAGCGCCTCGCGATGGCGCGGAGCGACGTAAGCTTCACGCTCGATCATGACGGACGGCGGATCCTGACGCTCCAGCCGTCCGAGGCACCTGCACGCGTGGCAGCTTTGCTTGCCCACGAACTCGATCGGCATGGGGTGGGCATCGATTGCGCCCGCGACGGATTGCGGCTGACCGGCGTCATCAGCCTGCCGACCTTCAACCGCGGCATTGCTGATCAGCAGTTCCTGTTCGTCAACTCGCGGCCAGTGAAAGATCGTCTGCTCGTTGGCGCGCTTCGCGCCGCGTACCGCGACCTTGTCGCCCGGGATCGCCACCCCATCGCAGCACTGTTTCTCGAGGTGCCGCTCGAAGAGGTCGACGTTAACGTTCATCCGGCGAAGACCGAAGTCCGCTTCCGCGATCCCGCAGCCGTGCGCGGCCTCATCGTTGGCGGTCTCCGCCGGGCGCTGGACGACGAAAGCCAGCGTAGCGCCGCACGCGAGCAAGCCGCGACTCCGGTCATGTGGACGACGAGCGCGACCTACGACGAAGCGATCAATGGCCATCCAATTAATAGTGTGATGGGAGCGACAGACTGGCCGGTCCCCTCAACGGGCCCAGCAGTCGTCGCGGAGGCCAAGCGCCTGTTCGAGCCCGCGCCTCTGGCGCGCGCCGAGCCCGCGACGCAGCCCGTCCCCAGCTACCCATTAGGCGTTGCGCGCGGGCAGGTGGCTGCAACTTATATTGTGGCCGAGGCGGAGGACGGGCTGGTCATCGTCGACCAGCATGCGGCTCACGAGCGGCTGGTGCTTGAACGCATGCGCGCTGCGAGGGAAGGGGGCACAATCTCGCGCCAGGCCTTGCTCATCCCCGAAGTTGTCGAGCTTGAGGAGACCGACTGCGACCGGCTCGAAGGTGCCGCCAACGAGCTGGCGGATATGGGCCTGGAGCTGGAACGCTTTGGCCCAATGGCGATGATCGTCCGTGCGGTGCCGGCCGCCTTGGGCAAGACCGATGCTGCAGAGCTGTTGGCGGACCTCTCTTCGGAAATCGCGGAACTCGGCGGCCCCCTGAGCCTGCGCGACAAGCTCGACCTGGTGGCGGCCACGATCGCTTGTCACGGATCCGTCCGAGCCGGACGCATACTGTCCGTCGCCGAAATGAATGCTCTGCTTCGGGAAATGGAGATCACTCCGCGCTCCGGCCAGTGCAACCACGGACGGCCTACCTGGGTGAAGCTCGGCCATTCAGAGATTGAGAAACTCTTCGGCCGCAAGTGAGACTTGATCGGCGCCGACTCATTGTTAGATGCCGAGCTCAGGGAATGGGGTCTCCCTTATAACCGCCGATCGGCTGATGGCTCCTACAGGCTCATTCGTGATGCAGTAGGAGGAACATGCTTTATCTTCTCGTTTTCGTCGGCGCAGGAATTGGCGGGGCATTACGTCATGGCGCCAACACTGCTGCCGCGCGCCTGCTAGGCTACAATCTTCCCTACGGCACTTTGATCGTAAACGTCGTCGGATCATTCGTGATGGGGGCGCTCGCAGGCTATTTCGCTCTGCGCCCGGGAATCTCGCAGCACGTCCGCCTGTTCCTCACCACCGGAATTCTTGGTGGTTTCACGACATTTTCCACTTTCTCACTCGACACTGCTCTTCTAATCGAGCGCAACAGCTACGCGCTCGCGGCCGGCTATGTGATCGGTTCGGTGGGCGCGGGTATTGCAGCCTTCTTCTTTGGGCTGGCCATTTTCGAACGCAGGATTCCATTACCTTGAATATCGATCTGATTCCCGTCGGCGATAACCCGCCCGAGAGCCTCAACGTTATCATCGAAGTCCCGGTCGGCGGCGAGCCGGTCAAATATGAGTTCGACAAGAAGTCGGGCGCCTTGTTCGTCGATCGTATTCTCCACACGCCGATGCGCTATCCCGCCAACTACGGCTTCGTTCCGCACACCCTTTCGCCCGACGGCGATCCGTTGGACGCACTGGTCATCGCTCGCTCTCCGTTCGTTCCTGGCTGCGTGGTCCGTGCGCGACCGATCGGTGTCCTCAACTTGGAGGACGAGCACGGCGGGGACGAGAAGTTGATTTGCGTGCCGGTGGATTCGACCTTCCCTTATTATTCGGATGTCGGCGAGAGGCAGGACCTGCCGTCGATCGTCCTTGCCCAGATCGAGCATTTCTTCACCCACTATAAGGACCTGGAAGCCGAGAAGTGGGTGCGCGTGGGTCATTGGGGCAATGCGGAAGATGCCCGTCGCATCGTTGTCGAAGCGATTGAGCGCGGCCGTCAGCAGAAGGCTGGAGCGGGCGCATAAACTTTTAACGCGAATTCTGACTAGCCGCGGCGCCTACCAAAAACAGGAGTTGGGAGATGGCGGATTGCAACCTGATCCATGTCGCGCACGTGAGGCTGAGGAGCAGGATCTGGCTCAAGCTGCTGGGAATGGGCGATGTTGCGGAAGCGCATCGTAAGTTCCAGCGCGCGTCATCTCGAACGTGCCCGTACGGGGATCGTGGAAGGCAAGAATCGCCAATTAACTCTCCTTGATAAATGTTGCAGTTCGACAACGCTCGTCTGGAAAATCATTGCGAAATGGCCGCAGCGCATTGTCGGGCGGTCGCGAGCCGGTGTAGGCCGCGACCACTAGTTTTCGATCGAAAGGGGATCCTAGTGAAAACTCTATATGCTGGTATCGCTACGGCGGTTGCGCTTGCTGCGACACCCGCTCTAGCCGAGGCCCCAACCGGGCCTCGCGTCGAGATTTTCGGCGGCTTTGACAATATTCGTGAAGACATTCCGCAGGCACCGCTCGGCCAAATCGTCGAGGGGCAGGAAGTTCGGTTGGAAAACACCGGTTTCCTCTATGGCCTCGGTGTGGGCTGGGACTTCCCGGTCAGCAACTCCATTGCCGTCGGCATCGACGGTGAGGTGAGCGGCAGCACTGCCAAGCTGACGAAGAGCTTTGCGGGTCAGATCATCTACAACGGAGCTGGTCCGTTTGTTGATGAAGACGACGAAACATATTACGTCGATTATTACGCGGATCTTCATTACAAGATGAAGCCGAAGTGGGACTGGTACATCGGTCCTCGCGTCAGCTTCTCGGTGTCGCCGAACGCCAATATCTACATCAAGGGCGGCTACACGAGCCTGAAGGTCAACCGTAGCGTTGTCTTCAACGACAGCGAGACCGGTGATCGCCTCAATCCGGCCACCGATTTCGATCCGGATTTCGTCGATTTCACTCCGGTTCCGAACTACGGCAGCTCGCGCTGGCTTCACGGCTGGCGCCTTGGTGCAGGTGCCCAGGTCGGTCTCGGCGGTGGTTTCTACACCGGCGGTGAAGTCCGTTACTCGCACTACAACGAAGGTGTGACCCGTTGGCAGGGCGTCCTGTCGCTGGGTTACCACTTCAACCACGCGGCTCCGCCGCCTCCGCCGCCTCCGCCGCCCCCGCCGCCTCCGCCGCCTCCGGCGACGCAGACGTGCCCGGACGGTTCGGTGATCCTGGCGACGGATACCTGCCCGGCACCGCCGCCTCCGCCTCCGCCGCCTCCGCCGGCGCCAGAGCGCGGCTAAGGCCGAACGGTAAGTGCAAAAAGGGGAAGGCGCTGCGGCTCAGCCGCAGCGCCTTTTTCTTTGTTCAGTGAACTGTTGAGGCGCGTCAGGAGATCGAGCGTAGCCGCTCGAACACTTGCTCGATCATTGCAGCTCGCGCTTCATCGCGGGCGGCTCGCAAGCGCGGGTAGCCCTGCGCTTCTTCGTCTTTCAGCTGGTCTGAAAACCGTCCGGCGCGAACTTCCTGCAGGATCGCCTCCATTCTGGCTTTCACGCCTCGGTCGACGATACGCTTGCCGCCGACCGTGGCACCCAGTTCCGCAGTATTGGAAATCGCCTCACGCATGCCTGCGATCCCGCGCGCCTCGATCAGCTCCGCAATTAGCTTCAGCTCACCTACGCATTCGAGATAAGCGACTTCAGGCGAGATGCCGCCGCCCACCAGCGTCTCGAAGCCAGCCATCAGCAATTCCGGAACACCGCCCCAGACGACCGCCTGCTCATTGAACAGATCGGCTTCGGCTTCTTCAGCAAAACTCGACGCGATCAAACCGGCACGACCGCTGCCGATCGCCTTCCCATAGGCGAGGGCGATGTCTCGAGCGTTTCCGGTTGCGTCCTGCTCGACGGCCCAAAGGGCGATCATGCCCTTGCCTTGCTGGTAGAGCGATCGCAGCGCCGTCCCCGGCCCTTTTGGCGCGATCAGGAACACATCCAGGTCCCCACGCGGCTCAACGAACCCAAACCGAATTGACAGGCCGTGGCTGAAGCCCAGCGCTGCACCTCGCCGCAACTGCGGTTCCACCTCGGCGTAGAGCGAGCCGTGGATCTCATCCGGGGCCAGCATCATCACCACATCCGCGGATCGAACAGCATCTTCGAGCAGGGCGGTCTCGAGGCCGGCAGCCTCAGCCTCGATCATGCTTCCTGAGCCACCGCGAAGCCCAACCACCACGTCGACGCCGCTATCATGCAGGTTCAGCGCCTGCGCTCGCCCCTGATTGCCGTAACCGAGAATTGCGACGCGCTTCCCCCTTAGCGCAGAGGGATCGATATCGGCGTCGCGCAGCAGTTCCATGGCCGTGGACTAGGCCGTTGTTGAAAGCAGTTCCAGCGCCCGGGGTAGGGACGCATCCTCCATGGGTTCGGTAAAGCGCGGCCATTCAGCTGGGGGCTGATGCGCGAACCACGTATATTGGCGCTTGGCATACCGCCGGGTGGCTTGCTGCCCGGCCGCGACCGCCTCTTCCACTGTTGCGTCACCCGATAGGAGGCAGGCAAGCTCGCGCACCCCAATCCCTCTCATCACTGGCAAGTGGGGATTGAGATTGCGGGCCAGAAGCAACTGGACCTCTTCGATCGCGCCTTGCCGAACCATTTGCGAAAAGCGTTCGTCGCAGCGGCCGTAGAGCCAGTCCCTTGGCGGAAGCAGGATGATCGGGCGGAGGTTGATCTCCCGTCCAATTCCGCCCTCTCTTTCTTGCTGCCAATGGGCCAGGCGGCGGCCCGTCGAAAGTGCAACTTCGAGCGCACGTGCAATGCGCGCCGTATCAGTAGGACCGAGCCTTCCCGCAGCTTCCGGATCGAGGTGGACGAGCCTCTCACGGTTCACGGCGACAGGGGACGCTCGGACCTCCTGTCGAATAGTCTCGTCTATCGGCGGGACGGGCGCGATACCTTCAAGCAATGTGCGCAAGTAGAGGCCAGTCCCGCCCGCAAGGATCGGAATGCGCCCGCTCGAATGGATCTCCGCGATCTCTTCGCGGGCTCGACTCGCCCAGTCCGCCGCGGAGCACGCCATGGACCCATCTAGATACCCGTAGAGTCGATGCTGGGCGCGATGCCGTTCTTCCAAGCTGGGTGCGGCGCTCAGCACCGGAAGGTCTCGGTACACCTGCGCACTATCGGCATTGACGATGACGCCGCCTGTTTGCTCAGCCAGCGCTAACGCCAATGCCGACTTGCCGCTCGCGGTCGGTCCCGCAATTAAGGCGACAGGAGGTTTGGGTTTCGAAGCCATGGCGATTGCGACGCTGATAGCAGCGGGACGACTGGATGACAGGCTGATCGACCGCGCACTGGGACTGCTGCGAGAGATCGATCCTAAGGCGAGCTTTCGTCATTGGATCGACGAAGGGGACGCGGCGGACCTGAGCTTCTCAGGCGATCTCAAGATCGCTCGTTGGGCGCTTGCCGCGCTGGATCGTGTGGACGTGGTCGTTCAGGCCGACGAGCCTCGATGGCGGAGGCTGCTCGTCGCCGACATGGATTCGACGATCATCGGCCAGGAATGCATCGACGAGCTCGCAGACTACGCGGGCCTGAAGGAGAAGGTGGCGCGGATCACCGAGCGCGCGATGCAGGGTGAGCTCGACTTCCCTGGCGCGCTTCGTGAACGGGTGCGGCTGCTTGCCGGGCTGGATCAAAGCACGCTGAGCCGATGCCTGGATGAACGTGTCGAACTCACCGCTGGCGCCAAAACCTTAATCCAGACGATGAGGGCAGGAGGGGCGAGCTGCCTCCTGGTCTCGGGTGGTTTCCTCTCGTTCGCGGAGCCCGTCGCCAAAGCCGTGGGGTTCGACCGCGTCAAAGCGAATCGGCTGGTCTTCGCGGGTGGGAAGTTGAGCGGGGAGGTTGGAGATCCGATCGTAGATGCTACGGCCAAGCGCGAATCGCTGATCGAGGCGCGGGATGAGCTGGGGCTCGGTCGTGAAGATGTCATGTCGGTCGGTGACGGAGCCAACGACAAGCTCATGATTGAGGAGGCGGGCCTCGGCGTCGCTTTTCGCGCCAAGCCGGCGCTCGCCGAAGTGGCCGATGCCGAACTCAAGTATCACGGCCTCGACGCCTTGCTCTGGGTGCAAGGCGTCAGGCGGCGCGACTGGTTTCGCGGCTGACTATTTAGCGGCTACTGGGAAGCAAGCCTGTCCATGCAGGGATGCGCACGCGGAAGCTGCGGCTGCGCGGCTAGGGTAGGGCCCGACCTGCAGGCGGACCACCGGACCGGCCGAAACATAAGCCGGCTGCTTTCCGCCGAGAGACCCAGACAGCTTACGGAACAGCGCCTCAGCCGACCCGCGCTGCGAGAATGCTCCAAGTTGGATGCGCCAGCCGCCACCCGTCGCAGTTTGGACTGGAGCAGTCGAGGGCGCGGGAGCAGCAACTGGCTTCGCAGGTTTGTCCGTCACGGTTTGGATTGGCTTTGGCGCAGGACGAGCCGGCTTTGAGCTCGGCGGCGGCGCTTGTTTCGCTTTTGCCATGGCAATTGCCAAAGCCTTCTTGCGCGCTTCGACTGGCAGAATCTGGTTGAGCTGATCGAGCGTGGCCTGGGCCGGCGGCAGTCCTTGAGCCGCCGCCCGACTGACCAGCGCATAGCCGAGAATTGGGTCCTTTTTTATCCCATCTCCGTTGAAGAGCGCGGTGCCGTAGATCAGCAACGCACGCGGTTCTCCCCGATCTGCTGCCAGCTTGAGCCAGCGGAGGCCCGCCGGGCGATTACCGTTCTCGAATAGCATCAGGCCCAGCGTCGTCTGCGCGTCGATATGTCCCTTTGCAGCCGCGCGCTCGAACCAGGTTTGCGCAGCAGAGAGGTTCGTCGGCACGCCGCGCCCCAGGCGGTAAGCCTGGCCGAGGTTGAAGGCCGCGTCGCTGTTGCCTTTCTCGGCAAGGGGTCTCCAGATGCGAACGGCACCCTCGTAATCCGCCTGTTGCCACGCCTGGATGCCGGCCCGGACGGTCTGCGCAGAAATTTGTGACGCCATTACGCTCAACAAAACAGCGACTACTAAGTGTCTCAGAATCATCCCTATTCCTACTCGCCGCCGGTGTAGCGCGGCATGACTTATCCTCAAACAGCGTCGTAACAGTGTTAACCAGATTTTAGAGGAAGTGGTGCCACTCAGCCGGTGAACGACGTCATTGGTCGAGGGGAATTTCATGCGCGTCTTGGCTTTAGCATCGCAGAAGGGCGGGTCGGGTAAAACGACTTTGTCCGGTCATCTTGCGGTGCAGGCGCAAATGTCTGGCGCCGGGCCTGTCTGCCTGATCGATATCGATCCGCAGGGCAGCCTTGCAGATTGGTGGAACGAGCGGGAGGCAGATATGCCGGCATTCGCCCAGACCACCGTCGCTCGTCTTGCTTCTGACCTTGAGGTCCTTCGTCAGCAGGGCTTCCGCCTTGCCGTCGTCGATACGCCCCCGGCCATCACCATGGCGATCCAGAGCGTCATCGCGGTCGCTGAGCTGATCGTCATTCCCACTCGCCCGAGCCCCCACGATCTTCGTGCCGTCGGAGCCACCGTCGACCTGTGCGATCGCGCCGGCAAGCCTTTGATCTTCGTTGTCAATGCGGCAACGCCGAAAGCTAAGATCACTTATGAAGCAGCGGTTGCGCTTTCGCAGCATGGTACCGTTGCTCCCGTCACTCTCCACCATCGCACCGATTTCGCGGCCTCGATGATCGACGGCCGGACGGTAATGGAGATCGAACCGAACGGCCGCTCGGCCAAGGAAGTTCAAGAGCTTTGGGAATATATTTCAGATCGGTTGGAAAAGAATTTCCGCCGGACGGTGTTCGCTGCGCCGGGTGCGGCGCCGGGCATCGCGCCGGCCAGTCCGCGTCCGGTCGGCGGCTTCGGTCGCCGCGTCGTCGGTCAGTAAGGAGCCGACCCCAGTGAACGAGCCCAAGCCTTTCGCTTCTCTTTCTTCCGGTCTCCTTGCACGCAAGGGCGCTGCGCGCCCGGCGATGCGGCCGCAGGGCTTCGGCCAGGTTGGCGGCAATCTCGAGGATCTCGGTTGGAACGACATGGGATTCGAGCCGCCGAAGGTCGTGGCTGCACCGCGCGACGAGGATCACGACGCGTTCGGCGACGACGTTGTCGAGCATCCGCGCGCTCATCCAACTGGTCTTACTCCGGTCGGTTCGCCTGTTCATTCGCAGCAGGCTGAAATTGAAGACCGTTTCAACATTGACGACGGCGACGAAGAGTTCGATGAAACTGCTGAGCCCTATGTTCCAGAAGCTCAGCCAGAAACCCGAACGATCGTTGCTCCAGTCGCTGTCCGCGCTGCTGAGCCGGTTCGTCGGCGTGCGCCTAGGCCTCGAGCTGCCGCAGGCAGCAAGGGGAAGGCGGCTTTCACGCTGCGACTCGACCCAGAGCGGCATCTCAAATTGCGACTCGCGTGCGCTGTCGGTGGCCGATCTGCCCAGCAGATCGTCACGGACGCGGTCGACCAGCTTCTGGCTGCAATGCCGGAGCTGGATACCCTGGCCCAAAAGGCCAAACGGAAGGGGTAATCCAATGGCAAGAGCTTTTCGCTTCGGCTCTGCAATCTCATTCATCGCCCTCGCATCACTGACCGCAGGCTGCGCATCTCCGCAGAACCATGTGAGCAGCGCCGGTTTCGGCGGCAAAGCGAACGGCGAAATCGGCCTCGCCACCCGCGCGATGGCCGCGCTGAACTCGAACAACGTGCCAGCCGCGATCGACTTCGCTGAGCGTGCCGTGGCGAAGACGCCGAACGACGCGGGTTTCCGTGCTCTTCTCGGCAGCGCCTATTTCGCGGGCGGCCGCTTCAAGTCTGCCGAGGCCGCTTATAAGGATTCGCTGGCTCTCTATTCGAACCAGCCTCAGGTCGTCCTGAAGCTTGCGCTGGTCGAGATCGCGCAAGGCAAGAACAATGAGGCGCTCTCGTTCCTTGACGCTGGCCGCGACGTTCTCGATCCGGCTGACTACGGTCTTGCTCTCGCTCTCGCTGGTCGTGCGGCCGAGGCGGTTTCGGTGCTTGAACCTGCTGCTCGTGCCGAGGGCGCTGACGCTCGCGTCCGTCAGAATCTTGCACTTGCCTACGCTCTCAGCGGGGACTGGACCAATGCCCGCACCGTTGCGGCGCAGGACGTCCCGGGCGATCAGCTCGACGCCCGTATCCAGCAGTGGATGCAGATGGCGACGCCGGGCAGCCAGTCGACCGCGGTTGCATCGCTCGTGGGGATTACGCCGGCGGCGGTGGATCGGGGTCAGCCGGTCCAGCTTGCGCTCCGCAAGACCGACACGATGATGGCTGAAGCCGCTCCTGTGCCGCAGCCGGCTCCTGCGCCTGCTCCGGCACCGCAAGTTGCTCAAGTTGCGCCCCCGGTGGCCGCGCCTGTGCAGGCCGTGCCGGCCCCCGCGCCGGTTGCCGTTGCCGAAGCAGCTCCGCCACCGGAGCCGCTGCCGTACGTGAATGTTCCGGCGAAGGTCGCCAAGGCGACCGCCGGGCAGTCCAAACCCCGCGCGGCCTCGAAGCCGGCAGCAGTCCGCATGGCTGCTCGCGGTAAGTCGAGCGCGGTGGTCCAGCTCGGCTCGTACAGCAACGCCGACCGAGTGCTAGTGGCCTGGAACGCCAAGGCGCGGAAGTTCCGCTCGCTCCAGGAATATACCCCGATGAGCGCTCGCTTCTCGACGGGGAAGGGGACCTTCTATCGCCTGTCGGTGAAGGGCTTCGGCAGCGTCAACGAGGCGCTCGCACTTTGCTCGTCGCTCCGTCGCGCCGGAGGCAGCTGCTTCGTCCGGAACGTTGCGGGCGACGCCCCGGTCAACATCGCTTCGGTCAGCTAAGCTCCGACCAGAAGCTCCAGGCACGCCATCCGCATCGCCACGCCCAGCTCAACCTGGAGCGTGATCAGCGAGCGTTCCGGATCGTCGGCGACCAGCGAATCGATTTCTACGCCGCGGTTCATTGGGCCGGGGTGCATGACCACGGCGCCTGGTGCCGCTTTCGCGAGCCTCTCCGGCGTAAGGCCGTAGCGCTGAAGATATTCTCCCGGCTTGTCGCCTAGGTCTTCGTCAAGCCGCTCGCGCTGGATGCGGAGCATCATCACGACGTCGGCGCCCTGGATTGCATCGTCGATCGAGAGGCGAGGGAGCCCGTCCGGAAGAAGCTCCAGCGGGCCGCCAAGCCGTACGTCTGCGCCGAGGCGCGGCAGCAGCTTGGCGTTGGATCTTGCGACACGGCTATGTTTGATGTCGCCGCAAATAGCGACCTTAAGTCCTTCCAAACGCCCGAAATGTTGGCGGATGGTGACTGCATCCAGCAGCGCCTGGGTGGGATGCTCGTTGGTCCCGTCGCCGGCATTGATTACCGGCGCGTCCATGATCAGCGCGACTGACGCTGGAGCACCATTCTCGCGGTGGCGAATGACGAGAGCATCAGGCCGCATCGCGTTCAGCGTGCGCGCCGTGTCTTCGAGCGTCTCTCCCTTCTTGACCGAGGAATGCTCCACGGAGAGCGAAATGGCCGAAGCGCCCAGCCGGTGCGCGGCCGTGGCGAAGGACATCGCCGTGCGGGTCGAGTTCTCATAGAAGAGATTAAAGACAATCCGGCCGGCCAGAACATCGGTCGAACGGCCGCTCCGATTCTCGGTAAAGAAATCGTCGGCGCGATCCAAAAGGGTCGCGATCTGCGCGTCAGTCAGCGAATCGACGGAAAGCAGGTCCACAAGCAGGCGGCTTATTGCGGACCCGGAAGATTGGCTAGCGCATCGATGGCGCCCTGAAGAATGTGAGCCGCAGCAAGGGCGTCCACCTTCTCCGCTCGTTTGGCTCGGCTCACGTCAGCAGAAATCATTGCTCGTTCAACGGCTTGGGTCGACCAGCGCTCATCCCATAGAAGAATGGGAAGTTCGAGCGGCGCAAGGTTTCGCGCGAATGCTCGAACGGACTGTGTCCGGGGACTGTCCGTGCCGTCCATATTCAACGGCAAACCAAGTACTAAGCCAGCGACCTTTTCACGCCCGATGAAGGTCCTGAGAGTCTCGAGATCCTGCGTGAACTTGCCGCGCCGCAGTGTCTCGACCGGGCCGGCGAAGTGCCAGCCCGCATCGCATATGGCGAGCCCGATGGTCTTCGTGCCGACATCGAGAGCGGCGAGCTTGCCCCCATCCGGCATCCCCGATGCGAACTCCGCAGCGTTGTTTGTGATCACCGATGCCATGCAGCGAGCCTCCGCTCCGCATCCCTGCGGATTGCGCCCCAGAAGAGTGCATAGTCGTAGACGTGATAATTATTGCCCGGAAGCACGTAGGGACCGAGGGGCGGAATCTGCCCGTCGAGGATGAGCAGTCCCTTGTCGCAATGCGCTCCGACGGTGCCCGGCTGGATCGTGGCCGACTGCAGGTTGGCGGTCGGAACGAGCGTGCCCGGATTGGCATCGGCAGCAGCGACGCCGTTCTGAGTTCCGCTGATCGGGTTGACGCACAGCAGGTCTTCGCGTCGCCGCGGAGCCCCCGAGAAGCCCGAGCTATGCTCGTACGGATCCAGAACCAGGTCGGCGTTCGCCGGATCACCAAAGCTCAGCCACGATAGAATGCAGCCGGTCTGCTGCTCCGTTCGACAGCCCGGCAGGCCAAGAGCGGGGAGGTCGGAAGTGGCACTGATCGGCCAGCCAACGACATAGGCCGCAACGATGCGGTTCGCGATTGGCTTAGCCGCAATCCGTTCCTTGAGCAGCCGCTCGAGGTGAAGTGCGCCCTGGCTGTGCCCTGCAAGGATAATCGGCCGGTCGCCGACTTCCTTCACGAACTGGTCGAAGGCCGCCGACACGTCGGCGTAGGCGAGGTCCAGCGACTTCTGCGCATCGGCACTGTTCAGCAGGAACGCGCCGTATGCCGCCTGTCGGTAACGCGGCGCCCAGACCTGACCCGCCGCATTGAACGCGCTCGCCTGGCTCTGCGTGAAGAGGCGCGTCCGAAATTCAGTATCTCCGCCTGGTTCGAGAGGCGCGTTCCAGCGATCCGTGTAGAGGTAGGTCGTCGGGTGGATGTAGAAGACTGCCGCATTTCCTGAGTGATCCGCACCCATGCCGTCCGGCAGCCAGCGTGATGGGTCATTGGGTAGTCCGGGATGGGCAACCCAGTTTTGCGGCAGATTATAGTCAGGCCCTGCGCCCGCCTTGGCCGCGACGAAGTGGCCCTGCGGCGTGCCCTGCGTCTTCAGCAGCAGGCTGCCACCCCATTGATAGATCGCGAAGGCTCCCGCGACGACGAGCAGGATGAGGATGAAGATCGCCATCAGGAATCGTCGCGCGCACATTGCCGGGCGCCCTAGGTGACGCTCGGAATGGCCGCAAGGTCGCTGCCTCTCGTTGCGCAGAGGCGATTTTCGCCTAGGAATTCGCAGGAAGATGGCAGACGAGGATCTCAGTAGCGGCGAGCTTTTCCGGATCAATCCGAAGGCGCGAGCTCATATTCAGATCATTGGCCGCCAAATCCCGGTGTTGCTGATCGAAGACGTTTTCGACCGACCCGAAGCGCTGAGAAACAGGGCGCTCGAACTCGACTATCGTCCGCCCAATTATCCTTACCCGGGCAAGCTCGGCGACCACGACCAGGATGAGCCGTCACTTCGGACATTTCTCACGACGGTGCTCAGCATAGTGAACCGAGAGTATATTCCGCGGATACCGCCGATCTCCGAGAATGGGCGGCCCATCTCCCAGTTCCGTCGAGTGCTCTCCGATTTCGCGATTACCGATGTGCATCCGGACGATCTTTCGGACGAGCAGCGGAAGCCCCATGTCGATCCGGTTCCGATCTTCGGCTTGGTTTATCTCAATCCTGTCGAACGCGGTGGCACCTTGTTCTTCAACCGAACGGGCGTTGAGCCGGACGGAAACCATGCCGGATATTTTGTCGAAGGTAGCGAGGAATATGCGCCGGTCGGCAAGATCGAAGGCCTCTTCAACCGCCTCGCTGTCTACCCGGGCTTCGTGCCGCACACTGGCGAGATCGTCGGCGACTGGATCAAGGGTGACGAACGTTTCACCACGCCGCGTCTGACCCAGCGCCTGGTTTTCTTCCCCTAAAAAAGAATAAGGCGGCCGCGAGATCGCTCCCGCGGCCGCCCCCTCCCATAAGCCTAGGGCTTATTGATATTCAGCGGTCACCACGAACGGTGCGCTGTAAACGCCGTTGGCCTGGTTCGCCTTAATCTGGAACACGCCGCCGACGCCGACCGTGAACGATCCGCTCCCGTCGATCACGCGCGTCGTGGTCTGGTTACCAGCGACGACCGTGCTCGCGGCAGCGGTGTCGAAGGTCATGCCCTGAACGGTGATGGTGTTCGAACCGCTCGTCAGCACTGCCGGCGCCTGAAGGGTCAGGACGACGCTCTGGTTCGCCGTGCCTGCACCCGTGAACAGCGCGCGGCCACCGGTGGCCGACAGAACGCCGACTACGCCGCCCGTAACGGAACGGCTGCCGTCATCGGCGCTGATCGCTACAGTGCCGGCGACGGTCGGGTTCGCAACCACGGTACCGAAATCGAGGTCCGTGTTCTTAGCCAGCGTCAGGGGAAGGACGACGACGCCCTTCGCGACTGGATTGCCGGTTGCCGTGACCAGCTGGGCCGAAGCCGGGCTCGCCGCAGCGATTGTTGCGGCAATGGCCGCGAGAAACTTGGTGTAACGCATCTTGATTCCCCACAATTCAACTGAGGCGGACAAGATGCCAACGGCGCGTCAAAACGTATTGAAAAGACGGGGTTTAGGTGAATTTAACCCTGTTCGTCAGTCATAGCCTCCAGCCAAGCACCCGCGACCGAAGGGGAAAGCGGATAGTTAGCGTCGTAGTAACGATGATCGTTGCGAATCCCGGTTCACGGCGGCGCATCCTCTGATCGAATCAGTTCGCTTAACCGGCGGTTTTCCATCGGACGACCAAGCTTGCCGCTCGCCGAGGGCGGGGCTATCGGCGCGACATCATGTCAGTATCGAACGAACAGGTCCGCCACATCGCGCGGCTCGCCCGAATCGCGATGAGCGACGAGGAGATCGAGCGCCTGGTGCCGGAGCTCAACAATATCCTCGGCTGGGTCGAGCAGCTTGGCGAAGTGAACACCGACGGCGTCGAGCCGCTGACCGCGGTTATCGAGCAGAAGCAGCGCCTGCGCGACGATGTCGTGAACGACGGCAATATCCGCGACGAAATCCTCGCCAATGCGCCGGAGGCCCAGCACGGCTTCTTCGCAGTTCCGAAGGTGATCGAGTGAGCGAGCTTAACGCTAAGACGATCGCCGAACTCCGCGACGGCTTCCGTTCGGGCGAGTTCAGCGCGCGCGAGATCGCCGAGAGCTTCAACGCTGCCGTTGCGGCGTCGAAGTCGCTGAACGCTTATACGGTCGAGACGCCTGAAGACGCGCTCGCCGCGGCTGAAGCAGCCGACAATGCCCGCGGGTCGGGAGACCTTGGATCGCTGGCGGGCATTCCGCTTGGTATCAAGGACCTGTTCGCGACGCGGGGCGTCGATACGACCGCGGGTAGTCGCATCCTCAAGAACTTCCGGCCTCCGTACGAGAGCACCGTCACCGCCAACCTTCGTAAGGCTGGCGCAGGAATGCTCGGCAAGCTCAACATGGACGAGTTCGCCATGGGCTCGTCGAACGAGACGAGCGCCTACGGGCCCGTCATCAGTCCCTGGCGTCGCAAGGGAAGCAACGTGGGCCTGACGCCGGGCGGCTCCTCAGGTGGCTCCGCCGCGGCTGTGGCGGCGGATATTGCTCCTGGCGTCACTGGCACGGACACGGGCGGCTCGATTCGCCAGCCTGCAGCCTTTACCGGCATCACCGGCATCAAGCCGACCTACGGCCGCTGCTCGCGCTGGGGCGTCGTCGCCTTTGCCAGTTCGCTCGATCAGGCGGGACCAATGGCCAAGACGGTCCCCGACTGCGCGATCCTGCTTGAGGCGATGGCTGGGTTCGACCTGAAGGATTCCACGTCGCTCGACCTTCCCGTTCCGCAGTGGGAAGCCAATTTATCGAGCGATCTCAGGGGTAAGCGCGTCGGTATTCCTAAAGAATATCGCATCGACGGCGTTCCCGCTGAGATCAACACACTTTGGGACCGCGGCATTGAGTGGTTGAAGGACGCGGGCGCGACACCGGTCGAGATCAGCCTGCCGCACACCAAATATGCTCTGCCTACCTATTACATCATCGCTCCGGCAGAGGCTTCGTCGAACCTCGCCCGCTATGATGGCGTGCGATACGGGCTTCGTGACACGCCTCCCGGCGGCAATCTCGATGCGATGTATTCGGCGACGCGCGAAGACGGCTTCGGTGACGAGGTCAAGCGCCGCATCATGATCGGCACCTATGTGCTGTCGGCCGGCTTCTATGACGCTTATTTCACTAAGGCGCAGAAGATTCGGGCGCTGATCAAGCAGGATTTCCGCAAGGCGTTCGAGCAGTGCGATGTGATCCTGACGCCCACCGCGCCTTCGGCCGCATTCGGTATCGGTGAGACAACCGATCCGCTGGCCATGTATCTCAACGACGTATTCGCGGTTCCGGCGAGCCTCGCCGGTCTGCCCGCGATGAGCGTGCCGGGAGGTCTGGACGAGCAGGGGCTTCCGCTCGGACTGCACCTGATCGGGAACGAGCTGGACGAGCAGACGGTGCTCAACGCCGGCCTCGCAATCGAAGAACGCGCGGGCTTCACGGCGAAACCGGACAAGTGGTGGTAATCATGGCTGACGCTGCAGCACCTTTCCGCATCAAGGGCGAAACCGGCGAATGGGAGGTCGTGATCGGCCTCGAAGTCCACGCGCAGGTCGTGTCCAACGCCAAGCTCTTCTCCGGTGCAGCCACCGCGTTCGGTGCCGAGCCGAATACCCAGGTGAGCCTGGTCGACGCGGCGATGCCCGGCATGCTCCCGGTGCCGAACCGGGAGTGCATCCGGCAGGCGGTGCGCACGGGCATGGCGATCGACGCGAAGATCAACCGCTGGAGCCGGTTCGACCGGAAGAATTACTTCTACGCGGACCTTCCGCAGGGATATCAGATCAGCCAGCTCTACCACCCGCTGGTCGGCGAAGGCGAAATCGAGATCCTGACCGACGAGAAGGACGAGAGCACCGCCAAGCGCATCGGCATCGAGCGCATCCACGTCGAGCAGGACGCGGGGAAGCTGATGCACGACCAGCACCCAACGAAGAGTTACGTCGACCTCAACCGCAGCGGCGTCGCGCTGATGGAGATCGTGTCGCGCCCGGACATGCGTTCGCCTGCGGAAGCAGGGGCATATCTTCGGAAGCTGAGGGCAATCCTCCGGTACGTCGGCTCGTGCGATGGCAATATGGAAGAGGGCTCGATGCGCGCCGACGTCAACGTCAGCGTTCGCAAGCCGGGTGACGACTTCGGGACGCGCACCGAGACGAAGAACGTCAACAGCGTCCGCTTCGTCATGCAGGTCGTCGAGCACGAAGCGAAGCGTCAGGTCGAGCTCATCGAGGGCGGCGGAAAGGTCTCGCAGGAAACGCGGCTGTTCGACCCCGACAAGGGCGTCACGAGGTCACTGCGGTCGAAGGAAGATGCGCACGATTATCGCTACTTCCCGGATCCGGATCTGCTTCCGCTGGAGCTGGACGATGCCTTCCTCGAGGATTGCCGGAAGTCGATCCCCGAACTGCCCGACGCAAAGCGCAAGCGCTACGAACTCATGGGCATTTCGCCCTACAACGCATCCGTCTTGACCGCCGAGGTCGAGACCGCCGGCTGGTTCGACGCGCTCATCGATAATGATGTCGACCCCAAGCAGGCGGCGAACTGGACCGTCGCCGAACTGTTCGGCGCTCTCAACCGTCTCGGCGTGTCGATCGCCGAAAGCCCAGTCTCACCCGCCCATGCCGCGGGGCTGCTGAAGTTGGTCGGCGACGGAACGATCAGCGGAACGATCGCCAAGACGGTGTTCGAAAAGATGCTGGAAAGCGGCGATCCCGCTGACGCCATCGTCGAGCGTGAAGGCCTCAAGCAGACCAGCGACACTGGCGCGATCGATGCCGAGATCGACAAGATCCTCGCGGCCAATGCCGACAAGGTCGAGCAGTACAAGGCGGGCAAGGAGCAGCTGTTTGGCTTCTTCGTCGGCCAGACGATGAAAGCCATGGCCGGCAAGGCCAATCCGCAGGTCGTCAACGAGCGGCTGCGGGCGAAACTGTCATGACCCAGTCACGCTAAGCGGAGTAGCGGCCTCACCTATGCGCAAGTTCCTGCTGGCCGCCTCGGCGGCGCTTATCGCGACCCAGGCCACCGCCCAGACGCCTGCTCCGCCCAAGCTGATCGTGGCCATCTCGATTGACCAGTTTTCGGCAGACCTTTGGGATACGTATCGCCCGCAGTTCACCGGCGGCCTGGCGCGTTTCGCGAGCGGGACGGTGTTCCACAACGGCTATCAGAGCCATGCCGCGACAGAGACCTGCCCGGGCCACTCAACGCTGATGACTGGCGATCATCCGGCAACGACGGGCATCGTCGCCAACAATTGGCTGAATCAGAAGCTCAGCCGTTCGGACAAGTCGGTCTACTGCGCCGAGAATGAGGACGCACCGGGCAGCTCCTCGACCTCCTACAAAGTATCCGACCTGCACCTTCGGGTCTCGACGCTTGGCGACCGGATGAAGGCGGTATGGCCGTCGTCCCGCAATGTGGCGGTCTCGGGCAAGGACCGCGCGGCGGTGATGATGTCCGGCCATCACGCAGACCAGCGCTGGTATTGGGATGGCAAGCGCTACTCCACGGACATCGCGGGCGCTCAGGTGCCGCAGTCGGTGACGCGCACCAATGCAGCGGTCCAGCAGCTAATTGCTTCGCCAGGCGAGGGCTTTCAGCCCACCCCCTTCTGCGCGTCGAGGGCGCAGCCGATTACGCTCGACGGGAGCGGGAAAGTAGTCGGAAACGGAACGCTGGCGCGGGTCGCGGGCGATGCCAACGGGTTCCGCGCATCACCGGCATTGGACGGTGCCACGCTCGCGCTGGCGGCTGGCCTCGTTCAAGATATGAAGCTCGGCCGCGGCAGCAGTCCGGATGTGCTCTCCATTAGCCTGTCGGCGACGGATTACGTCGGCCACACCTACGGGCCGGGCGGGCAGGAGATGTGTCTCCAGCTACTCGAGCTTGATCGTGAGATCGGCGATTTTCTGACCTTCCTCGACAGAACCGGTATCGATTACGCCTTGGTTCTCAGCGCCGACCACGGCGGCTTGGACATTCCGGAACGGCTACGGATGCACGGCGTGAGCGATGCCGCCCGGGTCGATCCGGCCCTCGGCGCGACGGCGTTGGGCAAGGTCATCGCACAAAAGCTTGGCCTGTCCGGGCCTGTGTTGATCGGCGACTATGCTGGCGATATCTACATCGACGAGGCTCTCAAGCCGACTGAGCGCGGCCGGGTCCTGAAGGAAGCGCTGGCGACTTACCGCGCGCACCCGCAAGTCGAGGCGGCCTTCTCGCGTGAGCAGATCGCGAGGACCGCAATGCCGACCGGCAATCCGGTGCAATGGACGCTACTTCAGCGAGCCCGGGCCTCTTACGATCCAGAGCGCTCCGGCGACATCGTCGTGATGCTCAAGCAGCACATCATGCCGATCCCGAACCCGACGACCTATGTCGCGACCCACGGCAGCCCGTGGGACTACGACCGTCGCGTGCCGATCGCCTTCTGGCGGCGCGGCATGGCGCCCGTAGCTTCTCAGGATCCGGTCGAGACCACGGACATCATGCCGACTCTCGCGGCGATGATCGGCCTGCCGGTCACAGGGTCGATCGACGGGCACTGCCTCAGCACAGTCGCGACTTGCCCTCCTACTAGCGCTAACCGCTAAGCCACTAAAAACACGAACTTTTCTTTCATCTGACGTTAAGGCATAACCCGCATAGTTAGTGCGGGGCACTGGGAGCGTGCCCCGTTGGAGGGGTAGCTATGCGGAACCGGGGTCTGGCGCTTGCGCTGGCGGTCAGCGTGTCGGCGAGCGCGTGCGTTCAGATGAAGCAATATGCGGACGTGCAGTTCACGCCGCCGCAGGGCGACTACAAATTGCTCGTCCTGCGCCCTGACGTCACTGTCGGATCCATCACGACGGGCGGCATGGTCGAGCCGCGTGCCGACTGGATTGATCAGGCACGCTCCAGCATCACCGATGCGATCCGCAATCAACAGGGCACGCACGGCGGGAGGGTGACCTTCGTGGACCGGCGCAATGGTCTGCCGGGCGTCACGCCCGAGGAACTTGCCGATGTCGAGCGGCTGAACTCGGCCGTCGCGGAATCCATCGTCGTCCACAAATATCTCGGCGACTATCTGCCGACGAAGCGCGGCAAGGGGCTCGACTGGACCATCGGACAGGACGCGGTCCGCCTCGGGCAAAAGACCGGCTACGATTATGCGCTGTTCCTCCACGCCGAGGATCAGGTCGCTTCCAGCGGCCGTATCGCCCTCGGCGTCCTGGGACTGGCCGGCTGCATCGTGGGGTTCTGCGCCCCCAACATCGGCGGCGCGACCCAGCTCGACTATGCCTCGTTGGTCGACCTCAAGACCGGCAAGGTAGTCTGGTTCAACGTCGTCATCGCCAGCAGCCAGGTGCCTGGCATCAGCTTCGGCGACATCCGCACGCCCAAGGGCGCCGCGCAGATGGTCGATCGGCTCCTCGGCCGCATGAAGCCCGGGCAGGACGTCGGCAAGGGCGTCGTCATGTCGCCTGAATCGCAGGTTACGCACTGATGTGCATCCGCTGCGAGATCAGCCGCCGCTCGCTGCTGGTCGGCGGGGCGGTCGCTACGGCAGCTCTGCATACAGGAGTCGCCCAAGCACGCGTTCGACCGCAGGACATGGTCCCGCTTGTCGGCCCCGGCTACAAGCCCACTGAGCGCGACGAGATCGGCCTGTGGAAGGAGATGGACCGAGCCGAGGAGGAAATCTCGGGCTCGAACCTGCTGGTCAACGATCCGAAGCTGACCAATTATCTCAAAAATATCATTGGGACCGTCGGCGGTCCGGCCGCGAAGGATTTCCGCATCTATCTGGCGCGGATTCCCGAATTCAATGCGATGATGTTTCCGAGCGGCTTCGCGGTCGTCTTCACCGGGCTGCTGCTGCGCATGCGCAACGAGGCGCAGCTCGCCGGCGTGATTGCACATGAATCGGGGCACTTCCTGCGCCGCCACATGATTCGCTCGTGGCGCGACATGAAGCGCAAGACCGACCTGTTTGCGATCGGCGCAATGCTCGCCGGGGTCGGTGGTGCCGGCGCCGGCGTCTATCTCGGCAATTACGTTCAGCTGGCGCAACTCGGCACCTTGCTGACCTTGTTTCAGTACAGCCGCGCGATGGAGGCCGAAGCCGATGCGATGGGTGCGAAGCTTATAGCCGAGACCGGCTATCCTCCGATCGAGATGGCCAACATCTGGGAGCAGCTTATCGGCGAGGAGAATGCGAGCGCGCGCTATCGCGGCAAGCACCGCCGTACAGGCTCCATTTTCGACACGCACCCTTCCGAAGGTTCGCGCATGGTCGATCTTCGTGCCGACGCGGCTGAGCTGACCATACCGGGCAAGGTCTATGACAGCGGTCGCGCTCGATATCTCTCCATGATTGGCGAGATCAGGCCGACCTTGCTCGACGATCAGGTGAAGCTGAACGACCCGGGCGCAAGCGAATATCTGATCCAGACGCTCGCCCAGGACGGCTGGAATGGCCTGCTGCGCTTCTACGAAGGCGAAGTCTGGCGGCTGCGGAATCGGCCTGGCGACGATGTTCGGGCAGCCCAAAGCTACGCTGCCGCGGTCGTCTATCCTGACGCTCCGGCAGACGCATGGCGGTGGCATGGCATCTCGCTCATGAAGCAAGGGCGGGCTTCCGAAGCGAAGGCGGCATTTAAGCGATATCTGACGATTCAGCCGGATGCGCCGGACGCCGCGTGGGTGCGGCAGATGGCCGGCTAGGGGAGGGTAGTAGAGTGAAGCGCGTAATCATCCTCGCCGCCCTTGCGAGCGCGGCGGCCTGCCTCTCCGGCTGCACTGGCGTCGGGACGGGCGAGGCCGGCGTAAGCCCCTATGGACTGGTGCAGGTGAAGCGGGTCCGCGTCGGCGACGGGCAGATGAGCGTCGTCCCTCCGCGCAATTACAACCGGCATCGTCGGATCCTTTTCTCTGACGTCAGCGACGTGGAGGATTGGACGCTGAACGGTCCGATCCTCGATGGTATCAGCTTCGTCAGCGGCATGAAGAATAACCGCGAGCTGATCCGCCAGCGTCGCACCGCGGACCAGCAGGTGCCGCGTTTCCGTTCCGACATGACGCCGCCGGAGATCGCGGCGATGCTCGAAAGCCTTTACCGCATCAAAGGTGGGGCAGTGGAGCTGAAGACGGTTTCATTGCAGCCGCGGCCGTTCCTCGGCGCGAACGGCTTCCAGTGGGACTATGAGCATCTCGACCAGGATGAGCTCTGGCGTCGTGGCCGCGCCGTCGGCGTGGTTATCGACGGCAAACTCTACCTGATCCTGCTCGATGCCGCTCGGGCGCATTATTACGAAGCGATGCTTCCCGACTTCGAATCGATCGTCGCTTCGGCGCAGCGGCTCGGCTAGCCGACCGGCGAGATCGGTCCCGGCGAAGGCGTGGTTCCCGGCGAGGGCGGGGTGGGAACGTCCACGTCCGGCCCTTGCGGCGGCGTTTCGGGCGGCGGTTGGATCGGCTGGCCGGGCTGGCTCGGCTCGGCGGGCGTCTGCGGCGGCGTTTCGGGTGTCGTGGGTGTCTCTTGCATGTGGCTCTCCTGCTGGAACAACGAACTCTGTCGCGGCGGGTTGCCCAGCGGCCGATCCTTGCTATACGCCGCGCCTTCTTGAGCCGCGCGCGTGGCGGAACTGGTAGACGCGCTGGATTTAGGTTCCAGTATCGAAAGATGTGGGGGTTCGATTCCCTCCGCGCGCACCAGCCTCCTGGCAGGCTCTCAAGCAAAATTCATTGGGACGTAAAACGTGAGCATCAAGACCGTCGAGACTGAGAACGAGGGCCTGAAGCGCGCCTTCATGCTGACCATCCCCGCCAAGGACATCGAAGCGCGGGTCGATCAGGAAGTGAAGCGGATCGCTCCCCAGGTGCGCATGCCCGGCTTCCGCCCCGGCAAGGTTCCGCCGAACCTCATCCGCAAGATGCATGGCGACAGCCTGCAGGGTGAAGCGCTGAACGGCGCGGTCCAGGACGGCGTCCAGCAGCTGCTCAGCGAGAAGAACATCCGTCCGGCGCTGCAGCCGCAGGTCGAGCTCGACGAGAAGTACGAGCCGGGCAAGGATGCGGAAGTCACGGTGCGCCTTGAAGCGCTGCCCGACGTTCCCGCGCCGCAGATCGAAGGTCTCGCGCTCGACCGCCTGACGGTCGACGCGGACGAATCCGCGATCGACGAGCAGCTGAAGCAGCTCGCCAGCTCGAACAAGAGTTGGGAAGATGCGCCGAAGAAGCATGCCGCGGCCGCAGGCGACCTCGTCGTCATGGACTTCGAAGGCGAAGTCGACGGCAAGGCGTTCGACGGCGGCAAGGGTGAGGACATGTCGGTCGAGCTCGGCTCGGGCCGCCTGATCCCCGGCTTCGAGGAGCAGCTCGTCGGCGCCAAGGCCGGCGATACGCGCGAAGTGAAGGTGACCTTCCCGTCGGACTATCCGGTCGCCGATCTCGCGGGCAAGGACGCGCTCTTCGCCGTGACGGTGAAGGGCGTGAAGACCGCGGGCGAGACCAAGGTCGACGAGGACTTCGCCAAGTCGCTCGGCCTGCAGAGCCTCGACCAGCTCAAGGGCCTCATCCGCGACCAGCAGAGCCAGGAGCTCAACCAGCTCACCCGCACGCACATGAAGCGCCAGCTTCTGGACGTGCTGGCGGAGCGCCACGACTTCCCGGTTCCGGAATCGATGGTCGAAGCCGAGCATCAGAACATCCTCGCCCAGCTTCGTCACGAGGCGGAGCACGAAGCGAACCCTGAAGAGGCGTTGGCTGAGATCGAGAAGGAAGCGGGCGAGTATCGGAGCATCGCCGAGCGCCGCGTCCGCCTCGGCCTGCTTCTGTCGGAGATTGGCGCTGCGAATGGCGTCGAGATCACCGAGCAGGAAATGCGCAACCTGATCATGCAGGCCGCGTCGCAATATCAGGGTCAGGACCGCGAGCGCTTCCTGCAGGCGGTTCAGCAGAACCCGATGTTCGCGGCCCAGCTGCGCGCTCCGCTCTACGAGGACAAGGTCGTCGACTTCCTCTTCTCGAAGGCGGACATCAGCGATCGCAAGGGAACGCGCGCAGAGCTCGAGGCGGATCTCGAGAGCGAAGAGGGTCACGTTCACGGCCCGGGCTGCGGCCACGACCATGCTGAAAAGCCGAAGGCCAAGAAGGCTCCGGCGAAGAAGGCCGTCGCCAAGAAGGCCGAGGCCGAGCCTCAGCCTGAAGAGCCGGCCAAGGGTCCGGTCGAAAAGGCTGCCAAGGCTCCGAAGCCAGCCAAGCCGCTGAAGGACGAGCCGGGCAGTAAGCCCCCTTCGGCAAAGGCCGAAGCGAAGCCGGCTCCAAAGAAGGCTCCCGCCAAGAAGAAATAAGGCGTTCGCGCTGAGCTTGCCGAAAAGCTGTTCTTGTTCTTAACCTTCCTTGGTTAAGGGCAGCGCTTCGACAGGCTCAGCGCAAACGTTCGGGGGGTTACGAGTGGCAAGTCAGAAGCAACCCCGGGTCGCCGTGATTCTGCCTTGCTACAATGAGGAAGCCGCGATCGAAGCGACGATCGCCGGTTTCAAGGCCGCGCTGCCTACTGCCACCATCTACGTCTACGACAACAACAGTCGCGACCGGACGCGTGAGCTCGCCGCCAGGGCTGGCGCCGTGGTTCGCACCGAGCGCCAGCAGGGCAAGGGCCATGTGGTGCGGCGGATGTTCGCCGACATCGACGCCGACGTTTACGTCATGGCCGACGGCGACCTGACCTACGATCCCAAGGCCGCGCCCGCGATGGTCGGCTTGCTGGTCGATGAGCAGCTCGACATGGTCGTCGGCACGCGCAAGCACGAGCAGGCGGAGGCCTATCGCGGGGGCCACGTGCTCGGGAACAAGGTGTTCACAGGACTACTGTCCAAGCTCTTCGGCCGCAGCTTCAGCGACATCTTCTCCGGTTACCGAGTGTTCTCGCGCCGCTTCGTGAAGAGCTTCCCGGTTCTTTCGGCGGGTTTCGAAATCGAGACCGAAATGAGCGTCCACGCCCTGGAGCTCCGAATGCCAGTGGGCGAGGTGGAGACAAGCTACGGCGCACGCCCGGAAGGCTCTCAGTCCAAGCTTTCGACCTATTCCGACGGCTGGAAGATCCTGAAGACCATCGGCACCCTCTATCGCGTCGAGCGGCCCGTGCTCTTCTACGGCGGTATTGGGCTGCTTCTGGTGCTCGCAGCGCTCGTGCTCGCCGTTCCGCTGGTCGTCACTTATCTAAATACCGGGTTGGTTCCGCGATTGCCGACAGCCATTCTGATCACCGGTATGATAATCATCGCGGTGCTATGCTTTTTCGCCGGGCTGATCCTCGACACGGTTACGCGCGGGCGTCGCGAAGTGCGACGGCTCGCCTACCTCGCGCACGCAGCGCCCTGACGAACATCCGATGACCGATCTCACAGCCGGAGCGCTGTTGAGGCGGGCCAAGCGCGTCACGGTGAAGATCGGCTCGTCGCTGCTGGTCGGCGACGATGGGCTGCGCACCCAATGGCTGAGTACCCTTGCCGAGGATCTCGCCACACTACGCGCGGATGGCAAGCAATTGCTGATCGTATCGTCCGGTGCCGTCGCGCTCGGTCGCAAGCGCCTGGGCCTGTCGCGCTCGGCGCGCCTCGAGATGAAGCAAGCGGCGGCAGCGACCGGCCAGCCATTGCTGATGGAAAGCTGGGCAGCTGCATTCGCCCGCCATGACGTGCCGGTAGCCCAGCTGCTGGTGACCTTCGGTGACACGGAATCGCGACGCCGCTGGCTCAACGCACGCGCGACCATCGAGACCTTGCTCGACAAGGGCGCCGTCCCGATCGTCAACGAGAACGACAGCGTCGCGACCGAAGAGCTTCGCTACGGGGACAATGATCGCCTTTCCGCTCGCGTCGCTCAGATGGTGCGCAGCGACGTGTTGGTGCTGCTTTCGGACGTCGACGGGCTCTATTCCGCCAACCCGCGGACGCGGCGAGATGCGGAACATATTCCGTACGTTAGCGAGTTGACCTCCCAATTGCTGGAAGCAGCCAAACCCGCACACCGCGAGGGTGTCGGCTCGGGCGGAATGCGCACGAAGCTGGAAGCGGCACGGATCGCCAGCGGCTTCGGCTGCGCAACCGTGATCGCGAGCGGGCAGGGGGATCATCCGCTCCGCGCTCTGCTCAACGATCAAGCACGCGCGACGGTCATCGCGGCACAGGGTTCGCCAGCCAGCGCCTACAAGCAATGGATCGCCGCCGCGCTCGCCCCGAAGGGCCGGCTCGGGATCGACGCCGGCGCCGCCGAAGCGCTGCGCAACGGTCGCAGCCTGCTCGCAGCCGGCATTCGCGCCGTGGAAGGCGAGTTCGGCCGCGGCGAATGCGTTTCGGTCACGGACCCCGAGGACCGCGAGATCGCGCGAGGCCTCGCCGGCTATTCGGCCGACGAAAGCCGCGCCATCGCCGGCCTGCGCGCAAGCGACATCGAGGCACGGCTCGGATACAATCGCGGCGACGCGGTGATCCACCGCAACGATCTGGTGCTGCGATGAGCCTTGAGAGTGACCTCATGGAAATGGGCCGGAAGGCGCGGGCCGCCGCAGCCGAGCTTCGCTCGGCGTCTGCCGAGCAACGCACGGCCGCGATCCGCGCAATGGCGAAGGCGCTTCGAGCAAGCCGCGCCGAGACCCTCGCCGCCAACGAACAGGACATGGCCGCCGCCACGGCGCATCACGACCGCCTCCGCCTCGACGACGACCGCCTTGAAGCAATCGCCGTTGCCCTCGAACAGATCGCCGACCTCCCGGACCCCGTCGGCGCCGAGATCTCCCGCTGGCAGCGTCCGAACGGCCTCGACATCGCTCGCGTCCGCACGCCCATCGGCGTGATCGGCATGATCTACGAGAGCCGGCCCAACGTGACCGCCGACGCTGCCGCAATCTGCCTGCGCTCGGGCAATGCCGTCATCCTCCGCTCAGGCTCCGAGGCCCTTCGGAGCAGCCTCGCCATCCACGCCGCCCTCGTCCGTGGCCTAGCCGAGGCGGGCCTTCTCGAGGCTGCGGTACAAATGATCGCCACGCCCGACCGCGACGCAGTCGGCCTCCTCCTCAACGGCCTGAACGGCGTGATCGACCTGATCATTCCCCGCGGCGGCAGAGCCCTGGTCGAACGCGTACAGCAAGATGCGCGCGTGCCCGTCCTCGGCCACCTCGAAGGCGTCTGCCACACCTACGTCCACGCCGCCGCCGATCCGCAAATGGCCGCCGAGATCGTCCGCAACGCCAAGCTCCGCCGCGTCTCCGTGTGCGGAGCGACCGAGACGCTCCTGATCGACCGCGACGCGGCGCCTCGACTTCTCCCCCAGATCGCCGCGGCGCTCGAAGGCTGCGAGCTTCGCGGAGACGAGGCCGCCCAGGCCATCGTGCCCATGCAGCCCGCGACCGAAGCGGACTGGACCACGGAATATCTCGCGCCCGTCCTCGCCATCCGCACCGTCTCAGGCGTCGACGAGGCGGTCCAGCACATCGCGACCTACGGCACCGGCCACACCGAGGCGATCGTCACCGAAGATCCCGCCGCCGCCGAGCGCTTCCTCGATAAGGTCGACAGCGCCATCGTCATCTGGAACGCCTCGACCCAATATGCCGACGGCGGCGAGTTCGGCTTTGGCGCCGAGATCGGCATCGCCACCGGCAAGCTCCACGCGCGCGGACCCGTCGGGCCGGAACAGCTGACCACCTTCAAATATGTCGTTCGCGGGACAGGACAGGTCAGGCCCTAGCTTGAACTCCCCGCAGTTCGCGCCGATGTAGGACGGACCTAAGAACAAAGGATCCGCTTCCCGTGCTTGATCATCAGGACATCGTCTCGCAGCTCGTTCCCATCGTCATTGAACAGTCCAACCGGGGCGAGCGCAGCTTCGACATTTACTCGCGGCTGCTGCGCGAACGGATCGTCTTCATCACGGGAGCGATCGAGGACCACATGGCCTCGCTCATCACGGCCCAGCTGCTCTTCCTCGAGTCCGAGAACCCGAAGAAGGACATCTTCATGTACATCAACTCGCCGGGCGGCGTGGTGACGGCCGGCCTCGCGATCCACGACACCATGCAGTACATCCGCCCGAAGGTGAGCACCGTCTGCATCGGCCAGGCCGCGTCGATGGGCAGCTTCCTGCTTGCGGCGGGTGAGCCCGGCATGCGCGTGGCGCTGACCAACAGCCGCATCATGGTTCACCAGCCGTCCGGCGGCGCCCAGGGCATGGCCGCGGACATCGAGATCCAGGCGCGCGAGATCCTGCGCATGCGCCAGCGCCTCAACGAGCTCTACGCCAAGTACACCGGCCAGCCGATCGAAGAGATCGAAAAGGCGATGGACCGCGACAAGTTCCTCGAGGCGGACGAGGCGAAGGCCTTCGGCATCATCGACGAGGTCTTCGACAAGCGCCCGGATGCTGGCGATGATGCTGGTACGGGTGCGGGGGATGTGACGCCGGCGTAGTGGCACCCGCAGTTCCCCGGCGCAGGCCGGGGTCCAGTCCAACAATCAGATCAAAGGGCCGCTTCGGCGGCCCTTTTCTTTTGGGTGCCCGCTCGCCAAGGTGCGGCTGCTCGGGTTGGGGGGTGTACGTGGCGTCGAGAATCGTCGAATTTTTTGGATATAAGCCACTCGACCCTATTGGGTCTGCGCTAGCTTCTCAGATTCATTGTCCCTTTGTGGATGCCAAATGCATCAAACCTAAGCATGGCGCGTGTTCGCTTGAACAAACCGCTAATGATCCGATCGTAATTTGCCCAAACCGCCTCTATGCAAATAATCATCAGGTCTTGCTCGACGTAGCTGCGCACGCATTCGGATCAAACGTGCGGCTAATTAAAGCGTCGGACCTGAAGGCATTGCAGGGCGCTAACGCGATCACCGGAAACGAAGTTGTCGTTTTCGGAAAGTATTTTGGAAGTGAGCTATCGATACCCCAGCCTCGTCTCGCCACCGAGCTAATCGGCAAGGGCGCGTTCTTCATTGATTACATACTAGCTAAGCTTGATCCTTCAGGCGCTCCTGAATCATTTACGGCTGTCGAGATTCAGTCAATCGACACGACGAATTCGTACAAAGCTCAATCAACCGCGTACTTCGCGGGAAAACCTTTCATAGATGGGAAGGGCAACAATCCTGGTTGGACCAAAGCTGGGTTGAATTGGAGTAACGTTACTAAGCGGATCCTGCCCCAGCTGATTTACAAAGGGTATGTTCTGCGAAGGGAACGCCTGTGCGAAAAGGGGATGTTTTTTGTATGCCCGCAACAGGTCCTGGATAAGATTCGCTTACGTCTCAGCACCCACATGCTCGATTACCCGATCGCCTCAGGAACCATCACGTTCCAAGCATATCGCCTCGGGGACGATCCAGGTCTGGGCCAGCAACGAACTCTAATAAGAGGAGAGACCTTCACGACGACTGTCGAGCAGGTAGCTTATGCTTTCGTTTCGCCAGTTAACTTGCCAGACATGGGCGTTTACGAGCGGGCAGTTCTGAAGGCACTGAGAAAGGCCGCTAAGTAACTATTCGGCGGCGACCAGGACCTGAGGCTCAAAATCAACCGTTAGTGAGGAGATTGCTTTGGCGATCGCTCGCCCAAGTAGAGGCGGAACGGCGTTCCCGACCTGAACGTACTGGTCTGTCCTAGAACCCTTGAATTCGAACCAATCTGGGAACGATTGAAGTCGCGCGGCCTCGCGAACTGTGAGCGTACGATCCTGGTCTGGGTGGAAATACGCACCCCAATGCGGATCACATTTTGTAAGGATTGTGGAGGCAAGACCGTTCCAGCTTAGACGACCATAACGTTTCGTGTGGTCGGAACGCTTCGCCCGCTTCATGCCCTGAGGAAGGAGCTCGAACGGAATGTCTCGCCAAGACCCACCTTGCGGAATGTGACGTAATCTATCGAGATTGATCTTCGACAGGGTTGCCGCGCCGTGATTGGTTACGGAGTTTGATCCAGCTCTCATTTCTTGCTGAAAGTCAGACTGCGCTTCGAACGAGTAGGCCTGTACGCCTTTATCCTCAGCATTTTCGAGAATTGGCAAGTCAGCGATAGCATCACGCACAGTGACTAGGGGCCGGAGGCCACTGCCGTGAGACGGCTCAGGGTACGTTATAGGCAGTCCGAGCCGGTTCCCGATGAAGACGATCCGGCGACGTTCTTGCGGAACACCATACTCCTCCGCACGCAGTATCTCGGCTCGAACGTCATAACCGAGCGAATTTAGCCCTTGGATGATTGCATGAACTGCTGCTCCGCCGCCCGCGGAAGTCATGCCGGTCACATTTTCGAGCACGACCCAATTCGGCTGTAAGCCATCAACAATCCGAAGATATTCGCGATAAAGTGACGAGCGTTCATCATGTAAACCGCGCTGATGGTTATAGACTGAAAAACCTTGGCATGGCGGGCCCCCCACCAAGACATCGAGTTCACCTGCCTTCAGACCCGCGGCTTTCAAAAAATCGTCTGCAGTGTAATCGCCGATAGGATTGGGAAGAAATTTGGCTTCACGATGCGTTGCCGCGTACGTTTCGCCAGCAGCTTCAAAGAGATCATTTCCAGCAAGAACGTGATAACCCGCTTGGCGGAATCCTTCGCTCAGGCCCCCAGCGCCACAAAAGAGATCAATGACTGTTTTCGTGCTCATCGCGGCCAATCCCTTGCGGATGTTTAGCCAAAGCGTGTGCTGACTAGCCATAGACCTGCCTTAGAACATATGAAGAACATTGTGGATAACCTTTCGATCCGGTTCGGACAGATGTTCATCGACTGTGGCTCGAAGGACTCACATTGAACGACGTCTCCGCCAGTCGCTCTGCGAATATGAGCGCGATCCGCTCGAAGAACACCAAACCCGAGATGCGCGCGCGGCGCATCGCACACGCGATGGGCTTACGGTTCAGACTCCATAGAAAGGATTTGCCGGGTCGCCCCGACCTAGTCTTTCCTCGGCACGGTCTCGCCATTTTCGTTCACGGATGTTTTTGGCACGGTCACGGCTGCAAGCGCGGCGGAAAGGGGCCAAAATCAAATACAGAGTACTGGGGTCCCAAGATCCAGCGAACGCGCACGAGAGATATCCAGTCCATGGCGATGCTGCGCGAGTTAGGTTGGAAGGTCGCTGTGCTGTGGGAGTGTGAGATGACCAGCGACGACGCTGTGAGATTGAAAATCAGAGACGCAGTTCTGGCCAATCCGTCACGGGAGTAAATCCCGTGACGTCGATCCGGTCGCTTCGCACCAGTCGGCCGGCTCTCGCGCTCTCTTCGACATAAGCTCACGATTGCTCTCGCAACCGCTCCCTTATGCTTGGGCGCTCGAAATATCTGTCCTACACCCACTGCTTGAGATAGCTGGTCTGTCGCCCTGAGCAGAAGGACGACAATGACAGCACCCCCAAACCTCCCCGCTCGCAGGCCTCGCCATGACGGCTGGACCGTCGAACGGCAGGAAGCCTTCCTCAAAGCGCTGGCAGCGTGCGGGTGCGTGACGCACGCCTGCCGCTCGGTCGGCTTGAGCCGCGAGTCCGCCTATCAGCTCTACAACCGCCCGTCCGCCGCCGCCTTTCGCCGTGCCTGGGACGCGGCGCTCGATTGTTCGCTGCGCATGGTGGAGGACGAGGCCTGGTCGCGGGCGATCAACGGCGTTGCCCGGCCCATCTTCTACCAGGGCGAGCAGGTCGGCGAATATCGTCATTATGACGAGCGGCTGACCATGTTCCTGTTGCGCTTCCGCCGCCCGCACCGCTTTGCGGAAATCCCCAAGATCGCGCATCCGCTGATCGTGCCCGGATGCGAAAATGAAGGCCCCGATCCCGACGAGTCGGTGGGCGCGCTCGACTGGCATGTCGGCGATCTCGAGGATGAGGCAGCCTTGTCTGGAACCCGCGCCACGATTGATGCCGTCAACTTCGTGAAGATTGTTGGAGAGGAGGGGCCGTCATGCGAGTGAATCGCATGACGTCAGTCCTGTCCGCTTCGCGGCAGGCTGGCCGGCCTTCGCCATCTCTACGCCCTGCTTCGGCGCCGCTTCGCGTCGGCTGCGCTGCGCTCGGTGGCTCCAAAAATGTTCTCCTCTTGTTCCATGTGAACAAATAGGATACGCAAGGTTATCGAAGGCGGAAGCTTGGCCGCTGGTGATTTGGCGAATGATCGCTTGCAAAGACGAGGGAGACAGGGGACATGGCAGCCCAGTTGAAAGTCATCGGTAGCGAAATGGCATCTGCAGGAATGGACCGGCAAAAGGCGCTTGAAGCGGCGCTTGCCCAGATTGATCGTGCGTTCGGCAAGGGCTCGGCAATGAAGCTGGGCAGCCGTGAGAAGATTGAGATCGAGACGATCTCGACCGGCAGCCTCGGGCTGGACATCGCGCTCGGCGTCGGCGGCCTGCCGCGCGGCCGCATCGTCGAGATTTACGGGCCGGAAAGCTCGGGCAAGACGACGCTGGCGCTGCATGCCATCGCCGAGGCGCAGAAGAACGGCGGCACGGCGGCTTTCGTCGACGCCGAGCATGCGCTCGACCCGGTCTATGCCAAGAAGCTGGGCGTCGACATCGACGAGTTGATTGTGTCGCAGCCGGACACCGGCGAGCAGGCGCTCGAGATCGTCGACACGCTCGTTCGTTCCAACGCCATCGACGTGCTGGTGGTGGACTCGGTCGCTGCGCTGGTTCCGCGCGCCGAGATCGAGGGCGAGATGGGTGACAGCCACGTCGGCCTCCAGGCCCGACTGATGAGCCAGGCGCTGCGCAAGCTCACCGGCTCGATCAGCCGCTCGCAGACCATGGTGATCTTCATCAACCAGGTCCGCATGAAGATCGGCGTCATGTACGGTAACCCGGAGACGACGACGGGCGGCAACGCGCTGAAGTTCTACGCTTCGGTGCGTCTCGACATTCGCCGCACCGGCCAGATCAAGGACCGCGACGATATCGTCGGCAACGCGACCCGCGTGAAGGTCGTGAAGAACAAGGTCGCGCCGCCGTTCAAGCAGGTCGAATTCGACATCATGTACGGCGAAGGCGTGTCAAAGGTCGGCGAGATTCTCGACCTCGGCGTGAAGGCTGGACTGATCGAGAAGTCTGGCGCCTGGTTCAGCTACGACAGCATCCGCATCGGTCAGGGCCGCGAGAACGCCAAGGTCTATCTGAAGGAAAATCCCGAAATCGCGCAGCGGATCGAAAATGCGATCCGCGGCAAGACCGAAGAGGTCGGCGAAGCGCTGATGGTCGGCCCCGGCGCGGACGACGACCTGGGCGAATAAGTCAGCCGAGATCCTCAGGAATACAGGGCGGCTCTTCGCGGGACTGGATCTTCGCGAAGAGCCGTTTTGGTTCGGTCAGCGCGATCATCAGGAAGCCTCCTGAAGCGCACAGCGCCGTGCCGATCACGAAGGGTGTGACGGTGCCGTTGAATTGCTGCCCGATGACGAAGCCGATGAGCGACGCCCCAATCGTGCTCACGACGCCCTGAACCGACGACGCGGTGCCTGCGATCGGCGCCATATGCTCCATCGCCAGGGTGCCAAGGTTGGACGAGGTGAAGGCGAAGCAGGCCATGGTCAGGCCCTGCATGATGATGAAGGTGGTCAGGCTCTCGTGCCCGCCAAGCGCGATGGCGGCGTGGATCGCGGTGACGACCGCAAATGCTGCAGCCGCGGTATGGCCGACGCGCCTCAATCCGAAGCGCTCGACGACACGTGAGTTGAGATAGGAAGCAAGCCCCATCGGCGCCGCGATCGATGCGAAGACCAAGCCGATGTGCCGGCCCTGGTGAAAGTCGTCGAATACGATCTGCTGGATCGATGAAATGTAGGCGATCAGTGCCGAGAAGCTGATCGTCAGCGCCAGCGTGTAGCCGCGCGACTGCCGGTCACGGATGGTTTCGACGACAGCACCGCTGAGCTCCCGCCAATCGAGGCCGCGCCGGAATTCGGGATGAAGGGTTTCCGGCAGGCGGTTCCACGACCATGCGAGCATCAGCATCGCATAGATCGCAAGCACGACGAAGATTGCCCGCCAAGGAGCGAACAGCAGAATTAGCTGGCCGAGATTGGGCGCCAGTACCGGCACCAGCATGAAGACCATGAAGACGAGGCTCATGACGCGAGCCATGGCTTCTGCCTCGAACAGGTCGCGCACCATGGCGATGACCAGCACTCGGGTGACCGCTGCCGATGCCCCCATTGCAGCGCGTCCTGCAATCAGCAGCGGGAAGCTTCCTGCGAATGCGCATAGGAGCGCAAAGACCCCGTAGAGACCGACGCCGCAAGCAAGGATTGGCTTGCGGCCGAAGCGGTCAGAAAGTGGCCCCCATAAGAGCTGCGTGGACGCGAAGCCGAGGAAGTAAGCGATCACCACCCATTGGCGATCGTTCTCCTGGGCGACGTTCAGCGACCGTCCTATGTCGGGCAGGGCAGGGATCATCGCGTCGATGGCGAAGGCGTTGAGCGCCATGAGGCCGGCGAGCATCGCCGTCATCTCTCTTGTGCCGGGGCGCTTCACGCCCTCCTGAAAGGCCGATTCGAACATGGGAGCGCGCCTGCTGGCCCATGCAGGCTTGGCGTGCAACAGTGGCCTCGAACTCAGGAACCTATTCGATGATTCACGCCCCCATTAGCCGCCGCCGCTTCCTTCAGGGTGCCGGTTCGTTGGCAGCCACGTTAACCCTTCCATTGGAGCGGGTGATGGCTCAGGCGGCGGCTGAGCTTCCGAAGATCCCGGTCCCGCCGCCGATCTCAAGTGCAGAACGCATCGGCAGGCTGCGGCGGGCGCAAGAGTTGATGCAGCGCAACGGCATTGGCTCGATCATCGTCGAGTCCGGCCCGAGCCTAGACTATCTCACGGGCGTTCAATGGTGGCGGAGCGAGCGACTGACAGGGGTCGTGGTGCCGGCCCATGGCGAACCGATCATCGTCACGCCCTTCTTCGAATCGCCGAGCGTCAAGGAAAGCCTCAAAGTCCCCGCCGAAGTCCGCACCTGGCAGGAGGACGAGGAGCCACTGAAGCTCATCGCGGATTTCTTGAAGGAGCGCGGCGTCGCAAACGAGCCCGTCAGCTTCGAGGAGACCAACCGCTTCTTCATCGAGGATCGGTTGAAGAGGCAAATTCCCGGCGTGAGGATCGTCAGCGCCAACCCGGTGGTGCGCGCGCAGCGGCTTATCAAATCGCCGACCGAATTGGTCCTGATGCAGGCTGCGAACGACATCATGCTCGCGTCGTTGCGCTATGCCGGCCAGCGGACTCGCGCGGGCATGACGCCCGCCGACATCGACGCGATGATTGGCGCGGCTCAGAAGAAGCTCGGTGGGGATTATGACGGTGGCCTGATCCTTCTCGGAGAAGCCTCAGCCTATCCACACGGCAGTCACAAGCCGCAGCGCGTTCGCCGGGGTGAGGTCGTGTTGATGGACTGCACCTGTTCGGTTCATGGCTACCAGGCCGACATCACCCGAACCTTCGTCTACGACGCCGATCCGACCGCGGAGCAGCGCAAGGTCTGGGACCAGGTGCATCGCGGACAGCAGATCGCGATTACAACCGCGAAGGTTGGATTGGCCGCGGGCGAAGTCGATGACGCCGTTCGGAAGGCATATGAGAGCTGGGGCTATGGTCCGGGTTACCGTCTGCCGGGGCTCTCACACCGAACCGGGCACGGCATCGGCATGGAAGTGCACGAGCCAGTCTATCTGGTTCACGGCGAGACCACGCCGTTGGCGCCAGGCATGTGTTTCTCAGACGAGCCCGGGCTTTATCTGCCAGGCAAGTTCGGCGTTCGCCTCGAAGACTGCTGGCACATGACCGAGAGCGGCCCCAAGTTCTTCACCCAGCCGCCGCCGAGCATCGATCGGCCATTCGGCTGATCAGAAGTGGTCGTCGACCGGCTTCGCGAGCTTCACATGTGACGGCGCATGCGGCGGCTCGATGTCCGCCGGTTTTTCAGCGTCCAGCGTGCCTTCCCAGCGAGCAACGACGCTAGCAGCCACAGCATTGCCGACGACGTTGGTCGCCGAGCGGCCCATATCGAGGAAATGGTCGACGGCCAGGATCAGCAGCAATCCTGCTTCTGGAATCCGGAACATCGACATTGTCGCAGCGATGACGACGAGGCTCGCACGCGGAACGCCTGCCATTCCCTTCGACGTGATCATCAGGACCAGGAGCATGGTGATCTCCTGGCCGAGGCTGAGGTCGATGCCATAGGCCTGCGCGATGAAGATCGTGGCGAAAGTCATGTACATCATCGAACCGTCGAGGTTGAACGAATAGCCGAGCGGAAGCACGAAGCTCGCGATGCGCGGCGGCACGCCGAAGCGATCCAGTGCTTCGAGCGTGCGGGGGTAGGCCGCCTCGCTGGACGCGGTCGAGAAGGCGAGAACGACCGGGTCGCGGATATAGCGAACCAGATGACGAGTCCGCGGCCCCACAATCACGAAGGCCGCGCCGATCAGAAGCAGCCACAGAACCGCGAGTCCCAAGTAGAAGCTGCCTACGAACTTGCCCAAGGTCGCGATGATTTGCGGACCGCGTTCGGCAAGCGCGCTCGCAACGGCAGTGAACACCGCGAAGGGGGCGAAACGCATCACATAGTCGGTGACCTGAAGCATCACCTTTACGAGCGCTTCTACCCCGTGAACGATCGGCTTGCCCTTATCGCCGACCGCCGTGAGCGCGATCCCGAAGAACAAGGAGAAGATAACGATCGGCAGGATCTCGTTGTTGGCCATCGCCTCGAAGATCGACTGCGGCACGAGGTGCGAGACGAAGTCCTTGAGGTTGAAGGCTGCCGTTTCTACGCCACTGCTCGCATTCGCTGGGGGCATGGGAAGGTTCAGACCGACGCCGGGCTGAAGCACGTTCACCAGGATAAGGCCCAGCGTCAGTGAGACCAGGCTGGCGCCGATGAACCAAAGCAAGGAGCGCACGCCGACGCGGCCGAGTGCGGCGACATCGCCCATGTGCGCGATACCCGCGACGAGGGTTGAGAAGACCAGTGGCGCAATGATCATCTTGATCAGGCGAAGGAAGAGGGCGGTGACGATGCTGAGGTAATCGGCGATCTGCTTTAGTTGCGCAGCGCTTTCAGGCGTGCCGTCATCGATCGCCGCATTGATCGCCCAGCCGGCAATGAGGCCGAGCACGAGCGCCAGCAGGATGAACCTGGTCAGTTTCTTCGCCATTCGAAATCCCTTCGGCGGCGACCCAAGCCGGCGGGCAGGGCGGCGTCAAGCTTCACAGGAGAGGAAAGCTTCGGCTAGGGCGCGCCATATGACTGCTGATGTTTTGGAATTTGGGCGGGAGATCCTGCACGACGAGGCGCGGGCGCTCGATGCGCTTGCCGATAGCCTCGGAGAATCATTCGAGCGCGCCGTTCGGCTTATCCTCGATTGCCGCGGCAAGCTGATCGTTAGCGGGCTCGGCAAGTCCGGACACATCGGGCGTAAGATCGCGGCAACCTTCGCGTCGACAGGGACCACCGCGACATTCCTGCATCTTGCCGAAGCAATTCACGGCGACCTCGGAATGGCGGCCGACGCCGATGTCGCGATGTTGATCTCGCAGAGCGGAGAGACGGCCGAGCTCGAACCGGTCATCGACCATTTTGCGCGCGTCGGCATTCCGGTCATCGCCATCACTGGGAACGCGGGGTCGATGCTCGCTGAAGCGTCGACCGCGGCGCTGGTGCTTCCGCATTGGCGAGAAGTTGGACCGGAGGCGGTTGCACCTACTAGCTCCACGACCATGACATTGGCCCTCGGCGATGCGCTGGCGATGACGGTGATGCGTCAAAAGGGTTTCACAAAGACCGACTTCGGTCGCCTACACCCTGGCGGGTCGCTCGGTGCACGACTGAAGCCGGTCAGGCGCTTGATGCATTCAGGAAAAGCCCTGCCGCTAACTCGGGCCGACAGCGACATGCACGATACGATCGTCGAGATGTCGGCGAAGCGTCTGGGCATCATCGGTGTGGTTGACGAGAACGGCTATCTCCTCGGCGCGATCACGGACGGGGACTTGCGCCGTCACATGGAAGAAGGCCTCGATCATTCGGCCGCCGAGTTCATGACTCCGAACCCGAAGACGATCGCCCCTGACGCGTTGATCGACGATGCGCTGACCCTGTTCGAGGAGAATAAGATCACCGCGCTGTTCGTCGTCAATCAGGACGAACGTGGCTTGAAGCCGGTCGGCGTTCTTCACATCCACGATTGCCCGCCGGTCCGATGAACAGCGTCATCCTGATTCCGGCGCGCTACGCATCGTCGCGCTATCCGGGGAAGCCGCTGGTCGAGCTGAAGGGCGCGGGCGGGACAGCGAAGCCGCTGATCCTGCGCAGTGTGGAGGCGGCCCGGCGAGTGGGGGGTGTATCCGGCGTTTTTGTCGTTACCGACGATAACCGTATTGCGGATGCGTGCACGGCAGCGGGCGTCGGAGTCATCATGACCTCTCCCGAATGCCGTAACGGTACGGAGCGCTGCGCCGAGGCGCTGGCGCAGCTTCATGATCCCGATCTGGTGATCAACTTCCAGGGGGATGCGCTGTTGACTCCGCCGGGTTTCGTGGAGGCGCTGATCGAGCGCATGCGTGAAGACCAAGATGCGATGGTTGCGACCCCGGCCATGCAGCTGCGTCCTGACGAGGTCAGAGCTTTGCAGGCCGAGGAGGCCGCGGGCCGCGTCGGAGGTACCAGCGTGGTTCGCGATGGGCAGGGGCACGCGCTGTACTTTTCGAAGAAGCTGATCCCTCATTTGCCGGCAGGAGCGCTCGACGCCGAGCTATCGCCGGTGCGGTTGCACGTCGGTGTGTACGCCTATCGGCCGAGCGCACTCGATCTGTACGTCGCGACGCCCGTCAGCGAGTTGGAGACGTTGGAAGGGCTGGAGCAGCTGCGCTTTCTGGTTGCCGGTGTTCCCTTGGCGGTTGTCGATGTGGCGACGCCGCCGTTCGCCTTGCGCGAGCTCAACAATCCCGAGGATGTTGCGCCGATCGAGGAGGCGCTGATCGAAGCCGGCCTCGAATGACCTTCTGGGACACGCTCGATCCAAAATACCGGCTGATCCTGTGTGACGTGTGGGGCGTCGTGCATGATGGGGTCAATCTCTATCCAGGTGCTGCGGAACGCCTGAAGCAATGGCGGGATGAGGGTCGGTGCGTCGTGCTCCTCACCAACGCTCCGCGCACGGCCGAAGCTGTCGAGCAGCAACTTGCCCGCATCGGACTACCGCGGGATGCGTACGACTTTGTCGCTACGAGCGGTGAGGCCGGGATTGAGGCATTGCTGGCGCTCGGAAAGCCGGTGGGGTTCGTCGGAACTGCGGGAGATCGCGAGATCCTCGAAGGCCGTGGCGTCGTCATCGCAGAGGACGAGAGCTTCTCCGACCTGGCGTGTACGGGCGTCAGGCAGGAGCGCCCGCGTGCAGAGGACTATCGCACTGATCTGGAGCGCTGGGTTGAGCGCGACGTCCATATGCATTGCCTCAATCCCGACCGAATTGTCATCCGAGGCGGTGTGCCGGAGGCCTGCGCGGGCGCGATCGCCGACCTCTATGCGATGTTGGGTGGGCGGGTGACCTGGTACGGTAAGCCGCACGACACGATCTATCACCACGCGCTCCACCACGCTGGCGACCCACCGCGTGACGAGGTGCTTGCCGTTGGCGACGGTCTCCAGACCGATATTCTGGGTGCCGCACGGATGGGCTTCGACACGGTCTTCGTGACCGGCGGCATTCACGCGGGTGAGCCGTTTCCGGAGGACTTCGGGGAGAAGAACGGACTGCCAAGCTGGGAACCTGTTGGCGTTGTGGAGGGCCTGGCCTAGTTCGAACTCACAGGGCGAAACGGCCGTACTCGGCGATATTCGCGCCACAGCTGGACGATCATGATCGCGACCATCGCGATGTTTCCCACGACCAGTGCGATCGCTGCTCCGATGACGCCCCACGTCCAGCACAGCGGTGCAATGGCGATGAAGAAGACAAGGCTTCCGATGAGCCGCGCCGTGACCGGCGCATCAGGGCGATCGAGCGCGTAGAGCATCGGCGGGAGCGGAAAGCTGAAGACGTTGATGAACGGGATGATCATCAGGATGATCAGGGCTTCGTAAGCGCCGAGGAATTCCTTGCCGAACAGGAAGCCGACCAGCGGCTTTCCGCCGAAGAGGAGTATAAGAATGGCAATGGCGGCTACGATGCTGGCGAGGGCGGTGCCGCGCAGCATGAGGTTCCACGGCTTCTTGGTTTTCAGGTCCATGCGGACGACTTGCGGATAGAAGGCTTTGGCGAGGAGATCGGTTGGCTTGGAGGCGCTGTCGGAGAGGCTCGATGCTACCCGGAACAGCGCCGCGCCCGCGGGCCCCAGCAAACCGCCAACGACCAGGCGGGCAATCGGTCCCCAAACCGCCTGTACGCTCGCGTTAAGGTTGACGTGAATCGCAAAGCGCCAAGCGCCCGGCAATGTCTCAGGTTTCAGGGTCGGGCGAATGCCTTCGAGCAGCCCGCGCCGCTTCAGCTCACGCCAGGCAAGGAACCACAAGTAAAGGTCGCCGGCCAGATCGGTGACGTACCAGGCCGCGACGTAGACGCCGAAGGGAGCGTTCGCGAAATAGGCGAAGATCACCAGGATCACGCGGGTGATCGGCTGGACGGTGCTCTGCCAGCTGATCAGGTCGAACCGGTCGAGAGCGCGTAGGACTCCCGTTGGTGTCGCGGCTCCCATGGTCGGCAGTAGCGTGCAATAGAACATGCCAAGCCACAGCTGGTCCGATTGGATGCCGACCCATTGCGCGATCAACGGGAGGATCGCCGCTGCGACCAACATCCCCCCGACACCGCTCACCGCATCGAGCGCGAACGCGAAACCCGTTGACGTCTTGAAGGCTTCGACCTCGCCGTGAAGCGCGCGGCCGCCGTAGCGGACGATCAGCTGCCACGACTGAAACTTGCTGATCCCGCTCGCGGCCTTCGCGTAGCTGGTGATAAGGATCAGTGCGCCGAACAGCATTACGCCGAGGCCGTGGGCGGCGAGCGAGACCGTCGCGAGCGACGCGATCGCCGCCACCACGCGCGAAATCGCGAGATAGCTGCTGTTCTTTAGCAGCGACCGGAAATGCTGGTCTTTGAACCAGTGCTTCATACGGCCGTCGGCGTAGACGGTCGCTGCTAGGCTGACAAATTACCCGCTTGTCACGCGGGTTCGGGCACCCGCTGCTGGATCACCTTGTCCGCGAGCGGGCCATTGAGCTCGGCCAAATGGTCGAACTCAGCCTCGTAGGTGGCAAGACCCTGGCTCTGCGAACGAAGCTCGGCTTCGAGGCCGCTGAGCTCCGCTTCAGGGATCAACGCTTCGATACGATCCCAGCCGGTCCATCCATCGCGCGGGCCCAGCCCCAGCATCTGACCGCGACGGCCAGCGACGGCTGAGGTGATGCGGCTGGTTGCGCTCGATGGCGAGACTACGGTGAGCTTGTGCATGGGCTCAAGCAAATGCGGCTGGGCCGCGGCGAGCGCCTCCTGCATGGCTATGCGCCCTGCCAGCCTGAACGCCAGTTCGGAGCTGTCGACGCTGTGATAGCTGCCGTCGACCAAGGTCACGGCGCAGTCGACGACCTGGAACCCCAGTGGGCCTTTGACCATCGCTTCTCGGACGCCTTCCTCGACGGCAGGGATCCACTGCTTCGGCACCGAGCCGCCGTGAATCTTCTCCTCGAAGATGAAGCCGTCTCCACGGCTGAGTGGGCGAATCTCGATGATCACGTCCCCGAATTGCCCATGGCCGCCCGACTGCTTCTTGTGTCGTCCATGCTGACGGATCGGTTTGCGGATCGATTCGCGGTAGCCGACCGTCGGTGCCGAGCTGGTGACCTCCACGCCATAGCGACGCTTCAGCCGCGCAAGGACCGTGTTCAGATGCTCTTCATTGACGCCCCTCAAGCGGATTTCGTGATTGGCGTCGTCATGCTCGACAATCAGGCCGCCGTCCTCCTCCAGCAGGCGCTGTAGCGCCCCGGACAATTTCACGTCATCCTTTCGGTCAGCGGGCTGGATGGCGATCGCGCAATTCCGGGCAGGATATTCGATCTCAACCGCTGAGGGCAGCTTACCAGCGCCGAGCCATTCACCCGCTTTCACATTGTCGATCTTCGCGACGGCTAGCACATCTCCGGCTCGCGGCTCGCTGATCTTTTGAGTCTTCTCCCCCTGGACCTTGAAGATCGAGCCGACACGCGCGTGCTCGCCGCTCTCGGTCTTCATGTCGGACCCTTCGCGAACGGATCCGCCCAGCACCCGCGCCAACGCGAGGCGGCCGATCGATCCATGAAGGACTTTGAAGATGTACATCGCAGGGTCGCTCACGCCGAGCCGGTTAGCTGCAGCTTGAGCCGACGGAACTTCGTGTCGGAGAGCCTTGAGGAGACGCCGCACGCCCCACGATGAGACCGCGGAGCCGAACAGGACTGACACACCGAGGCTCTCACCGGTTTCGCGTGCCAGGTCCTGGAAGACCTTCTGGGGCGTTGGGGCTTCGTCCATCAACAGCTGCTCGAGAAGCTCGTCGTCATGGTCCGCGAGCTGTTCGAGCATGTGCGTCCGCGCCTCAATCTCCCGCTCCTGCACTTCGGCAGGGATCTCGATGCGCTCTGATTCCTGACCGGCGCGATATTTGAACGCGCGTTCCAGGGCGAGGTCGACGAAGCCGCTGACCTTCTCGCCGTCCCAGATCGGAATCTGCCGGGCGATGAGGGGAGAGACGCTCATCGGTTGAAGTGCTGACAGCAGATCGCGGACGCGTCCGTGGGCCTGATCGATGCGATTCACGAAGACGAGGTGAGGAATGCCCAACTCATCCAGCGCGCGCAGTGCCGGAGCGGCGAGTGGAGCGCGGGAGGGGTCGGGATCGACGACTACGATCGCGACGTCGGCGATTGCCAAGGCACGTGCGCCGTCGGCGGCGAAGCCGATCGATCCGGGCACGTCGAGCATGGCGAAATCATCGCCCAGATATTGGAAGTTGTAGAGATTGAGTTCGGTCGAGCCGCCGCGCTGGCGGCTTTCGGGGCTCGAGTCGCCGATGCTGGAGCCGTTGGCCGTCGATCCTAATCGGTCGGTGGCGCCGGCTGCGAACAGCATAGCCTCGGCAAGGCTGGTCTTTCCCGCGCCGGCGGGTCCCACCAGCGCGATTACTCGGGTGCCTTTTGCAGATTCTCCAGCCATGCGACTCTCCCTTCGTCCGGTTCACGGGCGCGCGAGTCGCTCTCTCAGAGGCGCTCGGGCGCCTATCTGGAAACTTCCACCGTCCGACTGTTTTTGACTGTTGGCAAGAGGTCTCGTTACGCTTCCGGTGCGGTTCGTCGTGGAACGCGGTCGCGCGAGCGGAGGTTAGGGCCGGATGGTCGATGCAAAAGGTCATCAAGCACACTCTCCCGCGGAAATGCCGCGGCGCGCGTGGCTCGATATTGCGGCGCGCACGTACAAGAGAGTGTGGGATGACAATGTCGGCCTCGTTGCGGCCGGCGTCGCTTTCTACGGCTTCTTCGCATTGCTGTCGCTGCTTGGACTCATCGTCCTTGCCTATGGCTTCTTCGCCGATCCCATGACCGTGATCGAGCATATGCAAACGCTGACCGCGGTGCTGCCGAGGGATGTCGCTCAGATCATCGGCGAGCAGCTGATGACCGCCGTGAAGGCATCGGAGGGCGCCAAGGGATTCGCCCTGGTCGTTGCGTTCATCGTCGCGACCTACGGCGGCACGAACGGTTCAGCTGCAGTGATCACCGCTCTCAATATTGCATACGAGGAAAAGGAGACGCGAAGCCTCGTAGGCTTCTATCTGCTCGCGATCGGCCTGACGTTGGCAGCACTGATGGTCGCTCTGCTCGCGCTGGCGGCAGTGGCAGCGCTGGCTTTCCTGCAGAAGCTGTTTCCTCACGTCGATCCGACTATCGTGTTTGCCGGCAAGGTCCTCGGCTATGTGCTACTCATCTTCTTCACGGCGCTGATCGCGTCGATCCTTTATCGCTTCGGGCCGTCGCGTGAGAATGCGAAGTGGAAATGGATCACGCCGGGTTCGACCTTCGCCTCGGTGATCTGGCTGCTGCTGACTGCCGCCTTCAGTTTCTACGTCAGCCATTTCTCGAATTATGCCGCGAGCTACGGATCGCTGGGCGCGGTCGTTGCGCTTCTCACGTGGATGTATCTCTCAGCCTATACGTTCATCGTGGGCGCAGAACTCAACAGTGAGATCGAGCACCAGACGGCGATGGACAGCACGACGGGCTCGCCGCAGCCCTTGGGCAAGCGCGGCGCGTGGGCTGCAGATAATGTGGCGACCGACGACACGGTCCAGGATCGGCCGGAGGAGCAAAGGGAAGGGGAGAAGCTGACCCAGGCAGCCCCGAAGGTCGCTGAGGAGAAGGGCTAAATCGGCAGGTCGCCGTTCTTCAGCCGGGAAAGCACGGTCATGCTGTTGATCTCGGCCAGCGACTGCGACTGCGCCAAATGCTCCATGTAGAAGCGCTCGTAGTCTCGCATGTCTCGGGCAACGACGTGGAGCATCGCATCGATGCTGCCGAGGAGAATGTAAGCGCCGATCACCTGCGGATGCGCGGTCATCTCCTCGCGAAACTCTCCAATCCGCCCGCGGCCATGGGCGCTCATGCGAACGAACACGAACAGTTCAACGCCGAAGCCGCACTTGGTCGGATCGAGTACAGCCGTCTCGCGCTGAATGAGGCCGTCACTCCTGAGCCGTTGAAGGCGCCGCCAGCATGGTGCGTGGGACAAGCCTACCGCACCGGCCAGTTCGGTGACCGGCCGTGACGAGTCGCGTTGCACCTCCCGAAGGATGCGCCGATCCGCCTCGTCAATCATTGCGTCCATTTGCCCGCTTTCGAGCATAGATCTTGCGCCGAGTGCGGCGAACGCCCTGACTCCGCAAAATCATTTCGCGAGCAGCGGACTATAATATTGTTGCTGGGGAAATGCGAGGCAACCGATGCGAAACCCAACCATTCGAACCTTAGGCTCAATGATCAGTACGCTGCTGGTCCTCGCTGCCACAGTAGTGGCGATGAACGCTGCTGGTACGGGTACCAGCAACGCCCACACACTGTCGGAAGTCTATTCGGAGAACCTACAGGCCTAAGCTGCAGGAAGCAGCCGTCGTTCACCGGCAAGTCGCAGCAGAGCGGCCTGCAGCTTCTCGAAGGCACGTACTTCGATCTGACGAATACGCTCGCGGCTGACGCCATAAACCTGGCTCAGCTCTTCGAGAGTTTTCGGCTCATCGGCGAGGCGACGCTCCATCAGGATGTGCTTCTCGCGATCGTTGAGACTCTCGAGGGCGGAGACGAGCAGGTCGTGACGAACCTGACTCTCCTCGTCCTCGGCGAGCAGCTCGTCCTGCAGCGGACCTGAGTCCACAAGGAAATCCTGCCACTGGTTCTCCGCGCCTTCATCGCCCTTCAAAGGAGCGTTGAGGCTCGTATCGCCGCCCATTCCCATGCGGCGGTTCATCGAGATGACCTCTTCCTCGCTGACGCCGAGATCGGTCGCTATCTTGGTAACATCCTGCGGCTTGAGGTCGCCTTCCTCGAAGGCGTCGATCTGGTTCTTCATGCGGCGAAGGTTGAAGAACAGCTTCTTCTGCGCTGCCGTGGTGCCCATCTTCACGAGGCTCCACGAGCGCAGGATGAATTCCTGGATCGAAGCGCGGATCCACCACATCGCATACGTGGCGAGGCGGAAGCCCCGATCGGGCTCGAACTTCTTCACGCCCTGCATCAGCCCGATATTGCCTTCGCTGATCAACTCGCTGACCGGCAGGCCATAACCCCGGTAGCCCATGGCGATCTTCGCCACGAGCCGCAGGTGCGAGTTGACGAGCTTCGCCGCCGCTTCGGTATCGCCATGCTCACGCCAACGCTTGGCGAGCATGTACTCTTCCTCGGGGGAGAGGATCGGAAACTTCTTGATCTCCGCGAGATAGCGGTTGAGTCCGGCCTCCCCGCCGGACGCCGGGAGCGAGACAATCCCTTTTTGACTAGCCATTTTCTTCCGTCTTCTCCCTTACGAAGGGCGGCCCAATAAGACTGGGGATCCGCCCTAGCGAGTTAATTCCTATACACCAAGCGCATTGAACAGTTCCTGCATGTCAGGCGGCATGGGACTTGAGAACGATAACCTGTGCTTCGTCACAGGATGCGTGAACCCAAGCTCCGCCGCATGCAGGGCCTGCCGATGAAATCCTAAATCCTTCAGCAGTTTGCCGTGCGTCTTTCCCGAACGGCCGTAGACTGGATCGCCCAGAAGAGGGTGGCCGATGGATGACATGTGCACCCGAACCTGGTGCGTACGGCCCGTTTCCAGCCTGCATTCAACCAGCGCGGCATCCTTCAGAACGTTAAGCCTCTTCCAGTGCGTCACCGCTCGTTTTCCGCGGCTGCCCTCGACGATGGCAATCTTTTTGCGATTCGTCGCCGAACGGGCCAGCGGAGCGTCGACCTTTCCTTCGCTCGCCTTCGGAACTCCGGTTAGAATCGCCAGATAGCGCCGGTCGATCGAGTGGGCCGCGAACTGCTTTGCCAAACCTTCGTGCGCCACGTCGGTCTTAGCGACCACGAGCAAGCCCGAAGTGTCCTTATCGATCCGGTGGACGATGCCCGGGCGGGCCACGCCACCGATCCCTGACAGACTGCCCCCACAATGGTGGAGCAGGGCGTTGACCAACGTGCCACCCAAATTGCCAGCTGCCGGGTGGACGACCAGGCCCGCTGGCTTGTCGACGACCAGAAGGTGCTCGTCTTCGAATACCACCTTCAGCGGAATATCTTGCGGCTCGTTGTGCGCGGGTTCCGGTTCCGGGATCTCAACTCGGAAATTTTCGTTGCCGGCGACCTTCGTAGCAGGGTCGCGAAGCAACTTGCCAGAGCTCTCAACGGCTCCGCTTCGGATCAATGCCTTTAGGCGCTCACGCGAGAGCGTTGGGACCGCGTCGGCAAGCGCACGGTCCAGGCGCCAGCCTGCATGGGCAGGCTGCAGGCGAATGTCGATCGTCTGACTACCCCCCACGAACAATAATATGGGTTGGAACGCCGGCGTTTCAATGCCGTGGTTGGTAAACAACTCTTAACCTTGTTTGCTGTTTAAGTCTGCCCCATGGACACGGAAGTGATGAACGCGGTCGACCTCGCCAGCTTGCTATGTTCGCGGCTTTGCCACGACCTGATGTCGCCCGTCGGGGCGCTCAATAACGGCATCGAATTGCTCGCCGACGAGCAAGATCCTGAAATGCGCGAGAAGTGCCTGGAATTGCTGGAAGACAGCGCGCGCGCATCCGCGAACAAGCTGAAGTTCTTCCGCCTGGCGTTCGGCGCGGCGGGCGGCTTCGGTGAAGAAATCGACACGCACGAGGCTGAAGTGGCCTTGGAAGGCGTTTTCGGACCGGAGCGGCGGATCGAACTCGGTTGGGTGGTCAGCGAGAGCAAGCTGCCGAAGGGCGCGGTGAAGCTGCTGCTCAACCTGGCCCTGCTGGCCGGTGACGCTTTGGTTCGCGGCGGCCGTTTGGACGTCGGTGCCGAGAATCGTGACGGTGTTGTCGAGCTGGTCATCCGGGCCGAAGGCCCGCGGATCCTCCTCGATCCGGTGCTTCGCGAAACGCTGACGCGCGGTGGCGCCAACGGCGGCGGCGTTGAGCCGCGCGCAGCTGGTGCTTGGCTTGCGCATAGCTTGGCGGCCGAGGCGGGTGGCTCGATCCAGCTGTCCGACGCTTCCAGCCCGATACTCTTGATCGGAGCGACGCTTCCGCCATTATCCTGACCTGATGGTGCAGGTTCAGCTCAACGGCTTCCTACCTCCTGATTATCAAGGTGACGCAGCGCCCCTGATCGACGTCACCGCGGCGCCTCTGCCGGAACACAGGCGCAGCTATCCGCCCTTCGAGATCCGCGATGCGCGCGATCTTCAATCGACGGCGGAGTCCGAGGCGCAGTTCTTCGCCGACCATGGCTTCGTTATGCTTCCCCATGCGACTGCGGTTAGGGACTGGGACAACGATATCGCGTCGATCTATCTCGCCGAGATTGAGACGATCGTTCGCGAGCGTCTGCTTCCGGGCCGCCGTATCGAAGTTCAGCAATTCCCGCGGATTACCCGTCGCGGTCGCGACACGACGACGCCCTTTTATGCGACGGGTGTCCACTCAGACGGCCCGCTAACCGCCGAAGCTTATGCGCTCAACGTGCGTGCCTTCGCTTCAGAAGAGGGAGAGGCCTGGTGGCGAAAGTCATACGAGCGCCACGAGGTCGAGGGCTTCATGTCCATCGACTTCTGGCGAACCACGAACATGTCGGAGCCGCTACGTCATATGCCGCTCGCCTTATGCGAGCCGAACAGCATCAAGCGATCGGACATCCTACCGAGCGCCATGACCGGCATTGCTCCCGAAGGGCGTGTCAGCAACCACCTGTCGCTGAAGTTCGATGCGGGCCAACGGTGGTATTATTATCCGGAAGTGACGGGCGACGAGTTGATCGCCTTCAAGCTGAACGAGTTTTGGAAGGATCGACCGGACGCGAGGCCGCAGAATGTTTTTCACACGGCCTTCGCGGACCCCGGTGCCCCTAGCGATGCCGAGGTCCGCCAGAGCTGCGAGCATCGCGTCGGGGTAATCATTCTGCGCGACTGACAGGGATAACGCGGCATTAACACCTGCTCGGCATAAGCCTCTGCGTTGCAGCGCTGAGGGCTTTCTACGCCGATGGACGATCTGATTGCCGATTTCGTAGCCGAATGCCGCGAAATGCTCGAAGCGCTGGGCGGCGAGATCGTCGCCTGGGAAGCGGAGCCGAACGACCGCGCGCGCCTCGATAGCATCTTCCGCTTTGTCCACACGGTGAAGGGCAATTGCGGCTTCTTCGAATTCCCGCGGCTTGAGGCGTTGAGCCACGCTGCCGAGGATGCGCTGGCTGATTGCCGCGCGGGCCGCCGGCTTCCCGATGCCGGGCTGGTTAGCGCGGTGCTCGGCATCATCGACCGCATCTCGGAGATGGTCGGTGCAATCGAGGCTGGCGAGGACATGCCAGCCGGCGACGACAGCGCGTTGATTGCGGCGCTGGCTCCCGGCGCTGAAGGTGCTGCGGCTCCGCATGTCGTGACCGCCGTCGAAGGGCAGGGGAAAGCATCTTCCGCTCCACGTACGATCAGGCTTTCCGTCGAGTTGCTCGATCGGGTCATGAGCACTGTGTCCGACATGGTGCTCGCCAGAAACGAGCTGGCTCGCCGCCTTCGTGAATCGGCGACCGATGTTCCCGTGGACGGCGCATTCGAGCGGCTCTCGACGATCATCGCGGAAATGCGCGACGCGATTACGCGGACCCGCATGCAGCGGATAGAGAATCTTTTTGTCGGTCTTCCGCGCATGGTCCGCGACCTCAGCGCCGAGCTGAATAAGCAGGTGCTAGTCGATATCGAGGGCGGCGACGTCGAGCTCGATCGCGAGATGATCGAGATGATCCGCGATCCGCTGACCCACATCATCCGAAACGCAGTCGATCACGGTATTGAAACGCCGGCAGAACGCCTGAAGGCAGCTAAGCGCGAGATCGGACTTCTGTCCGTTTCGGCGCGTCAGTCGGGCAATCAGATCCTGATCGATATCCAGGACGACGGGCGCGGGATCGACGGCAAGAGGCTCGTCGACAAGGCGGTATCCAATGGCGTCATCAGCAAGGCGGACGCGGCGCAACTTTCTCCACGCGAGCAGCTGGCGCTGATCTTCGAGGCCGGACTTTCGACGGCGCAGCAGGTCACATCAATCTCCGGCCGTGGCGTCGGAATGGATGTGGTCCGTTCAAACGTCGAACGAATTGGCGGCATCGTCGAGGTCGATAGCCGGCCGGGCGAGGGGACACGCATGACGTTGCGTGTTCCGCTCACGCTGACCATCATCCCCGCGCTGACGGTCTCGATTTCAGGCCAGCATTTCGCGATCCCGCGCTCCGCAATCGACGAGATCGTTCGCGCCAACGGTGAATCGGTGACGCTCGAGCATCTTGGCGGGGCAGGGGTAGCCACCATCCGCGGCCGCCGCGTCCCGGAGGTCTCGCTGGCAACCATTCTCGGCCTCGAGAGCCGCGTTGAGCCGAAGGACCGCACGCTCATCGTGCTCCGTCCCGCGGGCGGCGACGTCTACGCGCTCTCCGTCGATCGCATCCATGACCACGAGGAGCTGGTCGTGAAGCCAGCTGCCCCGGCCGTGATGGCCACTGGGCTTTATGCCGGCACGACGTTGGCTGACGACGGAAGTCCAATTCTGTTGTTCGATCCTGCCGGTCTGGCGGAAGTCGGCGGCGTTCGTCTGGAGGTGCAAGAGAGGTCAGCGAGGATTGCGGAAAGCGCGACGTCGAACGAAACGTTCGCCACACCCGTCTTGCTGTTCCGCGGCTTGGACGGCGGACGCCGCGCGCTTCGCCTGGCGGTCGTCGACCGCATCGAGGAGGTCCCGGTGACGGCCATCCGCGAGGCCGCCGGTCAGCTCCGGGTGCAGGTGGGCGACGTCCTTCTGCCGCTGGCGGGTGCTCAGCCGGATCAGCTCAAGGGCGAGAAGGTTCGACTCTTCCGCCTGAACGATGGAGCGCACGAGATCGGCTATGCCTTCGCCGAGGTCATCGACTTCGCCGCCATCGACAACGACGTGATTCATGCCGAGCGGCCGGGCGAGGTCAGTGGCGTATCGCTCGTCAACGGCGAGCCGGCCGAGCTGGTCGACGCGCACTGGCTCTTCTCGAGCCACATCGGCGCTTCTGCCCGGAAGACCGAGCAGCTCGTTTGTCTCGTTCCGGTCTGGGATCCCTGGATGCAGAACATGCTGCGGCCGCTGGTCGAGGCCGTCGGCTATCGCGTGATCGACGATGAGACCGAGAGTGAGAAAGCGGACATCGTCATCGCCTGCCAGGGTGAAGACCTTCCGGACGAGGCGAACCAGAAAACCATCTGGCTACGCACCGAGCCGGAGGCGGCAAGCAAGGCGGACGACAGCATCTATCGCTACGACCGCGCCGGCCTCCTGGTTGCGTTGAAGTCGGTCAGCGGAGGGAGGGGCAAGTGAACGAGCTTCTGCTGGTCGTGACCATCGCGGGCGAACGCGTCGCCCTTCCGGCCGCCGCCGTCGAGTCCGTGGTGGAGCTCGACACCCTGATCCCGGTTCCGCGCGCCGCGCCGCATATCGCCGGCCTTTCGGCGCTCCGCAGCCGCGTGCTTACGGTCGTGGATTGCATGCGTTCCCTGGAGCTCGGCGAGACCGATTGCTCGGACGGCATTCGCGAAGCTGCGGTCGTCGAGTTGGACGGTCATCATTACGCCCTGATCGTCGACCTGGTTGAAGACGTGGTCGAAGCCGTTTCCGAACCGCAAGCCGTCCGCGCAGCCATGGGCGAGGGCTGGGAGCGCGTCTCGCTCGGCATGGTCGAGACCGAGACGGGACCGTTGCTGCTGATCGATGTGGGCGCCCTGGTCGCCGGCGTCGAGGCCAAGGCTGCAGCTTAAGTTATTCGTTACCCTTCGAGTTTAATGACATCGCCATTGAAGCGGAAAGCCGAAGCATGAAGAGCTGTTTGATCGTCGATGATTCCAAGGTGATCCGAAAGGTTGCCCGTCACATCCTCGAAACGTTGGAGTTCGAGGTTGAAGAGGCCGGCGACGGTCAGGAAGCACTAACCCGCTGCGAAGCCAAGATGCCCGACGTCGTGCTGCTCGACTGGAACATGCCGGTCATGAGCGGGATGGAATTCCTGAAGCTCCTCCGCCAGCGCGGTCATTCCGATCAACCGAAGGTCGTCTTCTGCACCACGGAGAACGACATGGCGCACATCCGTGCGGCGCTGGAAGCAGGCGCCGACGAATATGTCATGAAGCCCTTCGATCGCGAGACGCTTCACATCAAGCTTCAGCTGGTCGGCGTAGCCTGAGCTGCTGAAGATGGATCGGGCGCTCGCCAGATCGCGGGACCCCTTCCAGGACCCGCGACCGTCACGAAGGCGAATTCGCCTGATGATCGTCGACGATTCAACGGTCGCACGGGCAGTTTTGTCGCGGATGGTCGAAAGCGACCCTGAGTTTGAGATTTGCGCCGTTGCCGGTACGGCTGAAGACGCGATCGACGCGCTCGACCAGGTCCGGGTCGACATCGTCATTCTCGATCTCGAGATGCCTGGTGCGGGCGGTCTCAAATCGATTCCTAGGATCATTGCCGCTGCGGGCGGTGCGAAGGTCATGATCGTCTCGTCAGTGGCCGAGGAAGGCGCTGAGCAGACCATCGCCGCACTTGCGCAGGGCGCGGCCGATACATTGCCCAAGCCGGGTAAAGGCCAGTTCAACGGCCGCTTTTCCGAAATCCTGCTGAGCAAGCTCAAGGCGCTCGGCTATGCGACCGCGCCGGTTATCGGGCGCGCAGCTGCGTCGAAGCCTGGTGCGAAGCCCGTGCTGCGCGCAATGCCGGCCGATCCGATCGACATTCTCGCGATCGGCGCATCGACCGGCGGAATCCATTCGCTTGGCGTACTTTTTCACAGCCTGCCCAAGCGGATCGGCGTTCCGATCCTGGTCACGCAGCATCTTCCGCCCCCCTTCATGCCGGTGTTTGCGCGGCAGCTCGCAGTGATCGCGAACCGCGAATGTGTTGTGGCCGAGGATGGCATGCGGCTTCGGCCCGATGTCATCCTGCTCGCGCCGGGCGACGCGCACCTGACCGTCGAACCGGCGGGCAAGGGCATGGCGGTGCGTCTGACTCATGGCCGCAGCGTCAGCGGCTGCATGCCGTCTGTCGATCCAATGTTCGCCTCGGTCGGGGCAGTCTTCAACACCGGTGCGCTGGGCGTCATCCTGACCGGTATCGGCCGTGACGGCGTCGAGGGCGCCTCGCGCATGGTTGCGTGCGGCGGCTCAGTGATCGCGCAGGACGAGGCGAGCAGTGCCGTGTGGGGCATGCCGAGGGCAGTGCTCGAAGCAGGTCTCGCCTGCGCGGTTCTGTCACCGGACAAGATCGCGCGGCGGATTAGTGGGCGTACCGAGGAGCATCCGACTTGCAGATAAGTGATAGTTCGAGCCGGATCCTTGCCGGTCTGCTCGAGGCGCGTACCGGCCAGCAACTGACGATGAGCCGTCGCTGGCGCATCGAGACTGCACTCTCATCGCTTCTTCGCGAGCGCGGCATCGCGACCCTTGATGAGCTGATCACCATTCTCGTTATGGGAAAGGAACCAAGCTTGTCGCAGCAGGTCGTCGAAGCGTTGCTCAACAATGAGACCTACTTCTTCCGCGATCGCTCGCCGTTCGATTTGCTCCAGCGGCATGCGTTGCCTGAGCTGGCAAAGCGGCGGCATGCAAGTAAGCGGCTGCGCATCTGGTCCGCGGGTTGCTCGACGGGGCAGGAGACTTATTCGCTTGCGATGCTGTTCGCCGAAGAGCCGCAGAAGTGGGCGGGTTGGACCATCGACATCCTGGGCACCGATGTGTCGAACTCATGCGTCGATCGCGCCCGTACCGGAATCTACACACAGTTCGAGGTGCAGCGGGGGCTCGGGATCAACCAGATGATCAAATGGTTCGAGGAATGCCCGGACGGCTGGCGTTCGGTTGAGGCGCTGCGCAAGCCGATCCGCTTCCAGGTGCACAATCTGCTCGAACCGCCGCCACATCCGGGTGGCTTCGATATCGTGCTGTGCCGCAACGTACTGCTCTACCTGAACCCAGAGAAGAAGACGCTGGCCTTCGAGCGCCTTGCATCCTCGATGGCGGAGGACGGCTGGCTCATGCTCGGGGCGGGCGAGACGGTGATTGGGCAGACCAACAAGCTGGGCGCGGACATCAATGCGCGCGGTCTTTACCGGCTCGTTGGGGACGGGAGCTGCGTGGAAAAAAGATCCGGACCAGACCGCCGCGTTGCGACCGGGGGTTGACCGTACAGCCATAGCTGTGCGCCTTTAGGGCGTGCTCGACTTCATCGAACTTCCTTCGCCCAATTTCGACGAGCGCGTGCTGCCGGTTTCGATGATCGTGCTTCACTATACGGGTATGCCGGATTGCCAGGGGGCCTTGGACCGCCTTACCTCGCCGGAAGCGAAGGTCTCTTGTCATTACCTCGTCGACGAAGACGGGTCGGTCTATCGCCTCGTCGATGAAACGAAGCGCGCATGGCACTCAGGAAAGTCGCGCTGGCGCGGGATCACGGACGTCAATTCTGCGAGCGTCGGGATCGAGATCGTCAATCCTGGCCATGAGTTTGGGTATCGAGCCTTTCCAGATGAGCAGATCGCGTCGCTGATCCCGCTAGTCGCCGACATCAAGGAGCGGCACGGCATCGGACGCGGAGACGTCGTTGGCCACTCCGACGTGGCCCCGTCGCGCAAGGAGGATCCCGGCGAGCTTTTTCCTTGGGCCGCTTTGGCCAAGCGGCGGCTTGCCTTGCCAAGCCCCACGCGCGACCTGATCGATCCCTATTGGACAGACGCGGGCTTCCTGCTCGCGCTCGAACGCTTCGGCTACGATGTCACCGATGAGCAAAAGGCGGTCATTGCTTTCCAGCGCAGGTTCCGTCCTGACTTGATCGACGGAATCATCGACGGCGAATGCCGTGCCAAACTGCTCGCTTTGCTGTTACCTCGGCCGCAGTGAGAGGAGGTCAGGCTTAATTAGCTGCCATTCCTATTTTGGCATTCCCACCTATTTCCCTGACGGATTGACACGAACCCCGCCGCAAGCCATTTCGCGAGACATCCATCGAGACCGGCTGAGGGACAGGCCCTTTGAAGCCGGGGCAACCGGGAGTGAGCGACAGCCCACTTCAAAGGTGCCAAGTCCTGCGGGGACCTGAGGTCCACCGGCAGATGGTTGAGGCGAGTTCGCATGAGAACTGACGCCCGCGCTGTCCGCCACCCCGCAAGCCTCGACGGAGGAAGCAGGGCTGGGGCGTGACGGTTTCGACAAGGATAAAGACAGAAGCATCGGGCGGTACGCGAGGCGAAGTCCGCGCGACGATCGATCTTGTTCATTCGGGTCGCACTGACCTGCAGATCCGATACGAGCTGACCGGGCCCGAAGATGCACCTCTGGTCATCGCGGCCGGCGGGATCTCCGCAGATCGCCACGCACTGGCTAACGCAAGCGATCCGGCGGACGGTTGGTGGCAAAGCCAGTCTTCTAGCCTTGCTTTTTACCGCCTGCTTTCGATTGACTGGCTTGGCGCTGACGGCGCTCTGGATTGCCCCATCGACTCGTCGGACCAGGCTCGAGCCATACTCGCGACGCTGGACGAGCTCGGCATTTCCGGTCGCGCGTCCTTCGTCGGCGCAAGCTATGGCGCGATGGTCGGCATGCACTGCGCGGCGATAGCGCCCGAACGCATTCTAGCACTGCTTGCGATCAGCGCAGCTCACCGTTCTCATCCTTTCACCAGTGCTCAGCGCGCACTGCAGCGCGAGGCGGTTGAGCTCGGCGAGCGACTGGGCTCGCCAGAAGCCGGGGTCGCACTGGCTCGGAAAATGGCGATTCTCACTTACCGCACACCGGAAGAGTTTGCGGGACGCTTCGCAGCACCTTCTGCGATCGAGGGAAACAAGGCTCGTGCGAGTGCCCAGCCTTACCTCGATCACATGGGGCAAAAGCACAGCGTGCGCACGAGCGCTGCTGCCTATCGTCGGCTTTCTGAATCGATTGATCTCCATCGGATCGAACCCGGCGCAGTCGCCGTCCCGTCTACGTTCGTAGCGGTCGACAGCGACCAATTGGTGCCCGCGTCAGACGTCGAAGCGCTTGCGAACGGCGTCGCGGGCAGCCGCTTCATCTGCATCCAATCGATCTACGGTCACGACGCCTTCCTGAAGGAAGAAACCGCGATCGCGACGATCATCCGAACTTTCCTGAACTCTCTGGAGGCATCACAATGACCAACCTTTCAACCCGTGCCGTGCGCGCGGGCATCGACTGCGACTCAGCCTTCGGAGCTGTAACTCCTCCACTCGTGCTTTCCGCGAACTTCACGTTCGAGGAGTTCGGGAAGAAGCGCGCCTACGATTACAGCCGCACCGGGAATCCGACGCGCGATCAGCTCGCCACTGCAATCGCGAGCATCGAAGGCGGCGTCGGGGGGGTGATTACTTCCACGGGGATGTCGGCCATCACGCTGGTGCTCCAGGCGCTGACGAAGCCAACTGACCGGGTGCTCGTCCCTCACGATTGCTACGGCGGAAGCTGGCGCCTGTTCAAAGCGCTAGCGGCCAAGGGCGCCTTCGAGCTGGAGGTGGTCGACTTCACCGACCTGAATGCAGCGCGAGAGGCGCTTCGCAGCAAGCCTGCTTTGGTCTGGATCGAGACACCATCCAATCCACTTCTCCGAATCACCGACATCCAAGAGGTGGCGAAGGCCGCGAAGGCAGTTGGCGCACTCGTCGTCGCTGATAATACGTTCCTCTCACCAGTGCTGCAGCGCCCGATCGAGCATGGCGCCGATATCGTGGTTCATTCGACCACCAAGTTCATCAACGGTCACAGCGATGTCGTTGGGGGAGCGGTTATCGCGGCCGACTCAGCGGTCCTCGAACAGTTGGCCTGGTGGGGCAACGCGCTCGGCGTCGTAGGCGCGCCGTTCGACTCTTTCCTCACGCTCCGCGGTCTTCGAACGCTCGACGCGCGCCTCCGAGTTCACCAGGAGAATACGACTCAGATCGCCGAAATCCTGGGCCAACATCGCGCCGTCTCGAAGCTTCACTATCCGGGCTGCACTGGGCATCCCGGACACGGGATCGCCACTAAGCAACAAGACGGGTTCGGCGCTCTCATCTCATTCGAGCTCGCGGGTGGCGAAGAAGCAGTCCGGCGCTTCGTTGATGGCCTCGAATGCTTCTCGCTCGCTGAGTCTCTGGGCGGCGTGGAAAGTCTCGTCGCTCATCCGGCGACGATGACTCATGCCGCCATGGACGAGGCAGCAAGGCAGGTCGCTGGGATCACTTCAGGCCTGCTCCGCCTCTCGGTCGGTATCGAGCATACCGACGATCTCATCGCCGACCTTCTCGCCGGCCTCGATCGGGCCGCGTCCAACATTCTCAAGGAAGCCTGTTGATGTTCGCACAAGCTATCAGAATCGACGGCGCCCATGCCCTTAGCGCTTCACCTGCGAAAGTTGCGCTACTTGGCAGCGGAACTGTCGGCCTTGCCGTTCTTCAGCGCCTTAGCGAATGGCGCGGAACTCCTTTCGGCGGACGTCTAAACCTCGTATTCGCCGCCAACACACGGGCATGGCTGCAGGATCCGGATGGGCTCGATCCAGCGCACTGCGCGGCAGCGCTAGCGAACGCCCCCCGATCCGGCGCAGCCCCACCGCCATCGAAGGTGCTCTCCGCGCTGGGCGACCGAGGTGTCCGCATCCTGATCGACGCCACCGCCGATGGGGACGTTGCGGCGAACCACCCTGCGTTGCTCGACGCCGGCATCCATGTCGCTACGGCATGCAAGATCGCAGCTGGCAGCTCATTGTCCTTGTGGCAGGAGATCCAGGCGGCCTGCGAGCGTCGTGGAACAGGGTTCGGAGATCGCGCGACCGTCGGAGCGGGCCTGCCGCTCCTGAGGTCGCTGCGTGAGTTGCAGGAAGGCGGCGATCGCATCCATGCCATCGCGGGAGTCATGTCCGGCTCGCTTGCTTGGCTGTTCGACCGGTTCGACGGAACCCAGCCCTTCTCGGCGCTGGTCCGCGAGGCCCATGCGAAGGGTTATACCGAGCCGGACCCACGAGAGGATTTGTCAGGCGAAGATGTGCGCCGGAAAATCCTGATCCTCGCGAGGGCAGCAGGTTTCCCCCTTGAGAGCAGTTGCGTTGACGTTGCGTCGCTGGTGCCTTCATCGCTAGCTGGACTAACGCGCGCCGAGGCCCTGGAGAAACTCGCTCTGCTCGATGCGCCGCTTCAAAGAAAACTAGAGGCAGCTCGTACACAAGGGGGTACCCTTCGCTTCGTGGCTCGGCTCCAGGATGGTTGCGCGCGCGTCGGCCTCGAGATCCTGAGCAGTAACGATCCCCTTTCCGGCGGTCGAGGGACCGACAATCGCGTTGCGATCTGGTCTGACCGCTATTCAACCCAGCCGCTGGTCATACAGGGGCCGGGTGCCGGGGCAGAAGTTACTGCTGCTGCCTTGCTCGATGACGTTCTTAATTTGAATGCGTGGGCAGGTCGGGACGCTCAACCGATACGCTGACTCGCAACGGCCTTCTCGCTCGCCTATATCGCGTGTTGCCAGAGGGTCGGGCGGCCGCGGCTTGCGCAAGCAAGGCGAGGAAAGTCCGGGCTCCATGGAACCACGGTGCCGGGTAACGCCCGGCGGGTCGTCGTTAGCTTCGGCAAGGGCGGCCTAGGGATAGTGCCACAGAAAGGACACCGCTTGGCTTCGGCCAGGCAAGGTCGAAAGGGTGCGGCAAGAGCGCACCGCGGTCCTGGCAACAGGGCCGGCACGGTAAACCCCACCGGGTGCAAGACCGAATAGGGGCGCCACATGAGCCTGGTTCCGGCTCGGTGCCCGGGTTGGTTGCTTGAGAGGCGGGGCAACCCGTCTCCTAGAGGAATGGCCGCACAGTCACGCCGCAAGGCGCGACGGACAGAACCCGGCTTACAGGCCCTCTGGCGAAATCATTGATTCGGCGGCTCGCCAAGCTGGCGGGCACCCCCTAAACTGCAGGAAGTTATGGCTCGGCAGAAGAGATCGGACGATTGGGGGTTCCCGCGCTGGCGGTCCTACGGCGACAAGGGTCGTCATGCGGCCAAGATAAGGCTGTGCGACCGCGAGGGATGCAGCGAGATCGGCGACCGGCCAGCTCCGAAGTCGCCGAATAGCCCGGAGCGCTGGTACTTCTGCGAAACCCACGCGGCCGAGTACAACAAGAATTGGAATTACTTTGCGGGCCTCAGCGCTGAAGAAGCGGCGCGGCGGGCAGCGGACGAGGAGAGCGGGGCGTCGGCCTTCCGCAAATCGGCGCATTGGACCTGGGGCGGGCCGGGAGACGGCACTCGCAGTCGCGATGAGATGCGCGCTCTCGATGCGCTCGAGCTCGACGGCGACGCGGACTTCACGGCGGTCAAGGCTGCGCATCGCCGACTGGTCAAAGAAACCCACCCTGATGCCAATCCGGGCGACGAGGAAGCAGCGAAGCGCTTCAAGCAGGTGCAGGCCGCTTACGACGTGTTGAAAAAAGCCGAAGACCGGAAGAACGGAAAAGCTGCTTAGAGGCTTTCGGGGCTTGGCGGCTTCGTGCGCCGCTCACCCTGACGGCGGTCTCCACGGCGGCGCTCGGGCTGATTTCCCCGCGGCACTTTGACCTTCCGCCGGTCGACCTTGCGCCGATCGGATTTTCGGCGGTCGGTGGAGGCTCCGTCCGCCCGCTCCAGGTGGCCCGTGTCGATAATGACGACGTTCGCACCCGGATCGTTCTCACGGAGCCGCTCCTTGGCTGCGGCAAGGACGAGCGGTAGATGGGTTCTAACGAATTCCCGCCGGTCATCGTCATTCATTCCGCTGGCACGGTCGAATCCCACATAGGCGCCTATGGCTGCGTGGGAGACGCAAATCCCGCGCATTTTCCCTTCGATCCAGATGTCGACGAGCGTGTTGGTCCCGCTCGATCGTATCGAATCATTTTCCATCGTTGTTCCCGGCCATTAGTTCGTGGATGCTCGCATAACCTGCATCAGCTTTCCACATTCTAATCAGGCCGTTGCAGCGTAGCGATTTGCGGTGCTCTGGACGAGCGCGATCATGTTGGGGACGCCTTGCGTGCGGTTGGCGCTGAGGTGCTTCCTGAGCTCGAAGGGATCGAGCGCCTTGGGGATGTCCATCTTGGCGACCTCGGCAGCAGGCTTGTCCTGAACCGCCGACAGGATCAGTGCGACGATACCCTTGGTGATCGCTGCATTGCTGTCTGCAAGGAAATGAAGCCGGCCGCTATCGAACGTCGGATAGACCCACACTGACGCCGAGCAGCCACGGACCTTAGTAGCATCAGTCTTGAGAGCGTCAGGCATCGGCTCAAGCTGCCGCCCGAGGTCGATCAAAAGGCGATAACGATCTTCAGCATCGACCAGCTGATATTCTTCGAGAACGTCGCTGAGGGGAGGGAGCCCGGCCATGCGCGCCCACTAGACCTCTATCGGTCGCGGAGCGACTCGATTTCCTTCGCTAGGCTATTCTCTTTCTCGACGGTGATCCGCTCGAGAACCTTGATGCGCTCCTTGAGTTCCAGGACCTCATCGCGGAGACGCTGGTTCTCGACGCGGGAGGGCCCGTCGTCACTCTCACCATGATGTTGGAACTTGGCCCTCGATTTAACGATCGAGGCGATCATCACGACCACCACGATCAAAACGACCATCATCTCGCCGCCGTTCATTGGGTCTTTTCTCCCGAAGGAATGCGTTCGCGGTCGCGGAGCGCCTCGATCTGAGCCGCCGTTTGAACGCCGCTATCGGTCGCAATCTGCTCCAGGACGCGAAGCCTGGCTTCGACCCGCTCCATGTGCTGGGCGTATTGAGCGCTCTTCTCCGCAGCCAGCGTCGACTGCGCCTCGATCTGCTTTTCCTTGATCTTCAGCCACATCTTGAACGGCGCGATGCCGATTGCGGCTAGCGGGATCAGCACCCAGATCCAGCTTGCGACATTGTCCATTTCCAGCAGACCCCTTCTTTAGCGCTCAGATATATCGTTTCGGCAGTTTGCGATTCAACCAGCCATGCCGTCCTGGTGAGGAGTGGCGCGGGTGATCCGCCCCTTTTCGCGAAGCGCTTCGATTTGGGCAGCAGTCTCCGTACCGCTGTCGGTCACGATTTGCTCAACCACCCGCAGTCGCGACTCCAGCCGATCGACGTGGGTCGCATATTGAGCCGCCTTCTCAGCTGTCTGCTCGGCGATCAGCTGACCCATCTTCTCCTTGTGCTGCAGCCAGCGAGAGAATGCCGCCATGGCAATGCCACCCGCGCAAGGGATGCCGACCACGATCGCGAAGAAAATCAGCAGTGAGGTGTCCATGTCGGTCTCCTTGCGTCGCTGGCCGTGGGCTTAGGCGAGCGGCTCTTGCTGGACTTGGCGGGATTTCTTTGGGAGGCGCGGGATGCGCAGCGCTTCGATCTGCGCTGCCGTCTGCGCTCCGTGATCGGTGACGATCTGCTCAAGTACCCGGACGCGCGCCTCCAGTTCAGTATTGGCAACCGCATATTGCGCGGCTTTTTCTGCGGCGAGCGCGGTTTCAGCTTCGAGCTTCTTCTCCTTGAAGGCGAAGTAGCGCCTGCCCATCAGGAGGAGGAGCGTTGAGACGGCGATGATCGCGGTCACTACAACGCCGAAGATGTCGCCTGAATTCATTGAGCCTGTTCTTTCTTCTCGATGGACGCCGGCACCCGGCGGGGAGCGCGCAATGCCTCGATCTGGGCCGCCGTCTGCGCTCCGTTGTCGGTGACGATCTGCTCAAGGACGCGCACGCGATCTTCGAGCTCGTGGGTTCGCGAGGCGTATTGCGCGGCCTTCTCTGCAGCGAGCGATGCTTCAACCTCAAGCTTCTTCTCGCGCAAGCGGAAGTAGCGATTGGCGATAATCATGAGCAGGATGACGGGTAGGCCGACGATGATCAGCGCGATGAAGACTTCAGCGGGACCCATTACGCATTCCCTCCCTTGTCGATCGTGAGCGCGTCGATCTCTTTGGCGAGCTTCGACGGACGATCGGTTGCAATTCTTTCGAGTGTTTCGAGGCGGTCCTTGATCGAGCCGAGCTCAGCGCGAAGCTGCGCATTTTCGGTGGTGAGCAGCTTGATGCGCTCCCCCGTTTCCTGATCCTTCTTGGGATAGATGGCCTGGCCCCACGCGCCATCCAGCGGATACCCATGCTTAATCCGCAGCCAGTTGTTGAGGAGGACGCCGGCCATTGCGACGGCAACCACGACGGCTACGAGTGGTAGAACCAAGGTCAGCACCTTCACGATATCGGTGACTGCATTCGTATCCATGAGCGAAGTTCCCTTTTTGGCTTAGTGCTCAGGCCGGCCGATCCATCAGCGCATCGATTTCCTTGACGAGCTTCGACGGCTTGTCGGTCGCGATCCGCTCGAGCGTGTCGAGCCGATCCTTCACGGAGCCAAGCTCAGCGCGGAGCTGCGCATTTTCGCTGGTGAGCAGCTTGATCCGCTCGGTGGATTCCTTGGCAATGACCGGCTCCACGGTCTTGCCCCAGGAGTTCTCGAGCGGGTAGCCGTGGCGGACCCGGAGCCAGGTCGTGAACACCCAACCTAGGATTGCCACGAGGCCGAGTAACAGGCCTCCTCCGATCATCCACGGCAGGTTCGGAATGATGACCTGCTCGGCAATATCCTGTTGCACCATCTCAAACCCCCATTTGTTGGGATCAGCGCAGTTGTTCGATCTCGCGGGCGAGCGAACGGTTTTCAGTCGTTACGTAGCTTTCGATGTCCGCCAGGCGGCGGTCCATATCCTTGAAGCGGGAGCTGATGTCGCGGGCCGCACGGGTCGGCGAGGCCCGGACGCCCTGCCAGAACTTGTTCTCCTCGCGGGTTTCCATCGCGAAGGAGCGAGGCTTGGTCGGCGTTACCATGGCCGCGATGAAGTAGAAGGGTAGAACGCCACCGCCGCTCATGAAAACGGCTGCGAGGAAGCAAACCCGGACCAGATTGACGTCGAACCCGGTGTAGTCGGCGATGCCGGCGCAAATGCCGAACATCTTTCCGTTTTCCTTGTCGCGGTAAAAGCGCGTGCGGCTTGCGGGCTGGGTCGAGACATAGTCCCGTCCGCTGTCGTAGCGCTGCTCGGGTACTGGATAGCGGTCGTCACTCATTTGATTTCACCATCAGCCAGAAGACGTTGGTCGTCGCGGTCGCGGCCAGGCAGGCACTGCTGCCGCCAATTCGGGTTCTCGGCGGTCATGATCCGCTCAATCGTGCACAGCCGGTCGTCGAGGCGGCGGGCCGCGTCATGAAGCTCATCGAGAAGCTTTTCATCACCCGAGGTGAGCGTGGCAGCGGTTTTCCACTTCGTGATGTAGTGGAAGATCAGCCACGGGAGCCCGATGAACAGGATCGGGACGATGACAACAGCAGTTAAGTCCAACTTACTTCCCCTTTGCCCGGAGCGCGGCCTTCATCGCCTCCAGCTCCTTGTCGACCGACTCCGCGGCCTTCAGTTCTGCAATCTCTTCTTCCAGGCTCTTCGGCCCAGTCATTCCAAGGGCGTCCGCTCGGCCTTCAGCGAAGTCGGCGCGGCGCTCCAGAAGTTCGAACTTCGAGAAAGCGTCCTCGGTGCGGTTGCCGTTGAGCAACTCGCGAGCGCGGGCGCGCGTGACCGCACTCTCGAAGCGCGTCGCAATGGCGTTCTGGCGGGCGCGCGCCTCGCGCAGCTTGCCCTGCAGCTTGGCGATATCCGCTTCATAACCCTTCAGCGTTCCGTCGATCGTTCCGATCTCGCCGCGCAGGCCTTCAGCCATGTCGGCTGCCTTCTGGCGCTCGATCAACGCAGCCTTCGCGAGATCCTCGCGATCCTTGCTGAGCGCGAGCTCGGCCTTCTCGGTCCAGCTCGTCTGAAGTTCGTCGAGCCGCGATAGGGCACGGCGCATTTCCTTGCCGTCAGCGATGCAACGGGCGGCCGAGGCACGAACCTCGACCAAGGTCTCCTCCATTTCGAGGATGACCATGCGGATCATCTTCGCCGGGTCTTCCGACCGGTCGAGCATCTCAGTGATGTTCGCAGCAAAGATGTCCCGTGTTCGGGAAAAGATGCTCATTCAGTCACTCCGAAATTCAAACATTAGGGCCCTAAACCTGCCAACAACTATGCAGGGGGTGTGCCAAAATCATAGAATACCCAAAATTCCAGCAATTCGCCGATTTTTCGCCCGATTTTGCAGTGAAATTCCTTGCCAAATGGTGGGATTTGCCACCAATAGTCGGGCAGATTTTGTAGCGAAAAGAGTATGGAGCGGGCTGACCAATTCATTGGCCAGAGTTTGGCCTTCCTCGACGCGGTTGAGCGCGCCAGCCGCGCCGCGCCGCTCAACCGGCCCGTGCTCGTCATCGGCGAGCGCGGAACGGGCAAGGAGCTGATCGCCGAACGTCTCCACCACTTGTCGTCGCGTTGGGCTGGGCCGCTCATTATCATGAACTGCGCGGCGCTTCCCGAAAATCTCATCGAAGCCGAGCTGTTCGGACATGAGGCGGGAAGCTTCACCGGTGCCGCGAAGACGCGCCACGGTCGCTTCGAAGAGGCGGACGGTGGGACGCTATTCCTGGACGAGCTTGGTACGCTGTCGATGCCGGCGCAGGATCGCCTGCTGCGCGCCGTCGAATATGGCGAAATAACCCGCATCGGCGCGTCGAAGCCGATCTCCGTGGACGTCCGCATCGTGGCGGCCACCAACGAGCATCTTCCGCGTCAGGTCGAGAACGGGAAGTTTAGAGCGGATTTGCTCGATCGCCTCTCCTTCGAGGTGCTTACCCTTCCGCCCCTCCGCGCCCGGCAGGGAGACATACCCTTGCTCGCCGAGCATTTCGGCCGGCGCATGGCCGTCGAACTGGATTGGCCGAATTGGCCTGGCTTTAGCCCCCGGGCGGTTGCTCAACTCGAAGTCTATCCGTGGCCCGGGAATGTGCGCGAACTTCGCAATGTGGTCGAGAGAGCGGTCTACCGACACGAAGATCCTGAGCGCCCCGTCGACGAAATCGTCTTTGACCCGTTCAGCTCGCCCTGGGCCCCCGGGGCTGCTGCCATGGGGCAGATCCCGCCTGATCTCACGGAGCTTGCGGTGCAGGAGGATATGCCTGCTGCCGCGCCAGTGCCTGCGGCATCGGGTGAGTTCTCGCCCACCACCAACGACTTCCGTGCGTCAGTCTCCGCCTATGAGCGCCAGCTCCTGGAAGACGCGCTGCGCCGCAATCGCTTCAATCAGCGGGCCACAGCGACTGCGCTCAGCCTTAGCTACGACCAGCTTCGGCATGCCTTGAAACGCCACAAATTGCTCGACGCGGAGGCGGCTGGCTGACCGTCTGTCGGTTTGCCGAAAACCCGTGTCTGCCACTTGGCATCGTGATAAAAGGACAAGCATCTCGCCAACTAAGGTCTGGGAGAGATGTGATGAAGACGATGATCGTCCTTACGGGTTTGTCGTTGGGTCTTCTGGGCACGGCACCCGCTTCAGCTACTTCTATCAACTACAACCGGCCGTTTACGAACGCCTGCTTTGACGCGGCTTCGCTCCAGCGGTCTCCAAGCGGGCTTATGACCTGCAACACCGCAATCGCGTCCGAGACCACCACGGGCGGCGATGAGCGGGCAGCGAACCTGGTCAATCGCGGAATCCTTCTTCTGCTGGCCGATCGAGCACCGGAAGCAGGCCGTGACTTCGACGAGGCCCTGTCGCTCAATCCCCATCAGCCGGAAGCGCTCCTCGGCAAGGCAATCCAGCAATGGAAGGCCGGTCATGGTGCGGAGGCCGCAAATCTGGCCAGCCAGTCGTTGCAATATGGCCCCAAGCGTCCGGCAGTGGCTTATCTGGTCCGTGGCCTCGCCAACGAGCAGCAGGGTCAGCTTCGCGCCGCCTATCAGGACCTTCAGGCAGCACAGCGCCTGGAGCCAGGCTGGGCCGATCCGGCCAACGAGCTGGCGCGCTACAAGGTCGTTAGCCGCTAACGACCTGGACTGCGTCAAACTAGTGTAGGCGGCCCTACGGCCGCCTGCGACTAGTGTGCGTTGGTCATTGCCAACAGCATCGGGATCGACAGCAAGGTGTTGGTCCTTGAGAAGATCATAGCGGTCCGGGCTGCCTTGGCTTTGGATACGTCGTCGGCCTGAACGATTCCGAGTGCCTTCTTCTGGTTCGGCCAAATGATCGCCCAGACATTGAAGGCCATGATCAGCGCCAGCCACATGCCGATGCCGATCAGCCGTGCCGAGGGCTGCAGCGTTAGGGCTTCGACCAGCTCACCATAGGACCAAGCCAGCAGGAGCCCGCTCAGCACCGTGAACGCGGCGCCCCAGCGGAAATAGAAAAGCGCGCTCGGCGCGATGTATTTCGAGACGCCAGGCTTCAGCTCTGCAGGCACCTTCGGCATGGTCGGGATCTGCACGAAATTGAAATAATAGAGCAGGCCGATCCAGGTGATGCCGAAGAAGACGTGCAGCCACTGCAGTAGGCCGTTCAGCAAATCGCCGGTCGGCGCGCGATAACCTGAATCCGGAAAGACCGCGATCAGCACCGCCAATGCGATGCCGGCGATCAACACCAACCCGAGGTTCTCGAAGAACTTCCCCATTTAAACTCCCCCTTCGTCGCAAACGATCGTTGCGCAGTCGTTTCTAGGGTTGATTTTCCGCCATCCGCAAGCATGTGAGGCGGCATTGGGGCGGGGGCCACAAACGGAGACTCGTCGTGTGTGCGGCGTTTCCCCGGCACTTCAAGGAGTTGCCCTGAAAATGCCCTTCCAGCTTCCCGAACTTCCGTTCGCCAAAGATGCCCTTGCACCGGTCATGTCGGCGGAGACCCTCGAATATCATTGGGGCAAGCACCATCGCGCTTACGTCAACAAGACCAACGAGCTGATCGCCGATCAGCAGCAGCTCAGCGGCGCCTCACTCCTCGACGTTGTGCGCGACGCCAAGTCATCCGGGAACAACAAGCTCTTCAACAACTCCGCGCAGCTGTGGAACCACAGCTTTTTCTGGCAATGCCTCGCACCGTCGAACGGGCAGAAGCCCGACGGGCGCCTTGCGCAGCTGATCCAGGATGGGTTCGGCAGCGAAGAGGCGCTTCTGCAAAAGCTGCAGGAGGAAGCGGTCAATCACTTCTCCAACGGCTGGGCGTGGCTTGTCCTCGATCGCGACCAGCTCAAGATCACCTCGCTTCACGATGCAGACACGCCGATCGTTCACGACGGGATGGTCCCGCTCTTCACGCTCGATGTGTGGGAACATGCCTATTACATCGACTATCGCAACGAGCGGCCGCGCTTCGCGAGCAGCGTGCTCTCGAACATCGTCAACTGGGACTTCGTTGCCCAGAACCTCGACGGGCAGGGCTTCGAGCGCGCCAACCAGCAGGGCTCAGACGCGAAATCTCCTGAGCTTACTGCTTGAGCCGGTAACCCGTCCGGAACATCCACGCGATCACCGCCATGCAAATGGCGATGATCGCCAGGGTAACGGCAACACTCGACCACACCGGCACGTCCGCGACTGAGTAGAAGCTCCACCGGAAGCCGCTGATCAGGTGCACGACAGGATTGAACGTCGTGATGGTTCGCCATGGCTCTGCCAGCGCCTTGACCGAGTAAAACGCCCCGCCCAGGAAGGTGAGTGGCGTGATGATGAGCATCGGAATGATTTGAAGCTGCTCGAAGTTTTTCGCCCAGACACCGATGGCAAAGCCGAACAGGCAAAAGCCGGCTGAGATCCCTAGCAGGAACAAGACCATGGCGATGGGATGGTCAATGCGAAGCGGGACGAACAGGACCGCGGTTGCAATGGTTACAAGCGCGAGGATGACCGACTTGGTCGTTGCCGCGCCGACATAAGCGAGAACCGCTTCGAAACTGGAGATTGGAGCTGAGAGAAGTTCGTAAATGGTCCCGGTAAACTTCGGAAAATAAATGCCGAAGCTGGCGTTGAATATCGACTGCATGAATACGGACAGGAGCGTCAGGCCCGGCACGATGAAGCTTCCGAAGCTTACCCCGTCCATGTCGGTCATTCGGCTGCCGATCGCGGCGCCGAATACGACGAAATAGAGCGCCGTCGTGATCACCGGCGTGATCAGGCTTTGCCAGAGCGTCCGGCCCCAACGAGCCATTTCAAAGCGGTAGATTGCCGCGATCCCGTGCCAGTTCATTCCGGGGCTCTTGGTCTGTGGACAAGCTCGACGAAGATGTCCTCGAGGCTCGATTGGTGGGTGGACAGGTCCTTGTAGGCAATCCCGAGCTCCCCGAGCCGCCGCATCAGCGATGCGATCCCGGTGCGCTCGGCATTGCTGTCGAACTCGTAGCAAAGGACGTGACCTTCGTTTTCAAGGCGAAGATCCCATTCTGACAGCTCTGCTGGAACGGCCGTCAGCGGGTCGGCCAGCATTATGTCGAGCGTTTTCTTGCCGAGCTGCGTCATGAGCGAGCGCTTCTCGTCCACCGCGATCAGCTCGCCGTGGCTGATCACGCCGACCCGGTCGGCCATTTCCTCGGCTTCTTCGATGTAGTGCGTTGTGAGGATAATCGTGGTGCCGTCGTCGCGAAGCTTGCGGACCAGGTCCCACATGTCGCGGCGTAGCTCGACGTCGACGCCCGCCGTCGGCTCGTCGAGGAACAGGATCGCGGGCTCGTGGCTGAGCGCCTTGGCGATCATCACCCGTCGCTTCATGCCGCCTGAGAGCTGCATCATGATGGTCTTGCGCTTGTCCCATAGGGAGAGGCGCTTGAGCAGATCCTCGATCTTGGCGTCGTTGCGGGGCTTGCCGAACAGGCCTCGTGAGAAGGTCACCGTTCGCTGCACAGGCTCGAAGGCTTCGGTGGTCAGTTCCTGAGGAACCAAGCCGATCCGCTCGCGCGCATAACGGAAATCCGTCTGCCAATTCCTGCCGTCGACCAGAACCTCGCCACTCGTTGGAGTGACGATGCCGCAGATGATGTTGATGAGGGTCGTCTTGCCCGCACCATTGGGACCCAACAGCGCGAAGATCTCGCCGCGATTGATGTCGAGATCGACGGACTTCAACGCCTGAACGCCGGTCCCATATTCCTTGCGCAGTGCTCGAATGGAGAGGACAGGGTCGCTCAATCGATCGGTCCCGGCTCAGCTGGCATCGCATCTTCCGTCATCAGGCCATGCTTAAGCAGCATTGGGATGTTGGCTGCAGCAAAGATGAAGGTGAGGGGCAGGGCACCCCAAAGCTTGAAGCCGATCCAGAAGTCCCATGACGTGTTGCGCCATACGGCTTCGTTGAGGATTGCCATGAAAGCGAAGAAGAATGCCCAGTTGCGCGTGAGCTTGTTCCATCCGGACTGATCCAGTCCAGGATAGGTAGATCCCAGGACCCTCTGCAAAAGAGGTCGATCGGTGAGCAGTCCAAAGAACAGCAAGCCTGAGACCAAACCGTAATAGACGGTGGGCTTCATCTGGATGAACGTGCGGTCATGAAGATAGAGCGTCAGGCCTCCAAGGATCACGACCATTAGGCCTGAAAACCAAAGTAGCGGTGAGATCTTGCGGTAACGGATTGCAGAAAAGAGCATCGCCGCGACCATCGCCACCATGAATGCAAGGGTCGCTTCAAGCGCGCGGACCAAGGGAGAACCGGGGCCGAAGAAGTTGACCAGGAAAAAGACCAGCAACGGTCCGAGGTCGATCAACAGCTTGGCGCCGCCCTGCGGCTCTGACTTCTCCGTCATTCGGGCGGAAGTCCCGCAATGGCCCGGGCGACTGCACGCGGATCGAACGGGCGAAGGTCGTCGGCCTTTTCGCCTACGCCGATCGCGTGAATCGGGAGCCCGAACTTCTCGGCCGCCGCGACGAGGATGCCGCCACGAGCCGTCCCATCGAGCTTGGTCATGATGAGCCCCGTCACACCCGCGCTCTCGCGAAACACCTCGACCTGCGCAAGGGCGTTCTGCCCCGTCGTGGCATCCAGAACGAGGAGGACGTCCTGAGGCGCTTCAGGATTGAGGCGGCCGAGGACGCGGCGAATTTTGGAGAGCTCCTCCATCAGGTGGCTCTTGTTCTGGAGGCGGCCGGCGGTGTCGACGAGCAGAACGTCGATTCCTTGCGCAGTGGCCTGCTTAACGCCGTCGAAGACGATGCCGGCCGCGTCACCGCCTTCCTTGCCCGAGATCACGGGAGCGCCGATGCGGTCGCCCCAAATCTTCAATTGCTCGATGGCAGCGGCACGGAACGTGTCGCCGGCGGCGAGCAGGACGCCATAGTCCTGTTCCTTGAGCCACTGACCAAGCTTGCCGATGGTCGTGGTCTTGCCCGAGCCGTTCACGCCGATCACCAGGATCACGTGAGGGCGAGGGAAACCCCAGATTTCCAGCGGCTTGGCGACCGGCGCCAGGATCTTCTCGATCTCCTCGGCAAGGATTGTGCGAAGGCCTCGTTCGTCCAGCCTTTCGAACGTCTGACGGGCGATAGCTTCACGGATGCGGCGCGACGCTTCGGGACCGAGGTCGGACGCGATCAGCGCTTCCTCGATGTCGTCGAGCGTCGCGGTATCGAGCGCCGCCTTGCTAGTGAGGCCGGTCAGATTGTCTGCAACCCGTTCGGCGGTCTTGCTGAAGCCGCCGCGCAGGCGATCGAGCCAACTCATGCCCAGACCGCCGTCAGCTGATCCGAGGTTCGGCCTGTGATGCGCGCAGGGCCGGTTTGCCCACGGTCGGCGCCCTGGACGGCGACTGGCGCGAAATTGTCGGTGTGGCCTTGGTTCTCACCCTCAACGAGCACCGGTTGAGTAGTGCCGACGAAGCTGTCGAGCCAGTGGCCGCGACGTATTGCCGCAGCGTCGCGCAGGCGTGCGGCGCGTGCCTTCACGAGCTCACGCTCGACTTGGGGCATGCGGGCTGCCGGTGTGCTTGGCCGTGGTGAGAAGGGGAAAATGTGGGCTGTGACGATGTCGCAATCGTCCAATAGTTTCAACGTGTTCAATGCCATGTCTTCAGTTTCGGTAGGAAATCCGGCGATGATGTCGGCGCCGATCGTCGCATCGGGGCGAGCTGTCTTGATGCGCTGCACGGTGCGCACGGCCTCGGCCCGGCTGTGGCGGCGCTTCATGCGCTTGAGGATCATGTCGTCCCCAGCCTGAAGCGACAGATGGAAGTGCGGCATCAATCGGGGCTCGCCGGCGATCAGTTCGTGCAGCGCGCCATCGATCTCGATGCTGTCAAGCGAGGACAGTCGAAGGCGCTTCAGCCGCGGCTCGGCCGCCAGGAGGCGCTGGCAGAGGGACCCGAGCCCGCCTTCATAGTCGGTGATGTCGACGCCGGTGAGGATGATTTCTTTCGCGCCCCGGTCAATCTCGCGGGCCACGGCATCGCGAATGGCTTCGAATGGGAGCGAACGGCTTTCGCCTCGTGCCTGCCAGATCGAACAGAAGGTGCAGCGGTGGTCGCAGCCAGTCTGAACGGCGACAAAGCTTTTGACCTTGGCGAGCAATCCCGCGGGAACTGGCGGCATGACGTCATTTGCTGCGAAGGCACTGAGCTTGCGCGAGTTTCCGAGGACTCGTGATACGCCTTCCATCGCCTCAAACGTGGTTGGTTCGAGTTCAGCAGCGCACCCCGTCACGAGGATCTTGGCGCCCGGCTGTTTGCGATGTGCGCGGCGGATCGCCTGGCGGGTTTGCCGCACTGCTTCGTTGGTCACCGCGCAGCTATTGACGACGACCCAATCCTCATCCGCAGGCGCGAGACGCGCAATCGTCTCGCTCTCAGCGAAGTTGAGACGGCAGCCGAGCGTGATCGTCTTGACGCTCATTGCAGCGCCTCGAGGTCGAGCTCGCCTTCGAACACGTGCGTGGCGCCGCCACGCATTCGGATGGGCTGCCCGGGCTCCCAGCTGATGCTCAGGCTACCACCCGTCATGTCCACCGTAACTGGCGACTGAGCCCGCCTGGACGCGATCGCAGCGACGGCGGTGGCGCAAGCTCCAGTTCCGCAGGCAAGGGTCTCGCCGGCGCCCCGTTCGAACGTTCGAAGCTTAAGACGACCGTCGACATAGGTCGCGACGTTGACGTTGATCCGGTCGGGGAAGGCAGGATCATTCTCGATCTGCGGGCCGACCTCCTGAAGCCGTACTTCTCCCGCGTCCGGCACGAAAAAGACCACGTGAGGGTTACCCACGTTCACTGCCATCGGGTGTTCAAGTCCGTCCCACGCCATCGGTAAGGCTGCGGTGTCCATCGGATAGGCGAGTGGGATCTGGTCCCAGCCAAACCGCGGCTCTCCCAAGCTGACCTCGACCTCTGCACCGAAATCCTGGCCTTCCAGTCGGCCGCCATCGCTATCGATGCTCTTGGCGCCCGTGAGCTGGATGACACAGCGGGTTGCGTTGCCGCAGCTTTCGACCTCGCCGCCGTCGCTGTTCCAGATGCGCATGCGGAGGTCGGCCGTATCGCTGGGCTCCAGCACGATCAGCTGGTCGCAGCCGACGCCTGTTCGACGATCTGCGATGGCCCGGGCGAGCGCAGGCGTGACGTCGAACGGTTCCGTGCGGGCATCGACGATGACGAAGTCGTTCCCGAGGCCATGCATCTTGTGGAAGTGGCGCTTCACTTGGCTGGAACCAGCTCCGGCGCGTCAGCCCGCATGGGTGCGATCACCTGTGCAGCGAAACGATCCATTTCCTCGGCCTGGGGGCTCATCTGAAGCAACAGCAGGTCCAGGCCAGCCGCTTCGTACTCCTCGATTCGCTCCTGCAGCTGTTCAGGCGTACCGATAAGATTTGGCCTCAAGCCTCTGTTAGAAACAGAATATTCCTGAAGCTTGAGCTCACGTTCCAGCTGCGTGCCGGAGAGCCACTGGTCGAAATTGTCGAAGCCCTTGGGCGGTGCGGGCGGCATCTGCGTGATGCGTTCCAGCTCGCGCTTTGCTTCGGCTTCGCTGTCGCGAACGATGGCAAAGGCGGCCATGCCATATTGCATCCGCGCCTTTCCGGTGCGCGCGCGGCGCTCCTCCATGTCATCGATCTTCGGGCGGATTGCGTCGACCGGATCGCCATGCATGACATAAGCGTCGCACAGCGTGGCGATCATGCTCTTGGCTGCCTCGCTCTCACCGCCGGCGTAGATCGTGGGCCGCGGCTTGCGCACCGGCTTGGGTTCGCAGATGGCGTTGCTCAGCTTGTAACGCTCGCCGTCGAAGCTGAAGCGATCCTCAGTCCATAGCCCGTCGACGACCTGCAGCCACTCGGTCGTACGCGCATAGCGGTCGTCGTGCTGGTCGAACTGAAGCCCGTATTGCGTGGCTTCGTCTGCCCACCAGGAAGAAACGACGTTCAGCGCAAGCCGCCCGCCGGAGATATTGTCGATGTTCGCCGCTTCCTTCGCGAACAGCGCGGGCTGGTGGAAATTGGGCCGGACGGCAACCATCAGCTCGATCTTCGACGCCACCGCAGCGAGCGCCGCAGCGGTCGACCACGCGTCGAGAGCGGGCTGGTCGACACCCTTGATATCGTTGAGGTTCAGCTCGGCGATGAGGGTCAGGTCCCAGCCTGTTTCCTCGCTCCGCTGGGTGAGGCGGCGAACATAGTCCCAGCTCGCTTCCATCCCCTCGTTGGGAATGTTGCGCAGCCAGCCCCCGAAGACGGGCATCCAATAGCCGAACCTCATGCCGCGATCCTGCCTTTCATTGCCGATTGAAGGAAGTCGACGAGCCGATCGTGCGGATCCCAGCCGAGTACGTTCAGGGGATCGGCCACGAAATTGGACATGGCATTGATGTCATAGAAGCGCGGAACGCCGTCACGGTCGTCGATGAGCACCTCCACTCCGCCGACGTCCAATCCGGTCGCCTGAGCGATACGTTCTGCAGCACGGACGATTTCGTCGGGCGGAGTGACCGCTGTCATCTGCACCGCGTTGCGGCCTGGTTGCGCGACGCATGCGTCGGCGGGGCAGAGGTCGAATGTGTCGCCGCCGGTTTCCACTTCGATCGCGTAGAGGAAGCGGCCACCGAGCGTCTCGATCCGCGTGATCGTCCCATCACGTGCGGGCACATAGTCCTGGATCAGCAGCACGCCGTCGATGGACCGAGGCGCCGTCCCTAGCTCGATGGACGCGAGAAGCTCGTCGCGCGAAGAATAGCGAACGATGCCTGCTCCCGACCCGCCGATGTTCGCCTTCACGATGAGCGGGTAGCTGAATCCGTCGGCTACCTTCGCGAGGTCACGGACACGGTGGACCACGCGGGTCTTCGGAACGGCATAACCGAGTGAATTGATCAGCGAGAGCTGTCGTGCTTTGGATGAATCGATCGCCAGAACTTCAGCGCCGTTGAGCACACGCGCACCGTTGCGGCTCCAGTGGTCCAGAAGGGCCGCTGCGTAGAAGATTGCATGCTCGGGCTCGCGCAGGAAACTGGACTGGGCCACGCGGCTCAGGATCAGCGGTGCGGGGGGCTGGCGGTCCTCGGGATCGAAGCTGTGTCCGGAGAGCTGGATGGCTTCGTAGGCCACGCCACGCCGCTCAAGGGCCGCGAACAGGGGTTGAAACCACTGCGGGTGCTCGTAGAGGACGGCAAGCTGCGCGCTGGGACCTGAAACGCTCATGTGCCGCGGGGACTTAAGGAGCGGTCGGGCGCAAGTCCACAAGCGAGGGTGAAAGATCAATGGCGAGAGCCGCCAACGACGTAATGCAATCGATTCTCTTCTCGGCGGTGCTCGACGGCATCGCGGCGCTGAAGCGCGCGTCTGGAGGGCTGCCCAATCAGCTGCTGCGGGACGTGCAGGCGATCCACCCGAACGTGACCTTCGCCGACCTGCCGAAGGAGTTGCAGGACGCCATCGCCGAAAGCACGCGTGCCGCTTTCACGCAGCTGCTGAAGGAAGGCTATGCGGTCGGGCCGCGCCAGCAGATGCAGCAGTCGCGCCCGATGGACCGCGTTCCCGAGCGCCAGCGGCCGCCCTCAGGTGACCGTCGCGGTCCGCCGCGAGGACCTCGGCGGGGTCCACCCAGCGAGGGCGACAATCGTGGGCCGCGCGGTCCGGGCGGGGGTCCCGGAGGCGGACAGCGCCCGCGCAAGCCCAAGGGCAAGCCGAAGTTCTAGTCCGGTAGTTTCGCCCAGGCGCTGACCAGCAGCGGGCTAGACATCGAGGCATCGGCTTCACCGAGCTCGACGCGGACCCGATCTTCGAGCGTCTTGATGTCGACTTGTTCGGCTGTCGCGAGCCCCAGCTGCTCAATCGCGGGAAGCATGGCGCGGATGGTCTCGGTGAGCAGCGCGGGGCCTTCTCCCTCACTGCCATAGATCTTGCCATCGACCCGCATCTGCGGCGCCGGAAGTCCGGCCGATTGGAAAACGGAATGAAGCTTCGGGCCGAATTCGCTGTTTGCGCCTGAAGCTTTGAACACCTCGCGCATCCAGTTGGCAGCTTGCTCGACAGCCGGGACGTGCGGGACCGACTTGGCCCAGGACATGTCGGGTTCCTGAAAGATCACCAGGCCGCCGGGCTTCACATGTTTAGCGAGGCGCCTGAGGGTGACCGCCGGAGAGGGCAGGAACATGAGAACGATCCGGCCGACCAACGCGTCGAACTGCGTATCGAACGGCAAATCCTCTTCGATGTTGGCCTGCAGGAACTTCACGTTGCTCATGCCCCGTACCGCAGCGTGGTGCTCTGCATATTCGACTGCTTCGGCGGACTGTTCGATGCCGAGGACCGATCCGGAACGGCCGACGAACTCGCCTGCGATCAGCGCGACGTCGCCGCCGCTGCCGATCTCGAGAACGCTCATTCCTTCGGTGATGCCGGCCTCCGCGAACTGCTGGCGCGTGAAGGTGTGGAACGTGCGTGAGAGAACGCTGAAGGCTTCGAACTCGCTTTGCGGGTGGCCGAGGATGACCTCGCTGGTCTCTTGGGTCATGCAGGCACCGGCAACCGCCCCCAAGCGCCGATGAGAAGCGGGGTCGACATGACTCCACCGCTCTTAGCCAGGTCGGCGCGCATCCGCTCCTCGAGCGTGTCGATCTGGATTTCATCCGCCGTAGCGACACCCATCGCTTCCAGTTGCGGCAGCAGGTTTCTTACGACATTCGTGAAGAGTGCGGGCGAAATGTCTTCGACGCCGCCGATGAAGCCGTCGATTTCCATCTGGGGTGCGCTGAGGCCAGCCGCCTTGAAGGTCTGATAGAGCATGTGCCCCATCTCCATGTGGATGCCGGCTTGGGCGAACGCCTCGAGCATCCAGTCGCGAACCTCTTCGACGATGGAAGAAGGTGGGACGGTCTTGCCGGTCAGCAGGTCGGTCTCCTGGAACACTGCGAGTCCGCCAGGCTTGAGGCATCGGGCCAGCGATGTCAGGTCCCTTATCGGATCCGGACGATACATCAGCACGACGCGGCCGACGATCGCGTCGAATTCCTGGCTGAAGGGCAGCTTGTCGACCTCGGCCTGAATGAAGTTCACGTTTGCGTATCCGCGCGAGGCAACACGGCTCGTCGAATATTCTACGGGCGCGGCCGCTTGGTCGAAGCCGATCACCTGGCCATATGGTCCGACGATTTCGCGAACGATCAGCGATACGTCGCCAGGCCCGCTCCACGCGTCCAGCACCCGCATGCCCGGCTCCAGCCCAGCCTGAAGGAACAAAGATCTGGTATGGGGCTCGAAGGCGAGGGCTGACAGGCTAGGCTGGCCGGTCGGCTCGTAGGACAGTTCCGGGGTGCGCATGGCGCCTTTGGTCATCTTGCCCCTCACGCGGGTTGCCTCTCGACCGTGATACGGCTATGCGCCCGCTCGTCGTTTTCGACAATACATCGATGCTGCGCTTACGGGTGCGCGCCGGCCGACGAGGTTTCGTCCGCCGGCGTATTTTGCGTTTCGCATCCCATATGGGCGCGAAGCATCGTTGAGGAGATTTGAATGTTCGACACGTTGAGCGATCGGCTCGGCAGCGTTTTTGACCGACTTCGTGGGCGCGGCGCGCTCACGGAGGCCGACGTTCGTGCGGCCATGCGCGAGGTGCGTGTGGCGCTGCTCGAAGCAGACGTTGCGCTCCCGGTCGCGCGTGACTTCGTCGACAAAGTCACTGAGCAGGCCGTCGGGCAGGAAGTGCTGCGCTCGGTCACGCCGGGGCAGATGGTCGTCAAATACGTCCATGACGCCCTCGTCGAGACGCTGGGCGCTGAGACTGCCGAACTGAACCTCACTGTGACCCCGCCGGCCGTCATCATGATGGTCGGTCTGCAGGGTTCGGGTAAGACGACCACGACCGCCAAGCTCGCAAAGCGGCTGACGGAGCGCGAGCGCAAGAAGGTGCTGATGGCCTCGCTCGACGTGGCTCGTCCAGCGGCGCAGGAGCAGCTCGCGGTGCTCGGCCGCCAGGTAAACGTCGACACGCTGCCGATCGTCCCAGGCCAGCAGCCGGTGGATATCGCCAAGCGCGCGGTGCAGTCGGCCAAGCTCCAGGGCTACGACGTCGTGATGCTCGATACGGCGGGCCGTCTGCACGTCGACGACCAGCTGATGGGCGAGATGAAGGCGGTCGCTGCCGCATCGAACCCCGCTGAGACGTTGCTCGTGGTCGACTCCTTGACAGGTCAGGACGCGGTGAACGTCGCCAAGGGTTTTGCCGGCGAGGTCGATCTCAGCGGCGTGATCCTTACCCGCATGGATGGCGACGCGCGCGGTGGTGCGGCGCTGTCGATGCGTGCGGTCACGGGCAAGCCGATCAAGTTCGCCGGCGTCGGCGAGGCGCTCGACAAGCTCGAAGCCTTCCATCCGGAGCGTGTCGCCGGCCGCATCCTCGGCATGGGCGACGTCGTCAGCCTGGTCGAGCGCGCCGCCGAAACCATTCAGGTCGAGGAAGCGGAGAAGCTCGCGGCCAAAATGGCCAAGGGCAAGTTCGACCTCGACGATCTCTGGGCTCAGCTTCGTCAGATGCAGCGCATGGGCGGCATCGGCGCGCTCGCCGGCATGATGCCGGGCCTCAAGGGCATGAAGGGCGCGATCGACAAGGCTCAGGACGACAAGGCGCTGGTGCACATGGAAGCGATGCTCTCGTCGATGACGGCGAAGGAGCGCGCCAAGCCCGAGATCATCAATGCCAAGCGTAAGATCCGGGTGGCGAAGGGTAGCGGCACGACGGTTCAGGAGATCAACAAGCTCCTGAAGATGCATCAGGAAATGTCGACGGCCATGAAGCGTCTCAAGAAGATGGGCGGCCTCGGCAAGCTGGCGGCAATGTTCAGCAAGGGCGGCCTCGAAGGCGCGCTGGGCGGCCTTGCGCCTCCAGGTGCGCTTCCGCCGGGTGGCATGCCGAACCTTGGCGGAGGCGCAGGCAGCCTGCCGGGACTGGGCGGCGCGTCGCCGTTCAACCTGCCTCCGGGTTTTGACAAGTTCTCAAAGAAATAGAGTGATTTACGAAAGGAAGTTATAATGGCAGTTGCAATTCGTCTTTCGCGGGGCGGCTCCAAGAAGCGCCCGTATTACCGCATCGTTGTGGCGGACAGCCGCAACGCGCGTGACGGCCGCTTCATCGAGAAGGTGGGCACCTACAATCCGCTACTGGCGAAGGATTCGCCGGAGCGCGTGAAGCTCGACACGGACCGGATTTCGCACTGGCTGAGCGTTGGCGCCCAGCCCTCGGACCGCGTCCTGCGCTTCCTCGATGCCGCTGGCATCCGTGAGCGCGCCGCTCGCAACAATCCGCAGAAGGCCGAGCCGGGCGAGAAGGCCAAGGAGCGCGCCGAAGCCCGCGCCACCAAGGAAGCGGAGGCCGCCGAGGCCGCTGCTGCTCCGCAGGAAGAAGCCGAAGCCGTGATCGCCGCGGAAGTCGAGGCTGCGACCGCCGAGCCGACCCCTGAGGCCGAGCAGGTCGTCGAGGAAATCGCCGAGCAGACTCCGCCGGTTGAAGAAGCCCCGGCCGAAGCAGCTGCTGCCGAAGGCGAGTCCGCCGAGGCTCCGGCCGAAGGCGCCGACGACGTCGCTCCGCCGACCGAAGGTTCGCCGGAAGCCGTCGAGGCTTCGGCTGACGGCGAGTCGGCCGAAGAGCCCGCCGAAGGCGCGGCCGAGAAGGCTTAAGCTTGGCAGTTTCAGGCGACCGTAGCGAGCGTAGGATCGCCCTCGCTGCGGTCGCCGGAGCTCATGGAGTGAAGGGCGAAGTCCGCTTGAAGCTCTTCAGCGACAGTGCGGAGAGCCTGTCGCGGCACAAGAAGCTGTTTGTGGGAGGCGTCGAGAGGCGCCTCCTTTTTGTTCGCGATAGCGGGAAAACCGCAGTCGCCAAGTTCGCAGGCGTGACCGACCGAAGCGCGTCGGAGGCGCTACGCGGCTCACTGGTTGAAATCGATCGGTTGGAGCTGCCAGCGCTCGAGGAAGGCGAATATTATCACGCGGACGTGATTGGCCTGGGGGCGTTCGATCGGGAGGGAAGCCAGATCGGATCAGTCGTCGCCATCGAGAATTACGGCGCGGGAGACCTGTTGGAAATCGAGATCGGCGATGGGCGACGCTCGCTCATTCCCTTCCGAGAGGGAATCGCGGACTTGGAGGAAGGTCGGATCGTACTCGATCCGGAATTCCTCGCTTAGCCGGAGATTTTCTGCAGTCGCCAAAGGCGAAAGCGGTCGTCTTCTCCAGAGGTGACCAGCCATTGTCCGTCGCGACTGAACGCGACCCAGTAGACATCGTCTGGATGGGGTAGCCCTGCAACCGGTGCGCCGTCCTTCGCCCTCCAGATGCGAACCGCGTCGCCTTCGGCGCCACCGCCGGTAAGTTCGTGCCAAAGCTCGCCCACGAGACCGTGTGGGTGCCCGCCGCTGGCGATCCATTGGCCGTCGGGGCTGAATGCAATCTTGTCGACGTGATGACCGTTATCGATCGTCCTCAGCGGCGCACCGTCGGAAGCGCGCCAATAGCGGATCGTGGAATCGTCACCGCCACTGACCAGCAGCTGACCGTCGGGACTGAAGTCCAGTCCGACCACCGCCTGCTTGTGGCCATTGAGAATCTTCAGGTTGCGGCCGTCGTTCGCGTCCCAAAGGCGAACTGAATCGTCGAAACTGGCACTGGCCAGGCGACTGCCGTCGGGGCTGAAGCGGACTTCCCAGACATTCCGGCCGTGGCCCCGAAGTTCTTTCGGTGTCGACGCGTCGGCCAGATCCCAGATTCGAATGACGGCGTCTTCTCCGGCTGCCGCAAGCCGCCTTCCGTCCGGTGATATGTCGAGGGTCCAGATTGTAGCTCCGTGACCTTTGAAGATGCGCGAAACTCCATGACGCGGCAGGTCCCATTCGCGGACGTTGCCGTCGTAACCGCCACTGTAGAGGCGCGAGCCATCCTTGCTGAAGGCGAGGGTAATGGCGCCGCCTTCGTGCCGCAGTCGATCCACGATGCGCCAGCTTTGCACGTCCCGGATCGTGATCGCTCCGGAAGCGTCGCTGAATGCCGCTAGCTTGCCGTCGCGGCTGAAGGCGGCTTGGCGGGCCGGCGCAGCGGTCGACCAGGTTGCTTTGAGCGAGGCGTTGACGCGCGGACCTTGCGTGACGGTTTCGGGAGCTGACGAACCGCAGCCGGCGATGACGAGTGAGAGTGCGAGAACAGGGATGATACGCATGCAGGACCCTTTCGAGGCATGCGTATCAGTTAGTGTATTACATATGCAATACACATATTACGAGCCGCTTCCGGCCTCCTGCCTTTCCTGAAGGGGCTCACGCCAATAAGGGTCTTTGGCGTTCAGATCATTGCGGATAGTCGTCGCTGCGACCCCGCCTTCGCCCATGGCATGGCTGATCTGGTCAAGCCCGATGACGACGTCGCCTGCGGCGTACAGGCCGGGGATATTGGTGCGCTGGTGCGTGTCGACCTTGACGCACGTATCCTTGCTCAGATCGGCGCCGACCATCTCCGCGAGCTGCGTGTGGGTATCGCTCCCAAGCGCCGGATAGATGCTGTCGAAGGTGTAATGCCCTTCGGCTGTGTCGACGACGATGCAGCCGTCCGGGATCGCAACCGCCTGAGCGGGACCATCGACGCAATCGATGCCCGCGGCGTGCAGCCTTTCCTGATCTTCTGGCTTGAGGCTGAGCGCCTTGTCCGGGGCAATCAGCGTCACGTCCGCAGTGAAGCTGCGGATGAACAAGGCCTCGGCCACGCCGTGGCTATCGCTCCCAATGACGCCGACCTTCTTGTCGGTAACCTCATAGCCGTCGCAAATAGGGCAGTAGCGCACGAGCCCGCGCGCCAACGCCTCGTCGTGAAGCTCCTCGTCCATCGGAGGGCGCCTGTTCGTTACACCTGTGGCGAGCAGAACTGAGCGCGCAATTGCCTGCCCCGAGCCCCAGGTCGCGGTGAAAAATCCCCTCTCTTCGTCGCGTTCGAGCTTGGTCACAAATTCGGTTTCGACCTTCGCGCCATATTTGCACGCCTGCTGGCGCATCCGTTCCAGCAGCTCCGTTCCTTCGATCCCGTCCGGAAAGCCGGAGACGTTGCGCGTGCAGGGAATCCAGGAAGCGCGGCTTTTTCCTGCGTCCACGACAAGGATGTCGAGGTGAAAGCGGGCGAGATAGATCGCGGCCGTCAGGCCGGCGGGCCCTCCGCCTATGATCAGGCAATCGAGAATGGGTTCGTCCATTCGCTGCCCAATGGATTGCCGCAACGGCGGTTCCCGACTAGCCCGCCGCCATGGATTGGACCTTCGTCCTTATCGGCTTCGCGATCTCAGTGTTCATGGGCTCGGCGCTCGTGTCGTTGCTCTTCACCATCCGCCCGGAGTGGAGCGAGCGCCGCAAGCGCCTGACGGCCGCGTCGATACTTCCCGCAATCACCATGGTCGCGACCCTGTTCGGCATCTTGTTTGTCTCGACGTCGAACCACGGTCAGAGCCAGCACCTGGAAGATCTCGCGATCAACGCCCTGGTCTGGATCGGCGGCGGGTTCACGCTGCTGGCATGGATCGGTGGTCTAGTCGGAGCGACGCTGACGAGCCGCAGGAAGCAAAGATGAGCTTCCGAGCTTCTGTCCTGACTCTGTACCCGGACATGTTTCCCGGGCCGCTGGGCTTGAGCCTTGCAGGGAAGGCGCTCCAGGAAGGAACCTGGAGCCTCGACGCCACGAACATCCGCGACTTCGCTACCGACAAGCATCGCAGCGTGGACGACACGCCGGCGGGGGGCGGGGCGGGGATGGTGCTCCGGCCTGACGTGCTTGCGGCGGCGATCGATCATGTCGCGGATGGCCGGCCGATGCTCGCACTCACGCCGCGAGGCGCCCCGCTCACGCAGGAGCGGGTACGCGAATTGGCGGCTGGCGAGGGTGTCATTTTGCTCTGCGGTCGCTTCGAGGGGTTCGACGAGCGAATCTTCGAAGCTCGGCCGCTCGAACCGGTCTCGATCGGCGATTATGTGCTCTCGGGCGGAGAGCTTGGCGCGATGGTCCTGCTCGACGCTTGCGTGAGACTGCTTCCCGGGGTAATGGGCGCGGCCTCCAGCGGAGAGGAGGAGAGCTTCGATGAGGGGCTCCTCGAATATCCGCACTATACCCGGCCTGTTACATGGGAAGGGCGCACGATCCCCGAAGTGCTGCGATCGGGGGATCATGCGAAGATTGCCGCGTGGCGACACGAACGGGCAGTCGAAGATACACGGCTACGGCGGCCGGACCTGATCGAGCGCCACGGGGGCGCATCGCAGGCACCGCCCTCTGGCGCGCGGCGTGACAGAATAGAGAAGACGAAGACATGAATCTGATCGAGACTCTTGAGCGCGAAGCCATCGAAGCGCTGACCGCTGACCGCCAAGTTCCCGAATTCCGTCCCGGTGACACGCTCCGTGTCGGCGTGAAGGTCATCGAAGGCGACCGCACCCGCGTCCAGGCGTTCGAAGGCGTCTGCATCGCCCGCGCCAACAAGGGCGTCGGTTCGAGCTTCACCGTCCGCAAGATCAGCTTCGGCGAAGGCGTCGAGCGCGTCTTCCCGCTCTATTCGCCGATTATTGACAAGATCGAGGTCGTGCGCCGTGGCGATGTCCGCCGCGCCAAGCTCTACTATCTGCGTGGCCGCACCGGTAAGTCGGCTCGTATCGCCGAGCGCCGTGACGTCCGCCGTGACGTGACCGGCGGCCAGGGCGCCGAGACCGAAGCGCAGCGCGCCGAGAACACCGAAGCCTAAGCTTCACGACAGCAGTTGCAGGAAGGAACGCAGCCGCTACGAAGCGGCATGCGTTTCTTTCTTGCGGCTGCGTTGCCGCTTCTCATTGCCGCCGCTCCGCCACCCGGAGTTCCTCAGAAAAAGCTGACCATCGAGCGGATCTTCGCGAGCCCGCCGATTTCGGGCGCGACGCCGCGAGTCCTCAAGCTTTCGCCCGACGGGCGTTACGCGACGATGCTCAAGCCGCGCGCTACGGATCGCGAGCGCTTCGACCTGTGGGCGATGGACACCTCGACTGGACAGCTGCGGATGCTGGTCGATTCGACCAAGATCGGCGGCGGCGAAATTTCCGAGGCGGAAAAGATGCGGCGCGAGCGCGCCCGCGTCGGCGGATCCAAGGGCATTGTCGAATATGAATGGGCGCCCGACGGCAAGTCTGTGCTCGCCCCGGTGGATGGCGATCTCTACCTCGCGGATGTTTCCACAGGTGCGATCCGCCGTTTGACGAACACGCCTGGCACCGAGATCGACGCGCACGTGTCGGAAGGCGGCCGGTATGTGAGCTTCGTTCGCGATCAGAACCTCTACGCACTCGATCTGACCACGGGCGCCGAGCGTCCGCTGACCACTGAAGGCAAGGACACAATTACCTGCGGTACGGCCGAATTCGTCGCGCAGGAGGAGATGGACCGCAAGACGGGGCACTGGTGGGCGCCGAGCGACGGTCGCGTGGCCGTTGAATGCTATGACGAGGCGAAGGTTGCGGTGGTCACGCGCGCCGCAATCGGTGCGAATGGCACCAAGATCTTCGACCAACGCTATCCCGCTGCTGGAACGCCGAACGTCGCCGTTATGCTTTGGGTGATCGATCCGGTGAGCGGCAAGCGCACCAAGGTCGACCTCGGCTCCAATCCCGACATCTATCTCGCGCGCGTCGACTGGTCGAAGGATGGTCGCACGCTCTACGTCCAACGCGAAAGTCGTGACCAGAAGCGCCTCGACCTGCTGGCGGCCGATCCGGCGACTGGCGCAAGCCGTGCCCTTTTCGATGAGACAGCGAAGACCTGGGTCAATCTCAACGACGACTTCAAGGCGCTCAAGGACGGCAGCCTGATCTGGGGCTCCGAGCGAAGCGGTTTCCACCACCTCTATCGCTATGCGAACGGCCAATGGACCCCGCTGACGCACGGCGACTGGTCGATGACTGGCCTGATCGGTGTCGACGAGGCGAGCCATCGGCTCTTCTTCACCGCCAACAAGGATGGAGTGCTGGAGCAGCACGTCTATTCGATCGACTATCTCAATCCCGGCGAGCCGAAGCGGTTGACCGAGACCGGCTATTGGAATGCCGGCGACATGGACAAAAGCGGCAAGCGCATCCTCGTCTCGCGCTCGTCGCCCGATCAGCCGCCGCAAGTCTATCTCGCCGATGCCAATGGCGCTCGCGTCGCCTGGGTTGAGCAGAACAAGCTCGATGCGTCTCACCCTTATGCGCCGTATCTCGCCGCACATCGGCCGGTGCAGTTCGGGACGTTGAAGGCGGCCGACGGCAGCACGCTCTATTATGAGATGATCACGCCGCCGCTGAAGGCAGGCCGCAAATATCCGGTCTTCTTCGAACATTATGGCGGGCCCGGCTCGCAGCAGGTGAAGCGCGGGTGGATGAGCCCGATGGCGCAATATTGGGTGAGCAAGGGCTGGATCTATTTCCAGATCGACAATCGTGGCTCGCCCAATCGCGGGCGCGCGTTCGAAGACCAGATCTATCACGCGATGGGGACCGTCGAGGTCGAGGATCAGGCGACTGCTGCGCGCTGGCTGCAGAAGCAAGCCTATGTCGATCCGAAGAAGATCGCGACGTTCGGCTGGTCTTACGGCGGCTACATGAGTCTCAAGATGCTCGAGCAGGCGCCAAAGGGCCTCTACGCCGCTGGTGTCGTTGGCGCACCGGTGACGAAGTGGGAACTCTACGACACCCAGTACACGGAGCGGTACCTCGGCAATCCTGCGACTGATCCGAAACCTTATCAATCATCGGACGCGCTCGAGGCTGCGCTGAACATCAAGGAGCCGTTCCTGCTGATCCACGGCATGTCTGACGACAACGTCGTCTTCCAGAACTCAACGCTTCTGGCCGACAAGCTTCAAGCGGCGGACAAGCCGTTCGACATGATGTTCTACGTTGGACAGACCCATCGCCCCGCGGGCGAGGGGCGCCAGGCGCACGTACAGAAAACGATCGAGCGCTTCCTGAACGAGAAGGTTCTCGGGAAGGCCGGCGACTAGTCGAAGCGCTTCGCCGGGATCGCGTCCCGATCGATCAGCCGCGTGTAGAGGTGCCACGTCGAATAGCCCAGCCAGGGCAGGACGAAGGCAAGGCCAACAAACAGAGGCGCTGAGCCGAGGATTAGCAGGCCGGTCACGATCAGGCCCCAGCGTAGCATGAGGCCACGGTTGGCCTGCGACGCGCGCCAGGAGGCGGACACCGCTTCTCCTGCGGTGACATCGCAGTCGACCATCAGGGGGATGGACGCGACGCTGAGCGACAGGACCAGCCAGCCGAAGGCTGCGCCGACGATCGCGCCGAGAATAATCAGCGCCCACCCCTTGGGTGTGGTGAAGACTTCGGTGATGAAGCCGCCGATCGAGGTCGGCGTCGCTAGACCGAAGAGCAAGGCGTAAAGCGCGCCCGCCGCAAGCAGCCATCCGAGAAAGATCACGAGCAGCAGCGCTGCAACGACGCTCATGTCGTCCGCTGATGGTCGTTTGACCACGTCGAAGAAGTGAGACCAGTTAGACTGATGTCCCTTATCTCTCCGCCGGGCGAGCTCGTAGAAACCCACGGCCGCGATCGGGCCGAGAAGGCCGACGCCGGCAACGACCGGGAAGAAGTATGGCATCAGCGGCCGATTGGTCGTCATCACGACCGCCGCGACGCCGATGAACGTGTAGATCAGGCCGGCGATCAGGATATCGCCGCGCATTGTGAGGAAATCGTCCAGCCCCTGACGTAGCGCAAAGCGCAGATCGTCATTCGTAATTGTCCTGATGGGGATCTGACGTCGCGTGGATCCCCGCGCTACTGTGTTGGTCGCCATGACACCTCCATCGAGCGTGCCGTCCGGCGCAACAGGCGCCGGGCGCCTGGAGCTTTCATAACATATGCGGAGCGAGTCGGTGAGGCCCTTGGCCACGCGCCACCTACTCGCCATATCGTATTGGCGCGCCGCTTCGGTTAGAGGCCGCAATTCAAAGCTGGAGAGATGAAATGGGTTACCGGGTCGCGGTCGTCGGAGCGACGGGCAATGTCGGGCGCGAGATGCTCAATATCCTTGCCGAGCGCCAGTTCCCGCTCGACGAGGTCGCTGCCGTCGCGTCTGCGAGATCCACGGGTGACGTCATCGAGTTCGGTGATACTGACGAAACCCTGAAGGTCCGTAACCTCGAGCACTTCGATTTCGCAGGCTGGGACATCGCCTTGTTCGCTGCCGGCTCCAGCGTCTCGAAGGTTCATGCACCGCGCGCAGCTGCAGCGGGTTGCACGGTCATCGACAACAGCTCCCTCTTCCGCATGGATCCGGACGTTCCGCTGATCGTCCCCGAAGTGAATGCGGAGGCACTTGCGGGCTATCGCAAGAAGAACATCATCGCGAATCCGAACTGCTCTACTGCGCAGCTCGTGGTGGCTCTCAAGCCGCTGCACGATGCCGCAAAGATCAAGCGCGTGGTTGTCGCGACCTATCAGTCGGTCTCAGGTTCCGGCAAAGCGGGCATGGACGAGCTGTTCGAGCAGTCGCGCAATATCTTCGTCGGCGATGCGAACGAGCCGTCGCACTATACCAAGCAGATCGCGTTCAACGTCATTCCGCATATCGACGTCTTCCTCGACGACGGCTCGACCAAGGAAGAGTGGAAGATGGTGGTCGAGACCAAGAAGATCCTCGACCCATCGATCAAGCTGACCGCGACCTGCGTTCGTGTGCCGGTCTTCGTCGGCCACTCGGAAGCGGTGAACATCGAGTTCGAGAACGAGATCTCCGCCGAGGAAGCGCAGAATATCCTGCGCGAGGCCCCCGGGGTCATGCTCGTCGATAAGCGTGAGGATGGCGGTTACGTCACGCCGATTGAAGCGGTCGGCGAATACGCAACCTACGTCAGCCGTGTCCGCGAGGATCCGACGGTTGAGAATGGCCTCAGCTTGTGGGTCGTGAGCGACAACCTCCGCAAGGGTGCCGCGCTCAATGCCGTCCAGATCGCCGAGCTTCTGGGCCGCAAGCATTTGAAGAAGGCCGCCTGACGGTCTAGCAGTCGAGCCCCTGCATTGGAGGGCTGTTTATGCGCATTGGCTTATGGGTTCTGGCCTTGGCGGCGCTTGGCGGGTGCAAGTTTTCTACCAGCGGCCAGGCGGATCATGCACCGGTCACACAGGCCGAGGCGCAGAAGATCGCCGAGCAGACTGAAGCGAACTTCACCAAGGGCGATGTGAACGCAGTCATGGCGCAATATGCCAATGGCGCGGTCATGTTCGACGCGACGCATCCGCAGCTTAGCACCGATCGAAAGGTGCAAACGGGCTGGGCGCAGACTTTCGTCAGCATGAAGCCGGGCGATTATCACGTGCCTGATCGCCAGATTCAGATCGTCGGGCCGGACGCCTTCATCAGCTCCGGCACCGAGATGTTCACCGTTGCCGCAGGAACGGCTCGACCGACCATCAGCGCGCGCTTCACCGATGTTTTCCAGCGCCAGAAGGATGGCAGCTGGAAGATCGTGCACGAGCACGTCTCCCTGCCCCCGGCGCCTGCCGGACAGCAATAATGGCTGAGGAAATGTCCGGCGGCTGCGCATGCGGCCGGGTTCGCTACAGCGTCAGCGTCGACAACGATGATGCCTATCTGTGTCACTGCCGAATGTGCCAGCGTTCAACCGGTTCGATTTCGATCGCCTTCAAGGGCGTGAAGCAAGCCGATGTGAAGTGGGAGCACGAGCCCGATTGGTACGACAGCTCACCCATCGCGGTACGGCCTTACTGCCGCGAATGCGGGACGTCCTTCGGCTTCAAGTTCAAGGACGGCAGCGAGAATATGGATCTGACGATTGCGAGCTTCGACGATCCATCGCGCTTCAAGCCCAAGCATCATTTCGGAGCGGAGAGCATGCACCGAGCATGGCTCAACACCGAAGGCCTTCCTGAAATCCGCACGGACGAGCATCAAAAGCTGGTCGACAAGTGGGTCGAAAAGACGGGCAGCTTTCCGGGATGAGCGAGCCCGAGGTTCATTACTGGACGGCTTCCGACGGGGTTCAGCTGGCCTATCACGAGCTGGGCGAGGGCAGGCCGGTGATCCTGCTCCACGGCCTCTTCTCCGACGCGAACATGAACTGGATCCGGTTCGGCCATGCCGCACTGATCGCCTCGCGAGGGTTCCGGGTGATCATGCCTGACCTACGTGCCCACGGATTGAGCGGGAGGCCGCACGGGCCGGAGCATTATCCGCCGGGCATTCTCGCGCGGGATGTGCGTGAATTGGTCGGACTGTTGGGCCTCGTCGACTTCGATCTTGGGGGGTTTTCGCTCGGCGCGCGCACGACCGTGGAGGCAGTTGGGGAAGGTATGAGGCCGCGGCGCGCCATTCTCGGCGGCGCGGGGCTTGAGGGCTTGAGGAACTGGAAGCGGCGTAAGACCTTCTTTGTCGAGGCGATCGCCATGTTCGATCAGGTCCAGCGCGGCGACCCGCACTGGCTGTCGATCCAATTCATGAAGAGTCAGAAGGTGGATCGCGTCGCCGCCGGCTTACTGCTCGAAAGCTTCGAGGATGCGTTCCTCACGTGGCTCGAGGCCTTCACCATGCCGACGCTTGTCGTTTGTGGAAGCGAGGATGACGACAACGGCTCGGCCGAAGAACTCGCCAACGTCCTTCCCAATGCGGTCTTCGTTGAAATCCCGGGGACACATATGAGTTCGGTCACGAAGCCCCAGCTTGGCGAGGCGATCGCGAACTTCCTGGCAACATAAGAAAAAGGGGCGCCCGAAGGCGCCCCTGCGTGACATTCGGAAAAAGGAGCTATTGCTGCGTCGCAGCCGTCGACTTCGCGCGACCGCGGCCGCTGGTGCTGCCGCGCGACCCGCCACCGCCGCTGCTGGCGCCGAGGCTGGCGTTGCCACCACCGGTTTCGCTCTGACCGCGCTGCTGGCCGCTGCTCTGGCTTGAGGTCGTGAAGCCGCCGGTATCGTCACCCGAGCTCCAGTCGCTGCCTGAGCCCATTCCTTCGGTCCACTGGCCAATCTGATCGCTGAGGCTGCTCAGCTGATTGGTGATCTGCGAACGCCTCGTCCACAGGAACAGGCCCGCCGCAGCCGCGCCGGCTGCGACTGCTGCAGCGGCCACCGGACGATCGCGCGCCATGTCCATGACGCCGCCCGACCAGTCGCTGCTGTACTGGTTCTTGCCCGACGGATTGTTGTTGCGTCCGCCGCGGTTACTTCCACCACGATTGTTGCCACGTGCCATCTTATTCCTCCTCATTTGTGATTACGCTCTCGATCCAATTAAACGATTGAGCGCCTTCGCTGTTTCGCCACTTTCTTGGCGATCAGCGGTGAGGAGAGACGGGCCAGCGGCGAACCGTCAGGCGGTCGCGAGCTGATCCAGCATGTATTCGGCGCTCGACGCCCGATACTCGCCCGGAGCCTCCACGTTGAGCTGTTCGACGACGCCGTCGTTGACGATCATCGAGTAACGCTGCGAGCGTTTGCCCATGCCGAACTTGCTGCCGTCCATCTCAAGCCCGACGGCCTCCGCGAAAGCGCCATTGCCGTCGGCGATCATGGTGATGTCCTCAGAACCGTCGGCCTTTCCCCAAGCCGCCATAACGAACGGATCGTTGACGGAGATGCAGGCGATCTCGTCAACGCCCTGGCCCTTCAACTCGCCAGCCTTGTCCACGTAGGAGGGCAGGTGGCGAGCGGAGCAGGTCGGCGTGAATGCACCCGGGACTGCGAAGAGGGCTACGCGCTTGCCGGCGAAATATTCGCTGCTGGTGGTCGGCTTCGGGCCATCGGCGCTTGCGATGGCGAGAGGGACGTCAGGGAGGCGTTCGCCGACTTGGATGGTCATATCATTCTCCGTCGCGTGAAGATGAAACGGCAGATAGGCTCGGCGTACTGCCGCCTCAAGCCTTGCCCGTCGCGCGCCAGCGGCTCATTGTCGCACCGTGGTTGAACAACCGAGTTTCCTGTCGGGCAAGCTGCTTCTCGCGATGCCCGGAATGGCTGACCCTCGTTTCGAACGTGCGGTCATCGCCATGTGCGTCCACGATGAAAATGGAGCGATTGGCATCGGGGTTGGGCACAAGCGGGCCGGGATCACTTTTCGCGGCTTGCTGCGTCAGCTGGAGATCGAACCGGGTGAGGCGCCCGATTGCGCCGTCCACCATGGCGGCCCGGTCGAGCCAGGCAGGGGGTTCGTGCTGCATTCAAACGATTGGGGTGGCCAGGACACGCTTCACGTCAACGGAGACAATGGCGAGATTTTCGCGATGACGGGGACCATCGACGTCCTTCGAGCGATCGCGGAAGGCCGCGGGCCATCGCAATGGATTGCTGCCCTAGGCTATGCAGGTTGGGGCGAGGGGCAGCTCGACGAAGAAATGACTCGCCACGGCTGGTTCGCCGCCAAGGGTGAGCAGAAGATCCTGTTCGACACCCCAACCGATGAGCGCTGGGCGGAGTCGTTCAAGGCGGAAGGTATCGACCCGCGCCTGCTGGCGAGCGAAACCGGCGCGGCTTGAGGGAAAGTAATCCGTAGCTCCGCGTTCGTCGCGGATGCGCAACGGTACCGGCACCACCGACGAGAGTTCCGTAAGCGGGAAATTCATTTCCAGCTGGCGAAGCTGGGTCCTCGCCGCATTGCTGATCGGTGGGCTGGTCATCGCCATCCTTCATTGGGGTGACGTCAAGATGTTCGGCCAGCTTTTGACCAGGGCGCAACCGCTTTGGCTGCTTGTCGCGGCCGGGTTGCAAGTGGGGACCTATGTTGGGCTCGCAGCCCAGTGGTGGCTGGTCCTGAAGAAGGGGCAAACGCCGGAGGATGGCGGCGACCTGCTGCGACTTACATTCGCGAAGCATTTCGCCGACCAGGTCGTGCCGACTGCCGGGCTCAGCGGGAATGTGCTTGTCGTTGACCGGTTGGTGAGCCTCGGCGTGCCGCGGCCCAACGCCGTGGCGGCGCTGCTGCTGCAGATCGTTGCTTACTACATTTCCTACGCGCTCGGAGCGATGTGGGTCCTGGTTGTCTTATGGTGGAAGAGCCACTCGAGCCTGCTCCTGACGGCGGCGGTCCTCGTCTTCCTTGTCATCGCCATCGGCATTCCGTGGCTAACTTTGTGGCTACACCGGCGCGGTCAGGAACGGCTGCCGCGTTGGGTTGCGCGCTGGTCGAAGGCGCGAAGTTTCTTCAAGCTGGTCGGTGAAGCGCCGCGAGAGCTCGTTCGAGACCCACAGCTAATCGCGTGGCTGACGGTGCTCAATGGCCTCGTCTTCCTGGCCGACGCCGTCACGATGCAGGCCTGCGTGCTGGCACTTGGCGTCCATGCGCCGCTCAGCGCTGGCTATGTCGCCTTCATGTTCGCGTCGATCGCCGTGATCCTGGGCCCAATCCCGATGGGTCTGGGCTCGTTCGAGGCGGTGAGCGTTGCAATGCTCCGGCTGTTCGGCGTTCCGTTCGAGGCGGCGCTGTCCGCGACCTTGCTGTTCCGCGGTTTCACGCTGTGGCTCCCGCTGATCCCGGGAGGCCTGTTGCTGAGGCGCGAGTTGCATACGGTCGAAGGCTGATGGCTGCGTTCGTCGGGAGGCCTGGCGGGCTTCGATTGACGCACTAACCTGGATCAAATAAAATTTACGGGTTGAGTGGGAGAGCCATATGCGGCTGGAACTGCTCGTACTTCCATGGTTTGCGATGCTCGTCGCGTGCGAGAAGGCGGTGACCGTGGTGTCGCCGGATTCCTATCCGAACCATCCCGTCACAGAGATCAAGGTCCACTTCTCCCAGCACTTAAAGCCGGGCAGTTTTCGAGCCAAGCTCGACGGCCAAGACGTCACTTCGCTTTTCGCTCCGGCCCCTGTTCCAGGCGGCGAGGCGACAATGCAGATCCCCGCGTTGGAATGCGGCTTCGAAAACGGTGAGACGACGCCGCCGTCTCCGCCACCGCCGATGCGCCCTGTTGGCGTCGATACGAATGCGAGGTCGGCCGGACCGCCTTCGTCGGGCGGGGCCGTGCAACAGGCGCAACCCCAGTCGCCCAATGCCGCACCTGCGCCGGTTCCGCCTCCGCCGTCTGGACTGACGGTCTTCTGGCATCGCATCATAGTCGACGGGGGCTGTTCCGGCGGACGAATCTGCGAAGGCGACGAGCGCCCATTCTTGCCACCGCATTTGGTTGGAATCCCAATCAAACTCCCGCTCTACAAGAACGAGCCCCAACGCTTTCAAGTCAGCGTTTGGCCGGTAGTGGCAGCGCCGATCGGCGTGAAAGTCAGGCCAGAGATAAGCCCCCAGCAAGTTCAATCGCGAGTCAATCTCGGTGCTGGCCCCGACGCTCCCATTTCGACGACCGTGCCCGCCGGCGGACAAAGCCCCTACATACCCATCGTTGGACTGATTGAACCGACCAGCTATGTCCTCCGCCTTTGCGCCCCAGGTACGCAACGCGGTGCCGTGACTGGGCCGATCCAGCGGCGGCAGTAGCAGACATATAAAGAATCCTTTATATTTGCCTTTCGCAGCGGGCACGTCTAACGGCTCCCGCGACCAGCGCTCGACGCAGCGCGCATCATTCAATTGGAGAATCTTACGTGGCGACGCAGGCTGAAACCCGTTTCAACGACTTTGTCGTGAAGGACCTCGGCCTGGCCGATTTCGGCCGCAAGGAGATCGAGATCGCTGAGACCGAGATGCCGGGCCTCATGGCGCTGCGCGAAGAGTTCGGCGCTTCCAAGCCGCTCAAGGGCGCTCGCATCACCGGCTCGCTGCACATGACGATTCAGACGGCAGTGCTCATTGAGACGCTTGTCGAGCTAGGCGCCGAAGTGCGCTGGGCATCGTGCAACATCTTTTCGACGCAGGACCACGCGGCTGCGGCAATTGCCGCCCGCAACATTCCGGTATTTGCGATTAAGGGTGAGACCCTCGAAGATTATTGGGACTATGTCGTCCGCATCTTCGACTGGGGTACCGACACCACCGCCAACATGATCCTCGACGACGGCGGCGACGCGACCATGTTTGCGCTTTGGGGCTATCGCGTCGAGAAGGGCGAGACGCTCTTCACTCCGTCGAACGAGGAAGAGGAAATCTTCGTTGCCACGCTGAAGCGCTTCCTCGCCGAGCGTCCGGGCTATCTCACCAAGACGGTCGAGACGATCAAGGGCGTGTCGGAAGAGACCACCACCGGCGTCCACCGCCTTTATGAGCTGGCAAAGCAGGGCAAGCTCCCGTTCCCGGCGATCAACGTCAACGACAGCGTCACCAAGTCGAAGTTCGACAATCTCTACGGCTGCAAGGAAAGCCTCGTCGACGCGATCCGTCGCGGCACCGACGTCATGCTGGCCGGCAAGGTCGCGGTCGTCGCTGGTTACGGCGACGTCGGTAAGGGCTCGGCAGCATCGCTTCGCAACGGCGGCGCACGAGTGTTGGTGACCGAAATCGACCCGATCTGCGCGCTTCAGGCCGCGATGGAAGGTTACGAGGTCGTGACGATGGAAGAGGCGACCCAGCGGGCCGACATCTTCGTCACAGCGACGGGCAATGCCGACGTCATCACCCTCGACCACATGCGGGCGATGAAGAACATGGCGATCGTCTGCAACATCGGCCACTTCGACAGCGAGATCCAGATCGGCGCGCTGGCCAACATGAAGTGGACGGAGATCAAGCCGCAGGTCGACGAGGTCGAGTTCCCCGACGGCAAGAAGATCATCGTCCTGTCGAAGGGCCGCCTGGTGAACCTCGGCAACGCCACGGGTCACCCGAGCTTCGTGATGAGCTCTAGCTTCACCAACCAGGTCCTGGCGCAGATCGAGCTGTGGACCCGTTCGGACCAGTACAAGAACGACGTCTACGTGCTGCCGAAGCACCTCGACGAGAAGGTTGCGCGCCTTCACCTCGACAAGCTCGGCGTCAAGCTGACGAAGCTGACCGAGAAGCAGGCGTCCTACATCGGCGTTCCGACCGAGGGCCCGTTCAAGCCGGACCACTACCGCTACTAAGCTCGACAGATACGAGTTGATCGAAGGGTGGGAAGTCGCTGGCTTCCCACCCTTTCTTTTGTTGAGCGCTTCGCCGTATGAGTTTGACCGAGGGGGTAACTCGCGGGCTTCATGAGCGCTCTTGGCGCAATGACAATTTGGATCGTGGCTCTGGCGCTGCTTTGGCTGGCGCTTGCGGTCGCGATCACGATTCATGCGGCCCGTCGCTTCCGGCTTGCCGAGGACGTTCTGGGTGCCGCCCGTGCAAATGCGACGCTGCTCGAGCTGACGCCTGCAAGGCCACTGCTGATCCGTCCGGACATGCGCATCGAGGCGGATGTCCAACTGGTCCGCGAGCTCGGTCTTCATGAGCAACCGGCGCGCCTTAAGGATCTGGTGGGCAATGACAGCGGCCTATCGCGCGAGGATCTCGAAGCGCTGAACGAGGACGTCGAGGCTGCTCGGGCGTCCGCCGGCCGCATTGCGCGCAAGGTTCGAGCAATCGCGTCGGGTCGCGTGTTTGAGGTGCGCGGCGGACCAGCGCCTTCTTCCGAGCCGGCAGGAACTTTGCTGCTCTGGTTTTTCGACACGAGCGTCGGCGAGGAGGAAAGGTCGCGCCTGGCGTTGCGCCTTCGTCAGACGGAGGGTGCACTCAATTCACTGACCCATCTGATCGAAGCGGCGCCGTTTCCAATGTGGTACCGTGGCCCTGACCTCAAGCTCGGCCTGGTGAACAGCTCTTTCGTTCACGCTGTCGAAGCGAACGACGCGAGTGAAGTCATCGAACGGGGCTTCGAGCTGGTCGACGAGGAAGGCGAACACAGCGCCGCCGCAACCGCTCGAAAGGCGCAGGAGACGGGCCGCATTGTATCCCGCATGCAGCCCGCGATCATCCGTGGCGAGCGCCGCATGCTCAGGGTGACAAATGTGCCCCTATCGACGGGCGCAGTCGCTGGGTTCGCCGTCGATGTGCAGGATCTGGAAGACGCTCGCACGGAACTTGCCCGGCACATGGAATCGCAGCGGGAGCTCGCGGATCGTATGACCGCGGGAACGGCGCAGTTCGATGCCGATCGTAGCCTCAGCTTCTTCAATCGTCCGTTTGCGGTGATGTCGCAGCTCGATCCGGAATGGCTGGCCGAGCGGCCAGAGTTCGACCGCATTCTCGAACGCATGCGCGACAATCACCGGCTTCCTGAGGTCCGCGACTTCCCGGCTTGGCGAAATGAGCGCCGCGACTGGTTTACCAGCGCTGAGGAGGTGGTGGAGGAGGAGTGGACGCTTCCCGACGGCGATCACGTCCGCGTGGTCGCTCAGGCTCTTCCGGACGGCGGGCTTAGGCTGTTCCTAGAGGATCGGACCGAGCAACTTCGTCTCGCTTCCGCTCGGGATACGCTCCTTCGCGTCCGGGCGGCGACCTTCGACAATCTGTTCGAAGCGATCAGCGTTTTCGCCAGCGATGGACGGCTATACCTTTGGAACCGCCGCTTCCTGGAGGATTGGGAGCTGGACGAGGAATGGCTCGCCGAGCATCCGCGAGTCGATGAGCTTGTGCCGGCGATGGCCCGCAAGCTGGTCAATCCGACGGCGGCCGCGCAGATCCGCGAGATGGTTCGTCAGACGACGAATGAGCGCCAGTCGTCGAACGGCCGCATCTCGATGACCGATGGTCGTCACTTTCAGTTCGCGGCGGTTCCGCTGCCGGACGGAAATGCGCTCTTCACGATGGTCGATGTGACTGCCTCCACCCGCATCGAGGCAGCGCTACGTGAACGCGCAGCTGCTCTCGAGGAGGCAGATCGCGTGAAGACCGACTTCGTCGCTAACATGAGCTACGAATTGCGGACGCCGCTGACGTCGATCGGCGGCTTCGCTGAACTGCTCGGCGGCGGTTACGCCGGTAAATTGTCGGACAAGGGCGCGGACTACGTCGCTGCGATCCTCGAATCCGTGGAACGTCTCTCCAAGCTGATCAACGATGTGCTCGATCTCACGACGGCCGACACGGGTGGCATCGCCCTTGAGCACGAACGTGTGGATGTGGCCGGCTTGTGCCGGGCTGCGCTGGAGGCGGGCCGCGCCGCTGCAGCCGAGAAATCGCAGAAGCTCGAGGCGGAGATTTCTGTCTCGGCGGGATACGTTTTCGGTGATGCGCGCCGGCTGCGCGAATCCGTCGAGCATGTGCTCGCCAACGCGATCGCCTACAGCGACCGGAAGGGCAGGATCGTACTGACTGCCGAAGGGGACGAGGAAAAGGCGATCATCCGCATCACCGACAACGGTTCCGGCATTGCGCCTGAAGACCTCCCGCGCGTCTTCGACCGATTCGACCGCGTCGTTGAAGCGGGTGTGCGCGGAGAAGCGGCGCTTGGCCTCGGTCTCCCGCTGACGCGCCAGTTCATCGAGGCGCACGGCGGAACCGTCGAGATCCAGTCGAAGAAGGATAAGGGCACGACCGTCACTCTGACGATCCCGCGCGGTTCGAAATGATCCTGTCCAGTGAGGAAGACACTGTCGCCGTGGGAGCGGCTTTGGCGACTGCGGCCAAGGGAGGAGACGTAATCACTCTCTCAGGACCGCTCGGCGTAGGAAAGACGGCGTTGGCCCGCGGCTTCCTGGCGGCAAGGGGACACGCCGGCGAAGTGCCGAGCCCAAGTTTCGCGATCGTCCAGCCCTACGAAGACCTGGACCCGCCGGTCTGGCATGTCGATCTGTACCGCATCGAGGACCCGTCCGAGATTGAGGAGCTGGGACTCGATTCCGCAACCGACGCGGTGCTTCTCGTCGAATGGCCCGAGCGGGCTGGGCCCAATCTGTGGCCGGAAGCACTCAACCTGACCCTGGACTTCGGACAGAATGGCGACAGAATCTTGACAGCGAATGTGCCCCCGTCATGGGAGGGACGATGGCTTCCCCGATGACTCCGCCTCCCTATGCCAATGAATTCCTTGCTTCTTGCGGGTGGCAGGGAGCGCAGATCCTGCCGCTCGCAGGAGATGCATCGTTCCGCCGGTACTTCAGGGTCGTGAATGGCGATCGGAGCGCGGTGCTGATGGATGCGCCGCCGCCTCATGAGGACCCGCGGCCGTTCATTGCCGTGGCCGAATGGTTGGTTTCTACCGGTCTCAGCGCCCCAGACATTCTGGCTCGAGATCTTGAGCGGGGCCTCCTGCTGCTGGGCGATTTCGGCGATGTCCGCCTCCGCGAAACGCTGGACAGCGATCCGCAGCGCGAGCGTGAGCTGTACGAGCTTGCTACCGACGTCCTGGTTCAGCTGCACCGTCATCGGCCAATGGATGGGCTGCCAGTCCATGGCCTGGAACAGTGGCTAACGGAGCTGGAACTCTTCACCGAATGGTATTGCCCCACGGTGGGCGTTGACGTGCACGTGCAGACCTATCGTGACGCCTGGAGGCAAGTTCTCGAGCCGGTTGCGAGCGACGGGCTTGGCCCCGTCACGGTTCTTCGCGATTATCATGCGGAGAACATCATGCTCGTTGGGGATCGGGAAGGTGTTGCTCATTTCGGTTTGCTGGATTTCCAGGACGCGCTTTCCGGCCACCCCGCGTACGACCTTGCGTCGGTGCTTGAGGACGCCCGCCGTGACGTGTCGCCTAACATCGAGCGCGCCATGATCGACCGCTACGTCGCCGCAACGGGTCAGGGGGAGGCGTTCGAGCGCTCCTATTGGTCGCTGGCCGCACAGCGGAACACGCGAATACTCGGTGTCTTCACCAGGCTGTGGAAGCGCGACGACAAGCCGGGCTACCGGCGCTTCCAGCCTCGAATGTGGGGACTTCTCGAACGCGATCTTGCCCAGCCGCACCTGAAACCGGTGCGGGATTGGTTTGACGCGAACATCCTGCCTGAGCACAGGCGCGAACCGTGGAAGCAGGCGGCGTGAACAAAGCGAAGCGGGCTCTCAGCCTAAAGGCGGAGATTCCCGCCGAAGTTCCCCATACGGCCATGGTCATGGCTGCTGGCCTCGGGAAGCGCATGCGGCCCCTTACGGCGACCAAGCCAAAGCCGTTGATCGAGGTTGGAGGGAAGCCGCTGCTCGATCACGTCCTTGAGAGGCTCAAAGCGGCTGGCGTGAAGAAAGTCGTCGTCAACGTTCACTATCTCGCTGATGCCGTGGAAGCGCATCTAGCCACGCGCCCGCATGGGCTGGAGGTCGTGATCTCGGATGAGCGCGGGCTGTTGATGGAGACCGGCGGCGGTATGGTGCAGGCGGAGCAACTCATCGACTGCGACCCGTTTCTGGCGGTCAATAGCGACAATCTCTGGGTCGACGGGCCTGCGGACACGCTAAAGCTGCTCGCGTCTCACTGGGACGATTCGAAGATGGATGCGCTGCTGCTGCTGGTTCCGCTGGCACGCGCCGAGAACCACAAGGGCATGGGCGACTTCCACATGGCCCGAACCGGGCAGCTTCGGCGGCGCGACCGAAGCCACGTCGCGCCGTTCGTCTTCACGGGCGTCCAGATGGTCTCGAAGCGCCTGCTCCGCGAAGCGCCGGAAGGGCCTTTCTCGACGAACATCTTGTGGGACCGGGCGATTGAGGAAGGCCGTTGCTATGGCGCGGTCCACCAGGGCTTGTGGTTCGATGTCGGCACGCCGAAGTCGATCCCGATGACGGAAGCGGCGCTAGAGAATGCCTGACGGGAGTCAGGCTCCCACCGTCTTCACCATCCCGTCCCACCGCTCCTTCGCGGATGCGCTGGCGGTCGGCCTGATCCAGCGCTTCGGCAAGGACCCGCTGGGGCTGGCGCGAGGGCGCATCCTGCTTCCGAACAATCGTGCTGTGCGGACGGTCACGGAGGCCTTCGTTCGGGCTAGCGGCAGCGGTCTGCTCCTGCCGCGCTTGATCCCGGTGGGCGATCCGGAGCTGGACGAGCGGATCGGAGGGGCGCTGGAGCCGCTCGACAGCGGCGATCAGGTGCCTCCCGCGATTGAACCGTTGCAGCGGCTCCTGATCCTTGCCGACCTAGTCCGGAACGAAGGTACGAATAGCGCCGAGGCCCTGCGGCTTGCCCAGGATCTCGCGCGTACGCTCGACACGTTGGTCGTTGAGCAGGTTGATCCGAAGCGTCTGGCCGAAGCTGCCGCCGACGCTCCCGAGCTGGCGATTCACTGGCAGGTGTCACTCGAACGACTACGCGCGATCATGGAGCTCTGGCCACGCCAGCTGAACGAGGTCGGTCACATCGATCTGGCTGAGCGCCGCAATCGTCTCCTGAAGCGCCTTGCCGAGCGCTGGCGCGAACGCCCACCGACGGGGTTCACCATTGCCGCGGGTATTACGACCACTGCGCCTGCCGTGGCGGCTCTACTCCACCGCGTTTCGCGCATGCCGGAGGGAATGGTAGTCCTACCGGCACTTAGCCTGTCCGACACTCTTCCGGACGAGGAATGGGAAGCGCTCGGCCCCGACGAACATGGACGTGCTGAACAGACTCATCCGCAATATCATTTGAAGCTCCTGCTGGACCGCATCGGTGTTGCACGCGGCGAGGTTGACGTCTGGCCCACGTCGGGCCGCGCAGCATCACCAGCGGTTCGCGCTCGTGCCGTGGCCAACGCGATGACGGCGGCGGACTTCAGCGACAAATGGAGCGGGCTCAAGCCTTCGGATCGACGGCTCAGCGGTGTGCGTGCTGCCGAGTTCGCCGATGCTGCCGCCGAGGCGCAGGGCATCGCGCTTGCGCTCCGCGAGGCCAGGGAGACTCCCGGCAAGACGGCCGCGTTGGTCACGCCCGATCGGATGCTGGCGCGGCGTGTATCGGCCTTGCTCCGCCGTTGGGGCATCGAGGCGGACGACAGTGCGGGCCGCTCTTTGTCTGAGACGCCTCCGGGCACCCTGTTGTTGGCAATCGCTGCAGCTGCTGCCGAGGAACTCGCGCCAATCCCATTGCTGGCGTTGCTGAAGCATCCACTGGTGGGCGGCGGGGGCGAGGATCGCCTCAATTGGCTGGACGCAGTGAGGTCGGTCGACCTTGCCTTGCGCGGACCTCGGCCGGCGGCGGGCCTTGAGGGATTGGACGAGCATCTCAGCAAGACCCCGGCCGCAAGGGCTTGGGCATCCGTTCGCCCCTATGCAGAGATTGTTGGCGAGCTGCTGGCTCGTCCGTTGACCCTTTCTGAGTTTGCGCGGCAGCTTGGAGCGACAGCGACGAAGCTCGCCGGTGATCTGGTTTGGAGCGGTTCCGAAGGCCGGGTGGCGGCCGATCTCCTCGCCGAGTTGGAGGTTGCCGACGGCGCCAGGGCGATGGTGCTGACTCCCGAGGACGCGGTTCCGGTGCTCCGTGATCTCCTCGATCAGCAGAGTGTGCGCCCACCTTATGGCGGGCATCCGCGAATCTCGATCTGGGGACTGCTCGAAGCCCGCCTGCAGCAGGCTGACCTGGTTGTTCTTGGTGGGCTGAACGAGGGCGTATGGCCCGCTGCTCCGGCGCCCGATCCATGGCTCGCGCCGAAGATCCGCGCGAACCTGAAGCTGCCGGGCCTCGAATTCCGGACTGGATTATCGGCCCACGACTTCGCGAGCGCACTCGGCGCTCCCCAGGTTCTTGTGACCAGGGCTCGGCGGAACGAGCGTTCGCCCACTGTCGCGTCGCGTTTCTGGTTGCGGCTGGAGGCGATGACCGGTGGAATTACGCGCGACACCCGCCTCGAACGGCTGGTCAGCGCCTTGGACGATCCGGGCGTGGCCGAGCCTACGCACAGGCCACGACCGCAGCCTGCGGCCGAGCAAAGGCCTCGGCGCATCTCCGTAACGTCTGTGGATCGGCTGAAGGCTGATCCTTTCGCCTTTTATGCGCAGGCGATGCTCGAGCTGCGAAGGCTCGATCCGATCGACGCCGACCACAGTGCTGCATGGAAAGGCACCGCCGTCCACAAGGTGCTGGAAGAGTGGCTTCGTCAGGACGATTGCGCGCCCGAGAAGCTCCTGCCGCGGGCGCAGGCTCTCCTGCAAAATGAGTCCATCCATCCGATGCTTCGCGCACTCTGGGCGCCGCGGCTGATCGAAGCGATCAAGTGGATCGAGGAGCAGGTCGAAGAGGACCGGGAGGAGGGCCGCGTGCCCCTCAAGGCGGAGATCACCGGCGAGACCAAGATCGATGGGGTGACGGTGCATGGCAAGGCCGACCGCATCGACCTGCTTCCCAATAAGGGTCTCGCGATCGTCGACTATAAGACGGGCAAGGCACCGGCGCAGAAAGCCGTCGATGCGGGATTCGCACTTCAGCTTGGTCTCCTTGGCTTGATCGCTCGTGCTGGCGGCTTTCCCGACGTCACCGGCGAACCGCGCGCTCACGAATATTGGTCACTCACGAAGGATCGCGATCGCTTCGGCAAGCGCGTCATTCCCGACAAGAAGATGGGCGCTGGCGAGTTTCTCGCTCACGCCGAGGCGAATTTCCGTGAAGCGGCGGCGAAGTGGCTGACCGGCAGCGAACCGTTCACGGCGAAGCTCAACCCCGCCTACGCACCCTATGGCGATTATGATCAGCTGATGCGGCTCGAAGAATGGTACGGCCGCGAATGAGGTTAGCGCCGAGGCTTCTTCTTGATCTTCGAGGCGTAGAGCAGGGCGGCGACGATGGCCGCGGAGCCGATCCCGACGGCAACGCCGGCCTTCACCAGCTTCGTGCGCCGCTGTTCGTTCTCGTTATTGTCGTCGGTCATCTTTTGCTCCTTGGCCGCACCTCTATGAAAGCGGCCGCCTGATGTCCAACCGGATCAAGGCGCTCCACCAGCTTCAGGGCGACCAGGCGCGAGCTGCCGATCCGCGCGCTCATGCGGCGCTATCGGCTTCGGCGGGGACAGGGAAGACGCAGGTCCTGACGGGCCGCGTGCTTCGCCTGCTGCTCTCGGGCGCTGCGCCTGAGACAGTCCTCTGCCTTACCTTCACCAAGGCTGCCGCGGCGGAGATGGCGAACCGCATCGGTGCACGTCTGGCTGCATGGGTGCGAATGAAGGATGCGGACCTCAAGAAGGACCTGTTCGCGCTCAGCGAGCCGAACGACCCGGTTACGATGCAGCGCGCGCGCCGGCTGTTCGCTAAGGTGCTCGAAGCGCCTGGCGGCCTTCGCATCCAGACGATCCATGCCTTCGCTCAGACGTTGCTGGCCTCCTTCCCGGCGGAGGCGGGCATCGCGCCGGGATTCCAGCCGCTGGAGGGCAGGGCTGAGCAGGAGCTTGCGCGCACCACGCTCGCCAACTTGCTGGCCGACGCTGAGGCTAGCGGCAACGAGCGGCTCATCGGCGATGTGCAGACGCTTAGCCTCAGGCTCGGTGAAGCGGCCGCTGTCGATTATTTGATGCGTTGCGCGAGAGCGCAGGAGGCGCTCGCCGGACTTGGCTCAGCCCAGAGCATCGAGCCGAAGCTTCGCACACTCATGGGCCTGCCTGATGAATCGCTCGACGATTACGTCGCGCATCACTGCGGAGACGATCGCTTCGATTGCGATCTGCTGCGTGCCGTCGCCGACGCGAACCGGCGCTGGGGTGCGCAGACCGGGCTGGGCCACGCTGACGTGATCGAAAATTGGCTCAACCTCACGCCGATCGAGCGTGCGGCCGCTCTTCCATCGCTGCGGAAAGTCGTGCTCACCGAGAAGGACACGCTTCGCATCTCAGCCGGCCAGGCGAAGGCCGAGCCTCACTATGAATCGCATGCGGGCCGCCTTGCGATCCTCATTGGAGAGCTGCTGCAGATTCAGAACGGCGCTCGCCTGGGAGCCGACATGGCGGCAGGGCTTCGCGCGGGACAAGCCTTCGCCGATGCCTATGCCCGGGCGAAGCGCGCAGCGGGCGTCGCCGACTTCGACGACCTAATACGCTGGACCCGGCACCTGCTCGAACAGCCGGGGATGGGTGAGTGGGTGCGCTACAAGCTCGATCAGCGCACCGACCACATCCTGGTCGATGAAGCGCAGGACACGAACGCGGCGCAATGGGACATCGTCCGCGCGCTGACCGAGGAATATTTCAGTGGCTCGCCCGAGACTGAGCGGCGCGTGCGCACCCTCTTCATGGTCGGGGATTTTAAGCAGGCGATCTACGGCTTCCAGGGGACCGATCCGCGCGAGTTCGAAAAGATGCGGTCGGAAATCCGTGAGCGTTCGCAGTCGAATCTGTTCGATGAGGATGCAGCAACCGAATTCCGCGACCTCTCTATCAACGCCAGCTATCGGTCGGCGCAGGCAGTGCTCGATACTGTCGATGCAGTGATTGCGGATGTCGGTTTCCGTGAGATGGGCCTGCCGGAGCTTCCGCCCCCGCACGTCGCTTATCATTCCGGCAGGCCCGGCGTCGTAGAGCTTTGGAGGCCGTTCACGCTCGACGGCGACGAGAATGGCGACGAGGGCGAGGAGGGCTGGCTCGACGAAGACGCCCGACAATACGCCGACCTGATAGCCGAGCAGGTTCGGGAGTGGATCGACGAAGCGCCCGTGCTCGATTCGACCAAGAGGCCGCTGACCGCCGGCGACATATTGATCCTTGTGCGTAGCCGTGGCGAACTCGCCTCGCTGATCGTTGCGCGATTGTTTCAGCGCCGAGTTCCGGTGGCGGGCATCGATCGACTCTTCCTGTCGAAGCCCTTTGCCGTGCGCGACTTGCTTGCAGCGGTGACCTTTGCCGTGCAACCGCTCGACGACCTTAACCTAGCGAACCTGCTCGTCTCGCCGCTGATCGGATGGGACCAGCAGCAGCTCTTCGATCTCGCTTACGGTCGTGAGAAGAAGCCGCTGTGGCGCGCCCTGCGCGAGCGGGTCGGCGAACGTGCAGACTTCTCCAGTGCTCACGCGCTGCTCGGCGAGTTGCTGACGATGGCCGACTACACACCGCCCTCGCGCTTCCTCGAGACGATCTTGTCCGGCCCGATGCAAGGTCGGCGGAAGCTGTACAGCCGCCTCGGGCTCGCGGCTCGTGATCCAATCGATGAGCTGATGACCGCCGCTCTGGAGTTCGAACGCAACGAAGTGCCGTCCCTCGAGCGCTTCCAGGCGTGGTTCTCTCGCGGCGAAGTCGAAATCCAGCGGGACCCCTCGGAGCGCGCCAATGCGGTGCGGGTGATGACCGTGCACGGGGCAAAGGGCCTCGAAGCGCCTTATGTCATCCTCGCGGACGCGACTGCTGACCCGGCCAACCTGGGTCAGCGCAACCCGCCTCTCGATCTTCCGGTCGAAGGCGAGAAGGTGCCCGTGCTGCGGCCGAGAAAGGCGGAACTGGTCGCTCCGTTCGATGCGATCGCTGTGGATGAGAAGGCGAAGGACCTCGAAGAGCACTGGCGGCTGCTTTACGTCGCGATGACGCGAGCGAGTGAGCGGCTCCTGGTGGCCGGAATCAAGCCCAGTCGAGGGCAGCCCGAGAACAGCTGGCACAAGCGGGTCGAGCATGCGCTGACTTCGCTGGGCGTAGCGGCGCAGGAAGACCCGCGCTGGGGCGCTGTTTGGCAGTATCGCGGGAGCATCGTGCCGAAGGTTACAGCGGCGAAGTCTTCGCGAACGCAGCAGCCGCCACTCTCGCTGCCGGAGTGGACCAAATTGCCGGCGCCGGCCGAGCCGCGACCGCCGCGTCCACTGGCGCCGTCACAACTGGCCGAGGATCGCGAACCTTCGCCACCCCCTACGCCAGCGTCACGCGATGCAGCTCGTCGCGGTACGCTGATCCATCAGTTGCTCGAACGTCTGGCGGATGTTGCGCCCGAGGAGCGGCGGGAGAGGGCGCTCGATTGGCTTCAGCATTCGGCCGGGCTCGACGAGGCATCACAGCGACTTGAGATCGCTGATCAGGTGTGCAGCGTCCTTTCTGACGACCGCTTCTCGCAACTCTTTGGGCCGGGCTCACTTGCCGAAGCACCGCTCGCCGCGACCCTGCCGGATGGCCGCGTCGTCGCGGGCACCGCGGACCGCCTGTTGATCGAGGATAGCCGCGTCTCTGTCCTCGATTTCAAAACCGGCCGGGTTCCTGAGCGGGAAGGCATGATCCCGGCCGCGCACCTGGCGCAAATGGACGCTTATGTGGCTGCTCTCCGCGTGATCTTTCCAAGCCGGGAGGTCCGTGCGGCGCTTCTCTATACCGCCGGGCCGAAACTGTTCGAACTGCCGTCTTGAGAGGCGACACACGACCGCCCATATCTCTCTTAACTTTTGACACGGAGAATCGCCGCCATGGCCACCAAGACCGTCACCGACCAGAGCTTTGCGAACGATGTGCTGGGGGCCGAGGGGCCCGTCCTGGTAGATTTCTGGGCGGAATGGTGCGGACCGTGCCGGATGATCGCTCCGGCGCTCGAAGAGATTGCGAACGACCTTGGCGACAAGGTTACCGTCGCCAAGCTCAACATCGACGAAAATCCCGACATCCCGGGCCGCTATGGCGTGCGTGGTATTCCGACGATGCTTCTGTTCAAGGGCGGCCAGCCCGTCGCGCAGAAGGTCGGCGCCGCGCCCCGCAGCCAGATCCAGCAGTGGCTCGAAGGTAACCTCTAAGAACTTATTCGCCCGGGGGCTCGGTTCCGCTGAGTCCCCGGGTTTCCGGCCTGAATTTCTCATGCCGCGGTAGGTCGTCTTTGGGTTCGAACCAGCCGATCTTGCTTCCCCAGAAAATGTGAAAGCCCGGTTGTACCGCTTCAGGATCGTCCAGTGTGACGACGCTGAAGTCCACGGTTTCGGGCTGGTGGTCGACCTTCATCAGGAAGGGCGTCCCGCATTCGCCGCAGAATTCACGATGCCCGAAGCTGGATGAGGGCACCGATTTCACCTTGTCCGCGCCCTTGGTCCAGACGAGGTCTCCGTCCGGCACGCTGGCGAAAACCATAGCCGGAGCACCGCTGTTCAACTGACAGGTGCGGCAGTGGCACCAGCCGCAGTCGAACGGTTCGCTCCTGAGCTCGTAGCGCACTGCGCCGCACATGCATCCGCCGCTTTGGCTCATCTCGATTACCTTGCCTTAATTGACTACGGCTAGGGCGCTCCTTACATCGCCCGCGACAGTTTCCCAGAGCGTCGGCGAGAGGTTTCCGCCCAATCCTGAACGCGCGGGTTTTTAAGGGATTTCCATGATCGCCGGACTGGCAAAAAGCATCTTCGGATCGGCCAACGATCGCTATGTTCGCGGGCTTGGCAAATATGTCGATGCGGTAAACGGCTTCGAGCCGAACATTTCCGCAATGACCGATGACGAGCTCCGGGGGCAGACTGAGCGGTTCCGGCAGCGTCTCGCCAGCGGCGAGCGGCTCGACGATCTGCTTCCCGAGGCATTCGCGACCGTTCGCGAGGCGGCGATCCGTGTTCTTGGCCAGCGCCACTATGACGTGCAGCTGATCGGCGGCATCGCGCTTCACCGCGGTGAAATTGCCGAGATGAAGACGGGTGAAGGAAAGACGCTCGTCGCGACGCTGGCGACCTATCTCAACGCGCTTGAAGGCAAGGGTGTCCACGTCGTTACCGTCAACGACTATCTCGCCCGCCGCGACGCGGGATGGATGGGCCAGATCTACCGTTTCCTCGGAATGACCGTGGGGGTCATCGTTCCCAACCTCTCCGACCAGGAACGCCGCGACGCCTACAACGCCGACATTACCTACGCGACGAACAACGAGCTGGGGTTCGACTATTTGCGCGACAATATGAAATATTCGCGCGAGAACATGGTCCAACGGCCGTTTAATTTTGCGATCGTCGACGAGGTGGACTCGATCCTGATCGACGAGGCCCGAACCCCCCTGATCATCTCCGGCCCGACCGACGACAAGTCTGATCTCTACATCGCGGTCGACAAGCTGGTGAAAACCTTCCAGCCGTCTGACTATGAAAAGGACGAGAAGCAGAAGAGCGTCGTCCTTACCGAGGAAGGCACCGAAAAGGCGGAGCGCCTGCTTGAGGAAGGTGGCCTGATCGAGGGCCGCAACCTCTACGACATCGCCAACACGCAGGTCGTCCACCACTTGAACCAGGCCCTCAAGGCCAATGTGATGTTCAAGAAGGACATCGACTACATCGTGAAGGACGGTCAGGTCGTCATCATCGACGAGTTCACCGGCCGCATGATGGAGGGCCGCCGCTGGTCCGACGGTCTGCACCAGGCGGTCGAAGCCAAAGAAGGCGTCAACATCGAGCCTGAGAACCAGACGCTCGCCTCGATCACCTTCCAGAACTATTTCCGCATGTATCCGAAGCTTTCGGGCATGACCGGCACGGCGATGACCGAAGCGCCGGAATTCTTCGACATTTACAAGATGAACGTCGTCGCCATCCCGACCAACGTGCCCGTCCAGCGGCGCGACGAGGATGACGAATTCTACAAGACGATGCCCGAGAAGTTTGCGGCCATCACCAAGGAAATCCAGGAGAAGCAGCAGGCGGGCCAGCCAGTCCTGGTCGGCACGATCTCGATCGAAAAGTCCGAGATGCTATCGGAATTCTTCAACAAGGCCGGGGTCAAGCACTCGGTGCTGAACGCGCGCTTCCACGAGCAGGAAGCTCATATCGTTGCCCAGGCCGGACGTCCCGGCGCAGTGACGATCGCCACCAACATGGCGGGCCGCGGCACCGACATTCAGCTCGGCGGCAACGTCGAGTTCCGCATCGAGGACGAGCTCCGCGACGTTCCTGAGGGTCCGGAGCGCGAGAAGGAAATCGAGCGCATTCGGCGCGAGGTCGCGGCCGAGAAGGAAGTCGTGCTCGCTTCGGGTGGTCTTTACGTCCTCGGCACCGAGCGCCACGAGAGCCGGCGCATCGACAACCAGCTTCGTGGCCGTTCGGGACGACAGGGCGACCCGGGCCTGTCGAAATTCTATCTCAGCCTCGACGACGATCTCCTGCGTATTTTCGGACCGCAGACGATGTTCGCGCGCCTGATGAACAAGAACCTTGAGGATGGCGAAGCGATCGTCAGCCCTTGGATTTCCAAGGCGATCGAAACTGCCCAGCGCAAGGTCGAGGCCCGCAACTACGACATCCGCAAGCAGGTCGTCGAATTCGACGACGTGATGAACGACCAGCGCAAGGTCATCTACGAGCAGCGCGCAGACATCATGGATGCGGAAAGCGTCAGCGAGACGATCGCTGACATGCGCGCGGAAACGGCTGCGGCCATCGTGAATGTGACCTGCCCACCGGGCACCTATCCCGAGCAGTGGGACGTCGCAGCGCTCAAGGAAAGTGTCGACGTGGTCTTCGGACTTCAGCCGCCGATCGAAGCATGGCTCGAAGAGGATGCTGTCGAGCAGGAGATGATCGTCGAGCGGATCCAGAAGCTTTCCGACGACGCCATGGCGTCAAAGCTTGAGAGCGTTGAGCCCGATCGCTGGAATGATGTCGAGAAGCAGATCTTGATTCAGACGCTCGACCATCACTGGAAGGAGCACCTCGCGACACTCGATGCGCTTCGCCAGGTCATCCACCTTCGCAGTTACGCCCAAAAGAAGCCGATCGACGAATATAAGCAGGAAGCATTTCTGCTGTTCGAGCGTCTACTGGTGTCGATTCGTGAGGAAGTAACGCGCGTGCTGATGCGGGCGCAGGTGCAGCTCGAGCAGGCGCCTCCGCCGGTGCTGCCCGACTTCATCACGCAGCACCTCGATCCGTTCTCGGGCGACGACAATACCGCCGATATCGACGCGGCTACCGGCACGGTTCTGTCGAACCTTCCGCCGCTGAACATCCCGCAGCCGCCCCTTCCGCAGGGCGACGTGCAGGGTGAAGTGGTCGAAGCGCCACTCAGCCGTAATGCTCCTTGCCCGTGCGGTTCCGGGCGGAAGTACAAGCATTGCCACGGGCAGCTCGCGTAACGCGGGCCAAGCCGGTGGGCCCCATCGATCGTATTGCGCTCAGGCGCGCCTATCGGCCTGACGAGGAACACGTCGTAGCGGAGCGCCTCGAGCAGGCGCGCCTTGCGCCAGATACCTTGGCTGAGGCGACTGCGACGGCGCGCGCACTCGTCAAGGGCGTACGGGCGCATAAGCCCTCAGGCGTAGACGCGTTTCTGCAGGCCTATGACCTCGGCTCGGACGAAGGCATCGCCATGATGTGCCTTGCCGAGGCTTTGCTCCGTATTCCGGATGCGCACACCGCGGACGAGCTGATTGCCGACAAGCTGTCGGGGCCGGACTGGTCGGACAAGCTGGGGCAATCGGACTCCTCATTCGTCAATGCCGCGACCTTCTCGCTGCTCCTCACCGGCAAGGTGCTGGAGAATGCGCAGGACCGGTCGGACAATTGGAAAGCGGCACTGGGCAGGGCGGTTGGACGGTTGGGCGAGCCCGTGGTCCGTACGGCAGTCCGCGAGGCGATGAAGATCCTCGGTCGTAACTTCGTGTTTGGCCGCGACATTGACGAAGCCCTGAAGCGAGCTGCGCCTGAGCGGAAGCAGGGTCTTAGCCACAGCTTCGATATGTTGGGCGAGGCGGCGAAGACCTACGATGACGCAGAACGCTACGCCGACGCCTACCGGAAAGCGCTGGCACGGATCGCGAAAGAGGCGAAGGACGGTTTCCGCCGGTCGCCTGGAATCTCCGTCAAGCTGACGGCGCTGCATCCGCGCTATGAATTCACGCATCAGGCCCAGGCCGTCGCAGCGGTTTTGCCGGTGCTTCGCGAGCTGGCGCTGTCCGCGTCGAAAGCCGACGTCCATTTCACGATCGATGCAGAGGAAGCCGACCGGCTACAGCTTCAGCTTGATGCGTTCGAGGCATTGCTTGCCGACGACGAGCTTTTCGCCAATGGCTGGAGCGGCTTCGGAATTGCCATCCAGGCCTATCAGAAGCGTGCGGCGCCGCTGTGCGACTGGGTGATCGAGACGGCCCGTTCTCATGGCCGCAAGCTCATGGTCCGCCTTGTGAAGGGCGCTTACTGGGATACGGAGATCAAGGCGGCGCAGGTCGGCGGCCTTCCTGATTATCCCGTGTTTACACGCAAGGTTGCGACCGACGTCTCCTATCTTGCCTGCGCGAAGAAGCTGCTGGACGCCAGTGACGTCATCTACCCGGCATTCGCCACGCACAACGCGAACACGATCGGCCAGGTAAAGGCCCTCGCCGCCGGGCGTGAGTTCGAGTTCCAGCGGCTGCATGGGATGGGCGAAGAGCTCTATGAGGAGCTGGCGGAGCTCGAGCGGCACATTGGCGACGAACAGACGCCGGTCCGCATCTATGCGCCCGTTGGCAGTCACAAGGAGCTGCTGGCCTATCTGGTGCGGCGTCTCCTCGAAAACGGTGCCAACTCGAGCTTCGTCAATCGGATAGCCGACGAGCAGGTCTCTCTGGATGAACTCGTTCGGGACCCGGTGGCTGAGCTTCAGTCGCTCAAGCCCTATCGAAACCCGAAGATCATTCTGCCACGCGACGTTTTCGGGGCCGACCGGCACAACAGCGCCGGGCTCGATCTATCCGATCCGCTGGTGCGCGAGCCCATCCTTGAGCGACTGAAGGTATTGGACGGTCGCAGTTGGACTGCGAAGCCGACGATCGGGAAGGGAAAGGCGAGGACGGTTACGTCCCCTCACGATCGCCGAGCCGAAGTCGGAACCGTCTTCGAAGCAACCGCAGACGAAGTCGATCGCATGGTGCGCGCAGGCCATGCGGCCCAAGTCGCCTGGGACGCGCTTGGCGGCGAAGCCAGAGCGAGGCTGCTGGATCGCACTGCTGACCTCTACGAACAGCATCGCGAGGAATTCTATTCTCTCTGCATTCGCGAGGCAGGAAAGACGCTTCCTGATGCAGTGCTGGAAGTCCGGGAAGCCGTCGATTTCCTTCGTTTCTACGCGTCGGAGGCGCGGCGTCAGTTCACACGGCCGATGCCGCTACCTGGTCCCACCGGCGAGCAGAATGAGCTTCGCCTCCATGGACGCGGCGTATTTGCCTGCATCAGCCCCTGGAATTTCCCGCTCGCCATCTTCACGGGGCCAGTCGCTGCGGCGCTTGCGGCAGGAAACACCGGGATCGCGAAGCCCGCGGAGCAGACACCGCTGATCGGCGCATTGGCCGTGGAGCTGATGCACCGCGCCGGGTTCCCGAAGGATGTCGTCCAGCTCGCTCCCGGCGATGGTCGCGTTGGAGCGGCGCTGACGTCTCATGCGCTGCTGGCGGGTGTCGCTTTCACGGGCTCGACCGAGACGGCGCGCCTCATCAACCGCACGCTGGCCGAGCGCGGCGGGCCGATCATCCCCTTCATCGCCGAGACGGGTGGCCAGAATGCCATGATCGTCGACAGTTCCGCACTGCCCGAGCAGGTCACCCGCGACGTCATTTCGTCGGCCTTCCAAAGCGCCGGGCAGCGTTGCTCGGCCTGCCGCGTTGTCTTCGTTCAGGAGGATGTCGCGGACAGCATGATTGCGATGATCTCAGGTGCGATGAAAGCGCTGACCGTGGGGGATCCGAGCGACCTGAAGACCGATGTTGGTCCAGTAATCGATGAGGACGCTAAGGCGGCGCTGGATCGACACCTCGATTGGCTCGAAAAGAATGCGAAACGCATTTGCCGGCTCCCGCTTCCGAACGAGGCCGCTCACGGCAGTTTCGTCGCTCCGGCATTGTATGAGATTAAAGCGCTAAGCGACTTGAATCGTGAGAACTTCGGGCCGCTGCTTCATGTGATTCGCTATCCTGGCGATAAGCTCGACAAGGTGGTCGATGCCATCAACGAGACGGGCTATGGCCTGACCCTCGGCCTGCAGAGCCGCATCGACACCGTGCGCGACTATGTCGAAGAGCATGCGCGGGTGGGCAATTTCTACGTCAACCGCAACCAAATCGGTGCCGTCGTCGAGAGTCAGCCGTTCGGAGGTGAAGGCCTCAGCGGCACAGGCCCGAAGGCCGGCGGACCGCACTATGTCGCTCGATTTGCTACAGAACGTGTCACGTGCATCGATACGACCGCGGCGGGCGGTAACGCCTCCCTAATGGCGGCCCTCGAAGGTTAGTCACGTCCCAGCAAGGGACGATTCTTTACTAACCCTTGATTCTGATACAGAAATGGCGGTTTGGGTGAGCAGTTCGCGGCCAGAGGGGAGCCGCATCTGCGTTAGGGGAGTTCATGCAGGTGATGGATCTTGTGCGCGCGCCGCACTGCCGTGCGGCAGGAGAGCGTAATTGAGGATCGCCGGACTGGAATTGCCGAAGGTGCTTTCCGATGCACTGGCCGATTGCCGCCAGCACTTCGTTGCGGCTGCGATCTTCAGCCTGTTGATTAACATCCTCTATCTCGCGCCGACGCTGTACATGTTGCAGGTCTACGACCGTGTGGTCCCGACCGCGGGCAAGACGACTTTGCTGTTCGTGACGCTGGCACTCGCGCTGGCGCTGATGACGCTGTCTGCGCTGGACATGGTCCGCAACCGTCTTCTGATCCGCGCTAGCCAGCGCGTCGATGCCCTGATTGCGCCGCGTATTCTCAAGCAGATGATGGCGACGGATTCGGGTGCCGCCGGCCAGGCGATGCGCGACTTCGATTCGGTCCGTACCGCAATGGCGACGCCTGCCATTGCGGCTATCTTCGACCTTCCCTGGACGCCCGTCTTCCTGATCGTCGCATTCATGCTTCACTTCTGGATCGGCATCCTGGCGATCTTCGCGATGGTGCTGCTGGTGAGCCTGGCCTGGCTCAACCAACGCGCGACCCAGAAGAAGATGGAGATTGCGACGGCGGCAATGGCGTCCGCGCACAACAGCCAGCAGGCTGCTGCGACCCATGGCACGACCGTGAAGGGCCTCGGGATGACCGGCGCGATGGTTGATCGCCAGCTCGCTCATCGCCGAATTGCCCTTTCCAACATGCTGAATGCTCAGTTTGCTGGCGCAAAGCTTACGGCCTCAAGCCGCTTCTTCCGACTGTTCATTCAGTCGATTGCGTTGGGCGTGGGCGCATTGCTGGCAATCGCCGGCGATATCTCCTCGGGCGCGATTATCGCCTCTTCGGTGCTTCTCAGCCGGGCGCTGCAGCCGGTGGAAAGCATCATCGGCGCCTGGTCGCCGCTGACCTCGGCGCACGCCGCAGTGAAGCGACTGGCTCGGGCTTTCGAGAACCTGGAGGAGCAGCGCATCTACACGACGCTGCCTGCTCCCGAGGGCGTACTTACGGTCGAAGAAGTCGGAATGCGTGCTCGCGAAGGAAAGCCGATACTCGTCGGCGTCACCCTGCGCGCAGATCCAGGCCAGATCCTGGGCATCATCGGCCCCAGCGGATCCGGCAAGACGACGCTCGGCAAGATCCTCGTCGGCGCACTCCAGCCGACGATCGGAACGGTGCGCATAGACGGCGCTCGTCTGACCGACTGGGATCAGGACGAGCTTGGACCGTATCTCGGCTACATGCCGCAGGAACCGTCCCTGTTCGAAGGCTCGATCAAAGAGAATATCGCGCGATTCCAGAAGGGTACGACCGCGGAGGAAACCAAGACGATCGACGAGGCCGTCGTCGCCGCAGCGAAAGAAGCCGGCATTCACGAGCTCATCCTTCAGCTGCCGAAGGGGTACGATACCGAGCTCGGCCTGATGGGCGCTGGGCTATCCGCCGGTCAGTCGCAGCGCGTTGCGCTCGCACGCGCACTGTACGGAGATCCGAAGGTGCTCGTGCTCGATGAGCCCAATGCCTTCCTCGACCAGGATGGCGAGCAGTCGTTGATTGCGGCCATTGCAAAGGCCCGGAAGCGCGGAGCGACGGTGATCGTCATCGCCCATCGCCGCGGCGTCCTGCAGACCGCAGACCGCCTGCTCGTCCTGGAAGATGGCAAGCCGCGCATGATCGGCCCCGCCGCTGAAGTTGTTGCCCGACTGACCGGGCCGAAGAGTTCGGAGAATGCCGCATGAGCGAAGCGCTCGTCCTCGCCTCGCCCGTTCACAGCGAAGCGGGCAATCCCACCCGCGAGATTCGCTTGGGAGCAGCCATCGCAGGCGCCTTTTTCATCCTGTTCCTGGGGTGGGCGGCGTTCGTTCCCCTGGACGCCGGGGTGCACGCGGCGGGTCAAATAGCCGTTTCCGGCAATCGTCAGACGGTCCAGCACAAGGACGGGGGCATGGTGAACTCCATCCACGTCCGCGAAGGCCAGCACGTGAAGGCGGGCGAAGTGCTTATCGAGCTGTCCGCGCCAGAGCTGAAGGCGTCCGAGCGGGCCCTCACCAGCGATTATCTGACTCTGATTGCCCAGCGCGCGCGCCTGATGGCGGAACGCGTGGGCCAGCGCGATTTCGCTACCCCTGTCGAATTCGCGAGCCTCAGTCCGGAAGACCGTGAGATCGCCAATCAGGTGATGGCTCTCCAGCGCTCCGAAATGCGGGCTCGATCCGGCGCGATGTCGGCGCAGCAATCCGTGCTCGGCCAGCGGGCTTCCCAGCTTGTCCAACAGCAGGGAGGCTATGTGAAACAGCGCGAGGCCCTGGTCGAACAGCAGCGGCTAATTGCCGAAGAGCTGGACGGCCTGAAAAGCGTCGCTGCGAAGGGCTTCGCATCCATGAACCGCGTTCGCCAGCTTGAGCGCGCACAGGCGGATCTCAAGGGCCAGGAAGCCCAGATGACTGCGGAATATGCACGCGCCGGCGAGGGCATCGGCGAAACCAAGATGCAATCGCTGAGCGTCGGCCGCGACCGCCTCGAGCAGATTGAATCCGATCTGAAGGACACGCAGAGCAAGATTTCCGAGGTCCTGCCGAAGCTGGTGGCAACCCGCGAGCAGCTGCAGCATTCGCTCGTACGCGCGCCCGCCACCGGCCAGGTCGTAGGTCTGCAGGTGTTCACCATCGGGGGCGTGGTGGGAGCAGGCCAGAAGCTGATGGACATCGTTCCCGATGGCCGGGAGCTGGTCATTCAGGCCCAGCTCAATCCGACGGACGCCGACGACGCATACCCGGGACAAAAGGCCCAGGTGCGTTTTCTCAGCGTGCACAACCGCGAGCTGCCGCTCTTCACGGGCACGGTGCGCACCGTCTCTGCCGACAGCTTCACCGACGAGAAGTCCGGCCGCACCTACTTCCGCACGGAAATCGTGGTCCCGGAAGCCGAGCTGAATCGCGTCCGTTCGGTGCTCGGCAATGGCGAGCTGCGCCCCGGCCTGCCGGTCGAAGCGGTGCTGACCGTGCGCAAGCGGACTGCGCTGCAGTATCTGCTGGAGCCGCTGACCGGCGCGCTCTGGCGGTCCGGCCACGAAGAATAAGAGGGAAAATGGCTCCCCGGGCCTGATTCGAACAGGCGGCCGTCCGATTAACAGTCGGATGCTCTACCGCTGAGCTACCGGGGAGCAGCCCCTAAGGGCAGCGCGGGCTAGATAGCGCGACGGTCCTTAAAGGCAAGTGTTCAAGCGACCTTCTTCACCAACGGGGACAGATTTTTACGTCGCGAACTGCTCCATGGCGATGCGTTCGTCGAGCGCATGCTCGGGATCGAACAGCAAGGTGAGCGACCGTTCCTTGTCCAACCGGATCTCGACGCGTGAAACGTCACGAACCTCGACCTGATCGGCAACGGCGGAAACCGGCCGGTTCTCGGCCTCCAGCACCTTGAGGCACACAGCCGTATCGTCGGGCAGAATCGCGCCTGACCATCGCCGTGGCCGGAACGGGCTGATCGGCGTCAGGGCGAGCATCTTGGCCTGAAGCGGCAGGATCGGACCATGTGCCGAAAGATTGTAGGCGGTCGATCCCGCGGGGGTCGCCACAAGAACGCCGTCGCAGGCGAGCTCCGGCAACGCCACGCGGCCGTTGACCGAGACTTCGATCTTCGCAGTCTGCCTCGTCTCGCGAAGCAGCGAGACCTCGTTGATTGCCGAGTGGACGAAGGTCTGCCCGGACACCGTCGTCACCTTCATTTCAAGCGGCGCGACGCGGATCGGCTTCGCCCCCGCGAGCCGCTCCGGCAGGCAATCGATCCGCCAATCGTTCATCAGAAAGCCCACGGTGCCGCGGTTCATGCCGAAGACCGGGCGCGGCGAGCCTGCGTCCAGCATCGAGTGCAACGTGTGCAGCATGAACCCGTCGCCGCCCAGCGCGACTAGCGTTTCTGCCTCCTCCGCGGGCGCGAAGTCGTATCGCTGGCGAAGCATGGTCTCGGCAGCCGACGCCACGTCGGTGTGCGAGGACAAAAGGCCAATGCCGAGTGCGCGCAGGTCCATTCGTTCAGATCGGTCCTGTCGTTGGGGCACGTCCGCGTTCACTCGCTGCTCCTCGGCCGCTTCTGCTGCGCTCCGAACATAAGGTGTGAGCACGCCTGCGTCACTGTACCGTTTCGGGTCGGGGTCGGAAGACGCAGTTCCTCGCACTTCGGTCAATCGTTAACGCCGGTTGCATGTCGGGTTTGGAAACGATTTTCGAGTGGGGCAGGCGGGCGTCGGATGGGGCGACTTCGACGCCCGCCATTCCCGTCCGCGACCCGCTCCTGGAAGCTGCAATCGCGCACGAGCAGATCGAGGTTCTCTATCAGCCGCTGATCGACCCGCGAACGGGACGGATCATCGGAGCCGAAGCACTGGCCCGATCCGCTATCGTGCCGTCGGCCGAAGTGCTGTTCGCAAGAGCCACGGCAGCCGGATTGGAAGAGCGGCTTTCGCGTCTGATCCAGCGGAAAGCCCTGCGCTGCGCCGCTGTTTGGGAAGGACCGCTCAAAAACCTGAAGATCTCGATCAACCTGCTGCCGCAGGACCTCGCGCGCGAGGCGTTCGACCAGTGGCTGCTCGACGAGATCGAGAGCGCCGGGATCGATCCCAATCGCGTGAACGTCGAAATCACCGAAAGCGCCTTGCTTGTCGATCAGCCCGCCGTCAGCGAGCGGCTCACGCGGCTCCGTGAAGCTGGCGTCACCATCGCGGTGGACGATTTCGGCACTGGCTATTGCAGCTTGGCCTATCTGATCTCGCTGCCGCTCGACATGCTCAAGATCGACCGCGGCCTGATCACGCACATCGTCGGCAAGTCGCAGGATCGCATCGTTGTAAAGGCGATGATCCGCCTCGCGCGGGATCTCGGACTGCAGGTCGTGGTCGAAGGTGTCGAAAGCACCGGCCAGCTGATGCTGCTCGCGGAGTGGGGCTGCGACTATTACCAGGGTTTCATCGGGGCCGGTGCGCTCACGCTCGAAGAGCTGACGCGTTTCGTTGCCGCTGCGCAGGTCGAAGCCGCCTAGGCTGTCCGTCGAAAAGTTCGCCCCATCGCGTCACTCCTATGATTTGCTCCCTTCCCGATGGAGGTGGGCGTGAGACCGATCACATTTGCTGTCGCCGCGGCGGTGCTTCTGGCGGGTTGCCACAAAGCGGAGCCTGTGCGGCAGTTTTCCCAAGCCGCGCTTGATGCCGCACTGGCGGATCCAGCGCGCAAGGATCAGCGCGATGCCGCGGATGCGCGCCGCAAGCCCGGACCGCTCATCGCGTTCGCGGAGGTGAAACCGGGCGACAAGGTCTTGGACCTCATTCCGGGCACTGGCTACTGGACCCGCATCTTCAGCAAGATCGTCGGCCCACAAGGCAAGGTCTATGCGGTGTGGCCGCAAGCCTATGCGCGGACGGCCATGGGCAATGTCGCCACGCTGCGGCAGCTTTCGGCCGACAAATATTACGGCAACATCGTCACTGAGATCGAGCCGACGACCACCCTGACTGCTCCCGAGCCGCTCGACGTCATTTGGACTTCGCAGAACTTCCACGATTATCCTGACGAGTTCATGGGCAAGGGCGATCCTTCGATGCTCGCGAAGGATGCGTTCAAGGCGCTGAAGCCAGGCGGCACCTTCCTGATCATCGATCACATGGCGAAGCCTGGGAGGGGCTTGCAGGACACCGACACGCTCCACCGGGTCGATCCGGCAACCGTGCGTCAGATCGTTGAAGCGGCGGGCTTCAAGTTCGCCGGGGAGAGCAAAGCGCTGAACAATCCGGCTGACCCCCTCGACATACCTGTCTTCGACAAGTCGATCCGCGGCAATACCAGCCAGTTCGCCTACAAGTTCGTGAAGCCGCTTTAGGCGGGCTCCAGCTCCTTCTTCGCACTTTCCCCCGCCGCAGCGACGCGCGCGAGGCCGCGCGAGAGCTGCAAAGCGCCATTGAGGCGCGCATCCGGCGTCGGCCAATCCCGGCTGACGACCATCTTGCTATCGGGACGCAGCTTCGCGCTGCCCTTCAGCCGATCGATATAGTCGAGCAGCCCGCGGAGGTCCGGGAAGCCACTGTCCGCGAACGTCACGACAGCGCCCTTCGGTCCCATGTCCAGCTTCGCGACCATTGCCTGCTTGAGGTTCAGCTTCACCTCGACGATCTTCATCAAGTTGGCCGTTTCCTCGGGCAGCGCGCCGAATCGATCGATCATCTCGGCGGCGAAGGCGTCGATGGCCGGGCGATCCTCAAGCTCGCCCAGACGACGATAGAGACCCATGCGCAAGTCGAGATCCGGCACGTAAGCTTCCGGGATCATGATCGGCGCATCGACGCTGATCTGCGGCGTGAATTCTTCGGTCCGTTGGACCCCACCGGCTTTGAGTTCGACGATCGCGTCCTCGAGCATCGACTGGTAAAGCTCGAAACCCACTTCCTTGATGTGGCCCGATTGCTCGTCGCCTAGCAGATTGCCTGCGCCGCGAATATCCAGGTCGTGGCTGGCGAGCTGGAACCCTGCGCCGAGATTGTCGAGCTCAGAGAGAACTTGCAGGCGCTTCTGCGCTGCCTCCGTGATCGACCGGTTCTCCGGCATCGTCAGATAGGCATAGGCGCGGGTCTTCGACCGGCCGACGCGACCGCGCAGCTGATACAGCTGGGCAAGGCCGAACCGATCCGAACGGTGAACGACGAGCGTATTGGCGTTCGGAATATCGAGCCCGCTCTCCACGATCGTGGTCGAGAGCAGCACGTCGTACTTGCGGTCATAGAAAGCGCTCATCCGCTCCTCAACCTGGCTCGGGCTCATTTGGCCGTGCGCGGTGACGAACTTCACCTCAGGCACCTGCTCGCGCAGCCATTCCTCGATGTCGGGAAGGTCGCTGATGCGCGGCACGACGAAGAAGCTCTGCCCGCCGCGATAATGCTCGCGGAGCAGTGCTTCGCGAAGCACGACGCCATCGAACGGTGTCACGTACGTGCGCACCGCCAAGCGATCGACGGGGGGCGTCTGGATCACGCTAAGATCGCGTAGGCCCGACATCGCCATCTGCAGCGTGCGCGGGATTGGCGTCGCTGTCAGCGTGAGCACGTGGACGTCGGCCTTGAGTGCCTTGAGCCGTTCCTTGTGCGCGACTCCGAAATGCTGCTCCTCGTCGACGATCACCAGGCCGAGCCGCTTGAACTCAATGCCCTTGGCTAGCAACGCATGGGTGCCGACGACGATATCGACCGTCCCGTCAGCGAGCCCTTCCTTCGTCTTCTTTGCTTCTGCCGCAGGCACGAGCCGTGACAGCCGGCCCACATTGATCGGAAAGCCCTGCAGCCGATCGACGAAATTCTTATAGTGCTGCCTCGCCAGAAGGGTGGTGGGGCCGATCAGCGCCACCTGCTTGCCTGACATTGCCATGACGAATGCAGCTCTCAGCGCGACCTCGGTCTTGCCGAAGCCCACATCGCCGCAGACCAGGCGATCCATGGGTTTGCCTGCTTCGAGATCGCCGAGAACTTCCTCGATCGCGCGATCCTGATCGTCGGTCTCTTCGTACGGGAATCGGTCGACGAATTGCGGATAGCTGGCGTCGGGCGCGGCCACGACTCCTGGACGCGTTGCGCGCATCGCGGCAGTCTTGATGAGCTCGCCCGCAATCTCGCGGATCCGCTCCTTCATCCGCGCCTTGCGGCGCTGCCACGCTTCGCCGCCGAGACTGTCGAGCGTTACGCCCTCGCTTTCGCTGCCATAGCGCGAGAGCAGTTCGATATTCTCGACCGGCACGTAGAGCTTGTCGCCACGCGCATATTCCAGCGCAACGCAGTCGTGGGGAACCTTGCTGACTGGAATTTGCGTCAGGCCCTCGTACCGCCCGATGCCGTGGTCCGCGTGGACGACGAGATCGCCGGGTGAGAGCGTCGCCAGCTCCTGCAGGAAGGCATCCGAGGCCTTGCGGTTCTTGCGCCGCCGCACGAGGCGGTCGCCGAGCATGTCCTGCTCGGTGAGCACCGCTACGTCTGGCGTGGTGAACCCGTGCTCGAGCGGGAGGACGAGGAGCGCTGGCTGAGTCTTGCTGCCGAGCGCTTCCTGCCAGGTATCGGCGAGCTTCTGCGCCTTCAGGCCATGGTCTTCGAGCAGCCCCGCGAGACGCTCGCGAGCGCCGCGCGTGTAGCTCGCCAGCACGACCTTGTGGCTGCTCCTCCGAAGCTTGCCGACATGATCGGCAACCGCCTCGTAGACATTCGCCTGCTGTGTCCGCTCGGGCGCGAAGTCGCGGGCCGGCAACACGCCAAAGTCGATCGTGGTCTTCGATTCGGGTTCGGCGAACGGCGACGTCCGGTGGATCGCACGGTCTTCAACGATCTGCTGCCAATCGCCGTTCAGGACGTAGAGGCTCTGTGGTTCCAGCGGCCGATAACTGCCCGGCGCGGTTTCCATCGCTCGCACGCGGTTGTTGTAATAATCCTCGATCGCTTCGCGCCGGCTATCGGTGGCCTGATCCGCAGCCGCGTCGCGGACGATGATGTCGTCTTCGCCCAAATGATCGAACAGCGTCGAAAGCTTGTCTTCGAGCAGCGGGAGCCAGTGCTCCATGCCCGCCATGCGTCGTCCTTCGGACAGCGCCTGGTAAAGCGGGTCCTGCGTCGAGGTTGCGCCGAACTTCTCGCGATAGCGGGAACGGAAGCGCTTGATGCTGTCTTCGTCCAGCAGCGCTTCGGAAGCAGGCATGAGCGTGAACGCGTCCGCCTTGTCGGTCGAGCGCTGGTCCGCCGGGTCGAACCGGCGAAGGCTATCAATTTCGTCGCCGAAGAAGTCGAGCCGCAAGGCCTGCGTCGCGCCTGCAGGAAAAACGTCGATCAGCGACCCGCGCACGGCATATTCGCCATGTTCGGCAACGGTGTCCGTGCGCTGGTAGCCAAGCGCGTTCAGCTGCTTGACGAGCGTCTCCCGCTCAATCCGCTCCCCCTCGGCGATCCTGCGTGTGAGCTGGCGGATGCGGAAGGGCGTAAGCGTCCGCAGGGTCGCCCCGCTTGCAGTTGCAACGAGCAGCTGCGGCTTCTCGCGCTTGGCCTGCAGCGCATTGAGCGTCGCAAGACGCTCTGCCATCGTGCGCAGCGCCGGAGATGCGCGGTCGTAGGGCAGGCAGTCCCAACCAGGTAGCGTCAGCACTTCGACTTCGGGCGCGAACAGCGGGACCGTATCGGCCAGCGCACGCATGGCCGCTTCGTCGGCGGCGATGATGACCGCACGGCCGCCCTTGCCCGTCCCATGCGCAGCGCGCGCAAGATCGGCGGCAAGCCAGGGCAGGAAGCCTTGGGGGACGCCGGCGAGGATCAGCGGCTGATCGGCGCGCAGGACGCGCTGCAGAGGCTCGCTCATCGCGCAATCCGGATATAGTCGAGCTTCTTCAGCGCCTCGATCATCGGACCTTCGAAGCGCTCCGGTGCCTCGGCGGTTCCGTGCGCCCAGGCCATGATGTCGACATCCTGCTCCTCGAGCATCTCCTCGAACAGTGCGCGCTGTTCGGCGCTCCACGACGCGTGATGCGCATCGAAAAAGCCGCCGACCAGCATGTCGGCTTCACGCGTGCCGCGATGGTGCGCGCGCCAGCGCAGGCGCTTCAATTCCTCATCTGAAAGCATGTTGTCCATGTAGTGATGTTTGTTCGTCATTGCGAGGATCGAAGCGACGCGGCAATCCACTGTTGATGCGGCCCGAGATCCTCAATCCATTGTTCGCCGAGGTCGAGGTGCTGAGGGGCGTCGGACCGCAGGTCGCCAAGCTGATGAAGCGGCTCGATCTCGCGCGCGTCGTAGACGTTCTCTACCATCTGCCGACCGGCGCGATCGAGCGAGTAAGGGCGCCGGCTGCCGACCAGAGCCTGCTCGGCCGCAACGTGATTCTGGAGCTGACCCCATTTCAGACGCGGGAGAACCGATCGGGACGCGGCCCGACGCGGATTTTCGCTTCTGACCCCGCGGGCAACACGATCAGCCTTATCTATTTCAACAATCCCGGCTGGGCGAAGCGCACATTGCCGATGGGCGAAACGCGCATGGTCTCGGGCAAGCTCGAAGCTTATGGCGACGAGTGGCAGATCATCCATCCTGAAGTCGCAGAGCCAGGGAAGGGGCCGGCGCCCGCGATCCGCGAGCCAGTCTATCCGCTCACCGAAGGCCTGACCAATCGCCGCATGGGTGAGTTGGCGCGAGAGGCGCTCGAGCGCGCGCCTGAGCTACCGGAATGGATCGAGCCGAGCCTTGCATCCCGGGAAGCCTGGACAGGCTGGCTTCCATCCCTGGCGCTTATCCATCGCGAGCCTGGCACGGAGGCTGCGCGCAAGCGCCTGGCCTATGACGAGACTTTTGCAAACCAGCTCGCGCTCCTGCTGCTTCGCCAGTCGCAGCGCCGGCATCGGACCGTTCCATTGCCGGGTACGGGTTCCCTGATCGCCAAGCTCAAACTCGAATACGAGCTAACAGGCGCGCAGCGCCGTGTGGTTGGCGAAATTCATGGCGATATGGCGCAGTCCGCGCCGATGCTTCGGCTGCTTCAGGGCGATGTCGGCTCGGGCAAGACGCTCGTCGCCGTGCTGGCAATGCTTGCAGCCGTCGAATCCGGGGCGCAGGCTGCACTGCTGGCCCCGACCGAGATCCTGGCGCGCCAGCATCATGCGACGCTTCTCGCTCAGCTCGACAGCATTGGAGTTCGGGTCGCGATCCTGACCGGCCGTGAAAAGGGACGTGCCCGCGACAGCGTGCTCATGGGTCTAGCGGACGGTTCGATCGACATCCTCATCGGCACCCATGCGATCTTCCAGGAAAAGGTCGCCTACAAGAAGCTGGGGTTGGCGGTGGTAGACGAGCAGCATCGCTTCGGCGTTTCGCAGAGGCTTCTTTTGTCGTCCAAGGCTGAGCACCCGCCGCACCTGCTGGTGATGACCGCAACGCCAATCCCTCGAACGCTAACGCTCACTCAATATGGCGAGATGGATGTCAGCCGCATCGACGAGATGCCGCCCGGGCGAACGCCGGTCGAAACGCGCGTGATCAGTGACGAGAAGCTGTCGGATGTGGTCGATGGCCTCGGCCGTCACGTCGCGAGCGGCGGGCAGGCCTATTGGGTCTGTCCGCTAGTTGAGGAGAGCGAGAAGACCGACGCAGCGGCCGCCGAAGATCGTGCCCGCATCCTCCGCCAGCGCTTTGGCGACGACAAGGTCGGTCTCGTCCACGGTCGCATGAAGGGGCCGGACAAGGACGCGGTCATGGCGCGCTTCGCCTCTGGCGAACTGGCGGTGCTTGTCGCGACTACGGTTATCGAAGTTGGCGTCAACGTCCCGAACGCGACGCTGATGATCGTCGAAGGTGCCGAACGTTTCGGATTGGCCCAGCTCCACCAGCTGCGGGGCCGGGTGGGTCGCGGAACCGGCAAGAGCACCTGCTTGCTGATCCGGCACCAGAACCTCACCGATGTCGGGCGTGCCCGCCTCGCGCTGATGCGCGAAACCAACGACGGCTTCCGGATCGCAGAGGAAGATTTGCGCTTGCGAGGTCCGGGGGAAATTCTCGGCACGCGCCAGTCAGGCGAAGAAGCGTTTCGCGTCGCCACGCCTGAGGATGTTCAGACGCTTGCGCCAATCGCGCAGAGTGACGCCCAGCTCCTGCTCGACCGCGACGGCGGCTTGTCCGGCCCGAGGGGTCAGGCCGCGCGCATCTGCCTCTACCTGTTCGAACGTGATCAGGCGGTGGATTTGATCAGAAGCGGTTAGGCGACGAGCAGCCCGTGCTTCTTCTTGCCAAGGCTGACTTTCACCGGATTGCTCCCGACCTCCAGCGTTAGCGACGGATCGCTCACGACCTGATCGTCAATCCTGATCGCACCTTCTGCGATCTTCCGCTTTGCCTCTCCGTTCGAAGCACAGAAACCCAAACCAGTGAGCGCGGCGAGAAGGCCGATGCTCCCACCCGTATCGAGCGTCGGAAGATCCGCGCCCGCACCGCCACCTTCGAAGGTCTCGCGGGCCGTCTGCTCGGCGGCCAGGCCAGCTTCGCGACCGTGAAGCAACGAAGTCGCCTCGGTAGCCAGCACTACCTTGGCCTGGTTGATCTCCGCACCGGGCAAGTTCTCGAGCCGTGCGATCTCATCCAGCGGCAAGTCCGTGAACAGGCGCAGGAAACGGCCGACGTCCGCGTCGGACGTGTTTCGCCAGAACTGCCAATAATCGTACGGGCTCAGCAGCTCGGCGTTCAGCCACACGGCACCCGCCGCGGTCTTGCCCATCTTCGCGCCGTCGGCGGTGGTGATGAGCGGGCTCGTAACGCCGAACACCTCGGTGCCATCGATCCGGCGCGAAACCTCGATGCCGTTGACGATATTGCCCCACTGATCCGACCCGCCGAGTTGCAGCCGGCACCCGACCCGGCGCGAAAGCTCGAGGAAGTCGTAAGCCTGCAGGATCATGTAGTTGAATTCTAGGAAGGTCAGCGGCTGCTCACGATCGAGGCGCAGGCGCACGCTGTCGAAGGTCAGCATCCGGTTGATCGTGAAATGCTTCCCGACCTCGCGCAGGAAGGGGATGTACTCGAGGGTGTCGAGCCAATCTGCATTGTTGACCACGATGGCGTCTGTCGGACCATCGCCAAAGGTCAGGAACCGCTCGAAGACTCGGCGAATGCCGGCGATATTGGCGTCGATCTCCTCGGTCGTGAGCAGCTTGCGGCTCTCGTCCTTGCCGGATGGGTCGCCGACCTTGGTTGTGCCGCCACCCATCAGCACGATCGGCTTGTGGCCAGCCTGCTGCATCCGGCGCAGCAGCATGATTTGGACCAGGCTGCCTACATGCAGACTCGGAGCCGTCGCGTCGAAGCCGATATAGCCGGGCACCACCTGCTTCTCCGCAAGCGCGTCCAGTGCTGCGGCGTCGGTGACCTGGTGGATGTAGCCCCGCTCGTCGAGCAGGCGCAGAAGGGAAGAGCGGTAAGTCGTCATCGCCGCCCGGCTAGCATTGCGGACGCGGGTGCAACAAGCTCACTCAGCCGTGGACACACCGTTCTTCTCGCTGAAGGTCTGAAGCTCCGTCAGGACGAACGAGAGTTCAGGGCTGACGGTGAACGGAGGGCTGCGGCCGATATCCTGGCCAGTGTCCCACAGGACCGGGACCATGTCCCTGGATTGGGCGGTGAGCGCTACGGCCAGCATCCATTTCGCACGAGACCGCGGGTCCTTCGATTTCGCTGCCCCGAACTCCCCGACGAAGACCGGAATATCCTTCTGCTGCGAGTAAGCAGCCATCTTTTCGAAGTTCCGCCTGAGCTCCGCGAGGTCCTCCGGCGTACCCCACGTCAAGCGCATCTTCCCCCAGCTTTCGTCCTTGGTCATGCCGGCAAAGGGCCACGGCGTATAATAATGGACGGAAAGAAGGAGCTTGTGAGGGATCGTGTCGCGAGGAAGGACGAATTTGTCGGTCGCGGTCTTCTCGATGTCCGTCGTGTATCCGGCGATGATCAGCAGGCGTTTGCCGTTCTTCCCTCCGGTGCCACGAACCGTATCGACGAAGAGCTGGTTGACGCGTCCCAAGGTTGCATAGGCGCTTGAGCCGGCGCCATCGAAATTGGATTCTTCGTTGAGGCTCTCGAAGATCAGGCGCTCGTCACGATCGTGAAGATATGTCGCGATCTGGTTCCAGTAGCTCTTGAACCTCTGTTCGGCCTCGGGGCTAAAGGTGTGATAAGTCTTCGCGAACCTCTTCTTGTCGTCTGAATCGATCCATCCGCCATCCCAATGGATGTTGATCACGCAGAACATGCCGGCCGACGTCACCCAGTCGACGACCTGTCCAACGCGTTCGAGCTTGGCTCGGTCGATGCGGCGGTCCTTCGCGTACGTATCCCAAGCCACGGGGACCCGGACTGTCTTAAAGCCGAGTGCAGCTAAGTGATCGACGAAGGCTTTGGTGATGGGAGGGTTGCCCCAGCCCGTTTCCCAAGCTGCGGTATTCTCGAGCGTGTTGCCGATGTTCACGCCTGTGCCCATTGCCTTCGCGGCATCCCATGCGTCGAGGTCGGCCGCTGAAACGGACGTTGGCGATTGCGCGAATGCGGCCGAGCAATGCTCGCCTGCAATGAGCAGGAACGCCGCTAGCAACAATCTTACGACTGAATGTGAATTGAAGGCCCCCATGATTGGGGCTTAGCGTGATCCGGAAGGGCCTGCTACGGTCAGCCCGTGCATCTCAACCTGGTATCTCATCCAATGACGCCGCCCGGTGTTCGCGATCTCAAGGTCTGGGCGACGATCGACCATGCAGCTTCGCTCGCAGCTGTGGCGACCACGAACATCTGGTTCGGAGTAGGGGCGCCCGCCGATCGCTTCGTCATTCCCCACGTGGAGGAGCCCTCGCGCGCCGACGAGCTGTGGAAGACGACCTGTTTCGAGGCATTCCTTCGGCCGCTCGGCGAGACCGGTTATCGCGAATGGAATTTTGCCCCCTCCGGTCAGTGGGCAGCCTATGATTTCACCGATTATCGTGAAGGCATGACGCCTGCCGAAACGGACACCGAGCCATACATCCGGATGGAAGACAACTTCACCTGGTGGGCCGTGGGCGCGACGATCGCGATCCCAGCCGACACGAACTGGGAACTCGGAATCTCCGCGGTGCTCGAGGAGATTGACGGTACCAAGTCTTATTGGGCGCTCGCACATCCCCGCGAGAAGCCGGATTTCCACGCGCCCGGTTGCTTCGCTGCGCACCTGCCCTAATCAGCGTCCATGACCCTATTCGGTATCGATCGCCTGCTCGCCGACCCTGAGCTTCGCCGCCCGCTCGAAGGCAAGCGCGTTGCTCTCCTGGCCCACCCTGCTTCGGTCACGAAGGACCTGACCCACAGCCTCGATGCGCTGTTCGCGAGCGGATTGAACGTCTCGGCCGTGTTCGGCCCGCAGCACGGCGTCCGCGGCGACCTCCAGGACAATATGATGGAGTCGCCGGACTACACTGATCCGACCTATGGCGTGCCCGTCTTCAGCCTCTACGGGGAGGTTCGGCGGCCGACCCGTCAGTCGATGGGAACGTTCGATACCATCCTGATCGACCTTCAGGATCTGGGCTGCCGCATCTACACCTACGTGACGACGCTCCTCTATGTGCTCGAAGCGGCCGCGGAGCACGGAAAGAGCGTGTGGGTGCTCGATCGTCCGAATCCAGCGGGTCGTCCGGTCGAGGGGCTCACCCTCCGCCCTGGTTGGGAGAGCTTCGTTGGCGCCGGTCCGATGCCAATGCGCCATGGATTGACCCTCGGCGAACTCGGCAAATGGTTCATCGACCACTTCGACCTCGACGTTGATTACCGCGTGATCGAGATGGAGGGCTGGCAACCGAACGAAGCTCCAGGTTTCGGTTGGCCGGCGGACCGTGTGTGGATCAACCCGAGCCCCAACGCGGCCAACCTCAACATGGCGCGCGCTTATGCGGGCACCGTGATGCTCGAAGGCGCGACGCTGAGCGAGGGCAGGGGCACCACCCGGGCTCTGGAGTTGTTCGGTGCTCCGGACATCCAGCCCAAGAATGTCCTTGGCGAGATGGAGCGCGTCGCTCCGCAATGGCTTGCAGGCTGCAAGCTTCGCGACATCTATTTTCAGCCGACTTTTCATAAGCATGTCGGAGAACTCTGCCACGGCGTCTTCATTCACGCCGAAGGTCCGTTTTACGACCACGAGGCGTTCAGGCCGTGGCGGCTTCAGTCACTCGCATTCAAGGCGATCCGCAACCTGTACCCGGACTACGATCTGTGGCGCGATTTCGCGTACGAATATGAATTCGACAAGCTCGCGATCGATGTCATCAACGGCTCAACCCTGCTCCGCGAATGGGTCGACGACTCGAATGCTCGTCCAAACGATCTCGACGCGCTGACCATTCCCGATGAGAGGGCATGGGACGAAGACCGGCGTAAGTATCTGATTTACTGATCGACGCGCTGTTCCGGCCGAGCACTTTCAACTAGCGGTAGCTGATGCACTTCCTCCTGTTTCTCGCCGCGGCTTTTCAGGCGACAGCCCCTTCGTCCCCAAACGAAATCATCGTGACGAGTCCGGGCCGTCCAGCTGCGAAAGACGCTCAGGATTTCGTACGTGATGTGACACAGCGGACCTACTCCCAGGTCCCTCGCTATCACGACCCTTTATGTCCGGTGATCGTTGGCATCGAGCCGAACGCCGCCCGCGTTGTGCGCGATCGGATCATCGAGACGGCGAAGGGGGTCGGCGCGGAGGTCGATCCCAATCCTAGCTGCCTCGCGAATCTCGTCTTGGTGGTGGACAAGAACGGGCAGCAGTTCGTGAAGGACCTCCGCCGCAAGGACCCCGATTGGTTTCTCGGAGTCAGCCTGACGGACGTCCGGCACATCATCAACCAAACGTCGCCCGTCCGAGCGTGGTCGGTGACCAGTATCCGAAATGAAGACGGGATCAGCACTGCGACGCCCGACTATGGTGATGCGTACATGATGCGGGTGATGACCAAGTCGATCATCAATATGCCGACCAGGGCGCAGATCGAAGTCTCCGTGATCGTCATCGATCAGTCGGCGGCCCTCGGAATCACGCTTGCACAGCTAGCCGACTATGCGGCCATGCGCGGCCTGGCTCGCACGATACCTCCGAAGAACAAAGGGGTGCGCAGCATACTCAACCTGTTCGAACCGGGATCGCCGCGAGAGCCGGAGTTGACCAGGTCCGACATCATTTACTTGCAGACGCTCTACAAATCGAAGGGGACTGAAGACGCCGTTAAGGAGCGCGGCCGCTTGAGCAACGCGATCCGCCTGGACGGGCGATCGAAATAGCCTCGGGGATCGTTGGTTAACGAAGAAGTAGGAGCTTCTCCGTATGCCGCTTTCGAATAGTTTCGGGAGCGGGGCGGTCGATGGCCACTCAGGGGATCGAGGAAGTCACTGAAAACGCGATCCGCGCCGTTGCGCGCGATTGCGGTTCCTTGTCGATGGAGTGCAGCGACGTCGCTGGCTACGTCAAAGGAGTCGGCGAGCGCATCAGCGAGCATCTCAAGATGCTGGACCAGCTCGAGGAAGTGACGACCCGGTTGCTGGGTGACCAGGCTCGCGTTTCGGATTCCACCGACGAAGCACGGCTTCTCTCAGAGCAGGCGAAGGCTAAGCTGGATGCGGGCCGTGAAGCGATCGAAGGGACCATCGACGGCTTCAAGGGGCTGACTGACCTGATCGTGCAGCTCGGCGAACGGATGGCGGGCTTTGCGACCGCTATGAGCCAGGTCCAGACAGTTTCGTCGACCATCGAGACGATCGCCCGCAAGACCAACATGCTCGCGCTCAATGCGACCATCGAAGCGGCGAGGGCAGGGGACGCCGGCCGCAGCTTTGCGGTCGTCGCGGCAGAGGTGAAGAAGCTTGCGCACGATACGCGCGCGGCAACCAGCCAGATCGCCTCAACCATTGGAGAGCTGACCCGTGAGGCCGGGGCGGTCACGACTGAGATCAAGACTGGTGTAGAGCGCAGCCGCGCCGCGCAGTCGGGATTCAGCACGATCAGCGACACGGTTCGTGAGGTCAGCGAGATCGTCGGAATGGTTGACCGCCAGACCGAGGGCATCGCCCATTCGACCAGCATGATCCAGACCAGCGTCGACCGCGTGAAGGCCGGCCTCACTGAGTTCGCCGGAGACGCTCGCGCGAACGGTAGCGAGCTTCTCACGGCTCAGAAGCGTCTCGCTCATCTCGAGATGCTGTCGAACACCATGCTCGACACGCTCGCCAATTCAGGCGCAGAGATCGACGACACGCCGTTCATTCTGAAGGCGCAGGAGGCCTGCGGCCAGATCCAGGCGCTGGTCGAGCAAGCGATCGATGCGGGCGAATGCACGCTCGAAGACGTGTTCGACCGGGACTATCAGCTGATCGAAGGATCGAACCCGGTCCAGTATCGCGTTCGTTTCAACGACGTCGCGGACAAATATGTGCGCCCAATCCTCGACCGGAGCGAGGGTTCGGACGGCCGCATCATCGGCTGCGCAATCGGCGACATGAACGGCTATTTGCCGACACACCTCAGCAAGCGCAGCCATCCGCAAGGTCCGGACCCCGTCTGGAACGACGAGCATTGCCGCAACCGGCGCATCCTGATCGACGACACGACACGCATGGCGCTTGCGAGCGACCGGCCCGCGACTCTCGCGACTTACCGGATGGAACTCGGCGACAAATTCATTCCGGTGAAAAATGTCTTCGTCCCGCTGTGGGTCAAAGGCCGCCGCTGGGGTAATTTCGAGCTCGCTTACCGGGACGATTGATCCCGTTTCGTCCCACCTCGGGACGAGCTCTTTTCGAATCCTTACGGGTCCATAAACTTCGTCTTTACGCCGTTGAGTTAGGACCATCCCGATTAGGCCGCTGCGTGGCCTAAACGAACGAGGGGAATGGAATGGCGATCAACCGGTCGGTCAGTTTACAGCCGGTCAGCGTTGCCGAAGCACAGCTAGCTCGCGTCGCGGGCGAAGGCTGCGCGCGCCATTCGCATCTCAATGCCTTGTTGGAAGCGACGGGCCCCTACGCGGCCAGCGACCTCGCGGACGCGGTGCATCTGCTCTGCAGCCTTCACGGCCGCTACCCCGGACTGATCGAACTCGCGCTTCAGCGCACTACGAGTGGCGACGCCAAGACCTGGCTCGATCGGGCCGCCGAAGCTTTCGAACGCGAGCGTCTGTACGTCGTTCGCCTGACTTCCGCTGTTGGCCCGCTGCCCAGCACGCCTGGCGCCGCGGAGACGGAGACCAGCCTGGCTGCCGCACGCCACGCGCTTGAGACGCTTGCTACGTCGGAGCGCAAAGGCTGCTCGCTCGGTGCGGCTACGAGCCTTGTGGGCGACTGGTGGCCAATCCGCCGGCTGCTCGACCGTGCGGCAGCTCGCGTCGGCCTCGAATGCCCGGCGCCCTCGCTGCCGGATGAATCCTCGATCATTGAGGTGATCCACCGCGCCTCGGACACGCCCGCGAGCGAGCGTGCCCTGGCGTTCGGCGGTGAGCAGCTGCTGCTCCAGCACCGCGCACTGTTCGACCTTCTCGAAGCCCGAGCGGCCGCCCGCAATATCTACTGAGGCCGTCAGGCCGCCAGCGGAAGCTTCTGCTCCTCGGCGCTGTTCTCGATGACGACATTCTGCTCGACCTCAGTCGAAGCCGACGAACGGTCTTTCGGGAAGAGCAGGCGCGAACCGAGCACTACGGCGCCCAGCGCGAAATACGCGCCAATGGCATAAACCGGGCTCCACAGGACCGACGCTGCGAACAGGACGCGCAGGAACACCGGGTTGAACCCGAAATCCTCGCCGATCGCTTCGCAGACGCCCAAAATGGTGTGGGCCCGAAGCGGAAGTGCGACCTGATTTTCCTGCGCTGACATTTTCCTAAACTCCTCGACAAAGCTTGTGCTGGGTACAGAGCAAGAGCCGTGCCAAAACCGGAAATCAATTGTTTCCAATGGCTTGCATGTGACGAGATGCGCCAGGTTTGTGAATTGCGCCAATCCCGCCGCCGAAGAGTTGGGAATTTTCACCTTGTGCTGCAAGTGCGATGCTGCGGCGCAACATTGATATTCGACGAACGGATGCAAATCTTATAGAGGCGCGCCGATTAGGAGCGTTCAGGAGCTGGGTCCCAAGAATGATGCGGATCATGATGAAGTCGAAAATCCACCGCGCCACGGTGACGCAGGCTGATCTCGATTATGTCGGTTCGGTCACGCTGGATGCGGCGCTGATGGAGGCAGCCGACCTGCTCGAAGGCGAGCAGGTGGCGATCGTCGACATCACCAATGGCGCCCGGATCGAGACCTATGTCATTCCCGGCGAGCGGGGCAGCGGTGTGATCGGCATCAACGGTGCCGCCGCACATCTCGTCCACCCCGGCGATCTTGTGATCATCATGTCCTACGCCGTGCTGAGCGACGCCGAAGCTCGGGCACTTGAGCCGCGCGTCGTCCACGTGGACGAGCAAAACCGCATCGTGAAGCTCGGCAACGACGCCGCCGAGCCGGTGCCGGGCTCTAATCAGAAGCGCGGCGACCTTATCGCGGCGGAGTAACGTCCGCCGGCACCATCAGCCGGCACCATCAGCCGCCACCATCAGCCGCCACCATCAGCCGCCACGGCGGCGGCAGATAATCCGTCGACATGTAATAATAGAAGTTGCAGCGGCCGTCCGATGTGCGGTTGACGCCCTTGGCGATACCGAAGGCGACGCTGCCGCTGAACACGGGTCCGCCGCTGTCGCCCGAGATGCAGTTCGGTCCGCTGACCGTGATCCAGGTCGGGGTGCACGGCCCGCCGCAAAGCGCGCCCGGCGGCGCGTAGTCCGTCAGAAGAACCTCGGCGCAGCTGTAGCCAGAGCTTTGGCCGAAGTGGCAAACGAAGTCGCCAGCTCGCGTGCTGTCCCGATTCCGCCAGGTGGTCAGCCGCCTCAGCGAGTCAGCGCCTCGATCAGCATAGAAAAGCGGCGCATTCGCCTCAGGACTGAGATTGATCTGGACGTCCTGGTAGCCGGTACCGAACTGGTCAACGAAGGGCAGGGGAACGCTTGGTCCATCCGCATCGACGTAGGTCAGCTCGTTCGGGCAATGCGCTGCTGTCGCGATGCCGGTCCGGCTACCATCGGTCACGACGAACCCGGACGTGCACACATTGCGCCGCCCGGTTTGGGTGTTGAGTCCTTCGACCCGCTCACCGCCCGCGACGCTCATATTCTGCTCGATCAGCTTGTTGATCACGACCCGCACGGGAACGCCGCCGAGCTGCTCGGCGCGAGCCTTGATGGCCCCCACCCCAAAGCGCTCCGCATCTTCTGGCTTCACAAGAAGAACCACTTCACCGCTTCTCTGGTCGTAACCGGCGCCTTGGGCACCGGGCAGCTCGGAGCGAAGGTCGATCAGGTGTTGGCGTAGGGCCAGGATTGCCTGCGCTCGCGTGGCCTTGGCGCCAGTCCGGAAGGTGATCGGCACGCCTGCGGCCGTCCTATCCGCTACCGGCGCATCGCCCGTCAGCAGGACCACGACGCGATATTCGGGCGTGTGTTCGATCGAAATACCGGCAAGTCGCCCGGCGAACTCCTGGGCAATGCTGTCGGTCGCCGCGACAGAAGCTTGCTGCGCCTTCAACCGACGAAACGCCTCGTCACCTGATACGCCGTAATGAGCCGCATATTGCGCGGCATCGTTCGCAAGAGCTTCGTCCTGCGTCAGGACCTGCGCAGCAGCAGCAGTGGCCGAAGCCAAACTCAGCAGGACGACGGCGACTAGTGCTCTGATTCCGATCATGGCCGAGCCTAGCACGAGAACAGGCGAGACTTTGCTGCTATGTGAACCGCATGGCTGATCGACGCGATACGACCACAAAAGTCCCGGTACAGTTGCTGATACTGCTGCTCGTTCTGGCCGCGGTGCTCGGAGGGATTATCGCGCGCTGGATCCCGATCGGCGGAACTGAGCCGGAGCCGCGCGTTCTGTCCGGCGCTCCGACGCAAAGCCTTGCACCACTGGTTCGGAAGACGGCGCCCGCCGTCGTGAACATCGCAACGCTCCAGCCGTCGCCGGCGGAGCAGAACCCGCTGCTGCGCGATCCATTCTACCGTCAGTATGTCGGAATTCCCGACCAGGCGCTCGAACCGACGGTTAGCGCCGGCTCCGGCGTAATTCTCGATGCCGGGCGCGGGTTCGTAATTACGAACTTTCACGTGATCCAGAATGCTCGCGCGGTGGAGATCGGGCTGAAGGACGGCCGTCACTTCCCGGCTGAGCTGGTCGGCGCGGCACCCAACGTCGACCTCGCGGTGCTCCGGATTCGTGCGCGCAACCTGCCTTCGCTGCCGCTCGGCGATAGCTCCAAGCTGCAGGTCGGCGATTATGTGGTCGCGATCGGTAATCCGTTTGGCCTCGGCCAGACGGTCACGAGCGGGATTATCAGCGCGACCGATCGCGGTCTCGGGCAGGGCGATACGCGCCGCTTCATCCAGACGGACGCGCCGATCAATCCCGGCAATTCGGGCGGGGCGCTCATTAATCTGAAAGGCGAGTTGGTAGGCATCAACTCGGCGCTGTTCAGCCCCAGCCAAAGTCAAATGACTGCGGGCAACATCGGCATTGGTTTTGCCATTCCATCCACGGTGGTGAAGCAGATCATGGCCCAGGCAGAGAGTGCTCGCGACCCTGCTCAATAAGGAGTAACGGCAGCGGCGAAGGAGAACGCGATGCCGCAGGACGCCGCTGTAACCCAAGCGCAATTTGATCTGACGCCCCCGACCAAGGAGCAGTTCGACGCACTGGTTGCCGACCTAAACGACGAAGAGCGCCACGTCCTGCTCGAGCATGGGACCGAGGCGCCTTTCTGCGGCATCTTCCTTAACGAGAAACGCCCCGGCGTCTTCACGTGCCGGCTCTGCGGCCTCCCGCTGTTCCACGGGGGTACCAAGTTCGAGAGCGGAACGGGTTGGCCGAGCTTTACTCAGCCGTTCGCGGAAGGTCATTTGAAGTACATCCGTGACACCAGCTACGGCATGGTGCGCACCGAGATCGTATGCACGCGCTGTGGCTCCCACCAGGGCCACGTCTTCGATGACGGCCCCCCGCCGACCGGCCAGCGCTACTGCATCAACTCGGTAAGTCTGGCATTCACGCCTGAGGGTGAGCCACTGCCGGACAAGCTGGGCAGGGGAGCGCCCGAGGGTGAGCCCGCCGCTTAGTTGGAGTCCGAGCGGCCAAAACCGGTGTAATCGATCCGGATTCGAACCCAGGAGCCGATCAGCGGTCTTCCGTCTTTACGCGGTGGCCTGACGCGGAACTGCCAGGCCGCATTGAGGACGGCGCCGGCCAGGTGTGAGCCGAGCGGTGACTGGCCGAGCGCAATGCAATCGTCGACCCGATTACCGGGGATCGTCTTGCAGGCGATGAGGCCGTATCCGTCGGGAGCGTTCTTGGGCAGATAGCCCCCAAGCTCAGCATTGGTGGGCTCACGAGCCCATTCGGCCGCGTACATGGTCTCGCCGTTTGGCCCGCGACCAACAACCTCACTGTCGCCGGCATGTCCCGTTCCAGCCGACCCCAGCTTCGAGATGTCCGCAGCAGCCAGATCGTCCTTGCTCATCTCCACCCACGATTGGCTCTTCTGAGGGGGCGCGGGGGGAGTGGAAAGCGTCGGCTTCGTCGGCAAGATGATCGGCGGCGGCTTCGGAACCGGCTTGTTTTGCTCGACTTTTTGCTGGCGATGAGTCTGCGTCTTCTCGGTTTGCTGCGAAGAAGAGTTGCGGCTCTCGGGAAGGAGATCGACCACTGTTCCCCGCATGGGCTTCTGTCCGGGGGTTGGAAGAATCCCAAGCGTCATCAGGATCAGCAGCAGCCCGATATTGATGGCAAGCGCCATCCCGAGACCGGAGAGCCGGCGTCGAATCGGGGTGCGTTCGTAAGGCGCGGAGAGGCGGTAGGTGGACAAGGATCCGTATCGTCGGTGCGTCGCGTCCGGCTGACTCTAGCGGCCGTTGACGTGAACCGTAAGTGAAAGTCGCGTGCGATTCTCACCTTGCGCAGGCAATTCGTCGGCTGCACCCACGCATTCGTGCTGAAGACCGAAGTGCTGATCCGCGAGGCGCATGTGAGCGACGCTGAGGCGATCGCCGAGATCTACGCGCATCATGTGCTGAACGGCACCGCATCCTATGACATTGATCCGCCGCCGCCGGAGTTCATGAAGGCGAAGATCCTTGGTGTGCTCGACGCCAATTGGCCGTTCCTGGTCGCGGAGCGGGACGGGGTGGTAATTGGCTACGCCTACGCAACCCAGTTCCGCGATCGTGAAGCTTACCGTTTCACTTGTGAGAACAGCATTTACGTTCACGCCGATTGGATGGGCCGGGGAATCGGCAGGACGTTGCTTCAGGCGCTGCTGGAGCGGTCAGCGGCTTCCGGCTTCCGGACGATGGTTGCCGTCATCGGTGGAGCGGAGCCCGCTTCGATCAAGCTGCACGCCGGATGCGGGTTCGCGGAGGCCGGTCGGCTGCGGGCCGTAGGCTGGAAGAAGGAGCGTTGGCTCGATTCGGTCTACATGCAGCGAGAGCTGACCATTTCGGCGAAAAGCTGAGAGAGGAAGAAGCCCTGCCTGGGTTTGGGATCGAGGATAGGCAGGGCTTCCGTACTCTGGTCTCAGCAGCGCCGCCCGAGCTCGCTTCAGTCCAAGGCTGCGCTGCTCGGAACTGTTTACCGGGCAGGGTTTAATCCCATCCCAAGGATCATGGTTGCCTGAAAGGTAAGCATAACAACTAGGTTTCGCGTGCCGCGAACGCTGCGCTAAGGTTCTTAAATGGGCAGTGGCATGACCCCGTTCGACTATCTGTTCACGTTTTACGGGCTGCTGCTTGGAATCGCCGTCGCCAATGTCGCAATCGGCTTTGCCGACATGTGGCGGAATTGCGAGAAAATCGAAGTTGGAGCGTGCCCACCTCTTCTGTGCGCCATCGTCATGCTCGGCGGCATGAACGTCTGGCTGACGATGTGGCACGTCCGGCACGTCGTGGAGGTGAACGGGTGGCAGATGGTCGCGGCTTCAGCTGTCGCCATGCCCTATGTGTTCATCAGCCGGGCGATGTTTCCCGGGGAGGAAAAACAGGCTGAGAACTCCCTGGAGGGTCACTACCTCAGGCACCGGAAGCTGATCCTGTCGATCCTATTCATTCCCCCGTTGGCCATGGCGATTTCGAAGATTTTCCTCGACCAGTCACATGACTATGGCTGGCGAGAGGTCTGGCTGGCGGTGAGGCTGATCATGCCTCTGGTCTTGATTCCACTTGCGAACCGTACCGCGCAACGTATCGGCCTGGGCGCATTCGTTGCGCTGGAGTTCGTGGGTCTCTTCCGATGATCAGAAGCCGAACAGGCTGACACCTGTCAGTATGCTGATTGCCGCAATCAACCCGATCAGGAGCAACAGGATTGCGGTGACCAAAGTCATCGAGACCGGATAGGCGCTTTCGCCATGGATCAGCTCGTCATGGACCAGCTGACCCCTCCTGGCACGAAGCTCCAGCGCGAATTGAATGTGCCGGAGGATCCCGCCGACGAGCAGGATCATCCCGAGAATGATCAGCGACAATCCGAAATTGCGCGGCGAACGGGCACTGTGAATCGCGCCTGCTTCAAACGCTTTCCTGAATGCTTCGTAGATCGTGAATCCGAAGCCGATCAGTGAAAGTGACGTGCGGATTACCGACATCAGGGTGCGGTCTGCGCTCATCCGGGTCCGTTGGATCGACATTCCTGTCCGCCGCATCGACAGCTCAGTGCGATTCCCGGACAGATCGGTTCGATATTCAGAAAGGTCGGTGCGGTGCTCGGAAAGTTGGGTCCGATGGTGCGACAGGCCCGTCCGATAGTGCGAATATTCCACCGACGCCGCGTCGGCATTGGTCGGATCAGGGTTCGGAATGGCAGGCAGGGGCGCATTCTTCTCGCGCTCTGGCCGTTTTTGGGCTGCAGCATCGTTCGCCATCGGAATTCCTTCACGAGCTCGGCTGATTTTCACGTGCCGGCAGTGGCGCAGCCATGCGGGTAAACCCCGGTTGTTGCTTGCTCGGTTACTCTTGTTACGCTGGCCGTAGGAGACGCGAGCGATGTTTGAGCATTGGGGCGAGTTCTTTCTGCTGATCGGCTCCGCGGCGGCGGTGCTGATCGGCCTCATCTTCGTCGTCATCAGCCTCATGCAGGACCGGTCGCGGTCGAGCGTCCTGACTGGATCGAAGCTCTACATGGGGCCGATCGTGCTGGAGGTAAGCTTCGTGCTGGTGGTCAGCGCGGCGGCTTTGGTGCCGCACATCAGCCGCAATCTTTTTTCGGCGATCGTCGGCATCGTCGCGCTATGGGGCCTGGCGAGGGGTATCGCTTCGACCATCGGCATCTGGCGGCTGCGCACCGAGGTGCACTGGACCGACATTTGGTTCTACGGAGTGATCCCGACCGTGCTCTACTTGGTCTTCTGCGCCGTAGCGTTCGCCTTATGGCAGAGCCTGCCGTGGGCGCATTACGGTCTCGCTGCAGTGCTTACTGCCATATTGCTGTCGGCGATCCGCAACGAGTGGGACCTGATCACCTGGATCGCGCCGAGACGCGAAGCAGGTGAATCAGAGTTCGGCTAGGCCCGCCTTACTTGGTGCACTTGGTGTAGTGCCCCTTGGCGTCACGGCAAGGAGCTGCCTTGGCCTTTGCCTGCGGACACTTCACGAATTTGCCACTCTTGTCGCGGCATTGGGACGCAGCGAAGGACGGGGCCGAGCTGGCTAGCAGGCTCAGCGCGGTCAGTGCGAACACGAACTTTTTCATGGCTTCCTCCCTCTTCGGCTTCGAAGGAGCCTTGAGGGATAAGGCCGTCCACCCAAACAGCGGGTGGAGGAAAGATTACAATCCGGCCCGGTCGTCCGTGGTGGAGTAGGGCTGCTCCTGGATCGACGTGTCGACGTCGATCGCCTTGTACAGAATGCAGCGCGCGAGGATGCCGCTCAGCAGCAGATAGACCGCGAGCACGCCGACAATGATGCGGGCAATCTGGCCAGGCACGACGTCGAGGTAGACGAGAAGCCCAAGCCCAAGCGCGACGACGATACGAACGACACGATCTTCCGGTCCGACATTCCTGGCCATGTTGCCTAACCCCGTTGTTAGCCTCGTATGTCGGCTTCTAGACTATAATTTACGGAAACCAAGGCGCGATGACCATGAAATCGCCAACTGCCGACCCGGAACTTCGCTAAGTTCGCTCCTCCACGCGCGCGCGGGAGAGCCGAGCCCGCCGGACTGCGACCGAGCTTGGAGCACACCGGGAAGTCTGTAGGCAAGCGGGCGCTAGTTGCGGAGGCTGTCCGGAACCACACCGCCGTTTTCGGCCAGCTTCTGCATCACCGCCTTGTGAAGCGCGATGTTCTCCTCGGCGCTGCCGTCGGCGCCGACATGGACGTTGAGCTCGTTGGCGAGCTCCTTGCGGGCGTTGAGGCTTGAATCGAGGTCGAGCAGCTTCAGCAGGTCGACGATCGACGTCTGATAATTGCCGCCGCCGCCCTTCGCCGCGGCCATTTCGCTGAGCACTGCACCGACGTCGACATTCTGCGGCTGGGCAGGGGCGGCGGGAGCGCTAGGCGCTGCTTGCGGTGCGGCGGGAGCGGCACCAGCAGGCGCCGGAGCTTGCGACTGCGCCTGACCCTGGTTCGCCGAGCCGTGGTGGAAGATCTTGTTCATGATGTTGCCGAATATGCTCACGCCGTTTCCTCCAGTTGTTGGCTGGTTGAACGAAGCTCGTGGGCCTCGGGTCCCTCCGTAACGGTAGGAACGCCCGCGCTGCACGCTCGTTTTGCCGCCCGCGAGGAGAGTGTGATGAACAACAGGCTAGTGATTTTCGTATCGGGTGCGGTGCTCGCGTTGGGCGCTTGCGCCAAGCATGACAACGCCAACAACACCGGGGCGACCGACCTCAACGTCACCGACAACGGTGCCATGGGCAACATGGGCGAAACGAACATGGCGGAAACGAATGCGGCCGCCGTCGCTCCGTCGCCGCTCACGGCCCAGGGCTTCGTCAACGCTGCAGCAGCAAGCGATAAGTTCGAGATCGAAAGCTCCAAGTTGGCGGCGTCGCAGGCCAGCTCGGCGGCGGTGAAGAAGTTCGCTCAGCAGATGATCACCGCTCACACCGCTTCGACGGCGAAGCTGAAGAGCACGGTGAGCGGCATGAACCCGCCGATCACGCCGGACGACACGTTGACGGCCGAGCAGCAGGCGATGCTTGACAGCCTCAAGGGCCAGAATGGCGCGGCGTTCGACACGGCCTACAAGCAAGCCCAGGTCGACGCCCACACCAAGACGCTCGACGTGCTGAAGAACTACTCGACGTCGGGCGACAATGCGGCGCTCAAGGCCTTTGCCACCGGGCTGATCCCGACCGTGACGGCGCACCTCAACATGGCGCAGGGCCTGAAGTAGCAGCCCAAGGCCGCTGCAGGACAGCGCCTGCCTATTTCCGGGCAGGCGCTGCGGGCACCGTCTGGATGTTCTCGGCGACGTTGTTGCCCGGCTTCGCGTGGAAGCTTACGAGCAGATAGAGCGCGACGAATAGCGCCAGGATGCCGAGGATGGCGAAGCAGCCGATGCGGTTGCGGCGGCTGTCGGGACTGTTCGGTGTCGGCGCCATCAAGTGTCTGGATATAAAAGAAAAAGGACCAGGCGGCCAGCCGCCTGCTGTTCAATCTTCACTTATCTTCACAGTGACGAGCGCGTCCTGCGCCGGCAGGATCGGAACTAGAGTCGGCGAGCCGACGTTGCGCTGCCGATATGGACACAAAGACATTGAACCTGTGGCGGCAGATCGAAGACTTTCGCCGCCGCGGAAAGAAGCGCGGGCTTCCGGGTGTGGCCGAGCCTAACACGAAGCCCGCCACTCCCGGAGCCTGAACGCGGGTTACTGCCCGGCCATCGCGAGATATTGCGCGGGCGTGACCGGCCCGATCGCGAAGGTGTCGGTGTGGGTGGAGACATATTTGCGGAACTCGATTGAGGCGGCGGGACCGGCGGCTAGGCCGGCCTTCTTCGCAGCCGCATCGACCGCCGCGTCCTGCGCCGGCGTCGTCACCGGATCGATCGCCAGATAATCCCAGCTGTCGCCGTCGGTGTGGGCGTAGAGCTTGGATGGAGCGAGGCCGACGGACTGCGAGATCCGGTCCTGCTGGGCGAGCCAGCGAAGCAGCGCAATCTGCTGGCCCGGAGCAGCCCGGTAGAGCGCGATCCTGGCCTTCGGCGGTTCCGCCGTTCCAGCCTGCGCGTGGACGATCGTGCCCGACACGATGGCGCCGAGCGCCGCCGCGGTGGCGAGTTTCATCACCTGTTTCATGCTTAAAGCCCCTTCGGTTGTGCGTGGACGCTCACCAGGGATTCAAATGTGGCGCGATCTCCCGAAAGGGCCCCCATCGCGCCGGGCGCGGCAGGTGCTCCCGAACAGCAGTAGAGTCAATCAGGCGCCCGGGAGCGCATGATCCTCGTCGAACAGCCACCGTGCGGTGAGTGCTGCGGCTGCGGCACCGAGCAGCTGCGCGACGATGAACAGGGGCACGTCGCGCGGCGCGATGCCCGCGAAGGTGTTGGTGATGCTCCGGGCGACGGTGATCGCCGGGTTGGCGAAGCTGGTGGACGAGGTGAACCAGTAAGCGGCGGTGATGTAGAGGGCGACGGTTGCGGGGACCCAGTCGCGGCGAAAGCGGAGAGTGCCGAGGATCGTCAGGATCAGCCCGAAGGTGGCGATGAACTCGCCGGTCCACTGGCCGAGGCCGGTTCGCGCCTTCACCGACAGCTCCAGCGTCGGAAGCCCGAACATCAGGTGCGCGGCCCAGGCGCCGAGGATGCCGAAGGCGAATTGCGCAGCGATATAGGCGGCGGCGTCGCCCCAGCTAAGCTCCCGGCGGAAGGCGGCAACGAGGCTGACGGCGGGGTTCATGTGGGCGCCCGAGATCGGCCCGAGCATGGCAATCAGCACGAACAGCATCGCGCCGGTCGCGAGCGTGTTGCCAAGCAAGGCGATCGCATCATTCCCGCCCGCCAGCCGCGAGGCCATGATCCCTGAGCCGATGACGCAGGCGAAAAGGAAGAAAGCACCGAGCCCTTCCGCAACTACGCGGCGGGCTAGGGGAGGCGGCGCGTCAGGCGGCATCCTGGTCGCCGGTTCGTCCAATCTCCCTTAACCGCGTCTGCAGGCTGAGGTCGTCGATGCTCTCGATCGGCAGCGATAGGAACAGACCGATCCGCCGCTGCAGGGCGAAATATGCCTCGCGGAATGCGCGGTCCTGCTTCGAATCCGAAGCGGCCGCAGGATCCTCGATCCCCCAGTGGGCGGTCATGGGCTGGCCCGGCCAGATCGGGCACATCTCGCCGGCCGCATTGTCGCAAACGGTGAAGACGAAATCGAGCGGCGGCGCGCCCTCAGCGGCGAACTCGTCCCAGCTTTTCGACCGATAGCCTTCGGTCGGATACCCGAGCTGCTTCAGCAGCCGCAGCGCGCCGGGATGGACTTCGCCCTTCGGATGGCTTCCAGCCGAGAAGGCGCGGAAGCGGCCGGCGCCATCCTTGTTGAGGATCGCTTCGGCGAGGATCGATCGTGCGCTGTTCCCGGTGCAGAGGAACAGGACGTTGTAGACCCGGCCGCTCATTGGCAGCAGCTCGACGCTTGCTTTGGTTGCGGCATGGCGGGGGTGCAGCAGGCGCCTTGGGACGCATTCGCCGACAGAGCGGTCAGCGTGGGACTGTCGCCATAGACCGTCGCTTCGCCATTGGTGTGGAACGCCTCCCACACCACGCCGTCAGGATCGGCGATCCACGACTTCTCGCTCTTGGCATAGCAGCAGGTCGTCGCACCCTCTTCGAGCACTGGCGCGTCGGCGGCCTTGAGGCGGCCGTAAACCTCGCTCAGCTCTTCCGTGCTTTCGACCTGGATGCCGAGATGTTCGATGCCGTTGGCGGCGTGGTTGCCGCTAGAAATGGCGAAATTGACCCGCGGATCCTCGAGCATCCACTTGGCGTAATCGTCCTTGAGGACGGTGGGTTCTGCGGCGAACAGCGTCGAGTAGAACCGGACCGACTGGTCGAGGTCCTGAACCCCGACATGGACGTGCAGACGCTTCATGCAGACTTCCTTTCCTGGGCAGGGGCTTCGCAGGCCGTCGCGGTTCCGCAGTCGGCACCGGCGCAGCAATTTTCCATGAGGTAATCGACTAGGGCGTTCATCGCCGGATAGTTGGCGCGGTAGATGAGCGAGCGGTGCTGCCGTTCCTGCAGGATCAGCCCGGCATTCCGGAGCTGCGCCAGGTGAAAGGACAAGGAGCTGTTGGGAACGCCCAGCGCATCGGCGATCGCGCCCGCCGCCATACCCTTGTCACCGGCCTGCACCAGCAGGCGGAAGAGGGCGAGGCGATGTTCCTGCGCCAGCGCGCCGAGTGCCTCGATAGCCGAACCTGCCCGCATCAGAGATTCCTCATTTCGATGGGACTCGAAATCTCAGAACGGAGGCGTGGCGTCAAGGACTATTCGAGACTTCTCGAAATGACCCGAGTTTTCACTCACGGCCCGCGCCCGATCTTCACTTAACTTCGCAGTGACGACAAAAGTCGTAGTGCGTACGCGGGCGAAAGTGCAGTCCACCCCAATGGCTAAAGACGGGAGGTTGGGTGCGTTCGGTCATGGGCGTTCTTGGACCACAGGTTGGTCGCTGTAGGACAGGGAATTCGACCTTGCGGCGGACATCGGGCGGAGCCATCTCCCACGCGACCAGCAGGAAAGGGTTTCCATGCCGATCAGCCTTGCACCGCCAATCTCCACCTACTTCGAGGCCAGCAACGCCCATGATGCGCACGCGCTCGCCGCATTGTTCAAGGACGACGCGAGGGTTCACGACGAGCGCCAGGACCATCACGGCCGCGAAGCGATCCGCGGCTGGGCCGAAGAGACGTTCCGCCAATACCAGATGGTGCAAACGCCTCGCGCCGCGCGGGAGGAGGGCGGAGCCACGGTGGTGACGACCGGCGTGTCGGGCACCTTCCCGGGCAGCCCGATCGAACTGGACTTCCGCTTCGTGCTGGATGGCGACCAGATCAGCGAATTGAGGATCGGTTGAGCGCCCGAGCGTAAGAGCGGCTTTGCGGAGCAAAGACGAACTTACGTCGAAGAGTGCGCGAAAGCCGGCCAGCCTGCCGCGAAGCGGACAGGACTGACGTCACGGGATTTACTCCCGTGACGGCTTGGGTGGGCTCGGAAGCGAGTTTTGACCGAAGTCTCTAATGTCGCATTTGGGTGGAAAGCGGACGTTAGCCTTTCAGGCTGCGTGCCCTTCCGCCTCCGGACTCATGCCGAGACTGGCGCCCACGTTTCCACCGATATCGCCACTTCCATGCCTAACCTAAATGCCCCAGCGTTTCGGTTAGGGGCGCCCTACATGCTGAAGGTTTCTGCATTCTGCGGGGCAGCCATTTTGGGAGCCCTCCTTATGACAATCGGCGACGTTGCAGAAGCTACTCCTAAGGCGTCAACCGGCCAGACGGACATTATCGCGATCGATGTGCTGCTCGATCCCGACGCCGCAGCGATCGCTGCGGCCACCGGCGTGAACGGCAAGGTGCGGGCAGCTTTCCCGGCGAGCTTTGCGCTTGGCGACACCCACGCGCCGCACATCACCATGATGCAGCGCTACGTCCACGCCAATGATCTCGGTGCAATCGAAGCGGCTGTGGCTGGCGTGCTCGCGAAACAGGACCCGCGCTCGCTGAAGCTCCAGACTCTTCGCCTGCATGCGGTTTCGGCCGCTTCCCTCGGCATGCCAGCGCAACCCGGAATGGGCGACATCGGCCTGCTCTTCCTGCTGGTGCAACCGACTCCCCAGCTGCGCGCGTTGCAGCATTCGGTTGCCGAGGCTTTGGCACCCTACACGGCCGCGAGCGGGGACGCGAACGCGTTCGTTCAGGACCCGGGCCAAACGATCAACTTGCCGACGATCACCTACGTCAAGGAATTCGTGCCGAAAGAATCCGGCGACAATTACCTGCCGCACATCACGACCGGGATGGCGACGATGGACGTGCTGAAGAAGATCGAAGCCGAACCTCTCGCGCCAGTGACGTTCAGCCCTGCAAGCGTTTCGATCTATCATCTCGGCAATTTCGGGACTGCACGGACGCGCCTGTGGACCTGGACGCCGGCGACGGCTGCTTCAGCCACTGTATCGACGACGCCCCAGCAACAATAAGCGAAAGCGAGCCGGGCTTATGGCAAACGTCCTCCCATCCTGGTCCGATGGGCCAGCCAAGCGTGCGATCGTCGATTTCGTCGAGCGAGTGACTGCAGAAGGAGGGCCGGATTATGTCCCCCCAGCCGAGCGCATAGCGACCTTCGACAATGACGGCACGCTCTGGTCCGAGCAGCCTCTTCAGACCCAGGTCTTCTTTGCCTTGCACCGGCTCGCCGAGCTCGCGGAAAAGGACCCGACCATGCGGGACCGGCAGCCCTTCAAGGCGTTCCTGGAGCATGACCTTCCGACCATCCAGAGTCTGGGAAAGCAGGGCGTCTTCGAAGTCGCTTTCGCGACCCATGCGGGCATGACGACCGATACCTTCGAACTGCTCGCAACTTCATGGTTGAAAGCCGCGAAGCATCCGAAGCTCGGAAGGACTTTCGATAGTCTGACGTACCAACCGCAGATCGAGTTGCTCGAATATCTGCGCAAGAACGGGTTCAAGACGTACATCGTCACTGGCGGCGGAATGGACTTCGTGCGCTCATTTGCTGAGCGAGCCTACGGTATTCCGCCGGAGCAAGTCATCGGATCCAGCGTCAAGCTGCGATTCGACGTCGAGGACGAGCGCGGCGTGTTGGTCAAGGAAGCGGAGCTCGACAGCTTCGACGATCGCGAGGCCAAGCCGCAGAACATCCAGCTGCATATCGGCAAGCGTCCGATCCTGGCCTTTGGAAACTCGGACGGCGACCTAGCTATGTTGCGTTTCGTGAAGACCGGTGAAGGGCCGCGTCTGGCGTTGCTGTTGCATCACGACGACGCCGAGCGCGAATTTGCTTACGACCGCGATTTCAAGCTCAGCCCCTTGTCCGAGGCGCTCGACAAGGCCGACGAATATGGGATCGTCGTGACCAGCATGCGCAATGATTGGCGCACCGTCTTTGTTTCGGCGGATCAGTCCGAGCAGACCATTGAGATCAAGGTACAGCCCAGTCGCATCCTCGCCTGAAGTGTTGATTTTGACGGTGGAGCTAATGTCCGCAATGGGTCGAAAGCAGACTCTACGCCGGCTTCGCTGCGCTCGGCGGCTCGCCTACTTGCCCCCGTATTGCGCCTTGATCTGCTCTGCCGCTTCGGGGTGCGCCTGGAGGTAGGCTGTCAGCTTCGTCTTGAAGTCGGCAATGACCGGCTTCATTTGCTCCTGCGTCGCCGCGGTCATTTCGCCTATCACCTTCAGCACTGCCGGATCGGCGGCAACCGCCGGGGACTTCGACAGAAAATGGCGGCCTGCCGGGGTCAGCGCAAAGGCATGAACGTCCTTCAGCTCGGCGAGGGTGAATTCGTGGGTGTAGGCGACGGCCATCGCGTCGAACATCGCGGGCATGAACCTGGCCATGACCGGACGCTGGATGTCGAAGGTCTGGGTGATGAAGCCCTTGAACAGGGCCTTGAGGCCGGGATCCTTGACCTCGTCCATCTTGATGTTCTGGACGACGGGCGCGATCATCCGCTGCATCAGCTTTTCGATCGTCGCCTGGCGCTCGGCGGGCGGCGAGGCGATCTCGATGATCGCGCGGGCCTCTGCGAGCTTCGCCTGATCCGGCGCCTGGGCCGATGCGGCCGTGGATGCGAGCGCGACGACGCACGCGCCTGCTAGTGGGCTGAGAAACTTCTTCATGTGCAACCCCTCTCACACTCGTCCGAGCGAGGGGGATGGTAGAGGGAGTGGGGGCGGGATCAAGTCGGTGCCCACTGTAAGGAGGCGGACCCCGGATCAAGTCCGGGGTGACGGTTGGCGACACGGTGCGTCATGCCGGACTTGCTCCGGCATCCGCCTTGTTCTTGATAGCCGCATGGATCGGCAGCCTTGCGTCTACATCCTCGCTCGGGCGTCTCACAGCACGCTGTACACGGGTGTCACTTCCGACCTGTCTGGGCGGATCTGGCAGCACCGGGAGGGCGTCGCCGAGGGGTTTACCAAGCGCTACGGGATCAAGCGGCTCGTTTGGTTTGAAGTCCACGAAACCATGGATGCCGCGATCGTTCGCGAGAAAAGGATCAAGCGCTGGCCGCGGGAGTGGAAGTACGAACTGATCCACGCCGAGAACCCGACCTGGCGGGATCTCGCGGTGGATCTTGGGTTCGAGCCGTTGGCGGTGACGTGAAGGCGGATCCCGGCTCGAGGCAGGGATGACGTCACTGGTCTAAGAACGACCTCATCTTCCGGCTACGCGACGGATGCTTCAGCTTGCGCAGCGCCTTCGCCTCAATCTGACGAATACGCTCGCGGGTGACGCTGAACTGCTGCCCGACCTCTTCCAGCGTGTGATCGGTGTTCATGCCGATGCCGAAGCGCATGCGGAGCACGCGCTCTTCGCGGGGGGTGAGTGAGGCGAGGACTCGCGTCACCGTTTCCTTGAGGTTGGATTGGATCGCGGCGTCGACCGGGATGACCGCATTCTTGTCCTCGATGAAGTCGCCGAGGTGGCTGTCTTCCTCGTCGCCGATCGGCGTTTCGAGGCTGATCGGCTCCTTGGCGATCTTGAGGACCTTGCGGACCTTTTCGAGCGGCATGGAGAGGCGCTCGGCAAGCTCCTCCGGAGTCGCTTCGCGGCCGGTTTCGTGCAGGAACTGGCGGCCGGTCCGGACCAGCTTGTTGATCGTTTCGATCATGTGCACCGGGATGCGGATGGTGCGCGCCTGGTCGGCGATCGAGCGGGTGATCGCCTGCCGGATCCACCAGGTCGCATAGGTGCTGAACTTGTAGCCGCGGCGGTACTCGAACTTATCGACCGCCTTCATCAGGCCGATATTGCCTTCCTGGATGAGGTCCAGGAACTGCAGGCCGCGGTTGGTGTATTTCTTGGCGATGGAGATGACGAGGCGAAGGTTCGCTTCGACCATTTCCTTCTTCGCGATGCGGGCTTCGCGCTCCGCCTTCTGCACCTGGTTGACGATGCGGCGGAATTCACCGAGCGAGGTGCCGGTGCCCTGCGCGATGGTGCTGATCTCGTTGCGGATGCGCTCGACCGTGTCGGCTTCCGCCGCGGCGAAGGCGGCCCACTTCTTGTCGAGCTTGGCGACGTCCCTCAGCCAATTCTCGTCGAGCTCACGGCCCATGTAGCTTTCGAGGAACGCCTTGCGCGGCACGCGGTGACGCTCGGCAAGCCGCAGCATCTGACCGCCAAGCGCGGTCAGGCGGCGGTTGTAGCTGTAGAGCTGCTCGACGAGATACTCGATCTTGCTGCCGTGGAATTGGACGCTCTCCACCTGCGCGGTGAGGTCCTCGCGGAGCTTCTGGTACTTCTTCTCCTCGGCGGCGGGGAAATCCTGGCCGGCCTGGAGCGCGTCCATGCGGCTGCCCTGGACCTTGGAGAACTTCTTGAAGATCGACGTGATCTCCGCGAACTTTTCGAGCGCGGCGGGCTTCAGCGTCTCTTCCATCTGCGCGAGGGAGAGCGTGTTGTCCTCGTCGTCGTCACCCGATTCCTGCGGACGGGCACGGCGCTCGACCATATCCTCGTCGTCGTCGGACTTCTCTTCGGGCTCGTCCTCGACCTCTTCCTCTTCCTTGATGGTCGGGCCGGCGTTCTTCTCGCTGATCTCGCCCTCGGCGCCTTCGCCGCCTTCCTCGGCCTCGGTCAGCTGCTCGGCAGTCGGGCCCTTGGACAGCATGGCTTCGAGATCGATGATCTCGCGCAGCTGCATGCGGCCTTCGTTGAGGGCGTTGGACCAGCCGATGATGGCGTTGAAGGTGATCGGGCTTTCGCAGAGGCCCCAGATCATGGTGTCGCGGCCGGCCTCGATGCGCTTGGCGATGGCGATCTCGCCCTCACGCGACAGGAGCTCAACGGCGCCCATCTCCCGCAGGTACATGCGGACCGGGTCGTCGGTGCGGTCGGTCGGTTCCTTCTTGGTCGCAGCAGCCGGGCGGGGGCCGCCGTCGTCAAGCGGATCGACCTCGTCCTCGGTGCCGCTGTCGCTGTCCTTGTCCTCGTCGTCGTCCTCGCTGTCCTCAGCGCTCTCGACGACCTGCACGCCCATTTCGTTGAGCGCGGACATGACGTCCTCGATCTGGTCGGGGGACATTTGGTCGGAGGGCAGGGCCTCGTTCAGCTCGTCGACGGTGATGATGCCGCGCTTCTTGGCACGGGCGATCAGCTTCTTGATCGACGCGTCGTTGAGGTCGAGCAGGGGGGCATCGCCCGCTTCCGCCGTTTCGACTTCTGTTGCTTCGTTTTTCGCCATGTTGTTCCGCCGCTTAGTCAGTGCCGGCAAGTTCTGCCAGCCTCTGCTTGAGTTCCTGTTGCGCCTGCTTCAGGCGCTGCTGTTCTTCAAAGGCTTCCTCAGTGGTGTCCTGCATCAGCCGTTCCGTTGCACTTACAAGGGCCTTCTCGACTTCCTCCGCCGCGGAGATGATCTCTACCGCTGCAGCCAGATCGCTTCGGGCGCGGTCCGGGTCGCTGTCGCGTCGGGTGAAGGAAAAGCCCATGGCGCGTGGGCCTTTACCGCCCGTTGCTCCATCGTTGCCCAATATGGTGTGAAGGGCGCCCTGATCAAGCGCGGCGCCGGAGAAGGCCGCGTTGACCAGCTCGTCGCGGATCTGCGCGGTGCCTTTGTCCGAGATGGGGAGGGAGGCGAGCTGCTCGCAATGGGCGGGCAATTCCTCCGGAAAATTGGCGAAACCGAGGATGAGCGCGCGGGCCGTCGGTGCGTCAATCCCGCTTGAGGCAATGGCGCGGGCTTCGCCGCCGACGGGCGGCGTCGGCGGGACGAAGCGGCCGTTCTTGAAGGTGCCGCGGCGCGGGGTGAAGGCGGGGCGCTGCTGACCCTGCGCCTGCTGCGGGCGGCGTAGCTCGTAGAAGCGGTTGAGCCAGTCCTCGCGATAGATGCGGCTGAGGTCTGCATGGCCGATGGTGGAGGCGTGGGTGATGAGGCGCTGCTTGAGGCCGGCCCAGGCTTCGGGCGTGTTGAGCGGCTCCGCCTCCAGCTCGTGGCGCCAGAGGCGGGCGTCGAGCGGCTCCGGATTGGCGAGAAGCTCTTCCATTGCCTCGCGGCCGCCGTTGCGGATGACGTCATCCGGGTCCTGGCCCGCCGGAAGCTCGATGAAGCGCAGCGTGCGCTCGGGTGTGATGTGGGGCAGGGCGCGCAGTGCCGCGCGGATCGCGGCCTTGCGGCCAGCGCTGTCGCCGTCGAAGCACATGATCGGCGACGGATCGAGCCGCCACATGCGCTCGAGCTGCGCCTCTGTGACTGCGGTGCCGTTCGGCGCAACCGCTTCGGAAATGCCGGCACGGTCGAGGGCGATCACGTCCATGTAGCCCTCGACGACGATCAGGCGCATGGCGGAGCGGCTCGCGGGGCTGGCGCGGTCGATGTTGTAGAGCGTCCGCCCCTTGTCGAAGAGGGGCGTGTCAGGGGAGTTGAGGTACTTCGGCTCGCCCTCGCCAAGGATGCGTCCGCCGAAGCCGATGACGCGACCGCGAGGGTCGCGGATCGGGATCATCAGGCGGCCGCGGAAGCGATCGTAGGTTTCCTTGCCCGACTCCTCTGGCCTGATGAGCATGCCGGTATCTACGAGTTTCGATTCCTCGATGTGCGATAGGGCGCGCTTCAGGGCCGTCCGGCTGTCGGGTGCCAGACCCATTCCGAACCGCACAACGGTCTGCTGATCGATGCCGCGGCGCTTCAGATACTCACGAGCGTCCGCGCCGCCGATGCCCTGCAGCTGCTCGGCGTACCATTTGGCGACTTCACCCATCACGTCGGTAAGGGTCGATGTGCGTTCGGCGCGTTCGCGGGCCTGAGGATCAGGCGCGGGGACTTCGAGGCCGGCCTTGGCCGAGAGCTCCTTCACCGCGTCCATGAACTGCATGCCACGATTGTCGGTCAGGAAGCGGATCGCGTCGCCGTGCGCGCCGCAGCCGAAGCAGTGATAGAAACCCTTGTCGTCGTTGACCGTGAAGCTTGGCGTCTTCTCGTTATGGAAGGGGCAGCAGGCCTTCCATTCTCGGCCCGCGCGGATCAGCTTCACCGACGGCGCGATGACAGCCGACAGGACCGTTCGAGCGCGAAGCTCGTCGAGGAAGGCAGGCGACAGCGTCATCTAAGGAAGTCAGTGTGTTGCACTGCGACTCACGGGCCCGCAAGCGCGCGGGGGCGAGTTATCCACAGGTGGCGAATCGCGTTGTTGGCGACGAAAGCCGGCAAGGGTTTGATTTAGCTCGATTCATTCCATGCACGAAACGAAGCAAATAGGGTTAATCTCTACGCGTTCCGGCACACAGCGGCGGCAGATCGCTGAGCGGAGCCACCAAGGGGAGGGAACTATGCTGAAGAAGATCGGCGGGCTTGCCCGCGCTTGCTACATCATACTTGCGATTGTGGCCGGATTTGTTGCGCTCAGCATGATGAATGTGCCGTTGGTTCTTGTCGTGCTCGGCCTCGTTGCTGGCCTGGCCGTACCGAGAGAGCGGATGGTCTTGCTCGCGGCGCTCGTGATTGCATTGCCGATCGTCGGAACCGCGCTCGGAACCATCCCGGCAATCGGTGCCCAGCTTACGGCCGTCGCCGGCAATCTCCAGATGGGTGCGGCAGGCGCGCTCGCCACGGCGTTGGCGATCATGCTGTATGAGCTCGTCATGGAAGGCTTCACCGGGCTCGCAGGGGCCGGAAGCGCCGGGACGCCGGCCGCCGCGGCCAGATAGTCGTCAGTAAAGCTTATTCGGCTCCGCCGCATTGTGCGGCGGGGCCTTTTTCATGCCTTGCGCTGGGTGATTTCCTTTCGGAAGAGAAACGAAATCCGCTATACGGTCGGCGCCTTCAGCCTGTCTGCGTTCCTCCGAGCCTTACAGGAGCATGATCATGAAGTTCGTGCCGATGACCGCAATGGTCCTTCTCACCGTCGCTGCTACGGCCTGCAACAAACCCGAAGCCTCGAACGAGACTGCAAGTTCGCAGGCGACCCTTTCAGACGCCGATGCCGCGAAAGTCGCCGACTCAACGATTGACGCATGGAAGTCGACGGACGCGGCGAAAGTGAAGGCGCTCTATGCGCCATCGGTCCTAGCCTACGACTATGCCGAGCCGACATTGAACAGGGACCGCGCAGAGTTCGACAAGCGCCAGGACACGTTCGTCTCGTTCAAGCTTGACGGCGCGAAGGAGGTGGAACGCAAGATCCAGATCCTGTCGCCGGACGTCTTCGTGATGAGCGGAACCTGGGACATGACCAGCACCACGACGCCGGCCAACAACTCCAGCGTTCGCTGCACCGACGTGTTCCAAAAGGATCAGGCTGGCAATTGGCTCATCGTGAACGAGCATTGCTCGCCAGTGCCAAAGGGGGCCTGAACCTCGGCGATCTTAGGCCAGCGTTGCTTTAACCAGTGCGCTGGCGCGTGCCGGCTCGATGGACGGGCCGAGGCGCTCTTTCACCAGCGCCATGACTCGTCCCATGTCCTTCATCGAGGAGGCGCCAGTCTCGGCGATGATTTCGCGAATTTTCGCCTGTGCCTCATCGTCGCTGAGCTGCTGGGGCAGGAAGCGCTCAATGACTGTGATCTCAGCCTCTTCAGCGGCGGCGCGGTCCTCGCGGTTTCCCTTGCGGTACACCTCCGCCGATTCGCGGCGCTGCTTGATCATCTTCTGAAGGACTTCGGTGACGAGCGCATTGTCGTCCGCAGGCGCGCCGCCGGTGCGCGCTTCGATGTCGCGATTCTTGATCGCCGCCTGCACCAGGCGAAGCGTCGAAGTGGTCTCCTTGTCGCCGCCTTTCATCGCGGCAATGGTCGCAGCTTTGATGTCGTCGCGGATCATCGTCTCGTCTCTATCGGGAAACGACCAGCCCTAGCGGCGCATTTCGTGCCTGACCAGACGTTGACCCGGAGGGTTAATGCGCATAGCGGCAATGCCTTAGCGACATCGCTGGAAACCCTAGACGGAAGGCTCCACCGCCCATGGCCGACGTACGACCCCTGCACGCGTCCCCTCCTGAGGGCGCGACGGGAGTCATAGTGTTCGCCGATGGGCGCGTGATCTGGGGCCAGGGGTTCGGCGCCGAAGGTGAAGCTGTCGGTGAGCTTTGTTTCAACACGTCGATGACTGGCTACCAGGAAGTGATGACCGATCCTTCCTACGCGAAGCAGGTCATCGCCTTCACCTTCCCGCACATCGGCAACGTCGGCGCGAACGACGAGGACGTCGAAGCTGGCGAGGCGCATGCGCTCGGCGCGCTGGTGCGCGAAGTCGTTACCGAGCCGAGCAACTATCGCGCGAACCAGGGCTTTGCCGAGTGGATGGCGAAGTGGGACCGCATCGGCATTGCCGGCGTCGACACCCGCGCGCTGACCAGGCTGGTGCGCGCGGAAGGACCACCGACGATTGCCATTGCACATCATGCGGACGGAAAGTTCGACCTGGAGAAGCTTCAGAACCTGGCGGCGGAATGGCCGGGTCTCGAAGGCATGGACCTGGCCAAGGACGTCAGCCGGCTTCAGGTCGAGCGGTGGACGGGCGGCAAGTGGAATTGGGGGCAGGGCTACGAGCTCGGGCCGCAGGACGAAAACCGGCCGCATGTCGTTGCCGTCGATTACGGGAACAAGCGCAATATCTTCCGCAACCTAGTCGAGGCTGGTGCGCGGGTGACGGTCGTCCCCGCGACGGCGACGTTCGACGAGATCATGGCGCACGAGCCGGACGGTTTCTTCCTGTCGAATGGGCCGGGCGATCCCGCGGCGACGGGCGCATATGCGGTGCCAGTTATCCGGCAGATGCTGGAGACCAAGAAGCCGCTCTTCGGCATTTGCCTCGGCCACCAGATGCTCGCGCTCGCGGTCGGCGGGCAGACGAGCAAGATGTTCCAGGGGCATCGCGGCGCCAACCATCCTGTGAAGCGGCTCGCGGACGGGCAGGTCGAAATCACATCCATGAACCACGGGTTTGCGGTCGAGCGAGAAGGGCTCCCCGATAACGTGCGCGAGACGCACGTGTCGCTGTTCGACGGCAGCAATTGCGGAATTGAACTGACTGACCGCCCCGCGTTCAGCGTGCAGTATCACCCGGAGGCCTCCCCGGGTCCTCAGGACAGTTTCTATCTGTTCGAGAAATTCGTGAACTCGATCACGAAGGAGGTGTGAGATGCATCTTCGTTATATTCTTCTGTCCGCTGCGCTGATCGCGGCGCCTGTGTTCGCGCAGCACATCGAAGCCATCGACGCCAGCAAGGCGCCGACAGTCTATCGGCCCGACGATCTGTTCCAGCTGCCCCCCGGGCAGTGGCATTATGCGCGGCAGCTGTGGTCAGGCTCCGACCCGTGCACGGTGGACCAGTGCGAGGCTGGGTTCACGTCCGGCGATCTCGTCCTCAGCGTGGAGCACAGCAAAGGCTGGGTGCGGGTGATGGCGGGCTTCCGCAACTGCGCTCCGGTCGCGTTCAGCGAAATCGAGACCAGCAAGACACCCGGCCGCTACCTCCGAAGCAAGGTCGAGAAGCAGGTCGCTTATGTTGTGAAGGGCGCGGCGAAGAGCTGCAATGTCACGGCGCCTGCGGTCGCGAATTTGAGCGTCGCGTCGATGTTCCCGGGGGCGAAATGAGGGCTCGGCTCGGAGCTACATTCGCCGCGCTGGGTCTTTTTGGAGCGTGCCAAGCTCCGTCGAAGCCGCCCGTGACCCTTCGACAGCAAAATCAGGCTAAGCTCGATAGCATCGCGGACAGGTGCGGCTTACCACGGAACACTTTGAAGTTGCTTGGCGACGAACAGGTCACGATGCAGCCGGAGCCCACAGCGGACTACAAGGCTGTAAACTGTGCGCTTGCGGAAATTCTAAAGGGCAAATCCGCACTCAAGCTCGGGTTCGTTGGTAATGAACAATTTCCCGGGAACGAGCAGTAGATGCGCCTGATCCGCACTTACACGCTGTTAGGATTAGTCGCTGCGCTCGCAGGCTGCGCGACGGCCCAGCTGCACACGACTGACCAGCTCAACGAAGTCGCGCTGGGCTGCGGCCTGACCTACGGCGAAGTGGTTCAGGAGGCGGAGGAAAAGCGCCTGCTGTTTCTCTATCGCGTCGCGCCGAAGCCGGAGCAGCGCCACTGCGTCTATCAGTGGGCGCGCCGCAATCATCTGACGCTCGTCGTCATCAACGCCGTCAACGAACAACCTGCCGAAAGTCCGAAGAGCTGATGCCCAAGCGCACCGACATCTCCTCCATCCTGATCATCGGCGCGGGGCCGATCGTCATCGGCCAGGCGGCCGAGTTCGACTATTCGGGCAGCCAGGCGGTCAAGGCGCTGAAAGCGGAGGGCTATCGCGTCATCGTCGTGAATTCGAACCCGGCGACGATCATGACCGACCCGGAGCTGGCGGACTCCACCTATATCGAGCCGATCACGCCCGCGATCGTGGCCAAGATCTTGGAGAAGGAGCGGCCTGATGCCGTGCTCCCGACCATGGGGGGCCAGACGGGCCTCAATACGGCGCTCGGGCTCTACAAGGACGGGACGCTGGATAGGCTCGGGATCGAGCTGATCGGGGCGAACGCGCAGGCGATCGAGAAGGCCGAGGACCGGCAGAAGTTCCGCGATGCGATGGACAAGATCGGCCTCGAGAGTCCGCGCTCGGCCATCGTCCATACGATGGAGGAAGCTGCGGTCGCGCTGGAGAATGTCGGTCTTCCGGCGGTCATCCGGCCGAGTTTCACGCTCGGCGGCACCGGCGGCGGCATCGCGTACAACCGCGACGAATATGAGCATTTCGTCCGGACGGGCCTGGAGGCATCCCCGACGACCGAAGTGCTGATCGACGAGAGCCTCGTCGGTTGGAAGGAATATGAGATGGAGGTGGTCCGCGACCGTGCGGACAATGCCATCATCATCTGCTCGATCGAGAACATCGACCCGATGGGCGTGCATACAGGTGACTCGATCACGGTCGCGCCGGCGCTCACGCTGACCGACAAGGAATATCAGCGGATGCGCTCGGCTTCGATTGCTGTGCTCCGGGAAATCGGCGTTGAAACAGGCGGTTCCAACGTTCAGTTCGCAGTCAATCCGAAGAATGGCCGGATGGTCGTGATCGAGATGAATCCGCGCGTCTCGCGTTCATCGGCGCTGGCTTCGAAGGCAACGGGCTTCCCGATCGCTAAGGTCGCTGCTCGCCTGGCTGTCGGATACACGCTCGACGAGATCGCGAATGACATCACGGGCGGCGCGACTCCGGCCAGCTTCGAGCCGACCATCGACTATGTCGTGACCAAGGTGCCGCGCTTCGCGTTCGAGAAGTTCAAGGGCGCCGAGCCCCTGCTGTCGACCGCGATGAAGTCGGTGGGCGAGGTGATGGCGGTCGGCCGTAACTTCGCGGAGAGCCTGCAGAAGGCGTTGCGCGGCCTTGAGGTTGGGCTTTGCGGGCTGGACCGGGTGCGGGAGCTTGAAGGTGCGGACCCCACGGCGATCGAGACGCTGTTGGCACGAGCTACACCGGATCGGCTGCTGGTTGCCGCTGAGGCGTTGCGTCAAGGATTCACCGTCGAGCGGATCAACGACATTGCGGGCTTCGATCCGTGGTTCCTCCGGCGCCTGGAGGAAATCGTTCGCGCGGAAGAGCAAGTCCGCGCCAATGGCCTGCCGAGCGATGCGCGCGGCATGCGGCGGCTCAAGGGGATGGGATTTTCGGATGCGCGGTTGGCTCAGCTGGCGCTTCGATCGGCGCATGTCGAGCGCGGAATGAGCGAGGCTGTCGCTGCGGGCGGAGGCGTCGTGCACACCGCGATCAAGGCAATGACGGGCGGGATCACCGAGGCTGAGGCACGTGCTCACCGGGTGAAGCTGGGCGTACGACCGGTGTTCAAGCGCATCGACAGCTGCGCCGCCGAGTTCGACGCCACCACGCCCTATCTCTATTCGACCTATGAGGCGCCACTGTTCGGCGAGCCGGAGGACGAGGCGAAGGTCAGCGACCGGCGCAAGATCATGATCCTGGGCGGCGGCCCGAACCGGATCGGGCAGGGAATCGAGTTCGACTATTGCTGCTGCCATGCTGCTTTCGCGCTTGGCCGCGACCGGGGTGAGCAGAAGGGTGCGGGCTTCGAGACCATCATGGTCAACTGCAATCCGGAGACCGTGTCGACCGACCCGGACACTTCTGATCGGCTTTATTTCGAACCGCTGACGTCAGAGGACGTGCTCGAGATCGTGCGTCGCGAGCAGGAGAAGGGCGAGCTCCTGGGCGTCATCGTCCAGTTGGGTGGGCAGACGCCGCTGAAGCTGGCCGCTGAGCTACAGGCCGCAGGCGTGCCGATTCTTGGGACTTCGCCGGACAGCATCGACCTGGCGGAGGACCGCGAGCGGTTCGCGACTTTGGTCCAGAAGTTGAACCTCAAGCAGCCTGCCAACGGCATTGCGCGCAGCCGGGACGAGGCGCTGCGCGTGGCGGAGCGGATCGGATATCCGGTGCTTCTGCGGCCCTCTTACGTCCTTGGCGGACGCGGCATGGAGATCGTCGACGGGCCCCAGCAGCTGGATCACTACATAGCGACCGCGGTGCAGGTGTCGGGATCGGCGCCGGTCCTGATTGACCGGTACCTCCGCGACGCGATCGAGGTTGACGTCGACGCCATCTGCGACGGGACTGACGTCGTGGTCTGCGGCGTGCTCCAGCATATCGAGGAAGCGGGCGTGCACTCGGGCGACAGCGCCTGTTCCATTCCGCCCTATAGCTTGGGTGCCGATATCGTCCGCGAGATCGAGCGGCAGGCACGAGAGCTAGCTCTGGCGCTCAAGGTCAAAGGTCTGATGAACGTCCAGTTCGCAGTGAAGGATGGCGAGGTCTACCTGATCGAGGTGAATCCGCGCGCCTCGCGGACCGTTCCGTTTGTCGCGAAGGCGATTGGAACGCCTGTCGCGAAAATGGCTGCGCTTGTCATGGCTGGAGAGCCGCTGAGCAAGTTGGGCGAAATCCGGCGGATCGAAAGCTACATCGCGGTGAAGGAATCCGTCTTCCCGTTCGCTCGGTTCCCGGGGACCGATCCTGTTCTCGGACCGGAAATGAAGAGCACCGGCGAAGTCATGGGAATTGATAGAGATTTCGACATCGCGTTCGCCAAAGCCTTGCTCGGCGCCGGCATGATCCTGCCGCAGGGAGGGACGGCCTTCATCTCGGTCAAGGATGCGGACAAGGACAATATCGTTCCCGCCGCGCAGAAGATGGTCGAACTCGGTTTCAAGATCATCGCGACGGGCGGAACGGCAGATCATCTCGCGTCCAAGGGCGTACCGGTCGAGAAGGTGAACAAGGTCGCTCAGGGGCGGCCGCACATCGTCGACCGTCTGCTCGATGGAGACGTAGCTTTGGTCTTCAACACCACCGAGGGCTGGCAGTCGCTGAAGGACAGTCATTCGATCCGTGCGACGGCGCTGCAGCGGAAGGTGCCGTACTTCACGACTGCGGCGGCAAGTCTCGCGGCGGCACACGCTATCGAGGCGGTCAGGGGGCACGCGCTTGAAGTCGCGTCGCTCCAATCCTATTATTCCGCCGCCTAGAAGAGCTTCCACCGACATTCTGCATTGGATCAGCGCGCTTATCGCAGCGCGTCTGAGCAGAGCATTGAAAAGGGTTTTGTAAAATGGCGAGTGCCGAAAAGGTGCCGATGCTGGCCGAGGGATACCGCAAGCTGACCGACGATCTGCGGCGGCTGAAGGTCGAAGAGCGCCCTGCGATTGTGGAAGCGATCGAGGAAGCGCGTGCCCATGGCGACCTCAGCGAGAATGCGGAATATCACGCTGCCAAGGAGCGCCAGGGCCAGATCGAGGCGACGATTGCCGATCTCGAGGACCGCCTCAGCCGCGCGATGGTCATCGATCCGACGACGCTGTCCGGCGACAAGGTCGTGTTCGGCGCGACCGTCAGCCTGCTCGACGAGGACGATAAGAAAGTGAAGTACCAGCTTGTCGGCCAGGTCGAAGCTGACGCCAACCAAGGCCGCATCAGCTACAATTCGCCGCTTGGCCGCGCCCTGATCGGCCGCACGGTCGGGGAGGAGGTCGAGGTCTCGACCCCGTCCGGCGACCGCTACTACGAGATCAAGAAAATCGAATTCGTCTGATCCAGACGATGGATCGGATCCCACGCACTGCAACGGTTGCGATCAGCGCTGTAACGGCGCTTGCCTGGCTGCTGGCCGCAATCACCGGTTTTTCGGACCGGGTTGCGATCATGCTTGGCTTCATCCCGGCCAAGTTCAGCGGGGTCGTCTCTGTTCCAGGCTCCATTCCGGCTTTCCTGACGCCCTTCTCGGCGACTTTGGTGCATGGCGGATTGCTGCACCTTGCCTTCAACCTGCTGATCTTCGTCTGGTGCGGGACGCAGGTGGAGCGAGTGCTGGGACGCACAATCCTGATCATCCTGTATCTGGTGGGCGCATACACGTCGGCGCTGCTTCAATGGGTATCGAGCCCGCTATCCGTCGTCCCGATGGTCGGGGCGAGCGGCGCGATCAGCGCGGTGATCGGCGCTTTCGCGCTTAGCTTTGGACGGCCGAAGCCATTCACCAACCATGCTGGCCTCAACCGGACAATCAACGTCGTGTGGCTGATGGTCGCCTGGATCATCCTGCAGATGATGATGGGCTGGCTCGCAGGCGGGCAGGGCTACCTGCTCGCAACCCCGGCGCACATCGGCGGCTTCGCCGCGGGCCTGCTGCTACAGCGCCCACTGTTGCTCTGGCATTACCGTAAAGCTTAGCCCGCAGACTGCTTCGGCCGCTTGATCCCTTCGCCTTCCGGTTCGAGGAGGCGATGCAGGTGGACGACGACGTAGCGCATCTCGGCATCGTCGACGGTCCGCTGTGCCGCTCCGCGCCAGGCGTCTTCGGCGTCGGCATAGTTGTCGTAGATACCGACGACGTCGACGGTGTTGAGATCGAAGTCGAGGCCTTGCGGGTCCTTGACCCGGCCTCCGAACACGAGGTGAAGCTTGCTCATGCCGGCCCCGCTAGCAGGATTTGCGCGCCTGCGTCAGCCTTTGCGGGCGGCGTCGTATGCAGCCTGGCCTGACGCCTTTGCCGCGTCAGTGACGCCCTGCAGGAGCGAACGGATCGTTTCCTCACCCTTCTGGCGATTGATGCCAAGCTCATTGAGGCGATCGGTGCCAGTTTCGCGGGCGGCTTCGAACGCGGCCTTAGCGCTCTGCTTCACACGGCGAGCCGTCGGACGGATAGCCTTGGTCTCGGCTTGAGTTCGGGGAAGTAGGGCGGCGATCAGCGCACCGGCGGCGATCCCGCCGGCAAGAGCGATGAGGGGCGCTTCGCTCAGCGTTCCGGTCACCTGGTCGCGCGCGCCTTCATAGGCTTCGATCGCACGCTGGCGGCTTCCTGCCCGGCCCGACGTGGCTTCGGTCTGGCTGGTACGGTCGTCACTCATCACACTACCTCCGTATCTTCCGTTTTCTGCGCCGGCTTCTTGCGGGCCCTGCGCGCCTTACGTTTGTCCTTCGCGCCGCCGACGAGATTCTTCGCGAGATCGATCAGCGGCTCCCTGGCTAGAAACATCGTCAGCGCGGCTACGATCCCTGTCGCTGCGAGCGGCCGTGTGCGGACCGCGTCGACTGCATCCTCGGCCAGGTCCGCGCCCTTTTCCTTAGCGCCCTGCCAAGTGTTCTTGGCGAGGACCTTGGGGCTCAGGCGCTCCTGAAGCTCCTGCGCGGTTGCCATCACCCGGGCGCGCGAGCGCTCGACCTCGATCCGGGCCGCTGCAACCTGGGGCGAATCCGTCATAGGTCACGGCTCAAGCGTTGCGCTCCGTACCAGCCTAGAAGACCGGCGATGGCGGCGAAGATCAGCAGCCCGATGAAGCCGGCGGCCAGTGGCCCGATGAACTTCGACAGCGCAATTACCACCCCGACCGCAAGCGCCGTGACGCCGGCGAGCGAGAGGATGAATGCGATTCCGAACAGGATCGCCGGCAAGATGAGCGCCTTGCCCTTGGCGGTGGCGATGGCCTTAAGCAGGCCGACCTCGGCACGGGCGTAGGCTTTGCCGTCCTCGATGAGCTCGTGGACGAGCTCACCGATCGGGCGTTCAGCCGGCTCGGGTCCGGGGTCGACAGGCTTGAGCATCAGGCGTCGTCGGCTTCGCCGTTGTCGGGTGCAAGGCCCGTCTTGAGCAGTCGAGCAACGACAAACCCGACGACCGCGGCGCCCGCGAGCGCAATGCCCGGCGAGTTGCGGACGAAGGTCCGTGTGTCCTCGATCAGCTCGTCCGGATCCTTGGCAGCAATCGAATTGGCGGCATTCTCGATCGCTCCGGCTGCGCGGCGAGCATAGTCGCCGTACTCAGAGCCGAGCCGCTCTTCGATGCCGGGCGCAGTGTCGCCAACAGCCTTGGCGACATTGGCAAGCGCCTCGCTGGTCCGCTCAAGACCGTGGGTCACGAGGCCGCGGGTGCGTTCGCCGGCCTGGCTTGCGAATTGCTCCCGGCCTTCGCGGAAGCGATCGGCAAGACCGCGATCCGAGCCGCCACTACGGCTGCCGCTCGACGTTGAATCTGGTTGCGCTACCAATGCGTTATCCTCCGTGGTGGCAGTCCCGCCCGTGGTGTCGGTGTTTGCGGCACCTTCGATCACCGTGTCCGTTCCGTCGGGCAAAGCAGCAGTCCTGTCGTCACTCATGGCCAGTTCTCCTTCGCTGCCCTGAACCCGGGGCGAGCAGCCTTCGTTCCGGCGTTCGGCGCGGAAAGTTGCACGCTCAGCCGCCGCGCTTATACGCCCAACCATCCACCAATATCATTACGTTTCCGCAAGAAAGAAGGCCATGACCCTGATCGTCGACGTTCACGCCCGCCAGATCCTCGACAGCCGCGGAAATCCGACCATCGAAGTCGACGTCACGCTCGAAGACGGAAGCCTGGGCCGCGCGGCGGTGCCTTCGGGCGCTTCGACCGGGGCACACGAGGCGGTCGAGCTTCGCGACGGCGACAAGAGCCGCTGGGGTGGGAAGGGCGTTGGCAAGGCGGTCGACGCCGTCAATGGCGAGATTGCGGACGAGGTGATCGGCCTCGACGCCGAAGACCAGGCGGAGATCGACGCGGCGATGCTCGCGCTCGATGGGACGGAGAATAAGGGACGGCTCGGCGCCAATGCGATCCTGGGCGTGAGTCTGGCGACCGCGCGGGCTACAGCGGATGCGATCGGGCTTCCGCTTTATCGCTATGTCGGTGGGGTCGATTCCAACCTGCTGCCGGTGCCGATGATGAACATCCTCAACGGCGGTGTTCATGCTGACAATGGCATCGACTTCCAGGAATTCATGGTGATGCCCGTCGGCGCGCCGAACTTTGCTGAAGCACTCCGTTGCGGGGCCGAGATCTTCCACGCGCTGAAGAGTGCGCTGCACCAGGCGGGGCTTTCGACATCGGTCGGCGATGAAGGCGGATTTGCGCCGGCGGTGAATTCGGCGCGCGAAGGGCTGGATTACATCGAGAAAGCGGTGAGCGCTGCCGGCTACAAGCTCGGCGAGGACGTCCTGCTGGCGCTCGACTGCGCCGCAAGCGAATATTTCAAAGACGGCGCCTATCGCATGACTGGCGAGGGGAAGACCCTGTCCTCGGCAGAGAATGCCGATTTCCTTGCAGATCTGGCGGCCAACTATCCGATTGCCTCGATTGAGGACGGGATGGCCGAGGATGATTGGCAAGGATGGAAGGCGTTGACTGAGCGTCTGGGTGACCGCGTCCAGCTCGTCGGCGATGATCTGTTCGTGACCAATGTCGAGCGCCTGCAGAAGGGCATCGACGATGGGATCGCCAATTCGATCCTGATCAAGGTCAACCAGATCGGCACGCTGACCGAGACGATCCAGGCGGTGCGCCTGGCGCAGACCAACGCGTACACGGCGGTGATGTCGCACCGTTCGGGCGAGACCGAGGATTCGACGATTGCCGACCTCGCGGTCGCGCTGAGCTGCGGCCAGATCAAGACCGGCAGCCTCGCACGATCGGACCGGACGGCGAAGTACAACCAACTGCTGCGGATCGAAGAAGAGCTAGGCGAATCCGCACGCTATCCGGGACGGGCGGCGCTCAAGGCTTACCGGGCCGCTCGCTGATCACGATCAAGGGCGTGACCTCGCCGAGGGATCGCGCTCCGGTCTTTAGCACCGTCGGGGGCTTAATGCCGAGGTCGCGATTGGCGCGATCAAGAAGCATCCAGATCAGCTCATGCGTAGCGATGAGGATGCGCTGCTTCGGGTCGGCTGACGCGATGACGTCATCCAGCCTGGCGGCCGTAACAGCGGTAGCGATGGCCTGGCCGACCCGCTGCCCGTGGATGTAGATCGGGTCTGCTGACGTCTCACGGACGAGAACTGCGTTGGAGACGGGTCCGTCCTTCACTCGATCGAACCATGAAAGGACCGGAGGCGTCCACATCATTCGGAGTTCACGATTGCCGGTGAGCTGAGAGTTGGTCCCCGGCATATTGTCCTGCTTGGGGTAAACCGCCCAGAAGGTCCCGTTCCAATAAGGATGGGCGGCGTCGATCTCCTGAGACGGCAAGGCATGAGCTGTGTCGAGCGCGCGCCAGGTCAGCCCGTCGAGGATGTAGGCAAAGAGCACAGCTTCGGCGGATTGGGATTGGCCGCGTCTCCCAAGTTCGGCTTCTACCACTTTGAGGTCAGGGGTGATTTTCCGGCTCAGCTGTGCGCCAATGGGCTCGAGGCGAGCGCGCAGTGCGGTCATCTCGTTCGATCCGAGGATTGGGAAGGATGTGATGACGCGGCCGTTCTCCGCTCTGAGCAGGCCCCAGTCGCGAAGCTCCTGAAGCTGGCGATCCGACACTGTCTCACCAGCAGCGGTGATTTGCGACTTCGTGACGCCATTGCGAGCCAGCAGGAGGATGCGGCCGTTATTTCCCGTGTTGACGAGGCGGTGCGGCGTTGCGACTTTCGACGTGCAAAAGCAGACGAGGCCGAAGTCCTTGAGATCGGCGGGATCGGCCGATGCAGGACTGGCCGAGGTGACGGTCACCAGCAGTAAAGCGAGCCTTGCAAGCAATCGGAACGTCCCTTCGAAGCAATCGGATACCGCCCGATCCACAAGTTTATCCCCGCAATATCCACCAAATCATTCTTTTCACTTGCTTTGACGAGTCCTTCGTGATTCTCCTGATGACGTCATGCGGGGGAAGAAACCGATATTTCAGCTGATCAGGCGTGCGGCAATGCCGGCGCTGGCGCTGATCGTCGTCGGCACCTTCGCCGGTCACGCGATCGCCGGGCCGAACGGCATCCTGGCTTGGGGCGGCTATCACCGCGCGCTTCAGGAGCGCAAAGCTGAGCTGGCGCAGCTCGAGACGCAGCGCGCGCAGATGCGGCACCGCTCCGCTTTGCTCGATCCGCGCAAGGCCGATCCCGACATGGCGGATGAGCTGGTTCGCAAGGACTTGGGCCTCGTGCGTCCCGACGAGGTGATCATTCCGCTCGACTGAGCGATGAGGGTCTTCGCCCTCTGCATCGCCGCTTTGCTGGCGTCTCCTTCTTCCGCTGAGGCGCTTCCGGCTAAACTTCCGCCCTTCGACGAGTGCAAGTCCGTGCCGGCCGTTGCTGCGCTCCGCGCTCGACTGGAGCAGGCGGTCGCCAAGAGAGACGGCAAGGCGCTGGTCGCCATGCTGGCGCCTGATGTGCTGGTGAACTTCGGAGGAGAGAGCGGCCCGAAGGCCTTTGCCGAGACCTGGGGACTGAACGCGCCTGCCACGAGTGAGTTGTGGCCCCTGCTTACGAAGATGCTGAAGCTCGGTTGTGCCGAGTCCGATGGCAATTACGTCATCCCGTCGCTGACGATGCAGTTCGATCCAGATGAGGCCGAGGACCTGTTCGACAAATTCGTGGTGGTTTCCCCCGGCGCGAAGCTGCGCAGCGGCCCCGCTCTGGCGAGCGCGACAAAGGCCACCCTCGCCTGGGACGTCGTGAAGGCCGTCGACCAGAGCAATGCAAAGCAGACGAAGGTGCGATTGCAGGACGGCCGGGAGGGCTGGCTGTCCGCGGACGAACTCTACAATCCAGCTTATTATCGGATGATTTTGGAGAAGCGCGACGGGAAATGGATGATCGCGGCGCTAGTGGCTGGCGACTGACCATTGCTTCCCGCGGCAGGTCGCTCCTATAGACCCGCCCGCTTAGAGGAGAGAGGTCGTCGTGGCGCGTCCCGCGAAGAAAGCCCCCGTTACAACTGCAGCCGAGCCCCAGATCGAGCGCCCGGCACAACCGCAACGTTACAATGCGTCGAAGGAAGAGCTGCTGCAGCTCTACCGCGAGATGCTGCTGATCCGCCGCTTCGAGGAGCGGGCGGGACAGCTCTACGGCCTCGGCCTGATCGGCGGCTTCTGCCACCTGTACATCGGGCAGGAAGCGGTCGCGGTTGGACTGCAGTCCGCGATGACTGTCGGCAAGGACAGCGTCATCACGGGCTATCGCGATCACGGGCACATGCTGGCCTATGGCATCGACCCGAAGGTGATCATGGCGGAGCTGACGGGGCGAGCGGCAGGCATCTCGAAGGGCAAGGGCGGGTCGATGCACATGTTCAGTGTCGATCACGGCTTCTACGGCGGCCACGGCATTGTCGGCGCCCAGGTGCCGCTGGGGACCGGTCTGGCCTTCAAACACAAATATTCGGAGGATGGCGGCGTCTGCCTGACCTATCTTGGGGACGGGGCGGTGAACCAGGGCCAGGTCTACGAGGCCTTCAACATGGCCAAGCTCTGGGACCTGCCGGTGATCTTCGCCGTCGAGAACAACAGATATGCGATGGGCACGTCGATCCAGCGCTCATCGGCTGAGCCGGAGCTCTTCCGGCGCGGCCAGGCGCACCGCATTCCGGGCTTGCAGGTCGACGGCATGGACGTGCTAGCGGTCCGCGGCGCGGCCGACGTGGCGCTCGAGTGGACCCGCAGCGGGAAGGGGCCGATCATCGTCGAGTTCCTGACCTATCGTTATCGCGGCCATTCGATGTCCGATCCGGCCAAGTACCGCACGCGCGAGGAAGTGCAGGAGGTGCGCGAGAACCGTGACCCGATCACCCACGCCGAGCAGGAGCTGCAGAAGCTCGGCGTGAAAGAAGAAGAGCTCAAAGCGATCGACAAGGAAATCAAAGATATCGTGGTCGAAGCTGCCAAGTTTGCTGAAGAAGCGCCCGAGCCGGCGCCGTCCGAGCTCTACACGGACGTTCTGGTGGAGAGCTACTGATGCCGGTCGAGCTGAAAATGCCTGCGCTGTCCCCGACGATGGAAGAGGGGACGCTCGCCAAATGGCTGGTCAAGGAAGGCGATGACGTCAAATCGGGCGACATCCTGGCTGAGATCGAGACCGACAAGGCGACGATGGAGTTCGAGGCCGTCGACGAAGGCAAGATTGCCAAGATCCTCGTGCCCGAAGGCACGGATGGCGTGAAGGTCGGTGAGCCGATCGCGATCCTGGCGGGCGATGGCGAGCAGGTGAGCGATGCTTCTCCGGCTGCTGCTGCTACGCCGGCAGCGGCTGAGCCGAAGCAAACCGCCGAGGACATTCCTGTTCCTGCCTCGCAGCAGACGGAAGCGACGCCGACGCCGCACGTGTTCGACACGGCTGCTCGCGACCTCGTCGCCGATGTGGAAGCGACGCGGGACGAGCCGGAAGTGCCGGAAGGCACGCCGTTGGTACCCGTCACGGTGCGTGAGGCGCTCCGCGACGCGATGGCGGAGGAGATGCGCCGCGACGAGCGCGTCTTCGTGATGGGTGAGGAAGTCGCCGAGTACCAGGGCGCCTACAAGGTCACGCAAGGCCTGCTGCAGGAGTTCGGCGCCAAGCGTGTCGTCGATACGCCGATCACCGAATATGGCTTCGCGGGGCTCGGCGCAGGCGCGGCCATGGGCGGACTTCGCCCAATCGTCGAGTTCATGACCTTCAACTTCGCGATGCAGGCTATCGATCACATCATCAACTCGGCCGCGAAGACCAATTACATGTCCGGCGGCCAGATGCGTTGTCCGATCGTGTTCCGCGGTCCGAACGGCGCGGCAGCGCGCGTCGCCGCGCAGCACAGCCAGAATTACGGCAGCTGGTATGCGCATGTGCCCGGCCTGATCGTCATCTGCCCGTACAGCGCGGCCGATGCGAAGGGCTTGCTAAAGGCGGCCATCCGGAGCGAGGACCCGGTGGTCTTCCTGGAGAATGAGCTTCTTTATGGACAGCATTTCGACGTTCCGCAGATGGACGATTACGTCCTGCCGATCGGCAAGGCGCGCATCGTTCGTCCGGGCAAGGATGTGACCATCGTCAGCTACTCAATCGGCGTTGGCGTTGCGCTGGAGGCCGCGCAGGAGCTGATGGGGCAGGGCGTCAATGCCGAGGTCATCGACCTGCGCACGCTGCGCCCGCTCGACAAGGCCACGGTTCTGGAGAGCCTCAAGCGCACCAACCGCATGGTGGTCGTCGAGGAAGGCTGGCCGGTCTGCTCGATCAGCTCGGAGATCATCGCAATCGCGATGACCGAAGGGTTCGACGATCTCGATGCGCCGGTGATGCGCGTGACCGACGTCGACGTGCCGCTGCCTTACGCTGCGAACCTCGAGAAGATGGCCCTGATCAAGGCGTCCGAGGTCGTGGAGGCGGTGAAGGCCGTCTGCTATCGCTGATCGACGGCTAGATCCTGACCGGCTGACGGCGCTGGAAGCCACGCCGTCGAATGTCAGGCCAGCTTTCGCAACGCTCTGGAATTTGGATCTGGCATTCGCCGACTTGGTCGCGACCACGTCCGACCCTCGTTTGGGTGCGATCCGCATGGCTTGGTGGCGCGAACGGCTCGAAGAGCTTGATCATGGCGACCCGCCTGCTGGCGAGCCACGGTTGCGGGCGATCAAACATCAGTTGGTCGAACGTGGGATCGCGGGTCTCGAGCTGTCGAAGCTGGAAGACGCATGGCTTCCGTTGCTGGAGCCATTCCCCTGGAGCGCTCCTGCCGTCGAAGGTCTGACGCTGCGGGGCCGGACTCTCTTCGGCATCGGCGCCCGGCTGCTCGGCGGGCGTTCCGAAGACGCAGAGGCTGCGGGCGCGCTCTGGTCTCTCGTCGACGGCGCTACTCACTGCAGCGATGCGGACTCGCGGCATTATCTTTGCGGTGTTGCGCGAGAGGCGATCCGGGAGGTTCCGAGCAGGGAACCGCGTGAGGTCAGGCCTTTGACCGTGCTGGCTGCATTGGCGGCTTACGATCTGCGTCCGGGCGGGCGTCTTGGGCGCGTCGGTGTCGCGATGGCACATCGCTTGCGAGGGACGATTCCGCACGGTTGACAGCGTTGGTTCCGCATTGGACATGAACCGCGCCGAATCTCCCTGTATTTTGGAGGTGCCTAGTGGCGCGCTTTCTCGCCGGGGCTGCGGCCTGTTTTCTGCTTTTGACCGGCGCGTTTTTCGTCTGGCAGTCGAGGGCTGCCGAAAATCCCCAATTACCCAAAGCTCCAGCGGCACGCACTGCCACGGCTTCGCTCTTCAATGCTTCCCAGCCACTCCAAGCGCCGGAAGCCACGCCCAAGTCGCGCGAAGAGAAAAGGTTCAGCCGGGCGGATAAGAACAAGGACGGCAAGATCGAAGGAGAGGAACTATTCGCTCCGCGCAGGAAGGCGTTTGCGAAACTCGACGCCAACGGCAACGGATCGCTGACCTTCGAGGAATGGGCCGGAAAGACCATCGGCAAGTTCCAGGGGGCGGACGCGAATCACGACGGCTGGCTGACCCCGGCCGAGTACGCGACGACCGCGCCTCCGCCTCCGAAAAAGCAGCGCTGCGCTTGCTGACTTAGAGGGGATTTGTCCTGACTCGGGACAGTTTGGTTAACCGAGTCTTCAATCCGACGTTACGGGCTTGTGAGTGTCCATTTTGACCCTATCGGGGGCGCTGATGGACCTCACTTCCCTGACGTACACCAGTCTTGCGCGTCACGACCTCCAAGAAGCCGATTTAGACGATATTCGAAGAAGCGCTCTTCAGCGGAACGGTGCGAGCGGAATCACCGGGCTGCTGATCTTCAACGGCACGCATTTCCTGCAGATCGTCGAAGGATCGCATGCCAGCGTCGATGAGCTTCTGATCCGGTTACGTAGCGATCCGCGCCACAGCGGCCTGGAAGTCAGGGATCAGCACACGATTGAGGCGCGCAGCTTCCCGGACCAACCGATGGATTTGCTGCGCGTGAAGCCCGGTGTGTTCGAAGCTCGGGACGAGATCGCGGAGCGGCTGCCCGATACGGTGCCGGAGGAGATCCGCCTCCGATTGTTCCGGATGACCGAGCTGATTTCCCGGATGGAGTTTTAGGCCGGTTCGGTGACGGGCGTCGGCGCAAGCCAGTCCGCAAAGGCAGAGCGGGCTCGATTGGTATAGGCCTTCTTGCGATCGGCTTTCTTGGAGCGACCCTCAAGCGGAGGCATGAGGCCGAAGTTGACGTTCATGGGCTGGAACGTCTCCGCGTCCGCGCCGCCGGTAATGTGGCCTAGCAACGCACCCAGTGCAGTTTCGGGCGGTGGAGGCGCGAGCTTCTCGTCCTTCAGCTCTGCCGCCGTGAAGCGCGCCACCATCAGGCCGACCGCAGCGCTTTCGACATAGCCCTCGCAGCCGGTGATCTGGCCCGCAAAACGGATGTTCGGCTTCGACTGCAAGCGAAGTCCGTGGTCCAACAGTCTGGGTGAATTGATAAAACTGTTACGGTGGATGCCGCCTAGCCTGGCGAATTCTGCGTTTTCGAGGCCGGGGATGGTGCGGAAGATCCGGGCCTGCTCGCCGTGTTTCAGCTTGGTTTGGAAGCCGACCATGTTCCATAGCGTGCCAAGCGCATTGTCCTGCCGAAGTTGAACGACGGCGTAGGGCCAGCGCCCGGTGCGGGGATTGTCCAAGCCGACACCCTTCATCGGGCCGAAGCGCAGCGTTTCCACGCCCCGATCCGCCATCACTTCGATCGGCATGCAGCCTTCGAAGTAAGGCGTGTCCTTCTCCCACTCCTTGAACTCGGTCTTCTCGCCGTCACGCAGGGCCTGGATGAAAGCCTCGTACTGGTCTTTGTCGAGTGGGCAGTTGATGTAGTCCTTGCCGCCCTTGTCCCAGCGAGCGGCCATCCAGCAGATATCCATGTCGATGCTGTCGCGATGGACGATGGGCGCGATAGCGTCGAAGAAGGCAAGCGCGCCTTCGCCCGTTTCCGCCGCGATGGCCTCGGCGAGCTTCGACCCGGTCAGCGGCCCAGTAGCGATAATGGTTGGATGATTGGGCAGGGCGTCGATCCGCTCGCGGACGACGGTGACGTTTGAATGGCCCTGGACCGCTGCCGTGACCTCCGCTGCGAAGGCTTGGCGGTCGACCGCGAGCGCAGATCCCGCCGGCACACGATGCTTGTCGGCCGACCGCATGATGAGGGAACCAAGGTCGCGCATCTCCTGGTGAAGCAGGCCGACGGCGTTGTTCTCGGCATCGTCCGAACGGAAGCTGTTCGAGCAGACCATTTCCGCAAGACGATCGGTTTCGTGTGCAGGCGTGGAGTCACCGCCACCGCGCATTTCGGAAAGGCGTACCCGCAGTCCTGCCTCAGCCAGCTGCCACGCCGCTTCGGACCCGGCGAGGCCGCCGCCGATGATGTGAACGTCAAAAGCCATGGGGCGTTGTCCCTAGCCCCCAACATCAGGAGCGCCAAGATGATCGATCATATGGGCATTGCCGTTTCGGACATCGATCGTTCGCGGAAGTTCTATGAAGCGGCGCTCGGCGCGCTGGGCATGTCGGTGAACATGGAGGTCGGGCCCGACCAAACGGGCGACGGAAGCACGGCGCTGGGTTTCGGCGTGCGCGGGGAGAAGATCTTCTGGATTGCGGACGGCGAACGGCCTGGCGAGGGGACTCACGTCGCCTTCCGTGCGGACCGCCGCGAACAAGTCGATCGGTTCTACGAAGCAGCCATGAAGGCGGGCGGCAAGGACAACGGTAGGCCTGGGCCACGTCCAAACTATGGGCCCGACTATTATGCGGCGTTCGTCTATGATCCGGATGGCGCAAACATTGAGGCTGTCTGCTACGCGAAGTCCTGATGCAGTAGCTTCAAAGGCGAACGTCGTGCATCGTCGCCGCCATGCTATCGATTCTTCTGGCCGCGGCCGCGCAAAGCCTTTCCGCCAACAACTATTCGATCAGCGAGCCCATGCCGGCGCATAGCGGGACCTTGCTCTGGTCTGACGAGTTCGATGACAAGTCGCTCGACCTGTCCAAGTGGAGCTACGACACCTCGCGAAACAAGGAAGGCTGGTACAACAAGGAGCTGCAATATTACGCCGCGAACCGGCCTGAGAATTTGCGCCTGGAAGGCGGTAAGTTGATCATCGAGCTGCGCAAGGATCCCGAAGCGATCCGCAAGTTCCCGGACTGGGGGAAGCAGAAGTACAGCTCGGCCAAGATCCAGACCAAGGATAAGGTCGCGTTCAACACCGGCTTCGTCGAAATGTCCGCCAAGCTGCCCTGTTCGAAAGGTTCGTGGCCGGCGTTCTGGCTAATGCCTCAGGGGTCGGCGCCGTGGCCTGAAGGTGGCGAGATCGACGTGCTCGAGCAGGTCGGATCGCAGCCGAATGTTGCGCATGCGACGCTGCACACGAAGCTGTTCAACCATGCTCAGCAAACCGGGCGCGGCGCGGAGATGCCCGTCCCGACCGCTTGCACTGCATTCCACCGCTATCAGCTTGGCTGGACGACCGACGCAATCACCATCGGCGTGGATGACCATGCCTATATGCGAGTGAAGAATGATCAGCCGGGCGGGCTGGGCGCGTGGCCGTTCAACGCGCCCTTTTATCTAATCCTCAATCTCGCCATGGGCGGTGATTGGGCGGGGGCTAAGGGCATCGACGACGCCGCGCTGCCGCAGCGGATGGAAGTGGACTATGTGCGCGTCTGGGAAATGCCGGAGGCAGCACCGGCACCTGCAGCGAAGTGAGTCGAATGCGGATCTTCACCATCGGATATGAAGGCACCACGGTACCGGAATTCCTGGACGCGTTGACGCAGGCCGGCGTGAAGCGCGTGATCGACGTTCGCGCCTTGCCGTTGTCGCGGCGGCCAGGCTTTTCGAAGACGCCGCTCCGGCTGGCGCTGGAGGAAGCGGGCATCGAATACATCCACCTCAAAGCGCTCGGCACTCCGTCTGAGGGGCGAACGGCAGCCAGGGCGGGGCGTCATGCTGAGTTGGAGCGCATCTATGCAGGCCAGCTAGAACTGCCCGAAGCCATGGCACAGTCCGCGCAGATGCTCGAGCTCGCTGCAGAAAAGCCCTCGGCGCTTCTCTGCATGGAGCGCGAACCTGCGCTTTGTCACAGGACGCTATTGCTGGACGCGGTTGCCGCCGATGCCGAGGTCGTTCACCTATACGCGTGAGGCTGACTCAGACGGCGGGTAGTTCCTCCGGCTGCGTGTGACCGTTGAGCAGCGCCTCGATGTCGGGGATCGGACGCCCGCTCATTTCCTTGTTCACGGTGCAGATGATCCGGCGTTCGACTTCCTTGTGCAGGCTTTTCTTGAGGACGCCGAGTGCCTTGGGCGGCGCAACGATCGCAAGAGCTTCGAAGTCGTTGCGGAGGACGCGTGCTTTCAGTTCGTCAGCCGCGTCCTTGATCCAGCGATCCTCTTCCTGCTGCTGGAAGTCAGGCTCTTCGTACGTCGACCGGCCAAAGCCGAAGCTTTGCTTGGTCGTCCCCGGCGCGTCGGTTTTGATCTCCCGATCCTTGCGTTCGTAGCGCGCGTCATGCGCCTCGGTACGCAGGTCGATTTGATTTTCGTCACCGTGATTGCGGAAGAAGAGCGTCTTGCGACCATCGGCGACAAGGACCAGCGCATTATGGGGAAGGGGCATAGAAGGTACTCCTCAAACTAAGGCTAAGGAGAACGCGACCCGGCCCCGCCCGGTTTCCACTGTTCGTCGCAGTTAGTCCGCGCCGGACCTGTTTTACTCCTGCTCCGGATCGGCGGGTTTCTCAAGCTCACTTTCGCCGATGATCGCATCGTCTACCGGCGCGATCTCTTCGCCGCCTTCGAGCTCGATCTCTTGCTCTTCGCTCTCCTCGATCTTCGCGACGCTCACGACATGCTCGTTTTCAGCGACGCGGAAGATCGTAACACCCATCGTGTTGCGCCCGGCAATCCGGATATCTCCCACGGTCGTGCGGATCATCTTGCCCTGGTCAGTGACTAGCATCAGCTGCTCGCCCTGAAGGGCGGGGAAGCTGGCAACGACGCAGCCGTTGCGCGGCGACGTGTCGATGTTGGTAATGCCCTGACCGCCGCGATTGGTGCGGCGATATTCGTAGGCCGAGGAGCGCTTGCCGTACCCGTTTTCGGTTACGGTGAGGATGAACTGCTCCTTCTCCGCCAGTTCGCCGATGCGCTCTGCCGAGAGCGAGCACTCGCCTTCCTTCTCGCCCTTCCACGGTGCGAAACGGAGATAGGCCTCGCGCTCTTCCTGGCTGGTGCCGACCCGGTGAAGGATCGACATGGAGATGACCTCGTCGCCGGGAGCGAGCCGGATGCCACGAACGCCCATCGATGTACGCGATTGGAATTCGCGCACGTCGGTCGCCATGAAGCGGATCGCCTTGCCGTGGCGGGTCGCGAGGAGGACGTCGTCGCCTTCCATCAGCAATTCGACGCCGATCAGGCGATCGGTCGGATCTCCCTGATCGTCGCCTTCGTCCGTCTCTGAGCCTTCGACGGCGCCAGTGCCGAACCGCATCGCGATCTTGCCGGCAGTCGGGATGTTGGTGAAGGCGGCCATGCTGTTGCGCCGCACCGTGCCGTGCGCCGTCGCGAACATGATGTGCAGGCCGCCCCATTCCGTCTCGTCCTCAGGCAGCGGAAGCACCGTCGAGATCGTCTCCCCGTTCGCGAGCGGGAGGATGTTGACCATCGGGCGCCCTTTGGTGTTCGGGCCGCCCTCGGGCAGCTTCCACACCTTCATCCGATAGACACGGCCGAGATTGGAGAAGAACAGCACCGGGTTGTGCGTTGAGGTCACGAACAGGTTGGTAACCGCATCCTCTTCCTTGGTCGCCATGCCGGCGCGGCCCTTGCCGCCGCGCTTCTGCTCGCGGAACAGAGCAAGCGGCGTGCGCTTGATATAGCCGCCCATGGTCACGGTGATGACCATGTCTTCGCGCTCGATCAGGTCTTCGTCTTCGATGCCGTCGGCAGCGGGGGCGAGCTCGCTGACGCGCGGGGTGGCGAATTCGCGTTCTACCTCGTCGAATTCCTCGCGCATGACCTCGTAGAGACGCACGCGATTGGCGAGGATCTCGAGCAGCTCGCCGATGGATTGCGCGAGGCCCTGCAGCTCATTGCCGATCTCGTCACGACCGAGGGCCGTGAGGCGGTGAAGGCGTAGCTCGAGGATCGCGCGGACCTGCGCGTCGGAAAGCTGATAGGTCTCAGACTTGCCCTGCGGCTCCACGGCTTCGACGAGCGCGATGTAGGGGCGGATCTCCGCACCAGGCCATTGGCGCGCGAGCAGTTTCTCGCGAGCGTCGGCAGGGCTGGCAGATCCGCGGATCAGCTTCACGACCTCGTCGAGGTTGGTGACCGCGACGACCAGGCCAAGCAAGATGTGGGCGCGCTCGCGGGCCTTGAGCAGCTCGAACTTCGAGCGGCGGGTGATCACTTCTTCCCGGAAGCGGACGAAGCTCTCGATGATGTCGCGGAGCGTCAGCGTTTCCGGACGGCCGCCGCGGATCGCGAGCATGTTGGCCGGGAAGCTCGACTGGGCCGGCGTGTGCCGCCAGAGCTGGTTGAGGACCACTTCCGGCGTGGCGTCCCGCTTCAGATCGATGACGATTCGGACGCCCTCGCGGTTGGATTCGTCGCGGATGTCCGAAACACCCTCGATCCGCTTGTCCTTGGCCGCTTCGGCGATCTTTTCGACCAAGCCGTTCTTGCCGACCTGGTAGGGAATCTCGGTGAGGACGATCGAACGACGGTCGCCGCGGCCTTCCTCGATTTTGTAGCGCGAACGCTGGAGGATCGATCCCCGGCCAGTAGTGTAGGCGCTGCGGATTCCAGACTGTCCGAGGATCAATCCGCCCGTCGGGAAGTCGGGTCCCTTCACATGCTCCATCAGCCCTTCGGAGCTGATCGCGGGATCGTCCATGTATGCGCGGCAGGCGGCGAGGACCTCGCCCAAGTTGTGCGGCGGGATGTTGGTCGCCATGCCCACGGCGATTCCGCCAGCGCCGTTGACGAGAATGTTAGGGAAGCGGGCAGGGAGGACCTGCGGCTCCTGCTCGCTCGCATCATAATTCGGCTGGAAGTTGACGGTGTCCTTGTCGAGATCGCCGAGAAGGAAGCCCGTGACCTTGGCAAGACGCGCTTCGGTGTACCGCATGGCCGCTGGCGGATCGGGGTCCATCGAGCCGAAGTTGCCCTGGCCGTCGATCAGCGGAACCCGCATCGACCAGCTCTGCGTCATTCGCGCGAGCGCGTCGTAAATCGCACTGTCGCCGTGCGGGTGATATTTACCAATGACGTCGCCGACGATGCGCGCCGACTTGCGATAGGGCCGGTTGTAGAAAAAGCCGTTTTCGCTGGCCGAGTAGAGAATGCGGCGATGGACCGGTTTCAGGCCGTCGCGCACGTCAGGCAGCGCGCGGCTCACGATCACGCTCATCGCGTAATCGAGGTAGCTGGTCTTCATTTCGTCGACGATGGAGATCGGCGCGATGTCGTTGTCGCCCGGGGGAGGCGGAGTGCTGTCGTTGCGGTCGTCGACCGGCGGCTGAGTGGCCAAGAAAAGGTCCTGTCGTTAAGGATACACGCGAGGGACGCGAGAATGATCCCGCCCCCCCGATTTCCTACCTAGTGCATGGTTGGCCTGAAAACCACCCCGCGCGCGTGCGTACGCGTACGCGCGAGAGCTGGTTCAATGGGGGTTCACGATTTGGGCGGCACTTGGCCCACCCTTCGCCTAGCTGTAAGGGCGACCCGCAATTTCATCCCCATCCCGATCAGACCAGGAGGTCTCGTCATGAAAACCCTCGTATCAACGGCCATGGCACTGGCGCTCGTTGCCGCAGCATCGCCCGCTCTTGCTCAATATTCTTCGCCGGCAGGCGGGGGCCAGCAGGCGCCGAAATCAGATCCGCAGTCGCAGGCGGCAGCGCCTTCAAATCAACCGCAGCCCTCGGCCAAGGCGCGCAAGGCTATTGTGGACTTGCAGACGGCGGTAAATGCCAACGACACCGCCAACATTCCTGCGAAGCTTGCAGCCGCCAATGCGGTCGCGAGCACGAAGGAAGATCGCTACTGGATCGCGATCAATCAGCTGAAAGCCGCTAGCAAATCGAACGATCTGGCCAGCCAGGCCGCGGCGACGGACGCGCTTGCAGCGTCTGGACTGATGCCGGCCAAGGATGTTGCCAACCTCTACAGTGGTCTGGGCGGCAGCTACTACAACGCCAAGCAATATGATCAGGCCGTAGCCGCTTTTCAGAAGCAGGTGCAGCTCGATCCGAGCAACACCGATGCACTGATGAACATTGCTCAAATTCGCTCAGCTCAGGGCAAGTCGACCGAAGCCCTCGCGTCCCTCCAGCAGCTCATCAAGGCGAGCGCCGCTTCGGGCAAGAAGCCGGAAGAAGCGTTGTACAAGAACGCGGTCGCGATTGCGTACCAGGGCAAGTCGCCGGCTGCGATGGAGCTGGCCCGCGAGTGGGTCGCCGCTTATCCGAGCGCGACGAGCTGGCACGACGTCATCGCGATGTATCGCAACGAGCATCTCGGCAACACGCCGTACCTCATCGACATCTTCCGGCTCGCGACCGTGACCAACTCGATGCAGACTGCGTCGGATTACGAAATCTACTCGGGCAAGGCCGCGGACTCCGGCTACTGGGGTGAGGCCAAGGCTGCGGCCGACGCGGGCATTGCGTCCGGCAAGGTGACCGCAAGCAACAAGACAATTGCATCCGTTCTTACGGCTGCGAAGGGCAAGGTGCCGACCGATGCCGATCTGGCTGCGGCAGAGAAAGCGGCAAACATTCCGACTGCATATCTGCGCGTCGGCGATCGCTATTACGCTGCCGGCAATTACGCGAAGGCCGCGGCGCTCTATCGCGAGGCGCTTTCGAAGGGCGCGGATGCGAACCTCAGCAACCTGCGGCTCGGCGAAGCGCTCGCGCGGTCCGGCGACAAGGCTGGAGCCGCGACGGCATTGAAGGCCGTGAATGGCGAACTCGCCGATCTGGCCAAGCTCTGGCTGGTCTACGCAGGGAGCTAGCGCCACCTCGAAGATCCAAGTTGAGGCGGCAGGATAGTTCCTGCCGCCTCTTTTCGTTTGTACCGCCCGTCCCGTTTCGGGATGGTTAACCGAGTCCTTCTTAGCGCATCGTAAACCGTCGCGTAGAGCCTATGACCATTGCGTCTGAAGGATTCGGGTTGAGGTGCGTTTCGACGATCGTCTGCTGACCGTATTGAGCCAGCCCGCGGGCGACCGGCACGATGCCGCCGTGAGGTGGCGTCAGCTGGTGGACCTCGTCGCACGCGCGGGCCCTGAGAGCGACAGCCCGGTGGTGACGCAGGCTCTCGAGACGATTCGCGCCGACGCCTCCGACATCGACGAAACCCTGAGGGCGGCGGCCGCTCGCGCGATTGCCGGGAGGCCGGTTCCGTTCGGCTTGCTCGAGTATCTCGTTTCGGATCGCCTTTCAGTGTCGGCGCCAGTGCTCGCGGCAGCCACACTGGATGCGAAGCAGTGGCGCGCTTTGCTCAATCTCTCGGATGATGAGACGCGGCAGTTCATCGAGGCTTTGCATTCGGAAGTTGCATCGAGCGCTCCGTTGGCGGAGCCCCCGGCTCAGATCAGCGAAGAGGCCACAGCTCCGGCGCCGCCGCATCGTCCCAGTTCTTCGCTCAGCGACGTGGTTGCCAGGATCGAACGCCGGCGCCGCAGTCGCGAGGCGCAGCGGTCCGCCGCCGTTGCCGTGCCCGCGGAAGCACCATCGATGTTTCGATGGGAATGCGGGCCCAGCGGTGAAATCGCTTGGGTGGAAGGTGCGCCGCGCGGCGCTCTGATCGGCCGCTCGATTGCTCGAGTACAGGAAACGGACAGCGATCGAGTCGACGAAGAGGTCGTGCGAGCCTTTGCCCGGCGCGCGCCCTTTCGCGATGCTGAAATGACGGTCGCGGGCGAGGGGCTTCTCGGTGGCGCCTGGAAGATCAGCGGCCTGCCCGCATTCGACCCGACCGACGGACGTTTCGCAGGATATCGGGGCATCGCGCAGCGCGATTCCGCTCAACCGCCACAGCGCCGTGAAAGCAGCGCAGACATGCTCGCGGACCCGGACTCGCTTCGGGAACTGGTCCACGAGATCAAGACTCCGCTCAATGCGATCATCGGATTTGCCGAGATCATTCAAGGCCAATATCTGGGTCCGGCCGATCATCGCTATCGTGAGCGGGCAGGTGAGATCGTCGGTCAGGCGCGGCTTCTACTTGGTGCGATCGACGACTTGGATTTCGCGGCGAAGGCCCATTCTGCTCAGGGCGGATCGCGTCGCGCCGATCTTGCGCAGGTTATCCATGGAGCCGAAGACGATCTCACGGAGGTCGCCGCGGTTCGAGATGTCGAACTTGAGCTTTCCGGCCCGGCGACCGACTGCGTAGGGGCGATCGAGCCGGAGATCGCCGATCGCCTCATCGTGCGCTTCGGAAGTGCCATGATCGAGGCGGCGGACATGGGCGAGCATCTGCGGATCTCGGTAGAGCAAGGCGAGTCCATCTGCCGCATCGTGATCTCACGCCCCGCTTCCTTGCGAAACCTGCCCGATGCCTTGCTGTTCGAAGGCGTCGGCGATGATCAAGGCGGTTTGTCGGCAGGCTTCACGCTCCGGCTCGTGCGAGGCCTTGCGCGTATCGCCGGAGGTGATCTCGTGGCGTCACCGACGTCGCTCGCGCTGCTCGTGCCCAGAGCGTGACTCGCAACGCTCGTCTCGCTATCGAATCCGAACCGGGGAGGGCCTGTAGCTCAACGGTAGAGCCGGCCGCTCATAACGGCTAGGTTGCGGGTTCGAATCCTGCCGGGCCCACCAATCACGTCGACCGCGGCACGCCTCGGCATCGGGTATTGCCTTGATAGGCGCGAGCCTACTTCAGTCGTAGGCCCGCCGGATGGCGGTGGTCAGACTATTGAGCATGGAGGAACTGGAGACGGGGTTGCGGCTGCTCGCGCAGGGCGACTTCGATCACAACGCCTTCTGGGACGAGCACGTTGTTTCGTTCCGTCAGACGGTCCTGTTCGCCATTCGCGAAACTTCCGACGCATTGCTGTCGCCGCAGATTAGCTCAAGGTGGCGTATGCTTCTGCAGCGGCAGCTCGAGGAGTTGGTCCGTTACCTCGAGCTTGCGGACCTTTATTCAGAACGACGCTCACTCGGCCAAGAAGCCGAGGCACGGACGCATCGGCCAGCCAGTTCGACATTACATTGATTGACTCACACGCGGGCTAGTTTCGATTGTTTCAACTGGATCGGCGAAGAGCTTTCGTAATCCGATCGAGCTCCGAGGCCTCTGAGCTGGTGATCCCGTCGAACAAGCCCAGGACCCACGATATCTTGCTTCCGGAGGCCTTCGCCACGTCGTGGCACGCATCTATGATCTGCTTGATGCGCTCTTCCTGCTCGTAGCGCGGAAGGACGGCGAGGCCGTATTTGATGACTTCGATCGCCGTTTCGAAAAACTCGTCATCGGGACGGACTTCCATCCACTGAAGCAGGGCCGCTTGGCCAGGTGTCCCATCTTCGATGCCCTGTTCGCGAGCGATGCGGAGGACTGTTTCTCGTTCTTCTCTGGTGACCGTATCGCCACCCCAAGCGACCTGGACTGTAGGTGCAAGCAAGAAAGCGCCAGCCGAGTCTGCGGTGATGCCGAGGGCGCGCACTCGCTCCAGTAGCTCAGGATTGTCGACCTTTAGCTTGTCGCGGACGGCCTGAGCGGTGGCATCGAATTTGCCCCCTTCGCGCAGTCTTTCGATCAGTTTCGCGTCCTGCTGACGGAAGTAATTGGCCTCCATCGCCTTTTCGCGGTCGCTCCAGAGTCCCTTGTCGTCCATCACTCTTTCCCCCGCACACTGATGTCGGTCATCCCTTGTACCATTTCCTCGCCGCCTCGGCTGCGTCATGCTTGCGGTCACCTTGAAGCAAGTGGCCCGGCGGAGGGGATCAGCCGGGCCATGCTCTGGGGTGAGCGAGTGCAAGGATGCGATTTCCTCGCAGGATCAGGATATGCGCGCTCGGACCGCTCGCCATCGGGATTTCTGAGTATTTTAGGTCGCTTTGAGCTGCTCAGACGATCGGGTGATTGCGCGAGCCTTCAAAAGCCTGTTAGGCGGCGCCGCGTCGGGGAGTAGCGCAGTCTGGTAGCGCATCTGCTTTGGGAGCAGAGGGTCGCAGGTTCGAATCCTGTCTCCCCGACCATCAACGAAAGCCCCGGCACGTCAGCATACCGGGGCTTCGCTTTTTCCACTTAGTGCTTGTTCTCGGTCGTATTGTCCGTGTGCACGTTCGTGTTAACGTTCACGTCCACGTCCGAATTGCCGATCTTGTTCTGAAGCTTGTCGCCGGTCTTTTGGACGTCGTTACCGATGTCTGCGGCGATGTTCTGCGCTGTGTTCCCGACATCAGCAGCGGCATTTTCGGCGACGTCGCTGTTGTAGGTCACACTGGTCGTGCCGTTCGCATCGTCCTTGCTGACCTGGCAGGCGCCGAGCAGCAGGAGCGGGATTGCAAGCAGGATTCGCATTGGGTTCCTCCCTTTGTTTCGGACGCTCAACGCCGCTTGGGCTGTTTCGGTCCCGGCTCGATTCCGCCCGAGAGAACGGCAAGCATCGCTGTCCAGGCGGCGACATTCTGCCGAAGCTCTTCCGGATCGATTTTGTCGAGAGTGTCGTCAGGCGTGTGGTGCACGTCGAAATAATGCGTGCCGTCCTGGCTCAGGCCTACACCGGGAGCTCCGGCGTTGAGCATTGGCTCGATGTCAGATCCGTCGGCGTCGTCGAGCTTGCCTGGAACGATGCCGAGCGGCGCGAGCGCGGCCTGAAGTGTGCGAGCCTCGGCCTCGCGATCCTTGCCGAGCTTGCTGTTGACCCGCCAGATGCGGCCTGCGCCGAAGTCGCTCTCAGCAAGCGCGTAGTGCGGTTCGGCGCCGTGCGCCTTCTGGTATGCAATGCCGCCGAAGAGGCCGGGTTCTTCGGAGCCGAACCAGACGACGCGGATCGTACGGAGCGGGTGGCCTGCGTCCATGATGCGCTTGGCAGCGGCAGTTGCGATGGCGACGCCAGATGCGTCGTCGATAGCGCCCGTGCCCTGATCCCAACTGTCGAGGTGACCGCCGACAAGAATCGGCGGCAGGCTTGGGTCACGCCCGGGGACTTCGGCGATGACGTTGCCGGACTGGCCCTGGCCCGCGTGTGAGACGAGTGTCAGATGCATCGTGACAGGCTTGCCGCGCTTCAGGATGCGCTGGAGCTGCTCGGCGTCGGGGAGGGGCAGCGCACCTGCCGGGATCGGCTTGGCGCCGTCGGCGAAGGTCATCACGCCCGTGTGAGGATTGCGGTGGTAGTCGGTGCCGATCGAGCGGATGACGATCGCGGCCGCCCCCTTCTTGCTGGCGATGGTCGGGCCCTGTCGACGAGGGCCGCCGAAATAGCCGTAGCCCGAGCCGTCCATTGTGCGCGGCATGGCATGCGAGACGAAGACGATCTTGCCGCGTACAGCCGCGTCCGGCGCCGCCTGAAGGTCGGCGAGGCTGTCGAAGCCGATCACCTGAGCGGTGATACCCTCGGGCGGAGTCGAAGCGCTGTTTCCGAGCGCGTTGATCATCAGCTTCTGTGAGAAGGGCGATAGGATCTCTACGCCTTCGGGGCCGCGGCTCCAGGTCGGAAGGTCGAACGTCTCGATACGCACGTTTGAGAAGCCCAGCGACCGGAGCTTGGCGACGGCCCAGTTGCGGGCGCGGGCCTCGGCCGCGCTGCCGGCGAGACGCTGTCCGACCTCGGTCGTCAGACCTTCGGTAATGTCCCAGGCGTAATCGTCTTTGAGCGCCCCATCGCGGAGAGCAGCGACCTTCGGGTCGACCTGCGGCAACAGCGACGGCTGCTGCTGAGCGAGTGCTGAAGTGGCGGTGGCGAGGAGAAGTCCTGCGATGAGATATGATTTCATGGACTGTTGCGTAGGACACGCGACGCGCCAGAGTCACCATCCGCGGTCGATTAAATTCGCACCTTGATCGATTAAAGCAGCCGCATCTGCGCGCCCTCCGGCGGTACGAAGAGATCGGTGCGCAGCGGGAACTTGGCCTGGCGAAGGCCATATTTATGGGACGCTTTTTCGAAGCGGGTCTTGAGCAGGTCCGCCCACGGACCTTGGCCTCGCATTCGGCTAAAGAAATTCGGGTCGTTGTCGCGGCCGCCGCGGAGGGACTGGATCGTTGCCATCACCTTGGACGCGCGATCCGGAAAATGTTCCTCGAGCCATGCCCGAAACAGAGGTGCGACCTCATGCGGCAATCGGACGGGAAGATAGAAGCCGCCGGGAGCGCCCGCGTCGACGGCGGCCTCCACGATATGTTCAAGCTCGTGATCGGTGATCTGCGGCACGACCGGAGCAATCGCGACGTAGCAGGGCACGCCTGCCTCGTTTAGCGCCTTCACTGCCGCCAACCGCTTCCTCGGCTGCGGTGCGCGCGGCTCAAGGGTGCGGGCGATCCTGGGGTCGAGTGACGTCACCGAAATGGCGACCGAGGCCAAGCGCAGGTCCGCAGCTTCCTTGAGCAGATCGATGTCGCGGAGGACCCGGTCGGACTTGGTGGTGATCGTGAAGGGGTGCCGGGTTTCGACGAGTAGCTCGACGACCGAACGCGTCACACGCCACCGCTCCTCGATCGGCTGATACGGGTCGGTGTTGGTGCCCAGGGCAATGGGCCGGCACTCGTAGCCGGGGCGCGATAGCGCCGCGTGCAGGAGCTGCGCAGCGTCAGGCTTCACGAACAAGCGGGATTCGAAATCCACGCCGGGCGAGAGGTCGTGATAGGCGTGGGTCGGCCGTGCGAAGCAGTAGATGCAACCATGCTCGCAACCGCGGTAGGCATTCACCGAGCGATCGAAGCCGATGTCCGGCGAACTGTTGCGGGTCAGGATCGACTTTGGTCGCTCGATCGTGACGGTCGTCCGACGCTTCGGAACGCCGTCTAGAGTTTCGACCTGATCGAGCCATTCGCCTTCGTCGACGCGCTCCTGAAGATTGAAGCGCGTGGGGGTGGGATTGCGGGTCGCCCCGCGGCCATGGCTCGACTCGACTGGCATAGGCAAATCCTACGCCGCAGACGAGAACATAACAAGAACGATATTAGTGACTGAGTCGCGTCATGCTCATCGGGAACGTCGGCCAACGATGCTCGGCAATCGCCTTCAGCGTGGGCTGCCCTTCGTTATTGAGACCCTGGTAAACCCACATGTTCCTGAGCACCGCCGGGACGTAGTAGCGGGTCTCCCAATAAGGGATGGACTCGATCCACAGGAGCGGGTCGCCCTTGTCGTTGATCCCCGCCCAGCGGGCCACCGGAAGCGGACCGGCATTATAGGAAGCGATTACGCGCGGAAGCTGGCCCGCCGTTCCGGAGCTGCCGCGCATCATCTCGATGAAGCTTTGGCCGTATTCGAGATTGTAGCGAGGGTCCGTTAGGGAGCCGTTGTAGTAAGGCACGCCGCGATTGCGGGAGACGAGCTGGGCCGTCACCGGAAGGACCTGCATCAGGCCAACCGCGCCAGCGGTGCTGACCGCAGTACGGCGGAAGGCGGATTCCTGCACGATGTGACCGAAGGCGAGCGCGGGATCGACGCGCCATCCATTGAGCGGCGTCCAGCGCGGATTCGGATAGCGGTCGGCGGCATCAGCACGGGCGCCAGGCTGACCGTTGTTGGCGAGCCAAAGCTGCGCAGCAGGTAGATCAAGCTGCTTTGCCAACTGAATCAAGGCATGGTGCTCGTTCGGGTTGCCGATCTTCGCCTGGTGGCGAAGCATTTCCTCGGCGAGTGAAGGCTCACCGATTTTCACCAACTCCATCGCACGTTGGACGTTGGGAAGCTGGGCGATCGGCGGGTCGTATCCGACGTTCGGATCCTGCGGCAGCTTGGTGTCCATGCCGAGGGTTTCGCGAGCGACGAAGCCGTAGAAACTTTCGGGCGTCGCGGCGGCCGCCTTGAGCAGCGGTGAGACGGAACGGGGACGGCCGCAGGCCTGCTCCGACCGGGCATTCCAATAGAGCGCGCCGGCACGAAGCTCACGCTGTTGTGCGTACGCCGCGGCCTGGCTGAAGGCACTCGATGCAGCCTGACAGTCTCCGAGCCGCCAGGAGGCGAGGCCGGAGACCCATGCCGCTTGGCCAGCCCATTCGCTCGTTGAGCCCTGCCGCCACGTGTCGGCGACGCGGCGTGCGTCCATGTCGAGACCGAGAACGTAATAGACAAATGCCACGCGCTGACCTGCTTCGGCGCGGGCATCTACCGAAAGGGAAGGCGCGTAGGTCAGCAGCTGCGCCTCGGCACCCGCGGCATCGTTCGTCTTGATCAGCGGGTCGAGGATCGAGCGGAGCTGGTCGGCGTAAGGCTCACCTGTGACGGGACGTGTTTTGTAACGGACGGGAGCGGAACCGAGATTGATCGTTGTTCGCTCCGGCACCGTCAGCAGCGGCGTCGTGACGCCACGCCGGTAAGCCATAACCGCGAGCTGGTCTGCTTGTGGAAGCTCCGGCGCCTGAGCGAGGAGCGCCTGCAGCGAGCCCGCGTCGACCACTGGGGAGCCCTTGGCCGTGTACAGCTCAGCCTTGGCGACTGGTGTGAGAATGCTCGGCGGCAGTGCAGCGATGCCCGCACGAGCGGAGGCCCAATTGCCGGCGTCGATTGCATCGAATACGCCGCGCCAGTCCTTCGGGACTGCAACCGTGTAGCTGGGCGCAGGCGCGGGCTGAGTCGGCGTCAGTCCAGGCGCAGGGGTATAGCTCGGAGCCTGCTGTGCAGGCTGCGTGGTTGGCAGCATCACAGCCGGAGCCTGGTATCTAGGCATGGTCGAAACCGAGGGCTGAATAGCCGGCGGGACGGTGGGCTTGTTTGGTAAAGGCGCCAACGGGTCTGAAGCCTGCGCGAACGCTGGCGCGGCCCAAATCAACGCTCCGAACGCGAGCACTCCAGCCTTCAAGATTCGTCCTCCATCAAGAGCAGTAAGTCCTTCCATGCCAAGGACTTGTCTAAGGGGCGGTTAACCAAATGGCGCGGGTGGAAGGTAGCGACAGTGCGCACTCCCTCGATTTTGTGAGCATGTCCGCGCGCCTCGACAAGGCGTTTGCCAAGGAGAGCAAGGCAGGGACCGTCACCGAGGAGCAGGAGCCGCTTGGGCTTGGCGAGGGCGATGTGCTGCCGCGCAATCTTTGCACAGGCCTCACGGTCCGCAGGATTCATCCGCGCCCCGGGAGCGTGGAAGCAGGAAAGAGACGCGCTGTACGCGTCGTCCGGGTTGATGCGGATCGCGGCGATCATGCGCTTCGCGAGATCCCAAGCTTCGCCGCTGAGCGGAGCGGTCGCATCCTCGGGCGCTTCGGCGAGGAGCATGATCTCGGCGCTTTCGATTCCATGCGGGAGAACGCGCCGCGCGGCGGTGCTGGCCATCGGCAGCTTCGGCGCCTTCGCCAGCCACTCGCGAAACTGCTCAAGCGTTTCGTGGTTGGGTTCAGGCTCTGGTGCGGGGGCATCGGTCGCCGGAGAGATCTTCGCCTTTGCAGGCGCAGGCATCAGCCAGTTGCGGGCATCTTCCTGGATGGCGACGTCAACGCCAGCCTCCAGCCACCACGCAAGGGCGCTGCGCGCCTCGGCAATGCCGATCGTTTCCATGTCCCCGCCCACAAAGCGTTATTCGCCCGCCATTGACTGTATGGTCAAGGAATTGGCAGTGCGATTGAGTCGAATTGTGTGGACAGCGCGACGAGACGCGTAGCGAGGCGGAGATCAAGAGGAGCGGATGAGCGAACGCGAATCCATGCAATATGACGTAGTCATCGTCGGTGGAGGACCGGCGGGGCTCAGTGCTGCCATCCGATTGAAGCAGCTTGCCAACGAGGCCGGCCGCGAACTTTCGGTCTGCATTCTTGAGAAGGGGAGTGAGATCGGCGCGCACATCCTTTCGGGTGCGGTGATCGATCCCAAGGCGCTCAACGAATTGATCCCGGACTGGAAGGACAAAGGCGCGCCGCTCGCGGTCCCGGTGACCGAGAACCACCATTGGGTGCTCTCGGAAAGCGGCAAGTTTGCATTCCCGGAGTGGCTGACGCCGCCCTTCATGCACAACAAGGGTACGTACACGCTGAGCCTGGGCAATCTCTGCCGCTGGCTTGCGGGACAGGCCGAAGAGCTGGGCGTCGAGATCTTCCCGGGCTTCCCCGCGGCCGAGATCCTCTACAACGAAGACGGATCGGTGAAGGGCGTCGCCACGGGTGACATGGGCATTGCGCGGGACGGGAGTCATCGCGCGGACTACCAGCCGGGCATTGAGCTGCACGCGCGCTACGTCTTTTTCGCCGAAGGCGCTCGCGGACATTTGACCAAGCGCCTGACCGAACTGTTCAAGCTCCGCGAGGAAAGCGGACCGCAGGTTTTCGGACTTGGTATCAAGGAATTATGGGACGTTCCTCCGGAGAAGCATAAACCGGGACGAGTGATCCACACGCAGGGCTGGCCCCTTAATGACGCTTGGGGTGGGGGTTTCCTCTACCACCAGGAGAACAACCAGGTCGCGCTCGGCTTCGTGCTGTCGCTCAACTACGCCAACCCGTACACCTCGCCGTTCGAGGAGATGCAGCGCTGGAAGACTCATCCGGCGATCCGCGCTGAAATCGAAGGGGGCCGCCGCGTTTCCTATGGAGCGCGAGCCATCAACGAGGGCGGATATCAGGCAATCCCGAAGCTGGTCTTCCCTGGCGGTGCTTTGATCGGTTGCTCCGCGGGTTTCGTGAACGTGCCCCGCATCAAGGGCACGCATACGGCGATGAAATCAGCGATGCTGGCGGCGGAGGCCGCGTTCGAGGCGATCGCCGCGGATCGCTCAGGCGATGTGCTCGACGCGTATCCCGCCGCGCTGCACAAGAGCTGGATCGTCAAGGAATTGAAGATCGTCCGCAACGCCCAGCCCGCGGTAGCGCATTGGGGCGGCAAGCTCGGGACGCTCTACGCCGGTCTGGACATGTGGCTCGGCTATCTCGGTCTGCACCTGCCGTGGACGCTGAAGCTTCGTCCCGACAATGCCAGCCTGAAGCGCAAGGAGCAGGCCAAGCCGATCGACTATCCAAAGCCCGACGGCGTGCTGACGTTCGATCGGCTCTCTTCGGTATTCATTTCGAACACCAATCATGAAGAAGACCAGCCGGTTCATCTGACGCTCAAGGACGCGGACATACCGACGGCGATCAATCTGCCGGTATATGCCGGCCCGGAACAGCGCTATTGTCCGGCAGGTGTTTACGAATTTGTGGGAGCCGAAGAGGGTGAACCGAGGCTTCAGATCAACGCGCAGAATTGCGTTCACTGCAAGACGTGCGACATCAAGGATCCGACCCAGAACATCAACTGGGTCACACCCGAAGGCGGCGGAGGCCCCAATTACCCGAACATGTAAATGGCTCGGCGGAGCCGGCATCGCGGCTATCGCACTTACGTCAGGGCAGGCGAGCGCTTCGGTCGTGACCGACCCGGCGCGGACGTATCTGGAAGCACGGGCTGCTGCGATGAACGGCGATCATGCTCGTTCGGCAGTCCTGCTCGCGAATATCGCCGAGACGCAGCCTGACCAGGTCGATCTCGCGCGCAAGGCACTCATCGAAGCGATGGGTGCGGGGCAGATGGACCTTGCGCTCACCATCGCGAGGAAGGTGCCCGCAGCAAAGTTGCCGACCGACGCACGCCTCCTGCTGGTGGCCGAGGCGGTGAAGCAGCGTCAGGCCACCCAGGCACTAGGCTGGCTTCAGGCTGGCAGCGACAGTCCGGACCTTACTTTTCTTTCGCCACTGCTAACTGCGTGGGACGCGGCTGAGCGCGGCGATGCAAATCGGGCCATCGCGACGATCGAGCAAATCCCGAACAACAGCATCCTTGCGCCGCTCCGTTCCGAGGAAGAGGCGCTGATCCTGCTGAAGTTCAAGCGCGCGGCCGATGCTGAACCTTATGCAAGGCGCGCAGTCGGTTCAGCGGGTGCGCGCGAGAACCGGTTGAGACTGGCGCTCGCCGACGGTTTCCTTGCTGCCGGTGACCGCGATCGAGCTTTGGTTATGGTCGACGGGATGGGTTCGGATGCCGCGGCAGCGCGGCAGCGAGTCCTCGCCGGCAAGCGCAGTGGGCAGTCGATCGACACGGGCGCTGCGGCCTTGAGCGAGGCGCTGACGGCATTCGCGGGAGATATTGCGCGCATGCAGCGGGCCGCGGCGCCGATCGCAATGGCTCAGGTTGCGCGTTATGCGAACCCGCAGAACATCGGCGCGACGTTGTTGCTGGCCCTGCTGCTCGACAATCAGGGGCGGTCCACTGAGGCGCTTGCGCTGCTTCACACGGTTCCGAAGGACAACAGCCTCGCCACCCAGGCGCAGGACGTTGAAGTCAAAATCCTGAGTGACAACAAGCGTTTCAACGAGGCCTTTGCGATTGCATCTGCGGCCGCGAACAACCCTAACGCGAGCATCAATGACCTGACGCGTCTGGGCGACGTTTACGAGGCGATGAAGCGCTATGATGATGCGGCGGCGATCTACGGGCGCGCGATCGCCATGGCCAAGCAGCAGAGCCTGAATTCGCAGCTCTGGCCGCTCCTGCTGGCGCAGGCGAATGCCTATGAAGAGGCCGGACGCTGGCCGGAAACCAAGGCCGCACTGCAACAGGGCCTCGCGCTCGGTCCGGACCAACCCTTGCTGCTCAATTTCCTGGGCTATGCGAAGCTTGAGCATCACGAAGACATCGACGCAGCCGAGGCGATGATCCGCAAAGCGAGCGAGCTGGCGCCCGACGACGCCTCGATCACAGACTCGCTGGGTTGGGCGCAGTTCAAGCGCGGTAAGTTCTCCGAGGCCATCGCGACGCTTCAGCGCGCGGCCGAGAAAGATCCGGACCAGTCCGACATCCAGGAGCATCTGGGTGATGCTCTGTTCCAATCGGGACGCCGCTTTGAGGCCCGCTTTGCTTGGAGCGCGGCTTTGGTGACCGCCGACGACGAGGTTGCTGCGAGGGTAAAAGCGAAGCTGAACTCCGGCCTCACGCCGGCCAACGCCGCGCCTTGACGTCAGACGAGCTTGCGGCGCGAGACATAGCGCCGGCTAAGCTGAACCTAGCGCTGCACGTCCGGGGAAAACTGCCCGACGGTCGGCACGCGATCGAGACGGTCTTCGCTTTTTGCACGGACGGCGATCGGCTGAGCGCTGAACCTGCCGACGAGTTGAGCCTGAGTATCACGGGCCCGTTCGCGGAAGAACTGGGCAATGACGATGACAATCTCGTCGTGAAGGCTGCTCGGACGCTCGCTGAGGCAGCGGGCGTAGCTAACGGCGCTGCGATCACCCTCGAAAAGAACTTGCCGGTCGCATCGGGCATCGGCGGAGGCTCGGCCGATGGGGCCGCGACATTGCGCCTTTTGACGTCATTGTGGCGGATCGATCCGTCTTACGCGGCATCGGTCGCGCCCAAGCTCGGAAGTGATGTACCGGCGTGCCTCCTGAGCTTGCCCGTGAGGGGCGAGGGAGCAGGTGACGTTCTGACGCCACTCGATCTGTCGGATCTCTCTGGGAAGCCCGTGCTGCTGGTGAATCCTCGCGTGGCGCTTTCTACGGGAGACGTCTTTTCCGCCTGGGACGGCGTAGATCGCGGACCGCTAGAGGACTGGCGAGGCGGGCGGAACGACCTTGAGGCGCCCGCCAGGGGCCTCGTGCCGCAAGTCGAGACCGTGCTCGCCTGGTTGGGCGTCCAACCCGGTACGGACTCAGTTCGCATGTCGGGGTCGGGCGCGACCTGCTTTGCTTTGTTCGAGTCCGACGAAGCCAGGGACCAAGCCGCAGCGGCCGTGCCCCGCGAGTGGTGGCGTCTGGCGACCTACTTGCGTTAGACGCGCGGGCGATGACCCACCCGCGTCCGATCCTGACTGCCGAACGCATGCGTGCTGCCGAGCAGGCCGTGATCAATGGCGGGACCAGCGTCGAGACGCTGATGGAGCGGGCAGGGGCCGGGCTCGCCGAGGCCGTGTACCGGTTCGCCGGGCCCCTCCCGAGCCTCATTCTCTGCGGCCCGGGGAACAATGGAGGCGATGGCTATGTCGCCGCGCGGCATCTGGCGGAGCGCGGCGTGCAGGTGAGGGTGGCCGCGCTCTCCGAGCCGAAGAGTCCGGCGGCTCAATGGGCGCGAGGCCAATGGGCTGGCGAGGTGGAGCCGCTTTCTCAGGACACCAAGGGCGCTCCGCTCGTCATCGACGGATTATTCGGCACCGGACTGTCGCGCGGTCTGGATGACCAGACCAGCCTGCTGCTTTCAGAACTCGCACATGAAGCGGTGGTCGCGGTCGCGTGCGATCTGCCAAGTGGCGTCGAGACCGACACCGGGGCAATGCTGAACCCTCTTCATGCGTACGATTTGACCGTGACATTCGGTGCGCTGAAGCCCGCGCACCGGCTCGATCCAGCGATGCACAGGTGCGGGCGCGTGGTTCTGGTGGATATCGGGATCGAAGCCGACAACCAATGGCGAGAGATCGGTGTTCCGCTGCTGCCGACGCTCGAGCCAGCTGCGAACAAATATACGCGCGGCCTGGTACATCTACTCGCGGGGCAGATGCCGGGTGCGATCGCACTTGCCGCGACGTCGGCGGCACGATCGGGCGCGGGCTATGTGCGGGTCAGCACGTCGCGACCGATCGAGGGACTCCCGTCGGCAATCGTCCAGACTGACACCGCAAGGGTGAACGACGAGCGCATCGACTGCCTGCTCGTCGGGCCAGGCATGGGTGATATCCCACAGGTGCTGACGCTGGCGCTGACGTCACGTGCGCCGAAGGTCATCGATGCCGACGGGATTACGCATCTCGGCGACTATGAACGGCTGCAGGGGCAGGACGCGATTATCACGCCGCATGAGGGCGAGTTCCGGCGGTTGTTTGGATCGATCCACGGGTCGAAGCCGGATCGGGCGATCGAGGCGGCCCAGAAAAGCGGAGCGGTCGTCGTCTACAAGGGCCCGGATACACTCGTCGCCTCGCCCGACGGAAGGCTGGGGTTCGCGCCGCCTGCGCCAGCCTGGCTCGCAACGGCGGGGACCGGCGACGTCCTCTCGGGGATCATCGCGGCCATGCGCGCTCGGGGACTGCCGCCGTTCGAAGCCGCTTGCGCAGCAGTCTGGTTGCACGGCCGCGCTGCCGAGATTGCGGGCCCAGGTATGATCGCGGACGATCTAGCCGCCGCCATTCCTCAGGCGATCGCTTCGATCGAATGACCGATCTGGTCGTTCGGATTGCGGCGCGCGGTGACGGTGTGACCGAGAGCGGTCGCCACGTGCCGTTCGGGGTGCCGGGCGATGCCCTGCTCAATGATGGGGTGCTCGCGCCAGGTCCGCATCATCAGGACCCACCGTGCCACCACTTCCCCGAATGCGGCGGGTGCCAGTTGCAGCATGCGGACGATGAAACCTATCGCCGCTATCTAGTGTCGCGCGTCCAGACTGCTCTGGCACAGCATGATCTCGAGACCCAGATCCGCGAACCGCACCTTTCGCCACCGAGGAGCCGCAGGCGCGCCGCTCTCCGGGCATTGAGAGTCGGGAATGCGGTGCTGCTGGGCTTCAATGCCGAGAAGTCCAACCGGATCGTGGACATGCGCGAGTGCCACATCCTGAGGCCGGAACTGTTTGCCTTGGTCGCGCCGCTGCGCCAACTGCTTGGGGCACTGCTTCGACCGCGCCAGTCCGCAGAGGTCCAGTTAACGCTTGTGGACCAAGGCCCTGACGTCCTGATTAAGGGCGTCGAACCGGATGGATTGGACGCGATTGAAGCTTTGACGTCATTCGCGAACGCGAACGCGCTCGGACGGCTGAGCATTGATCAAGGATTGGGACCTGAGGCATTCTTCGAACCTCAGCCGGCGACCGTCACTTTGTCGGGTCGGGCCGTGGCCTTCCCGACAGGTGGATTCCTGCAAGCCACAGAGGATGGCGAACGCGCACTGGTGGAAGCAGTGCGCGAGGCGATTTCAGGCTCAGCGCGTATCGCTGATCTATTCGCTGGTCTCGGGACCTTCGCGCTTGGAACTGGAGCCGCCTATGCGGCGGAAGCTTCGCGGGATGCGGCTGCGGCACTGAAGCGCGCGGCTCCAGCCACGGCTGTCGAACATCGAGACCTATATCGGCGGCCGCTTGCAAGCGATGAGCTGGGCCGCTTCGACGCTGTGATCCTCGACCCGCCCCGCGCGGGCGCAGCTGAACAAGTGTCATTGCTCGCCAACTCACGCGTAGCTCGTATCGCTTACGTGAGCTGCAACCCTGCGACCTTCGCCCGAGACGCCAAGATGCTAGTCGATTGCGGCTACAGGCTGGTCTGGATTAGGCCGGTCGGACAATTCCGCTGGTCGACGCACGTTGAGCTGGCGGCCTGCTTCACCCGTGGTGAATGAGGAATAGGGCAGCGTGCAACGTTAGGCCGATGAGGCAAAGCGTCGCGAGTGTGAAGACGATGAAGCGGTAGGTGACGACGTTCAAGGTCGCCTGGATGAGGCTGTGGACGATGCGCAGGCCGACGTAGCCCCAAGCCAGGTAAACGTTGATCGCGGAGTCGAAGCCCATCAGGATCAGCGCAACGACGATCGCATAAAAGATCGTCGGTTGTTCCATCAAGTGATTGTAATTGTGCGCTTTCCAGTTCGCCTGGTCGGGGATGGCGCCTTCCAGCGCGTTGCCCCGAGTGCCGACGCGTCCCTTGAGGCTGATGCCGGCCTTCTTCATTGCAGTGAAGCGGGTCGCGTACATCCAGAGGAACACCACGATCGTCCACGCGACCAGCGCGACGATAGGTCCGAGCAATGGACTTGGATGCATGTGAGTTCCTCCCCTAAGGCGGGAAACATCACACGCTCCACTGAGCTACACAAGATGATGAGCGACGCTTCTCAGTCGCATGACGATACCTATCTAAGTCGCCGCAGAAAGGGACCATCATGAAAAGTAGCGGCAACACCATCCTTCTTACCGGCGGCGGCTCGGGCATTGGCAAAGCGCTCGCGCACCGCTTCCACGATCAGGGCAATGTTGTGATCATCGCGGGACGCCGGATGGAGGCTCTTCAGAAAGCCGCAGAAGGGCGTCCCAATATTATCGCGATGCCGCTCGACGTGGAGAAAGCGGATGACATCGAACGCTTCGCGAAAGACGTGATCGACCGCTTTCCGCAACTCAACGTCCTAATCAACAATGCCGGAATCATGCGCTTCGAAGCGCTCGACAAGCGCCGTGACCTCGCTGACGCCGAGGCGACGATCACAACAAATCTTCTGGGGCCGATCCGGCTTACCAATGCTTTCGTCGAGCATCTCGAACGCCAGCGAGACGCGGCGATCGTCAATGTGACGTCAGGCCTCGCCTTTGTGCCGTTGGTGGCGACTCCGACTTATTCGGCAACGAAAGCGGCGGTGCATTCCTACACGGTGGCCCTGCGCGAGGCGCTGAAGGGCAGTGTAGAAGTGATCGAGCTAGTGCCGCCTGGGGTTCAGACCGACCTGACGCCTGGCCAGTCGACGCGGCCCGGATACCAGCCTCTCAATGAGTTTGCGGACGAGGTGATGCGCATTTTCTCGCAACAGCCGACGCCAGAAGAGATTTTGGTGGACCGGGTGAAGTTCCTGCGGAATGCGGAAGCAGAAGGGCGCTTCAACGCAACGCTCAACCAGCTCAATGAATCGGCGGCGCGCGCCCGCGCAGCTCAGCCGCAGCCCGCGTCTGTGGAATGAAAGTGGCGCCGGTCGCCCCGGCGCCACTCATATTTCAGTCGAACAGCTTGGCGAAACGGCGCTTCTCGCGGTTGCGCCACGCGCCGCGATGCCAGGCGTCGCTGGCCAGGAGCGGGAGGACGCTGGTCGCCTCGGCGAACACCATCTGCTCCATCGCCGTCGAGACTTTGCCCCAGCTCGCGGCCTCCTGAAGCGTCGAGGAGGAACAGGCGCCGTCGCGAACGTCGGCGACCGTGATCTGCACGGCATACTTGTGAACCTCGACATCATCGTGGCCGAGGATCTCGGCACAGACGACGGTGTCCTGCGTGAAGTTCTTCGGCACGCCGCCGCCGATCATCAGCAGGCCGGTGGTGCCAGCTTTGATCTTGATGTCGGTCAGCTCGCGGAAGTCCGCGATGGCATCAAGCACCATGTAGTGGCCGCCGCGCTTCATTGCGTCGACTTGATGCTTCACGAGGCCGAAGCCGGCTGAGCTGTCGACGAACGCCGGGCAGAAGATCGGCACGTCATGCTCATAGGCGAGCTGGACCAGGCTGCCCTGCTTCTTGGCATTGCCCTCGCTCAGCCACTTGCCCATCTCGCGAATAAAGGCGCGGCTCGAGTAGGCGCGCGGCTCCAGGCTGTCTGCGATCTTGCCGATCGTGAAGTCGCAATCCTGAAGTTGCTGCTCATCGATGTACGTGTCGTAGATGCGGTCGATGTAGAGCGACCGAAGCGTATCATCGTCAGGGATTTCATTGGCTTGGTAGTGCTTGTGGCCAAGCGCTTCGAAGAAATCCATGTCCACGATCGAAGCGCCCGTGGCGACGATCGCGTCCACCATGTTGGACTTCACGAGCTCTGCGTAGAGGTCCATGCAGCCGCCAGCCGAGGTCGAGCCCGCGATCACCAGGATGATCGAGCAGTCCTTGTCCTCAAGCATCGTGTTGTAGATGCCGGTAGCTCGCGACAGGTCGCGGCTGGTGAAGCTCATCTTCCCCATCGAATCGATGATCGGGCGCGCATCGAACTTCGTGATGTCGATGTGCTCGATCGGCGTCGAAAGCAGCTCGGCCTTCCGCGTGTCGTTGATGCGGTCGGCGTCCTGAACCTTGTTCAGCGTATCCGTTTCCATCTCATGCTCCATTGGTGCCGCTCAAACGAGCAGCGTCGAAAAAGGGCATGTCATTTACTCGCGGGGGACAGCCTCACCCCGAAAACCGCGTTGCGGTTAGCTCCCCTTCCACCGGAGCGGAAGGGGAGAAACAGTTACAGCTTGACGACGTTCGAGCGCTGAGGCTCTGCCGCTCCGTAGAGGCTCGCCATCGGCTCGTCGTTGACGATCTCGCTCTCAACGGCGCCGAAGCCGTTGAACTGGGTGCGCATCGCGCAGCCGTAGGCGCCGAGCATGCCGACCTCGATATAGTCGCCGACATTGACGTCGCCCGGCAGCTCGAACGGGCCGGCCATGCGATCCAGATCGTCGCAGGTGGGACCGTAGAAGCTGAACTCCATCGGGCGAACGTGCGATTCCGGCTCGCGCAGAAGGCGGACCGGGTAGCGCCAGCCGATGTGCGCAGCGTCGAACAGAGCGCCGTAGGCGCCATCATTGATGTACAGCTCGTCGCCGCGGCGCTTCTCTACGCGAACGAGAATGCTCGCATATTCGGCGCACAGGGCACGACCCGGCTCACACCATAGCTCGGCCGAGTAGCTGATCGGCAGCGCCTCGAAGGCCTGGTGAATGACCGAGAAATAGGTCTCCAGGGCAGGCGGCTCCATGCCCGGATAGGACGATGGGAAGCCTCCGCCCACATCGACGATATCGACGGTGACCGCAGCCTCGACAATCGCATCGCGAACGCGCGCCATGGCTTCGGCGTAGGCGGCAGGCGTCATCGCCTGGCTGCCGACGTGGAAGCAGATACCGAGCGCATCGGCTGCCTGTCGGGCGGCGAACAGCAGATCACTGACGTCACGCGGGTCGGCGCCGAACTTGGATGCAAGGCTGAGCTTCGCATGGTCCGAGCTGACGCGGATGCGGACGAGCAGATTTAGGTCGGTTGCAGCCTCACCATCAGTCGCCGTCGCCCGTACGATCTTTTCCAGCTCTTCGATCGTATCGAGGCTGAAGGTGCGGACGCCGTGCGCGAAATACGCCTCGGCGATGGCCTCCTCGGCCTTCACCGGATGCATGAAACACAGCATCGCGTCAGGAAGCGTCTCACGCACGAGCCGGACCTCGGAGATGGAGGCCACGTCATAGTGAGTGATGCCCGCTTCCCAGAGGACGCGCAGCAGATCCGGCGACGGGTTCGCCTTCACCGCATAGAGCGAGCGGCCCGGGAACTTCTCAACGAAGAAGCGGGCGGCGCGACGCGCGGCATGCGGACGCAGCAACGTGACCGGCTGAACCGGCCGCATCTTGGCGATGTCGGCACCCGTACGAGTGCCGTTCGGGGTGGACGCTAGCCCCAGCGCGCGATGATGCTTGTGCAACTCAAGGGACCTCCAAATGCCAGTTGGCAAACGTTGACGAAAAGCTGCCTTGCGGTTGGAAGTCCCATGGGGCAGCGGGGGCGCGATATATGTAGGGGGGTCCCCCCTGTAAAGATTTTTTGGACCCGGAAACGGCAATTCCGGGAACTTTTGTCATCAAATTGCAACGGCTGATCGAAACGTGAACAACATCAACAACTTGGAACGAACGGCAATTGTGACCCGCGACGATGTTGTCGCAGCGGACGAGCGAATTCACGGCTCGGTAGAACGGACGCCGCTGATCGAAAGCGAGGTAAATGGCACTCGGATTTGGTTGAAGTGCGAATGCCTGCAGACGGGTGGTGCCTTCAAGCTGAGGGGCGCGACCAATCGCCTGCTGCAATTGTCCGATGACGAGCGGAAGCGCGGCGTCGTGGCTTTCTCCTCGGGCAATCACGCCCGCGGCGTTGCGATCGCCGCCAAACGGCTCGGCATGCGCGCAGTGATCGTGATGCCGTCCGACGCGCCTCAGGTGAAGGTGGACGGCACGCGAGCGGAAGGCGCGGAGATCATCTTCTACGACCGCCGTACCGAGAGCCGCGAGGCGATTGCCGCCCGCATCTCCGAGGAGACTGGCGCGATTGTCGTGCCGAGTTTCGACGATCCCGCGATCGTGGCGGGGCAAGGCACTGCAGGCCGGGAGATCGTTGCGCAGCTCGGAAGGGCTCCGGCGCGCATTGTGGTGCCATGTGGCGGCGGAGGCTTGGCTTCCGGGATCGCCTTGGCAGTTCCGGAGGCGGAGATCGTGATCGTGGAGCCCGAAGGCTGGGACGACATGAAACATTCGCTGGAAGCTGGAGAAATCCTGCCTGTCAGCACGGACGCGCCCAGGACGATCCTGGATGCGCTTCAGACGCCGCGAGTCTCGCCGATCACCTTTGCTATCCTTCAGGAGCGGCAGGCCAAGCCCTTGTGGGTCAGCGACGCGGAAGCCGAAGAAGCGATGCGTTTCGCTTGGGAGCGTCACCAGCTCGTGGTCGAGCCCGGCGGCGCGGCTGCTCTCGCTGCGTTGCTGGTGCGCAAGCTGGAGCCGCGCGGCGACACCGTCGTCGTGCTTTCGGGCGGAAATGTCGATCCGGCGCTTCACGCGCGGATCGTTGGCCGCTCTACCTAGGCGACGCTGCGTGTCTTGAACTCGCCGGGTTCGAGGTGGACCGGGCTGGACCGCTCCACCGCCTGGGTCAGTTCTTCTAGCTCGGCAGCAAGCGTCTTGAGCTCAGCCGCCAGAAAGCGCCGCTCGTTCTCCGCGACGGATTCGGATGCATCGATCAGCGTTTCCAGCATCATTGCGATGCACGGAAGGATCGTTTCTTCGATCCGTTCGAAGGCCTCATCGAGGCGCACTTGCTGCTCGGAGTTCGGCATAACTCCGACTGTGCGGCGATCTTGGTTAAATGTTGATGAAACGGAACATCCGGAATGCAGAATTTTTCATCCGTCGTGATGGCCGGCGCCATGGTCGCCGCTTTCCTGCTTGGCGCAGGCGGCGTGAAGCTGATGTTCGATCGTCAAACGAGGGGCCGCGGCGCCCTCATGGTCATCGCGGCCCTAGTCGTGGTTATGAACGTGATGATCTTGACGGTGTAAGCGGCTTGATCGGGTCCGTGGCCAGCCGCATGTCGAGATAGTCGTCGGTCGACTTCATCAGCAGGTCGAGCTCGTTCGCGAAGAAATGGTTCGCGCCGGGGATCGTGTCGTGATGGATCGTGATGTGACGCTGCGTCCGAAGCTTGTCGACGAGCTTCTGGACGGCGCTCGGCGTGACGACCTCGTCCGCCTCACCCTGGATGATGATGCCCGAAGAGGGGCAGGGGGCGAGGAAGCTGAAGTCGTACATGTTCGCCGGCGGAGCGATCGAGATGAAGCCGCGGATCTCCGGACGGCGCATCAGCAGCTGCATTCCGATCCAAGCACCGAAGCTGACGCCCGCAACCCACGTGGTCTCCGCTTCCGGATGGATCGACTGGACCCAGTCGAGGGCAGAGGCGGCATCTGACAGCTCGCCAATGCCGTTGTCGAATACGCCCTGGCTCTTGCCCACGCCGCGGAAGTTGAACCGCAACGTGGCGAAGCCGCGCTTCACGAAGGTTTGGTAGAGCAGCTGGACGATCTTGTTGTTCATCGACCCGCCTGCCTGCGGGTGCGAATGCAGGATCAGCGCGACAGGTGCGCGCGGCCGCGTACCGGGATGAAAGCGTCCTTCGAGGCGACCCTCGGGACCGGGGAAAATTACTTCAGGCATGAATGCAAAGCTCGCATACGACAAATGGCCGCTCGACGCGGGTGCGTCGCGGCGTTGGCTCCTATATAGGGGCCGCTCTTGAAGTGGCAAATCGGCAGGAAACCACAGGTTTTGAGCAGTCCAGAGCGCATCTACCTCGATCATGCGGCAACGACGCCAGTTCTTTCCGAGGCAAGGGCCGCCGTTGCCCGAGCATTCGAGAAGTGGGCCAATCCCAGCTCACCACATGCCGAGGGCCGGGCAGCGCGAGCGCTGCTCGAAGAAGCGCGCTCGACCATCGCCGAGGTCTTGGAATGGCGGCATGACGTCATTCTCACCAGCGGCGCCAGTGAAGCGATCGAGATCGTTGCGAAACGAGCTCGGATCCGGGGTCGGGCCCATGGTGCGACTGAACATGCGATCGTGCCCCACACGATGGGACCGGCCTCGAAGGTCATTCCAGTGCACCCGAACGGTCTCATCGATGAGGACGCGCTGGATAAGCTCCTGTCGGAAGGGCCCGCGCTCGTTGCTATCCAGCAGGTCAACAACGAGACCGGCGTGATCCAGCCGCTGGACCGGATCGCAGAGAAGATTCGTAACGCGGGGTCGCTCCTGCTTTCCGACTGTGCCCAGAGCGCCGGCAAGATGCCGCTGCCCGACGCGGATTTCGTGGCGGCCTGTGCGCATAAGCTCGGTGGCCCTCCGGGGATTGGCGTCCTCCTGGTCAAGGACCTCGGCTCACTGGAGGCGGTCGGTGGCCAGGAGAAGGGCTATAGGCGTGGCACCCAGGACGTGCCCGCGGCGCTGGGTTTCGCGGCGGCGTTATCTGCGCGGCCGTACGAGATGGATCGGCTGGCAAAGCTTCGCTTACGTCTGGAAGATGCAGTGAAGGCAGGTGGAGGCGTCGTGATCGGTGAGGCTGCGCCCCGCATTCCGACCATCGGTTCGATCTCTATGCCGGGCGGCTCCAGCGCCTCATTGCTCGTCCAGCTCGATCTGGCTGGCATCGCAGTCTCGGCAGGAAGCGCCTGCTCCTCAGGGAAGATGAAATCGAGTGACGTTCTCGCGGCGATGGGCATACCCGCCGACATTGCATCCAGCTTCATTCGCGTAAGCTTCGGTCCACATACGAGCGAGGCCGATGTTGAAAGATTCACCGCCGAGTGGCGCCGTATCGGGGAGAGGGCCAACAAGGCCGTTGCATGATCTACCTCGACTATCAGGCGACAACGCCCGTCGCTCCCGAGGTTGCGGCGGCGATGGAGCCTTGGGTCGCTGAGAAGTTCGCGAACCCGCATTCGCCTTCGCGCTGGGGCCGAGAAGCTGCAGCCGCCATCGAGGTCGCGCGCAAGCAGGTCGAGCAAGCCATTCGGCTCAAGGGAGGAAGCGTAGCTTTCACAGGCTCCGCGACCGAGGCGCTGAACTGGGCGCTTAAAGGCACGATCTCGCGGGCGATCGAGAAGGGGAGCGGCAAACGCAACCGCATCATCACCATCGCGACCGAGCATGCGGCGGTGCTGGATACCTGTGAGTGGCTTTCAGCGTTGGGGATGGATCTCACTGTGCTTCCGGTCGGGAGCGATGGGATCCTCGACCTCGACATTCTCGAACGGGAGCTCGACGACCGCGTTCTCATCGTGGCGGCAATGCTGGTGAACAACGAGATCGGCGTGCTTCAGCCCATCTCGGAGATTGCGCAGATGGCCCACCATGCCGGGGCGGTGATGCTGTGCGACGCGGTTCAAGGTCTCGGGCGTCTCACCATCCCCGAAGGTCCGGACCTGGTTGCAGTATCGGCACACAAAATTCATGGGCCCAAGGCGATTGGCGCGCTCTGGATGCGCAAGGGTGCCGAACCGGCAGCTTTCATTCACGGTGGCGGGCAAGAGCGAGGGATGCGTTCGGGAACATTGTCGCCGCAGCTCTGCGTCGGATTTGGCGCAGCCGCCAAGTTAGCCTTCGAACGATGCGAGCGCGATTACGATCATGCCCATCGGCTGTGGGCTGCAGCCCTGCATGCACTTGGGCCGGGTTGGACGATTAACGGGAGCACGGCGCATCGCTATTTCGGCAATCTCAACATCCGGCGGGATGGGGTGGACGCGGCTCGTTTGCTGGCCGACCTGCGCGAGATCGCCTTCTCTCTAGGATCGGCCTGCGCCAGCGGGTCGGGTCGCCCAAGCCATGTACTTCGTGCCCTTGGCCTGGATTATCGTGAGGCTCGATCGTCGATACGGCTCGGCTTCGGACGCTACACGACCCAACAAGAGCTGGTCGAAGCCTGCGGCCAGATCGCTGCGTCGGCCAAATCCCAGGAGCGGCTGCTGGCGTGACACTAGTGCGTTTTTTCCGAGCCGACGGAACTCTCGACAAGGAAGTGGAAGCAGAGCCCGGGCAGAGGCTGCTCGATGTTGCCTGGGCAGCGCGCGAGCCGCTCGAAGGTGCGTGCGAAGGCGTAATGGCCTGCTCTACTTGCCACGTCATTGTGGACGCCGACGACTTCAAGAAGCTTCCGCCGGCAACCGAAGAGGAAGAGGATCTGCTCGACCTCGCGTCACATGCCGCGCGGACGTCGAGGCTCGCGTGCCAGATCATCCTGACGGACGACCTCGAGAGCCTCGATGTCCGGATCCCGTCCGGCGCGACCAATTGGATGAAGCGCTAGGCGCTCACTGCTGCGACTGGGTCGACGACGATGACGAGTCGTCGGAGGAGGGCTTCTTCGGCAGCGGCTTGCGCGCAAAGGACCGCACGGCTTCACGTTGCGCCTGGAGAGCGGGCAAGGTCAGCCGACCCGTTCCGCTGGTATCGAGCAGTCGAAACCTTTTGGCGGCCGCTTGTTCGAACTCCATCTCCGACACGCCGCGATTGAAGTTGCTGTCCGCCGCCGCGACGGGCTCCGGGATCGATAGCAAGCCAAGCCCGCCGCCGCCCGTGGCCTCGTCATTGACCCGATCCGAGCCTGTCACGCCGCCCCATGACCGGCCGCTACGCACTTCGGGGGCAACTTCGTTTTCGTAACGGTTGATTTCCTCAGGATCGATCTCGCCGTCGTGGTTCGTGTCGAGCGTCAGGAAGAAGCGCTTTGCATCGGCCTTCATCTCGTCCGAGGTCACGAAACCGTCGTGATTGGCGTCCGCCTGCCGGAACCAGGCAGCAAGCCCTTCGTCGCTCGTCGTTCCCAAGCGGAACGGTTCACCCATTGGACTGATGAAACTCCTGCCCATCAGTCGCTGCGATGGCGGGCCTTGCGGCGGAGGTGCGGCTTGACCGGCCGCGGCAAGCGCGAAGAGGAGGATGGGAAGTGACATCGGCATTCCTGGTGTTCTGTTATGTCCGTCGCTTGTCGCGAAAGATCGCCTAAACACAAGCCACGTCAGATGAATTCTTTGATTAGTTGCCGGGCGGCAGCGGTACGCCAACCCTGGTGTCGGCCTGTTCGCCACGGCGTTTCGATTTCCGATCATTTAGGGCGGCTGCCCGAATAGCTTCGAGGTCCTGCAGGCTGATCCGGCCTTGATGGTTGGTATCGAGAAGCTGGAACCGATCCAGCGCCGCCTGCTTGAACTCCTGCAGCGAGATCGCCCGGTTCAGGTCGAGATCGGCCGCAGCAACAGGCTCGGGCAGGTTGAGCAGCCCATATCGTGCCGCCCCTTGCAGGCCCTGCTCCGAATAACCCATGCCGCGCGTCGAACGGTCGCTCCCGTTGTCGTCCTCACCTGGACGCTGACGCTTCGCCGCCTTGTCGTCTTCATCTGCCTTCGCCTGCTCGCCAGGGGCTCGCGCTTTTCTCAGGCGCGAATTCACCTGAATTTCGGGGGCGACCTGCCACTCGTAGCGGACGAGTTCGTCGGGGTCGATTTGACCGTCGTGATTGGTATCGAGCGCCTCGAAGTAGCGAACCGCGTCCGCCTGAAGTTCAGCCGGCGTCAAATAGCCATCGTGATTGCTATCCACCTCGGCGAACCAGCGCGCGAGGGTGTCTTCGTTGGGTGAGCGGGCACGGATGGCCTGGCCCATCGGTGCGATGAAGGGCACGCCGCCTCGTCCCGTGACGACAATCGGCCGCGAGTTCGAAACAGCGGGAGGCGGGTCGACCTGGCCACTTGCGGCGAGAAGAGACAGGATGAGGGCGGATAGCAGCATGCAGGTCACCTCTGCGGTTAGTGCCACGTCCACCCCGCCGAGTGAACGGTCGATGAAGGCCAACATGAACTTGCGTGAGGCCTGCGCTTACCCCATATGCGCCGCCGGAAGTCGGCGGACGGCGTTGTCGCCAACCTGGTCAGGTCCGGAAGGAAGCAGCCACAACGATTTCGCGCCGGGTCGTCGGCTTCCACCGCTCGCAATGACGAGCCTCACCTCCTAAACCATTGTTGATGGACGACCTCGAATCGCCGGGCCTTGGGCTCGATCTACCTGAGCAGCAGCCTTCTTCCGGCGCATCGCCTTACCGCGTCCTAGCGCGCAAATATCGCCCGCAAACCTTCTCTGAGCTGATCGGACAGGACGCGATGGTGAAGACCCTCGCCAACGCGATTGCTCGCGGGCGGATTGCTCATGCCTTCTTGCTGACGGGCGTTCGCGGAGTCGGGAAGACCTCTACTGCCCGTCTGATTGCCAAGGGGCTGAACTGCATCGGTCCGGACGGGCAGGGCGGCCCGACCATCGATCCATGCAACGTCTGCGAACCTTGCCGCGCGATCTCTGAGGGCCGACACATCGACGTCATTGAGATGGACGCCGCTTCGCACACCGGCATCGATGATGTTCGCGAGATCATTGACGCGGTGCGCTATGCTTCGGTCAGCGCGCGCTACAAGATCTACATCATCGATGAAGTTCACATGCTTTCCAAGAGCGCTTTCAACGCTTTGCTCAAAACGCTTGAGGAGCCGCCTGAGCACGTGAAGTTCCTTTTCGCGACGACGGAAGTGAACAAGGTACCGGTGACGGTGCTGTCGCGGTGCCAGCGGTTCGACCTGAGGCGCATTCCGGCCGAGAAACTCGCCGCGCATTTTGCCGAGGTTTCAAAGTCTGAGGGTGTCGAGGTTGATCCTGAAGCTTTGGGCATGATTGCCAAGGCAGCCGAGGGCTCGGCGCGCGACGGGCTATCGATACTCGATCAGGCGATCGCGCACGGGGCGGGGACGGTGACCGTCGAGCAGGTCCGCGACATGTTGGGCCTCGCCGACCGTGGACGCATTCGCCGCCTGTTGCAGCTCGTTCTTTCGGGCGATGCTCCTGCGGCGCTAGCCGAACTTGATGAGGCGCATGAGCTCGGAATCGATCTCACGCAGCTGCTTCGGGGACTAATGGAAAGCCTGCATGCAGCAACGCGCGCCAAGGCTGGAGCGCAGGCGGATGCGCTGCAATCGGCTGAAGAGCGCGACAGTGCGGCGGCAATGGCGCAGCAGCTCTCCTGGGGCACGATCCACCGCCTGTGGCAGATGCTGCTGAAGGGACTGCAGGACGTGGAAATCGCTCCAGATCCGCGTGAAGCTGCAGAGATGGCCCTGCTTCGGCTGATTCACGCAGCCGAAATGCCCGACCCTGCAACCCTCCTTCAGAGGTTGAGCAGCGAGGGTGCCGTCGCAAGCCCGGCGGCGGCGCCTGCAACCAAGGGTAATGGTGCCGTCGCGCAACTCCCCAGCGACTTTCCGGCCTTGATCAAGATGCTGGAGAACTCCGGAAAGCTTCAAATCGCTCTCCAGTTGCATGATCAGGTGGGCCTCGTGCGATATGATCCGCCGGAGCTCGTCGTGAAGCCGCTCCGCCCCCTGGGTCCCGACTGGTCGCGAGACGTGGCCATGGCCCTGAAGGCGGCGACCGGCACGATCTGGAAGATCACGCTGTCGGATGAATCAGGGGAGCCATCGCTCCTCGATCAGGAAAAGATTGCGGAGGAGCGCGTTCGCGCCGATGTGCTGGCCGATCCCAATGTCCGGGCCGTCATGGATGCGTTCCCGGATGCTGAGCTAGAATCCTTTTCAACCAAAGGCGCCTGAAATGCCCGAGATGCCCGACTTCGACGAAATCATGAAAATGGCGCAGAACGCGCAGAACGAGCTGCAGAAAGCGCAGGACAATCTCGATAAGATCGAGGTTGAAGGCGTCGCCGGCGGCGGCCTGGTGAAGATCCGGGCGACGGCGAAGGGCCGGATCCTCGGTGTGGATCTCGACGAGAGCCTGCTTCAGCCGTTCGAGAAGACGATGGCAGAGGACCTGATCGCGGCCGCCATCAACGATGCGCGCGGCAAGGCCGACACGGCAGCGGCAGGAGAAATGGAGAAGATGCAGACCAGCCTTCCTCTTCCCCCAGGATTCAAGCTGCCCTTCTAGTCTTCTTCTCAGACGTAGCTGTGGTTGCAGTGGTCCACCGCGACTAGAAAAAGTGCGCGCCGTTCACTAACTGGCTGCCAACTCTCCACTTTCGACGAATAGGATCGACGCGACCCCATGGCCGCCCAATATGCTTATGTGATGAAGGACATGACCAAGTCCTTCCCCGGCGCGCAGAAGCCGGTGCTGAACCACATCAACCTGCAGTTCTATCACGGCGCCAAGATCGGCATCGTCGGCCCGAATGGCGCCGGCAAGTCGACGCTCATGAAGATCATGGCCGGCATCGACCGCGACTTTCAGGGCGAGGCTTGGCCGGGCGAGAACGTCACTGTCGGCTATCTGCCGCAGGAGCCGCAGCTCGATCCGAACAAGACGGTTCTCGAGAACGTCAAGGACGGCGCGCGTGACGTGGCGGACATGGTCGATCGTTTCAACGCCATCTCGGCTGAGATGGGTGATCCGAAGGACGACACTGACTTCGACGCACTGATGGAGGAGATGGGCGAGCTCCAGGCGAAGATCGACGCGGTCGATGGCTGGACGCTCGACAACCAGCTCGAGGTCGCCATGGAGGCACTGCGCTGCCCGCCGTCGGACTGGTCCGTGGAGAGCCTGTCGGGCGGTGAGAAGCGCCGTATCGCGCTCACCCGCCTGCTGATCCAGAAGCCGTCGATCCTGCTGCTGGACGAGCCGACCAACCACCTCGACGCCGAGAGCGTCCAGTGGCTGGAAGCGCATCTCAAGGAATATCCGGGCGCGGTGCTGATGATCACCCACGACCGCTACTTCCTCGACAATGTGGTGAGCTGGATCCTCGAGCTCGATCGCGGAAAATACTTCCCGTACGAAGGCAATTACTCGACCTATCTAGAGAAGAAGGCCAAGCGCCTCGAACAGGAAGAGCGCGAGGAGTCCGGTCGTCAGAAGGCGATCAAGGACGAGCTGGAGTGGATCCGGCAGGGTCCGAAGGGCCGTCAGACCAAGTCGAAAGCGCGTATCGCGAAGTTCGACCAGCTGGTGGCTGCGCAGGAAAAGCACGTCCCCGGCAAGGCCGAGATCCTCATCCAGGTGCCTGAGCGCCTCGGCGGCAAGGTCATCGAGGTCGAAAACATTTCAAAGGCTTATGGCGACAAGCTGCTATTCGATGGCTTGAGCTTCAACCTTCCGCCTGGCGGCATCGTCGGCGTCATCGGCCCTAACGGCGCGGGTAAGTCTACCCTGTTCAAGATCATCACCGGGCAGGAAAAGCCGGATTCGGGTACGGTGGACATCGGCCCGACGGTGCATCTCGGCTACGTCGATCAGAGCCGCGACCATCTCGATAATTCGAAGAACGTCTGGGAGGAGATCTCCGACGGGCTCGATTACATGAAGGTCAACGGCCATGACCAGTCGACGAGAGCCTACGTTGGCGCCTTCAACTTCAAGGGTCAGGACCAGCAGAAGAACGTCGGCAAGCTGTCAGGCGGTGAACGCAACCGCGTCAACATCGCCAAGATGCTGAAGCGCGGCGGCAACGTGCTGCTGCTCGATGAGCCGACCAACGATCTCGACGTCGAGACGCTGGGTGCGCTGGAAGAGGCTATCGAGAATTTTGCGGGCTGCGCGGTGGTCATCAGCCACGACCGCTTCTTCCTTGATCGCTTGGCGACGCACATCCTTGCGTTCGAGGGCGACAGCCACGTCGAATGGTTCGAGGGCAACTTCCAGGCCTATGAGGAAGACAAGATCCGCCGCCTGGGCGAGGAAGCGACGCGACCTCACCGCACGAGCTATCGCAAGCTGACCCGGTAACATCCCGTGGCGGAACCGGTTTTCTTCTCAAGCGAAGCCGAGTTCCGCCGCTGGCTCGAAGCTAATCACGAAAGCGCACCAGAGCTTCTCGTCGGCTTCTGGAAGAAGGGCAGTGGAAAGCCCTCGATCGATTGGCCGCAGGCTCGGGACCAGGCGCTTTGCTTTGGCTGGATCGACGGCCTGCGGAAATCGCTGGGTGACGAGGCCTACACCATCCGTTTCACGCCGCGTCGGAAGGGCAGCATCTGGAGCAAGGTGAATGTCGAGCGCTTCGAGGCGCTCAAGTCCGCCGGCCTGATGAGCGCCGAAGGCGTACGCGCCTACGAAGAGAACAAGCACAAGAGCGGCGTTTACGCCTATGAAAATGTGCTGAAGGAACTGACTCCGGACGAGGAAAAGCTATTCCGCGAGGACAAGGCCGCCTGGTCGGACTGGGAAGTGCGCCCGGCAAGCTATCGCAGGTCAGCGCTGCACTGGATCACGAGCGCGAAGAAGCCGGAAACCCGGGCCAAACGTCTGGGCGAATTGATCGCGGTCAGCTCCGAAGGCCGACGGCTTCCTCAATATGATTGGCAGAAGAAGTCATGATTATCGTCACCGGTCCGCTATGGTTGTGGTCCGGGGAGGGCGGGAGTTGGCACTTCATCTCGGTCCCGCCGGAACAGTCGGGCGAGATCAAGGGGCACAGCTTGCTGGACCGTCGCGGCTTCGGCTCTGTGAAGGTCGAGGCGACTATCAATGACGTCACCTGGCGCACTTCTGTCTTCCCGATGAAGAGCGGCGGCTACATCCTTCCTGTGAAGAAGGATGTCAGACGCAAAGCTGACATTGCGGTGGGGGACGAGGTCCAAGTTGGCTTGGACCTCCTCTGATTCCTCGCCTCATCGTAAGCGCTTGACCAGCAAGCGGCCGTCGTCACCGCTCTTTACCTCGAAATTTGGTACCGCCTTGATGAGCTCGGACAATCGCGTGAAGCCGTAGTTGCGCGCGGCGAAGCTCGATACCGCCTTGGCGCGTTGGCCAAGCTCGGAAAGGGGGGTGTAGCCTTCCTCGTCGCGCTTCGATGCCTTGTAGGCGGAGCCAAGCACCTGGAGCAGCTCGGGATCGACCGGGCGTTGACCCTTGCCCGCAGTGGGCTGTTCAAGCTCCTCATCCTCGAGCGCCAGCGCCCCAACGTCGAAGAAGCGGGTGCAGGCCTGCTGGAAAGAGAGGGGCGTCTTGGTGGTCCCGAAACCGTAGACGTCCAGCCCGTCCTCACGAATGCGCTGGGCCAGGGGAAGGAAGTCGCTGTCCGACGACATGATCCCGAAGGCGTCGACATTGCCACGGTAGAGCAGGTCCATCGCGTCGATGGTCATGCGCATGTCAGTGGCGCTCTTGCCCTTCACCACGTCGAATTGCTGCATCGGAACGATCGAGTGGGTGCCCGTCAGATTGCCCCATCCTTTGAGGCTTGCCTTGGCCCAGTTGCCGTAGGCGCGGCGGATGTTGATGGTCCCGAGCTCGCCCAGGACAAGCAGTACCTCATCGAGGTGGTCCGGGGAGGCGTTATCCGCGTCAATCAGCAGGGCGACGTTGGGTTCCTGTTCGACGCTACGCTCTCGCATTCCGAGTCCTTTTTTCGCTGTGTAGCGCAGCATCGCGGAATGGCCACCGTCTGGCGTGCGACAATGTCCGGTACATGAACAGTACAGATGATTGCGGGAACGAAACGCACTCTCGCGCACTGTTGAGGGCACAGGTGGGGCGAGTTGAGAAGGGATGGGATGATGAGGAAGATCGGACTTGCGGTAATCGCCGCTGGCAGCTTGGCCGCAGCCGGCTGCGCAACTTATCCGAACCAGTACGGGTACGACCCGTACTACAACAATGGCTACAATCAGCCTTACAACCAAGGCTACACGTACGACAGCCAGGGCCGTCGCATCGCGACCGGCGCTGCGGTCGGTGCGGTTGGCGGCGCGGTCGCTGGCGCAGTACTTCCGGGCGTCAGCCCAGTTGGCGGTGCGGTTGCCGGCGCAATCCTTGGCGGCGTCCTCGGCGGCGTCATCAACGGCCGTCAATATTACCGGGATACCCGCGGCTATTGCTATTACGTCGACCAGTACGGTCAGCCGCACTATAGCTACGACGTTCGCTGCTAGTTCAGCGACTTAGCTATCATCCTTTCGGATGCGTATGGACGAGGCGGGAGTAATTTCGCCTCGTCCATTTTGATTCAGGGCGTTCCTTTTCCGCGATGGCCCGCACCGACGGCTCGAACCTTTGCGGAACGAAACAGCCTTTGGCGCACTGAGGTCGCGGGAACAGAGTGGAGGACGATCGAATGAAACGCCTGTTCATATGTGCCGCTGCGGCTAGCAGCCTTGCTCTAAGTGGGTGCGCGACGCCGGAGCAGGATCACCAAGTCGCAACGGCGGGCGCCGGGGCCGTAATCGGCGCGGGCGTCGGAGCAGTTGCTGGCTCGGTTCTTCCGGGCATCGGCACCGGTGCTGGCGCCGTTGTTGGCGGAGTGCTCGGCGGTACGATCGGTGCGGTCATCGGCGGACGCCAATATTATCGCGATACCCGCGGCTATTGCTATTACGTCGATAGCAACGGGCAACCGCACTATAATTACAACGTTCGCTGCTAAGTCAGACGCTTAGAGCACGTTCTCGAGCTTGCCGGCTAGGCGGGGTGGAAGCGACCTTCCGCCTCGTCGAGCACGTACAAGCGGCCCTCGGCGATCGAGAAGTGGGCTCCGTGGAGCTTGAGTTGGCCCGTGCGCTCTCGCTCCGCGATCCACGGAAACGTGCGGAGGTTGGCTAGACTGACCTTCACCGCCTCCTGCTCCATATCGAGAAAGGCCTCCCGATCCAGTTCTGTGTGGCGCGCGCGCACCCGGTCTCGAGCGCGGTCCAACATGTGCACCCAATCGGCGATGAACTGGCCTTGCCCCGGACGGGAATCGTCGAACTGGCCGGTGAGCGAGGCTGAGCAGCCGCCGCACATACCGTGTCCCATCACGAGGATCTCGCCGACGTTGAGCTGAGTGACGGCAAACTCGAGGGCAGCGGACACGCCGTGGTAACCGGCCGTCGTCTCATAAGGCGGTGCAAGCGCAGCAATGTTGCGAACGACGAACATCTCGCCGGGGCGCGCGTCGAAGATTTGCGCCGGTTCCACGCGGCTGTCGGCACAGGACAGGATCATCACTTGAGGGCTTTGGCCCTCCGCAAGTTCGGACCAGCGTTCACGTTCGTGGGCCCAGTCATTCTCCCTGAAACGACGATAGCCTTCGATCAGTTGATTGAGGTACGGCATGGCTCGCGGCTAGCCCTCGGCGGCAGGGGTGGCAAGCGCTGCAAGCAGTCGCTATCTGGCACGCCATGAACGCCCCTGCGAATGTGCCGAAGCAGCGCAAGCCCGACTGGATCCGGGTCAAGGCGCCTGTCAGCGAAGGTTATCATGCGACGCGCAAGCTGATGCGCGACCTCAACCTTGCGACAGTCTGCGAAGAAGCGGCCTGCCCAAATATCGGCGAGTGCTGGACCAAGAAGCACGCGACCGTGATGATCCTGGGTGACACCTGCACGCGGGCCTGCGCCTTCTGCAACGTGAAAACCGGCATGCCGCGCGCAGTCGATCCGCTTGAGCCAGAGCACGTTGCGACGGCGGCCGCCGAATTGGGTCTCGAGCATATCGTCGTGACGTCAGTCGACCGCGACGACTTGCCGGATGGTGGCGCTTCGCAGTTCGTGAAAGTGATCCAGGCGCTGCGCCGGAACACGCCCAGTACCACCATCGAGATTCTGACGCCCGACTTCCGCAACAAGAGCGAGGCCGCGGTCGACGCGATCGTCGAAGCTGGCCCGGACGTCTACAACCACAATCTGGAGACGGTCCCGCGGCTTTATCCGACGATCCGGCCAGGCGCGCGTTACTATGCGTCGCTCCGCCTGCTCGAAAGTGTGAAGCGCAAGGCGCCTCAAATCTTCACCAAGTCAGGCGTCATGGTTGGCCTCGGTGAACAGCGCCTCGAGGTTCACCAGGTCATGGACGACATGCGTTCAGCCGGCGTCGATTTCCTGACGATGGGCCAATACCTGCAGCCAACTCCAAGGCACGCCAAGGTCGAAGAGTTCGTGACGCCGCAGTCGTTCGACGCATATGCGGCGATTGCCCGCGCCAAGGGTTTCCTGCTCGTCGCGGCCTCGCCGCTTACGCGGTCGAGCTATCACGCCGGGGACGACTTCCGGAAAATGCAGGAAGCCCGTTCGGCGCAACTCGCGAGGGAAGGGGCCAATGCCGCGGCATAGCGAGACGCGGCATCTTCCCTATACGCCGGAGCAGCTGTTCGACCTCGTTTCCGACGTTGAGCGCTACGACGAATTCTTGCCTTGGGTTGTGGCGGTCCGGGTTCGCTCATCAAGCGAGATGGAAACGATTGCGGACCTTGTAGTGGGCTTCAATGCCTTCAAGGAACGGTTCACCAGCCGCGTTCATAAGGAACGGCCGACGCGGATTTGCGTCGACTATGTCGAAGGCCCACTGAAGTTCCTGCACAACGAGTGGAAGTTCGATCGTGCCGACGACGGCGGCACCAACGTCCATTTTTCCGTCGACTTTGCCTTCAAGTCCCGTTTGTTCGAGACGTTGGCGGGTTCCATGTTCGACCGCGCTCTTCGCCGCATGACGGCGGCTTTCGAGCAGCGCGCGGCTGCACTCTACGGCATCAATAGCTCAAGCGCGCAGAGCGCCGCCTGAAGGCGGACCCCCGAGCGGCTCTTTTCCTCGAAGAACTTCTGATCGGCGACGATCTTGGCGGGGTCGGCATTCCGTTCGGCCAGCGCAAAAACGACCGTTCCAACCGGCTTCTGAGCTGTTCCTCCGCCGGGACCAGCAATTCCGGTAATCGCGACAGCGGCATCGGCATCCGAAGCTGCAAGCGCGCCCCGAGCCATCGCCCAAGCGGTTGCCACGCTGACCGCGCCGAAGGTCTCGACCACTTCTTCGCTAACCTTTAGCTGGGCAATTTTGGCTGCATTGGAATAGGTTACGTAGCCAGCTTCGAAAACGTCCGAGGAGCCGGGGATCTCGGTTAGGGCTGCGCTCACGAGACCGCCAGTGCAGCTTTCCGCCACCGCGATCCGGCGTCCTGCGGCGCGGTTCGCTTCGACGACCTTTTGGGCGAGGTCGACCAGCTTCTGCGGAAGCAGATGGTCGGCCACCGGGGTCGCGATTTCAGCAGAGCTTGAAATCGTCAGTCTCCTTCCCGCCTGCCAAGCCAACGAGCGCAGTGATTAGTTCCGCGACGGAGGCTGGAGGTAGCGGCGCCAATGCGGCGACGAAGCGATCTATCTTCGGACAGTCCGCAGGTTTGACGTCATTCGCCACGACGCTTGAAAACGCGGCCGCAACGAACGGTTCCAGCGCCTTGTCCGGCATTCCTTCCAACATCTTCGAATCTTTATCCGATCCGGCGATCTTCATGAAGGCAGCCCTGGCCGCGGGCCAACTGCCCGTCGCGGCAGCCTGAAAGCGTGAAATGGTCTCCGTCGACCTTGTACGCAGGAACGCTGTCGGCGGAAGTGCCGCCTGACAGCTCTTCGAAACACCCTCGAGCGCGGCGGGGATGGAGTAAGTGAACAACGCGCGTGCTTCGGTCTCCGTCAGGCAAGCGGATGGCGCCTGCGCGCCGGCCGAAGCCGACAAGCCAATCAGCGACAGAATTGCACCCGCTCGGAAAGATCTACCCATACTTCCCCCATTTGCCCTCGGCGACCTGGCCCTGCTCAGGGCAGGCGGACGCTCGCAACCGCCTGAGCTGCGATGCCTTCGCGACGGCCTGTGAAACCAAGCCCTTCAGACGTCGTCGCCTTGATGCTGACCTGATCGATGACGAGACCGAGGATCTCGGCGATCCGGACCCGCATTGCCGACCGATGCGGCCCGATTTTCGGTTCCTCGGAGATGATCGTGCAGTCAACATGGTCGATGATCGCGCCCCGCGCACGAAGCAGATCAGCGGCATGGCTGAGAAAGCGATCGGACGAAGCGCCTTTCCACTGCGGATCGGAGGGCGGGAAGTGCTCACCGATGTCTCCTAACCCTGCCGTGCCGAGGAGTGCATCGGTGATCGCATGGAGGACGACGTCCGCGTCACTGTGTCCGGCAAGCCCTCGTGAATGGGGGATTGCGATGCCTCCAAGCATGATCGGTCCGTCTCCGGCAAAGCCATGAACGTCAAAACCTATGCCGGTTCGCGGCGACAAACGTCCCGCGAGCCACTGCTCAGCACGCTGGAAGTCTCCCGGCGTGGTGAGCTTTTCGAGCGATACATCGCCTTCGACGGTGGCGACTTTCATTCCGGCAGCACGAAGGACGGTCGTTTCATCGGTCGGCGGACCTCCTGACCAAAGGCCGTAGGCACGGCGCAAGGCGTCCAGTTGAAAGGCCTGCGGGGTTTGGACCCGGACCATTCCTTCGCGGTCTACTGCTTCGCCCAACTGGCCAGAAGAGCGAGCAAGCGTATCTCCGACTGGAAGGACCGGCGCTGCGCCCTCGAAGAACTCGAGTTGGGCAACGAGCCTGTCGATGACTGCTGCAGGGCAAAAAGGCCGCGCGGCGTCATGGACTAGCACGGCATCGCCTTCGATCGCAGCTAGGCCAGCCTTAACGGAATCCGATCGCTCCGCTCCGCCTTCGATAAGGTGACCTACGTCCAGCCCCTCCAGCGCGGAAGCCGCGGCTTCCCGCTGTCCTTGCCCAATCACCACCCGCGTGGATCGCACGGCGGGATGACCAATAAGGGACTCCACCGCCCAGCGCAGAACCGGCTTTCCGCCTAGCGCGCGATATTGCTTTGGCACGCCGCCGCCCAGGCGCTCGCCTTTGCCAGCTGCAACAATGAGGGCGGTTAGTGTCATGGGCGCGCCGCTTAGGACCGCTTGCCTTGTCCGCCAAGGGCTTCTCCACTATCTGCGCCAGACCCATGAGTGAGCTGAAGCCCATCTCGATCGGTCCCGTGAGGATCGACGCGCCGGTGATTCTGGCGCCGATGACGGCTGTCACCGACCTGCCGTTCCGGCGCATCGTGAAGCGCTATGGGGCAGGTCTCACCGTAAGTGAGATGATCGCGAGTCAGGCGATGGTCCGCGAGACGCGTCAGTCATTGCAGAAGGCGATGTGGGATCCGGCGGAGGAGCCGGTCTCGGTGCAACTCGCCGGCTGCGAGCCGCATATCATGGCCGAGGCCGCCAAGCTCAACGAGCAGCGCGGCGCAGCGATCATCGACATCAACATGGGCTGCCCCGTGAAGAAGGTCGTGAACGGGGAGGCGGGGTCGGCGCTGATGCGAGACTTGCCGCTGGCGGCTCGGCTCATTGAAGCCACGGTCAAGGCGGTGAAGGTTCCGGTGACGCTCAAGACCCGCATGGGCTGGAACCACGAGAACCTGAATGCACCGGAGCTCGCGCGCATCGCCGAGGATCTGGGCGTTCAGATGATCACCATCCACGGCCGCACCCGCTGCCAGATGTACAAAGGCGAGGCGGACTGGAGCTTCGTGCGGCGCGTGAAGGAAGCGGTATCGGTTCCGGTCATCGTCAACGGTGACATTTGCTCGATCGAAGATTCACGCGAGGCGCTTCGTCAGTCGGGTGCTGACGGGGTGATGATCGGCCGCGGGGCTTATGGGCGACCGTGGCTCGTCGGCCAGGTGATGTCTGAGCTGACGGGGGGAGGGCACCGGCCCGATCCGAGCTTGGATGAGCAGCTCGACGCGATGCTCGAGCAATATGAAGACATGCTGCAGCTGTACGGCACGCACACGGGCGTGAACCTCGCCCGCAAGCATATCGGTTGGTACACAAAGGGCCTTCCGGGCTCGGCTGAGCTTCGCAACAAGGCGAACCAGCAGGATGATCCCGCAGTCGTTATCCGTGTGCTGCGGGACTTTTATTCGCCTTGGCTGAAACGAACCGCCGCCTGACTCCCATTCATCGCGTCACAACTGTGTTTTTCATGCAACGGCCATGCTAGGTCCGGAGCGAATGGATGCGCGTGCAGCCGAATCGCCGGTGATATCGAGACGGGAAAGCTGGCTTCAACGGGAGCGGGCGAGCGGCCGCTTTTACGACCGCGTTAGCGTGCTACTGGCCCTTTTTCTGGTTGCGATGGTCGGCGCGAGCGTTTGGCTTCTGAAGCGTGGCGCGGAACCAGGAACACTGCTTTCACCGCCTCTGATCGCGCTTCTCCTAATCGCCATTCTTCTGCCGGCGATCGGGCTGATGGCGCTGTACGCGCGCAAGTTGGCAGTCAGACGAGCAGAGCAGGGTGGCTTGGGCAGCGGCCAGCTTCACATCCGCCTCGTCGCGTTGTTCACTCTAATCGCCGCGGTCCCAACGGTCCTGGTCGCTATCTTCGCGTCCTTACTCTTTCAGAGCGGCCTGAATTTTTGGTCCTCAAATCGCGCGCGAAGCATGCTCGAGAGCACCGTCCAAGTGGCAAGTGCGAGCTATCAACGTGAGGTGGATCGAGTCTCCAACGAGACCGTCACCGCCAGCAACGACTTGGCCACTTATCTTCGCATGACGACGCTGGAAGATCCGCGATTCCAAGAGGCTTTCGCGCGGAATCAGGTGCTGAACCGCAATCTCTCAGAAGCGATCATCTTCACCTTTGGCAAAGACAAGCAAATCCGGACGATCGCTCTGGTCGATCCTTATGACCGGCCCCTGACCCGAGACATCCCGACCTCGGCGCTGACGGCGCTCGCGAAGGAGCAGGTCGTGTCGATCAAGTCGGCCGACCGTATTGGCGCAGTGACTAGGTTAGACTTCGGCCCGGACACCTACCTCTATGCGGCGCGCGTGTTCGATCCGCAGTTTAGACAGCAGATCAGGCAGGCAAATGCGGTTTTGGAGGACTATCACACCCTCCTTGCTCGTTCGCGCGTGAACCAGTTGCGCTTCAACGCCGCTTTGCTTCTAGGCGCGCTGATTATCGTTGGCGTCTCGATCTTTACGGCGCTTAAGATTGCTGACCGTCTAGTCCGACCTGTGGGCGAGCTCGTCGGGGCGGCAGGACGGATCGAGGAAGGTGACTTCTCCGCCAGGGTGCCGGTCGCTGATACGGAGGACGAAATCCAAATACTCGCCAGTGCGTTCAATCGCATGGCGGGACGTCTGGACGAACAGACAGGCGCTCTTCGGACGGCCAACACGCAGCTGGATGCCCGCCGCGCCTTCATGGAGGCAGTTATGTCGAGCGTTACCGCTGGCGTGATCGCGCTCGACACATCGCGGCGGCTGCTGCTCGTAAACCGGTCTGCTGAGACGCTCCTTCAAAAGAGTCAGGAAGAGCTTGAAGGAAAGACTCTCGCCTCCGTCGCGCCGGACCTCGACGAGTTCATGCGGGGGGAGAAGTCGGACGCGAACGTAATGATCGTCGCAGACAGCGGGCAGCGAACGCTCGCGGTTAAGCGCGTGCGCTATCAGGACGGTTCGGTGCTCACCTTCGACGACATCACGGACCAGCTGAGCGATCAGCGCCGCGCTGCCTGGTCAGACATCGCTCGCCGCATTGCGCATGAGATCAAGAACCCGCTCACGCCGATCCAGCTTGCGGCCGAGCGCTTGCAACGCCGCTTTGGTCAGGAGATCTCCTCAGATCAGGAGACCTTCGAGCGTCTGACTGGCACGATCGTTCGCCAGGTCGGCGACCTTCGGCGGATGGTCGATGAATTCTCCAACTTCGCGCGGATGCCGAAGCCCATCTTCCGCGATGAGAATGTGCATGAAATCGCGCGGCAAGCACTCTTCCTGCACGAAGTGGCACACCCCGGGATCAGCTTCGTGTTGAGCCCGCCGGAAGGTGAGTTCCGCATGGTTTGCGACCGACGGCAACTTTCTCAGGCGCTCACAAATGTTGTGAAGAATGGCGTTGAAGCTATCGAAGGACGAAAGGCTCGTGGTGAGCATAGCCTTGCCGGGGATCGGGTCGAGCTGAAGCTGCACGAGGAGGATGCTCACCTCGTCATTGACGTGCTTGATACGGGTATTGGTCTGCCTGAAGACCGAGAGCGCCTGACCGAGCCGTACATGACGACGCGCGTCCGCGGTACTGGCCTTGGGCTCGCAATCGTGAAGAAGATCGTCGAGGAACATATGGGCGAGATCGCATTCCTCGACCGGCCGGGCGGCGGAACGCACGTGCGGATCGCGTTCGACACAGCGAAGCTCGCTGCGCTCGGTGGCGAAGAAACTGAATCAAACGAACAAAATGAAGATGGCGAGGAAGCCTGATGGCGCTTGAAGTATTGGTGGTGGACGACGAAGCCGACATCCGCGAGCTCGTTAGCGGCGTGCTCGAAGATGAAGGCTATGAGGTCCGCACTGCCGCAGACAGCAATGCGACGCTGGAAGCGCTGGAAGACCGCAGGCCTTCGATGGTGCTGCTTGATGTATGGTTGCAGGGATCGCGGCTCGATGGGCTCCAGCTGCTTCAGGAAATCAAACGCCGCGATTCCACAATCCCGGTGCTGATGATCTCGGGTCACGGCAATCTCGACACGGCCGTCGCCGCGGTGAGGGAAGGGGCCATCGACTTTATCGAGAAGCCCTTCGAGGCCGAGCGGCTGATCTATCTCGTCGACCGCGCAACCGAGACCGAGCGCCTGCGTCGCGAGAACGAAACCTTGCGACAGCAGGTCGGTCACGAGGACCAGCTTCACGGAAGCTCGGTAGCGATCAACACCGTGCGCGCTACCCTGAAGCGCGTCGCTCCCACCGGCAGCCGCGTCCTGATCTCTGGCCCGCCGGGCGTCGGGAAAGAAATCGCAGCACGGATGATCCACCAGTGGAGCCCGCGTGCGAAGGCGCCATTCATCGTCCTCAGCGCCGCGATGATGAGCCCGGAGCGAGTGGAAGAAGAATTGTTCGGCTCCGAAACGGACGGGGTCATGCGCCCCGGCCTCCTGGAGCATGCCCATGGCGGGACTTTGTTCCTGGATGAAATCGCGGACATGCCTGCGACGACCCAAGCCAAGATCCTGCGCGTCCTGACTGATCAGAGCTATCATCGCGTTGGTGGTCAGCGTCCGGTGAAAGTCGACGTCCGTGTGCTCTCGGCCTCGTCCCGTAACCTGCAGGATGAGATTTCCGCGGGACGCTTCCGGGAAGACCTCTTCTACCGGCTCAACGTCGTTCCTGTGCGCCTGCCGCCGCTGCGCGAACGCCGCGAAGATATTCCGGAGCTTGTGAGCCACTTCCTTGCGCGCTTCGCAGCGGAGCGCCGCATGCCACCGATGCGTATTTCGGAAGAAGCCATGGCCGCGCTTCAAGCGCATGATTGGCCGGGCAACATCCGTCAGCTGCGCAATATCATTGAGCGGACTGTCATCCTTGCTCCAGGTGACCGCCAGTCCATCGATGTAGACCTGCTGCCGCCAGACATTCTGGACAACCAGAGCGGCATGGGCGGTTCCGCGACGACCATGGTGATCATGGGAAGCCCACTTCGGGAAGCGCGCGAGTCCTTTGAGCGTGAGTATCTCAAAATCCAGATCCGCCGCTTCTCGGGCAACATCTCCCGGACCGCCTCGTTCATCGGCATGGAACGTTCGGCTTTGCACCGGAAACTCAAGGCTTTGGGCATCGGTGATAAGAGGGATGAGGAAGAATAAGGAGGCGTCATGGCTGCACGTTCGCTGAGCCTGCAGGATCATTTCCTGAACAGCGTCCGTCGAGCCAAGCTCCCGGTCACGATCTTCCTCGTCAAAGGCGTCAAGCTGCAGGGAGTGATCACCTGGTTCGATGCCTTTTCCCTATTGCTTCGCCGCGATGGGACTTCGCAGCTTGTCTACAAACACAGCATTTCGACTATCATGCCGTCCGAGCCGCCCGCAGACTTCGTTCCGACAACAGCTGGAGAGCAGGGTGCCAAGGCCGCGCTTCAAGACGTGTTCCTGGCCGCGGCGGCACGCGACGCGGAACGAATGACCCTCTTCCTCGTCAATGGCGTGATGCTTCAAGGTACGGTCACCGGGTTCGATCAGTTCAGTGTGGTGCTTGAGCGTGGCGGGCAGATCCAGCTCGTATACAAGCACGCGCTGTCGACGCTTCAGCCTGCGCATCCGCTCAACCTGGACCAGCCTGGCAGCGATGGTGAGGAGAGCGAGTCCTGAACGAGTACGACGGCCACGGCGAAACCGAGGTTGCCCGCGGCGAACATGCCATCATCGCGGTCCCAGAACTGCCGCGCGAAGGTTCGCGCCGGTCCGCTGACGCGCGTTTGGAGGAAGCTGAGGGGCTAGCGGAGGCGATCGGCATCGATGTCGTCGCGGCCAAGGCCTTTCGTGTCCGCACAATGCGGCCCGCGACCTTGCTAGGGAAGGGCCAGGTCGAAGAGATCGCCGAGATTGCGAAGGAGCAGAATGCGGGCCTGCTGATCGTCGATGCGGCGCTGACGCCGATTCAGCAGAAGAACCTGGAGACCGAGGCCGGCACCAAGGTGATCGATCGCACCGGGCTCATTCTGGAGATTTTTGGTGAGCGCGCGGCCACGGCCGAAGGTCGTTTGCAAGTGGAACTTGCCCATCTCGACTATCAGGCAGGCCGCCTGGTGCGCAGCTGGACCCACCTTGAGCGCCAGCGAGGCGGCTTCGGGTTTCTCGGCGGTCCGGGCGAAACGCAGATCGAGGCCGACCGCCGTTTGATCCGCGACCGCATGGCAAAGATTCGGCGTGAGCTGGACCAGGTAAAACGTACGCGTTCGCTTCACCGCGATCGTCGGCAGCGTGCGCCTTGGCCGGTGATCGCGCTCGTCGGTTACACGAACGCGGGGAAGTCGACGCTCTTCAATCGCCTGACTGGCGAAGGCGTATTTGCGGAAAACCTGCTGTTCGCGACGCTCGATCCTACGATGCGCGACATTCGGCTGCCGGGTTTCGATAAGGTGATCCTGTCCGACACGGTCGGGTTCGTCTCCGACCTGCCGACAGAGCTGATCGCTGCTTTCCGAGCCACCCTCGAAGAGGTCGCTTCGGCCGACCTGCTCGTCCACGTCCGCAACATGGCGCATCCCGACAGGGAGGCCCAGCGCGAGGACGTCGACGACGTCCTGAAGTCGCTTGGACTGGCCGAGGAGGGGGCTCCGCCGCGGATCGAGGCCTGGAATAAGATCGACCTCCTCCATCCGGAGGAACGCGAGCGGCTCATCGAGGAGTCGAAGCGACGCGAGGATGTGGTTCCGATCTCGGCCGTGACCGGTGAAGGTCTCGATGCGCTTCGCGAGCGCATGGCCGAATGCCTGAGGTCTGGCGAGCAGGTCCATACGATCCGGGTGCCCGCGACCGAGGGAAGCAAGATCGCCTGGCTGCACTCACGGGGCGAAGTGCTCGACCAAAAGATCGATCACGACGAGATGGAACTTTCGGTGCGGTTGTCGCCCGATAATTGGGCGCGCTTTCAGGCGCTCGAGTCGGCCTGAGCGGCTTTAGCAGCTACCCAAAGCTCTTCTTTTTCCTCCAGCGACATGTGGGAAAAGCCGGGCGTATGCTCGATCGCGCGAAACCGCTGCTCAAACTTGCGATTGGCTTCGCGCAAAGCGGCTTCCGGCTCAATGTTGAGATGCCGTGCGAGGTTCACGACAGCGAAGAGGAGATCACCAAGCTCCTCAAGCATTCGCGGGTGTTCCGTCTCGGCTTCTAGCTCAGCGAGCTCTTCGTCAATCTTTGCCCGTGGTCCGGACACATCAGGCCAATCGAAGCCTACGCGGGCTGCGCGCCGCTGCAACTTCGCGGCACGCTCGAGCGCGGGGAGAGCCAAGGCGACGCCAGCAAGCGCGCTTTTGTCCGGCTTGGCCGCTCGCTCGTCCGCTTTGATCTTTTCCCAGAGATGATGGCCGCCATGTTCAGCATCGCCGAAGATGTGCGGGTGCCTGCGTTCCATCTTGTCGGAGATGCGCTCGAGGACGTCTTCGAGCGTGAACTGACCAGCTTCCTCGGCCATCTGCGAATGGAAGACGACCTGGAGTTGGAGATCGCCAAGCTCGTCGGCCAAGGCATCCATGTCGTCACGGGCGATGGCGTCCGCGACCTCGTATGCTTCCTCGATGGTGTAAGGCGCGATCGTCGAGAAAGTCTGCACCGTGTCCCATTCGCAGCCGCTTACCGGATCACGAAGACGGCGCATGATCTCGCGCAAACGCTCAAGCGGCATGAGGGACCTTTTCGCACATTCCAATGTGTCGATCCGAAAGTATGATAATATGCATTATGTAAAGTAGTGCCAACATCAGGAGACGAGAACCAGCCATCGCCCCTCAACGCTCCAGCGGCTGAGGGTCGACAGGTAATTCATGCCAAGCACGTTCAGATCGTCGTTGTCCGCGACTTGTATGCCGACGTTGTTTCGAACGATCTCGCCCACCTGGATTTTGTCGGCACGGCCACTCGATACGCGGATGATCCCGTTCCCGGTTCGAACGAATTGATCCTTGGCTCCAGTCACAGGCACGCCGGCCTTGGCAGCGGTCTCCCGGTCGATCGTCGTCATCGTCGCGCCGCTGTCGACGAGGAACTTCACGTCCTTTCCATTCACCTTGGCATCGACCCAGAAATGGCCGTCGATAGCCATGGGAATGCGAGTTTCCTTGCCGTCCTGCACGGGTGTGCCAACCGCCTCGGCTTTCAATCGCTGACCGAGCATGCTGAAATTGTCCCGAAACGTGAAAAGCACGAACCCCGCGCCGAAGATCACCACCCAGGCCAGCGCCATCTTGAGCATTTTCCCGAGCGGCTCGCGACGCGAGATGAGTGATCCAGCAATCAGCATGATCGCCATCAGCAGATAAAGACCACCAAGCATCAGGCTGTTGCTCACAGGACAATCTCCAGCCCGTCATGAGCGGGCGCGGCCCAGTCCGGCAGCTCAGCAACAAGAGTCCGGTAGTCGAGACCATTGCCCATATGCGTCAGATACAATTGTCCAACCCGCAATTCACGCGCCATCGCAAGAAGCTTGTCGAGGTTCATGTGCGTAGGATGCGGACTACGTGTGAGGCAGTCGGCGATCCATACGTCCAAGCCCTCATAAAGAGCGGCCATATCGTCGGTTAAGTCATTGAAGTCGACGGCATAGGCAGCCGACCGTTCGCCTGCGTCGAAGCGCAATCCCAGCGCACTAGGACCGCCGTGGGGCTGATCAACGACGCGGAGCCGCGCCTCGCCAAGACGCAGTCCGTCTCCAATCTCCCGAGCCTCGACGATGGGACGATAGAATTCGGATTGGGCGAAGGCGTAAGCGAACCGAAGGCGAAGCTCCGCGAGCACCTCAGGCCTAGCGTAAAGCGGCACTGGCGTACCGATCGCCTGCGACACGGGCCTGAGCTCATCGATACCATGACAATGGTCGCCGTGTGCATGGGTCACGATGACGGCATCCAGTTGGCCTACCGACGCATCGAGTAGCTGCCGCCGCAGGTCGGGGCCGCAATCGACGAGGAGCCTCTCTTCACCACTCTCCACCAGGAGCGATGAGCGTGAGCGAGCATTCCGCGATTCTGCTGGATCGCAGTGGCCCCAATCGTTCCCGATCTTCGGAACCCCCGTCGAGGTCCCGCAGCCGAGGATCCTAAGCTTCACCCGCTGCCTTGTTGAAAAGCTTGAAGAAGTTGGCGCTGGTGGCTTCGCCTAATGCGTCGGACGTTTCGCCTCTCAGATCAGCCACAAACGCAGCTGTATCGGCGACGAACGCCGGCTCACATTGCTGTCCCCGGTGCGGAACGGGAGCCAGGAACGGCGCATCGGTTTCCACCAGCATCTGGTCTGACGGCAGCCATCGCGCCGTTTCCTGAAGGTCGGCGGCATTCTTGAACGTGACGATGCCCGACAACGAGATGAAGAACCCGAGATCCAGCGCCTTGCGAGCAAGATCGGCCGAACCCGTAAAGCAATGCAGCACACCGCGGACGCCGCCCTGCTTCACTGCGGCGGTCAGAATCTCGGCCGTATCCTCCTCCGCGTCGCGCGTGTGGACAATCAATGGCAATCCGGTCTGCCGGGCGGCCTCGATATGCGCTTGGAAGCGCTCGCGCTGCGCGTCGCGGTCGGACTTGTCGTAATAATAATCGAGCCCGCACTCACCGATGGCGACGACCCGCGGATGGTCGGTCGCGTGGGCCAGCGCCGTAGCGCCGAGATCGGGATGCGCATCGGCTTCATGCGGGTGCACCCCAACACTTGCCCAGACGTCGGAATGACGTTCGGCAACGGAAATGACGTCAGCCCACTCCCGCTGGCGCGTGGAAATGTTCAGGAAGCCTTTCACGCCGCGCTCGCGGGCATCGTCGAGCACTTCGTCCTGGCGCTCGACCAATCCCTCATAGTTGAGGTGGCAATGGCTATCGATCAGCCTCATGCCGCCGCCTCCTCGTCCTCCGAAAGCTCGAGGCGGGGGAAGAGAGGCGTCGGCTGAGCAATCGGCGCACCGACCTCACCAGCTTCGAGCAGAGTGAGGAGCTTATCCGCTGACTCAGGAATCACGGGCGCGATCGCCTGGGCGAGCTCGCGGACGGCAGCGACGAGCGTCCCAAGCACGGCCGCCATCCGATCTGGGTCCGTCTTGCGAAGCGTCCAGGGTGCCTGGGCGTCGACATAGGAGTTGCAGGCAAACACGGCCTTCATCCAGGCATCGATCGCGAACGAGAAGCCAAAGCGGTCGAACTGCTCGACCATTTCCTTCTTGGTGATCTGCTTTACGAGCGTGAGCAGGTCCTCATCCTCTGCTGCCTCACCCGGCGCAGGAAGAATACCGTCCAAGTTCTTGAAGATCATGGACAAGGTACGTTGGGCGAGATTGCCGAAGCTGTTGGCCAGTTCCGCATTAGCGCGGTTTACGATTGCTTCCGCGCTATAACTGCCGTCCTGCCCAAACGTGACTTCGCGCAGCAGGAAGTAACGTAGCGCATCGACTCCAAAACGATCGGCCAGAACCATCGGGTCGACGACGTTGCCGACGCTCTTCGACATCTTCTCACCGCGGCTGAGCAGGAAGCCGTGACCATAGACCTGCTTCGGCAGCGCGATACCAGCGCTCATCAGGAACGCAGGCCAGTAGACGGCGTGAAAACGGACGACGTCCTTGCCGATAAGATGCACGTTCGCTGGCCAGAAGCCGCGCCACAGCTCAGTATCGTCAGGATAGCCGAGGCCCGTGATGTAGTTGGTTAGCGCGTCGAGCCAGACATACATGACGTGGCCGTCGCTGCCGGGCACCGGAACGCCCCAATCGAAGCTGGTGCGGGAGATCGAGAGGTCGGACAATCCGCCTTCGACGAAGCGGACCACCTCGTTGCGGCGGCTCTCCGGACGAATGAAGTCCGGATTGGCCGCATAAAGATCGAGCAGCTTCTGCTGATACTTCGAGAGCCTGAAGAACCAGCTCTCCTCTACGGTCCACTCGACGGGAGTACCTTGGGGCGAGAGCTTTTCGCCGCCCTCGCCTTCAGTGATCTCACCCTCGTCGTAATAGGCTTCGTCGCGAACCGAGTACCAACCTTCATAGCGGCCGAGATAGAGGTCTCCCCTCTCCTCCATCGCTCTCCAGATTGCCTGGCTCGCGCGATAATGATCCGGCTCGGACGTGCGAATGAACCGGTCGTACGAAACGTTAAGAGTGTCGCACATGTCTTGGAAAAGGCGTGACATCTTGTCGGCAAAATCACGTGGCTCAACGCCTTGGCCGCGCGCAGCCTGAGCCATCTTCAGCCCATGTTCGTCAGTACCCGTCTGGAAGCGCACGTCACGCCCTTGGCTCCGCTGGAAACGCGCCATCGCGTCGGCAGCAATCGCCTCATAGGCGTGCCCAATGTGCGGCGGGCCGTTCGGGTAGCTGATGGCGGTTGTGATGTAGAAGGGATCGGACATATTCGTGCCGAGCCCTAGCGGGCGCCGCCTAGCGCTTCAAGGAAGCCGGGCCAGCAACTTCTGCGAGAATGCCGCCGATCTGAAAAACGGTCGCCGCGGGATCGAGCGAGAGGCGCGGTGCCAGTGCCGAAATTTCGCGCGCCCTGGCATAGGCGTCCAGCGCACGTTCCAGACGGCTGCCTTCCGCGGAGCGGGCCTCACGAGCGATCAGTGATGGAGCGAGTTCAAGGAAAGCAGCATAGCGTTCCGCCGACGCTTTCTTGCCCAGCTCCGATGCCAGCTCTGATCGTCGGGCATTCGTCGGATCACCCTGCCGAATGATTGTGAGCGCGGCGTCTTCGAGCTTAGCGAGATCAAGTTCGGCGAAAGCCAGTGCCCGCCCCGCCGACCCAAATGACATCGATATAATACGATCGCGATCTGTAGCCTTCAGGCTGGGCGCCTCAGCTTCCAGGATTGACGTCATGGCGGCATCGTCGAGCGCCTGAAAATCCAGCCTACGACAGCGCGACCTTATCGTCGGAAGCAGCCGGCCCGGCGCGTGGCTCACCAGAAAGAACAACGTGTTTGCCGGCGGTTCCTCGAGCATTTTGAGCAGCGCGTTGGCAGCGGACGGTTCGAGGTCATCCATGCTGTCGAAAACGGCCACACGCCATGGTGAGAAGGCTGGCGTCAGAGACATGAACTCGCCTAGGCCGCGCACCTGATCGACGCTGATATTGCGCGCCAGATTGCCGGTCTTCTCGTTCACGAGGCGCTGCAACCAGCGCATGTCCGGATGGCTGCCCGCTTCGATCAGTTTGACGGTCGGATGATCCGCTGGAGTTTCGATCCCGGGTACGTTGAAGGGTGGGCCTGCCGCATCCGCCAGCACGCGACGCGCGGCGGCAGCGGCGAAGCTCGCCTTGCCGACGCCCTTGGGCCCCGCGAGCAGCCAGGCATGGTGCAGCTTTCGAGACGCCCAGGCGCTCGCAAACTGTTCGACAGCGCGATCTTGACCAATGATCACGGCAGGAGGTCCTCGATGGCGTCCAGCAGACGCTTCGTCACTTCCTCCGGACTGCCGGAGGCGTCGATCAGGCGCACGCGATCGGGCTCCTCCGCTGCAATGAGGCGGAAGGCGGTCTCGACCTTGTAGTGATATTCGCGCGGGCGGCCGCCGATGCGATCAGATTCGTCCTGATCGCGCTGCAGTGCCCTCTCATGACCTTCGTCCAGGGTCAGAATGAGCGTCCGGTCGGGGAAGCCGTCACCGATGCCGAAGGCGTTGATCGCCCGAACGTTCTCGATTCCTAAGCCGCCCGCACCACCTTGGTAAGCCAGCGAGCTGTCCACGGAGCGGTCCGACAGCACCCACTGGCCGCCCTCTAGCGCAGGGCGAATAGTCTTCTGCACATGGTCGGCGCGTGCTGCAGCAAAGAGGAGCGCCTCGGCCTCCGCTCCCCAGCGGGACTCATCCCCCTGCAGGAGAAGCTCGCGGATGGCTTCGGCACCGGCGCTTCCGCCGGGTTCACGCGTAATCACCGTCGAGATCCCGCGTTGCTCCAGCGCTGAAGCTAGCGCCTTCACCTGCGTGGATTTGCCGACCCCTTCCCCGCCTTCGAGGCTGATGAAGCGCCCCCGCGCCGTCACGCCATTCCGATGAGTTGCTTAAGCCCGATCCAGATGCGCGCAAAGAAGCCGGCCTTGCCGACATCCTCGCCCGCTACCAGCGGCACGACCTGCGGGGGCGTATCTCCGGTGGTGATCACTAGGTCGGCGATGTGCTGCCCCTTCTTGATAGGAGCCGCGATCGGACCGTCGTAGCGCACCTTCATCTTCGTCGCGCCGCCGCCCGAAAGGAGGCCGGCAGGCACCGTGACGGCCAAGTTGCGCGGCGCGACCAGGGATACTTCGCTCGAACTGCCAAGCTGAACCTTGGCCGTCCCAACCTTTGCGCCGGACTGGAACAATGGCTTTGCCTGCCAGGCACCGAAGCCCCACTCCATCAGCCGCTTGGATTCGTTGACCCGCGCATTCCAGCTGGGGAGGCCCGCAACCACCTCGATCAGGCGCCGCCCGTTCTGCTCGGCCGATCCCGTGAAGCCGTAGCCCGCTTCATCGGTGTGTCCGGTCTTCAGTCCGTCCGCACCGGGCACGACGCCCAGGATCGGGTTGCGGTTCGCCTGGGTGATGTCCGCGTTTGATCCGAGCGTCTTGCCCCAGGTGAAGCTCGGCAGCGAGTAGAACTCCTTGTAGAGCTTGTAATGGTTCTCAATCTCGTAGCGTGCCAGCGTCGCAAGGTCCCGTGCCGTTACATAGGTCACCCCATTGTCCGGCCAGCCATTAGCAGTTCCGAAGTGGCTGTTCGTCAGGCCGATCTTCTTTGCCAGCGCGTTCATCTGGTCGGTGAAGGCCTGCTCGGTGCCGGCGATGCACTCGGCCAGAACTACCGACGCGTCATTGCCCGACAGGGTCACGATGCCTTTGAGCAAATTCTCGACGCTCACCTGCTCGTTGGGGCTCAGGAACATGGTGGATCCGGCCTGAGGGCCGTGCCACTTTTGCCAGGTCTCAGGCCGGACCGTGCACATCTTGTTGAGCGGCAGCTGACCGCTGTCGATGAGCTCGAAGGCGACGTCTGTCGTCATCATCTTCGCCATGGAGGCCGGCGGCATCCGGACGTCGGCGTTCTTCGCGTAGAGGACGGCACCCGATGAGAGGTCGATCAAATAAGCGACTTTCGCCTCTGTTTCGAATTGAGGCGCGGCCGCGGGTGCGGCTGTCGCAAGCAGGGTTGAGGCGGCTGCGACGGTGAGAATATTCTTACGCATTGTAGAACGGGAATCCCTCGGCTGGCTGGAGAGAATCCCTGTCTATCGTGCAGCTATCGCATTCGCCAGCAGGCCAACGCCCATCGCGTAAAAGTTTGAGCAATTATAATCGAGGATCGCGCGATAGTTGGTCGTGAGCAGATAGCCGTCGGCGTAAGCGCCCGGCGTATCCATCAGCGTCACCAGCTCCGTTTCCGGGAGCGCCCGACCCGTGGAGACGACGCCGAGCCCTCGCCACTGCGCCACTGTTAGCCAGCGGCTGTGACGGCGGTAGACCGCCGGACACCGTGGCGGGTTGAGCGTTGAGCGAATAGCGGCACGATTGAGAGTCGAAGGAACTCGCGCCGGTACACCCCACGGGAGGTTCGGCTTCCAGCCAGCGTCGCGCAGATAATTGGCGATGGATGCGAAGGCGTCATCTTCGCTGCGCCATATATCGGCATAGCCGTCCCCGTCGCCGTCGGAGCGAAGCCGGAGCGCGACCGTCGGCATGAATTGCGGGTAGCCTGTCGCCCCCGCATAGCTGCCTTTCAACTGCCGGCGGCTCACGCCTTGGTCCATCAGCCGCAAGGCCGCGATGAATTCGTTTTCGAACATCGTCCGCCGCCTTCCCTCGTAGGCAAGCGACGCAAGCGCATCGAGCAGGTCGAAGCCACCGGTCACCGAACCGTAGCTCGTTTCCTTGCCATAGATGGCAATAATGACGGACGGATCGACGCCGAAGCGCGACTGGATCCGAGAGAGATTCGACCAATGAGATGAGTAACGCGCCTGCCCCCGGTTGATGAGGGATGTCGTGATGTGCCGCTCGAGATAAGGTCCGAATGACGGTAAATAATAGCCGCTGGCCCCCGTCGGCTGCTGCGCGCGATCCAGATCGACTACACGCTGGATGAAATCGAGATCCGGAATAACTTGCTGGATGGTTGCCTCGCGAACGCCCGCGCTGCGAGCACGCCCTGCCAGATACATTTTGTAAGTCTGCCAGGGGCTCGACGGCTGAGCGTAAGCCGGCTGCCCATAAGTGTAGCTCTGGGCGTACTGAGCCGAATTGCTTTGCGTTGACGCAGCACCGATGGACGCGACCGACGCCCCAATCAAAAACCAGCTGCTCAACCCGCCCAAAACACGCTCCTCATTACGACCGAGGCTAGGATGACAACAAACAAGAATCCCGCCAGCTAGGTTCACCGCATGCCTTGCACGTCCCGTCCCGACACGCGATAGGCAATCGCCCTGAGGAGAGATGGCCGAGTGGTTTAAGGCAGCGGTCTTGAAAACCGCCGTAGGTGCAAGCCTACCGTGGGTTCGAATCCCACTCTCTCCGCCAAGGCACTTGCATTCACGCTACAAATGTAGCACTCTACAAAAGTAGCGCGGCGAATCGGCTGCGCATTGGAGAGACTACGAATGCTCAGCAAGCTTCCGCCGCGTGAACGCCAGATCGTGGATATCCTTTATGAGCGCGGTCCGCTGCTCGTGAACGATATCTGCGAAGCGTTGCCCGACCAACTCAGCGGATCGGCAGTGCGAGCCATGCTGAAGAGGCTCGAAGACAAGGGTTACGTGACCCGCAGCGAATCGGATCGCGGGTTCCTTTATGCTCCGGCCGTGTCGGACAGCGTTGCCAAGAAGTCGGCGCTCAGCGAGATCGTCCGCGTCTTCTTCAACGGCTCGCCAGCTCACGCGGCCAGCGCGCTGCTCGGCATGTCGGATCGTCTCAAGGACGATGAGCTCAGCGAGCTCGAACAAATGATTGCCCGCGCCCGGAAAGCAAAAGGGGGCCAGTAATGCTCATTCTCCTCGGGATCGCGCTGAAGTCGCTGCTCATTGCAGGATCGACGCTGGCGCTGCTGGCAATGATGAAGCGCCGTTCGGCCGCAGAACGGTCGTGGGTCGCGCATATCGGCCTCGTTGCGCTCGTTCTGCTTGCAGTGGCGCCGCTCGTGCTCCCGAGCTGGAGGATTGAAGCTCCTGCTCTGCTGGGCCAGGCGCCTTCAGTTCAGACGCTTCCCGCGACTGCTGCGCCGGTTCGCCCGTCTCCCGATGCAGACAAGACAAGCAAGATCGCGACACCGGCGAAGCCTGAGGCACCTGTTGCAGAGCCTGCACAGCGCTCATCGCTCGGCACCATCGCCGCCGCCACCGCGATCTATGCAGTCCCTGCCGCAATCCTGCTTTTCATCACCCTCCTTGCCCTTGGGCGCCTGATTGCGCTCCGTGCACGGGCCGAAGTGCTGGTCGATGGTCATTGGCTGAGCGCCCTCGCCCGCGCCCAGCGTCGCATGGGGTTCAAGCATGGCACCGCTCTGCTGACGAGCGACGAGCTCGCTTCGCCAATCAGCTGGGGCCTGATGCGTCCCGTCATCTTGCTCAACAATCGTGCGGTTGAAGCGCAGGGTGAGGCAGAAGCGATCATCGCCCACGAGCTGGCTCACGTTGCCCGGATGGACTGGATCAAGCTTCTGTTGGCCCGCGTTGCCACCGCCCTCTTCTGGTTCAACCCGTTTGTCTGGATGCTCGCTCGCGAAGCGCACCAGCTGCGTGAAGAAGCGGCCGACGATGCGGTGCTCGCAGCCGACATTCCCGACACGGACTATGCTGAGCTGCTGGTCGGCGTTGCGCGTCACGAATGCCCAGGCCTGCTGCTCGGTGCCCACGGCGTCGCGCCGTCACGCAGCTCGCTTGCCCGCCGCGTTGCCCGGGTCCTCGATGGAGCTTCCGTACGCGGTCCAGCCGCCCGCTCCTTCGCCGCAGGCGTATTCGTCGGCGCAGTCGCCATTGCCGCTCCACTAGCTGCGATCACGCTGACGCCGAAGGGCGCAGCTACGAACGCCAAAGTAGCCACGGCGAGCAAGCAGGCGGGCGCCCACTTGCCCGCGTCATCCGAATATTACCCGGACAACAACGTGCCTACCGATCTTCCGAGCATCATTGGGGAAGGCGTTGCAGCATCGGTCCAGGGTGCGGTCGCGGCGGTAAGGCCGTCGGTCCAGATCGGCCCGAATCCAGGCGACTTCGAAACGATCAGCCCGAGCGGTTCAAGCGTCCGCAGCTCCAACGGCGTCACCGTTGCTCGCAGCCAGAACGGCGCAACCGTCACGGTTTACCCCGTCGATGCGCAGGGCCGCCGCAAGGTCGTTGCCCGCGCCCCGAACGGTGCGACCGCGATCTCTTATGCCGACGCGGACGACGACATCCCCGGCTTCGGTCCCGACCACGCCCACAAGGGCAAGGATAAGGATGACGCGATCGAGCAAGCAGTCCAGTTGAGGGCGCTCGGCGTGAATCCTCAGTACATGGCAGCTCTTCGCGCCGCGGCGCCGAAGCTTCGTGACGCCGACGAAGACGACTTCATTCAGCTCAAGGCTGTCGGCGTCACACCGGAATATGTTCGGGACCTCGCCGCCGCTGGCTTCAACAATCTGGACGCTGATGAGCTAACTCAAGCCCGCGCTCTTCGTCTGACTGGAGACTACATCCGGCGACAGAGAGCCGCAGGATACGACGGCGATCTCGACGATTTCATTGAGCTGAAGGCGACAACGCCGCCGACGCCACCCAACCCACCGCGTCCGCCAGGAGGTTGAGCCGATGAAGACTGACCTCTCGGCTTAGCAGCCGCCCTCAAATCCGAAGCGAATGAAGTGAAATGAACGCCCCCCAGAGGCGAACGGTCGAGCTTTGCCCGACGAACCCGTGAAGGAGAATGTAGATGAACCGTCCTGTTGCATTACTCGCCGCGCTCGTTGTCACGGCGATCGGCGTCTCAAGCGCCTGCATGGCGAGCTCCGGTCGGCCGATGGCCTTCACCCTGCAAGCGAACGGCGACCAACCCGAAGTGCAGTTCACGCTCAAGCGCGGCGACACGGCGGACCGCGGCACGATGTCGCGCTCCTTCTCGACAACGCAGCTTGCCGGCCTCGATGTCGCAGCGCTGCGCCAGCCGGGGCAGCACCCGATTCGCTTTGCCTACGTCAAAGATGCTGGCCGCATCGATTGCGCGGGCAATGGAGGCAATTCGATTGCCAGCGGCCAATGCACCTTCACGCAGGACCCGGACTTCGCGAATTTCCTGACGTCACGCGGCATCGGCCGTCCGTCCTACGACGACGCCTACGCACTGACCATCACCGGCGCGACCCGCGACTTGGTCTCAGCCTTGGCTGAGTATCGCTTCCCGCGGCCCAACATTGAGAAGCTGACCGAACTTTCGGCAGTCGGCGTGCAGCGGAGTTACATCGCCGCTCTGGCGACCCGCGGATATACGCCCAAGTCCCTGGATGAACTCACCCAGTTCGCAGCACTAAACATCTCCCCCGAGTTCATCGATGCCCTCGCCCGCGCCGGATATCGCAATCTTCCGGCCGAGCAGGTCGTCGAGCTCAAGGCGGTCGGCGTCGATCCTGAAATGATCGCTTCGCTCTCGAGAGCTGGATACCGCAACCTGAGCGCAGATCAGCTCGTGCAGCTTGCCGCGCTGGACATCGATCCCGATTTCATCGGCGGCTTCGCCCGTATCGGCTTTGCGAACCTGCCGGTCGACGACCTCGTAGAGCTCAAGGCGCTCAACGTGACGCCTGACTTCGTCAGCTCGCTTCGCGCTCACGGCCTTAATCCGCGCACTACCGAACAGCTCGTGCAGCTGAAGGTCGCCGGAATCGACAACATCAAACGCTGACCCCGAGATCACAAGGAGAGTGACATGAACCGCTTCCTGATCATCATCGCTTCGATCTTCTTCGCCTTCATCGCGATCTCTTCGACCGCCACCGCCAGTCCGGCAGAGTGGGCATCGTCGATTCAGCGCGTTGCTCCTGGCGGCGACCGCGGAAGCCTTCAGCCCTGGGCGACTGTCCCGTCGCCTCGACTGTTCGCATTCGTGACCATTCAGCTGTGACCTCAAAGCGGGGGTGGCGCGGCTCCGGCGCCCCCGCTAAGGACGCGCACTTCCTTCACAGTTTCGGAGCCGCAACGCCGTGGGCGAGCCTGCCATTCTTCCGTTCGACTGGGCCGATCCCTTCGATCTCAACCACCAGCTGAGTGATGAAGAGCGCCTCGTGCGCGATACCGCTGAAGGCTACGCCCAGGAAAAGCTCCTTCCCCGCGTGACCTCCGCCTATCTGGAAGAGCGGTTCGATCGGGAGATCATGAGCGAGTTCGGCGAGCTTGGACTCCTCGGCGCGACCATTCCACACGAATATGGGGGCGCGGGCCTTGGCTATGTCAGCTACGGCCTGATCGCCCGCGCCGTGGAGCGTGTCGACAGCGGCTACCGGTCAGCAATGTCCGTTCAGTCGAGCCTCGTGATGTATCCCATCTTCGCGTACGGCTCGGAAGAACAGCGCCAGAAATATTTGCCGAAGCTTGCGACCGGCGAATGGGTCGGCTGCTTCGGCCTGACCGAGCCCGACGCGGGTTCCGACCCGGGAGGCATGCGCACGCGGGCACAGAAGGTCCAAGGCGGCTACGTTCTCTCCGGAACCAAGATGTGGATCACCAACTCGCCCATCGCCGACGTATTCGTCGTTTGGGCGAAGTCGGACGCCCATGACGGCAAGATCCGCGGCTTCGTGCTCGAAAAGGGCATGGCCGGACTCTCGGCGCCGAAGATCAAGGAGAAGCTGTCGCTTCGCGCCTCGATCACCGGCGAGATCGTCATGGACGGAGTCGAGGTCCCCGAAGAAGCGCTCCTTCCGAACGTCGAAGGCCTCAAGGGGCCGTTCGGTTGCCTCAATCGCGCCCGCTACGGGATCAGCTGGGGCTCGATGGGTGCCGCCGAAGCCTGCTACGCAGCGGCACGGCAGTACACGCTCGACCGGAAGCAGTTCGGCCGCCCGCTCGCCTCCAACCAGATCGTTCAGCTCAAGCTCGCCAACATGGCGACGGAGATCACGCTGGGGCTCCAGGCGTCGCTCCGCGTCGGCCGCCGGCTCGAAGCGGGCGAGCTGATCCCGGAGACGATCAGCCTCGTCAAGCGCAACAATTGCGGCAAGGCGCTGGAGATCGCGCGCATCGCCCGCGACATGCATGGCGGCAACGGCATTTCTGCCGAATTCCAGGTGATGCGGCACGCGGCGAACCTCGAGACGGTGAACACCTATGAGGGCACGCACGACGTCCACGCCCTCATCATCGGGCGTGCGATTACGGGACTGTCGGCCTTCTAGCGAACAACCGTAAACCTCCCTATGTTTGCCCCAGATTAAACTCCGGGGGTCGCATGGGCATCGCTGGCTGGATCATTCTGGCAGTAGTCTTTCTGCTGCTGCTTTACGTCATCGGCATCTACAACAAACTCGTTCGCTTGCGGGCGCTGGTGAAGGAAGGGTTCAGCGGCATCACGGTGCAGTTGCGCCGCCGCGCGGACCTCATCCCGAACCTGGTCGAGACGGTCCAGGGCTACGCGACACACGAGCGGGAAGTCTTCGAGCAGGTTTCGAAGGCCCGTGCCGCGACTGTGAACGCCGGAAGCGTCGAAGCAACCGCTCAGGCTGACGCCCAGATGACGGGCTTGCTTGGCCGCCTCCTTGCGGTGGCCGAGGCCTATCCTGAGCTGAAGGCGAACACGAACTTCCTCCAGCTGCAGGATCAACTCGCCAACATCGAAGGCGAGCTTCAGAGCGCGCGGCGTTATTACAATGCGACCGTCCGCGATCTGAACTCGACGATTCAGAGCTTTCCGCCAGTCGTGATCGCCCGGCCGCTCGGGTTCACCGAGGAGCCCTTCTATCAGGACGACGATCCGGCGATCCAAAGCGCTCCCAAGGTATCCTTCCCGCGGACGGCCGCCTGAAGTGCAGACCTTTTGGCGGGCGCTTGCCGGCCTCCTGCTGCTCGGCGGATCATCTGCGGCCAGCGCGGATGAGCGCATCCTCCGCTACTTGAGTGACGTCCAGATCCAGAAGGATTCATCGCTCGAAGTCACCGAAACCATCGACGTCCGGGCTGAGCACGATCGGATAAATCACGGCATTTACCGGGATTTCCCCACACGTTACGCTGGCCCTCATGGAGCTCAGGTCCGGGTGGGATTCACTTTCGAAGGCGCGACCCTCGACGGCATGCCGGTGCCTGCCTCGACCGAGACCGTGTATGGTGGTGTGAGGATCAAGGTCGGCAGTCCGGATAGTCTCGTGGACGTCGGCGAACATCGCTACGTGCTGCGATTTCGAACGACGCGGCAGATCGGCCGCTTTGCAGACTATGACGAGCTGTATTGGAACGCGACCGGCAACGGGTGGATCTTTCCGATCGACGTTGCCGAAGCACAAATTCGTCTCCCCGTCGCTGCAAATTTCGGTCAGCGATCGGTGTACACCGGCAGGCAAGGATCGACCGCGAACAATGCCCAAGTGGTCGAGGAGAAGCCGGGCGAGATCCTCTTCCGAACGACGCAGCCGCTAGACGCCTATGAGGGCCTCACCGTAGCCGTAGCTTTCCCCAAGGGCGTCATCGCTGCTCAAAATTCCAGAAGCCGCGTAGCCAACTGGCTTTCCGATTATGGGCCCCCTGCAGTGAGCGTCCTGAGCCTTCTGGGGATTGGGATCTTCTATTTCATCGCTTGGCAGCGCGCTGGCAGGAACCCACGAGCCGGTACCGTCGTCCCGATCTTCTCGCCGCCCGACGACCTGACGCCGGCGGGCATGCGCTACGTCGTGCAGATGAGTGCGGGCAATCGGGCGTTCGCAGCCGCCTTGGTCGACATGGGTGTACGGGGGCACGTGAAGCTAACCGAGGAGGATGGCGGCTGGTTCTCCGGCAAGAAGCTGCGTCTGACCCGCACGACAAGCGCGCAGCCCCTCTCGCCCGAAGAAGGCGCCGCCATCAATGAGCTGTGCAGGCCGGGCGAGTCGCTCCTGATGGAGCAGGAGAACCACGAGAAATTTTCCTCTGCGAAGGAAGAATTGTCCGACGTTCTCAAGGAACGATACGACGGCAAGCTGTTCAAGCGGAACTACGGCTGGGCCGGTGCTGGGCTGCTCATCTTCGTCGCGGCCTTCTGGACAGTCTGTGCTGCAATCGCCGCGGCGACCTACGGCGCGGCGATCTTGGAGATCGGGCTGGTCGTGGGAGTGCTCCTGACCGCTGCGCTGCTTTGGCTCGCTTACCATGAGTCCCCGACCGGGAAATGGGTAGTCTCAGCGCTAGGTGTCGTGGCCATCATTGGCGCCTTCATTCTCGGCATGCCGATCTTCTTCCAGGCGATCTCCAGTGGATGGTGGCTGCCACTGCTTCTGCCGCTGGTAGCCCTGCCCGTCGTCATCTCCGCCTTCTGGTGGATGGCCGCTCCGACGAAGGAAGGCCGGGCAGTCCTGGATCATATCGCGGGCTTCAAACAATATCTGTCGATCACGGAGGGCGAGCGGCTCGACCGCATGAACCCGCCGAAGGACACACCTGAACTCTTCGAAAGATACCTCCCGTATGCCATCGCGCTCGGCGTCGAGAACAGGTGGGCTGACCGATTCGCGGGTGTGCTGGCGGCCGCCGCTGCGCAGGGTCACCAAGGCTTCACTTGGTATTCCGGGACCACAAGCCCATGGGGCGATCCAGGCCGGTTCGCTCAGAGCGTTGGGTCCTCGCTTGCGAGCACGATTAGCTCGGCTTCGACCGCGCCGGGCTCGAGCAGTGGCTCGGGCGGCGGTGGATTCTCGGGCGGCGGCGGTGGTGGAGGCGGTGGCGGCGGCTGGTAGTCAGCCTCGCGGCGGTCGCCGGAAGAACGCCATGTCCTCGTTCCGGTAAAAGGCGTTCGGCTGACGTTCGAAGCCTAGCCGCTCGGCAAGCCGAATGGATGGCGTGTTCTCAAGGCTGATGATCGCGGGGATCGATCTCGGCTGAAACCTGGCGTCGAACCAGTCGAGTGCGGCTCGGCAGGCCTCAGTGGCATAGCCCTGCCCTTGCGCATCGCCGCGAACGATCCAGCCCATTTCGGGCTCGCCAGCAATCGACGGCTCGATGTCGCGCTGGAAGTCGAAATAGCCCACATGCCCGACCGTGCGGCCATCGGACTTGCGCTCGACCGCCCACAGACCAATGCCGAGCACTCCCCAAAAACCAGCACCGGTCATTGCTCGTCGCCAAGCATCCTCATGACCGATCGGTCCGCCAACATAGCGAGACACCTCGGGGTCACCATGGATCTCGGTGAAATAGCCGAGATCCTCCGGCTCCACGTGGCGCAGGACCAGCCGTTCGGTCTCCAGTCGCGGAGCCCGTGAGTTTTCGGAATTCGGGTCGCGAAACGGTTCGCGCACCGGTCTCGGCTTACTTCTTGCCGAGCGACAGTCCGCCGAAGCGCTTGTTGAAGCGCGCAACCTGGCCGCCTTCCTGGACGAGGCGGGTGTTGGCCCCGGTCCAAGCCGGATGAACCTTCGGATCGATGTCGAGGTGCAGCGTGTCACCTTCCTTGCCCCAGGTCGAACGAACCTGGAACGTGGTGCCGTCGGTCATCTCGACGTTGATCATGTGATAATCGGGGTGGATACCGGACTTCATCTTAGATTTCCTTGGGTTAGCTGCTGGTTTCCGACCAGCGGCAGCAAGTGTCGCGCGGCCCTAGCTGACGGGGGCTCGCTTGACAAGGTTTCAGGACAGGACCTAGCGACGCGATCAGGAACAGGGTCCGGCGGCCAAGGCTGCCGGCGAAAGAGGAAGCCGGTCCGAATCCGGCGCTGTGCCCGCAACTGTAGGACAGGCGTTCGCGCCTATCGAGTCAGACACTTGCCCTGCTCCGTCGTTCGTTTCCCGGCCGGGACCAGCCACGGAACGGAGGGCGCGCCCTCTTGTGACGACACGTTCGTCAACAGGAGGAATAAATGCCCGTACCGCCACCGATCGATACCAACGAAATCGTCATCACCGCATCACGAGCACCGGAGCTCGAGGCAGACACGCCCGCCAGCGTCACCATCATCGATACCACGCGGATCGAAAGGCTCGACGAACCCCTCGCCCTCTCGCTGCTGCGCCTCGTTCCCTCCACTGCGGTATCCAGCTCCGGGCCTGCCGGGTCGCTAACCGATGTCCGGATCCGAGGCGCCGAGGCCAATCACACCCTGCTCTTCATCGACGGGATAAAGACGAATGATCCTGCAACGGGCGACCAGCCACGCTTCGACCTGCTGAACGCCGACATCGTGTCCCGCATCGAAGTTGTGCGCGGGCCGCAATCAGCCGTGTGGGGCTCGGACGCCATTGGCGGCGTCGTCGCCGTCAACGGGCTTCCGAACAGCAATGGAAGCATCGGCTCGGGCGAAGCCGGTTCGGCGGGCTTCGCGCGGGCTGCCGGGTCAACAGCGATTTCCTCCCAGCGCGGGAGCATCGCAGGGGCTGCAGGTTGGCAGCGCGCGACCGGCATCGATAGCTTCGGTGGCGGGGGCGACAAAGACGGCTATCGCAACCTCGCGGCCCGGATTCGCGGTACGCTGAACGTCGGCTCGAATGTCGAACTCGGAGCTGCGGCCTTTACCATCGACGCGCGCAGCCAGTTTGACGGCTTCAACCTCGACCCTCCGTTTCAGCACATGGACACGCTGGATAACACTCGGAACCGACTGACTGCAGGCCGTGCCTGGGCCCAGTACGGTGACGACGCTTCCTCCTGGTTCGGTCGTGTGAGTGCTGCGGCCCTTGGATCTACCAACCGGAACTATCTAGCCGACTTCCAGATCAACCGGACTTCGGGAACCCGTCGGACGATCGACGCGCAAGTCGAACATCGCTTCACCTTGGGCGCTTTGCGAAACGTCTTCATCCTCGCCGGCGAGGCAGAGCATGAGACGTTCAAGGCTCGCGACGTCATCTACTTCGGCGCGACGGACCAGAACCAATCGCGCAATCATCAGTCGATCACGGCGGAATGGCGCGGCGAGACTTCTCGGATCACGGGCGATGTTGCGGTTCGACGCGACTTCTTCAGCGACTTCCAGGACGCTACTACCGTCCGTGTTTCCCTTTTGACCAAGCTCGGCGGCGGCTTCGCCGTCGCAGGCTCCTACTCTGAGGGGATTGCACAGCCTACATTCTTCGACCTGTACGGCTTCTTCCCGGGAAGTTTTGTGGGAAATCCGGGCCTTAAGCCGGAAAGCTCTCGTGGCTTCGAGGTGTCGCTGCGCTATCGAAAAGGCGTCTTCGATGCAGCCCTGACGGGCTATCGGCAGAGGCTCTACGATGAGATCGTCAATACGTACGATTCGGACACATTCGCCTCAAGCACCGAGAACGGCGAGGGCGTGAGTCATCGCTCGGGCGTCGAAGCCGAGCTGGGGTGGCAACTCGCCGACAAGCTGCGGTTATCGGCTAACTATTCTTACCTGCATGCCACGCAGCCCGAGCTAGGATTCGGACAGGTCAAGGAACTGCGCCGACCGAAGAACAGTGGGTCGATCGCGGTCGACGGGACAATCGGGAAAGTGACCTACGGGGCATCGATCGCCTACCAGGGAAGGCATCTCGATAGCCGTGACTCTCCACCGTTCGATGTCGTTCAACTAGGCTCTTACTGGTTGGCTGGAGCCCGCATCGCCTACGCGGTCCGGCCGGGCATCGAAGTTTTTGCTCGCGCAGCCAACGCGTTCGATGCTCAATATGAAGACGTATACGGCTACCGAACCGAAGGAAGGAGCCTCTATGCCGGCATCCGTCTTTCTTCTAGGCGCTAGCGCGGCGGCGCGTGTAGCTTCGCTCAATCTGTGCACCGACGAATATCTGCTCCTGCTGGCAAAGCCGGAGCAGATCGTCAGTGTCAGCTACTTGTCGCAAGAGCCGCTCGAGTCCCCGCTGTGGCGCAAGGCGCGCGCTTACAAGGGCAACCGCGGCTCGATCGAGGATGTCATAGCGCTAAGGCCAACGTTGCTGCTGACGATGGGAGGCGGTGGCCGGGCAACCGCACTCCTGGCTAACCGGCTGCACATTCTGTCTATCGACCTGCCCTACGCCATGAGCCTGGATGATGTGCAGCGGAACCTCAGGACAATTGCCACAGCACTGGGGGACCCGAGGCGGGCTGATCTGTGGGTGTCGAAGATCGAGCAACTGCGCAGAAGTACGCCTGCAAATGCCAGAGACGCGATCTGGATTTCGGGGCATGGCGACACCCTCGCACCGGAATCTCTGGCAGCGCAGTGGCTGCGTTTGGCGGGGCTCCAGCAGCGTCCCCTGTCGGATGGTCGCGCCAGCCTCGAAGTTCTCCTAACAAAACCTCCTAACGTACTGGTCCGTAGTGACTATCGATCAGGACAGATGTCCGGCGGAACGCGTTGGCTGGACAATCCGATCGTGCGTGGCGCGAACAGCCGGCACGTCGTGACTGACGGGCGTCCATGGACATGCGTAGGTCCGCTCATGGTGGGCGAAATCGAGAGATTGCGGAAGTTGTCCCAATGAGCCGATGGCTTCTGGGCGCTCTCTTGCTGCTCGTTGCATTATTGCACCTGCTGGTGCCGTGGAGTCCGCTTGCCGCGCTCCAGCAGACTTCGCGGGACACCTTCTGGTTGCTTCTGACAGAAATCCGCCTGCCACGAACCCTTCTGGCTTTGGGCTATGGCGCCGTGCTGGGAATGACCGGCGCTGCCCTGCAGGCCTTGTTCGCCAATCCGCTCGCCTCGCCGGATATCACGGGCAGCAGCAGCGGAGCAGCGCTCGGAGCGGTATTCGCTTCCTATTGGCTTGGACTGACCGGCCCCCTCTCCCTTGCCGCAGCAGCGGCCGTCGGCGCCCTCCTCGCCCTCGCGATCGTGGTAGCGCTGGCTGGCAAGCGTTCTGATCCCAGCGTGCTGCTGCTTGCCGGCCTGGCAGTCGCGCTCGCCGCGGGTGCCGCGACGAGCCTCCTACTGGCGCTCGCCCCTTCCCCGTTCGCATTCTATGACAGCTTCGAGTGGCTGATGGGTAGCTTCGTGGATCGCAGCCTGCCGCAGGCCGCAGTTGCGCTCATTCCAGCAACGATCTGCTGCGCTCTTCTAGCCACGCGCGCGCGTCCACTCGACTTGCTGGCGCTGGGCGAAGACGTTGCAGGGTCGTTGGGGTACCGGCCCGATCGCTTGGCTCTCGAGGTTATCGTCTTGTCCTCGCTTGCAGTAGGTGCATGCGTATCCGTGTGCGGAGCCGTCGGTTTCGTCGGCTTGATCGCCCCTTACGTTGCCCGCCGCCTGACGCGCGGTCATCCCGGCCAGGCGTTAGTTCCTGCAGCGTTGATCGGGAGCATCATCCTTCTCATTGCCGACCTGGCGGTGCGTTTCGGACCGCCGGGCAGGACGATTCCCGTTGGAGTTCTCACGACAGTGGTCGGCGCGCCCCTCTTCATCTGGATCGTGGTCAGCATGCGACGCCGGGTGGCGGCATGACGTCACTGCTCGAAGCCCGGGGGGTTTCCGTCGAAGGCCGGCTGCTCCCCACCGACCTGCTCCTCAAAACCGGGGAGCTGGTCGCACTCATAGGGCCGAATGGCGGAGGCAAGACGAGCCTGCTGCGGGCGCTCATCGATATCGAGCGGACTGCTGGCGAAGTGCGAATTGCTGGCGAGAATCTGCAAACGCTTGGCCCGAACCGACGGCCTTATTTCGCGACATTCCTGCCCGCATCACGGGACCTGGTTTGGCCCATTTCAGCGCGAGACGTGATCGCTCTCGGGCTGCCAAAACCTGAACCCGAGCGCGTCGACGATCTGATCGGACTGCTTGAGCTCGAACCACTAGCAAACCGCCACGTCGACCAACTCTCCACCGGAGAAAGAGCCCGGGTTCTACTTGCGCGCGCGCTTGCTCCGCAGCCGAAATTGCTGCTCCTCGATGAGCCCTTGTCTAACCTGGATCCCTATTGGGTTCTTAGGCTCCTTCAGATTCTGCGCGGGACGTCTGCTTCCGGAACCGCTATCCTGGTCGCAGTGCACGACATTGATCGTGTAACGTCGTTCGACAGAGCTTTGCTCATGTCAGAGGGCAAATTTAAAGCGGACCTATCCCCCGACGAAATGCTGCGGAGCGGACAATTGGCCGATGCATTCCGCATCGAGCGGAATGGCCCCGGATGGAGGGTCAGGCGGAAGGCGGATCCGCAATCATCGCGGTGAAGCTCGCCTCAGCCGCAAGCTTGCCCTCCACGCTGGCGCGACCGATGAACTTGCAGACCGTCGCCCGCTTCTGAACGAATTCGACGTGGAGCTGGAGGAGGACGCCGGGTTCGACCGGCTGGCGGAATTTCGCACCGTCGATCGCCATGAAGTAGACGAGCTTCCCCGAATTCGCGAGACCGAGTGATTCAACGGCGAGCACGCCGGCAGCCTGAGCGAGAGCCTCGACGATCAGCACACCGGGCATGATCGGGCGGCCCGGAAAGTGGCCCTGAAAGAAGGGCTCGTTGATCGTCACCGCTTTGATCGCGCTAATCGATTGGTCGGGAAGAAGCTCCTCGACCCGGTCGACCAGCAACATTGGATAGCGATGCGGCAGCGCCGCCATCACTCGCCTGATATCGAGCTGAGTGGCGGCGGCGCTGACCGGCTGATCGTTCATGTGCGCTTAGCGGCCCTGCGGCTGCTGCGACGACTGCTGCTGGGGCATCGGCGTCACGGAGACCGACGGCAGCTGCTGGTTAAGCGCTGTGAGAACTTCGGTGGTGACGTCCACGGCACCGTCGTTGGCGATCGTGCTGTTCTTGGCCATCACGACCGAGGCACCGCGGCGAGCACGGACTTGCTCGACCACAGCGACGAGCTTCGTGCCGATCTGCTGCTGAACATGCGTCAGCGTGGACTGGAGTGTCTGCTGCGAGCTGGCGAGCTCCGTCTGTGCGTTCTTCTGCTTCGTCTCGAACGCGCTGATCTTCTGCTGCAGCGCCGCGTCCGGATCCTTGCCATTCAGCGCGTCGATCGACGCCTGGATCGGCTTCCCCTCGGTCTGAAGCTGCGTCTGCAGGGTCTGAGCACGGCTACGCAGCGTGCTCTGGCGCTGCTGCAGCTGCGAGTTGGCTGCCTTGCAGGCGGTGCAATCCGTCAGGATGCGGTCGGAGTCCACGATGAGGATGTCCGCGCGAGACTGCGCGACGGCCGAGGTCGAAAGAGCAGTAGCCGCAAGAGCGGCGGTAACGAGCAAGGTCTTCATTAGAATGCAGTTCCTACGTTGAAGCTGAACAATTTGGTTTCGTCGCCCTTTTGTTTCAGAATCGCCTTGGCAATATCGAGCCGCAGCGGACCGAACGGTGAAGTCCAATTAACACCGATGCCGATCGAGAGGCGCGGCTTCGGCGAATCGCCGAGATAGAATTCCTTGAAGCCCGGAGTGCGGAGGTAGTCGTCGTCCGGAATTTGGCCAGCAGATCCGTTGCCGGGGCACTGCGACCCAGGTGGCAGGAAGATCTGGCCGCCTGAAACGCCATTGGCCGGAGTACAAATGATGCCGATGTCGGTGAGCTCCGGCTTAGTCAGCCCGAACTGCGAACCGACGTCGATGAACGCGGAAGGTCTCATACCAACGCTGCGCAGGGTCGAGTTCGTCGGGAATTCAAGCTCCAACCGACCCATGTAATAGGCCCTGCCGCCGAGAGCATCGACGACCTTATTGTTGCCCTGCGAAACGACGAGATTTCCCGCCAAGTCGTAATTCTCACGCAAGACGCGCGGGCCAATTCCGCGGATGTCAAAACCGCGAAGATCGGGTCCGAAGAAACGGTCGGTAAGTCGAACCGGATCTTGGCCGGGTCCCGGCGAGCCGGTGAGAGCCTGGATATATCCGCCCTCAGCGTGCGTCGAGAAAACCCACCGTGCGCCGAAACCGAAGTACTTCGTGCCGTTCACGCGTGTCCGAAGGTAATGGACGTTACCGCCAAGGCCCGCGAAGTCCTCCGAGAAGGAAAGCTGCTGTCCGTGTGTCGGTCGAATACCGTCGGTGTCGTCGTACAAGGTTGAGAAGCCAACTAGGGACGTAAGGCGCTTACCCAATTCGTCGCATAGATACCGGCCCGCCTTTAGCGGATCGCAGACGAGCTCGCCTTGAGCGTTGACGCTGTAGAAGCTCTTGTCGAGCGAGACCTTGTCCTGGCTGAGCGTGTAGCGGCCGCCGAAGCTCCAATATTCCGTGATCGGGAAGCCCATGCGCAGGCCCCCACCCGTCGTCAGCTGCTTGTACGTCGTGTTCCGCTCATTCCCGACGTAGTTGAAGCTGTTGTAGTCCTGCCGATAGATCGACCCGCCGAACAGGATCGGCTTGTCCATGAAGTATGGGTCCATGAAGCCAAGCTGGATCGACTTCGAATACTGGGAATAGTTGACCGAGGCATCGACCTGCTGGCCCTTGCCCATGAAGTTGTTCTGCGAGACCGCGAGCTGAACGACAAAGCGTTCGAGGCTCGAGTAACCGCCGGAAACGGACAGCTGGCCGGTCGGCTTCTCTTCGACATTCACGCCAAGCACGACGCGGTCCGGCGACGAACCTTCGGTCTGCTTGATCTCCAGCTTCTCCTGGAAGAAGCCGAGGCTCTGAAGGCGGTCCTGGCTGCGCTTCACCTTCTGCGCGTTGAAAGCGTCACCCTCGTTCACGCGGAACTCGCGGCGGATCACCTTGTCGCGGGTCGAGGTGTTGCCAGTGATGTCGATGCGCTCAACGTAGACGCGCGGCATGTCCTCGACGTTGATGACGAGGTTCATCACCCGCTTGTCGGCATCGCGATTGTAGGTCGGATTGATGTCGGCGAACGCATAACCGAGATTGCCCGCAACCTCGTTGAGGTTGGTCATGGCATCCTCGACCTGCTTGGCGTTGAACCAGTCGCCTGAGTGAAGCTTTACGACGTCCTTGATCTTCGCTGCCGGCAGATCGGGAAGCGCGCTCTTCGCATCGATCGTGCCGAACTTGTAGCGAGGACCTTCCTCGACGACGTAGGTGATGACGAAGTCGCGACGGTCGGGCGTCAGTTCCGCGAGCGCGGAGACAACGCGGAAGTCGGCGTAGCCCTGCGTGAGGTAGAAAGCGCGGAGCTTCTGCTGGTCGGCCGCGAGACGGTCCGGATCGTATGTGTCGTTGGATTTCAGGAAGCCGAGGGGACCGCCGGCCTGGCGCGTATACATCTCCTTGCGGAGACGGGCGTCGCCAAACTTCTCGTTGCCGATGATGTTGATGGCGCGAACCTTCGCCAGGTCGCCTTCATAAATCTCGAAGATAACGTCGACGCGGTTCTGGTCGAGCTGGACGATCTTCGGTTCGACCCGAGCAGCAAAGCGACCCTGGCGACGGTAAAGCTCAAGGATGCGATCGACGTCCGACCGTGCCGCCGATCGCGTGAAGATCTGGCGGGGGGACAGCTTGATCTCGGGAAGGATCTTGTCGTCCTTGAGCTTCTTGTTGCCCTCAAGGATGATGCGGTTGATCACGGGGTTCTCGCGAACCGCAATAACCAGGTCGCCGGTCTCGCCACCCGTGATGGTGACATCCGCAAAGAGCTGGGTCGCGTAAAGATCCTTCAGCGCCTGGTCGAGCGTCTCCGTCGTATAAGGCAGGCCTGGCGACAGGTTCGCGTAAGCGCGGATCGTTTCCGGCTCGAGACGCTGATTGCCGCGCACCGCGATCGAGCGAATCGTCCGTTGCGTCACGGGAGCAGCTTGCGGGACCACGGGCGTTGCGGCCGGCGCTTGCGCGGGCGTCTGCTGGGGCGCCGGTTGGGCTGGAGTTGGCGCGTCCTGCGCAAACAAAGGCGCGGCCGATCCACCAAGGATGGTTCCAACCATGAACAGTGCGCCCGTGCGGCGGCTAATAAGCTTCGACCCTGAAATCACTCGTCCCCGCCTTTTTGTGCGAAAGGTGCGCGGCGCGCTTTGCCGCCAAGCCCCGGTTACTGCCCTGCCCCAACCATGCTAGCCAATCAAGCGCTCAAGCTGATTCCAGAGCCCAAGATCGTTGCCCGTAGCGAACAGCAACAAGGCAAGAATGACCGCGAGCCCCCCGCGAAATGCCCAATCCAGTGCTGCGACGCTGACAGGGCGGCGCCTGACGGCCTCAACGACATAGAAAAATAGGTGGCCTCCATCCAGCATCGGGACTGGCAAGAGGTTGATGAATCCCAGATTAATTGAGAGCAGCGCAAGTAGCTGAATGAACTGCAGCGGCCCTAGGGATGCGACGTCCCCGGCTACTTTCGCGATGGATATCGGGCCGCCAATTTGCTTCGGTGAGATGTAGCCACGGATCATCTGACCGACCGCGTCGACGATCGATGTCGTCATCCGGTACGTCTGATTGATGGCGAACGGAAGCGCCTTGGCGAACGGAAGTGGCTGAAGCTGGCTCTCACTTGCGACGATCCCAAGGACGCCGCGCGTCACTTTCTCGCCGCTTGTGGTTTTGAAGGTCTCGTCCTCGGTGTCGAGCTTGACCTTGAGATTCGTGGTCTTGCCCGCCCTTTCGACGACAACGATCACCGTTTCACCCGGACGGACTGCCGTAGCGTTGATCAAGTCGCCAAAGGTAGGCGTTGGACGGCCGGCCAAAGAAACGATCCGGTCGCCGGGTTGAATTCCGGCTCTCGAAGCGGGCGAATCCTGGGTCACCTTGCCCACGATGCTCGTCAGCGGCGCTCCGATGAGCGTGAAGAATGCGGTAAAGATAACGATCGCGAGCACAAAATTTGCGACCGGTCCGGCAAGGACGACAAGGAAGCGCTGCCACACAGGCCGAAGCTGGAAGGCGCGGTCGCGCAGTTCGGGCGGGATTTCCTCAAGGGCCCCTGGATTGCTCGCCGGGCTCATATCACCAACGAAGCGAACGTACCCGCCTAGCGGCAGCCATCCGACCTTCCAGCGTGTTCCTCGCTTATCGGTCCAGCCGACGATCTCGCGGCCGAAGCCGATCGAGAAGACCTCGGCGGGGATGCGGAACATCCGAGCGACGAGATAATGCCCAAGCTCGTGGAAGAAGACGAGCGGACCCAGCGCACAGACAAAGGCAATCAGGACCAGCCAGAGTGGCGGCTGCGAACTCATCAGTGGCAACTCGCTTTCATGGCCGAATCCACCCGTGATCGGACGCTTCGGTCGATCTCAAGCACATCGCCGATTGAGCAGGGATAGACGAAATCCGCCTCGTGCAGCGCCCGTTCGACCATCTTCGGGATGTCCATGAACCGAATTGCGCCTTCAAGGAAGCTAGCCACGGCTACTTCGTTGGCCGCATTGAGCACGATAGGGGCTGCTCCGCCTTGTTCCAGCGCTTGGCGAGCCAGGCGCAATGCCGGGAAGCGGTTCGTGTCCGGTTGCTCGAAATCTAGGCGCCCTATTGCGGCAAGATCGAGCCGCTGGGCCGGCGTCTCAAGCCTTTCGGGCCATGCGAGCGCGTAAGCGATGGGAATGCGCATGTCGGGGCTTCCGAGTTGCGACAGCAAGGACCCGTCCACGAACTCGACCATCGAATGAATGACCGACTGCGGGTGGATGATGATTTCGATGCGCTCCGAGGGCAGGCCGAAGAGATAGTGGGCCTCGATCAGCTCCAGCCCCTTATTCATCAAGGTGGCCGAGTCGACCGAGATTTTCGCCCCCATCGACCAGTTGGGATGCGCAACGGCCTGAGCCGGCGTGGCCGCGTTGATCGTCTCAGCTGAGGCAGTTCGGAACGGCCCGCCGCTAGCGGTCAATATAATCTTTGAGACGTCTTCGCTGCGGCTACCCGCAAGGCACTGGAATATTGCATTATGCTCGCTGTCGACCGGCAACAGAGTGGCCCCATTTCGGGCAGCTGCATCAGTCATCAGATCGCCGGCGGTAACCAGTGCTTCCTTGTTTGCCAGGGCGACAGTCTTGCCGGCCTCGACGGCGGCCATGACCGGCCGCAACCCGGCGCAACCAACGATCGCGGCAATGACCAAGTCGGCGTCACTCAGGGCGGCCTGGAGCAGTGCGTCCGCTCCGGACAGCGCCCTGCAACCGGATCCAACAAGCAATTCCTGGAGCACCTCGCCACGGCTCTCGTCCGCAATGACGGCCAGCTTCGCGCCGGTGCGCCGGGCGATATCGGCTAGGGCTTCCGCGTTGGTTGCAGCCGTAACGGCGACGACATCGAACCGCTCCGGCGATCGTTCAACCAGGTCGAGCGTCGACTTTCCAATGGACCCGGTCGCCCCAAGGATCGCAATTTTCCGCCTCACGTGAGCCCTAGTAGCTGCGCCATCGCCGTAAGCACAGCCACCGGCGCTAATCCGTCCAGGCGGTCGAGCGCGCCTCCGTGCCCCGGAAGCCAATTCCCCGAGTCTTTCACTCCGGCTCGGCGCTTCAGACCGCTCTCGAACAAATCACCGCCTTGAGCCGCGACTGCGAAGATCGGAGCTAAAGCGAGCAAAGGAAGTCCCAAGCCCGTCGCCAAAACCCACGCGCCTCCAATCAGGGTGGAAGCAACAATGCCGCCAACGAGGCCCTCGACTGTTTTGTTGGGGCTAATGGAAGGCGCCAGCTTGCGGCGGCCGAACTTCCGACCTGCGAAATACGCGCCGATGTCCGTCGACCAGGTTACCAGGAAGGTCCACAACAGGAGCTCGAGACCGTGCGCATCACGTTCACGGATCCACAGCAAAGCGGCTGCCGGAAGCACGGCATAAGCGAACCCCGAGAGATACCAGCCCGCGCCCCACCCCCGCACGAGCCGGGTCCACTCGTAAAACATCAGCGTGGCAATCGAGGCGACGAAGTAGGCAAAAATGTCGCCGCCCTGCACTGCCGCAACGAGCGCAATCGCAATGAGCACGACGCCGGTCAGCGTGCGGACCACCAACTCGTTCATCGGCCGCCGAACCGGCGCTGGCGCGCTGCGAAGCGATCGAGAGCATGAGCGAAAGCTGTTTCGTTGAAATCGGGCCAAAGCACGTCGAGGAACAGCAGCTCGGCATAAGCCGCTTGCCAAAGCAGGAAGTTGGACAGTCGCACTTCACCGGATGTGCGGATCAAGAGATCGAGTTCAGGCAGATCATGCGTCTGGAGTTCGGCAGCAATGCTTTGTTCGTCGATTTCGCCGGCCTGGATTTCGCCCGAAGCGACCTGTGCCCCAAGCTTTCTGGCTGCCGCAGCAATCTCGGCCCGCGATCCGTAATTGAGCGCGATCACCAAAGTCAGACGGGTGTTGTTCGCCGTTCGCTCGACCGCACGCTCCAGCCGCTCGACCAATTCGGGGCCGAAGGCTGAATAGTCTCCAATGAGCTTGAGCCTGACCCGCTCTTTCTCGAGCGTCTTCAGTTCCCGCTCGAGATAGAAACGCATCAAGGCGGTGAGGTCGGAGATTTCCTCATCGCTGCGCCGCCAGTTCTCCGAAGAGAAAGCGTAGATCGTGAGGACTTCTACGCCCTGGTCGGCTGCAGCCTGCAAGGCCCGCCGGACGGCTTCGGCGCCCGCGCGATGTCCGGCAGCCCGCGGGAGCCCGCGCTGCTGCGCCCAGCGGCCATTGCCGTCCATGATGATGGCGACGTGCCGCGGCACGGACTTGCCGTCTGTCTTTGCCAAGCTTCCAGCCCCCTCAGCCGGAACGACCGAACTCACTTACCGAGGATTTCCTTCTCCTTGGCGGCCGACGCTTCGTCGATCTCCTTGATCGTGTCATCGGTCAGCTTCTGCACTTCGGTCTCGAGGCGCTTGCGCTCATCCTCGCTGATCTCGTGCTTCTTCTCATCCTGCTTGAGATGATCCATGCCGTCGCGGCGGACGTTGCGCACAGCGACACGCGCCTTCTCGGCATATTGGCCGACGAGCTTGGCAAGCTCCTTGCGGCGCTCCTCGGTCAGCTCCGGGATGGGAAGCCGGATCATCTGACCGTCCGTAATGGGATTGAGGCCAAGCCCTGCCGAGCGGATCGCCTTTTCGACGGGTCCGACGTTCGAACGATCCCACACTTGTACGGACAGCATACGTGCTTCGGGCGTCGAAACAGTGGCTACCTGGTTCAGCGGCATGTTGGAGCCATAAACTTCCACCTGGACAGGGTCGAGCAAGGCAACCGATGCACGCCCGGTGCGAAGGCCGCCAAGGTCATGCTTCAGCGCTTCGACAGCGCCGTGCATGCGACGTTTGAGATCACCCGTATCGACGGTCGTGGCCATGTCTTATTCTCCGTTTCTGACGATCGTGGCCGTCCCGCTGCCTGCCAGCACTTCGGCAAGGTTGCCGGGCTGACGGACGTTGAAGACTACGATCGGAATATTGTTGTCGCGGCAGAGCGCAACCGCAGCCGCGTCCATCACTTTGAGGTCGTCGCTCAGAACCTTGCTGAAGGTCACCGAGTCATATCGCTCGGCGGTCGCGACCTTCTTCGGATCGGCAGTGTAAATGCCGTCGACGCTCGTGCCCTTGAACAAGGCGTCGCAGCTCATCTCTGCAGCACGCAAGGCTGCCGCCGTGTCGGTCGTGAAGTAGGGATTGCCGGTGCCCGCGGCGAAAATGACGATGCGCCCCTTTTCCAGGTGACGCAGCGCGCGGCGGCGAATGTACGGCTCGGAAACGCTGGCCATCGGGATCGCTGAGAGGACACGGGTGTCCACGCCGACCTTCTCCAGTGCGTTCTGGAGCGCCAGCGCGTTCATCACCGTTGCCAGCATTCCCATGTAATCGGCTGTAGCGCGGTCGAAACCCTTCGCTGCTGCCGCCATCCCACGGAAGATGTTGCCGCCACCCACCACAAGGCAAAGCTCGTGACCTTTCGCCTTCGCAGCGGCAATTTCCTCGGCCTGTCCGGCGACTGCAGCGGGGTCGATCCCGAACTGGCCCTGGCCCATCAATGCCTCGCCCGAAAGTTTCAGCAGGATTCGGTTGAAGCGAGGGCGGTTCATTCGGCGCTGGTGTCCTCAAGATGTAACAAGGGCGGCCACGCCTTTATGGCGCAGCCGCCCTGTTGCCAACTGCCAAGCAGCAGTTGGTCAGCTTTTAGGCGACCGGTTCAGCCTTGCTGGTACCGGCAGCGGCAGCGACTTCCGCAGCGAAGTCTTCCTGCTTCTTCTCGATGCCCTCGCCGAGCTGGAAGCGCACGAAGCCCTTCAACGTGATGCCCGTTCCGGCGTCCTTGGCGGCAGCGGAAACGACTTCGGCGACCGGGGTCTTGCCGTCCATCACGAACAGCTGCGACGTCAGGGCGCTTTCCTTGCGGAACTTGGCGAGGCCGCCTTCCACCATCTTCTCGATGATGTTCTGCGGCTTGCCGCTTTCCTTGGCCTTTTCCATCGCGATCGAACGCTCGCGCTCGACCAGCTCCGCGTCGAGGTCCTCGGCATTCAGCGCCAGCGGGTGCGCGGCGGCGACATGCATCGCGATCTGCTTGCCCAGCTGGGTCAACACGTCGGCCGACGCATCGCTCTCCAGCGCCACGAGGACGCCGATCTTGCCGAGGCCTGGCACGACTTGATTGTGGACGTAAGGCACAATCGCGCCCTGTCCGACTTCCAGGATCGCCGCACGGCGCAGCGACTGATTCTCACCAATCTTCGCGATGTTGTTCGTCAGCGTCTCGGTGACGGTACCGCCACCCGGATATTGAGCAGTGCCGAGCGCCTCGATGTCGGTGCCATTCTCGAGCGCGAGCTTGGCGACATTGCGAACGAAGTCCTGGAAGATCTCGTTCTTGGCGACGAAGTCGGTCTCCGAGTTCACCTCGACAACCGCGCCACGGTTGCCTTCGACGGCAACGCCGACGAGGCCTTCGGACGCAGTGCGGCCCGCCTTTTTGGCAGCAGCCGACAGACCCTTGGCACGCAGCCAATCGATCGCGGCTTCCATGTCGCCATTGGTTTCGGCGAGCGCCTTCTTGCAGTCCATCATGCCGGCGCTGGTGCGCTCGCGCAGTTCCTTCACAGTCGCGGCCGTGATCTCAGCCATTTTCTCTTTCCTTCCTCGTGCCCCCGCAGAGGCAGGGGTCAGTCAGATTTGAATATAGGTACTGTGCTCCCGCCTTCGCAGGAGCACCGATTAAGCTTCCAGAGCCGCTTCGACCGGCGGCTCAGCCATCGAACCGATGTCCTGGCCACGGGCTGCAGCGTTGCCGGTGCGACCTTCGGTCACCGCCTGAGCAACAGCGTCGGTGTAGAGGCGGATCGCACGGCTGGCGTCGTCGTTGCCCGGGACCGGAAAAGCGATACCGCTCGGGTCGCTGTTCGAATCGAGGATCGCGACGACTGGAATGCCGAGCACGTTGGCTTCCTTGATTGCCAGCTCTTCCTTGTTCGTATCAACCACGAACATGATGTCCGGAAGACCGCCCATGTCGCGGATGCCGCCGAGGCTCTTCTCGAGCTTGTCGCGCTCGCGGGTGAGCTGGAGGACTTCCTTCTTGGTGAGGCCGGCGGTGTCGCCCGATAGCTGCTCCTCAAGCGTCTTGAGGCGCTTGATCGAGTTGGAAATCGTCTTCCAGTTGGTCAGCATGCCGCCGAGCCAGCGGTGATTGACGAAATGCTGACCGCTCGCCTGAGCGGATTCGGCGATCGCGTCCTGCGCCTGGCGCTTGGTGCCGACGAACAGCACCTTGCCGCCACGGGCAACGGTCTGCTGAACGAAGTCGAGCGCGCGCGAGAACAAGGGAACCGTCTGCGACAGGTCGATGATGTGCACCCCATTGCGATCGCCGAAAATGTACGGCTTCATCTTGGGGTTCCAGCGATGGGTTTGGTGGCCGAAGTGCGCTCCGGCTTCGAGCAATTGCTGCATGGTGACGACCGTGGCCGCCATAGTCTTTCTCCTTCCGGTTCTGCCTCAGCGGAGCCGAATGACCGACCTTACGGCCAGCACCGGTATGTAAGCTCCGCCTGTGGGATGGCGCGCCAGTTAGCGGAACAGGCCTGAGCTTTCAAGGGCTTGGCGATGGGTGACCTGGAGCGCTTGACAGATGAGAACATATATAGAACATTAGATCGCCTCACCCGAGCGTTCCGGCTCAAATTGGAACAAATCGTGTCCAGTTCGGTTAGGCGCTCCAAGAAGGGATCGATGCAATGATTGCTGCTTTAGGTACCCTCGCCTTCCTCGCCACTTTGTGGATGCTCTTGGTCGTCGGTGCCGCGGTTCTTGAGGAGAGCGGCGCAAAGATCGCCGCCGCCCTCAAGGGCAAGCCAGCGCATCAACCAATGGTCGCACCCGCTCGAATGAGACTGCGCTTGCGCGTGCAGAAGCCGATGCGGGCTACCGCGCGGCTGCGCGCCGCCGCTTGACCCGCGCGTAGCTCGCCAGGCCCATAGGGATTGTCAGCAAGTACACCAGAGCAACTGCGAGCAAGGTATACCAAGGCGCCGTTACAAGAGCAGCGCCGAGGACAGCTATTCCGGCAAGGGTGAAGAGGCGCCAATCCCGGCGGATGCGAATTGACGACCAGCTGTAGGTCGGAAGGCTTGAGATCATCAGCGCAGCAATAAACAGCGTCCAAGGCATGACCACATACCATGCTCTGAACCACTCGCTGTCGGTAACCAGCCATAGGAAGATCGGCACAAAAGCGAGACCAGCGCCAGCTGGCGCCGGGACGCCAGTATTGAAACCCGCTGATTTGTGGGGCTGCTCCCCCGCATCCAGTCGGGAGTTGAAGCGCGCGAGACGGAGAGCACAACAAACGGCTAGCGCTAGGGCCGCTGTCCAACCAAACTTCGGCGCGGACTCGAGAGACCACAAAAACAGTATAAGCGCTGGCGCTGTCCCAAAGGCGATATTGTCAGACAGTGAGTCAAGCTCAGCCCCGAACTTGCTTTGAGCACGAAGTAATCGGGCTATTCGACCGTCCATACCGTCAAGGATGCCTGCGCCGACAACACATGCGAGTGCCAATTGCCAATGCTCAGTCTGAGCGGGGGATGCCGTCATTGCGAAACGCACGCCCGTCAGTCCCATGCACAGCGCGAGCGCGGTGATCGCGTTGGGGATCATCGCACGGAACGGGATTCCGCGCGGTCCTAAGTCGTCGCGTTGATCGATCACTGGCTGATGCCGGTCACCGGAATGTCGAGGCCGACGATGCCGAGGATGGTTTCACCCGCGATCGCACGCTGACCAAGGATTACGCGAGCCGCGATTCCCGCAGGCAAAAACACGTCCACGCGGCTGCCGAACCGGATGAGACCGACCCTCTGCCCAGCTTCAACCGTGTCACCCTCTCGAACGAAAGCGAGGATACGGCGTGCCACGAGACCAGCGATCTGCGTGAAGCCGATCTTCAGTCCATCGGCACCTTCAACCATGAAATATTGCCGCTCATTGTCCTCGCTGGCCTTGTCGAGGTCGGCGTTGATGAATTTGCCCGGGACGTAGACGATCCGCTTGATCGTTCCTGCGATTGGCGCGCGATTGATGTGAACATCGAACACACTCATGAAAATCGAGACCCGAGTGTATTCCGCATCGGCCAAGCCTTCAGGGCCGCGGAGCTCCGGCGGCGGCGGAACCTTGGTGATCATTGTGATCAGACCGTCCGCCGGCGCGATGATCATCTTGTCGCTGCGCGGCGTCGTTCGGATCGGATCGCGGAAGAAAGCCGCAACCCAGATCGTCATGCCGACAAGCAGCCACCCGAGGAAGCTCCAGTGCAGTAAAAATGCGAACAAGGTGACCGCACCGGCGGCGACCGCATATTTGCGGCCCTCAGGGTGGATGGAAGGAGCCCGCCACTTTACGGTGGTCGTCGGCAGTGGCGTTTCGTTCTTGTCGAGCGCTGGCATGGACGCATGCCTTAGTGGCGCACAGCCTTAGGCACAACGCCGCGGTTGCGCAGCCTGTGCACGCATCCTAATGCCCCGCCAAATCTCAAAATCGCAGGAAAAGACATGGCCAAGATCAAGGTGAAGAACCCTGTCGTCGAACTAGACGGCGACGAGATGACGCGGATCATTTGGCAGTGGATTCGCGAGCGGCTGATCCTGCCCTACCTCGACGTAGACCTTCTCTACTACGATCTTTCCATCGAGAACCGCGACGCCACCGATGACCAGGTCACGATCGATGCCGCCAATGCGATCAAGGAACATGGCGTTGGCGTGAAGTGCGCCACGATCACGCCTGACGAAGCGCGCGTCGAGGAGTTCCACCTCAAAAAGATGTGGAAGTCGCCAAACGGCACGATCCGCAACATCCTTGGCGGCTGCATCTTCCGCGAGCCGATTGTGATCTCGAACGTCCCGCGCCTCATTCCGGGTTGGACCGATCCGATCGTTGTGGGCCGTCACGCTTTCGGTGACCAGTATCGTGCGACCGACTTCCGGGTGCCCGGTCCGGGGAAGCTCACGATGAAGTGGGTCGGCAATGATGGTCAGGAGCTAGAGTTCGACGTGTTCGACTTCCCCGGCTCCGGCGTTGCGATGGGCATGTATAATCTCGACGCGTCGATACGCGACTTCGCCCATGCCTGCTTCAATTACAGCCTCAACCGCGGCTGGCCGCTCTATCTCTCCACGAAGAACACGATCCTCAAGGCCTATGACGGCCGGTTCAAGGACATCTTCCAGGAAATTTATGACAGCGAATACAAGGCGAAGTTCCAAGCTGCTGGCATCGAATATCAGCATCGCCTGATCGACGACATGGTGGCTTCCGCGCTGAAGTGGAGCGGCAAGTTCGTCTGGGCCTGCAAAAATTACGATGGCGACGTCCAGTCGGACCAGGTCGCACAGGGCTTCGGTTCTCTCGGCCTCATGACCTCGGTACTGATGACGCCGGACGGGAAGACCGTCGAAGCGGAAGCTGCACACGGCACCGTCACCCGCCATTATCGCATGCATCAGCAGGGCAAGGCGACCTCGACCAACCCGATCGCCTCGATCTTCGCCTGGACCGGAGGCCTCAAGTATCGCGGTAAGTTCGATGGGACGCCGGAAGTCACCCGCTTCGCCGAGACGCTCGAGCGCGTCTGCGTTGAAACGGTCGAGGGCGGGCAGATGACCAAGGATCTGGCGATCCTCGTCGGGCCGGAGCAGGCGTGGATGACTACCGAGCAGTTCTTCGAGGCCATCGTGAAGAACCTCGAAGCCGCTATGGCTGACGAGCAGCTGGCGACAGAACCCGCTCGCGCCTGACGCCAAGGCCGATGAATCGGCCTGGAATGCGGCGAAGCACCGGGTAGCGGTCGAACAGCCGGACGATCAGGGGCGCCTCGCGTATCGGGGCGCCCGGCTGGAGCAACCGGCCGATCACCCGGTCCTGAGCGAATTTCTGCGCCCCTTGGATTACGCGGGTCGGGAACATCCTCCGTTCTTGTACCTTCCCCAGAAGCGGATTCACATCGTTGCCGCGCGCGAGGGCGCCAGCGAGGATGTTGGCAGAAGCGACGGCGTCCTGGATCGCGAGATTGATGCCGATCCCACCGATCGGCGACATCGCGTGCGCAGCATCGCCGATGGCGAGCAGGCCTGGCTTGTACCAGCGAGTCAGGCGGTCGAGCTTTACCGTGAGCAGGTGGAGATCCGTGGTCTCGTCGAGTTCACTCAGGTCTAGACCCGGAGGCGCTGCCGCCGCCACTTCCTCGCGGATCGCTTCAATGCCGCGCGCTTGATACGCTTCGGCGGCGCCCTTCGGGATCAGGAAGGCGCACTGCCAGTAGTCGCCGCGATCGATCATCACGAGCAGGCGACCTCGCTCGACGTTGCCGCGGAGGCCAGCCTTACCGTCTTTGTGCTTGGCAATTCGGAACCAGAAGACGTCCATCGGTGCGCCAAGATCCTCGAGCGGAAGCATGCCGCGAACGATTGAGGCGCGCCCGTCAGCCGCAATCGTCAGCTTGGACCGCAGCTCGCGACCGTCCTCGAGCCGCACGCCAACAACCCGACCGCTTTCTTCGACGAAGTCTGTGACGGGCTCACTCATTTCCAGATGAAAGGCTGGAAACGCCCTTGCTTCCTCGCGAAGAAAATCGAGGAAGTCCCACTGCGGCATCATCGCGATGAACGGGGCCGGCGTCTTGAGATGAGATAAATCGCCGATCGTCCACTCGCGACCCGCCATGCGCAGTTCGGCCGAGTTCACGGGATTGTGCGGCCGCTTCAGGAAGCGCTGGAGCATCCCGAGCTGATCGAGAATCTCCATCGTCGACGGGTGCACGGTGTCGCCACGGAAATCTCGGAAGAAGTCGGCGTGCTTCTCAAGCACTAGAACCTGACAGCCCGCGCGAGCGAAAAGCAGGCCGGCCATCATCCCGGCAGGGCCGCCGCCGACAACGATCAGATCGTATTCGGCCTCGTGCGTCTCTGACGCCATGGCGTCATGTCGCAGAGGCGTGAAACAGCCGTCAACCCTTGCGTAGCGCTTCTGCTTTGTGCGCGGCTTGCTTCCCGTCCTCGGTCTCAACGAGATATTCTGGATTGTCCTTCGATGCGGCGACCTCGTGGCCCTTGATGGTCATTGGCTTCGTCACCTTGCGAACGACTTTCCCGTGAGCCTCGCCGCCGTGAGCGTTCCAGCTTACGCGATCGCCTGACTTCAATTCCTTTGGCATGCGTTCCTCCGTGATCGGCTGAACGCATCGGCGGTGACACTAGTCGCCTCACCTGCTCTAAAGGCCGTATGGAAGGTGAATTCAGTACATCAGGCTTCGAAGACGCTCTCATCATCCTAGGCGCCGCGGGGATCGTGATCCCGGCCTTCGCGCGCATCCGGATCAGCCCTCTCATCGGTTTTATCCTGATCGGCGTGCTGGTCGGCCCCAACGGTCTTGGCGAGCTCACGAAGACCCATCCCTGGCTTCATTACATCACCATTTCCAACGCGCATTCGATCGAGCCCTTCGCGGAGCTCGGAATCGTTCTCTTGCTCTTCTCAATCGGCTTGGAGCTTTCGTTCCGCCGGCTGTGGAGCATGCGGCGGCTGTTGTTTGGCGTAGGCGCAGCTGAGCTTCTCTGCAGTGCCGCCGCGATTGCTGCGGTCCTCTACTTCACCGGGCACAGCACCGCCGCCGCGGTCGGGCTTGGCCTAGCCTTGGCGCTCTCGTCCACCGCTATCGTGTTGCCTCTCGTCGGGACGCACAGCCCGGTAGGTCGGTCCTCTCTAGCCATGCTGTTGTTCGAAGACGTGGCGCTGGTGCCGATCGTATTCGCACTAGGCGCTATGGCGCCTCACTCCGCGGACGTCGGCGTAGGGTCCCTTCTCCAGACTCTGCTGATTGGCGGGGTAGTCGCCGTCGCGATGCTGCTCGCAGGCCGCCTGTTGCTGCCGCAGCTCTTTGCTCAGGCCGCGCGGACCAAGAGCCCCGAGATGTTCCTCGCGGCCTGCTTGCTCATCGTGATTGTCGCGAGCCTAGTCACCAGCAGCATCGGCTTCTCCCCGATCCTCGGGGCGCTCATCGCCGGAATCGTCATCGCCGAGACTGAGTATCGCGGTGAGGTCGAGGTTATGACTGCCCCGTTCCGTGGACTCGGTCTTGGCATCTTCCTGATCACCGTCGGAATGAGCATCGACCTGGAGGTTGTCGTTGCGAACTGGAGGCAGATCCTGATCGCGCTTCTGGCGGTGCTGGCGATCAAGGCCTCGATCACGGCCCTCTTTCTGCGGCTCAACGGCGCAAAGGGCAGTGTCGCGGCCGAGACCGGCGTATTGATGGCCTCTCCGTCCGAGACGACGTTGATCGTGCTTTCGTCCGCTGTCGCGGCCCGAGTCATTGCGCCGGAAACGGCAGCCTTTTGGCAAATCGTCACGGCCCTCGGCCTGACAGTGACGCCCATGCTTGCGAAATTGGGACGGCTCGCGGGACGCGAGATGGGTAAACAAGAATCCGCGGGCGAGATCGATCAGGCCGTACAAACTGCTGCAGTTGGACAGGTCATCATCCTGGGCTTCGGACGGGTCGGACGGCTGGTTGCCGACATGCTTGACGCGCACAACAAGGACTATCTCGCAGTCGATGCCGATGTGGATGCCGTCAGTGCGGCCAAGAAGGAAGGATACGACGTTCTCTTCGGCGACGTCGCCCACCCCGAGCTCATCGATAAGGTCAAGGAGCGCGAACCAAGCGCATTCATCCTGACGATGGACAATCCCGTGCTCGTTCGGCGCCTCACCCGCCAACTCCGCGCCGTATTCCCCGACCTGCCGATCATCGCCCGCGCTCGCGACACTGCGCACGCCGCTGAACTCTACAAGGCAGGCGTGACGGATGCTGTTCCCGAGACACTGGAAGCGTCGTTGCAGCTTTCAGAGGCGGCGCTTGTCGATCTCGGGGTTGCAATGGGCCCGGTCATCGCGAGCATTCACGAGAAAAGGTCGGAGCTCCGGGCCCAAATCATGACGGAAGCCGAGCTAGACGAGGTCCCAACGCTCGGCCGCCGGCGAGTTCGCGACCGGACGGCTATCGGCTGACTGTTACCATCCAGGCCGCCATCTCGCTGACGTGTCACCGAACGTTGAGCACTGGAAATTCCTGAGACGCGATCCGGCCAAACGTCATGTGACGACACGGTCTTAACTTTCGTCGGTACGGCCCAGTTACCAAGATGATTAGGCCGCAACCTTCTCCAGCGCATCTTTGACCGCCTCGAGCGCCTCATTGGCTTTTGAGCCGTCTGGACCACCGCCCTGTGCCATATCGGGCCGCCCACCGCCGCCCTGTCCGCCAAGCGTGGCTACCGCGGCTTTCACCAGCTCCACTGCGCTGACCTGCGAAGCGAGGTCGTCGGTCACGCCGACGGCCACGCTCGCGCGGCCTTCGTTCACGGCGATCAAGGCCGCGATGCCGGACCCGACGCGCTGCTTCATCGTATCAACCGTGGACCGTAAGCTCTTAGGATCCAGCCCTTCCACGACCTGGCCGAGGAATTTGTGGCCGTTCACATCTTCCGGCCCAGGAGCCTCCGCTTTCGAGGCACCGCCTCCCATCGCCAACGCTCTCTTCGCATCGGCCAGCTCGCGTTCCAAGCGGCGCCGATCCTCGACCAGCGAGACAATGCGGGCGGGCACTTCATCTGGCGCGCTCTTGAGGGTTGCGGCCGCTTCGCGAAGCTTGGCGTCACGCTCATTGAGCCACTGGCGGGCGGCTTCGCCCGTCAGCGCTTCGATGCGGCGGACGCCTGCGGACACAGCGCTCTCGCTGATGATCTTGAGCAATTGGATATCGCCAAGCGCGCGGACGTGCGTTCCTCCGCACAGCTCGACCGAGTAATCGGCCTCCGTCAGACGGCCCATCGATAGAACGCGGACCTCATCGCCATACTTCTCGCCGAATAAGGCCATGGCACCTGCGGACATGGCCTCATCCGGGGTCATCAGGCGCGTCGTCACCGCCTCATTCGAGCGGATTTGCGCGTTTACCTCTGCCTCCACGGCCTCGATCTCCTCGCGCGTCAGCGCCTTCGGATGTGAGAAGTCGAAACGGAAATAATCCGGTGCGACCAAGCTGCCCTTTTGCGTCACATGCGTGCCGAGATGGCGGCGCAGCGCCGCATGCAGCAGGTGCGTCGCGCTGTGGTTTGCCCGGACGCGATCGCGGCGTTCGCTGTCCACCTTCTGATGAACCGTCTCGCCCACAGACAGTTCACCAGCTACGACCTTCGTCCGCAGCACGTGCAGCTTGCCTAACGGCTTCGACGTGTCCTCAACCTCGCCGGCGAAACCCTTGAGCGTAGACAATTTTCCAGTGTCGCCGATCTGGCCACCGCTTTCACCGTAGAATGGTGTCTGGTTAACGACGATCTCGACCGTCTGTCCGACCTCGGCGTTCTCGACGCGCTCACCGTCATTGACGATGGCGAGAACAACCCCTTCGCCTTCATCGCCGGAATAGCCGGTGAACTCGGTCGGCCCATGCTCTTCGACCAAGTCGAACCACACGTCTTCGCTAGCCTTGGCACCTGAGCCCTTCCAGGCCGCACGAGCCTTGGCTTTCTGCTCGGCCATGGCGGCATCGAAACCCGCCCGATCGACCTGCAAACCGCGCGAACGGAGGGCGTCCTCCGTCAGATCATATGGGAAGCCGTACGTGTCGTAGAGCTTGAACGCTGTCTCACCTGACAGCGTCCCGCCTTGAGCGAGGTCCGTCGTCGCTTCGTCGAGCAATTTAAGGCCGGTCGCCAGAGTCTGACGGAAACGAGTCTCTTCCTGCTGGAGCGTCGCTTCGATCAGGGGCTGCGCACGAACCAGTTCCGGATATGCCGCGCCCATCTCAGCGACGAGCGCCGGCACGAGCCGGTACATCAGCGGCTCCTTCGACCCGAGCAGGTGCGCGTGGCGCATCGCTCGGCGCATGATGCGGCGGAGGACATAGCCCCTGCCCTCGTTCGCCGGCAGCACCCCGTCAGCGACCAGGAAGCCCGACGCGCGCAGGTGGTCGGCGATGACGCGGTGACTGGCCTGCTGCTCGCCTTCAGCCTTCGTCCGCGTCAGCTCCTCGCTGGCGTGGATCAGCGCCTTGAAGGTGTCGGTGTCGTAATTGTCGTGTACGCCCTGAAGCACCGCGGCGATGCGCTCGAGGCCCATTCCGGTGTCGATGCTCTTCTTCGGCAGCTCGGACACGATCTCACCTGCAGCCTGCTCGTACTGCATGAAGACGAGGTTCCAGATCTCGACGAAGCGGTCGCCGTCTTCATCCGGGCTACCCGGAGGTCCGCCGGGGATATGGTCGCCGTGGTCGTAGAAGATCTCGGAACATGGGCCACAGGGACCATCGTCGCCCATCGCCCAAAAGTTATCCTTCGTCGGGATGCGGATGATCCGGCTTTCGGGCAAGCCCGAGATCTTCTTCCATAGGTCGAAGGCCTCATCGTCAGTGTGGTAGACCGTCGCCGTCAGCCGATCAGGGCTGAGACCCCATTCCTTGGTGATCAGGTTCCAGGCAAGCTCGATGGCGCGATCCTTGAAATAATCACCGAACGAGAAATTCCCCAGCATTTCGAAGAAGGTATGGTGCCGGGACGTGTAACCGACATTATCGAGGTCATTGTGCTTGCCGCCGGCGCGAACGCATTTCTGGGAGCTCGTCGCCGTCGAATAGGGCCGCGTCTCCAGACCGGTGAAGACGTTCTTGAACGGCACCATTCCGGCATTCACAAACATCAGGGTCGGGTCATTCTGGGGCACGAGCGGCGCGGACGGCACCCGCGCGTGCCCATTCTTCTCGAAAAAGTCGAGGAAGCCGCGGCGGATGTCGTTCGTCGATGTCATGGGGGCGATGTAAATGCTGCGCTGCAGTGCGGCAAGGAGAGGACTTGGCAGCTTGCTGCCCTTCCCGCTAGTCGCCTCTGATGGCGAAGCGACCCAAGTCGAGCATACCGAAGTACAAGCGCAAGAAGCAGCGGTCTGGGTCGATCCTCGGAAGGATCATTGGCTGGATCCTCAAGCTCATCCTCGCCTTTCTCATCATTTCGGTGCTCTGGGTGCTCGCCTATCGCTTCGTGAACCCGCCGATCACGGTCACCATGCTCGGTGACGTCATCGCCGGCCGAGGCGCGACGCGCGACTGGATGCCGATCGGGCAGATCGACCGGGACATGGTCCGCGCATCGATTGCCGCGGAGGACAGCAAGTTCTGCTCGCATAGCGGATTCGACATTGAAGCTCTTGAAGATGCAATGAAAAGGAATGCGTCAGGCGGCCGGATACGCGGCGGTTCCACGATCAGCCAGCAGACCGCGAAGAACGCCTTTCTGTGGAACGGCGGCGGCTATGCGCGTAAGGGAGTCGAGGCCTGGTTCACGTTCCTCATCGAGCATCTCTGGGGCAAGCAGCGCATCATGGAGGTTTATCTGAACCTCGCGGAGACTGGCATCGGCACCTACGGCGTCAACGCCGGGTCTGAGCGCTACTTCGGCCACGACGCCAGTGCGATGAGCCCCACAGAGGCTGCGCGCATCGCGGCGGTCCTGCCACTTCCGAAGAAGCGCGGTGCGACTGCGCCCAAGGGCTTCACCCGGCGCTATGGAAATACAATTGCGGCGCGCATCCCGATCGTTGCCCGCGACGGCCTCGACGCGTGCGTCTATAAGGGCACCAGTGCGCCGGTGAACAAGGCACCGCCGCCGGTCAGCAAGAAGCCACGGCCGCTTCCGGGCGAAGAATATGAAAGCCCCAAGGCACTGCCGCCCGTCGAGAACGCCGTGCGCGAGTTGCCGGAGACATCGACCGAGCCGCTAGTCGCACCAGAGCCGTCACCGACGCCGACCGAAAACTTACCTGAGACAACTCCGCCTACGGAGCAGCCGCCGGAGTCAGCCAACGGCGTTTAGCCAATGCGCCGAACTGTTCGTGAACTCGCTTCACGAGCGGAACGGCGCCTCTCCCCCGACCGTTGAACGGCAAAATCCAGCCAAGGAGGAGTTAAATGGCAACGCGTACGCAGACTCGCACATCCAATCGCAGCACTTCAGGCCGCAGCGGATCCGGCCGCAACCGTTCGAGTGAAAGCCGCGCCTCCAGCGATAGCGGCACCAGCAGCAGGCAGGACCGGAGCGCCTTTTCGTGGGGCGACAGCGCAGGCCCAATGCTTGGCGCGGCACTCGCCGGTGTCGCAATCGGCTTCGCCGCCAATTTCGGGCGCAAGGCGATCATGCAGGGCATGGAAGCAAGCGTCGGCGATTGGGATGAGATCCTCGCCACTGAACATGACATGGCGCTGGCGATTTTCGACAAGATGCTAGCGACCGACCAGACCCAGACGTTCAAGCGCAAGATGCTCCTGATGAAGCTTACCCACGCGCTCGACAAGCATGCTCACCAGGAGGAGATGGTCGTTTATCCGGCGCTCCGCGAAGCCAATGAGGCGGTGACTGCCGACCAACTCGAAGGCGAGCACGGCTACATCAAGACCTACATTTATGAGCTCAACAAGGCGGGCCCCGACTCGCCGACCTGGCTCGAAAAGGTTCGCGAGTTCCGCGATCTCGTGTCGCGCCACGCGCATATGGAAGAGGAAGATGTCTTCCCGGCGTTCAAGAATAGCCTGACTGAAGAACAGAATGCCAAGGTCACGAGCCTTGTGAACCGCGACGGCTTTTGGATGGCTTAGCGCCTAACCGACGAGGGCGAGCTTCGGCGGCTCCTGTACGGAGAGGTCGACGCTCCCCTCGCCTGTTATGCGCTCGATGCGAGACGCCAACTCACCGTCGAGCGCAAAATCGCGGCCAGCAATCAGTGCGGCTTCTCGGTCCCCCGCAATGGGGACGACGAACCGCACCATTCCATTGGAGCCACGAGCTTCAGCCAGCTCGCGAACCAACTGGGCCACCGCGTGAGCGTCGGGCACGCGGACCGTCATCTGCAGCCGAGTCCGCTTGGCCAGATCGCTCAAAGGCTGGAAGCGCTTGATCGTGACGCGTGGCGTCTCGTCTCCGGCGCGGCGGTCCAACTCAACACTTAGCAACCCACATTGTCCGGCCTTGGCTGCTGCTTCGAGCGCTGCTGTCGCTTCGTCGTCGAAGGCTGTAGCCACGAACTGACCCGATCTGTCGCTCAGCGTCGCCATCACATAGCGGCGGCCCTTGGCTGACGTCCGCCAGCGTGCCTCCTCCGCGAGTCCGGCCATGGTGGCACCAATGCGTTCGCCCTCTGCGATCCTCATCTCAGCGAGATCGGCGAAGGTCTTCACCTTGTGCGCCGCCAGCAGGTGCTTGGCAGCATCGACCGGATGAGCCGAGAAATAGAAACCAAAGGCATCGCGCTCCGCGGCCATGCGTTGAGCGAGCGTCCATGAAGCTTCGCGCGGCAAGCGGATCGGCGCCGCTTCAGCACTGTTCGCACCGAATAGGCCGGCCTGCCCGCTCGTACGCTGATCGTGGGCACTTGCGGCATGGGCAAGGATCGTCTCGGCGCCAGCGAAGACTGCAGCTCGTTCCGGCTTGATCGAGTCGAATGCGCCGGCCCCAGCAAGGCTTTCCAGCTGCCGGCGATTGAGCAGCCTCGGATCGATGCGCGAAGCCAGGTCTTCGAGCGTTATGAACGGGCCGCCCCGCTCACGCTCTTCGACCAGCGATTCCATCGCTTTCTCCCCGACACCCTTTAGCGCGCCCAATGCGTAACGCACCGCGCCGCTTTCGACGGTGAAGAAGGGGTGACTGGCATTGATGTCGGGTGGAAGGCACTCAACCTCGCCGCGCCGCATATCCTCGACGAAGATGCCGAGCTTGTCGGTGAGCGCCATGTCGAAGCTCATCGACGCCGCATAGAATTCAGCCCGGTGATGAGCCTTCAGCCACGCTGTTTGATAAGCGACGAGCGCGTATGCGGCGGCGTGGCTCTTGTTGAAGCCGTAACCCGCGAACTTGTCGATCAAGTCGAACAGCTCGTTGGCCTTGGCCGCCGGGATGTTGTTGTGGGTCGCGCAGCCCTCGACGAAGGTCGCGCGCTGCGCATCCATCTCGGACTTGATCTTCTTACCCATGGCGCGGCGCAGAAGGTCGGCGCCGCCGAGTGAGTAGCCGGCGAGGATCTGCGCCGCCTGCATCACCTGTTCCTGGTAGACGAAGATCCCGTAAGTCTCGGCGAGGATGCCTTCGAGCAATGGATGCGGATATTCGATCTGCGCGCGGCCGTTCTTGCGGTCGCCGAAGAGCGGAATGTTGTCCATCGGGCCGGGGCGATAGAGCGCCACGAGCGCGATGATGTCGCCGAAGTTCGTTGGGCGAACAGCTGACAGCGTGCGCCGCATGCCCTCGGATTCCAGCTGGAACACGCCGACCGTATCACCGCGCTGAAGCAGTTCGTAGATCGCGGGATCGTCCCACGGCAGCGCGCTGAAATCGACGTGGACGCCTTGCTCGGCGAGCAGCCGCTGGCCTTCCTTCAGGACCGACAGGGTCTTGAGGCCAAGGAAGTCGAACTTCACCAACCCTGCCGCCTCGACATACTTCATGTCGAACTGGGTGACGGGCATGTCCGACCGCGGATCGCGATAGAGCGGGACCAACTCGTCGAGAGGGCGATCACCGATCACAACGCCCGCGGCGTGGGTCGAAGCGTGACGTGGCAGGCCTTCCAGCTTCATCGCCAAATCGAAGAGACGTCGGACGTCGGGGTCCTTGTACTCCGCGGCGACTTCCGGGACGCCGTTGAGCGATCTCTCCAGGGTCCAGGGATCGGTGGGATGGTTCGGGATGAGCTTGGCGAGCCGATCGACGTGGCCGTAGCTCATCTGGAGCACACGCCCTGTGTCCTTCAGCACCGCGCGCGCCTTCAGGCGGCCGAAGGTAATGATCTGCGCCACCTTGTCGCGGCCGTATTTCCGCTGAACGTACGAGATCACCTTGTCGCGATGCGTTTCGCAGAAATCGATGTCGAAGTCGGGCATCGACACGCGCTCGGGATTGAGGAAGCGCTCGAAGAGTAGGTTGAGCGCGATCGGGTCGAGATCGGTGATCGTCAGTGCCCAGGCGACGACGGAGCCTGCCCCCGAGCCGCGGCCCGGACCCACCGGGATATCGTTCGCCTTCGCCCACTTGATGAAGTCGGCGACGATCAGGAAGTAGCCCGCAAACCCCATGCCGGTGATGATCTCGAGCTCATAGTCGAGACGCTCGAGATAGGCTTCGCGGTCCTCCGTGGGCCGGCCCGCCAAGCGGGCATCCAGGCCGGCATGCGCGTCCTTCCGCAATTGCTCATCTTCGTCCTCACCAAGGCGCGGAAGGATTGGCCTGCGCTTCGGCGCCGCGACAGCGCAGCGCTGCGCAATAACGGCCGTGTTCGCCAGTGCTTCCGGCAGATCGGCGAACAACTCGCCCATCGCCGTCGCGTCCTTCAGCCAAGCGTCGGCCGACGATGTGACGCGGTCTGCGCTTTCAACGTACGCGCTATTCGCGATGCACAGCATTGCGTCATGCGCTGCATGGAAGGTGGGGTCCGCGTAAGCTGCTGGGTTGGTTGCGACCAGCGGAAGATCACGTGCGTAGGCAAGGTCGATCAGCGCATCTTCAGATGCTTCCTCGATGCCGTCATTACGACGGCTGAGCTCGATATAGAGACGATCGGGGAACAGGGCCTGGAGCCGATCCAGATAGGCCTCAGCCTGGATCGACTGACCTTCCGAAAGAAGCCGAGCGAGCGCCCCCTCCGTTCCAGCGGTGAGCGCAAGCAATCCGTCGCTTTGTCCTTCGAGTTGCGTCAGCTCGACATGGGGGTCCTGCTCCACCGGTCGGTCGAGGTGCGCCGCCGAAACCAGCTTGCAGAGATTCGCATAGCCCTGGTCGTCCTGCGCAAGCAGCACGAGCCAATCGATCTTTTCGCCCCCGCCCAGTTCGGGTGGTCGCGCGACCCCGAGCATCGTGCCGATGATCGGCTGCACGCCTTTCGCGAAACAGGCTTCGCTGAAAGGCATGACGCCATAAAGACCGTTCCGGTCGGTAATTGCAGCCGCGGGAAAACCAAGCTTGGCAGCGCGTTCAGCGATGGTCTTCGGCTCCATCGCGCCTTCGAGCATCGTGAAGGAGGAAAATACGCGCAGCGGAACGTAGGGCAGACTCACGCACTAACTATGGGATTGCGGCGACCGACTGCAAAGTGAGTCGGCGGCACTTATCCACGTATTATCGCGGCGCCTGCCAGCGGTCTTCCATGATGTCCCGGATCTCCCGCATGCGACCGACGTAGGCGTCGCCGATACAGCGGTTGTCAGGACAGCGATCGCGATAGCCAAGGAAACGATCGCGCGTCCTCCGAAGAAGCGCTTGCTGCTCAGGCGACGCGCCCGCCAGCGCCCGGGCGTACTGCGCAGTCATGTTGCGATCGAGCGCGGCGAGACCCGCGTTCGAGCAGACGGCGATCTCACCTCGTGTGCGCGCACTGCTACAATCAAAGCTTGGTCGAGCAGCCGTGGGCTGCGGGGCTGATGGCGCTACAGGTGCCTCTGGCGCCGCTGGAGTAGCTTCTTCCGTAGCGACCTCGTTGCCGGCCTCTGGCGCTTCCGCCGGCGCCGGCTGAGCAGCGCGCGTCAACGTCGCAAGCGGGGTAATGATCGAGTCGGCATTCCGGAACAGCAGCACCATTCCACTGCCATCCGCGGCGGGCTGCACAGTGTAGTCGACGTCGGCGGAAAGTGTGCGCCGGCCACCGACCACGGCGACGCCGGGCGGAAGATCCAGCGACAACGACCCTGAGCAATTGGCGGCGCCCGTCTCGTCATTCTCACTTTCGAGGACTGGGTTATCCATTCGGACCACGGCATACGCAGCGAGCTTGTCGTAAGCGGATTGGTCGCTTCCGCGCAGCTGACCGGCGCGGCGGAAGAGCTCACGCTTAATGAGGTCGTAAGTCGACTGACTCGCGCATCGTTTCTCGGGCACGCTAGCTTTCGACTGCGACACCTGAGAATCCTTCAGCTTATCCTGCTCAGGATTCCGAGTGCTTGCGAAGTATGCCACCAGGATCAGGAGAATGACGACGCCGGCAAGCAGCGCGAGTACGGTGGGATTGAGCCGCCGCATCGGCCGGTGAACGTTCCCGGACTGCTTCGGCTCCATTATTCCAGCTTACCCTCGTGAAGACGGACGACGCGATCCATCTTGGCCGCAATCCGCTCGTTGTGCGTGGCGACTAGAGCCGCACTACCCTCGCCGCGGACGAGGTTCAGAAACTCAGCGAACACGATGTCCGCAGTATGCTCATCCAGATTGCCGGTAGGCTCGTCCGCCAGAACGAGCGGGGGCTTATTGGCCAGCGCACGAGCAACCGCGACACGCTGCTGCTCACCACCCGAAAGCTTGGAAGGCCGGTGATCGAGCCGTGCGCCCAATCCCAGCGCCCCGAGAAGCTGATCCGCACGATGCTGAGCAGCAGCCGGCTCCGCGCCCTGCACCAGCTGCGGCAGGATGACATTTTCGCGAGCGTTGAACTCGGGAAGCAGGTGATGGAATTGATAGACGAAACCGAGAAGCTCTCGACGAAGTCGCGTCCGACCTTCATCATCGAGAGTAGAAGCTTCTTGGCCCGCCAAGCGGATCGAACCTTCGAAGCCGCCCTCCAGCAGCCCGACGGCTTGCAGCAACGTCGACTTGCCCGATCCTGACGGACCCAGCAACGCAACAATCTCGCCGGGGGCAACCTCGAAGTTCACACCGCGCAGCACCTCGATGGTGACGTCGCCTTGCGTGAACTTACGCTTGAGATCTCGCGTCGCGAGGACGGGCTCACTCATAGCGGAGCACCTGTACGGGATCCGTGCTCGCGGCCTTGTAAGCCGGATAGAGCGTCGCGAGGAAAGACAGGATGAGCGCAATCAAGATGATGGCCGTGACCTCGAACGGATCTGGCTTGGACGGCAGGTCCGTCAGGAACCGGATCGACGGGTCCCAAAGGTTCTGGCCTGTGACGGCCTGGATGACGTTGACCACGCCCTGGCGGAAATAGAGGAATACGGCGCCAAGGATGATGCCGAGGATAATACCGAGTGAGCCGATGGTCACGCCAACGGTCACGAACACCTTCATCATACCCCGCCGGCTGGCGCCCATGGTCCGAAGGATCGCAATGTCGCGCGTCTTCGCCCGAACGAGCATGATCAGCGAGGAGAGAATGTTGAACACGGCAACGAGTACGATCAGCGAAAGGACCACGAACATCGCGACCCGCTCGACCTCCAGCGCCTGGAACAAGGCCGAGTTCAGCTGTCGCCAGTCGGTGATCATCGCCTTGCCCTGAACGAGCTTCCGCAGCGGAGCTAAGATCTCCTGAACCTGATCCGGATTGGTCGTCTGAACCTCGATCATCCCCACTTGATCGCCGAGAAGAAGAAGCTCCTGCGCATCTTTCATCGGCAGGATGACGAACGATTTGTCGTAGTCGTAAACGCCGATCTCGAAGATCGCGCCAACCGTGTAGGTGACTTCCCGCGGAACCGTCCCCATCACCGTCGAGCGCCCCTCGGGATTCCAAAGGGTGATTTGACCGCCCGGGTACAGGCCGAGCGTTTCTGCAAGCCTGGAGCCAATGGCGATCTTGCCGCTGCCGGGAGTCACCGAGCGAATGTCGCCAGCAACGATGTGAGCGTTCAGCGTGCGGTTCGACCGCAAATCCTCAATCCGCATCCCGCGGACGATCACACCTTCGAAGCGACCATTTGCGGTGCCCATCAAGGGCTGCTCGATTAGCGGAACTGCGGACGTCACCCCGGGCGTTTGCTTGGCCGCAACCGCGATTCGCTGCCAGTCGCTCAAGCGCCCGTCGTAACCCTGAACAACTGCATGGCCGTTCAAGCCGACGATCTTGTCGAACAGCTCTGCGCGAAAGCCATTCATCACGCTCATGACGATGATGAGGGCCGCGACGCCGAGCGCCACCGCGATCAGGCTGATCGAGGCGACGAGGAAGATAAAGCCTTCACCCTTCCCGGGGAGAAGGTAGCGGCGAACGAGCATGCGCTCGGCGCGGTTTAGGATCATGCGCCTATCAACCGAGCAGTCGCCGATTCGATGCTCAGCTCGTGACGTTCCCCTGTTGAGCGCTTTTTAAGCTCGACGACGCCGGTTGCGATCCCGCGCGGACCGACGATCAGCTGCCAAGGCAAGCCGATGAGGTCCATTGAAGCCAACTTGGCTCCACCGCGCTCGTCGCGGTCGTCGTAAAGTGTATCCACGCCGGCGCCCAGGAGATGGCCGTAGAGCGACTCTGCAGCCTCCCTGCTCTTCTGGTCGTCGGCGCGCATGGTGACGAGACCGACGCGCCACGGCGCCACGGCTTCCGGCCAGATGATCCCCGCCTCATCGTGGCTCGCTTCGATGATCGCCGCTACCAGGCGCGACACACCAATGCCGTAACTACCCATGAGCGGTGTGACCGGATGGCCGTCGTGGCCCGAGACTTTCAGCCCCATCGCCGCGGAATATTTGTCGCCGAAATAGAAGATGTGGCCGACCTCGATGCCGCGGCCGGTCCGGCGCTTATCCTCTTTGACCTTGCTCCAGAGCTTTTCGTCGTGCGTCTCGTCAGTCGCGGCGTAGGTTGAGCTCACCTGGCCGAACAGGCGATGCAGATCGCGCTCGTCGCCATAGTCGATGTCGGACTGATGCCAGTCGATCTCCTCGAACGCCGCGTCGTAAAAGACTTCGCTCTCACCCGTGGGCGCCAGGACGATGAACTCGTGGCTCAGGTCACCGCCGATCGGCCCCGACGCGGCCTTCATCGGAACGGCCTGGATGCCCATCCGCTGGAACGTGCGCAGATAGGCCAGCATCTGCGTGTAATATGATAGCCGAGCGCCCTTCTCGTCGAGGTCGAAGCTGTAAGCATCCTTCATCAGGAACTCGCGGCCGCGCATCACGCCGAAGCGGGGCCTGACCTCGTCCCGGAACTTCCACTGGATGTGGTAGAGCGTACGCGGCAGGTCACGGTAGCTCTTGGCCTCATCGCGGAAGATCGCCGTGATCATTTCCTCGTTGGTGGGTCCGTAGAGGATCTCGCGCTCGTGCCGGTCCTGGATGCGGAGCATCTCCGGTCCGTAAGCGTCATAGCGGCCGCTTTCGCGCCAAAGATCCGCCGATTGAAGCGTCGGCATGAGCATTTCGATGGCGCCCGACCGGTCCTGCTCCTCGCGGACGATCTGCTCGATCCTCTTGAGGACACGATAGCCCAGCGGCAGCCAGGCATAGATGCCGGCAGCAGTCTGACGGACGAGGCCGGCGCGAAGCATCAGCTTATGGCTGACGATCTGGGCGTCGGATGGACTTTCCCGGAGTACGGGGAGGAATGCTCGGGACCAGCGCATGCGCGCGGCTCTAAGATGCGGGCGCTACGCTGGCAACTACGGCTGCTGTGGCGTGGCCGACACAGGAGGCTCGCAAAAGCAACTGCGAGCGATTCTCACGATGACACGGGATGCAGGCGAGCCTACCCAGCCATTCAACCGAACGCATTGACCCTTCGGTCTGAGTTCGGGTCGCAGCTGCAGCGACTGGGGAAGCGCGCTGTGATGAAGGCCAAGGGGGCTGACGAGCAATCGTCACGCAGGGCGCCCGGATCGCTGGTCGATCCGGGCGTTTGCATTTGAGTGCCTCTCATCCCGCAATCGGTTCAACAGTCGCGATCGGTTTGCTGATTACGAACGGCCGCGAATCGACGACCAACAGTCGGACCAGTTCGCCCGATTGCTTTGTGTGCTTGCCCTCTTTGATGTAAAAACCCAGCCCTTGGCCAAGCCTACCAGGACACGCCAAGCGATTTGACCAGCGAAGGAGGATGCCAATGCGTTGGCGGATGATACTCGCGCTGCTCTTCATGACCGCAGTCATCGGACCGGCTTCGGCCCAAACCCAGCGTGGTGGTCTTCCAACCGAGACCCAGGATCGCCTTGCCGACCAAGGAGGCAAGGGAGACCTCATCTGGAACCTGGTTGGACTGCTGGGCTTGATCGGCCTGATCGGTCTGCTGCCTCAGCATGAGGACGACAGCTACCACCCAGCTTCAATCGATTAAGCGAGGAGACGAGCCGATGCGGCTTTCAATCTCTCTAATAATGGCAGGGGCATTGGTCGCTGCCGCACCGGCGTTCGCTCAGGATAATGCCGCACCGCCTGCAAATGCCGCCGCAACCAACACCGTCGACGCAAATGCCGTGGCGGCGCCTGCGGATAACGCGACGGTACCCGTGGCCGCTACGGACACCCAAGCCGCTGCACCTGCGAACGATCTCGCTGGCGCCGATGCCGCCCCCGCTCCCCCAGCCAAGCGAGGCTTCCCCTGGGGCGTGCTTGGCTTGCTTGGTCTGCTCGGGTTGTTCGGCGTCAGAAAAGCCACAAGCTGATCCGCTTGCCGTCGTTTCGCTTCAGTGAGTGCCCTGCCATATAGGCGGCGCACTCCGGAGTGAACGAATGAGCGAGAGCAAGAAGCGTCAGGCAACGGTTTTGGTCGAAGCCGGGAGGCGGAAGGAATGGCGCCGACGGCTCGTCAATCCGCCTGTCGAGCGTGCTTCGACGATTCTTTTTGATCGAGCCTCCGAACTCAAGGACAGTCATCCAAGGCTTGGCGAATACCGATATGGTCTCCAGGGAACCGCTACGCATTGGGCTCTGTCGGAAGCGCTGACGGAGCTAGAGCCCGGCGCCGAAGGTACGGCGCTTTATTCGTCGGGGTTGGCCGCAATCACGGCTTCGCTGCTCAGCGTTCTGTCGGCTGGGGATGAGCTGCTCGTCACTGACAGCGTCTATGGTCCCACGCGGAAATTCTGCGACACGGTCCTCAAACGGTTCAATGTGATGACTCGCTACTTCGATCCGCTGGTCGGCGGCGGGATCGCAGACCTTATCGGCGAGAAAACAAAAGCGATCCTGCTGGAAAGCCCTGGGTCGCATACGATGGAGATTCAGGACGTTCCTGCAATCTGCTCGATAGCTAAAGAGCGCGGGATCGTGACGCTGATCGACAATACCTGGGCAACTCCTTTGTTCTTTCAGGCGATTGCCGCGGGCGTTGACATCAGCATTCTTGCCGCAACCAAATATGTCGGCGGCCATGCCGACGTGATGGTCGGGACCGCGACAGCGACAAAACAGCACTTCGCACGACTACAGCGGATTTCTTGGGAGATGGGTCACGCTTTATCGCCAGACGACGCGTGGCTGGCGTCTCGCGGTTTACGCACGATGGGCATGCGGCTTAGGCAGCATGAGGCAGCCGCTTTGAAGATTGCGGAGTGGCTTCGCCAGCAGCCGCGGGTCGGCGTCGTCCTTCACCCTGCCCTGCCCGACTGCCCAGGACACGATCTATGGAAGCGCGACTTCAAGGGCTCGTCCGGCTTGTTTGCTTTCGAGCTTGATGGAGATGCCGCGGCGTTCGTGGATCATCTCGAGCTATTCGGCATCGGATTCAGCTGGGGCGGTTACGAGAGCCTCGCGATTCCGGTTCATCCCTATCGCACTGCATCCAAGCCACCGGCGAAGAATTTGGTACGCTTACACATAGGCCTCGAAGACCCAGATGATCTGATCGACGATCTTTCCAGCGGCTTTGCTGCACTTCCGGATTGAAGCGCCTAAAGGATAGGGCGTGTTCTTTTCACGTCGCTAATGGGTCGCAATCGGGCCTCATTCGCAGGTAAGATGTTCCCGTCAGGGAGTGATTCGCATGCGGAGCAGATTGCTTAAGACCGTGTTCGCGGCCGGGTCGGCCGCTATTCTGGCGACTTCGACCGCAGCTGCCGCCGCTCCGTCTCCGGCACCCGCCACTCAGGCCGCCCCTTCAGGTTGGCTTGCCCTGAGCATGCTCAACACGAGCGGGACGGTCGGACTGGGGGATGCAGCAGCACAGCCCGCTCCGGCCTCCGATGCTCCGCCTCCCGGTGATGACTACACGGTCGGAGGTGTTCCGACGCCGGTCATCGCTTTTTGGGTCCTGACTGCCGCGACCATGATCTACCTAGCGACCCGCCATAGTAGCGGGCACCTAGACTTCCATCGCCGCAACAGCCCGGTCTGATTTTGCGCGTCTAGCGCTCCACGCGGGGCGTCGCTCCAAAAGAAAATGCGGGATGCGGGGTGTATGGCCGCGGCGGCGGCAACTTCACTGTGACCGACGGACCCGAAGGCTCTTCAGACGAATCGCGGCAGCCGACTGCCGACAATGCAAGCAACACCACGAACAGCCGGCTCATCACGCGATCCCCCACGTCCCTGCGGAACGCTAGGCAGGGCGATCCTAAGAGAGCGTTAGCAGCGGGGCATGGACGAAATATTCTTTGGTGAAATGCATTGGTAGCGGAGGAGGGACTTGAACCCCCGACACGCGGATTATGATTCCGCTGCTCTAACCAGCTGAGCTACTCCGCCCCAAGGCATGATGAGCGCCCGGCTGGCGGGCGCTGGAGGCGCGGCATATAGGTGCGCACGTCGGAGCGGTCAACGCGAGGAACCGGTTACTGTTGCTGTCGTTAAGCCGACAACGAAACGAGGCTTACATGGACCCGCTGACACCACTCGAAACGCTCTGCCGGATCATCCTTCGCGCGCGGGAATATGAAGCCCAGACCGCCAGCGACTATGACCGGGACGAAGATCCGGACAATGTCGATGACGAGCAGGAAGGTGCTCTCAGCGTCCTTGAGGACGACATCAACACGAGCGTGGAAGAGGAACTACACGCCGTTTTCGAGGACCTAGGCGAAGATCAGCTCGCCGAAGTGATCGCGTTTTGCTGGGTCGGTCAGGGCACCTACGACGCCGCTGATTGGGACGAAGCGATGGAAGAAGCGCAGGCTTTGGTCAGTGACGGCATCGATGGTGCCATCGAGGAGCTGATGGAGCAGCCGATGCTGGCGTCAGTTCTCGAATCGGGGCTGGCTGCCTTCGATCTAAGCTGCAATGGCATCGGGGAGATGAGCTAAGCCCCGCGGAAGGAATAGCTCGCAAGACTTTCCCAAGGACCCCTCACATAGCGGTGCAGGCCTAATCCGGAGATTCCCAACGGACGTGGCCTGAAATCCCTTTCAAGCTGCTCCAACAGTTTCCGCGCTTCGGCGGCCGGCACTTTGTTCTGAATTGTGATGTGCGGTCGCCAGCCACCCGAATCCTGAGCACTCAGGAGGCCGTGAAAGTCGGTGGCAAGTTCCCGTCGGATACGATCTAGGTCTTCTGAGACGACGCGAAATGCCACCCCGCCTACCAAATTCATGAGAGCCGCGATCGAAGCGCGTGGGGAGTGCTCCGAGCCAAAGCGCTTGAGGCTCGACCGGGCCTCGCTTTCGACCGACGGAGGCAAAGCATGAAACATGGTGAGGTGCGCGGGCAACTGATTGCGCTCCGCCGGGTAGTAAGTCCGGCGCAGCTGATCCAGCCACGCATGATCCCTCGGTGCGATCTCCGCCGTGACGATCAGCGCGCCGGCCATTGGTCCCGCGGCAACTCCTCAAGGCCATCGAATTGGGCCGAGCTCATTCTTACGGTCACAGACTCGCCCTCTACGCACGCTGCACTCCATGGCAATCGGCGCAGGGTCTCGCCTACTCCCGCGACGCCTCCTTTGGAGACGACGATGTAGGCAAGACCTCCACTCGAGCAGCCGGCCATAGCGTCGATGCAGCGACCAAGTTCGGTGTCGGCACTCTTGACGGGCGCTCGGGACAGCAAGGAGATCGGGAACAGCGTCTCGCCAGGCGTCGTCTCACTCGCTTCCGATGCGGCGCGGGCACCCTGCTCCACTTTCGTTTGCCGGCCCAGCCAGCTCCAAATGCCGAAGATGTTGAGCATCGTGAGGACGACGTTGGTCCAAGTCAGCGCGGCCTGATGCGTCAGGATACCGGTCGCGAGCCAGCTAAGAGAGCCGACGAGAAAGACTGCAAAGCCGTAGCCCGTTATTCGCGAGCCCAGGTTCGCAGCCGTCATCGAGGCAGCGACAATCGTCGCGATCGTAGCAATCCAGGAAATCGTATCAGCCATGGCAGCGCCAATGCGCGTGCCATTGAGAAGGTTCAGATTTCGACCTGGCTTCCGAGCTCGACGACGCGATTAGTCGGAAGCTTGAAGAATTCCATCGCGCTTTCCGCGTTACGCAGCATCCAGGCGAACAGTTTCTCGCGCCAGATCGCCATTCCCGGCCGCGAAGATGCGAGCAGCGTCTGGCGAGCGAGGAAGAAGCTGGTGTCCATCATCTTGCACTGCGGACCGCAGCCTTTCAGCTGGGCAAGCGCCGCAGGAACATCGATCTCCTCCATGAAGCCGTAGCGAAGGACCACGCGGAAGAAGCCGGAGCCATAATCGCGCTGCTCGACGCGCTTTTCGGACACGACGTACGGCACGTCCTCAATCCTGACCGTGAGCAGGATCACACGCTCGTGCAGCACTTTGTTGTGCTTGAGATTGTGCAGGAGAGCATGCGGTACGCCACTGGCCGAGCTGGTCATGAAGACCGCCGTGCCGGGCACGCGGGCCGCGCTCGGCGCTGCAGACTTAATGAAGATCTCCATCGGCAAGCTGGCTTCGTTCATGCGGTTGATCATCAGCTGCCGGCCCTTCGCCCACGTGGTGAGGAAGGTGAACGCAATCGCTCCGACCAGCAGCGGGAACCAGCCACCCGCCGGGATCTTCGTCAGGTTCGAGCTGAAGTAGCCGAGGTCCACGGTGAAGAAGAGGATGATGAGCGCACCGCTCAAGATCCGATTCCACTTCCACATCGTGATCAGCACCACCGCGATCAGCACGGTGTCGATCAACATCGCACCGGTGACCGCGATTCCATAGGCCGCCGCGAGGTTCGAGGAAGTGCGGAAGGTGAGCACGAGCAGAAGCACCATCACCATCAGCGCCCAGTTCACGACGGGGATGTAGATCTGTCCCGCGGCGCTCTCACTGGTGTGCGTGATACGAAGACGTGGAACGAACCCCAGCTGGATCGCCTGCTGGGTGACCGAGAACGCGCCCGAGATCACTGCCTGGCTGGCAATGATCGACGCTAGGGTGGCTAGAATAACGAGCGGGAGCCGGAACTGCTCTGAGGCAAGATAGAAGAAAGGATCCTTGACGGTCGTCGCCACCTGTTCCGGCGGCATCGACAGCAGCATGGCGCCCTGCCCTAGGTAATTCAGCAGAAGTGCCGGAAGGACGAAATAAAGCCAGGCGACCTTGATGGGACGGCGTCCGAAATGGCCCATGTCTGCATAAAGAGCTTCTGCGCCGGTCAGAGCGAGAACCACTGAGCCCATTGCGAGGAAGGCCCGGATCGGCTCCTCGGCGAAGAAGGCGGCAGCGTTGAGCGGGTTGAACATCGCCAAGATCACGCTCGGCTTGTCCATGATGTGCAGTACGCCCAGGACCGATAGCGCGCCGAAATAGACCAGCATCACCGGCCCGAACATTGCGCCTACGCGAGCGGTGCCCCGAGCCTGGATGGCGAACAGCCCGACGAGGATGGCGATCGCCCCAGGAATAACGAATGGTTCCATGCCCTGGTGGACGGTCGTCAGACCTTCAACTGCCGACAGCACGGTGACGGCAGGCGTGATCATGCTGTCGCCGTAGAACAAGGCCGTCGCAAAGACGCCGAGCATCACGATGCCAGTCGCCCATTTCTTCTTCCCGCCGATGGTCCGGTTGATCAGGGCTAGGAGTGCGAGGCTTCCGCCCTCGCCCTTGTTGTCCGCCCGCATGATGATGAAGACGTACTTCAACGTCACGACGATCATCATCGACCAGAAAATCATCGAGAGAACGGCGTGAATGTGGAACTCGTCCGGACTCAGCGGGTGGTGGCCGGCGAACGTTTCACGGAAGGAGTAGATCGGCGACGTACCAATATCGCCGAAGACGATACCGACCGCACCGATGGCGAGCTTGTACAGCGGGCCATGGGCATGGCCGTGCGAGACGTCCTGTGGGGCCTCGGCTTCGGCCGCTCCAGTTGCGGTGATATTCATGCTCTGGTGTTCAAATCAGACAGACTGCGGCCCCGCCCCTGTACGGCCGTCGCGGCGGTAGCACTGCCGTTACGGCGCTGCAATCGGTGGGGACATGGCCGAAAAGCCCGTCTATAGGCCCGCGCAAACATCATTAGCGGAGCGAACGATTAAATGCGCATCGGGGTGCCCAAAGAGATCAAGGTTCACGAATACCGTGTCGGACTGACACCGGCATCCGTGGCGGAACTGGTGGCTCATGGCCATGAAGTGGTGGTTGAGACCAGCGCCGGCAATGGGATCAACTGTCCCGATGCCGCCTATGAGAAGGCGGGCGCAAAGATTCTTCCGGACGCCGCGTCGGTGTTCAAGGCCGCCGACATGATCGTGAAGGTCAAGGAACCGCAGCCGCAGGAAATCGCGATGCTGGAACCGCGGCACATCCTTTTCACCTATCTCCACCTCGCGGCCGACAAGGAACAGGCGCTTGGCCTCATGAAGTCGGGCTCGACCTGCATTGCTTATGAGACGGTGACGGGACGTAACGGCTCGCTGCCGCTTCTGAAGCCGATGAGCGAAGTCGCTGGTCGCATGTCCGTGCAGGTCGGCGCTCACTACCTCGAGAAGGAACAGGGCGGCCGCGGTGTGCTCCTGGGTGGCGTTCCCGGCGTGTCTCCTGCAAAGGTGGCGATCCTTGGCGGCGGTGTCGCCGGCGTGAATGCCGCGCAGATGGCGACCGGCATGCGTGCCGACGTCACCATCTACGACATCAACAACGACCGCCTGGCCGAGCTCGACATGTTCTTCTCGAGCCAGATCAAGACGGCCTATGCGTCGCGCGCAGCCATCGCGAACGCGGTGAAGGAAGCGGAGCTGGTCATCGGCGCGGTCCTGGTGCCGGGCGCGGCCGCTCCGAAGCTAGTCACCCGCGACATGCTGAAGACGATGAAGCGCGGCTCGGTTCTCGTCGATATCGCCATCGACCAGGGCGGCTGCTTCGAGACATCACATGCGACCACGCATGCCGATCCGGTCTACGAGGTGGACGGCATCATTCACTACTGCGTTGCGAACATGCCGGGCGCGGTGGCGCGTACCAGCGCGTTCGCGCTGAACAATGCGACCCTGCCCTTCGCTATCAAGATTGCGAATCTGGGCGCCACCGAAGCGATGAAGCAAGACCCGAACCTGGCTGAAGGGCTCAACGTGTCCGACGGCAAGATCCGCCATCAGGCGGTCGCTGAAGCGCTCGACCTGCCTTACGAGCCGGTTGGCGGCTGATGCGGAGCGGCGCTCGGCTTGCTGAGCGCCGCTACCCCTTGCTCCACAAGCGGACGCCAATCCGCTTTCTCCGGAGCATTCTCCAATATCTGCTTCCACAGCGCGACGGCGCCGTCCCGGTCGCCTGATCGCGCCATAGCGAGCCCGTAAAAGAAGGGCGCCGCAGGGTGGCCGGGCACCAGCTCGGCGGCTCGCTTGTACGCGAGCTCCGCTGCCGGGGTCAGTCCGTGTGCGTGATCCACCAGCGCGTTACCAAGGCCGATCCACAGTTGCGGATCTCCTGGATAACGGCGGACCGCGTTCTGAAGAATGTTGACGGAGTCAGCGGTGTTCCCACCGCGCGCGAGGGCTTCAGAAAGCCGGAGCCAGCTTTCGGCTGGGGTGAAGTTGCCAAAAAAGGCGTGCCGCGCGTCGGTTAGTGGGATGACCTCGCGATTCTCGCTTCCCTCGGCTGGTGAGCCCGCCAGGTCAGGAATGCCCTGCAAGGCATAGCCCGCTGCTCCGAACATCAACGCTGCGCCAACTGCTGTAAGGAAGCCGCCACGAACCCTGAGAAGCCAAGCGACGCCGAAGCTAAACGCGATCAGAAGCAGGAGGACGAGCCAGCCCATCAGCCGCTCGCCTTCGTCTTGATCCGTCGCCGGATCAGGAAGGCACCCACCAGCAAGAGCGCGAGCGGGGCGAGCCACAGTGGCCACGCCGCAGGCTCCGCGGTTGGCTTGTAACTGATCCAACTGCCGTAACGCTGCACGAGCCAGGAGCGGATTGCGGAGGGCTGTTCTCCAGCGGCAATGCGCCGCCGCACGAGATCGCGCATGTCGCCCGCGAGCTCGGCGTCGGAATCTGAAATGGACTGGCCCTGGCAGACGAGGCACCGCAGCTCTTCCATTAGCGCCTGCGCCTTTGCTTCCTGCTTGGGGTCGGGAAGCTGACGGTTGGCCCAGTACGCGGGCGGCAGATTGCTGTCAGCCAAAACTGGCTGCGCGATCAGGAGCGAGAACATGAGCAAAAGACGCCTCAACGCGCCTGCTCCAATCTTTTCAGGATCGTCGACACGTCGGATTCTTCGATTGCTCCGATGTGCTGATACCGGATGATCCCCGCGCCATCGACAATGAAGCTTTCGGGAACACCCGAGGAGCCGAGCGCGATCTGAACCTGGCTGCGTTCGTCGCTTCCAATGCGCTCATAGGGATCGCCGTTCTTGGTGAGAAAGGTCGCAATGTCCTCGGGGCGATCACGAATGGCGATCCCGTCGATCTGGACGCCCCTGCGCTTCAATTCCTGAAGGACCTTCACTTCGCTGACGCAGGGCACGCACCAGCTGGCGAAGATGTTCACGAGGCGCGGCTTGCCGGTCGCAAGATTCGAAGTGCTCAGCGATGCCTTGTCCGGTACGCCCGGCGGCAGCGTGAACATCGGGACAGGCTTGCCCTCAAGCTTCGAGGAAACGTTCGTGTCTGACGGCGTCGCTAGGCGCCATACAAGAGCGACGATCACGACAAGCAGCAGCGCAAGCGGCGCGAAGCGAATGGCGCGGCTCATACGTAGCGCGCCTTCCGCCATTCGGTCTCAGGCCTCCGCCGACGCCAAACGCGACCCAGCAAGGCGATGGCTCCGCCAAGCGCGATGAGAACTCCGCCCGCCCAGATGAGCGTGACGAACGGCTTCCACCACAATCGCACCTGCCAGCCACCGGACGGATCAGCTTTTCCGAGAACCGTATAGAGCTGGCCATTCCAGAACGTCTTGATGGCCGCCTCGTTCGTCTCCATCGGCGGATCCGAGAAGTAGCGCGTCTGCGGCTTCAGCATCTCGATACCGCCGCCTCTGCTGGCCTTGAGTTCACCCTCGATCGCCGTCCAATTGGGACCAGCGGTAGGCGTGACGTTATCGAGCAGAACCGTCCAAGGTCCGACCGTCAGCGTCTCGCCCTGCTTGATCACGGCAAGCCGTTCGCTCGTGAAGGCCGCGTTCATTGCCATGCCTGTGAGCGCGACCGCTATGCCGAGATGCGCGACCACCATACCCCATGTCGCGAGCGGTGCACGGAGAGGATTGCGTCGAACGAGCGGCAGGATGCTTGCGGCAGCCAAATAGGCTGCAACCCCCAGCCCCAACCTCGGCAAGATGTGCATGGATGGTGAAATGATGATGGTGATGACCAGCGCGGTGACGCCCAGCAGCATGGGAATCTTGAGTTGCTTGAGGAAGGGCCGCCGCTCGCGCCGCCAGCTCAACAGTGGCCCAATCCCCACTAGCACCGCGAGGATCAGCGCGAGTGGCCCGGCGACAGCATTGAAATAGGGCGCGCCTACCGAAAGCTTCTCACCGCTGACCGCTTCGACGAACAACGGATACAGCGTCCCAAGGAACACGATCCCCAAGATCACGCTGAGGATGAGATTGTTGATCACGAGCCCCGTTTCGCGGCTCACCAGCTCGAACGGCGCGCCCTCCTTCAGTGTGGCTCCGCGCACAGCGAAAAGCGTGAACGCCGCACCGACGTAGATCGCTAGGAGCACGAGCAGGAACGTCCCGCGCTCCGGATCGATCGCGAAGGCGTGGACGGATGTCAGGATTCCGGAGCGCACAAGAAATGTACCGACCATCGACATGGAGAATGCGATGACCGCGAGCATCATCGTCCATGCCTTGAGCGCCCCGCGCGCCGCGAGGACGTTGACCGAATGGAGAAGTGCAGTCGCCGCGAGCCAAGGCATCAGGGATGCGTTCTCGACGGGATCCCAGAACCAGTAACCGCCCCAGCCAAGCTCGTAATAGGCCCAGTAGCTGCCCGCTGTGATGCCGAGCGTCAGCAAGACCCAGGCACCCAGGACCCAAGGCCGCATGGCGCGCGCAAGCTTTGAGTCCACTTCGCCGGTGAGTAGAGCGCCAACTGCCAAGCTGAAGGCGATCGAGAGACCGACGTAGCCGAAGTAGAGTGTGGGCGGATGAAACGCGAGGCCAGGGTCCTGGAGTAGCGGGTTCAATCCCCTGCCCTCCGGCGGCGCTGGCGAGAGCCTAGCGAATGGATTCGATGCAACCAGCAGGAATGCATAGAACCCAAGGGCCAGCGTAGCCTGCGCACCAAGTGCCGCGACAAGCGTGCGCTCACTCGTCCGCCGCGACAGTAGTGCGAAGAAAGCGCCGGCCACTGCCAGCACAGTCACCCACAGCAGCATGGAACCTTCGTGGTTCCCCCACGCGCCGGCGACCTTGTAGATGAAGGGCTTCGCGCTGTGGCTGTTCTCGAAGACAAGCGCGACGGACAAATCCGTGCGCGCGAACACCACGAGCAAGGCGACGAAGCCGATAAGCGTCAAGGCGCCCTGCACGACCGCGACCGCTCGGATCGCGCGTCCTACTTCGACGGGCGTGCGCAGTGCGATCACCATGAGCACAAGCTGCAGCGCCGCCAGCCCAGTAGCCAACCACAATGCAGCAAGACCCGTTTCGGCGATCACTGCTTCAGCGTCTTCCCGGCTTTGTGTTCAGCTGCAAGATTGCCAAGTTCGGGCGGCATGTAACGCTCGTCGTGCTTCGCCAGGATAGTGTCGGCAACGAACGTGCCGTTGTCCAAGCGCCCCTCGGCCACGGCGCCGCTTCCCTCGCGGAAGAGATCGGGCACGATGCCGCGATAGATGACCGGAGTCTTCGCCTGCCCGTCAGTCACGATGAAGCGGATAGTCACCCCATCGGGCTGGTGCTGGATCGACCCGCGTTCGACCATCCCGCCGAGCCGCAGTGCCTGACCCTGGACCGCTTTGCCGGCAGCAATGTCCGCAGGCGTGTAGAAATAAGACGCCTGACCCCGAAGTCCCCACATCGCGAGGAGCACGGCGATCAAAACGGCAATAATTGCGGCCACGACAAGGACGAGCCGCTGGTTCTTCGGCTTCATCGTCTTTTGAGCGCGTCAGCCGCAGCTTCGGCCCGGCGCATCGAAGCATAGGCCCACAACAACAATGCCAAGGTCAGCAAGATAGCGATGGCATAGGCAGCAATGACGAATGGCCAGGGGTTCATTCAGCACCCATCCGGCGCATGCGCGCCTCGACCTTGAGCTCAGCGAGTTCGGCACGAATGCGCATCAACACGGCCGCTCCGAACAGACAGGTGAAACCGATCATCGTCAGCGGCAAAGGCCACAAGAGGCTGTTGTCGATGGTCGAGCCGCTGAGGCCGACGCTCTGCCCCTGATGCAGCGTGCGCCACCACAACACAGAATAGTGGATGATTGGCAGATTGATCGCGCCGACAAGCCCATAGATCGCGGCGATGCGCCCCTCGCCTCCACGCTCGCGCTCCGCAGAGGCCAACGCGATGTAGCCAAGATAGAGGAAGAAGAGCACGAGCATCGACGTCAAACGCCCGTCCCATTCCCACCACGTGCCCCATGTCGGACGGCCCCAGATGGAACCGGTCATCAGGCAGATCGCGGCAAAGGTAGCGCCTGCCGGCGCAACTGCGCGTCCGGCGACGGCGGCCAGCGGGTGGCGCCAAACCAGCTGGCTCACCGATGCAGCGGCAATGCCGAACCAGCCCGCCATTCCGAGCCAGGCCGCAGGAACATGTACGTAAAGGATGCGAACCGTCTCACCCTGAAGGTAGTCGGGCGGCGTAAGCGTCAGCCCCCCGGCTATTCCGGAGATCGCCAAGGCGAGTCCCACCAGCAGCAACCAAGTCGTCGCCGGACGAGCGAAGCGCAGGAAGCGCGTGGGGTTGGCGAGCGCGTGCATTGCGCTCCCGCTTATGCCCTTCCGATCAGGCGCTGCGCCATAGCATCGGCAACGGAGGCAGGATCGCGACCGCTGCTCGCGCTCTCGGCCCAGACCTGCTCCAGCCGCACCGGAATGCCCTCGATTCGCTGGCGCACAAGGCTCGCATCGCCGTCGCCAAGATATTCGGTGCAGACGTTGATGATGCCACCGGCGTTAATGACGTAGTCCGGCGCATAAAGGATGCCGCGCTGGTGAAGTCGCGGCCCATCCTGTGGCGTTGCGAGCTGGTTGTTCGCGCCGCCCGCAACGATCGGGGTCTTAAGAGCAGCGATCGACTGTTCGGTAAGAATCGCGCCGAGAGCGTTGGGGCTGACGACGTCCGCCTCCAATCCGAGGATCTCTTCGGGTGAAACCACGGTCCCGTTTGTCGCTGAAGCAAGCTTTTGGGCCTTCGCCTGATCGACGTCGGCGATGGTGAGCTTCGCACCTTCGGCACAAGCGTGCAGCGCGACACCAGTGGCGACGCTGCCGGCGCCCTGCATTGCAATGTGGAGACCGTTAAGGCTGTCCTTGCCGAGCGCGCGCTTCACCGCTGCCTTGATGCCGAGAAACACGCCAAGCGACGTGTGAGGTCCCGGATCACCGCCAACGTCGCCTACGGAATTGGGAAGTCCAGCGACGAACTTCGTCGAGCGCGCAATCTCGACCATGTCGGCAACGTTGATGCCGACGTCTTCGGCCGTGACGTAATTGCCGCCGAGCCGGTCGACCGCCTTGCCGAATGCGTGGAGCATGTCGGGCGTCTTGGTGCGATTGGCGTCAGCGAGGATAACCGACTTGCCGCCGCCGAGCGGCAACCCGGCCATCGCATTCTTATAGCTCATGCCGCGGGACAGGCGCAGCGCATCGACCAGCGCCTCCTCGTCCTTCGCATAATGCCAGAAACGAGCCCCGCCTCCCGCCGGGCCAAGGTGCGTCGAGTGAACGGCGATGATTGCCTTCAGCCCGCACTTCTCGTCATCCACGAAATGCACTTCTTCGTGCGCGTCGAAATCGGGCAAGCCCCAAGGCGTAGTCATCGTTTCTGTGATGTCCGGTTCAAGAAGGTGAATGGGGCGATCGAGGGGACTTGAACCCCCGACCCTCGGTACCACAAACCGATGCTCTAACCAGCTGAGCTACGATCGCCACGTTGCGTCTTGGGAGCGGTTCCCTTCGCCGCGCGGGCCACTTAAGGGGCGCTGCGGTGGAACGCAAGGTGAGCGACGGCTGCGATGAATCCAACCATCGAGAAATTCGGCTATCCCGCGACATTGTTGCGGGAATTTGATCACTGGCTGATCCTATTGAGGCCAGCGCAGGTCACACTGGGGTCGCTAGTTCTGGCAGCCAAGAGCGATGCCACTGCTTACCACCAACTCCCACGTGAGGCGTTCGCAGAACAGGCTGACGCAGTAGTTGCGATCGAAAAAGTGCTCGCGAATTTCAGCCGCTACGAGCGCATCAACTATCTGATGCTGATGATGGTGGACCCGAACGTCCACTTTCACGTGATTCCCCGCTACTCCGAAGAGCGCGATTGGAACGGCATCGAGTTTGCTGACGCGGGTTGGCCGGGTCCGCCCCAACTCGCGAGTGCAGTGCACCTGGATGCGTCACAAATCGCCCATTTGACCACAGAGCTGCGGGCGCAATTTAAGTAACGCCGGATGCTATAGCATATGTTATAAGTGCCTCGCCTGCGCAGGCGTCGGGAAGCCGCCCCGCGGCACGGAGATTTGAGAAATGGCGACTCGCCGCTCTCAGTCTACTAGGCCGGGCGTATCGCTCCGAGAGACCTTGATCTCTGCGGGGCTTCCGGAAGAGCAGGCTGATCTACTGGCTCAAATGCCTCACCGTGCGGTGGTGGTCGAGCCGCGCCGTCCGTTTCGGGAGCCCGGTATCGCGCGCAACGAAGTAATGTTCGTTCGCTCCGGAATTCTCTCGAAGTTCAAGACGGATAACTCAGGCCGTCGCCAGATCGTCGCACTGCGATTTCCAGGCGAAGGCATCCTTCCCAGAGACGGCGTAGCGGAATACGGGCTTCAGGCAATCGTCCGCAGCGAAGTGCTGGTCGGCAAGGACGAAGACTTCGATCCGATCCTTGACGCTCACCCGGAGATGCAGCGCTTCTTCCGCCGGCTGATCCAGCGGAACGAGGCGATCAGCTACGAATGGCTGGTCAATTGCGGACGCCGAGACTCGACGGCTCGCGTTGCTCATTTGTTGTGCGAGACTGCCGTTCGGATGCACGTCGATGACGGCAAGATGGTCAATCCGTTTACCCAGCAGCAGATCGCGGAGATCACCGGGCAAACTTCGGTGAACGTCAATCGCGTGCTGGCCGACATGGAACGCCAGGGCCTGATCCGCCGCAAAGGCCGCGAGATCGTATTCAACGATTGGGACGAGATGCGCCGCGTGGCGAGTTTTCAACCGAGCTATCTCGAAGTCTGAAGTCCACGCCCCCGGCGAGGCGTGGTGGGCGCGACAGGGATTGAACCTGTGACCCCACCCGTGTGAAGGGTGTGCTCTACCGCTGAGCTACGCGCCCGCTATCCCGCGGGAGTTGCGCGGATATAGTGCCGCAGCCGCGGCTGTCCAGCTTGTTACTGAACGGCGTCCTTGAGGACCTTGCCCGGCCTGAATTTAGGCTGCGAGCTCGCCTTGATCTGCATCGGTTCGCCGGTGCGCGGGTTGCGCCCGGTCGATGCCTTGCGGCGGGTCACCGAGAAATTGCCAAAACCGACAAGCCTGACTTCATCACCGCGCTTGAGCGTCGAGGTGATGACTTCGAGCATCGTTTCGACTGCCCGCATCGCATCGTTGCGGTTCAAGCCAGCACGATCCGCGACGTGGCCAATCAATTCCTGCTTGTTCATCGGCCCAGCTCTCCCCTCACGGCTGCAAGACTCGCGCACATGAGTAGCCAAGTTAAGGCAAGACTCACCGTCCGAGTCAAAGGCTAGTGACGGACGGTGACTCCGGACTCTGCACCAGTTGTGGACACTGGCGGCTCCGCAGCATGCTCGTCGTCGTCGGTCCACTCGATGGGCTGCAGAGGTTCGACCAAGGCACGTGCGAGCACTTCGTCGACGTGCGAAACCGGAACGATGTCCAGTCCTTCCTTCACCGACGAGGGGATTTCGGCGAGATCCTTTTCATTCTCAGCCGGAATGAGAACAGTGCCGATCCCCCCGCGAAGTGCCGCGAGGAGCTTCTCCTTCAGACCACCTATCGGGAGGACGCGTCCACGAAGCGTGACCTCACCGGTCATCGCAACGTCGCGACGAACAGCGACACCGCTCAGAGTCGAGATCATCGCTGTGACCATGCCGATGCCGGCGGACGGACCATCCTTCGGCACCGCGCCTTCCGGCAAGTGCACGTGGATGTCCTTGCGAGCGAAGATCGAAGGTTTCACGCCATAGGCCGGCGCCCGAGCCTTCACGAAGCTCATCGCAGCCTGAATCGACTCCTGCATCACCTCACCGAGCTTGCCGGTGGTCTTGATCTGGCCCTTGCCCGGTACCGTAACTGCTTCGATCGTAAGCAACTCGCCGCCGACTTCAGTCCAGGCGAGACCGGTGACCGCTCCGATCTGGTCCTCTTCCTCGCCCATTCCATAACGGAATTTGCGTACGCCGAGGAACTCATCGACGTTGTCCGGCGTCAGCTCGACCTTCGCGGCCTTGCTCTCGAGGATCTGACGAAGCGACTTGCGTGCAACCTTGGCCAGCTCCCGTTCGAGCGTCCGAACGCCCGCTTCGCGCGTGTAATGCCGAATGACAACGCGAAGCGCCTCGTCCGTGAAGACAAGCTCGTCGGCCTTCAGGCCGTGCGCATCCATCTGCTTCGGGATGAGGTGGCGCTTGGCAATCTGGACCTTCTCGTCCTCGGTGTAGCCTTCAAGGCGAATGATCTCCATGCGGTCGAGCAACGGCTGCGGCATGTCGAGAGAGTTCGCCGTGGTGACGAACATCACGTCGCTGAGGTCGTAATCGAGCTCGAGATAATGGTCCTGGAACTTGTTGTTCTGTTCCGGGTCCAAGACCTCAAGCAAGGCCGATGAGGGATCGCCACGGAAGTCCTGCCCAAGCTTATCGATCTCATCCAGCAGGAAGAGCGGGTTCGATGTCCCCGCCTTCTTGATGTTCGAAATGATCTTACCGGGCAGCGAACCGATGTAGGTCCTGCGGTGACCGCGGATCTCGGCCTCGTCGCGGACGCCGCCGAGCGACTGACGCACGAACTCACGTCCGGTCGCACGTGCGATCGAGCGGCCGAGCGAGGTCTTGCCCACGCCCGGAGGCCCTACCAAGCATAGGATCGGCCCCTTCAGCTTGTTGGTCCGTGCCTGGACTGCCAGATATTCGACGATCCGTTCCTTGACCTTGTCGAGGCCGTAATGGTCCTCATCGAGGACGTTCTGCGCCTCCGCGATGTCCTTCTTAAGCTTCGACTTCTTCCCCCATGGCAGGCCAAGCAGGACGTCGAGATAGTTGCGGGCGACTGTTGCTTCCGCAGACATTGGCGCCATTGCGCGCAGCTTCTTCAGCTCGGCATTCGCGCGTGTACGCGCTTCCTTGGAAAGGCGCGTCTTGCGGATTTTCTCGGCGAGTTCCTGCAGCTCGTCGCCGCCCTCTTCGCTCTCATTGCCCAGCTCGCGCTGGATCGCCTTGAGCTGCTCGTTCAGATAATATTCGCGCTGCGTCTTCTCCATCTGCCGCTTCACGCGGCTGCGGATCTTCTTCTCGACCTGAAGTACGCCGAGCTCGCCCTCCATGAAGGCGAAAACCATCTCGAGCCGGCGCGAGGGATTGAGCTCGCCCAGAAGGGCCTGCTTGTCCGCAACCTTGATCGAAAGGTTGGAAGCAACCGCGTCCGCCAGCGCTGACGGATCCTCGATCTCTCCAAGCTGGATTCCCGTCTCGGCGGGAAGTCGTTTGTTGAGCTTCGCGTAATTCTCGAACTGCTCGATGACCGACCGCATGAGGGCCTGAGCCTCAGGTCCGGCGGAATCCTCCTCGTCAACCTCTTCGACTTCCGCCGCCACATAGCCTTCGCGGGTCTCTAGATTGACAAGACGAGCACGCTTCACGCCCTCGACCAGCACGCGGACGGTTCCGTCCGGAAGTTTTAGCAGCTGCATCGCAGTCGCGATGACCCCCAGGTCGTACATCGCGTCGCGATCAGGATCGTCCTCACCCGGATCCAGCTGCGCGACGAGAAACAGCTCTTTGTCCGTCGCCATGGCTGCTTCCAGCGCCGCAACCGACTTTTCACGTCCTACGAAGAGAGGAACGATCCGGTGCGGGAAAACCACAATGTCGCGAAGCGGAAGAATGGGAAGAGATCGAGTCATTGCTGGTATATGGGCGGACCCCCTCCCTCACGCAACAAAGGGGCGGAACAATCCACATGAATCGCTCGCTCTAAACTTGAGGAGACGCGACATGGCAGACGACAGAGAAAAGATCAGCACGGGCCCAAACGACCGGCCTCTCAACGAAACGATCGCAGGCACCGGCCCGGGCATTCCGGACGAAGCGCTGGCGCCCGGTGAAGAGCTTCCCGAGGCGCCGACCGATGAAGAAATCGAGCAAGCCGCTGAAAAACTTGGGGCAAAGCGAGGTGAAAGGGACACACTTCCGCTAGAAGGTGAATGAATCGCGGCAGAATTGCCCGGAAGATTCTGTAACGGTTCAGTTTTCCTGCGTATCTTAAGCGGCGTGACTATGCGCCATGCCTTGATCGCCCTCAGTGCTCTGAGCCTGCCTGCCAACGCGTTCGCGCAATATGGAGGCAATTGGCCTGTGCCCGGCCCCGTGCCGCCGCCACCTCCCCCGCGCGCGCCTGTAGCGGAGCCATGGATGATGCGGCCGCAAGTGCCGCAAGCAACCGTAACTCAGTCGTGGCAATCGCCCGCGGCCCGTAGCGATAGATCCGCCGCTCTTGAGCCAGTCGATCTGCCCCCTGCCATCGAGCAGGGCGTCGATATGATCTATATCGATCAGGAACTCGTGCCTCATGCCGTTCAGGATCAGGGCCCCTTCGCCAGCATGACTTCCGCGGCATGGAGCGGCGCTCCGGTCGACCTCTTCATGCCGGTCAATCCGATTTACACGGACCTGCGCCGTGGGCTGGTGCGGTATCAACAGAATTGGGGCAATCTTCCCGACGTGCAGATCCCAGCTGGACCTGCACTGAAGACAGGTTCCACCGGCGAGCGCGTATCGGCGCTTCGCCAGCGCCTCGGCCTTCCGGCTGGCGATAAGTTCGACGCATCAGTCGCTGCGCGAGTGAAGGAGTTTCAGTCGGTTCACGCGATCAAGGCCGACGGCATCGCCGGTGCCGGCACGGTCGAAGCGTTGAACCGTGGTCCGGCTTATTATGAACAGCTGATCATCATCAACATGGAGCGCGCGAAGCGCCTCCCTGCGCCGCAAGAACAATCGAAATACCTCGTGGTGGATGCGGGATCTGCGCGCCTTTCGCTTTGGGAAAACGGCCGCAAGGTCGACAGCATGAAGGTCGTCGTGGGCAAGGCCGAAACGGCGACGCCGATGATGGCCGCCTACATCAGATACGCGAGCGTGAACCCCTATTGGAACGTTCCGCCCGAGCTGGTGAGGAACCTCATCGGTCCGCGCGTCGTCACCCAGGGCATCAGCTATCTGACTGACCGAGAGTATCAGGTCCTTACTAGCTACGGACAGGACGCCAAGGAGATCGATCCGCGTGACGTGGATTGGCAAGGTGTCGTCGATGGTCGCGTCGACGTGAGCCTTCGCCGTCTCCCCAGCCCCGCCAACTCGATGGGCGCGATGAAATTCATGCTGCCGAACTTTTTCGGCATCTATTTGCACGATTCGCCGGAGCGCGATCACTTCACCAAAAATGAGCTGTGGTTTAGCAACGGCTGTGTGCGCCTTGAGGACTACAAACGCGTCGCCCGCTTCCTGTTCGATGGACACATCCCGCAGGGCGACGATCCGAAGGTCGAGAAAGAGGTCAACCTGCCGCAACCGGTGCCGGTCTACATGACGTATCTGACGGTGCAGCCCACGGCCGATGGCGTGCAATTCCTTGAGGATCACTACGGCCGGGACGCGCATTTGATGGAGCGCTACGGTTCGCAGCTGATGGCGGCGGTGCGCGGCGGGCAATAGGTCCGGCTGTGTTGAGGCAGCTGATCATCACCATGCGTCGGCGTACAGGAAAAAAGCTACTTCGGGCGCAGTTCGGCGAAGACCACGCGCGTTACGCGCGCGAGGTCCCCGCCTTCATTCCCGGAATTTTCTGAGGACGCCCGTTTAGGCGGCGTCGTCCGCCTTATCCTTGGCGGCATAGACGCGGACCGGCTCTTTGCGGCCTTCGACGACGTCCTTGTCGATGTGCACCTCGTCGACGCCATCCATTGAAGGCAGGTCGAACATCGTGTCGAGCAGGATGCCTTCTAGGATCGACCTTAGGCCCCGAGCGCCCGTCTTCCGCTCGATCGCTTTCTTCGCAACCGAATGGAGAGCATCGTCGGTGAACTCCAGCTCAACCTCTTCCATGTCGAAGAGCTTGGCATATTGCTTAACCAGCGCGTTCTTGGGCTCGACCAGGATCTTGACCAAGGCAGCCTCGTCGAGATCCTCGAGCGTCGCAATCACCGGCAGACGTCCGATGAACTCGGGGATCAGGCCGAACTTGAGCAAGTCCTCAGGCTCACAATTCTTGAGTACCTGACCGGTCTTGCGCTCGTCCGGAGCTGCCACATGGGCGCCGAAACCGATCGACTTGCCTTGCAAGCGGTCCGCAATGATCTTCTCAAGACCCGCAAACGCACCGCCACAGATGAACAGGATGTTCGTCGTGTCGACTTGTAAGAATTCTTGCTGCGGATGCTTGCGACCACCCTGCGGCGGGACCGAAGCGGTCGTGCCTTCCATGAGCTTGAGCAGCGCCTGCTGGACGCCCTCGCCCGACACGTCGCGCGTGATGGACGGATTGTCCGACTTGCGGCTGATCTTGTCGATTTCGTCGATGTAGACGATGCCGCGCTGCGCCTTCTCGACATTATAGTCAGAGGCCTGGAGCAGCTTCAGGATGATGTTCTCGACATCTTCGCCAACGTACCCCGCTTCGGTCAGCGTCGTCGCATCGGCCATGGTGAACGGCACATCGAGGATTCGGGCCAGCGTCTGCGCGAGCAGAGTCTTGCCGCAACCCGTCGGGCCGATCAGGAGGATGTTCGATTTGGCAAGCTCAACCTCATTGCCCGCCTTGGAGCCGTGGTTGAGCCGCTTATAATGGTTGTGCACCGCGACCGAGAGTACACGCTTAGCCCGGTCCTGGCCGATCACATAATCGTCAAGGACCTTGCAGATCTCCGAGGGCGTCGGAACGCCGTCGCGCGTCTTGACCAGCGCCGACTTCGACTCTTCGCGGATGATGTCGTTGCAGAGTTCGACGCACTCATCGCAGATGAAAACTGTCGGCCCTGCGATGAGCTTGCGGACCTCGTGCTGCGACTTGCCGCAGAAGGAGCAGTAGAGGGTGCTCTTGCCGTCGCCGCCGCCTGAAAGCTTGGTCATTCCCGTCCTTGCAAATCGGCCGCCAGCGGCCGTCCTCTAAAGGGGCATGCTACCCCAGTTTGTGGCACAATCAACTCTGCAGGTTCGTTAACGCCGCCCCGGCCCGGAAAATTGCGCCTTTGAACTCAACAATATGGATGGGGGGTCAGTTCCTCGCAAGGCCCCGTCGGGATCAAAGTAACCATCTTCTGTCCCAACTTCGGCCTAGGCCCCCAATGCGGCTAGCGCTTCGTGCATGGCTTCCTGGAAATCTGAGCGCGCGTAAATGTCGTTGTGGCCTGCACCACGGATCGTTTGGTCGAACACGAGGTGACGCAAGTCCTTTCGAAGCGCGTCCGTACGCTTGGTCGGAACGATCTCGTCGCGCTGCGCGGCCACGATCGCAACGGGCACTTCTGCCTTCGCAAGTGAGCCTGCAGCATCGATCTCGTGCTCGAAGATGGGGCCAATCGGCAGCCACGGGTACATCGACTGGGCGACCGCCTTCAGGGAATCGAACGGGGTGACGAGGATAAGCCCATCGAGATGCCTCTTCTCCGCCAGGCATGCGGCCACGCCGCTCCCAATGCTGAAGCCCACGGCGACGATCCGCCGCGGCTTCACCCGTTCTACAGCCAGATCATAGACCAGGGGTGCATCGCAGATCAGCGCGTCAGAGGATGGTTCCCCGGTCGACGGTCGATAGCCGCGATAGTGAAAGGCGACGATGTCGGCATGCGGATAAAGGTCGTGAAGATATTCGGCGACGTCCTGCCCATTCCAGGCATTGCCACCGAAGCCGAGGATCAATGTCGGTTCCGCACCCCGATGCTCCGCCGGGATGTAGACACCGGCAAGCTTGGCTCCGTCCGGCGTTGAGAGGGACAGCTTTTCCGCACCGGCCGGCAACGGGCCTGCATCCGCCACCGCGTGCGTCGGAAAGATAAGGTGAGTTTGAAATCCGAACATCGCGGTCAGAACCGCGAACTCGAGATTAAGCTTCCAGCGCGGCCTCGATGGCTGGCGTGACGCGATCGACCGTGTACGGCTTCTCGATCACCGGTGCATCGTTGAACTCGGGCGGCGGCGGATCGACGTGACCGCCGGTCGCAATGACGAAGGGGACGTTCTTTTCGCGCAACTTGGTCGCGACCGGCCACACATTCTCCCCTTTTAAGTTCACGTCGAGGATGGCGAGGTCGAAACCGCCCTTTTCAACTTCCTCGAGCGCGCATTGCACGGTGTCACAGGTGCCCTGCACCTTGTGACCGAGGGAATCGAGGAAGTCCTCCAACATCATTGCGATGAGAGGTTCGTCTTCGACGATCAGGATCGAACGCGCACTGGTCATATGCGTGGGGCATAATCTGCACTGCGGAAAACCGCAAAGCGCTTATTCACCATCGTGTCATTTGGCTCCAGCGGCGTTCCGGGCGGCTTCTGCCAGTTCGGTGACCGAGAAGGGTTTGGGCAGGAAATTGACGTTTTCGATGTCAATCGATTTTCTGAGTTGCTCCTCCGCGTAGCCGGACATGAAGAGCACCTTCAGCTCAGGGCGTGTTTTGCGGGCTTCGCGTACCATCGCGGGCCCATCCATGCCGGGCATCACGACGTCGCTAATCAACAAATCGATTGGTTCGCCACGATTGAGTATTTCCAAAGCCTCTTCACCGTTGTCGGCGGTGATGACCTCATAGCCGTGACGAGTGAGAGAGCGTTCGGCGACGCTACGGACCATTGGCTCATCTTCCACCAAGAGCACCGTTCCGCTGCCCCAAAGCTCATTCGCCTTGGTCTTTTCGACCTTTCGCGACTTCGTCGCAACAACTTCCTCCCGATGGACGGGTAGGTAGATGACGAAGCGTGTTCCCTCATCCACGCGTGAGTCCGCGAAGATGAAGCCGCCCGACTGTTTCACAATGCCGTAGACAGTTGAGAGACCGAGACCTGTGCCCTTGCCCACCTCCTTGGTGGTGAAGAACGGCTCGAAGATCTTTCCGAGAACGCTCGGAGGGATGCCGTGGCCGGTGTCCGTGACCGAGAGCGCGCTATAGTCGGCGATCGGCAAGATGTCGGAACCGAGCTCCGCGACCTGGTCGGCCTTGACCGAATAGGTCTGGATGGTGAGGGTCCCCCCACCCTTCGACTGCATGGCGTCACGGGCATTCACCGCCAGATTGACGATGACCTGTTCGAGCTGACCAGGATCCGCGCGAACCGCTCCAAGATTACGGCCGTGCTTCACGACCAGCTCGACAGTCTCACCAAGCAGCCGCTTAAGAAGGTGCGAAACCTCTGACACGACGTCGGGGATCTGAAGGACCTGCGGCCGAAGGGTCTGCTGACGGGAAAAGGCGAGCAGTTGCCGCGTCAGACCTGCCGCACGGTTCGAGTTCGATTTGATCTGCTGGATATCGTCGTAATCGCTGTCGCCCGGCGTGTGGCGCATCAGCATTAGGTCGCAGTGGCCGATGATCGCGGTCAAGATGTTGTTGAAGTCGTGCGCGACGCCACCGGCTAGCTGGCCGACGACCTGCATCTTGGTGGCTTGCGCAACCTGCCGCTTGAGCTTCGCTTCCTCGCTATTGTCCTTCAGGAGCAGGAGGACGGCCGCGTCGCCTAGACCCCTCAACCCCGCGATAGTGAGTGCGACCGGTTCGCCAGATTGGCGTGCGAGACGCACGGCCAAGTCGCCTGTCATAGCGGGACCACGAGCGTTGCGACGGATGGCGTCCGCCACAGCGGCCTTGTCTTCCTTTACGACAAGATCGCCCGGATAAACCGGGAGCGTAGACCCGGAGACTCCTGCAGCGCGCCGGAACGCCTCATTCATCGTCAGGAAGCGGCCGTCGCGATCAACGAGGGCCAGGCCAATCGGAAGCACGTCGAGCAAGGCCTGGAGATTCGATCCTTGGCCGCCCCCCGATGCCTCGGCCTCATCGAACAGCAGAAAGGTCCCTTCACCGCCGTGGCCATCCGCGTCGGCAGGAACATGTACCGCACGAAGTGGCGGCCCGGCCTCGCCATCGGTGATAAGCCGCATCCGATGATCCTCGCCGACATCGACGAGTTCGCCGAAGGCCACGGTGCCGCGAATTTGGTCCGACCGGAGCGCACGCTCCTGGAAAAGGCGGTTCGCGGCCAGCAGCCGGCCTTTGCCGTCCACCACGGCAGCCATCACCCCGGCGCCGGTGAGACGGTCGCCCGTCGGCCCCTGGATGTTGCGCACGGCGCCGGTCAGCGGATCGACAGGCGTAGGATCGGGGAAACGCCAAAGCAGCAGATCCGCTCGTCCTCCTACTCGCTCGACCTCGACGGGCGTCGGACCGGCTATGGTGGTGACCCCAGCGACGCACCCCGCCCCATCACGCGAAGCCATCGACTTGGCTAGGTGCAGTCCCTGCTCCGCCTGCTCATCGGCTCCGAGTTCGAGCGGAGGAGTCGTTGCTCCGAACCGCTCTCGGTAGGCGGGATTCACGATGAGCAGCGAACCCTCGTCTGAGGTCAGCGCAGTGGGCTCGCGGCTCAAGGCCAGGGCCGAACCGACTAGCGAATAGTCCGGCCCGACCACCAAGGTCTCGAGCGGCGCGGGTCCCGGCGTTTCCCGGACAAAAACAAAGGCTGCGGTCGCCAATCCAGCGAATATCGCAGCCGCTGCGAACCAGAGCTGGCCGAGCACCAAGAGGAGGACCGACGCAGTCAGTCCGGCGCCGGCGATTACAGCCGGGACGAACCAGCGTGCCCACCCGTGCAGGCGGGTCTCCTCTATCGTGGGCAGCTCTTGGTACAACATGCGACGAGACGCATCCTATCAGCTGTTCGCCATCCCGCCAGATGGCGTCTTAGTCAGCGTGAATTCGGGCGGTCCTGCGCTGACGCCGGCGAGCCTTGAGCCAAGAACGCCATCCCAGCGATGCGCCGAAATAGCCTACAACCGCAGCAGCCGCCGCGATTGAAAGTATTCCGAGCGCAATCGGCCCCGAAGCATGATGGATCCAAAACAGGAGACGGCTGAGCTCACTGGAGAAACGCGCGGCCGACGCCGGGTCCACGATGGTTGAGTCGTAATGAAGCTCCCACGAGCCAATTCGATAGGCTGCATAGTAGAGCGGCGGGATGGTCAGTGGATTGATCACGAGCGTCACGAGCGCTGCAATCGCAATGTTCGCTCGGAACGGGATCGCGAAAAGCGCCGCGATCACCGTGTGCATGAAGGGGATGATCACGCCGATAAAGAGCCCGAGGGCCACACCGCGCGGAACCGACCTGCGGGTCATCCGCCACAGAGCGGGATCGCCCAGCCACGGCGCGAACGGCCGAAGCAGGCGATGTTCGTGGATCGTCTCGCGCCGCGGAACGTGACGGGTCAGCCAATGGAAGCGAGCGGGCGTGCCCTGATCAGGCATTGCGCCTCAGCAACCGCTGCTGCTCCCGCTTCCAGTCGCGTTCCTTGATTGTATCTCGCTTGTCATGCGCCTTCTTGCCGCGGGCGAGTGCCAGTTCGACCTTGGCTCGGCCACTGGCGTTAAAATAGATTGAAAGTGGGACGAGCGTCAGCCCCTGACGCTGCACGGCACCCTGCAGCCGTGAGATCTCGCGTTGCTTCAGCAGCAGCTTCCGCGGACGCCGCGGTTCGTGGTTGAGGCGATTGCCGTGACTGTACTCAGGAATATGGCTGTTGATCAGCCAGACTTCTTCGCCCTCGAGGGTGGCATAGCTCTCTGCGATCGATCCCTCGCCGAAGCGAAGGGATTTCACTTCCGTACCGGCCAATTGAATGCCAGCCTCGTACCGATCCTCGACGAAATAGTCGAAGCGCGCGCGCCGGTTCTCGGCGACGACTTTCTGCTTGTCGAACGGTTGCGGGAGCGGCTTGGCCATGGGGCTTAGATAAGACCTGCATGCTCCAATGCAGCTTCCACCGCACGTTTCGATGCATCCGAAGCCTCGACGAGCGGCAAGCGCAGATCGGCCGGGAAGTCATTTCTGACCCGGGTCAGCGCATATTTGGTCGGTCCAGGGGAAGAGTCCGTGAAAAGCGCGGCGTGCAGTGGATAAAGCTGGTCCTGAAGCTTCAGCGCCTCGTTCCAACGCCCTTCGCGCATCGCCTTCTGGAAATCGGAGCAAAGGCGTGGCGCGACATTTGCAGTCACGGAGATGCAGCCCACGCCGCCCATGGAATTGAAGCCGAGGGCCATGTCATCGTTGCCGGAGAGCTGGCAAAAGTCTTCCCCGCACGCGAGCCGCTGAGCCGTCACCCGAGCGAGGTTCCCCGTCGCGTCCTTAATTGCGACAATCCTCGGGTGCTCCGCCACCGCTTTCAGGGTTTCGACCGAGATGTCCGCGACCGTCCGTGAGGGTACGTTGTAGACGACGATTGGCAGCGGTGACGCCTCGGCGATGGTGGTGAAATGAGCAGCAAGGCCCGCCTGGCTAGGCTTGTTGTAATAGGGCACGACCACCAAGGCAGCGTCAGCACCCACGTCGGCAGCCGCACGCACCATCTCGATCGCTGCCTCCGTCGAGTAGCTGCCGCATCCGGCAATCACAGGCACCCGTCCGCTCGAAACTTGAACCGCAGTAGCAATGACCTCGCGATGCTCGTCGCGGCTCAGCGTGGCGCTTTCACCCGTTGTCCCGCAGGGAACTAGTGCATTGCTTCCCTCCGCAATCTGCCACTCGACGAAAGCGCGGAATGTGTCTTCCGCGACACGGCCGTTTGAAAAGGGAGTCACAAGCGCCGGGATCGACCCGAAAAACATGAACTTACCTTCCTTTGACAGCGTTCTTGGGGGATTCTGGCTGAGCGTTATTCACGGCCTGATAAGGAGGGGGACTGCAAGATGTCCAGCATGTGGCGCGCTGCTGTAATTCTGCCCGTCCTGTTGGCATTGGCTCCATCGAGCTCGGCGCAATATGCCGCGCCCAGGGCTGCGACACCGGTTTACGCTTCGACGGCGACGGTAGGTTCTTCACTCAACGACTGGCGCCGGCTGCGCCAGAGCAGCGGCTACAGCTTTGCTGATTATGCCCGCTTCCTGGTCCCGAACCGCGATTGGCCCGACGAAAACAAGATGCGGCTGTGGGCGGAAAACGCGATGCGCCCTGGTGAGAATGCCACGACCGTTATCGCCTTCTTCCAGTATGATAAGCCAGAGACCGGCAACGGTTGGGCGCGATTGACCGACGCTTATGCGACGAGCGGCCGATCCGTCGAAGCGCTGGCCGCCGCTCGCAACGCATGGGCGTCGGGCGATCTCGGCGCCTACGATGAGCAGAATATCTGGGCCCGCTACGGCGGCAGCTTCACGCGTGCCGACCAGGATGCGCGGACCGACGCGTTGCTCTTTGCCAAGCGGCCGAGTGATGCGGCGCGGTTCGTCAGCACAGCGAGCCTCGACCGGCAAGCCGCGTTTTCGGCTCGCGTCGCAATGCAGTCCAACGCTCCGGACGCGGAGGCTCGCTACCGGGCCGTGATCGCAAACGTGACGCGAGACGCCGGGCTGATGATGGATCGGGCGCGCTACCTTCGCGCGAACGGTTATGACAGCGCGGCGCGCGACCTCTTCGCCCGTCCTCACAATTTCACCTATCGGCCCGCGGATCCGGATCGCTTCTACGACATGCAGCTGATCCTCGCGAACGATGCCGCTCAGGATCGGCAGTGGCTGACCGCCTACCGGATCGCGTCCCAGCTCGATGACATCCTCCCAGTTGGTGCGAATGTCAGCGATCAATCGCTGGATATACGAGACAATTATACGAGTCTGGCATGGCTTGCTGGGAGCGTCGCGCTCGATCGGATGAACCAGCCCGGCAACGCGGTGTCGATGTTCGATCGCTATGCCAGAGCCGGTAAGTCCCTGCAGGTTCAGACCAAGGGCAGCTATTGGGCAGGACGCGCCTCGTTGGCGGCGGGCAAGTTCGCCGGGGCAAACAGTTATTTCCAGCAAGCCGCTGCTTACCCGGAGCTGTTCTACGGTCAATTGGCGCTCGAGCGGCTCGGACGTAGCGTGCAGGCCCCTGCCCAGGCCGTGCCGCAATATGTGACGACGGCCGCCCTGCGCGCGCAATTCAACAATCGGACGCTTGTTCAGGCTGTTCGAATTCTCGGCCAGCAGGGGCGCTCGAATGAGCAGGCTTTGTTCGTCAAAGCCCTTGCCCAGTCGCTGGACAACGATTCCGAGCGCAACCTCGCAATTGAGCTTGGCGAGCAGATCCGCCGCCCCGACCTCGCGGTGTGGACCGCCCGCATGGCTCGGGTGAAGGGCTCGATGTTCTACGTCCGCCAAGCCTATCCGACGCTCGGCAACTCGCTCTCGCCGGACCTTTGGTCGCTGGCGCACGGCATCGCGCGGCAGGAAAGCTCCTACGATCCGTATGCAGTTAGCCACGCCGGCGCCCGCGGGATGATGCAGCTGATGGTCGGCACGGCTCGCGAACAGGCCGGCAAGATGGGGGTCGGCTTCGACAGTTACCGCCTGATCAGCGATCCGAACTACAACGTTATGCTGGGCTCAGCTTACTTCCGCCGCATGCTGAATACTTGGGATGGCAACGTTCCGCTCGCCGTGGCCAGCTACAATGCCGGCGCTGGCAACGTCCGCAAGTGGATCAATGCCTATGGGGATCCGCGCGGGCAGGTCGACGTGCTGAAGTGGATCGAGGCGATCCCGTACAGTGAGACCAAGGCCTATGTGCAGCGGGTGATCGAAAACAGCGTGGTTTATGATTCGATGCGCAGCGGCAGCGGCTCCCAGCAGACCGCAATGCACGTGTCCCGCTATCTGGGGAAAAGCCGTCCGGGTTGATAAGCGGCGACATGCCCGATTCCCCGCCTCGCTACATCACGCCTGAAGGCTTCGCGCGGATTCGCAGCGAATATGATGAGCTGTTCGGGCTTGAGCGCCCAAAGATTGTAGAGGTCGTGTCCTGGGCGGCATCGCTTGGCGATCGTTCCGAGAATGCCGACTACCTCTACGGCAAGAAGCGTCTGCGCGAGATCGATCGGCGCTTGGCGTTCCTCGCCAAGGTCATGAAGCAAGCCAAGGTCGTCGATCCCGCGCAACAGCAAGCTCGTGACCAGATACGCTTCGGAGCGACGGTCGAACTCGCTGACGAAGACGACAATCGCAGGGAGCTGACCATTGTCGGCGACGACGAAACCGACGCATCTGCTGGAAGGATCGGCTGGAGCGCGCCTTTGGCGCGCGCGCTGATTGGCGCTCGAGTGGGTGATGAGCGGATCGTTCGCCTACCCGCCGGTGAGAAGAGCTACGAAGTGATCGCGATCCGCTACCCTTAGGCAGCGCGGGACGGGATCAGCTGCGGCGGCTCGGAAGGCATGGCCTTCTGCCAAGCGGCGGCAATTGCACCGAGAGCCGCGACTGCACCCTCTTCTTCATCGCTGCCGTCGATGATCTGCCACGGCGACCAGCGGGTATCCGTATGCAGCTTCAGTTCGTCGAACGCGCGGGCGTAAGCTGGATCGCTCACTCGGACGCCCTCTTCGCCACGAATTACGCGGTGCCAAGGGTCGGCTGCCCGCGCATTCAACCTCTGTTCCTGCACGTCGGCAGGGACGTCGAAGTAGAGCTTCACGATCAACGTTCCGTAGTCTCGCTGCTGCGCCTCGAACTCGTTGATCTCGTCGAATGCGCGAGTCAGCGCGGCATCGTCCGTACGCCCGAGAATGCGATCATCCAGAACGCGCCGATACCAGCTGCGAAAGAAGATTGCCGTATCGCCCGAACCAGGCAACGCGCGCCAGAAGCGAGCTAGCCAGTGACCTTCTGATGCCAAGCGCCGGTCGTAACCGATTGAATGAACGTTGTAATGACAGGGATCGAAAGCCGCCGCGAGCTGACGCAGGGCATGCTTCTTCCCGGCCCCATCCGGCCCCTCAAACAAGATGATTGCTCGACGACCGTAAACGATCTGCGGCAGCTGAAGCTCGCGCAGATGCTCGCGCAGCGTCTCGATCGCGCCATGCGGCGAATCCGGGTCGAGCCCCTCACATTCGGTTAGCCATTCGGGCACGAACGCAAAGCTACCGGCGCCCGCCGCGCCGCGCGACCAGCGTCTTCTCACTTATCCACAGATTTTGTCCCGCCCCGGGACCTCAGTCCGGAAGCACGACCCGGATGTGGAGCTCCTTGAGCTGCTTCGGCATGACTTCGGCCGGGGCATTCATCATCAGGTCTTCCGCCCTCTGGTTCATCGGGAAGACGATGACTTCACGGATGTTCGGCTCGTCGGCGAGTAGCATCACGATGCGGTCGATGCCGGGTGCAGAACCGCCGTGCGGCGGAGCGCCAAACTTGAACGCATTGATCATGCCGGCGAAGTTCGTGTCGACTTCCTCCTTCGAATAGCCGGCGATTTCAAACGCTTTGTACATGATGTCCGGGCGGTGATTCCGGATCGCGCCGGAGCTCAGCTCCACGCCGTTGCAGACGATATCGTACTGCCAGGCGAGGATATCGAGCGGATCCTTCTGCTCCAGCGCTTCCATTCCGCCCTGCGGCATCGAGAACGGATTATGGCTGAAGTCGATCTTCTGCTGCTCTTCGTTAAACTCGAACATCGGGAAGTCGACGATCCAGCAGAAGCGGAACGAGCCCTGCTCGATGAGATCGAGTTGCTCGCCTACACGCGTGCGAGCAAGGCCAGCGAGCTTGGCCGCATCCTCTTCCTTGCCGGCGGCGAAGAAGATGCCGTCATCGGGACCGAGACCCATCGCCTCGGCAATGCGGTTCATACCGTCTTCGCCGTGGTTCTTGGCGATCGGCCCCCCCCATTCGCCGCCTTTGCGTGTGGCGTAACCGAGACCGGCAAAACCCTCGCTGCGCGCCCACTCGTTCATGTCGTCGAAGAACTTGCGGCTCTTCTCAGCCGTGCCCGGCGCTGGAACGGCACGTACAACTGCGCCTTTCTCCACTAGCCCCGCAAACAGACCGAAGCCCGAGCCTCTGAAATGCTCAGACACGTCGGTGATGAGCAGCGGGTTGCGCAGGTCAGGCTTGTCAGTTCCGTATTTTAGCAGCGCTTCCTTATAGGGGATGCGAGGATATTCGCCTGCGCCCGTCACCGTCCGACCATTGGCGAATTCCTGGAACACGCCCGAAAGCACCGGCTCGATGGCGTTGAACACGTCGTCCTGCGTGACGAAGCTCATCTCGAAATCCAGTTGGTAGAACTCGCCCGGCGAGCGATCGGCGCGTGCGTCTTCGTCACGGAAGCAGGGTGCGATCTGGAAATAGCGATCGAACCCCGCGACCATCAGCAGCTGCTTGAACATCTGCGGCGCCTGCGGAAGCGCGTAGAACTTTCCCGGGTGAACTCGACTAGGGACCAGATAATCGCGGGCGCCCTCAGGCGAGCTCGCGGTCAGGATCGGCGTCTGAAATTCGGTAAAGCCCTGTTCGATCATCCGGCGGCGGATCGAGGCGATCACCGCCGAGCGCAGCATGATGTTCGCGTGGACCTGCTCGCGACGAAGGTCGAGGTAGCGGTACTTCAACCGAATCTCCTCGGGATAATCCTGCTCACCTGCGACAGGCATCGGCAGCTCGGCGGCCGTCGACTGGACCGTCACCTCACGTGCGCGGACTTCGATCTCGCCCGTGGCGAGATTGGGGTTCACCGTCTCAGGCGAGCGAGCGACGACATCGCCTTCGATCGTGACCACCGACTCCACCCGAAGACGATCGAGCACCTTGAACGCTGGCGAATCAGTATCGACGACGATCTGAGTCAGGCCATATTGATCGCGCAAATCGACGAAGAGCAGATGGCCATGATCGCGCTTGCGGTGGATCCAGCCGGACAGGCGGACGGTCTGTCCGACATCGGAAGCGCGGAGCTGGCCGCAGGTATGAGTGCGATAGGCGTGCATGATCAGTTGGCTCGCTAAGCGGAAATGCGGTGAAAAAGGCGCGCCGCGCTTCAAGGGCTGAAACATTTTTGTCAACCCGCGAGGCCGCCGCTAAAGCCGCGCCAGACTCATGCGTATCCATCCTCTGATTACCAAGACCGACGACCTCAAAGCTCTCGTCGACCGCCTCTCCGCCCAGCCATTCGTCGCCGTGGACACCGAGTTCATGCGCGAAAATACCTATTGGCCGGACCTCTGCCTGATCCAGGTCGCGAGTACCGAAGAAGCAGCGGCAATCGACCCAAAGGCCGAGGGCATTGATCTCAAGCCTCTGCTCGACCTGTTCGTTGCGAACGAGGAGGTCCTCAAGGTCTTCCACGCTGGTGGTCAGGATCTGGAGATTATCCACAATCTCACCGGCAAGGTACCCCATCCGCTGTTCGACACGCAGATTGCCGCCATGGCACTCGGGCATGGCGAGCAGATCGGCTATTCGAACCTGATCGAGAGCCTACTCGGGCACAGCTTGGACAAGGGTGCGCGATTCACCGACTGGAGCCGTCGCCCGCTCGACAAAAGGCAGATCGACTATGCGATCGCCGACGTGACTCACCTCGCGACGGTTTTCCCGCGCATGGTCGAAAAGCTGAAGAAGACCGGTCGCGGAGCGTGGCTCGATGAGGAAATGGAGCGACTCGCCGACGCCTCAAGCTTCGCTTTTCCGCCAGAGGACGCTTGGAAGCGCCTGAAACTGCCGAGCCGCAACCCTGCGGTCCTTGGACGCCTGAAAGCAGTCGCAGCCTGGCGGGAAACAGAAGCTCGTTCGAAAAACCTGCCGCGCGGCCGGATCATCAAGGATGATACGCTAAACGAGATCGTGCTCCATCCGCCGAAGGCGCAGGACGATCTAGGACGGATCCGCGGTTTGTCTGCCGGCTGGAAGACAAATGATATCGGCGCTCGCCTGATCGCCGCCATCGAAGCCGCCAAACCGATGGACCAAGGGGAACTGCCCGATCGCGAACCGAAGCGGCCTGGGCTTACCAAGGACGCGGCGCTCGTCAGTGACTTGCTCAAGCTCCTATTGAAGATTCGCGCCAAGGAGACAGGTGTCGCCGCAAGGCTGATCGCGCGCTCAGACGACCTTGAGGCGCTTGCAGCAGGCGTTCGCAAGAACCTCAACATCCTGAATGGCTGGCGGTTCGAGCAGTTCGGCAGAGACGCTCTCGATCTGGTAGAGGGGCGGCTCGCCTTTGCGATCGAAAACGGCAAGCTCAAGATGAGCCGCGTTGCGAAAGAGGAGACGGTCGATGCGTAAGCTCGTGCTGCTGGCCCCTGCCCTGCTCGCCGCGTGCGCGACCACTCCAGCCGAGCAAGTCGCCGCCAAGTGCAGCAACGCCGACGCCGCGGCCTTCATCGGACAGCCTGGAAACAGCGAGACCGGAGCTGCCATCATGAAGGCTACGCATTCGAGAACGCTTCGGTGGGCATGGCCCAATTCCGCTCTGACGATGGATTTTCGCGAGGACCGGGTGACCGTGACTCTCACGCAGGATGGCAAAGTCGCGAAGATCGACTGCGGCTAAGCCGCCTCGCCGATCATCCTTGCCTCCATCAGCGCCCGGCGAATCGTCGGCAGGCTCAGTCGAGCCCGTTCCGAAATCGCGAATCGATCGACCGCCTCGACGGCCCGCTCGGCTGTCCAATAATCGCGGTGAAGCCGATCGGTCATGAACCGCAGCGCCTCAGCCGGAATGTGCAGGCCGCGATCGGCAAATAGAAGCTGGATCAGAGCAGCGAACAGCGCATCGTCCGGGTGCTCGATCCGAATCACCGGCGTGACGGCAAGTCGAGTCTTGAGGTCTGGAAGCTTCGGCGCCCAGGCAGGCGGGACCTCATCCGCGATCATTACCAGCGGCCGTCCGGTGTCCTGAGCCTGGTTCCAGGCGTGGAACAGCTCCTCCTCGTTCCGCTGCTGCGCATCGTCGAACAGTCGCCCTCCGACTCGCTCAACGAAGCTGCGGGCCAGCAACGTTCGTCCCGACCGGCGCGGCCCAGTCAGGATTGTCGCCTTGACCGGCCAGATGCTCCACTTGCGGAAATGGTCGAAGGCCGCCTCGTTGGCCGCGGAAACGATGAAGCGCGCGTCGCCCTCGGTCTGGGGCCAGTCGAGCGGAAGCGCGATCTGGTCCGGCCCCTGCTTCATCAGGGTGGTGCCGTCGTTTGATTCGCCAGCGGCTGCGCCTGCGTAGCCGGTTGAGTTGGCGTAGTTGCGGCAGGATGCGGGGGCGCCGCTGCTGTAGGTGGTGGCGGGAGCGCCGGTGGCTTGTCCGACGAAGAGCGGATTTTCACCACCGTTCCCGCAGTTTCGACGATCCACCCACGAGCACGCAACGAAGACGCGAGCTGCTCAATGCCTCCAGCGTAGGATACGAGTATGTAGCTCGTGCCCTTCGGATTGATCTGTTGCGGCGTTGCCGAGACGATGCCTGCCAGGGTCCGCAGGTGCGCCATGGCAAAATTGTAGACGGTCACGTCGGGCCCGGTGACCTGTACCTGGAAGGCATTGTTCACCGGGGCTCGGACTATGGGCTTTTCGACCGGCAACTCGGGTAGCGGCGGAGGCGCTGGCTGGTTCAGCGACGGGTCGCGCGACAGCGCGCCGGCAGTCAAGGCCTGAGCGAAGACCTGGTCCATGCGCTGAACGCCTTGCGCCATCATCGCCGGGATTTGGTCGCTGTTCGCAGCGGTCAGCGTGAAGCCGCCGACGATCTGATTGTCCGGTCCATGCCGGGCAATGAATCGGGCCCTGGCCGGACCACCCGGATAAAGTCGCTGAAGCTGAACCTCGGCGACCAGGATATCGGCCGCACCGTAAGAATCGATGATGTTGCGCCACCATCCTCGACCGGGGCGGTTCGTTTGGGCCGCGTTGACGATCAAGGGGTCGGCACCGAGGCCACTCACCCGGACGTAGTCGATCGGGCTTTGCGACGTGCGGAACTGCGCCCAAGCTCGCTGCCAGGCGTTCTTCAGCTCGACAGTCGTCGCCGTGCCGCCCGAAACCAGCACTGGAATGAGGAGCATGGGAACGGAGCGCTGAACTTCGCCTCCCTCGACGCCAAGAAATTCGGCTGCTCGCGCGCGGTCGAACAACACGCCGAGAGTGGCGATGTACCGGTTCGGCCCGATCTGCTCATGCTCTACGTTGATGGAGCTGACGATCTGATCGAGCGTCCCGTCAGGCAGGTTGGGCGCCTGGTTGATCGGGGCGTTGTGCATTTTCGCCCACAGCGCCTTGAAGCCCTGCCGCTGCGCGAGTCGCCAGCCGGCGAACCGCGCGGATTGTGCGTCCGTGCCGCCCACATCGACCTGAATGCCCGTGATCTCCAGCGTTCCCGAACTGTCGATCGGCAGGATTCCACGGTCCGAGCTCTCGAGCTGCGCGTAAATGACGCCGGAGATTCCTACGGCGGCAAGCAGCAACATGAAGGGGGCGACGAAGCGACGGCGGAACATTCGCCGCGTCTTTTGGCGACAACGGCGTGGAAATCCAAGCGGCTTGTCTCTACGGCCCGTCAACAATGAGCCAGAAGCCCCTCACTTATGCCGATGCCGGCGTCTCCATTGAGGCCGGAAATGCGCTGGTGAAAAACATCGGCCCGCTCGCCCGCTCGACTGCCCGCCCGGGTGCCGATGCCGAACTCGGCGGATTCGGCGGCGTCTTCGATCTGAAGGCCGCCGGCTACTCTGATCCGCTGTTGGTCGCTGCCAATGACGGCGTCGGGACCAAGTTGAAGCTGGCTATCGATGTGGGCCGCCACGATGGCGTCGGCATCGACCTCGTCGCAATGTGTGCGAATGACCTGGTCGTCCAGGGTGCTGAGCCACTTTTTTTCCTCGACTATTACGCAACCGGGAAGCTCGACAACAAAGTGGCCGCGGAAGTTGTCGCGTCGATTGCCGAAGGCTGCCGTATCGCCGGCTGCGCGCTGATCGGCGGCGAAACGGCGGAAATGCCGGGCATGTATAGCGAAGGCGACTATGACCTCGCCGGTTTCTGTGTTGGGGCGGTCCAACGTGATCGGGTTCTGACCGGAGCGGAGATTGCCCCCGGTGACGTCATTCTCGGTCTCGCCAGTTCAGGCGTTCACAGCAACGGCTTCTCGCTGGTGCGCCGGATCATCGAGCAGGAGGGCTGGAATCTCGCAGAGAGCTTGCCCGCTGTAGGCGGACAGCAACTCGGCGACGCGTTGCTGGAGCCCACGCGGATCTATGTCCGCGCGCTGCTTCCCCTAGTGCAGGAACGGCAAATCAAGGGTTTGGCGCACATCACCGGCGGAGGACTTCTCGAGAATATTCCGAGGGTTCTGCCGAAGAACTGCCATGCCTTCGTAGATGCTCGTCGCTGGGAGCTGCCCGCCATCTTCTCGCTTCTTCAGGAGGGTGGCCGAATCGCTCCCGCGGAGATGGCCCGCACGTTCAACTGCGGGATCGGAATGGCCGTGATCGTCGACGCCGACCTTGTAAGTAACGTCACGAGGCGTCTTGAAAGCGCCGGCGAAACGGTCTTCGAGATCGGCCGGGTCGAGGCTGGACCGCGCGGCTGCACCGTCAGCGGGACCGCCGGGACATGGAATTCAGCCGAGGATTGGTCCACGACGCACAATGCGTGACCCGAAGCGTGTAGGCATCGTGATCTCCGGGCGAGGCAGCAACATGCGATCGCTCGTTGAGAAGGCGGCAAATTATGAGGTCGCGCTGATCGCGTCGAACAAGCCTGATGCGGCGGGCCTCGCATGGGCGAGGAATTGGGGACTTCGAACCTGGGCTGAGGAAAGCAAAGGCGTCGGCAAGGAAGCGTTCGATCGAATCCTCAGCGCCGCACTGGAAGAACATGACGTAGGGACTGTTGCTCTGGCTGGCTTCATGCGCATTCTATCCCCTTGGTTCGTGAACCATTGGGCAGGTCGCATCGTGAATATCCACCCATCCCTCCTCCCCAACTATCGCGGCCTCGATACCCATGCGCGGGCGATCGAAGCCGGGGACGCCATCAGCGGCTGCTCCGTTCATATCGTCACTGAGGAGCTGGATGCGGGCGAAGTTCTCGGCCAGGCCGAAGTACCCATCGAAGCTGGAGATACCGCGATGAGCCTTGAGCAGCGCGTGCTCGCCGCGGAACATGAGCTATACCCAAAGATCCTCAGCGAGTTCGTGCAGCGATGAGCGAGATCCTCGACCGAGTCCGCGCCGCTGCGCTGGAGCTTCCGGAAACTGAAGAGAGAGTTTCGCACGGGCAGCCCACCTTCTTCGTCGCAGGCAAGCAGTTCGCGCAGTTCCGCAACAATCATCACGGCGACGGCAAGACAGTGGTTTGCGTCAGGGTCAGCAGCCTCGACGAACAGGCAATGCTGCTCGAGGCTGACCCCGACACCTATTCGAAGCCGGCGTATCTGCCGAGTTGGGTCTCCATCAATCTCGCCGGCGACAAGGTCGATTGGGCCCACGTCGAGGATCGCATCGCCGAGAGCTGGGAGCTTGCGGCTCCGCGCCGCTTGCTGGAAGCTGGCGGTCGATGACCGATCAACAGACCCGGCGCCGCCTGATCAACCTCGGAGAGCTCATCGCGCTCGCCGCGCTGATCGTCTCGGCCGTCGGCGTGTGGATCGCATGGAAGAGCAGCAACGAAGACAAGACCACGAGGATCGTTGAGCAACGCCAGTCTATCCCGCTGACCCTGCGCGGCAATGCCGGCAGCGATGGTCGTCAGCTTACGATCTCGCCGGTCGAATCAAGCCACGCCCTTCAGTCGCTCACGGTCACGATCAAGGGCTCACCTCCAATCGAGGTGGGCAGCGACGGATCGCTCGCCGCAAGCGACGTCGAAAGCGCACTGAAAGGTCGTGAGAAGGAGCCTAAGGACGTCACTCACAGCGTTCCGGTTCGGATTGACGCGCGCTACGTCGAAATGGGCAAGGATCGGCACGGCGGCGGAAATTACGTGCTTCGCTACAGATGGGAGGGCGGCGGCCTGTTCGGCGGGCGCTCGCTCCACCTGACCGGATTGAGCAGAGGCTGACACTTTCCCTGCACCTCTCGAGCTGGGCCGAGATCCTTCTGATCTTGGTCGAGGCGGGGTTTTTGTTTCGCGTGTTAACTCGTCCGCACCGCGAACCAGCCTCGCGGCTCGCGTGGATCATCGTAATCATCGCCCTGCCGATCCTGGGAATGCTCGCCTATCTGATGCTCGGCGAGGTGAGGATTAGCGGCCGGCGGAGGTCGCGAGGCAGCGACATCGACGCCCAGCTGCCCCGTCCCCGAGGCGACGAGTCCTGCCTAGATCAGCTTGAGGCCAGCCCGCAGGAAGCGCCTTTCGCACTCGCTCGAAGCATCAATCACCTCAACCCAACGAGCGGAAACAGCGCCCGCGTCGCCGCCGACAGCAATGTCGCGATTGATGAGATGGTCGTCGATATCGACGCTGCGGAGCGGCACGTTCACATCTGCACGTACATCTGGCTCGGCGATCACAATGGACTGAAGATCAAGGACGCCTGCGTCCGGGCTGCTGGTCGTGGCGTCGACGTTCGGGTGCTCGCAGACGCGCTCGGCTCGCGGCTACTCATTCGATCATCGGCCTGGAGCGAAATGCGCGATGCCGGATGTCACGTGCGGGTCGCCTTGCCCGTTGGTAATCCGCTCTGGACGCTGATCCGGGGCCGCGTCGACCTTCGGAATCACCGGAAGCTGATGGTCGTCGACAACCGTATAGCCTGGTGCGGAAGCCAGAATATGGCCGATCCCGAGTTCCGCATTAAGCCGCACTACGCGCCTTGGGTCGACATCATGACCCGGTGGGAAGGTCCTGTCGCCCAGCACTGCCAGTTCCTGTTCGTTTCGGATTGGCTGGCTGAAGGCGGAGAAGACATCAGCGGCCTGCTGTCCGATGCATCCGCACCTCAACGTACAAAAGGCACCATCATCGCGCAGGTGATCGGTACAGGTCCGACACTCAGCTTCGATGCCATGCCCGCCTGCTTCTCGGAGCTGATCCACGCCGCCCGTAGCGAATTGGTGGTGACCACGCCCTATTTCGTCCCAGACGAGCAATTGCTGTTTGCGCTGACCTCAGCCGCACGGCGGGGCGTGAAAACGATCATGACCTTCCCGAAGCGATGCGACAGCCGCGTCGTCGGAGCGACCTGCCGAAGCTACTACGACGACATGTTGAAGGCTGGCATCGAGGTCTATGAGTATCGGCGAGGGTTGCTCCACGCCAAAACCATGGTCGTCGATCGCGCAGTTGCCCTGGTCGGCAGCGCCAATCTCGACCGCCGGAGCTTCGAACTCAATTTCGAGAACAATATCCTGTTCGCCGACCGCGCCTTCGCTGCTGCCGTGCGGGATCGGCAAGCCGAATATCTGGCCGACTCCGACCCCGTCACCGCGGAAGAGGTCGCGAACTACGGTGTCGCAAAGCGGCTCTGGCAGAACCTGCTCGCGACGATGAGCCCCGTATTGTAAGGTTTGTGCATTGGCAGGAGATCTCATGATGCCTCTGCTCACACTCTTGCTCGCCGCAGCCTCGGCGGAAGCGACAACACTTCCGGCATTCATGACAGGCTGTTGGCACGTCACGGAAGGTAACCACTGGACCCAGGAATGCTGGATGGAGCCAAAGGCGGGCCTGATGCTCGGCGCGTCACGCGAGGGTAACGGCGCAACGCTCAAGTCCTGGGAGCAGCTGCGCGTGGTTCAGAACCCAGACGGATCGGTCACGCTCATGGCATCGCCGGGCGGCCGTCCCGCCGTGCCGTTCAAGGCGAAGTCGGTCTCAGCTACCGCTGTCGAGTTCACGAATGCCGAGCACGATTACCCCCAGCGCATTCGATATGAGCTGAAGGGCAATCGGCTCGAAGCGGAAATTTCGCGCATCGACGGCAGCAAGCCCGTGCGCTGGACCTACGACCGCGAAAATCGTTAGCCGACGATTTCTTCAGGCTTGAAGAAGTAGTCGATCTCGATCTTCGCGTTCTCGTCGCTGTCCGATCCGTGAACCGAATTGGCTTCGATGGATTCCGCATAGGTCTTGCGGATCGTGCCCTCTGCGGCCTGCTCGGGATTGGTAGCACCCATCACTTCACGATTGCGCGTGACGGCATTCTCACCCTCGAGAACCTGAACGACGACCGGGCCTGACGTCATGAACGTGCAGAGGTCGTTGAAGAAGGGCCGTTCCTTGTGGACGGCGTAGAAGCCTTCGGCCTGATCGCGGGTCATGTGGATGCGCTTGGAAGCGACGACGCGAAGTCCGGCCTCCTCCAGCATCTTGGTGACGGCGCCCGTCAGGTTGCGGCGGGTTGCATCGGGCTTGATAATCGAAAAGGTGCGCGTCGCGGCCATGACCGGGCGGTCTCCTGTGGTTGAGTGTGGTGGATTTGGTGCGCCGCCTAGCCGCGAGGCGGCATCATCGCAACCCTTAGGCTTGCTGCTTCCAGCGGCCGTCGACCTGGGTCCAATATCGACGCTCCACACCGTCCCTGCCCGCCAGCAGCTTCCAGGCAAGCCTTGCACCCTCGAGCGTCGCTGCATCGAACAGGTAGAAGCTGCGGTCGTAGGTCAACGCCGCGTCCCTCCACTGGCCATCGGCGATCAGCATGTTGCGGGCATTATTCGGAGCGTCCGGACTGGTAGAGAGCAGGACCGGCTGCCGAGCGTCGTCACTTCCTCCCGCAAGCGCATGCGGCAGGAAACTCGTAGGGCCCAGGTCCCAGAGCATGCGGTCGAGCCGAGCAAGGAACGGCTCTTCCTCAGCGACGATCAGTAAGCGCCCATCGCCCGCAAGTACCTTCTCAGCAATGCTCGCGATCACCTGTTCGGGTGGACTACCAGCCAGCTGATAGAAATCGACCTGCACGGCCGCGCTCGATTAGCGCTCGAGCACTTCCGCGACATATTCGTCCAGCAATCTAACCCCGAACCCGGTTGCACCCTTGTCGTAGGTGTTGCTCGGCTTATCCGCCCACGCCTTCCCGGCCATGTCGATATGCGCCCAGCGGACTCCGTTCTCGATGAAGCGCTGGATAAACTGTGCCGCGGTAATTGAGCCGCCCTCGCGTGGGCCGACATTCTTCATGTCGGCGATGGGGGAATCGATCAGTCGGTCGAACGACTCACCGATCGGCATACGCCATAGACGATCGCCCGATTCTTCGCCGGCGGTCACAAGCTCGGTCGAAAGTTCGTCATTGTTGGAGAAAAGGCCCGCATATTCATTGCCGAGGCTGATCAAGATCGCTCCAGTGAGGGTCGCGAGGTCGATGATCGTCGAAGGCTTGTAGTTGCGCTGAACGTAGGTGATCGCGTCAGCTAGGACGAGGCGGCCTTCGGCGTCTGTGTTGATGACCTCAACGGTCTGGCCCGACATAGTCGTGACGACGTCGCCTGGACGCTGCGCCGCACCCGATGGCATGTTCTCGACAAGACCGCAGATGCCGACGATGTTCGCCTTCGCCTTACGGGCCGCAATCGCCTTCATCGCACCGACGACGGCACCGGCACCGCCCATGTCCCACTTCATGGCTTCCATGCCGGCGGCGGGCTTGATCGAGATACCGCCGGTGTCGAACGTCACGCCTTTGCCGACGAAGGCTATCGGCTGGCCGCCCTGACCGCCACCGTTCCACTTGAGGATCAGCATGCGTCCTTCGCGAATGGAGCCTTGGGCGACGCCCAGGAGCGCGCCCATGCCGAGCTTTTCCATGGCCGCGCGATCGAGCACCTCGATCTCGACGCCCGTCCCTTCGAGCGAAGCGCGGACGCGTTCCACGAAAGTCTCGGGGTAGATGATGTTCGCCGGCTCGGTGACCAGTTCGCGGGTCAGCGAGACGCCTTCATAGACCGGAGCCCAACGCTGCTCGTAACGCTGACCGGCGCCGTCCCCGCCGCCGACGATAACGACTTCGTCCAACGTCGGCTTCTGTTTGTCCTTCAGCGTGGTCCGATAACGATCGTAGCGCCACGCGCGCAGCGCCGCGGCAAGTCCCACGCGCGCAGCCGCGTCGGCATCGAAGCCGAGGCCGCTGAGGTCGATCACGGCTTTCCGCTCACCGGAGGTCAGCAACTTTGCAACCGCCGTGCCACCCAGCTTCTCGGCAGCGTCATTCGGCGTGCCGCCGCCACCCGTTCCGACCACAAGCACACGGCGCAGGGTACCTGCGTCGTCGACGAACTGCTCTGCAGCGCTCGCCGGCTCGCCTTCGAACCGTTGACGATCGAGCGCACCCGCCACCGTCGACTGCGCGGCCCCAAGCGAAGCCAGGATCGAACGGTCCTTCCCCGCGACGGGTAGAACCAGCGCATAATCCCCGTCGGGCCGGCGGTCGGCAAAACTAATCTTCATGTGTGACAATCCCTGGAAAGGCGACGTTTTGCTGCCCTTTAGGATGCTGGAGGTGTGTTGGCAAAGCCACGCCTCAGGCGATTGTCGCCGCGCCTGTCAGGTGCGATAGGCAGTGAGGTCTGGGATTTAAACGAGCGGGACAGGGCAGCGTTGCGGACGAGATTTGTCTGGTGGTCGGCGCTTCCTATCCTCGCGTCCGTATCGGCTCCGTCGGCGGCGCAGACCACGCCGCATGTGGCGCGCCCGGTCGCATTGACCGCTCAGCCGACCGCGGATGAGACCGTCAACTTCACCGCTGACCAAGTCGTCTACGATAGCGACACCGAGGTCGTCACCGCACAAGGTGAGGTCCGCCTGAAGCGAGAAGGCAATTATCTCGCAGCAGACCAAATCGTCTGGGACCGCAAGACCGACCAGGTTCGTGCCAAGGGCAATGTCGTCGTCGTCACGCCGGAGGGCGACAAGCTGGTCGGGGAAGACGCGCTGCTCACCAACGAGATGCGTGATGCCGCGGTCGACAACCTGCTCGTCGTTCTCGCGAACGGCGGGCGCATCGCGGCGAAAAAGGGTAGCCGCGCGAACGGTGTGACCACGCTGGAGAGCGCGATCTATTCGCCCTGCCCAGTCACCGCGGACAGCGGATGCCCGAAGCGCCCGAGCTGGTCGATCACCGCGGCACGCGTGGTCCAAGACCCCACGACTGAGCAGATCCGTTTCTATGGCGGCCGCTTACAGCTTTTCGGAATCACGCTCCCCCTGCTCCCGGTTTTCAAGGTCACGACCGGAGACAATGGAGGCTCGGGATGGCTCGCTCCCGACTTCAGCATCTCGAGCAAGAAGGGCTTTGAGCTCGCTGTTCCCTACCATTGGCAGATCGCTGCGAACCGCGACCTGACGGTTACGCCACACGTCTATACTGGCGTGCTGCCGGCGATCGGCGTCGAGTATCGTGAGCTGAACGAGCTTGGCGCCTTCAAGATCGGCGGCTTTCTCACTTATGGCACCATCGACAAGGTCGATGAATTCGCGCCGACGAAAAAAGCACTGCGCGGCTATTTCGAGACCAACGGAAAGTTCCAGCTGGATCCGCTGTGGAGCGTCACCACCTCCATCCGCGCCGCCTCCGACAAGACCGTCACGCGGCGTTACGACATCAGCAACGACGAGTGGCTACGTAGCGTCATCAATGTCGAGCGGATCGACGCCGATTCCTACATCACGATTGCTGGCTGGGCGTTCCAGGGTCTTCAAGCCCAGGACAAGCAAAGCCGCATCCCGATCGCGCTGCCGGCGATCGACGCCCGCTTTCGCGAGACCGACATCCTTGGAGGGACGCTCGAAATCCAGGGCAACAGCCTGGATATCCTTCGTATCGAGGGCCAGGACACGCAGCGCGCTTTTGCCAGAGCGCAATGGGATTTGAGGCGTCTGACGCCTTGGGGGCAGCAGGTCACTTTCACGGCTTATGCCCGCGGCGATCTCTATCACACGAACGATGCGGACAGCACCTTGGTGCCGATCTACCGCGGGACGGACGGCTGGCACGCGCGCGCCATCGGTGCGCTTGCTGCGGATGTGCAATGGCCGTTTGTCGGATCCTTGTTCGGAGGCATTCAGCGGCTAACTCCTCGGGTGCAGCTAGTGCTCACCCCTCCCACACAGAACATGGATATTCCGAACGAGGATTCGCGTTCGGTCGACCTTGAGGACAGCAACCTCTTCGCGCTGAATCGCTTTAACGGTTACGATCGGTGGGAAGATTCCTCGCGTATCACATATGGGCTCGACTGGTCCCTCGACCGGCCCAACCTGACGATCAACAGCACGATCGGGCAAAGCGTTCGATTTCGTAAGGACCTCAACGTCTACCCGGAGGGAACCGGCCTCAACGACGCCGTTTCGGACATCGTCGGGCGAACCAGCATTCGCTATGGAACTTTGCTAGAGTTCACGAGCCGCTACAGGTTCGACAAATCCAACTTCGCAGTTCGCAGGAACGAGCTGGATCTCACCGTCGGCACCCAGCAGACCTACGCCCAAATCGGCTACCTCAAGCTGAACCGCGACATTGATCCTACCGTCGAAGATCTGCGTGACAGGGAAGAGTTGCGGGTCGCCGGCCGAGTGCTCTTCCAACGGTACTGGTCTGTCTTCGGCGCATATGTTGTGGATCTCACCGACAAAAGTGAGGACCCGCTCTCGCTTGCGGATGGCTGGCAGCCGGTTCGGTCCCGCCTCGGCATCCAATATGAGGACGAGTGCCTATCCATCGGCGTCATGTGGCGCCGCGACTATCAGCAGGTAGGCGCGTTCAAAAAGGGCAGTTCCATAAGCCTTCACTTGGCTTTTAAAGGCCTTAACCGCTAAGGCTGCGTTCAGCGGGCCTGGCTCACAGGGCAGCCCGTACTAATGGGCTGGGGATCAAGGGAAAATCGCATCGTGGCAGGAGTGTTTGGCTTGAATTCAACGCGCGTATGGCTCTTGGCCGCGACGGTCGCGGTCGTTGCGGGCACCTCCGCGATCGCGCAGCAGCGGCAACAGCAGCCGGCTCAGAATGCTCCAAGTTCTGCCCAATCGCTCAAGCTTCCTGAGAATCCGCAGGTGTTCGGGGCGCCAATCCCGAACGTCATCAAGGCGACGGCGATCGTGAACGGCGACGTTATCACCCAGACCGACGTCGACCAGCGCATGGGCCTCCTTTCGATCGCAAATGGCGGCAAGATCCCGCCTGAAGAGCTCGATAACGTGCGTCAGCAGGTGCTTCGGAACCTGATCGACGAAAATCTGGAGATCCAGGCGGCGGCTACCGAGAAGATCGACGTAAAAGAGTCTGAGATCGACCGCACCGTCGAACGAGTTGCCCAAGGCGTGAAGATGACGCCGGCGCAGATGACCAACTATCTGGCGTCCAACGGCTCCTCGATCCGCTCTCTCCGCAAGCAGATCCAGGGCGAGATCGCCTGGCAACGACTTCAGCGTGCCAAGATCGAAAGCAGCATCGTCGTCGGTGACGACGAGGTTAAGGCCGTCCTGGACAAGATGAACGCCTCCAAGGGCACTCAGGAATATCGCGTCGGCGAGATTTTCCTTTCGTTCACGCCGGATACCCAGGCCCAGAAAATGGCCGCGGCCAACAAGATCCTGGAGCAACTCAGGAACGGCGGTTCGTTCCAGGGCTATGCCCGGCAATATTCGGAATCGTCGACCGCTGCAGTGGGTGGCGACCTTGGCTGGATTCGCCCTGAGCAGCTCCCGGCACCTCTCGCCGAGACACTTCGGCAGATGGCCCCAGGAACCGTCAGCAATCCCATTCCGAACTCGGGCGGCGTTTCGATCCTCGCGGTTCAGGACACGCGCAAGATCCTGACCCGTGACCCGCGCGACGCAGTGCTTAGCCTTAAGCAGATTTCGATCAACTTCCCCAAGGGTACCACCCGTCAGCAGGCCGAGCCGATGGTTGCTCGGTTCGCCGAGGCAGCGCGGAATGTTGGCGGCTGCGGCGGCGCGGACAAGCTCGCGGCGGAGTTCCACGCCGAGATCGTCCAGCAGGACAGCGTCAAGATGCGCGACCTTCCGAATGCGCTTCAGCAGATGATGGTGTCGATGCAGGTGGGCCAGGCAACGCAGCCTTTCGGCTCCCTGGACGAAGGCGTACGTACCCTCGTCATCTGCGGCCGCGACGAGGTCGATCCGAGCGCGCCGAGCTATGATGACGTCTACAACCAGCTGAACGAGGAGCGGGTGAACAGCCGTTCTCGGCGGTACCTTCGCGACCTTCGCCGCGATGCCATCATCGAGTTCCGCTAATCGGTCGTTCGCGCTAGGGGCGCCGCCGTGGCTCGCGCTCCTCTGACACCGCTGGCGATTTCACTGGGCGATCCCGCCGGGATCGGGCCGGAAGTCATCGCCAAATGCTGGGACCATCGCGCCGAGTTCGGGTTGCCGCCGTTCGTTGCGATCGGCGATGCGCGCTCAGTCGGCGCGATCTGGGATGGGCCGCTCGAGATCGTCGACGATCCACGCCAGGCGGACGACGCATTCGATTATGCGCTGCCGCTGATCCAGATTCCGGTCACCGAAGGCGACACGCCTCGCCATCCAAGCGTCGCAGGGGCGCATTGCTCGCTCGATGCGCTGGAGCTTGCCGTGGGGCTCGCCCGTTCAGGCTCGGCGTCGGGCGTCGTCACCGGCCCGGTGTCGAAGGAACAGCTATACTCCATCGGCTTCCAGCATCCAGGACAAACCGAATTCGTCGCTGAGCGCTGCGGCGTTTCGCCCGGCAACGTCGTCATGATGCTGGCGGGACCGACGTTAAGAACAGTGCCGGTGACCACGCATGTGCCGGTCCGCAATGTTCCCGATCATCTGACGACCTCGCTCATCGAATCTCGCGGTCGCGCGACCCTTCGCGGCCTCCAACGCAACTTCGGTATCGCAGAACCTCGTCTCGCAGTGGCTAGCCTCAACCCGCATGCAGGCGAAGGCGGCAACCTCGGACGGGAAGAAATCGAACTGATCGAGCCCGCCATCGCTGCCCTGGCTGCCGAAGGCTGGAGAGTGACCGGCCCCCACCCCGCCGACACGATGTTCCACGCACGAGCAAGAGCGAAGTATGACGCCGCTCTCTGCATGTACCACGATCAGGCGCTCATCCCGATCAAGGCGCTCCACTTCGAAGACGCCGTGAACGTGACCCTGGGTCTCCCCATTGTCCGCACCGCCCCCGACCATGGCACAGCGTTCGATATTGCGGGCCAGGATCGCGCGGACGCGCGGCCGATGGCGGCGGCAATCCGCCTGGCCGCGGAATCGGCGCTGCTGCGCGCGGAAACAGTTTGAGCGGGACTTCCGAGCCCCTTCGCGACGTCATCGCGAGGCACGGCCTCAGCGCGAGCAAGTCGCTCGGCCAGAACTTCATCCTCGATCGACAGCTGCTTGCACGGATCGCTGCTATTCCCGGGTCGCTAGAGGGACAAAGAGTCTATGAAGTTGGGCCAGGTCCCGGCGGACTGACCCACGCCTTGCTCGATGCAGGAGCTTCGGTCGTCGCGGTTGAACGCGATCGCCGCTGCATTCCCGCCCTCAATGAGCTGCAACAGAAATTCGCCGGTCAGCTGGAAATTCTTGAAGCGGACGCCCTCAAGATTGATGAGCCCAAGATCGTCGGCGATGGCGCCCACGTCGTTGCCAACCTGCCCTACAACGTCGGAACGGCCCTGCTCCTGAAGTGGCTCGGCGGACCCTGGCCCCCATGGTGGCGATCGCTCACCTTGATGTTTCAGAAGGAGGTTGCCACACGGATCGTCGCTCAACCCAACAGCGATGCCTACGGCCGTCTCTCGGTCGCCGCGCAATGGCGATCAGAGGCCCGGATCGCAATGAGCGTCAACCGCTCGGCCTTCGTCCCGCCGCCAAAGGTCACTTCAGCCGTTGTGCACATCGTGCCCGGCAAGGCGCCCGAAGGCGTGAATGCTAAGGTGATGGAGCGGCTAACTGAGGCCGCGTTCGGACAGCGCCGAAAGATGCTCCGTTCAAGCCTCAAGAACTTCCCGGGTGCCAGCGAAGCAGCCGCATCGCTGGGAATCGACCTTAAACGTCGGGCGGAAACGCTCAGCGTCGAAGAATTTATCGAGCTCGCGAGAGCCCTGAGCTAGTTCTTCTTGGTGACTTCCGGTGCTTTGGCCGACGCAACCGTCGGTCCGCGGCTGATGGCCGTCGTCAGCTGCGCGATCTGCGGGCAGCCTTTGGCACCGCAAATGCCCTGAAGCTTCTGCAAGTTCGCCTGAGCGCGGGCGGTAGCGCCCATTTCGACCATCGCCTCGCCTTGGACCGCGATCGCATCGGGATCGTTCGGTTCGAGCAGCAGCGCCTTGTTCGTCATGCGAATGGCTTTGCCGTAGAGGTGCTGCTTCTCAGCCACGCGCGCCAGGTCGACGAACGCCCAGCGGTTGCGCGGGTCCACGGCCAACGCCGTCTCAAGCATATCCTCGGCATCTTCCAGCTTGCCGGCACTCATCAGGGCCTTGCCTTGACGCTGAAGCTCGACTGACTTTGGTTGGATTTGATCATCCGCTCGCTGGCTCATGACGGGCGAGGCGAGCGCTGCGCCCGCAAAACCGGCGAGCAAGAGACGGGACAAAGAGCGCATCAACTTCTCCAACTTTCCGTACGCGAACTAGCACGGACGGCCGAGCCGTGCGACGAAAAAGCCATCGGTGCCGTCATGACCGGGTGTCAATAATCGACCCGCCCCGTCGGCACGTCCACCGGCAATGGCCGCGTCCTCACTAATCCACGATGAATGGCTCTCAAGGAAGCGGCCAATCTGCCCTGCCCCTTCACGGGACAGAAGCGAGCAGACGGCGTAGATCAGGTGACCACCCGGGCGGACCAGCTCGGCACCAATCTCGAGAAGCCGCTGCTGCAACGCGACGACGCGATCGAGCCGCTCCGGGGTAAGCCGCCACCGGCCTTCGGGGTTTCGCCGCCACGTTCCGCTGCCGGAGCAAGGCGCATCGACGAGCACCACATCAGCCTTAGCTCGCCAGTCCTCGAGCTCTTGCAGCTCCCGTGGCGGATTGAGGAGACGCGTTTCGATCACCGCGCCGGCCCGGGCCGCACGCTCCGGAAGCATCGAAAGTCGTAATCGATTGCTGTCGCTCGCGAGAATGCGGGAGCCGGGTGCTGCCGAAGCGAGGGTAAGCGACTTGCCGCCTGCACCGGCGCAGAGGTCGATAATGCTCTCTCCGTCCGATGGCGCGCAAGCCAGCGCGATGAGCTGGCTGCCCTCGTCCTGAATTTCCACCAAGCCCGAAACATACGCCTCAGTCTCATCCACCTTGCTGTCGGAAGGCAGACGGATGCCCCAGGGACTGAGCGGCGTAGGCTCAGCATCTTCGAAATCGCGAAACACGATGTCGCGTGAGGCGCGTGCCACATTTACCCGAAGATCGAGCGGAGCGCGTTCGAGAAGCGCTGGCCATTCTTCTGACGTGACCAATGGCGAGAGTTCAGGCTCCAGCCACTTCGGCACGAAGGATTGCTGAGCGGCGGTTTCGCTGTCCCGACGAGGCTCAGGCCCGCGGGGCTCACCGAAGAGCCCGGCCAACTCGGGGGCATCACCGACCAAGCCGAGGACCGCCGCCCTTCCGCTCTCGGGGCGTTCCGCGGAACGCCGGATCGCTCTAAACACCAGCTCCCTCACGGCGCGTCGGTCTTTCGAGCCGGCATAACGCCGCTGCTTGAAGTAGCGCGTGACGATCGTATCCGCTGGCGGACCATCGGCGCGCGCAGATGCGATGACCTCTTCGAGAACCTCGATCGCCGCCTGGAGGCGTGCGGCCGGAGTCATGGCTTAGCGCGTCGGATAGTTCGGCGCCTCGCGCGTGATCGTCACGTCGTGAACGTGGCTCTCGGAGAGACCGGCATTGGTGATCCGCACGAACCGCGCGCGCTTCTGAAGCTCAGCGATCGTGATCGAGCCGGTGTAGCCCATCGCCGCCTTCACGCCGCCAACCATTTGGTGGATGATCTCGCGCACAGGGCCCTTGTAAGGCACTTGCCCCTCAATGCCCTCGGGCACGAGCTTCAGATGATCCTTGATGTCCTGCTGGAAGTAGCGGTCAGCCGACCCCCGGGCCATCGCGCCGACCGAGCCCATGCCGCGGTAAGATTTGTAGGAGCGGCCCTGGTAAAGGAACGTCTCGCCTGGCGCTTCTTCGGTGCCGGCGAGAAGCGATCCAACCATCACCGTGGAAGCTCCGGCGGCGAGCGCCTTCGCCATGTCGCCGCTGGTGCGGATGCCGCCGTCGGCGATCACTGGAATGCCATTGGCTCCGCGCGTGGCTTCCATGATCGCCGTGAGCTGCGGAACGCCCACGCCTGCTATGACGCGCGTGGTGCAAATCGAGCCCGGGCCGATTCCGACTTTGATTGCATCCGCGCCTGCGTCGACCAGCGCCTTTGCCGCATCCGCGGTTGCGATGTTGCCCGCTACGACCTGCGCGGAATTGGATAGCGTTTTCACCCGCTCAACGGCACGGGCAACGTCGATATTGTGACCATGCGCAGTGTCGATGACGATGCAGTCGCAGCCCGCTTCGATCAATGCCTCGGACCGAGCGAAGCCGGCGTCACCGACCGTCGTTGCGGCGGCGACCCGAAGGCGGCCTTCGGCGTCCTTGGTCGCGTTAGGCGTAGCGACGGCCTTTTCGATATCCTTCACCGTGATCAAACCGACGAGGTGATCACGGTCGTCGACGACCAGGAGTTTCTCAATCCGCCTTTCGTGAAGAATGCGGCGCGCCACATCCTCGCTGGTGCCGAGCCCGACGGTCGCGAGATTTTCGTGGGTCATCAACTCGCTTACCGGCTGACGGGGGCTTTCTGCAAAACGCACGTCGCGGTTCGTCAGGATGCCACATAGCTTCCCGCCCTTGTCGACGATCGGAATGCCGCTGATGCGGTTCGCCTTCATCAGGTCCAACGCTTCGGCCAGCGTCTGGTCGGGCGTCATGGTGATCGGATTGACCACCATGCCGCTCTCAAAGCGCTTCACCTGGCGGACCGCAGCAGCCTGCTCCTCGATCGTCAGGTTGCGGTGGAGCACGCCGATCCCGCCGAGCTGCGCCAGCGCGATTGCCATGTCTGCTTCGGTGACGGTGTCCATCGCCGAGGAAAGGACTGGAATGTTGAGCGGAATCTCACGCGTCAGTTGCGTGCGCGTATCCGCTCCACTGGGTAGGACGGAAGATTCGAGCGGTTGGAGGAGGACGTCGTCGAACGTCAGTCCGAGCGGGATCTCAGCGAATTCGGGGAGTTGGGCCATATCGGCCCATGCCAACTTAGAAGCGATTCGCCAAGGGCCGCCTGATTCTCAAGGACTGTGCGCCGGTACGTGCTGAGCAGCAGCACTTAACTGATCCAGCTGATCGAACTTCAGCGACAAGTCGGCAAGCTCGGTGCTGCTGACGCTGAACCTACCCATGAAGGGACGGTCCACAGCAAGGATGAAGAGAAACACCAAGCCAAGCGCGAGGGAGATGCCGGCGATCATCATCGTATTCGTTCGAGTGACCGGAAAGGTTGCAGTGTAAGCCACGATCAGGACTGAGCCGACCAGGCCGACCACCCACAGGATCATCGGCATCTGAGATTCGCTGTGGATCAACCGGTCTCGCCTCAGAGCCACGAGGTCATTCAGGTTCGTATATGACTCCTGATAGATCGTACTGTCGCGGTCATCCTGGGGGTGGATCGTGCCAATGGCGTTGAAAAGCTTGAATAGCGCCACGTCGGTCGACTGGCTGGCCTCCCCTTTCGCGAGAAGCGGCCATTCGTCCTTCACAATGCTCGATATATAGGCTCGCAAGTCCTGGCGAGCAGCCAGCGTTTCGTTCCCATATGTCGCAAGATTGCGATAAAGCTGGGCCGACGCGGCTGCTTCACGGTGGACGGCGTTCTCGGCGTCAGCAAAATCCTGCCACACTTTCACGCCCGCAAATGCGATTAGGATGCCGATATACGCTGCCACGACCTGCATCAGGCTCAGCGCCGTTTCAGTCTCATGTTCCCGAGGGTGAAGCCGGAAAACCTTCCTGACGCCGAAGCTGCTCGCGAGGCCGATAACTAGGGCCATCAGAAGGATCAGGACGATCGAGATCCAGATGGGCAGGTTATAGAAAAAACGGATCATCCCCCACTCCCGATGCGAATGCTAAACTCCGGAGCCGCGCTCCAGAACGCGATGTGCTGCCTCGACGTGCATGCGCTCGATCATCTCATCACCGAACCGCTCGGCACCGCCATTGAAAGCCTCGACGAGCTGCCGGGCACGGTCCAACTCAGCTGGGCTTGGAGCGAACGCTCGGTGACATAGCTCAATCTGGTTCGGATGGATCAGGCTCTTGCCGTCGAACCCAAGCCTGCGCCCCTCTTCGGCCTCTCTCGCAAAGCCTTCCGGATCGTCGAGCCCGTTAAACACGCCATCGAACGCCGCCACCCCCGCCGCCCGGGCGGAGAGGACGATCATCTGGAGCGCGGTGGAAATCGGCTCTCGCGACGCATCGAGCGGGAGGCGAAGGTCTGAGCGAAGATCGTTGGTACCAGCGATCAACCCGGCTGCCGTATCCGCGATCTTTGCGGCGGCGAGCACCCCAGCGGCAGTTTCGATCATCGCAAGCGCCGGTTTGGCCGCTGCCTCGGCAACCCCATGAACGAGGTGAGCGGAGATCGCTCGCGGGATGACCACATAATCGGCATTCGATCCTGCGACGGCATCCAGGTCCAGAGAGTGCCACTCTGTGCCGACGCCGTTGATCCGGATCGCCACTGGCATCGTCCATTCCGAAGCAATCGCTTCCACCGCGGCTTTTCGCGCGTCGCGCTTGTCCGCTGGTTTCACCGCATCTTCGAGGTCAAGAATGACCAGATCCGCTCCCGCGTTACGCGCCTTCGCAATCGCGCGCGGGTTCGATGCGGGAAGGAACAGCAACGACCGTATGGCGAACAGGTCGATAGCTTTGTCTTTTTTCGCTTCCGAAAGAGCCATGGCCGACGCATCATGCCCCGGAAAAGGGAGGTCGGGGAAGAGTAATGCTCACCACTTTCATGACAGCGATCGCGGTTCTTGCGCTTCTATTCGTGATCATGGGCGTGAAAATCGTCCGCCAAGGCTACCGCTATACCATCGAACATTTCGGCCGTTTCGTCCGAGTTGCCGAACCGGGGTTCAATTATGTGACGCCGTTCTTCTACCGAGTTGGCCGCAAGATCAACATGATGGAGCAGGTCCTTGATATCCCGGGTCAGGAAATCATCACCAAGGACAACGCGATGGTCGCCGTGGACGGCGTCGTCTTTTTTCAGGTCCTGGACGCGGCCAAGGCCGCCTACGAGGTCAGCGACCTCTACACCGCCATCATGGCTCTTTCGACGACAAACCTTCGAACAGTCATGGGCTCGATGGACCTCGATGAGACCCTTTCAAAGCGCGACGAGATCAACACACGCCTGCTGGCCGTCGTCGACAACGCGACTGAGAACTGGGGTGTGAAGATCACGCGCGTCGAGCTTCGCGACATCCGCCCGCCTCAGGATATCGTCAACGCCATGACGCGGCAGATGAAGGCCGAGCGCGAAAAGCGCGCCGTCATCCTGGAAGCAGAGGGCTCTCGCCAGTCGGCCATCCTCCGCGCCGAAGGCGAGAAGCAGTCCGCGATCCTTGAGGCCGAAGGTGCTCGGGAAGCTGCCTTCCGCGAAGCGGAGGCACGCGAGCGCGCCGCGCAAGCAGAAGCAACGGCGACGAAGGCGGTCAGCGATGCGATCGAAGCCGGAAGTGCTCAGGCCATCAACTACTTCGTCGCGCAGAAATATGTCGAAGCTGTCGCCGCATTCGCCCACTCACCGAATGCAAAGACGATCCTCTTCCCGGTCGAAGCCACGCAGCTGATCGGCACGCTGGGCGGGATCGGCGAGCTTGCGCGCGAAGTGCTCGGCGACGGAGCACCCAAGCCCCCTTCGCCGCCTCGTGCGAAGCCTAATGTCGCAACACGCGGCACGGCGCCGGTGAGTGTGCCTGGTACTCCGAGAATAGAAGGCTGATGCTGGACAATCTGGAGCCTGGCTGGCTCTGGCTGATCGGCGGGGTCATCCTGCTGATCGCCGAAGTCATCGCGCCGGGATTCTTCCTCATCTTCATTGGGGCGGCCGCGATCGCCGCGGGCCTGTTCACCGTCTTGTTCGGTCTCGGCACGGTCGCGCAACTCGCACTCTTTGCACTCTACGCCCTGCTTGCCGTCATGATCGGGCGGCGCTTCTACGCGAACCACCCGACCAGCTCCGATGCGCGGCTGAACGATCCCGCGCTGCGCCTCGTCGGAAAGGTGGTGACGGTCGTCTCCGATGTCGACGAGCATCAGGGCCGCGTCCGTCTCGGCGATGGAGAATGGAGCGCGCGAGGCGGGCCAGCGGCCGCCGGAGAGCGTGTCCGCATCACCGGAGTGGACGGCAATTGCCTGAAGGTCGAGGCGGAACGCGTGCTTCCGCCCGCATAATCGGAGTCCATTTTTGCCCACGTTTGAGTTCTCGCGCCGAGAAGCGGTCGGCGCCCTGGCAGCCGCTACAGTTGCTCCGATGCTTGGGAAGGCCAGTCCCGTGTGGGCAAAGCCCGCGTCAGAGGCCGAAGCCAATGCTCTCCTTCAGTCTATCGGCAGCGACCTGCTCGCCATCTACCCGGAAGGCGCGACTTCGCTCGGAGTGGACGAAGGCGGGCGCCTAGTCCTTCGCTACAAGCTGGGCGATCGTTCGCCCGCGGGTCAGCAACGCATCGCTGCGACCCTGAAGAGCGACCTGGCCAAGGCAGAAGCCATCGACACCTCGAACCTCCCGTTCACGACACGAACCAGTTTGGAGGTTGTGAAAAGCGCCTACACCACTGCGCTTGAAGGTTTCGCCCTACCCTACGGCGATGTTGCAGTCGGAGGCTGGCGCAACACGCCCTACGTCGTGATCCAGAACGTCGGCGCTTACATCGACACGCCGAAATTCCTCGATACTGATCACACCATCGAAAAGCGCGCCGATGCGGAAGCCTATCTCAGCCGGCTTTCGCAATATCCCGCTCAGCTCGACGGTGAGTTGGAGCGAATCCGTGATGCTCGAGCAAAGGGTCTCGTCCCGCCTTCCTTCCTGCTGGACAAAGCCATCGATCAATTGAGCCTTTCTGCGAAGAATGCCTCCGAGGGCGGGAGCATCGTGGATTCGCTCGTCCGGCGAGCTCGCGAGAAAAAGATCGATGGTAACTGGGAAGTCCGATCGCGTGCGATCGTGACCAAGCAGGTCTACCCGGCGCTGCAGCGGCAGATCGTCGAACTAAAGGCTCAACGGGCTCTCGCGACCGACACGCCTGGCATGTGGTCGCGGCCGCATGGGGATGAATATTATCGCTGGGCCCTGAAGGCTTCCACCACCACGAACCTGACGCCCGACGAAGTTCACCAGATGGGCCTCGATCAGCTCAAGGAGCTGCAGGGACGGATGGATCCAATCCTAAAGAGCCTGGGCTATTCGCAAGGCTCCGTGGGCCAGCGCATGCAAGCGCTCGCCAAAGACCCTCGCTACCAGTTCAGTGAAGGCGACACGGGCCGCGCCGAGATCATGGCCTACATCCAGGAACGCCTCGCGAAAAACCGAGCCATTCTTCCGCGAGCCTTTAACACGCTTGTTCCGGGCCACCTCGAAGTGAAGCGCATGCCACCAGAGGAAGAGCCCGGCGCGCCTGCTGCTTATGGTGGTGCCGGCTCGATCGACGGCAAGATCCCGGGCAAGTTCTGGATCAATCTCCGCACGACTGACCTGCACAGCAAGTACAGCCTGCCGGACCTCGCTTCCCACGAAGCGATCCCGGGTCACGTTTGGCAGGGCGAATATGCGAACAAAATGCCGCTCATTCGGACCCAACTGGCGTTCAACGCTTACTCCGAGGGGTGGGCTCTTTACGCCGAGCAGTTGGTCGATGAGCTCGGGGTCTATGACGACTTTCCGGCTGGCCGCTTGGGCTATCTCCAGTCGATCGCCTTCCGCTGCTGCCGGCTGGTGGTCGACAGCGGCCTGCATGCAAAGCGCTGGACTCGCCAACAGGGCGTGAACTTCTTCGTGGAAGTGAACGGCTCCAACCCGCTGGAAGTCGCTTCGGAGGTCGATCGCTACTGCAGCTGGCCCGGGCAGGCCTGCGGCTACAAGGTCGGGCACAGCACCATCAACCGCCTGCGCGACAAGGCGAAGAGGGACCTCGGCAGCGAGTACGACCTGCGTGCATTCGACGATGCGGTGGTGCTTGGCGGCAATGTGCCGATGGATGTGCTCGCCAAGAACGTGGACGAGTACATCGCTCGGACGAACGCCGCTTAATCCAAGATTGTGGAGCCGGCTTCCGGCCGGTGCGCAGTCCGCGGAGAGCGCAGGCGCAATAAGCTGAGCCCCGCCGCGATCAGGGCGGCAATACCCGCCGCGGCGAGCAGCTGTGGGCCAGCGTGCACGCCGGCGAGGTGGAATACCACTCCGACTGCGACGGCGCCCGTCGTCTGGCCAAGGAGCCTCGCCGTGGCGAGCATTCCGCCCGCGGCACCGGAACGATGACGCGGAGCCGACCCGACAATGGTCCTATTGTTCGGCGACTGGAACAGGCCGAAACCGATCCCGCACAGGCCCATCCGCCACGCGATATCAACGGTTCTCGGATGCGAGCCCATCGCCGATAGGGCGAACAGACCAAGTGCGAATATTCCGAGTCCGATGCCACCTATCAGCCCTGCCCTGACCTTGTCGGCAAGGCGGCCAGCGATCGGGGCCACGACGCCGAGCGCCAAGGGCCAAGGAGTCATCAGCAAGCCAGTCTCGAAAGCGCTTCGCCCCATTACGGACTGAAACAGGAATGGCAGCGTGACGAACGCCAACATCTGCGCCGCGAACGAGACCGTTGATGTTGCGATCGACATTCCGAAGATGCGGATCTTCAGGAGATCCACGGGGAAGAGCGGCGCCGGGTCGCCCCATTCACGATGCACCAATACCGCTCCCGCGGCGATCCCGGCCACGATCAATCCAACACCGAACAGCGATGTCTCACGCGCGAATGTCTCGGCGCCAAAGACCGTGCAGCCCATCATCGCGGCGCTGAGGACCGCAGCCAGCCAGTCGAACGGGTGCCCATGTCCTTTGACGGTCGGGAGGGCTCTGAGCCCGACGATCACAGCGGCCAGGCCGATCGGCAAGTTGATCAGGAACAGCCACGGCCACTTGCCGACACTGAGGATGATCGCCGCAAACGTAGGTCCCGCGGCCGCGGACATGGATAAAACCAAGGCATTGTAGCCGATGCCGCGGCCAAGCAACTTCGCCGGATAAGTAGCGCGAACCAGCGCTGCATTCATGCTCATGATGCAGGCGGCCCCCATCCCCTGGAACACACGCGCCGCGATCAGCCCTCCGAGGCTGTGGGCCATCGCGCAGGCGACAGAGCCGAGGGTGAACAACACCAATCCCGGGATGTAAATCTTCCGATAGCCCAGCCGATCACCTAATGCCGCAAGTGGCAGCAGCAGGATGGTGATGGTCAGCTGGTACGCATTGACGATCCAGATCGACGTCGCGGGCGACGCGCCAAGATCTCCCGCGATCGTAGGCAGAGCCACGTTGGCGATTGCGCCGTCCAGCACTGCCATGGCGAGCGCAAGCCAGATGGCAGCGGCCGACCAGTATCGCCTTGGCTTGGGCAGTCCGTCTTCGTGCTGCTGCGGGGGATTATGCGTCTGTGCGACGTTCACTGGGGCAAAAAGATCGAGGCTGGGCAACGTTCCAACGGCAACGCCCTAGGCCGATACGCGGGCGTATAGAACCGTCTCTTCGGAATGCACTGTGTGATGGTCGATGTAGAATTCGTACGCCGGTTCGATCTCGTGGATCTGCTGAATGATCCCGAACAGGTCCTCGACTGAGTGGTAGATTGAGATCCCGAGCTTCGGGCGGATCTCTTGCACTGTCCGGCGCGCTCCTTCGATGGCCGCCGATTCCGCGCCCTCGATGTCCATCTTGATGAAGTCTGGCTTGATCTGTTGCGTCTCCACGAAATCGTCGATCGCGATCGATTGGACCGCAATTCCGCCGGAACCCGAGGCACGCGCGGCGACGCCAGCGTCTGCGAAGTTCAGCACCTTCCCGGACTCATCGAACACCGCATAGGGATGAACCTCAATGCGCTTGGCCATCTCCGGGTTGTGCGCAAGGTTGCGTTCGAAGACTTCCTTTTGGCGGGGCATCGGTTCGAAAGAGTGAACACTCCCCTGCTCTCCGACCGCTTTGGCGAAGGACAGTGCGGTGTCACCAAAGCAGGCGCCGGCATCGATCACGGTATCGCCCGCCTCCGGCTGAATGGAAACGCCACCGCGCTCAAAGAAATATTGGCGTTCGAAGAAGCTCGCGACAACGTTTCCCAACCAGCATTCGAGGCGGACGCCGTCCACGTCGAAAAGCGACATTTCGTAGGGATAGAAGAACGGCTCGGCCGCCTCCCCGATCCTCAACCGCGCGGCCTCATCATAATATCGAAGCATGCGGTCGGCGCCCACCGGTAGCTCGACATGGTGTGGACCAAGCGCCCTGAATTTCATGAGGGCGGTCAGGATTTCGCGCGACCGCTCGTCAGCGAGCAGCTCGAACGCCTTGTTTATATCGCCTCTCAGGACGCGCGTTCGGTACAAGACGCGTGCAGTGTTCGCTGGCGAGTAGCCAGGCATTTCACCGGTCGGGAACCGCCAGGTGTCCACCTTGGGCTCACGACTATCCGACCTCGCGGCCATGATGCCCTTGCGCAGTCGTCTCGGTGCACCCGAACCGCCCGAGGCAAGTACCGGAATCACTACCGTTGCAGCGAATTGCACCGGCCCACGGACTAGGGAACGCAGGGACATCGATCCTCCGGCACTAGCTGCGAGAGGGCAGCAAACGCTTTACGGTTAGGCGCGTCCGCATGATCAGTCGAGCAACCGGCGCCGGCAAGCGGGCAATCGTCGCGGCGGTACGCGCTTTCCCCCTCGGCTTGCCGCGATAGTGCGCCAGCAATTCACGAGCATATGAAATGTCGCCCTCCAGAACCGCGGCAACCAGCCGAACACCGATACGGGAGTCCATGTAGGCCACGACATCTTCGCGCAGGCTGAGATCGGCGATGCTGGGCAAAGCACCCTCCAAGGTCGGAATGGCCGAGGACAGGTCTTCGCGCCGCCTCGGCTTCGAAAAGGTCCCCAGCTGACCGTCACTGATCCCGCCCGTCGCCACACGGTAGTTCACCGTCGGACGGGATGAACATGCCACTGGGCCGTGCAGCGCCAGCCGCGCCCACAATTCGACATCCTCGTTTCCCGGCAGCGATTTGAAGCATCCTACTTCTTCAATCGCGGAACGCCGGACGCAGACGCTGCTCGTGAAGAAAAGCTCCTTTCCAGCCGCGCATTCTGCGAAGTAGCGGACCAATCGCCTTCCGCCATCCTTCGAACGCACGGAGGCCTGAGCCTCGCCGTCGAACCGCCGAAAGCTGCATCCAAGCACAGACGCTTTTGGAAAGGCTCTCCGAAGTGCGTCCAGCTCTTGGAGATGATCGGCGTTCCAGACATCGTCGCTATCGAGAAATGCCACCCAATCCGCGTTTCCTGCGTGGACGCCGGTGTTGCGAGCCGGGCCCGGTCCCTGATTGCGTTGCTCGATCAGCTTGATCCGCGGATCCTTGTAGCGCTGGACCAAATCCACGCTTCGATCGGCCGAGCCATCGTCGACGACGAACAGCCGCCAATTTTCGAAGGTTTGGCCAATGACGGAATCGATCGTCGCTTCGACGAACTTCTCCTTGTTGTACAAGGCCATGACGATGTCGAACATGCGATCGCTCGACTCAAATGCGATCGGGCGCGGAGAGGTAGTTTTGATAGGGGATCCAGGATCCCGCATTCACCGCATAGTTCAACCAGACGAAGAGAACGGCCGCGGAGTAGACGATCACCGCCGTCGTCCAGGGCAGCCAGCCTCTACGTATCAGCCCAAAGCAATAGCCGATCCGGGAATAGACGAAGATCTGCATCGGGATGAGGTAGATGGCGAGGCGGTCGATCACCACTGATGAGTGGATGAACGGCAATGCCGCTCCGGCGACGACGCAGAGGATCGCGTAGGTCCGCCAGACCGCCTTCTCCTCGGGCGACCAGTAGAACTTGTTCTTGCTCAAAAGGACGATCAAGGCGGGAACAACGTCCATCAGGACGCGTATCCCAGCGCCCGCGGCGCTATACTGTTCGCGCAGATAACCGGGAGCGTAGCGATCAATGGCGCTGGGCAGCACCGTGTAATAGCCGAGGACAAGAGTAACGAGGATCAGAAGGTAGGAGAGAAACTTATTCTTCATCCCCGCCACGAACATGACCGGTATGAACACAAGCACGGTGCGGTGGAACAATGCGCCCAGCAGAGTCCAGAGGATGAAGCGGATCGGTGGACGCTTGTCGATAAGCGTAGTCAGGCCGATCATCAGGCACCCCATTGCCGCTGCCTGGCGGGTGTATCCCATGCCTACGACGATGATCAGAAACGGCGTCGCGACTAGCATTGCGAGCCAGGGGTTGGGCTGCTGGCGCGAGAGCCGGAGCAACCCGTAGGTGAACGGCACCGCGCAGATGAGATTGACTAGCCACACCCCGGCACCGAGCCGCGCCGCGAGCCAATTCACGAAGGTGTAGCCGGCCTCTTGCTGCGAACCGATCAGTGCGGGAATCAGGTCCTGAGGTGCCAGACGGCGATAAATGTCGAGATAATTCGCCCAGTCGCCGCCCACCCGATAGCGAAGGCCAATCAGCAGGATGAGCGCCAACGCGGTCGCAGATAGGATGACCGACCGCCGAGATACTGCGACCGCCATCGGGCCGCTTACAGGCAACATGCCTAGCCGGGAGACCGTCGAGGCATATGAAATCGCTCCCAAGGCAAAGGTCGCGAAAATCAGCCAATAAACGATCACGATGATGGATTGGCCTGCATTTGTGCTTACAGCAACTGTTGAAGTGAGCGCATGAACCCACCTCATAGTCGCGGCGGCGCCGGACCCCGCATTCTCTTTGTGGCCACGGACCTGTCCACCGGCGGCGGGGTCAACAAGGTTATCCGCGATTTGGCGGTGCTGTTCCGAAGCCGCTTCTCGGCGGAGGTGACGGTCGTCAACGCCCGCAGCAACCAAGCTTCCAGCTATGAATTTCCAGACGACGTTCTTGTGAGATCAGGGGGACGAAAGTCGCTCGCAGGCTATTTCGGTTTATTGCTTAACCTGCGTCGAACACGACCTGATGTGGTGATCAGCTCGTGGACGCAGGACAACATCCTTGTGACGCTGGCCTTCCTGTTCTCTGGCTCGAAGGTCGTGCTCGTCGAGCACAGCTCGTGGCATTTTCACAAACCCGTCATCCGCTTTCTGCGGCGACTGACCTATCCGTTGGCTTATCAAGTCGTCACGCTCAACAAGCGAGATCTGGACCACTACCGCGGCTACCTTCGGAACGTTCGTCTAATCCCGAACCCGGTCAGAGTGGCCGACGCCGAGAGACCGAGAGAGCGAGAAAAGCTGATCCTCGCAGTGGGGCACCTCGAACCGCTGAAGCAATTTGACCAAGCTATCCTAGCGTTCGCAAATTCGAACCTCGAAGACCAAGGTTGGTCGCTCGTCATCATAGGCTCCGGCAGTGAAACTCAGCGGCTGACGGCGCTAATCGAAAGCCTGAGCCTTAAGCGCGTATCTATCGTCGACTCTGCGGATTTGTCCGATTGGTATGATCGCGCATTCCTGCTCATCGTCTCCTCGAAACTGGAGAGCTTCTCGCTTGTGCTCGCCGAAGCGATGTCGGAGGGAGTCATACCAATCGCTTACGAGAGCGATGGGCCATCATACATCCTCGAAAGCTTTCCTGATCATTTGGTGCCCATTGGCGACGTGGAAGCGCTCAGCAGGAAGCTGGTTCGCTTCGCGACAGAAGCCGATGATCAGGCTCTCCGACAGGCGCTTTCCGCCTCTATACGCACCCGCTTTGCGCCGGACGTAGTTGGGCGGCAGTGGGAGGAGTTGCTGGAACAATGAACCCGGCCGCTACCCCCGACCCGCTCCTTCGAGAAGTTGGGACTGCGGGGGGCGCCAACCTTGCTTCGCTATGTTTCGAAGACTTCTCTTTCCCGGCGCACCGCCACGGTCCGCCTGCCCACCGGTCAGTCCATCACCTTCCCTGCCTTTGATCCCTACTGGGCCAGACACCTTTATGCGGGCGTGCCCTACGAACCGGACGTCGAAGCGATCTTCCGGTGTTTCGCTAAGGCCCGCGCCATCGAACCTAGTTGCGGTGCGGCCATAGACGCCTTGCCAGAGTTCGGAGCCTTGCTAGGGCTCGCCGATGCCATCTGAGATCGATCCCGTTGAGCTTGCGGCAGAGCTGATCCGCTGCCCTAGTGTCACCCCCGCAAGCGGCGAAGTCTTCGACGTCCTTGAGAGTGCGCTGAGACCCCTTGGATTCGAGATTCATCGCTGGGTGATGGGTGAAGCTCCCGACGGGCCGACCGAGAACATGGTCGCAATCCGCGGCGAGGGATCGCCTCACTTCGGCTTCGCCGGTCATCTCGACGTCGTTCCGGCAGGCGAAGGCTGGGCCGCAGACCCTTTTGAGGCGCGTATCGAAAACGGGCTCCTGATCGGGCGTGGCGCCAACGACATGAAAAGTGCGATCGCGGCCTTCGTCGCAGCCGTCTCACGATCCCTTCCTTCGAACGGCACCGTCTCACTTCTGATCACGGGCGATGAGGAAGGATACGCGACTTACGGCACGCCTCGCATCATAGACTGGCTGAACGAGCGGCAGATCCGACCAGACATGATCCTGATCGGGGAACCGACGTCGGTCGACCTTCTCGGTGACACGGTGAAGATCGGCCGCCGCGGCTCGGTAAACATGTGGATCGACGTGCCCGGCGTTCAGGGCCATGTCGCCTACCCTCACCGCGCCACCAACCCGATCCCCGATCTCGCACGCATCATCGCGGCGCTCGACGCTGTGCATCTCGATGACGGGACAGATGTGTTCCCGCCTTCGAACCTCGAGTTCACAGCCATCTCCACGCCTACGGACGCGAGCAACGTCATACCCGGGTCGGCTACTGCTCAACTCAACATCCGCTTCAACAATCTCCAGCGCGGAACGGATCTTGTGCGCATGGTGGAAGAGATTGCCGAGCGAGAGGCGCCCGGCAGCAAGGTCCGGGCGCGAATTTCCGGCGAGGCTTTCCTGACGCCCCCGGGGCAGCTTTACGACGTGATCGTGGAATCGATCGAGGAAGAAACGGGCATCAACACCGATCTATCGACGAGTGGCGGCACTTCGGACGGACGCTTCCTGATCCAGCTGTGCCCCGTGGTCGACTTTGGACTTCCGAATGCGACCATGCACAAGGTCGGCGAGTGCGCGGCCGTCAAGGATATCCATGCGCTCTCCCGCATTTACGAGCGCATCGTTCGAAAAGTGCTGGCCTGAGCCAACGTCTATCCGAAGTCAGGAACTCAGATGATCACCGTAGCCCTTCTGACCATCTCCAACATCTTCATGACCTTCGCCTGGTATGGTCAGCTACGCTTTCCGAAATGGACGATTTTGACGGCGATTCTGGTCGGCTGGAGTATCGCCTTCTTTGAATATTGCTTCGCCGTGCCCGCCAACAGGATTGGCTATCAGCATGGCTTCACCGGCGGTCAGCTCAAGATCACGCAGGAAATCATCACGCTCACCGTGTTCGGTGTGTTCGCGACCTTGTTCCTGAAAGAGCCGATCGGGTGGCGCTATCTGGGCGCCTTCGCCTGCATCGTAGGAGCAGCGGCCTTCATGTTCGTCGGCCGGACCTGACGGATCGATTTAGGCGACCGAGCGCGCTCCGCGGTTCGCGTTGCCGATCCAAGCAAGAAATTCTTCCTCGAACATCGGCGCAGCGAAGACGAAGCCCTGGACCGTGTCGCAGCCCATGGCGCGTAAGATGTCCGCCTGGGCTACGGTCTCTACCGCCTCTGCGACCACTTCGGCGCCGACGCCTTTGATCAGTTGGATCACAGCCTGGATGATGACCCGGGCCTTCTCCGACGTATCGATGTCGGCGATCAAGGACGGGTCGAGCTTCACGCGATCGAGTGGCATCGAGCGAAGTCGCGCGATATTCGAATAACCTGTACCGAAATCGTCGATCGCGATGCGGACGCCGTCATCGCGGAGCGACCGGATTTCGGTCAGCACCGATTCGCTCACCTCCATTGCCGCGCTCTCGGTGAATTCGAGCTCGATCATCGACAGCGGTACTTCGGCGTCCTGGAATACGTGACGCAGTCTGCTGAAAAAGTCCGCCCGGTCGACCTGCCGCGGACTGATGTTGAAGGATAGACGGCCATCGAAACCGGTGCGCTTCCAGTTGCCTAGCACGGACGCAACCTCGCCCACGACCCAGTCACCGATCTCGGAGATCACGCCCGTCTTCTCGGCTATCGGGATGAAAGTACCCGGCTGACGCATGCCCTCTTTGGGATGATTCCACCGGAGCAAGGCTTCGGCGCCGCAGATCTCCCCCGTCACCAGGCTCATTTGCGGCTGGTAAGCGAGGATGAAGTCGCCGCGCTGCACCGCCTCGGTGAGCGCCTTCTCGGTGTCGACCTTTTCCTGATGTTCTGACGCGAGCTTCGCATCGAACAGGCAATGCTGGCCGCCCCCGCGCGACTTCGCCCGATACATGGCGATGTCTGCCGCTCGCATCAGCGCCTCGATGCTCCCTCCATGGTCCGGGCAGATTGCAACACCGATGGACGCGCCAATATCAACGCTATGAGCGCAAAGCTCGAACGGCTCCGAGATCGCCACAACTACGCGACGCGCGATACGCTCGATCTCATCCGAAGATGTGATCTCCGGGAAGAACATCGTGAACTCGTCACCCGCGAGGCGTGCGAGCAGCGGACGTGTTCGGACGTTGCCCGTGAACTCGGCGTTCACGACCACACGGAGCCGGTTCGCAACCATGATCAGAAGCTGGTCGCCACGGGCGTGACCGAGGCTATCGTTCACCAGCTTGAAGCGGTCGAGGTCGACGAAGAGCATTGCCGAACGCGCACCCTCGGGCGCTTCGTTGAGAAGCTTGTCCGCCTCAGATCGGAAGTGAAGCCGGTTCGGCAGCGACGTGACCGGGTCGTACATGCCCAGAGCATGTGCGTTCTCGATCGATGCCCGAACCTCTGCGAAAAGCGAGTCTACCGCCGCCGCGAGCTTGGGCATGGAATGCCTGACGGACGGCGGGGCTGGCGAAACCAGATCGCCATCTTCCACTGCGAGAAGGCGGTCGCTCAATGCCGCCAGGGCGCGAGCGCTCTCGCTATTGGGACGTTCGGACGCGATGTAGCTGATCAGCAAGCAGAAAACGCCGGCTGCAAGCGCCGCCACCACCTTCTGGTCCAGCTCCTTCAGGTATAGGAGCGCGGCCAGGGAAAATGCGAAAGACGCAAAGCCCGCGGTGCACGACAGAACCGCGTTGCTAACTTTCTGGGCCGTGCCTTCTTTCATCGGTCGTGGTGCGCCCCGTCGACGGCAATGCCCGTCAGTCACACCCGCGTTAAAGAAGATCGGTTAAGAAAAGGTCAGCAAGGCAGCTAAGAATATCGTCTCAAAACGATATAGAGGCTGCCCCCGCCGCCATGGCGCCTGCTCGCGCCCCGGACGGCCGCGATCTGAGGCGCATGACGCGATGCAGCGAGCCAATCGTGAACGGCAGCACGGATCTTTCCGCGCTGAACGGAAGGTTCTCCAGGCCGATGATGACCGGTGATCAGCAAGACCAATCGTTCACCACGCTGGATCGCACGTTCGAGGTTAACGTCGATCGCTTCCCAGGCACGATCGAGCGTCATGCCGTGGAGATCGAGCACCCTGTCGGGCTCGACCGTTCCTGAACGCAACTTCTTGTCCCAACTCCCGTCGAGTGTGCCGTTGAGAGTTCGCCGCGGCGCCGGTGTCACCTTCTCAACGCGACGTAAAAGGGGTTTGGAAATTGGTGGCTTAGCCGGGTTCGGCTGAGGCTTCGGGTCTTCGACGGGCTTTGGTGCTGTTTTCTCGCGAGAGAGGGGCGCAATGGTCGCTGTTACGCGCGCCCAGAGCTCCGCTTCTTCAGGGCTGAGTTGCCGCACGCGCCGCCGTGCCTTTCGGCAGAAGGATCAGCGCCTGGCCCGAAGCGGACATGCCGCCGGCAGTCGCGGTCGCTTGCGGGCCGCCACCCCAGTAAGTGTCGAAGCGATTGGGACCCTTGATCGCACCGCCGACGTCCTGTGCGACCCAAAAGCCGTTCGTCTCCGGTCGATCCATGTTGGTGAGGAACAGCGGCGCGCCCAACGGGATGAAGCTGGGGTCGGCAGCAACCGTTCCGTGGGGCGTAATCGGAAGGCCGAGCGACCCAAGCGGTGGACCCAACAGCTCCTTGAAGAAGATGTAGGACAGGTTCTCGCGCATCAGCTCGCGGCCCTGATCCGGGTTTGCACGGATCCAGTCCTTGATCGCCTGCATGTTCGCGCCGCCCGGAGGCAGAATTCCGCGCTCCCGAAGCTGGCGGCCGATCGCGACATAGTCGCGCCCGTTCTGGTTATCGTAACCGATCCGCATCACGCTTCCGTCCGGAAGCCGCAGCTCGCCCGAACCTTGAATCTCAATGAAGAAGAGTTCCACCGGGTCCGCAGCCCAAGCGATCTCGAGTCCCTTATTGGCCAGCGCGCCGTCCTCGATCTCAGGGCGGCTGAAGTACGGCACACACGTGCCCGTTTCATCGACGCGGCCACGACCGGTCGTCCCATCGGGCCTTGTGCAGCGGGTCAGGTCGGGCGGCGTGCGGTAGACCGGCACAGCGTAACCCTGCGCGGGCGTTCGCGATCCGGCGGTCTCGGGGATGTAATAGCCTGTAGCGAACGCCTTGCCCTCGCCTACCCGAACCCAATCGAAGCGGTCGCGGAAGAAAGCTGCGGCACCGCCAGGCTGGACCGTCGAGGCTTCAGCGCAAACGCTTGCCCAGTCGGTACCAGAAGCTAACAGTGACTTGTCCTGCCGGCGCTGCAGTGCCGGGCAGCTGATCCGAAACGCCTGTAGCGCCCGAGCGGCCGACACCTCATCGAGGGTGGCGGGCGGCTGAACAAGCGCCACGCCAGCAGCCCGGGCATTAGCGGGCGGCGGAGGCGCCGGCGGCGTGACTGGCGGCGGCGGAGTAACCGTTGGCGGCGGTGGAGTCGTCGGCGTGACCTGGACTGTCTTGGCGCAGGCGGCGATCAGGGCGAACGAAGCGAGCGCGAACGCTCTTGCGAAGAACCTCACTCTTCCTCGTCGGTCTCGATCAGCACCCAGTTCGGGTCGCGCGAACTCAAATCGCGACGGAAGGTCCAAAGGTCGCGAGTCTGGATCGCGTCGCTTAGCGAGCCGGCAACGACTTGACCCTCGGAATTGCGCGTTACGGCAGCGATATCTGCCTCGAACCGAACCGTGAGGATCGCAACGCCACGCTCAGCCGAAGCTTCGGAGATGACGGCCTGGTCGATCGCAACGAGCCGGTTGTCGAGAGTCAAGCCATCCGCTTTCCGCTGTTCGATGGCGTCCGCGAAAGTCTCTGCGACGTGGTCGTCAACGTGCGGGCGAAGCGTATCCACATCGCCCTTCCAGAAGGATTCCAGGATTAGGCGGTAAGCGGCCTTGGCGCCTTCGAGGAAGCGGGCGACATCGAAACTGGGATCGGCGGCGAGGACCGCGCGGACGCCTGGGCCGGCGGTAGGCACGAACGCCATGTCTCCAGCTTCTGCCGGGGTGACCGGAGTTGGCGCGGGCTGATGCGCGCGCGGTTCGACTCGGGCGTCGGGATCCGCCGGTTTCAGGATCGGCTGCTGCTCATGACCCGTGCGCTCACCGAGCACGCTGTAGAGGCGAAGCCCCACAAACAAAGCAACCAGCGCGAGGATTACGATGACGGTCAAGCTTGCATCCTACTTGTAACGAAACTCCAACATAGTGCCGGACGGGTAAAGATTCCAACACCGACCAACGCATGAGGCTGCCATTGCGCCTCATATTCACGACTGCTAGTCGCCTGCGGCAACGCGCCGCGGCCTTCGCGGCTCCCAATTCACTACATTCTTTCGCAAGGACATCAGTAAAATGGCGGATCAGGACGCGACGAGCGCGGGCAATGGCGCGGGGGACATGGGCGACGCGCCGCAGGTCAGCATTCTTGCCCAATATACCAAGGATCTTTCCGTCGAGAATCCGAGCGCGCCGCAGGTTTACCAGTGGCAGGTCCAGCCGAATCTCGAAGTTCAGTTCAACATCAACGTCCAGGCCGCGGCCGACGACGTTCACGAGGTTGCTCTCAAGATCGACGTGACGGCACGCTCTGACAACGGCGTCCATTTCGTTGTCGACCTCAGCTACGCCGGCCTTTTCGGCCTCCGGAATATCCCTGAGGAGGCGCTCCAGCCGTTCCTGCTCATCGAGGCCCCGCGTCTTCTCTTCCCGTTCGCTCGGCAAATTGTCGCAGACGCGGTCAGCAACAGCGGCTTCCCGCCCCTGCTGCTCGATCCGATCGATTTCACCTCGGCCTATATGTCGCAGGTTCAGGCGCAGGGCGGCGGCGAGCAGCCGGGCTTCATCGGCGGCGCTGCCGGCGGCGAGTCCGGCCAGGCCTGACGCCCCCCGCTTCTCCGCGGCATTGAGGGCATGAACCTCACCCGGTCGCTGGGTTCCGTCGGCGGGCTAACCCTCGTCAGCCGGGTTCTCGCGCTCGTCCGTGACACGCTACAGGCGAGCTACGTCGGCGCGAGCTTTGCGTCCGACGCCTTCTTCGTCGCCTTCCGCTTGCCTAACATGTTCCGGGCGTTGTTCGCCGAAGGCGCCTTCTCCGCCGCCTTCATTCCGATGTTCAATCGAAAGGTCGGGGAGGCGGACGACATCAACGCGGGCCTGCGCTTCGCCGAGCAGACTTTGGCAATCCTGCTGCCCGTACTGCTGCTGTTCACGATCGTGATGCTGATCGCGGCGTGGCCGATCACCTGGGGGCTGTCTGGCGGCTTCAGAAACCCGACCCCGGAGCAGTTCTCATTCGCGGTGACGCTGTCGCGGATCACGATCCCCTATCTGATGCTGATCAGCCTCGCTTCGCTACTCGGCGGGATTCTGAACTCGCTACACAAATTCTGGGTCAACGCGGCGGCACCGATCCTCCTCAACATCTCGATGATCGTAGCCTTGTGGTTCTTCCATGGCAGCGGGCCCGACGCCGCCTACGAGACGGCGCGAGCGCAAGCGATCTCCGTCACCGTGGGCGGCGCGCTGCAGCTCGCCTGGCTGATGCTTGCCTGCAAGAAAGTCGGCGTAAGCCTCGCTATCCGTCGCCCCAGGATCAACGATGATCTCCGCGAACTGCTGAAGCTGATCTTGCCCGCTGCGCTCGGCGCGGGCGCGGTTCAGGTCAATCTCGCCGTCTCTACCGCGCTGGCGGGCGGCCTGCTCGATCCGGGTTCTATTTCGTACATCTACTATGCCGATCGGCTAAACCAGCTTCCACTTGGTCTGATCGGCATCGGTCTTGGTACCATCCTGCTCCCAACCGTTTCGCGGCAGCTCAGCCAGAAGCGCGACGCGGAGGCGATGGACACGCAAAATCGCGGCGTCGAGCTCGCCTTGTTCCTGACCCTGCCAGCGACGGTCGCGTTCGTCTTCGCTTCTGAGCCCATCATTCGCGGATTGTTCCAGCATGGCCACTTTACCGCGATCGATAGTGCCCGGTGCAGCTGGGCGCTCTCGGCCTTCTCGCTCGGCCTTCCGTCCTACGTGCTCGTGAAGGTGCTAACGCCCGGATACTACGCCCGGCACGATACCAAGACCCCCGTCCGCTACGCCGTCCAGTCGGTCGGCGTGAACTTGGTTCTCAACCTAATCCTGATCCCGATCCTCGGCCGATACGGCTACGGTCACGTCGGTCCACCCCTCGCCACGGCAGTCGCGTCGACCGTGAACGTCTGGATGCTTTATCACACGCTGAAGAAGCGGAGCCATTTCGAGACCGACCGGCAGCTTCGACGCCGCGTTCCTCGCCTCGCTGCCGCATCGCTTATCATGGGAGCGGTCCTCTTCTGGCTGGCACCAGCGATCGATCCCTATTTGACTGGGTCGATCCTTCATCGCGGCTTGGGCCTGACCGTACTCGTCGGCGCTGGAGTGGCAGTCTACGCCGTCGCCTGCTTCTTGACCGGCGCGTTCGTGCTCGACGATGTGAAAATTCTGATGAAACGAAGGACGCGTGAAGCGTGAGTGACAAGCAAGAAATGCGCGTCGTGTCGGGCATCCAGCCTACCGGCGACCTCCACCTCGGCAACCTGCTTGGCGCCATCCTTCGCTGGGTGCGCATGCAGGATGAGGTCGAGTGCCTGATCTTCCTTGCCGACCTTCACGCACTCACTGTCGACGTGGATCCGGCAAAGCTCTCCGCAAGCATCCGCGAAATGGCTGCCGCACTGATCGCCAGCGGCATCGACCCCGCCAAGGTTACCCTCTTCCGCCAGAGTGCCGTGCCCGCCCACGCGGAACTCGCCTGGATTCTTCAGGGAACCGCGCGGATGGGCTGGCTCAATCGGATGACGCAGTGGAAGGACAAGGCCGGTAAGAACAAGGAAGGCGCATCTGTCGGCCTGTTCACCTATCCGGTGCTGCAGGCGGCTGACATTCTTCTGTATCGGGCCACGCACGTTCCGGTCGGCGAGGACCAGAAGCAGCACATCGAGCTCACGCGCGACATCGCGCTGAAGTTCAACACGGATTTCGATGTCGATCTGTTCGTGCCCCCCGAGCCCTTCATCGGCGGCGGCACCGCAGCGCGGGTCATGAGCCTGCGCGACGGGAATTCTAAGATGTCCAAGACGGATCCATCCGACCAAAGCCGGATCAACCTCATCGATAGCGATGACGTGATCGCCCAGAAGATCCGGAAGGCGAAGACCGACCCTGAACCGCTTCCAAGCGACCCCGCGGATCTGGACGGGCGCCCTGAGGCGCGGAACCTCGTCGGAATTTATGCCGAGGTGACCGGTCAGAGTGTCGAGCAGGTGCTCCAGCAATTCGCCGGCCAAGGCTTCGGCGCATTCAAACCGGCGTTGGCGGACGCCCTGATCGCAATGCTGTCGCCGCTTCGGACCCGTCTCGACGAATTCCGCAAGGATCCTGCGGAGCTTGACCGTATCCTCGGTGCAGGCGCCGAGCGCGCCCGCCAGCTTGGAGCCCCCGTTCTCGCCTCCGCGTATCGCGCCGTTGGCCTTTGAGCGTGGCGGACGTTTCGCCGGAGAGCACTTCTCCCTCGCCTAATCCGTTGCCGCTCTCGCAGCGGCTAACGCAGATTATCGAAGAGACGGTATCTGACCCGCTGTCTTTCTCCGAGCTGACCGCGAAGCTTCACGGAAGAGCCTGGGGAGCGCTGCTTCTGATCTTCGGTGCGATTAATGTCCTGCCTCTTCCCCCGGGGACGAGCACTTTCTTCGCAATTCCACTCCTGATCGTTTCCGCTCAAATGATATTCGGTCGCTCGCGGCCGTGGTTCCCGGCCCGTATCGACCGGCGCGGCGTGAAGAAGTCGGAGCTCGAGCGGCTCATTTCCAAGATGGAGTGGTTCGAGCTTCGCATCGAGCGCATCTTCAAGCCGCGAATGGCGAGCCTCACGGGCGCGACAGCTACGCGGTTCATCGGCCTTGTCTGCTTCCTGCTCGCGCTACTGGCAGCCATTCCCATCCCGCTCTTCCACATCGCGCCAGCGGGGGTGATCGTGCTCTTCGGTCTCGCCTTAATCTACCGCGACGGCGCCCTCGTCATCGCCGCTGCGGTCGCGGCGGTCCTCAGCGTTCTCATTGATGTGCTGGTCATCGGCTCGGGCGTACTCGCGCTCGAATATATTGCAGCCTGGTTCAGCCACTAACCTTCGACCACGCATGCAAATCAAAAGGGCCCGCCGATCAACTCGGCGAGCCCTTCTAAGCGGCTTTCGGACTAGTTGGGGCTAGCCTTCGAGCTGCCTGGTCAGCAATCGAATGTCGGCATCCAGCTCAGCGTCACTGGCGCGCAGCTTCTCGATTTGCCGGACCGCATGGATCACCGTCGTGTGATCGCGGCCGCCGAAACGGCGTCCGATGTCCGGCAGCGACTTAGGCGTCAGCTGCTTCGACAAATACATGGCGACCTGCCGCGGACGAGCTACTTCGCGGGCACGGCGCGCGGAGGTCATCTCGGCTTTGCGAATGCGGTAGTGCTCCGCGACCTGCGTCTGGATCTCGTCGATCGAAATCCGCCGCTGGTTGGCGCGGAGGACGTTGGCGAGCACTTCCTCGACAAAGGCGACGTCGATCTCGCGACCCGTCATCATCGCATAAGCACCGATGCGGTTGAGCGCTCCCTCCAGTTCACGGATCGAAGAGGTCACGCGGCGAGCGAGGAAATCGATCACCGGGCGCGGCATATCGACGCCCGGCAGAGCCTCGAGCTTGGCCACGATGATGTTGAAGCGAAGCTCATAATCCGCCGAGTTGATGTCGGCGACGAGGCCCCAGGACAGACGCGATAGGATGCGCGGCGCAATGCCGTCGAGGTCCTGAGGCGCGCGATCGGACGTGATCACCAGTCGCCGACCCGCGGTGATGATCTCATTCATCGTGTGGAAGAATTCCTCCTGCGTGGAATCCTTGCCGGCGATGAATTGAACGTCGTCGATCAGCAGCAGGTCGGCGTTCCGCAGACGCTGCTTGAAACCGATCGTGTCATTTTCCTTCAGCGCGCGAATGAACTCGACCATGAACTTCTCGGCCGACATCGACACCACGCGAGCGCCGCGGTTGTGCTGAAGAAAGGTGTGGCCGATCGCGTGCAGCAAGTGAGTCTTGCCTCGTCCCGTGCCGCCATGGATGAACAGCGGATTGAAGCCGACCGTCTTCGACGTGGCGAGCGTGCGCGCCGCGGTCGCAGCCACCTCGTTCGCCTTGCCGACGATGAACGTTTCGAAGCGATAGCGCGGGTCGAAGTTCGGCGCATTGGGATCGCGCTCCGACGGGGGCGGCGTTTCCTCGAGAATCAGCAGCGGAGCCGGACGGGGCGCGTCGGCAGCAGCGATCAGGCGAACGTCGCGGACGACCGGCAAAACCGTCTTCCATGCAAGAGTCAGACGCTCACCGAAATGCGAGCGGACCCAATCGGCCATGAACTGGCTCGGCAGCACAAGATCGAGTGTGCCGCTGTCCGGCTCAAACGTTCCAAGCTCAGCCGGCTTCAACCAGCCATCAAACGTCCGTGCACCAAGATCCCGGCGAAGTCCCGAACGGATCGATTCCCAAGCTGCGTCGAGCGGTGCGGTGACTGTTCCCCCCGATTGATCGACAGACGTATTCGCCCCTGCGCCTTGCACTGGCCCGCGCCTCCCTCTGCTTCCACCCCCAAAACACAAGACAAAAGGGTCCTTTCACGCGTGATGCGAGTCGCGCGTCCTAGGCTTCTTTTCTCTCTTACGCCGGCGCGGATCCGCGCTCGGAAGGTTGTTTCTGAAACCGTACCGCTCGGCTTGCAAGAGCCGTTTTTTCACACAAGTGAAATAAAGCTACTTGACATAGGAAATGGGCCGAAACTTGGCGGAAATGGCGGAAAACCGACGTTTTTATGATTACTAAGAATTTAACGCTCCCGCGAATCGCGGGAATTACTGCATTTTTTTGACGGTCCTAAAACGAAACGAGCCGCCGGTTTCCCGGCGGCTCGATCAGGTCAGTTTGGCGGCCCGTTTGGGCAGGCTGCTTAGCCCAGCGCGGCAACCCTCTTGGAAAGGCGGGAAATTTTCCGCGCTGCCGTATTCTTGTGGATCACACCGCGCGAAACGCCACGGGCCAGCTCCGGCTGAACCTTCTTCAGAGCTTCGGCCGCGTCCGCCTTCTTCCCGCTCGCAAGCGCCGACTCGACCTGCTTGATGAAGGTCCGGATACGGCTGATTCGCGAATGGTTGATCACGGTGCGCTTCGCGTTGCGACGGATGCGCTTCTTGGCCTGCGGCGTATTCGCCATTGTGTTCCTCTAGCTCAATGAAAAAAGGCGCGGCCCAGAGGCTCGCACCGGAAGTGGCGCTCCCCTAGCGGCAAGTGCCTCTTAGGTCAACGCCCTGATCAGTGCTGGCACTGCGGACAATAGAAGGTCGATCGACCACCCTGGACGATTCTTTTGACAGTACCGCCGCGCCCGCATGGCAGTCCTTCGCGATCATAGACTGCAAAGGACTTGGAGAAGTAGCCCAGCTCACCGTCCGGGCTCGAGAAATCCCGCAGCGTGGACCCGCCAGCCTCGATCGCTTCAGCAAGCACGTCGTGAATAGCGGGCACCAGCTTTTTCAACCGCTCGAGCGAAACCGACCCGCCCGCACGCCCCGGATGTATCCCGGCCCGATAGAGTGCCTCGCAAACGTAGATATTGCCAAGACCGGCCACGATCCGCTGGTCGAGCAACAAGAGCTTGATGGCGGCGGTTCGCCCGTCGAGCTTCTTCTTCAGTTCACGTGCGTCGAGGTCGAGCGGCTCTGGTCCAAGCGCCTTGAACGGCGGCCATTCTGCGAGCTCGTCGGTGCGTACCAGGTCGAGCGACCCGAAGCGCCGTGGATCATTGAGTGCGACCCGCCGGCCCTCGTCTGTCTCAATGATGAAATGGTCGTGCTTCTCGACTTCCGTCGGATCAACTCGCCATCGCCCCGACATGCCGAGATGAAAGACGAGTGTGTCGCCCCGGTCCGTGTCGATGAGGCCATATTTCGCTCGGCGACGAAGGCTGGTCACTCGCGATCCGGTAAGCCGCTGGCCTAAATCAACGGGAAGCGCCCGGCGCAGGTCTGGCCGCCGCGCTTCGACCGATACGATCCGCCTTCCCTCCAGGACACGCTCCAGACCGCGAACAGTAGTTTCGACTTCGGGAAGCTCAGGCATCGGCAGCGATATGGCGGAGCAGCGACAAGCCCGCTAGAGCCCCAGCCCCATGACGGACAAGGTCAATTTCGGCGACGAGCTCGTAAGCCCAGAAGAGAAGACGCGGCGCGTCGGAGCAGTCTTCAGCTCAGTCGCCCGCCGCTACGACATCATGAACGACCTAATGTCGGGCGGCATGCACAGGCTTTGGAAAGATCGCTTCGTAGCCCGGGTGAAGCCACGCGCTGGCGAAGAGATCCTCGATATGGCGGGCGGCACCGGAGACATCGCCTTCCGCATGGTTCGGCGAGGTGCTCGCGTCACCGTCTCGGACATCAATGCCGACATGCTCGCTGTCGGTGAAGAACGAGCGAAGCAGCGGGGCCTCACAGGCCTGGCCTGGAAAGTTGAAAATGCAGAGAAGCTCAGCTTCCCTGACTCGAGGTTCGACGCCTACACGATCGTCTTCGGCATTCGGAACGTCACCGACATCCCCTCGGCCCTGGAGGAAGCGCATCGCGTGCTAAAGCGCGGTGGCCGCTTCTATTGCATGGAATTCTCCTCCAGCGACTGGCCCGGCTTCTCGAATCTCTATGAAGCTTTCGCATCGAACGTCATCCCACGGATCGGCAAGGCAGTCGCGAACGACGAAGAGAGCTATCGCTATCTCGTCGAAAGCATTCGCCGCTTTCCGCGCCCTCAAGCGTTCAAGCGGATGGTCGCCGACGCCGGCTTCGTTCGCGCCAATGCGGAGCCGATGCTCGGCGGCCTCGTGACCATCCATTCAGGCTGGAAGATTTGACCTCAAGCGTAGCTCACCTGTGGCGGCTTCTGAAATGGGGTCGCACGCTTGCCCGCCACGGCGCCCTGCGCGGCATCGAGCAGGATCCGATGACGCCACCACCGGTGCGCCGGCTCGCGCGTATCGCCCGCTTCGGCGCGCGCATACCGCCGACGCCTGAATATGCGTCGGCGCTGGTCGCGATTGGTCCTGCGGCAATCAAGCTCGGCCAGGCTTTGTCCACGCGGCCCGACTTAGTCGGCGAGCGTGCGGCGGAGAACCTCTCCCAACTCCAGGATGATCTGCCCCCAGCCCCGTTTCACCTGATCAAGCAAACAATCGAGCAATCGTTCGGAGCTCCGCTCGAAACGCTCTATTCCGAGTTCGAGGAGCGCCCCGTTGGCGCTGCGTCGATCGCGCAGGTGCACCGCGCCGTCACCACCGACGGTCGCGAAGTCGCGGTGAAGGTACTTCGCCCAGGGATCGAAGAGGAACTCTCGAAGGCGATCGAGACCTACGAATGGGCCGCAGCGCACGTTGAGCGCTACGGCGGTGAGGCTCAGCGCCTGCGTCCACGGCTCGTCGTTGCGCACTTCCGGCAGTGGACCGCGCGCGAGCTCGATCTTCAGCGCGAGGCCGCCTCAGCTTCCGAACTCCGCGAGAACATGGTGGCCGAGCCCGGCTATTATGTTCCGGACATTGATTGGCGGCGAACTGCGCGGCGCGTCCTCACAATGGAATGGCTGGACGGGATCAAGCTCAACGACCGAGAGGCGCTGATCGAGGCTGGCCAGGATTGCAGCAAGCTCGCTGCGACGCTGGTGCGAGCATTTCTTCGCCAGGCCGTGGTCGACGGCTTCTTCCATGCCGACCTTCATCACGGGAATCTGTTCGCGCTCGAAGACGGCCGCATCGCCGCGATCGACTTCGGGATTATGGGGCGGATCGACCGCCGTGCGCGTGTCTGGCTTGCCGAGATTCTCTACGGCCTCATCACCGGCAACTATCGCCGCGTGGCCGAAATCCATTTCGAGGCGCAATACGTTCCACCGCATCACAGCGTCGAGGAATTTGCCACGGCGCTGCGTGCAGCGGGCGAACCGATCCGCGGTTTACCAGTGAAGGAAATCTCTGTCGGCCGCATGCTCGAGACCTTGTTCACGATCACCCGCGACTTCGACATGCAGACGCAGCCGCACTTGCTGCTGCTTCAGAAATCGATGGTGATGGAAGAAGGCGTTGCCACGGCGCTCGATCCGGACATCAACATGTGGGAGACGTCCGAGCCATTCTTGAAGGAATGGATCCGGTCTGAGCTTGGACCGGAAGCTTATTACGCGGACCGGATCATCGACGCCGTTCGCGCCGTGAAGAAGATCCCCGACCTAATCGACCGCCTCGACCAATATTACCCGCCACGCGGCGCGGCGCCGCCCGCTCCGCCTCTGCCGGATATCGCCGTCATCGAGCACCGTACTTGGTGGGGTTATGTCGCCACGGGGCTGCTCGGCGCAGTGGTCGGCGCTCTCCTGCTGTTTGTGCTACGCTAGCGAGATGGCGCGCGTACTTCTCATCGTCGGCGGCGGGATTGCCGCATACAAGTCGCTAGAACTCGTTCGCTTGCTCAAGAAGGCAGGTCATTCGGTCACGCCGGTGCTCACGAAGGGCGGAGAGCATTTTGTGACCGCGATGAGCCTCGGGACGTTGGCAGAGAGCGAGGTTCACAACTCGCTTTGGGAGCTGAAGGACGAGGTCGAGATCGGTCATATCCAGCTCAGCCGCTCGGCGGATTTCGTCTTGGTCTGCCCCGCAACGGCCGACCTTCTCGCGAAGATGGCCGCCGGAATTGCCGACGATCTCGCCACCACTCTGTTGCTTGCGACGGACAAGCCAGTTGTGGTCGCTCCCGCGATGAACGTTCGGATGTGGCAGCATGCCGCGACCGGGCGCAATGTCGCTCAACTAAAGGCGGATGGCGTGCGCGTCATCGATCCTGCGGAAGGCGAGATGGCGTGCGGGGAATTTGGCCCCGGTCGCCTGCCTGAGCCGCAAGAAATCCTGGATCAGCTGTCCGACCTTCTCGCGTGACGCTCGCCGGCAAGCACATTCTTGTCACTGCGGGTCCGACGCACGAACCGATCGATCCGGTGCGGGTAATCGCCAATCGCTCGTCAGGGCGACAAGGCTTCGCGATCGCTGCGGCTGCCGCTGAAGCCGGGGCTCGCGTGACGTTGGTAGCCGGTCCAGTATCGTTGGAGACCCCGCCAGGCGTGGATCGCGTGGATGTCGAAACCGCCGAGCAGATGGCCAATGCCGTCATGACGTCATTGCCTGCGGACGGGGCGATCCTCGTTGCAGCGGTAGCCGACTGGCGCGTGGAGCCTTCGCCGACGAAGCTCAAGAAGGGTTCGGGCCCGCCGCAGCTGAAGTTCGTTCCGACGCGCGATATCCTCGCGGAGCTCGGGTCGAGCGCAGCCCGCCCTCGCCTGCTCGTCGGCTTTGCGGCCGAGACCGATCATGTCGTCGACCACGCGGTGAGCAAGCGACACTCCAAACGGGCCGACTGGATCGTCGCGAACGACGTCTCCGGCGATGTGATGGGGGGCCATCGGAATCGGGTCCACCTCATTACCGGCCAAGGCGTCGAAGACTGGCCGGAAGCGAGCAAGGAAGAGGTGGCGCGTCAGCTGATTGCGCGCATTGCCGAAGAGCTAAGCTGAGCCGCAAGTTCGGCAGCGCGGGTCCGCCGGGATTTTGATTTCCCGCCAGCTCAACTTCTCGCCATCGAAAAGGTGAAGCTTGCCAACCGGGTCGGGCCCGACGCCAACCAAGAAATTGATCGCAAGAAGTCCCGCGAAATTGCCGGCGGTGCCGGTGAGCGCACCAAGCACGCCAAGCTCCGCGCAATTGTCGCAGTCGTCACTGTCGAAGGCGTCGCCGACGAAGCACCGATAGCAGGGTTTCGACCGGAAAAGGCCTACCTGCCCCTGGAATTGCACAGCGGCTGCCGAAAGCAGGGGGAGGCCCAGATTCACGCAGGCATCGCTGACCGCAAGTCGCGTCGCAAAATTGTCGCTGCCATCGATGATCAAGTCGTGCCCACCCAGCATCTGGGGCGCGTTACCTGCCACGATCCGAGTCAGGACGGGCGTCGCATTGATGTGCCGATTGAGCCGATGAACGAACTGAAGCGCAAGATCCGCCTTCGAATAACCGATATCGCGCTCACGAAAGAGCGGTTGACGATGGAGGTTGGCGACGTCGACGACATCGTCGTCGATGATCGTGATCTGTCCGACACCGGCGCCCGCAAGCGCCGGAATCACGGCGCTACCGATCCCGCCCGCCCCGATCACCGCAACGCTGGCAGCCTTGAGCTTGCGCTGCCCTACCCCGCCCACTTGGGGCAGAACGATGTGACGAGCGTAGCGCTGGAGTTCTTCGTCGGAGAGAGTCACCGTCCGGTGGAGCCAAAGCCCCCGGCGCCCCGGCTGGTCTCACTAAGCTCCGCGACCTCGCGAAATGCCGCCTTTTGCACCGGTGCCGGTACGAGTTGAGCGATCCGTTCACCCCGGCGTACGTCAAAAGGCTCGGCACCGAGGTTGGCTAGGATCACCTTCACCTCGCCACGATAGTCGTGGTCAATGGTGCCGGGCGTGTTGAGGCAGGTAATGCCGTGCTTGAGCGCAAGGCCTGAGCGTGGGCGCACCTGCACCTCGTAGCCTTCGGGGATGGCGATCGCGAAACCAGTCGCGACCGCGTGACGCTGACCCGGCGCCAGCGTCACATCCTCTGCGGCGACCACGTCTAGCCCAGCGGCGCCATCGGTTGCGTAACTTGGCGCGGGCAAACCATTCCCATGCGCTAACCATTGCAGCTGGATATCGATCATTTCGCTTTCTTCCGTGCGGGCTTGCGGCCGCCTTTTTTCTTGGCTGGCCCCTTCGCCGCGCGCTCATCGATGAGCTTCACCGCTTCTTCCAGTGTCACGGCCTTGGGGTCGGCGCCTTTCGGCAAGGTGGCGTTGGTTGTGCCGTCGGTCACATATGGCCCGTAGCGGCCCTCCATCACCTTGATCTCACCGCCACTCGCTGCGTGAGCGCCGAGTACCGCAATCGGCTCGCGCGATGCGCCGCGTTGGCGACCAGCGCCGGACGCAGCGTCAGCAAGCTTCGCGACGGCCGCGTTCATTCCCGTCTCGAAGACCTCGGCGGTCGATCCGAGCTTCGCATACTTGCCGTCGTGCGCGAGATAGGGACCGTACCGTCCGATGGACGCGGTAATCGGCTTGCCGGTTTCCGGGTGTGCGCCGATCTCGCGAGGGAGAGAAAGCAGGCGTTCCGCCACCTCAGTGTCGACATCTGCGAGCGGCACATCCTTCGGGATCGAAGCGCGCTTGTCGCCGCGCTCGACATAAGGCCCGAAGCGACCGCTCTTTAGCTGGATATCGTTGCCAAGGTCCTGCGGGCCCTCGCTAGATTGCTCGCCCCCTGGCTGACCGAACTTCTGCGTGTAGCGGCAGTCGGGATAGTTCGAGCAGGCCACGAAGGCACCAAACCGTCCGCCTCGAAGCGACAGCCGGCCGTTCCCGCACTGCGGGCATACCCGAGGATCAGAACCGTCCGCCCGAGGCGGATAGAGCCACGGGGCAAGATATTCATCGATCGCAGCCGTGATGTCGGACGGCTTCTGGTCCATGACCTCGCCGGCCTTCGGCTTGAAGTCGCGCCAGAAGGCGTCGAGCAGCTTCTGCCAATCGAGGCGACCGCCCGACACGTCGTCGAGCTCTTCCTCGAGTTCGGCCGTGTAGTCGTAGCTGACGTATCGTTCGAAGAAGCGCTCCAGGAACGCCGTTACCAGACGCCCGCTCTCCTCTGGAATGAAGCGGTTCTTCTCCACCCGAACATATTCGCGGTCCTTCAGCGTCTGAAGCGTCGCGGCATAAGTCGACGGGCGGCCGATCCCCAGCTCTTCCAGCCGCTTCACCAGGCTAGCTTCGGAATAACGTGGTGGCGGCTGAGTGAATGATTGCGTTGCTTCCACACCTGTCTTGGCAGGCACATCGCCGCGGGCAAGCGGCGGCATGCGCGCGCTTTCCTCGTCGTCCGCCTTCTCGTCGCGGCCTTCTTCGTAAAGCGCCAGATAGCCGGGGAAGAGAACGACCTGACCCGTCGCGCGAAGCACCGCGCGCCCCGGTCCATCGCTCAGCTCTACCGTCGTTCGCTCAAGCCGCGCCGACGCCATCTGGCTTGCAAGTGCGCGATTGTAGATCAGCTCGTAAAGCCGGGCGTAATCGCCGGATGCCGCTCGCGATCGGTCGAAGTCCGTCGGTCGGATCGCCTCATGCGCTTCCTGCGCGTTCTTGATCTTGCTTTGATACTGCCGCGGCCGATCCGGCACGTAACCGGCATCGTAGCGGCTCGTGATCGCCCGTCGCGCAGCGCTGACCGCCTCCGGCGCCATGTCGACGCCATCCGTACGCATGTAGGTGATCAGCCCATCCTCATAGAGCCCTTGCGCCACGCGCATCGTGTGGCTCGCCGAGAAGCCCAGCTTCCGCGCGGCCTCCTGCTGCAGTGTCGACGTGGTGAACGGCGGCGGCGGATTCTTTGCGAACGGCTTGGTCTCGGTGGACGAGACAGTGAAGTGCCCCGCTTCCACCACGGCTTTCGCGGCGTCGGCGTCACCCTTGCTCCCGATGGTGAGGCGCTCGATCTTCTTGCCGTCGAGCTGCGCGAGTCGCGCCGTGAAAGCCTGCCCGTCCTTCGCAAACGTGGCCGTAATCGACCAATATTCCTGCGGCTTGAAGACCTCGATCTCTCGCTCGCGGTCAACGATCAAGCGGAGGGCAACCGACTGAACGCGGCCGGCTGACTTTGCGCCCGGAAGCTTGCGCCACAGGATCGGCGAAAGCGTGAAGCCCACGAGATAGTCGAGCGCCCGGCGCGCCTTGTAAGCATCGATGAGATCTTCATCGAGGCCGCGCGGCTTCTGCATCGCCTCGGTCACCGCCGAGTTGGTGATCGCGTTGAAGGTTACACGCTGGACGTCCTTGGGAAGTGCCTTCTTCTGGCGCAGCACCTCCTGAACATGCCAGCTGATCGCCTCGCCCTCACGATCCGGATCGGTGGCGAGAATCAGCGTATCGGCCTTCTTCGCCTCATCGGCGATCGCTTTCAGCTGCTTCGAGCGGTCCGGCGAGACCTGCCACTGCATGTCGAAGCCATGCTCCGGATCGACCGATCCGTCCTTCGGCGGAAGGTCGCGCACGTGTCCGAAGGACGCGAGCACACGGTGCCCGCTCCCGAGATACTTCTCGATGGTCTTTGCCTTGGCCGGCGATTCGACGACGACCAGCTTCATAATTTCCCCTCACGCATACGCGTAAGGTGGGGACTGCGGATTCGCCTCGTCAAGCGGGAGGCGTTGACGTTGTCGGTTCGAGAGTAGAGTTAGCGCCAGTCGAACATGGGTGTCCCATGCTGCTGATCCTGATGATCCTCGCTGCCGAAACTCTTTCCCAGCCCCCGGCACCCGGATTCGCCATCGGATATCAGTTCACCAAGAACGGCAGCTCCATCGTCGAGCAGGTGCCGAGCAGCGAGAATGTCGACAATTGGACGCGGATGCTGACGACGCAACGCTTCGCCGGCGTTGCGCAGCGCACCGACGCCAACGGCTACGTCCAGAGCGTGCTCAGCGGACTGACCGCTGCCTGCCCCGGAGCGAGCGTGGCCTATCGCCGGAATATTGGCTCCAGCCTGCAGGTCCGGGTGGATTGTCCACTCAATCCGAAGACTAGGAAGCCTGAAACATTCTTCCTCAAGGCGATGCCTGGAGCAGCAGACATGCACGTCTCCCAGGTCGCGTTCCGGAGGGTCCCCACTGCTGCAGATGTCGCCTGGGCGGAGAAGTATCTCGCAGCCGTCAAGCTGACCCGCTAAGGCTCACCTTGTTGCCGGCGTGACGATCGAGCCGCCCCGCGAGGTCCAGCTCCAGCAAGGCCATCTGCACTGCGCCTGAGGAAGCGCCCGAGAGCCGGATAATCTCATCGACCGGCACCGGCGAAGGACCCAGCAGCTCTTCGACCACGCCGACTATTTCGTCGTCTCCATTCACCAGCTGCGGCTCTTGCTGGTAGTGAGTCACGCCCGAATGAACTCGGGCCTCAATAGGTCGAATCTCGTCGACGACATCGCGAGCGTTCTGGATCAGCGTCGCGCCATCGCGGATGAGCTGGTTGCAGCCCTGCGCTCGCGAATCGAGCGGCGAGCCCGGTACGGCCATGACCTCGCGCCCGGCCTCCGCCGCAAGCCGGGCAGTGATCAGCGATCCGGACCGCGGCGCGGCCTCGACCACGACCGTGCCAGCGCTGATCCCTGCGATGATGCGATTGCGGTAGGGGAAGTGTCTCGCCCTCGGTTCGGTGCCCGGGGGCATCTCAGCAAGCACGAGACCGCGCTCGTACATGGCGCGCTGCCGCTGTTCATTTTCGGGCGGGTAGAAGATGTCGATCCCGCCGGCGATGACGCCGATCGTCCCGCTCTCGAGAGCACCGTCATGCGCGGCGCTGTCGACGCCTCGGGCAAGGCCGGAAACGACGACGAGATCCTGCTGGCCAAGATCATGAGCTAGTCCGCGCGCAAAGCGGCAGGCCGCCGCTGACGCGTTGCGGGCGCCAACAATCGCCACAGCAGTTCGGTCGAGCAGCTGGAGGTTGCCCTTCGCAACCAGCAGCGGCGGCGCGTCCTCCAACTCGGCGAGGAGGTTAGGATACAGACCCTTTCCCAGCGTGAGGTATCGAGCGCCGAGCTTGTCAACGCGCGCGATTTCACGCTCGGCCTCGCCACGTTCGAAGAGGCGCGGAGCTCTGCCGCCGCCTCGCCGTGCCAAATCAGGCACAGCGTCGATCGCTGCAGCCGCGCTTCCGAAACGGCGCATCAATTGTCGAAAAGTAACGGGTCCGATGCCCGGCGACCTGACCAGCCGAAGCCGATCGACTAAATCATCATTCAAGTCTTTGCTCTCCCAATGCGTGGCTCGGTCCCAGCCTTCAGTCGAAGGATGTTCTCTCGATGCTTCCAGAGGACGAGCACCGCGAAACCGAGCAGCATTGGGAAGAGCGATGAGTGAAGTAAGTAAGCTGAAAGCGGAGCGCTGAGCGCCGCCCCCATCCCAGACACTGACGAGATTCGGATCGTCAGCAGCAGGGCAATCCAGACCAAGGCGTAAGCAAGCGCCGCCATCGGCAGAAGCGGGATTAGGACTCCAAGGAAGGTCGCGACCCCTTTCCCACCTTTGAACTTCAGCCAGACGGGATAAAGGTGACCGATCATCGCTGCAGCGCCCGCTATTGAGCCCGTCTCCGCGCCGAGGAGCCGCTGCGCGAGAAGAACCGCCGCGGTCGCTTTCAGGCAGTCCAAAATCAGGGTCAGGGCGGCAAGCGATTTGCTTCCGGTTCGCAGCACATTGGTTGCGCCGATGTTTCCTGAACCGATCTTCCGCACATCGCCCTTGCCGGCAAGGCGCGTGAGAACCAGCCCGAACGGAATGGACCCGAGCAGGTAGCCAAGCGCCAAAGCAAGGAGCGTCTCACGGGTCATCGGCCGGTTGAGTAGCAAAGTGCCGCAACGGCGCAACTTGCCCGCCTCAATTCTCCACGCCACAGAGTGGCGGTGGACGCGAATGCCCCTATCCTCTTCTTCGATTCCGGCGTCGGCGGCTTGTCGGTGCTCGGTCCGACGCGAGCGCTGCTCCCGAATGCGCCGATCGTTTACGCCGCCGACAGCGCCGGTTTTCCTTACGGCAAGCGGAGCGAAGCAGAGATCGCGAGCCGCGTTCCGGCCTTGTTGGGACGATTGGTCGAGCGCTTCAAGCCACGGCTAGCGGTAATTGCCTGCAACACTGCGTCCACGATTGCGCTCGAACATGTGCGCTCCGCGCTCGACTTGCCGGTGGTAGGCACCGTTCCTGCAATCAAACCCGCCGCCGAGATTTCGAAAACGCGGGTGATCGGCGTTCTCGGCACGCAAGCAACCGTTCGGCAGCCTTACGTCGACGACCTCGCAGCAAAGTTCGCCTCCGATTGCACGATCATCCGCCACGGCTCGCCCGAACTGGTTGAGCTGGCCGAGGCGAAGCTCGCCGGCGAGGACGTAAGCCTTGAGGCAGTGAAAGCCGCGGCCCAACCGATGTTCGATGCGGCAAACGGCAGCCCAATCGACACCGTTGTGCTTGCCTGCACCCACTTCCCCCTGCTCGAGAACGAGCTCCAGGAGTCCTTCCCCGAAGTCACATACGTCGACGGAGGTCCAGGCATTGCGCGGCGCATCGCGTACCTGACCCGCGAGCAGCCTTGGCCGCTGCATCCACAAGACGGGCTAATGATCTTCACAGGCGCGAGTCGAACGCCATCACCGTCGGCCTTGGCCAACTTCGGCATCGGCGACATCGAGACGCTTTGAGCGGCGGCCGATCGCACTCGCACTTGTGGCGTAAGCAGTAGCGCGGCAGGAAAGCGATATGGGTGGAGGGGGTGAACGCCGGAGCTGGGCCGACAGCTGGCTCGCGACTGTCGCCAGCTTCATCGCCGCCATGCTGATTGTCCTTCGCGAGCCAATCCGGAGCGGGTTCGACCGCGGCTTTGGCGACCGCGGCGACGCGCTCATCGCGATCTCGATCCAAGAGCATTGGCGGAACGTGCTGTCAGGCGTCGAAGCCTGGAATCGCACGCTATACTTCCATCCCTATCCAGACGCTCTCGGATACAATGACGGCTACTTGCTGTCGGGGGTGCTCTACAGCGGCTGGCGGATCGTCTCCGATCCGTTGCTCGCCGACACTATGACCGCCTCGACCTGGAAAGCCTTGGGTTTCGCCGCGACCTGGTGGCTTGTCCGTCGTACGCTCAGGTTCCGCGCTGGCATTGCGAGCCTCGCGGCCCTGATCTTCACGATCTCCAACGGCATGTTCGTGCAGGCCGAGCATGCTCAGCTCAACACTATCTCACTTTTGCCAGTGGCGATCATTTTGGCGGTCGAGTGTGGTCGGGCCGAAATCGCCGGAGCGAAGAACCGAGCACGACTTTTCGCTGTCGCGCTGGCCGGCTTGCTGGGAGCCTGGTTGCTGACTGCCTACTACATGGCCTGGTTCACCTTGTGGTTCGCGCTCGTCTTCGCCGTCATCTGGGCATTACTCGAGCGGCCGAGCCCAGGTCGGATGTTGCGAGCACATGGCGTCACGCTAGCGGTCTTCATTGCCGCCTTTGCGCTGGCCGTGGCGCCGTTCCTCTTCCTGTATGCGCCGAAAGTCCATGAGACCGGGGGCCAACACTATCGCGAGGTCCAGCGCTTCCTGATTCTTCCCAGCGATCTGATCAATGTCGGCCCTCAAAACCTGGCATGGGGATGGCTGATAAGGGCGATGCGGCCGCCTGGTCTCGCGATCACTGCCGAAGAGACTTCGTACAACGGCGAACACGAGACCGGCTTTCCGCTCCTTCTTCTGCTGATCGCGTTGATTTCTGCCTATCGTGCCGTAGGTCAGAGGCAACCAACGATCATCCGCGCATTCGCACTGGCGGTGCTCGTCAGTTGGCTCCTCGCCATGCAGCTCGGCGGGAGTTCGGCCTGGAGCGTCGTCCATGCGGTTGTACCGGGGGCCACCGGTCTGCGGGTAGTGCTTCGCTATCAACTCTTCCTGTTGCTGCCCCTGATTTTGATGATCTTGCTAGCGAACCGCGACCGCGTTGCGGGCTTGGTCGAGCGAACGCCCTGGGTCGTGGGCGCGCTTGCGCTACTGCTGGTCTTCGAACAGCTGAATGCCGTGAACAATGCGAGGCTGCCGCGCCGAGCGACCCTCGCCGCCTTTGAGGCAGTCCCTCCACCCCCACCGGCTTGCCTTAGCTTCTACGTGGTCGCCGCGCGGCTCGGCGAGCCGACGTATCGAGGGCCGATGTGGCAGATGCTTTATCCACATAACGTGGACGGAATGCTTCTTGCGGAGCTGTGGAGAGTACCGACGATCAACGGCTTCTCGACTTTCAACCCGCCGGACTGGGCCTTCGGTGATCCCTTTGCTCCCGACTACGATGCTAGAGCAGAAGCCTATGCAAACAGGCACCATTTGACCGGCTTGTGCCGCCTGGACGCCCGTCGGGCTGCGCCATGGAGGCTGGTTCCAGCTCGTGCACGTTGAAGGGAACTCCGAGCGCTTATTTGCGAGTCATTCGCAATGGCCTTCCCTCAGTGTCGCGGTTAAAGGGCGCGCAAGAGAGCTCGCCAGTGGATTATAACCGCATCTTCAAGTCCGCGATCGATCGCCTTCATGAAGAAGGCCGGTATCGCGTGTTCATCGATATCCTGCGCACCAAAGGTGAGTTCCCGAACGCGCATTGCTTCGGCGGCAACGGCCCGAAGCCGATCAGGGTCTGGTGCTCGAACGACTATCTATCGATGGGACAGCATCCCGCTGTCGTCAGCGCGATGGAAAAGGCGCTGCATGAGGTTGGCGCCGGATCTGGCGGCACCCGCAACATTAGCGGCAACACCCATTATCACACGGAACTTGAAGCCGAGTTGGCGAGCCTTCACGGCAAGGAAGGCGCGCTCCTCTTCACCTCCGGCTACGTCTCGAACGAAGCCGCACTATCGACCTTGGGCAAGCTCCTTCCGGGCTGCGTGATTTTCTCTGACGAGCTCAACCACGCATCGATGATCGCTGGCATCAAGAACAGTGGTTGCGCCAAGCGCGTCTTCCGCCACAACGATCTAGAGCATCTCGAAGAGTTACTCGCGGCCGAAGATGCCGAGGCTCCCAAGCTGATCGCATTTGAAAGCGTCTATTCGATGGACGGCGACATAGCCCCCATCGCTGCGATCTGCGACCTCGCCGACAAGTATAATGCCCTTACCTATCTCGATGAGGTCCATGCGGTCGGCATGTACGGGGAGCATGGCGGCGGGATTTCCGAGCGCGACGGCGTTGCTGAGCGACTGACGATCATCGAGGGGACGCTTGGCAAGGCGTTCGGAGTCATGGGCGGCTACATCACGGCCGACCAAATGATCATCGACTGCATCCGCAGCTATGCGCCCGGCTTCATCTTCACGACGTCGCTGTCGCCGGTCTTAGTTGCGGGTGCGCTGGCGAGCGTTCGTCACCTCAAGGAATCGTCGGGAGAACGCCGCGCTCAACAGGAATCGGCGGCGATGCTGAAGGCGAAGTTCACCGCTGCCGGCCTCCCTGCGATGCCGAGCGTCACGCATATCGTTCCGCTGCTCGTCGGATGCCCGGTGAAGGCCAAGCGGATCAGCGATATCCTGCTTGCCGAGTACGGACTCTACGTTCAGCCGATCAATTTCCCGACAGTACCGCGCGGCACTGAGCGCCTGCGCTTCACGCCGGGCCCGAACCATACGGCTGAGATGATGGACGAACTCACCGCAGCGCTCGTCGAGATCTGGAGCCGCGAGGAAATTCGCCTCGCCGCCTGATTAGGCCTTCAACTCCCCTTTTCCTCGGGCTCGAAGTCGTCGCCCAGCGCGTTCCACTTAGCCTTGTCGGCTTGCGCCAAGACGGTGGCCACGTCCTTGCCTTGATCGATCAACGCAATGACCTGCTGAGCATCCTTGTTGGTCTTGCCGTCGCCGCCGCTCGCAACCGGTGCCAGCAGAGTTCGGGCGCGCTTCAGTTCACCCTCGGCAATTAGCGCGCGGGCGACGCGGAGCCGGACGCTGCTATCCTGGGGAACGAGGACGATGGCACGATACAAGCCCTGGGTGGCGGCCGGCGTCGGCTTCTGCCCCGAATGCGTGAAGCTGTCGTAATAGAGAACGAGCGGAAGCGCGTAGTTTGGGTCCTGGCGATTGGCCTTGATGAACCAGGCCCGGGCATTGGCCCAATCCTTCTTCCGAGCATAGACACGGCCCTTGTAGACCATCGCCATCACATTGCCCGGCTCGAGCGCCAGCGTGCGATCGGCGGCAGCCATCGAAGCATCGTTGTTCTTCGCGTCATATTCCGCTTCAGCAAGCGTGCGCTGAACGAAGGGATCCTTTTCGCATCCTGCGGCCGCGACCCTCTCGGCGTCAGCAGCGACGAGGGGTGCAGCCTTCGAGTCCACACCCACTGCGGATCGCAGGCGCGCAGGCATGATCTGGGACTCACAAGGGCGAAGATTGCGAACAGTGATAGCGCCGACAGGCATCTTCTCGGCGGCAACGCGCAGAGACTGAAAGCGACGGGATCGCACGTAGGCGTCGATCTCACCATCGAGCCTGTTGAGGTCACCGAAGGCGGTCTTACCTGCGGTCACCGGATCGGCGCCTCGGGCGATTTGCTGTAGGTACGTCGTGAGCTGACCCGCGCGATCCTTTTTGAGCATGAGCATGTGGATCATCGCCCAACCGCGCGAATACAGATGGGCAACCTCGATGTCGTCGTTCACGCCTTCGCTGGCTGTGAACAGCTCTTTGGCACTCATTTGGTTGGGGTCGCCGAGAGCATAGCCGCGATCGACGGGCAGCTCCCCCAGGATCATGTCGCCGTTCGAATCGAACTTCGCGGTCCCAAAAAACTCAGCGAAGCCTTCCGTGATCCAGTCCGGGTAGCTGGTATCGGTGCTGCTGAGCAGGATGTGGTGCGTATATTCGTGGAACAGCACCTGCCTGGGAGTGAACTGCCACGAATCGACGCCCGTGCTGCGGGGAACAACAGCGATGAAGCTCTGGGCGGTACCGTTGTAGAAGCCCCCGACGCTGGAGTTCTTCGCAAGCTTCTGCACGCTGGCCATCGACGGAACGACGAAGACCGTGACTCGCGAGGAAGGCGTGCTCTCTGCCTCCGGCGTGTTGGTAACGACCCTCAGAACGCGATCGAGACGCTCCAGCTGGCCTGCCCAACCGCTTGCTTCCTGTGGAGACATATCGCCGATCACGACGAAATGCCGGCTGCTCGCCTCAACATAGCCGGCGTGTGCCGGCACGGCGGTCATCACGGACACAGCGGCGCCCGCCGCAAGAAAAGCCCTTCGAATCATGCGCATACCCCTCCGATTGAACGCAGCGTAAACGGCCCTTCGAACATGGCAAGCGGAAGGGCGGTGGCGCGGCGCCGGGATGGCGGCTAGGAAGGTCTCATGCGCATTGCACTCGCCGCCGATCATGCCGGTTATGTACTGAAGGACGAGCTTGCCCGTTGGCTCTCGGAACAAGGTCACGAGATCACCGATCTCGGGACGAACGGTCCGGAAAGCGTCGATTATCCGGAATATGGCGCGAAGCTCGCGATGGAAGTTGCCTTGGGCAATGCTGAGCGCGGAATCGCCGTCTGCGGATCCGGGATCGGCATCTCGATCGCGGTGAACCGCAACCTCGAGTGCCGCTGCGCCAGGGTCGACGACCCGCTTTCGGCGCAGCTCGCCCGCGAGCATAACGACGCCAACGTGATCGCGCTTGGCGCGCGGCTCGTTGGCAGCGACATGGCCAAGGCTTGCGTCGCCGCCTTCCTCGACACCGAATTCGCCGGCGGGCGTCACCAACGCCGCGTCGATTTACTCTCCAAGGAACTGCAGGACAGCGATTGATGGCCACCGCCGCCGACCTCGAACCGAACCAGACGTCAGAGAACTATCGGGTACCGCAAGGGTTCTTCACTAGCGGCCTGTCCGAGAAGGACAGCGCGGTTGAGGACGGCATCCGTGCAGAGCTTCTGCGCGAGCAAACGCAGATCGAGCTCATTGCGTCTGAGAATATCGTCAGCAAGGCGGTGCTCGAGGCGCAGGGGTCGGTCCTCACCAACAAGTACGCCGAGGGCTACCCGGGCCGTCGCTACTATCAGGGCTGCGCGCCGTCAGACACGGTCGAGACGCTTGCCATTGAGCGTGCGAAGAAGCTGTTCGGCTGCCAGTTCGCCAACGTCCAGCCGCACTCCGGCGCTCAGGCCAATGGCGCTGTGATGATGGCGCTTCTCAAGCCGGGCGACACGATCATGGGTCTCAGCCTCGCTGCAGGTGGGCATCTGACGCATGGCGCACCGCCCGCTCAGTCGGGCAAATGGTTCAAGGCGATCCAGTATGGTGTTCGTCAGGACGATCATCTCGTCGACTTCGACGAAGTCGAGCGCCTCGCGAAAGAGCATCGGCCGAAGATGATCATTGCGGGCGGATCGGCCTATCCACGCCATTTCGACTTTAAACGCTTCCGCGCGATCTGCGACGAAGTCGGTGCGCTTCTCATGGTCGACATGGCTCACTTCGCCGGGTTGGTGGCGGCAGGCGAGCATCCCACGCCGTTCGGAATCGCGGATGTCGTCACGACAACGACCCACAAGACGCTGCGCGGCCCGCGTGGAGGTATGGTCCTGACCGATGACGAAGCGATCGCGAAGAAGATCAATTCGGCAGTCTTCCCAGGCCTTCAGGGCGGTCCGCTGATGCACGTCATCGCGGCCAAGGCAGTAGCCTTCGGCGAGGCCCTACAGCCCGAGTTCAAGACCTACGCCAAGGCAGTCATTGCCAACGCCCAGACGCTTGCCAACCGCCTAAAGGAGCGTGGTGCCGACCTCGTCGCTGGCGGCACGGATACGCACCTCGCGTTGGTCGACCTTCGTCCGCTTGGCCTGACCGGCAAGGATGCCGACGAGAGCCTCGAGCGTGCGGGCATCACCTGCAACAAGAACGGCGTACCCTTCGATCCGCTTCCGCCCGTCCAGACCAGCGGCATCCGCGTCGGATCACCTGCGGGAACGACCCGCGGCTTCGGCGAGGCCGAGTTCCGCGATATCGCCGACATGGTCGCCGATGTGCTTGACGGCCTGAAGTCGAACGGGCTCGAGAACAATGGTGACGTCGAGCGCGGCGTGAATGAGCGCGTGCGTGAACTTTGCGCGCGCTTCCCCATCTATCCGGGATGAGGTTCGCTTAACGCATGCGCTGCCCCTTCTGCGCGCACGAAGACAGTCAGGTGAAGGACAGCCGCCCCAGCGAGGATGGGGCTGCGATCCGGCGCCGCCGCCAATGCGAGGCGTGCGGCGCGCGCTTCACTACCTTCGAGCGAGTTCAGCTCCGCGACCTCACGGTCGTCAAGAAAGACGGCAAGCGCGAACCCTTCGACCGGGACAAGCTCGCACGCGCCATCGGCCACGCCTGCCGCAAGCGCGACATCGATCCCACAAAGATCGACCGGCTGGTCAGCGGCATCCAGCGCCAGATGGAAACGCTCGGCGATGAGGTGAAGACGGCTAAGATCGGCGAAGCGGTCATGGCCGGCCTCAAGTCGCTGGACCACGTCGCCTACATCCGGTTCGCGAGCATTTATAAGGACTTCAGCGATCCCGGCGACTTCGCTGAGATTGCAGAGCGCGTCGAGAAAGAGGCCACGCCCCCAGGCCACGACAAGTTGCTGTGACCAGCACCAACAAGCCGGTCATCGTACTCGTCCGTCCGCAGCTTGGTCAGAATATCGGCAAGGCGGCTCGGGCGATGCTCAACTTCGGCCTGACCGAAATGCGGCTAGTCGCGCCTCGCGACGGCTGGCCGAACCCTGACGCCGGCCCATCGGCCAGCGGTGCCGACGTGGTGCTTGAGCAGGCTCAAGTCTTCGACACCGTGCAAGACGCCATTGCGGACTGCTCGTCGGTCTTTGCCTCTACGGTCAGGCGTCGCGACCTCGTTATGCCGGTGATTGGCCCACAGGAACTGGCCGATCGGATCGCCGCGTCCGGCGAGCGGAGCGCCATTCTGTTCGGCCCAGAGCGCTCGGGTCTCGAAACGGAAGATGTCGCGCTCGCCAACGCGATCGTCACCGTCCCCATCAATCCGGGGTTCGGGTCGCTGAATCTGGCGCAGGCCGTGATCCTGCTGGCCTACGAATGGTCGAAGCGAAGCGAGCTGGCTCAGCCGACCGCCAAGGAGCTGGAAGAACCTGCTCCGCATGGCGAGCTCGACGGGCTCATTGCTCAGCTCGACGAGGAACTGGACGTCAAAGGCTACTACCATCCGCCGTCGCGCACCCAGGCCACCAAGAACACGATCCGCACCATCTTCACTAAGACCGGCTGGTCCTCACGCGAGGTGAAGGCGGTTCGCGGCATCATCCGCGCTCTCGTCGGACCGGCGCGAAACCGGCCGAAAACTTGACCTTACGGCTTCCCGCCTCTAGGTGCGCCGCTCGCAATTGATCCCGCATGCCCGGTGAAGCGGTGATCGCGCCAAGCGCCAAGGCTTGGCGGTGCGGTCCCGGGCACCTGTAAGAAGCGAATTGGAGAATGACACGTGACGAAGCGCACCAGCGCCAAATATAAGCTCGACCGCCGCATGGGCGAGAACGTCTTCGGACGTCCTAAGAGCCCGGTGAACCGCCGCGAATACGGCCCCGGTCAGCACGGCCAGCGCCGCAAGGGCAAGCTCAGCGACTATGGTATTCAGCTCCGCGCCAAGCAGAAGCTGAAGGGCTATTACGGCGACATCACCGAGAAGCAGTTCAAGAAGCAGTATATCGACGCCAGCCGCATGAAGGGCGACGCGTCGCAGAACCTCATCGGCCTGCTCGAGCGCCGTCTCGACATGGTTGTCTATCGCGCGAAGTTCGCGCCGACGATCTGGGCGGCCCGTCAGCTGGTCAGCCACGGCCACATTCGCGTCAACGGCGTGAAGTGCAACATCGCTAGCCGCCGCGTCGATGTCGGTGACATCATCGAGCTGGGCCCCAAGGCGCAGGAAATGGCGCTCGTCATCGAAGCCCAGAGCCTCGCCGAGCGCGATGTGCCCGATTACGTCGCTCCGGACGGCAACACGAAGGTGAGCTTCACCCGCGTGCCGAAGCTCGACGAGGTCCCGTACCCCGTCCGCATGGAACCGAACCTCGTGATCGAGTTCTACTCGCGCTGATCGATCGATCAGCTCGGACAACGAGGGCGGCCTTCACGGCCGCCCTTTTTGTTTTCAGTGGCCGATGGTCCGATCGAGAAGCTCGCCCGCTTTGGTCAGCATCCCGATGCGAGCAGTGCTGTCGTCGAGTTGGTGATCCAGGCCTTCGAAGGTCAGCATATCGACTGGAGTGCCGCCTTTTCTCAGCGCGCCCAACATCGCCTCACTCTCGTGGATGCTGACGTTCGCATCCATGTCGCCGTGGACCAGCAGAACAGGTACCTTAATCCGGCTGGCCTGTTGAAGCGGTGAACCGTCGACGAGGTGCGGGCCTTTGCCGATGATCCGCTTCACGATGTCGGCATTGGTGAACCCTTCCGCCTCCCGCTCGGCCATCCCAAAGTCGGTCAAAGGCGCAATTGCGACAGCCGCCTTGTAAAGGTTCGGCTCAGTAGCGGCGGACTGCAATGCGGCATATCCACCATACGACCAGCCCATGATAGCTAGCCGGTTGGGGTCGGCAATTCCCTTTGCCACAAGGTATTTGGCGGCCGCTGTCACGTCGCCGATCGACGTTCGCCAGTTCTGAAAGCCGTTCTTGTTCAGCCACGCATCGCCATAACCGTCGGACCCCCGAAACTCAGGCTGGATCACCGCATAACCGCGTGCAGCGAGGAACTGAACCATCCAGTCGAATCCCCACTCGTCGCGGGCACTCGGCCCACCGTGTGGAAGGACGACGGCGGGTAGGTTCTTGCCGTCACTTCCCGGTGGCAGCGTCAAATACGCAGGAACCATCACTCCATCTGCTGCCGGGAGCTCGATCGGCTGCATCGTGGCGAGCTTCCTACCTTCGAGCTCAGGCCGGATTGGTCCAACCTCCAGCAGGGAGTGCGTCGGACGCGAGTAGATGTAGAAGTTCCCTGGGTTGTTGTCCGCCGAAGCGAGGATCAGCAGCTGCTGTCCGTCGCTGCTGGCTCCTTCGAAATCGATGCTTGATCCTTTGAGCGCAGCTTCCAGTGAGTTGTGAAGCTTTTCGAACTCGGTGTCGAAATAGACGACCTCGCGCCGCTGGTCGGCAAAGGTGTATCCGATGACTCGCTGTCCACGGCCGATCCGTACGACATTGTCGATGTCGACCCGATCGTTCTTCGCGATTAGCGTCTGAGCTTTACTACCGTCGAGCGCGATCTGCACGAGAGCATCGCGCCCGTTCATTCGCTGCAGTGCGAACAACGCGTTGCGCTCTGCGTCAATCGCAAGTGGCTGGATGCCCTGACGCGACACTCCATCGAATTGGCCGAGATCGACCCAATCTCTCCGGCCCGGTAGCCGATACTTATAGGTACTCAGACCACTGATCATCCCGGTCATGGAATTGTAATCGGCGAAGGACACGAGCCGAACGTTGCCACGACCGTCCGTTATATATTCGTCTGCTCCGGACCTTGGGGGCTCCACCGAGCTGAACTTCCCGCTTTCCGTGTCGAGAAGATCGACTCCAAGGCCCTCCTTGGTCCTGCTCATCAGATGGCCCGTGGTTCCGACTTCGGGCACATACTGGCGCTGCATGAGGAGTTTGCCTTCCGATGCCGTCATCCAGTCGATGACGTCGGCGTCTCTCTGCAGAAGGCCTGCTGCACGGTCGCTTTCGCGCTGGCCTAGCTGACGGAGATTCTTCCCGTCGGCATTCACCACGAACATCCGCGAAAAGCCGACGATATCGCTACCCACGTGGTCCAGCCCCCCGTATCGGCAAACCACATGCTCGTCCCCGGCAAAGCCGCAGGAATAGAGTTTTACCTGCTTTCCATCGCTATCGATAAGCCGGGTCACCTTCGATGTGGTCACATCGACGACGTTGGCTGTAACCACCGCACCGTCTCCGGATGCAAGCATTACGACCTTTTTGCCGCTCGGACTGATATCCACCTGCCTCAGCAGCTCCCGCGTCCCGAATGCTTTCGCATCTTCCGCGATCGAATGCGCCGCCTGCGCGGCTGCTGAAGACGCACTTGCCAACAACGCGACTGCAGCCGCGCCACCGAACAACTTACTTTTCAAGAATTTACTCCCCCAACTCGTTCCCCGAGACGTGCAGAATTTCGCACAATATTCTTGCGACACAAGAGGCTCACTTGGCGCTTCTCACTCGGGCTGTTAGCGGGCGCCGTCATGACTTCACCTCCACTACCCGAATGGGCGCCGCACGAGGCTGTGTGGATCGGCTTCCCAAGCGATCCGGAGCTCTGGCTTGGCGATCTCAAAGAGGCCGAGCGCGAGGTAGCCGCTTTTGCCGAAGCCATTCACGCTGACGGCACGGGCGAGACCGTCCGGCTTGTCGCCGCTCATGATGGTGCCGCCGAAAGCGCCCGCAGGCTTGCGCCTTTCGCCCAGGTCATTGTCGAAAGTTTCGGTGACATTTGGCTGCGCGACACCGGGCCGACCGTTCTCGGCTCCGGCAAGGAGCGTCGGGCACAGGGCTTCGGATTCAACGGCTGGGGCGGCAAGTACGACCTGGAAGGCGATCAGGACATCGGTGAGCGCCTGGCACGCGCAGCGTCATTACCATTTGCGAAAGCTGATTGGGTGCTCGAAGGGGGCGCGATCGATGGTGACGGATCAGGCACTGTCGTGACGACCGAGCAGTGCCTGCTTAACCCAAACCGCAACACGTTGACCCGCGATGAGGTTGAGGCGCGGCTTGTCGCTGATCTCGGCTTCGAGCGTATCGTCTGGCTCGGCTCCGGGCTGTTGAACGATCATACCGACGGGCACGTCGACAACCTTGCGCGCTTCGTAGCGCCGGGGCGCGTGGCCATCCCAACGCCAGCCAAGGACGATCCCAACGAGGCTGTCTACCGCGATGCCGCAATGCGGCTCCGCACGGCGAAGCTCGACGTCGTGAACCTCCCCTCCCCTGGCCGGGTGCTGAGCGAGGACGGAGACATCATTCCGGCAAGCTACATGAACTTTTATATTGGCAATGCAGCGGTGGTCGTGCCGCAATATGGCGCGGCCAACGACGAGGCGGCAGTGGGCGTCGTTCAGGCGCTGTTCCCCGACCGCGTTGCAATCGGACTGCGGGCCGACCACATCCTGACCGGAGGCGGCAGCTTCCACTGCATTTCTCAACAGGTCCCCGAATGAGCAAGCTTACCGTCGCTGCGCTGCAGCTCGCCTTCACCGATGACATCGACGCGAACATCAGCGCGGTCGGCGAACTCGTGCGTGAAGCCGCGAGCAAAGGCGCGGAAGTAGTCCTGCCGCCGGAACTCTTCGAAGGTCCCTACTTCTGCCGCGTCGAGGATGAAGGGCTTTTTGCCAATGCGCGACCGACGTCGGAGCACCCCTCCGTCCTGGCGATGCAGCAGCTCGCCAATGAGCTAAAGATCTGGATTCCCACCAGCTTCTTCGAACTCGATGGGCCGCACCATTACAATTCGCTCGCCATGATCGGTCCGGACGGAAAGGTCGCCGGCGTCTATCGCAAAAGCCACATCCCCGACGGACCGGGCTACGAGGAGAAATTCTACTTCCGCCCCGGCAACACCGGATTCAAGGTGTGGGAAGGCCCGCACCGTTCGACGCTAGGCGTCGGTGTCTGCTGGGACCAATGGTATCCCGAGACCGCGCGCGCGATGATGCTGATGGGCGCTCAGATTCTATTCTACCCCACGGCTATCGGCTCCGAGCCGCATGACCCGGACCTCGACACATCGCGCCTTTGGCGTCGCGCAATGGTCGGCCATGCTGTGTCGAACGTCGTCCCAGTGGTTGCGGCCAACCGCATCGGCACTGAGGACGGCCAGCGCTTCTACGGCCACAGCTTCATCTGCGACGAGCGGGGCGACATGCTCGCGGAATTCGGCGCAGAGGAAACCGGTGTCCTCGTCGCGACGCTCGATCTCGATCAGGCCAAGAGGCACCGGGCTGCCTTCGGCTTCTTCCGCGACCGTCGGCCGGAGCTTTACGGGCGGCTTACCGAGGACATTTAAGCTCTAACGCACGCTCGAAAACGCTTTCGAACATCGCAGCGTCGAGCCGTCCAGTATTCTGGTTGTATCGGGAGCAGTGATAGCTCGAAAGCAGGATGCGGCCGTCGGGCGCGTGGGCCTCCGCGCCATGACCGAACCTGGTTGCAGCGGGTTTGAGGCTTAACGCTCGGGCCGCCGCGACGTGAGCAATCTGGCCCAACGCGATCACAACCTGAGCCTTCGGCAGCGCGCTCAGGGCGACTTCGAAATAGCTTCTGCACGTAGCGATCTCGCGTGGCTCCGGCTTGTTCGCTGGAGGCAGGCATTTGACCGCGTTCAAAACGATAGCGCCGTTGAGACGCAGTCCGTCGCCTGGATCGGCTTCATAGACTCCCTCGGCTAAGCCGAATTTGAGCAGCGTCGCGTAGAGCAGCTCTCCCGCATAATCGCCGGTGAAAGGTCGGCCCGTCCGGTTAGCGCCATGCTTACCAGGCGCAAGGCCGACGATCGCTAGCCAAGCATTGCGATCGCCGAACGCGGGCACCGGCGCATTCCACCAATTCGGAAACTCCACACGGCATTGTTCTCTGAACGCCACCAATCGAGGGCAAAGCGGACAGTCGCGCGGCGCTTCGGCCTCCGGCAAGGGTGAGATCTCGGCTGGCGTAGCAACGCGCATCCGCATGACCTAGGCGAGCGGTGATGGCGGAAGCAATGCCGGGATCGAATGGATTCCCCGGAACTGCTAGGTTACTGATCTTCGTGACCGACCTTGCCCCGGAAAATCCAGTAAACCCCAACGGTATAAGCCAGGATCAGCGGCAGCGCGATGAAGCCGGCGATCGAGAAGAAGCGGAGCGAACTGTCAGGCGAGGCCGTGTCCGCAATCGTCAGCTGGTAGGGTACAAGGAACGGCCAGATCATGATGCCGATCGTGCACAGCAGCGAAACCAAGAACAGGAGCATCATGAAGAACGGCATGCCGTCGCGCCTGGACCTCGCGCCGACCACAGCGCCGATCAATGCGGCGACGCTGATGAGCGGGAAGATCAAGCCCCAGTCATGCAGCCTGGCAATTCCTTTGGTGATATCGCCGGGATCGATCGTCAGTGCCGCGATGATGGCTAGGACGAGCAACAGCAGAAGCCCAAAGACGAACACCGGCACGCGAGAATAAGCCCAGTCGCGTAGGGGACCTTCCGTCGTCTTGAAGATGAGCCAGCCGCACCCGAGCAATGCATAACCGGCGACTAGGCCCGCCCCAGTGAGAATCGGGAAGGGATGAAGCCACAGAAAAGACCCACCAGCATATTGCATGCCGTTCACGGGAATGCCCCGGATCAACGCCCCGGCCGCGGCCCCCTGCACAAAAGCGATGGCAACCGAGCCGAGGAAAAACCCCGCATCCCAGAACGGACGCATTGGTCCGCTACGATAGCGGAATTCGAAAGCGATGCCGCGGAAGATCAATCCGAAAAGCAGCAAGACCACGGGGATATAGAAAGCACCCAGGAGAACTGCGTAGACCGCCGGAAAGGCCGCGAAAAGACTTGCGGCGATGACAACGAGCCAGGTCTCGTTACCATCCCAGAAGGGCGCGATGGTATTCATCATATGGGTGCGCCGATGCTCATCACTCGTGAGGCCGAACAGGATACCGACGCCGATGTCGAAGCCGTCCAGCATCACGTAAAGGACGACAGCTGCGGCAATGACGGCGGCCCAGAAGTGCGCGAGAGTACTGGCGTCCATGGCTGTCATCCTTTCGCCTGGCTGCCGGTCGCGGTGGCCTCGGTGTCGGCAAAAGCCAGCGGACGGCTGGGGGTGGCGTTCGTGATGGCCTCGGCATGAGTTCCTGGCCCACGCCGCAGCAGCTTGTAGATGTAGTAAGTCCCGAAGCCGACGAAGATCGAGTAAACCGCTGCCGACCCAAGCAGCGAAAACAGCACATCATGGGTCTGGAGTGACGGCGTTACCGCGTCCTTCGTTCTCAGCAGTCCGTAGACGACCCACGGTTGCCGTCCGACCTCTGCAGTGTACCAGCCGCAAAGGATCGCAATGAAGCCTGTCGGAAACGACAGGAACGTGATCCAGAGGAACCAGCGCGTGCTTTCCAGGCGTCCTAGCAAACGCAGCAAGTTGCCGAACCAGGACACTGCAAGCATCAGCAGCCCCATGCCAACCATGATTCGGAAGCCCCAGAACGGGATGACCACGGGTGGCCGATCTTCTTTGGGAAAGCTTTCGAGGCCGGTTTCAGCGGCGGTGAAGTTGCCGGATGCGATGAAGCTCCCGAGCTTCGGGATGGAGATTGAGTAGAGGTTTCGTTCCTGCTTCTCATCCGGCCATGCGATGAGCGTTTCGGATGCCGGCTGCTCGTTGTGCCAACGCGCCTCAATCGCCGCGAACTTCGCGGGCTGGTGCTTGAGCACATATTCGCCAGTCAGGTGACCGAAAAGCAGCTGCACCGGGATCAGCAACGCAGCAGCCGCCAGGCCCCAGTTCAGCATGACCCGCGCTTCATCGCGATGGTTGTTCCGCAACGTGTACCAGGCGCCGGCAGCGGCGACGCACATCGACGTCGTCAGAAGCGCGGCGAGCAGCATGTGGGGCCAGCGGACCATCATCACCGGCCCCAGCACGATGTGCTGCCAATTCGCCGGCTCGATCCTGCCGTTGACGACGTGGTGCCCGACCGGAACCTGCATCCAGCTGTTGTTGGCGAGGATCCAGAAGGACGAGAAAAGGGTCCCGAGCGAGACCATGCAACAGGCCAGGAAATATATACCAGGCCGGACCCGGTCCCGCCCGAGCAGTAGCACGCCGAAGAACGTGGCTTCGAGCATGAAGGCGGTGAAAGCCTCGTAGCCCAGCAGCGGCCCCTGGATCGGCCCGGTCTTCTCCGCGAGGACTCCCCAGTTCGTGCCGAACTGGAAAGCCATTACGATACCCGTTACCACGCCCATGCCGAAGGACAGCGCGAAGACCTTCAGCCAGAAGTCGAAGACGCGGCGGTAAATCTCCTTGCCGGTGACGAGCCGCGCGCCCTCGATCATCGCCAGCCACGCCGCTAACCCGATGGTGAAGGCCGGGAAGATGATGTGAAAGGTGATCAGGAAGCCGAACTGGATGCGCGACAGGAAGACAGGATCGAAGGCCATGTTAGATCTCCTGACCTCGTGCGGCGCGGTGGTTCACGCTTACGATCATGACAATCATCGCAGGCCGAGAACGATGACCTTGGCCGTCTCAGATTTCACCGGCCAGGCGGCGGAGGTGAGGCCAGCCGCGACGGCAACCTTCTGGGCACCTCCAGCGGTGTAGGTGATTACGCCGCCTCCGATTGCACCCCCGACCTTTTGGCCCCAGAGCTTCTGGCCAGTGCTGGCGTCGAGTGCATAGAAGTTGCCGCCTACGTCTCCGAAAAAAACGAGGCCTCCGGCTGTAGGAGTAATACCGGAGAGGACGGGATAGTTGGACCGCACCCGCCACTTCCAAACGCCGGTATCGGCATCAACTCCATGCACCCACCCGGCCCAATGGCCATCCGCTCGCGCGAACCGTCCGAACAAGTTTGCCGGGTTCAACATGTCGTTGCCCGTCCACACCGCAGCGTCCTTGACGTCGGTGATCTTCTTGTCGCTTGCGAGCTGGACCGTGTCGCACCATTGGACCGTACCAACGACGACCAGGTTCGTTCGTGGGTCGTAACCTGCGCCGTTCCACTCGCTTCCGCCTGCGCCACCCGGGCAGAAGTGGACGGCTTTACCCACCGCGAACGGCTGCTCGACATTCTCGATCTTCGTCACGGGTGTGCGATACAGAAGCTGGTTTGAGCCTCGATCGAAGCCGTAGAGATGACCGTCCTTGGGCGAGACAACCATCAGGTCCTTGCCCCCGGCAGTATGGATCAGAGCCGGAGGATTTGAGGCGTCCCAGTCATGGAAGTCTCTGGGGGCAAGCGGGAAATGATGCTTGTAAGCGCCAGTGCGCGCATCGAGCACCACAATGGACCCGGTATAGAAATTGTCCCCGTCGCGCAGGCCAAGGGCGAAATCGGGCGCTGGATTGCCGACAGGCACGAATAACTCGCCGGTCGCCGGATCCAGGCTGGTCGAGGTCCAGTTGCCGCCGCCGCTGATCGGGATTCCCGGAGGATTATGCCATGTCGACGTATCGAGCGGAGACGGACCCTGTGGGCCGCGTGTTGGATCCCCGGGCTGCTTGGGGATCAGGTAGAATTCCCAAACGATCTTCCCCGTCGCGGCGTCGAGCGCGTACACGCGCCCCTTGACGCCTTTGAAGTCGCCGCCGGCCACACCCTGGAAAATCAGGCCGTTCCAGGCGATCGGTGCCGCCGGAAGAACCTCGGCCTTCTTCGGATCGGCGATCTGCGTTTCCCACAAGGCCTTGCCCGTCTTTTCATCATAGGCATGGACCTTGCCGTCGGCCGCCCCGCGGAAGAGGCGCCCGGTTTCGTACGCGACGCCGCGGTTGTTATTGAGCAAGCTCGGCGGCACATTCTCATGCACTCGCCAATTCTCTTTGCACGTGGCCGGATCGATAGAGAACGTGTCGAAATAGGTAGTCCCGATCAGGGCGCCATTGACCATGATCAAGCCTGGCTGGAAGCTTGTGCGGCTCTTCGTGTCGTAGGTGCAGAGTACCTTCATGCGAGCGACATTTCCGGTGTTGATCTCCGCCAGGTCGGAGAAACGCTCGGACGTCACTGTCTTGTTGTAGCTGCCCCAATCGCCCTGCATTGCGGGCAGCATTGGAGCGCTGGCCGGCTGGACCAGTGCTGCGGGCTTCCACGCGGGGTTCATCTGGGTGACGAGTTCCCCGGCCGGCGCTCCCCTCGCCTTCCAGTCGTTCAACACCCGTCCCGCGAACAACTCTGTCTGAAGAAAGTGAGTGCCTACCCACGCGGCAACAGCAATACCCACCACACCGACGACCGCCGCTGTGGTGACGAGATACGGATGTTTCATGTGCGTCCTACCTTGCGACAGTGGCGAGATCGGCAATCGGTCGGGCCGGCGGCGAAGGCGAAGAGACGCTTACGGGCTTCAGGCCGAGAATTTCCGGCCTTCTTCATTTCTTCTTACTGCAGTTCCATGAGTGAAAACCCGGATTTGGTTTTACGGCTGTTCCGGACGGAGGGCTTGGTCGGGGTGGCGAAGGGCACGAGCATTGCCTAGGCGAGCAGGCGTGAACCACGGGACCCACCTGTACGCCGTCGCGATAGGCTCGAACCGGCCCCATGGCCGATTTGGCCGTCCTGCCGCTGTGGTCGAGGCCGCGATTGCCCGGCTCGATGAGGATTTTGGATTGTTCGACGCCGCACCGATCGTTCTCAACCCGGCGCACGGCGGCGCGGGTCGCGACTTCGGCAACAGCGTCGCGCTGGTCGAAAGCGATCTCGATCCGTCGGAAATGCTTTGCCGGCTCAAGCAACTCGAACGCGAATTCGGAAGGCGCCCAGGGAAACGCTGGGGGCCGCGTGTGCTAGATCTCGATCTCGTCCTATGGAGCGGCGGGCAGTTCAGCTCGAGGAAGCTGACCGTTCCTCACCCGCATCTCGACAAGCGCAGCTTCGTTCTTCAGCCGCTAGCGGCCATCGCACCGGGCTGGCGCATCCGCGGCAACCTGACAGCTCATCATCTCGCACAGCGCCTTGCCCACCGCCGCCCTCGCAGGTAACGGGGCCGGGCTGGTCGGGCCCATAGCTCAGTCGGTAGAGCAACTGACTTTTAATCAGTAGGTCGCTGGTTCGAATCCAGCTGGGCTCACCAGCGTTCTCAATGGCTTAGATACCTTTAGCAATTGTGCGCCCAAGCCAATAGGTAATGTCTTAGGTATCGCACCAATTATTTTCGCCTGCGATGATTCGATCCGCCTGCACGATCATGGACATTCGTTGTCGATCGGAGCGGAAGGAATTGGCGGCTAGCGGACCGACCGCTTATTTCCGTTTTCGACCCAAAGCAGACGTTTCGACCGGGGCATTAACTCGCTGCCCCGCTAACCCCTCGCCCACGATGGCCAATTGTTGTATGCAATCCGTGTTAACTCGATCGGCACACCGAGGAGACACGGAATGCTGCATTTCCGGTTGGGCTTCGCGCTGTTTGCATCTGCCGCCTGCTTGGCGGGTTCTTCGCCGGCATGTGGGGACGATTTCCACTTCACCACTGGCAGCCCCGATGGCCTAATCGCCACCGCTTCGGTGTCTGGGCCAGTCGTTGAGATCGAAACGGCGGACGATTTCCTGCTCTCTCAGGAAACCATTCTGAGCGGAGGATCCTTCACCGGATTGCTTCCGGCTAACACGAATGCGTCGAACATCCAGAACGTCGTCGTAGAGATTTACCGAGTCTTTCCGTTAGACTCGACCGTTCCAGAATCGGGGCAAGTTCCGACGCGAACCAATTCGCCCTCCGACGTCGCATTCGTAACCAGAGACGCGACCTCAGGGGACCTCTCGTTCGCGGTATCGACGATCAATCCGGACTTCACGGCGCTGAATAGCGTCGTCAACGGAATCAACCCTGTTCCAAATCAGTTCACGGGTGGCGAAGGCCCGGTCGAAGGGCAGGAGACACAATTCACGTTCAGTTTCCTGACGCCCGTCGATTTGCTCGCGGGTCATTACTTCTTCGTACCGCAGGTCCAACTTGCCAGCGGTAATTTCCTTTGGCTGTCTGCACCTCGCCTTTTGGGGGCACCTGACGATCTTCAGACTTGGATACGTGATGGTGATCTCGCCCCGGATTGGCTCAGAGTTGGGGCCGACATCACGCATCAGGGTCCCTTCAATGCGGCATTTAGCCTGGATGGGTCTGGCGTCCCGGAACCGGCAACTTGGATGCTCATGCTGGTTGCTTTCGGCGTTACGGGCTTTGCTCTGAGGCGAGGTAGAAACCGGCGCCCCTTCCAAATGAAAAGCTCCGCCCGCTAGGTGTTCGCGACGTCGCCTTTCGATCCGAAGCGAACTATTAAGCCGGATGCAAATCTGCGCTCTAGTCGACGTGGAGGCGGATTTCGTTAGCGCGACATCGTTGCGCCCGGTGAAATTGGGCGACCGCACGTGGTGCCGGAGCAAGATATAGCCCGCACGCTCGCAAAAGCACTGTCGCATTTGTGGAACTTCTACCCCGATGAGCGGTTCGTTAAGATGCTGTTAATTCGAGTAGCGGCTCGCGATAAGATCGCTGTGAGTCCGTTCCGGGGGTGAGAGATTCAACGAGGGCAGGAGACTCACAATGAGGGCACTGAACCTGGCACCAGCGGCAGCGATTGCACTTCTTGCTTTGTCCAATCCCGCAGCTTCGCAGACCACACTCACGGCGAACCTAACGAATGACCAGAACGGTCCGCTTGTGATCCCCACGACTTCGACCGGAGATCCACGGCCAGCATCGTACGGAACGGCGACTTTCGTCCTCAACAGTGCAATGACGCAATTGAGTTTCACAGCTACGATTTTCAACATTGATGTAACCGGCGCTCAGACCGCGGACCCGAATGACAATTTGACGGTAGCTCATATCCACGGTCCCGCGGCGCCGGGATCCAATGGGCCCGTCATCTGGGGCTTCTATGGAAGCCCGGATAACGACATCAATCCTGATCAGCTGGTCGTAACCCCGTTCGCTACAGGCGTAGGAGGGACCTTTTCGTCAATTTGGGACGCGCCCGAGGGAAACAACGGCACCAACCTAACTTTGCAAGTCCAGAACATCCTCGCCGGCTTGACCTATATCAACTTTCACACCGTGCAGTTCGGCGGGGGCGAAATTCGCGGGCAGATTTTAGCACCTCCGCCCGTCCCCGAACCGGCGACCTGGGGGATGCTGTTGATGGGATTCACAGCCATCGGGTTGGCTCTGCGGCGTCAAAACATCGTCGGGAAATCTGTGCGCCGCACGCTCGTCAGCTGACGATGCTGTCGAAACGCGGCCTACTCTCATTGCTCCAACGTATCGACGTTCCTCCGATGCGCAGACGCTCAGCCATCGTCTCAATCGAGTGGGTTATCGTTGCTCAAGGCTGCGCATCGGTGACGGGAGGCTCGCTTGAAACGCGAGCCGGTCTCACGAGGATGAACTGGGGGAGAAAGTAGATGAATCGCGTTACCGTGAAAGGGTTTGCGACAGTCTGCGCCGTTACGCTGATCCTTGCCGGATGCGGTCACCGCAAGCCGGGGCTTGGCGACGGCAATCCACACAAGCCGGGACCAGAACAGCAGATTCACCTCGTTTGGAAGAATGCGACGGATGGGTGGAGAGTGAAGCTGCCCGGTGGCGGTGAGAAGAAGCCGGCCGACTTCCATACTTCTGTCGATTTGGACGTTGGGCCTACGCAGTTCACAGTGGACATCCAGGGTCCAACCAATGCGAGGTTCAAGGATCCGGGCGGGCTAGACGTCTGGGTGGGATCGAAATCCAGCCCGCAGTCAGGCATCAATTCGACCCAGGTCCTTGGTCCAATTGTCACCAAGAACGGGAAGCAACTCATCTTCTACGATCTAAACCAGGGGGACGCCGTCACTCTGAATTACCAGCTGAACTTCGACAGCGGACCGCCAGCGGACCCGATCATAGACAATCGCGGCACCAGCTGAGACTAGTGCCGAAATCCGTAACGTCCGCTTTGTGTGGAAAGCTGACTCTACACTGACTGGCTGGTCGTCGCGGCTTCTGGTCTAGGACGCTCAACATTGACCCCTCCCAGCGAGAAATGTTAACAGATTTTTAATCTGAGAGGTTTGCATCATGGGTCGTCTCGTGCGTGCACTTGCTGCCGTCCTGGCCATGTGGATGGCCATGCCTGCCAGCGGGCAAGTGTACGTCATGTTCGAGTCAGGCGATCAGTTCGGTCAACTTTCTTTGCTGTCCTACCCGGACGTGAACTCGATGCTGACCGACACCGGCGGCACGGCGACGTTATTGCCGTTCAACACCGGCATTGGATACGACGTTGGTGGGTTTGACATCGACAATGGCGTGCCTCGCATCCTGTTCGAGTCCGGCGATCAATTCGGCCAGCTCAGCCTCTATACCTTTCCGGACCTCGCCTCGCTGCTGACCGACACTGGGGGTACCCTCGACATTCTCCCATTCAGTACCGGCATAGGGTACGACGTGGGCGGGTTTGACATCGACAATGGCGTGCCTCGCATCCTGTTCGAGTCCGGCGATCAATTCGGCCAGCTCAGCCTCTATACCTTTCCGGACCTCGCCTCGCTTTCGAGTCCGGCGATCAATTCGGCCAGCTCAGCCTCTATACCTTTCCGGACCTCGCCTCGCTGCTGACCGACACTGGGGGTACCCTCGACATTCTCCCATTCGAAACGGGAATAGGCGGCAACGTGGCGGGACTGGCAACCGCGTCAGATAACGGCGCGGTGCCTGAGTCTTCCACTTGGGCCATGATGCTGGTGGGTTTCGGCCTAATTGGCATCTCCATGCGCCACCGGCGGCGTTCAGCTTTCGCCCTCGCCTAAGCCTATCTCCGCACGAAAATACCTTCGGGCGGCAGGAGACCTGATGCGACTGCAATAGGCGACGATTGCCCTCTCAAATGGCAAGAATGGGTCGAAAGCGGTCCTAACCGCGGACGAGATGTCGACCGCGACCGCGCCAAGAGGTTTGGGATTGGCATAACCTACCAAACCTTGGTGTGACCAAGCACGCCCCGACGCGCCGCGGAGCCAAAAATGGCAGTTTCCTGTGGTTGGCATGGTCCGTGAATAGACTTGAGCAGGGCCGCGATAGGCGGACCGCAAAGAAAAGGGACCATGAACATGTTCGGATCTTCGGTGAAACGCTCCATCATCGCCATCTCGGCAGCGCTTACGATGAGCGCTTTGACTGTAGGCGCGACGGTTGGCCCCGCGCAGGCGAGCACGCTCGAGACCGCGCGAGTCATCCATGGATAGAGTGACCCAAAGGGAAGTCGACGTGCCGACGGATATGCTCGCCGGCCTGCTGATGGGACAGGCAAGTGCACCCTCCGCCGCGAGGAGCAATCCCGATCGGCTGCCCGCCAAAGTCTATGGTATCATGGCGATCACGACCCTGCTGACCTTTGCAATCATAACCACGGGCTATCAGCTGCTCTTTCCGCACCAGTTATTCGCATGATGCAGCTCTTCTCGACGTCGAAGCTCAAGCGAGATGGTCATCCGCAGGCCGGCAGCAAGATCACAGTCTGTGCTCGATTAAAGCGGATCGCGGCCAGCCCCTGGGCGCTGTCGTGCAGCAGCTTCTTGGTAACGGCGCTCCTTATTCGATCGGGTAGCCTGACCTTCTAAAGCCCCGAGCTCGAATCTGTCTGTCCGACGCGCGACTACCGACAGTTTGTTGTCTGCTTTTGGCCGCTAGCGGACGGTCCGCTTATGTCCGCTTTCGACCCAAAGCTGACACAGGACAAAGGTCCATTGACCGACTCGATGCCTTAGGCGCACAGCGCCGGGCGGGCCGCCCGCTCGGTTGCTCACCAGCATTCTTCACGGCCTTGTTTCCGCGTGCCGTAAGCGTCTCTCCGACCCCCGACCAGGAGACACCAACATGGCTGAAACCACATCGCCAGACGGCGGTGCTGATACCCTTGCGCCGACACAACCCGTTCCGGTTCCACCGCCAGGAACCGAGACCAAAGATACGATCATCCTAGGCCAGTCGGCCACCGACCCAGCGATCCGTCCATTCAGCTTCCGTGCTTCGGAGGAAGATCTCGCTGACCTGAAGCGGCGGATCGCGGCCACGCGATGGCCCAGCCGAGAGCTGGTCGATGACGCTTCCCAAGGCGTCCAGCTCGCGACGCTCCAGAAGCTCGCCGATTATTGGTTGAACCACCACGACTGGCGAAAGGTGCAAGCGAAGATCAATGCCTACCCGAACTTCATCACCAACATCGATGGCGTGGACATCCACTTCATCCATGTGAAGTCGAAGCATCCGAACGCAATGCCGGTGATCGTCTCGCACGGCTGGCCCGGATCGATAGTCGAACAGCTGAAGATCATCGAGCCGCTGACCGATCCGACCTCTCACGGCGGAACCGACGCGGACGCGTTCGATGTCGTGATCCCGTCGCTACCGGGCTACGGCTTCTCAGGGTCCCCAACCGACTTAGGCTGGGGTCCCGATCGCATCGCCCGCGCCTGGGCTGTGCTCATGGAGCGCCTCGGATACGCGAGCTTTGTTGCACAGGGCGGCGATTGGGGCGCGATGGTCACGGATGTGATGGGGACCCAGGCGCCTCCGGGACTGCTCGGCATCCACCTCAACTGGCCTTTCACGGTCCCGCCGGAGATCGATGGGGCGATCCAAAGCGGCAAACCGCTTCCCGCCGATCTCTCCGCTGACGAACGCCGCGCGTGCGACCAGCTGGAGTTCTTCTACAAGCACGGGGTCTCCTACGCCCAAGAGATGTCGAGCCGCCCACAGACGCTGTACGGAATGGGCGATTCCCCAATCGGGCTTGCGGCGTGGCTCCTCGACCACGATGCGCGCAGCTACGCACTCATCGCGCGGGTCTTCGATGGCCAGAGCGAGGGACTCACTCGGGACGACATCCTCGACAACGTCACGCTCTACTGGCTGACCAACACGGCGGTCTCATCGGGGCGCATCTATTGGGAAAACAAGTTCGCGTTCTTTGCGCCCAAGGACGTTGCCATCCCGGTCGCGTTCAGCGCCTTCCCTGACGAGGTCTGTCAAGCGCCGCGGACCTGGGTAGAGAGGGCTTATCCGAGGCTGATTCATTACAATCGGCCGGAGAAGGGTGGACACTTCCCTGCTTGGGAACAGCCGCAACTCTTCTCAGAAGAGGTCCGCGCGGGCTTTAGGTCGCTGCGGTGAAGGACAGTCGAGGTACGGCGGCTTGGGCAAACCCGGGCCGCCAGGCTGCCGCAGAAATGAAGTGAGCAGCAAATCCGAAACTGACCTGCACCAGCTCGAACTTCAGCCAAGCAGCCGACGGATTGAGGGGTTTTCGGACGGCGTGTTCGCGGTTGCTGTCACGATCATAGTGCTTGAAGTCCGCGTTCCGGACAGTCTGGCCTTCGCCAACGATGCAGTGGCCTTCCAGCAATTCGCGACCTTGCTCGCAATCTATGTGCTGACCTTTGTCGTTGTCGGAATTTTGTGGGCTAACCATCATTATCTTGTTTCCACGTTGTCGAGCGGAAACCGGGCTACGCTATGGCTCAATAATCATGTGCTCTTCTGGGTCACCATGGTGCCGATCGTGGCCCGCTTCTTCGGTCTGCATCCGACCTCGCCGAGGGCGACTGCTGCTTATGCCTTTGTCGTAATGATGTGCACTGGCTCGCTGACGTTGCTTAGGCGTCATGCCTCACGAATGAGTGCCAATGAGCTTCACCGGGCGCTGCATCGTCGCGTGTTCCGAAGAGTCTGGATTGCGATTGGATCATATGCGGCAGCTATTCCGCTGGCATTCGTCAACGTCAGGCTGAGCTGGGCACTGCTCATCATTCTTCCGGCGTTGTTCTTCCTGCCGGTCGTTCGGGCCGAAAGCGAACCATCCAATCGCTAACGTCAGCTTTCCACCCATTGCGGACATTATTCGCGTCGGCCCGCTAGCTCCCGTACCTAACCAATGACTTTCAACAGATCTGAGAACTCGCCCGAGGCGGGCAGCGGAAAAGCACTTCTGAGAGCCGGCCCCAGATCTCCTTTGCTCCGCTCGGTGCTCGGTTCACGATAAGGCGCGTCAATAGTTTCTGTGCGGGTACTGACGTACAACGCCTCTGCGGCTTTCACATATCGAAACGCCAGCTCGAGATGAACCTTTCGACTTTCGGCCGAGCGAGCTTCGCCTGCAACCGACCTCTCCGTCCGTGCTCGCTCGCGGAAGTACGGTTCTGACGGTTCCACAGTTGCGCGACACGCTTTCGAGACAAGAGCCGCTACTTAGGAAGCGGGCGGTCTGGAGGCCCTGACCGCCCACCCTGCTCGTGTGCCGAAAGCGGGGCAAACGCGGCGGCACAAGGTTAGTAACTCAAGTTACAAAAGATGGTTCCACGAAACTGAGGGTTAACCCTGAGCTGCGATATTGACGACCCCCCACTGATGAGTGGAGTGAGCCCGCCCGCCTTGCTGTCGCCCACCGAGGGGGCGGGCTCCATTGGAGTTGCGTAACCTCGATAACCAAACACGACCTCCCGCCATGCTCGGTGTGGGACTGTAACCCCCAGCGATGAATGCCCCCCCTGTTCGTCGCGAGGAAGTGAGACGGGCGGCCTAGTAGTGGGAGCTAGGCTGCCCTTTTCGTATCTATCGCTCGTCTCAATAATCGCGGCTGCTGGACTCAGAGCCTTTAGCTAAATCCACGTTCGCCATTCTCTTTCCGCGCGAGCTCCTCGAAGGCCGCAGCGAGATTGATGAGCAGCCGCTGTTCAGGACGACCCGAATATCGAGGTGCCAAGCTCCGGCATTTGTCCGCTTCACTGGCAAATGTTTCCTGGCGCATGTGGCCTCCGCGTAACTGAACCCGATCAATGCTGACCCAGCGGTGAGCCGCCAGCGGACATGGATTGTCAGAGTCGATTGTCCTATCGTCGACGAGTGCCGTCAGCGCATGCCCCAAACGGGTGATAAACAATTGCATTCGCCAGAAATTTCTTCACCTCTAGTCGTCAATCAAGGACGACTGTGGGGGCGCACTTGTCGAGTACGGACGAGATCATCGGCGATATCTATGAAGCGGGCGCCTTCCCGCAGAAATGGCCGCAAGCGCTCCAGAGCATCTCGAAAGCATTGGGCGCAATGGGCGGCAACCTAATCCGCAGCACTGCCAGCCAGCTGACCCTTCAATCATCACCCGACGTCGCCGAGATCACCGCCGAGTTCGACCGAGCGGGCTGGAACGAGCACAACACTCGTGTCTCGAGGCTTCTCCAGCGCGCAGATCATGCAGGGTTTCTCACTGATAGCGACTTGCACACGAACGACGAGCTCAGAACCCTGCCGATGTATGCCGAGTTCCTCAACCCACGCGGCTGTTCGGCCGGGGCGGCCACATTGATCCAAGGCGGGCGAGATGATGCGATGGTGATCGCAATCGAGGGCTTTGCCAGCCATCAGCATTCCCGAGACGCGACCACGTTCCTCGATCGGCTGCGCCCTCACCTGTGTCGGGCCGCAGTGCTGAGTAGCGAGGTTGAGACCGCGCGCCAAAACAGCCTGCTGGAAGCCTTCAACGCCGTTGGAAGTGCTATCGGCTTACTCGACGCGAATGGACGACTCCGTGCGGCCAGCAGTGAGTTTCAGGGCCACCTCGGTTCGCTAATCCATGACAGCCCGGCTCGGTTGAAACTGAATGATGCGAGCGCTGACGCTCGCTTAGCCAACGCTATCGAGAACATCGCGAGACAGGGCCCGGGGATCTCCATCCCGTTGCGCGATGAGCGCAAAGTCGGTCGCGCAATTCTCAATCTCGTGCCGGCGGCGCGCGATGCGCTGCAACTGTTCAGCGACGTTGCGATTTTCGCTGTAATCTCGCGAGCACGAAACGACCTGCTGCCGGATGCGAACATCATTTCAGCTCTGTTCGACCTTACACCAGCCGAGGCTCGCGTAGCGCGGGCCGTGGCCGAGGGGCTTACTCCGTCAGAGATTGCGCGCAGGTACAATGTATCTCGCGAGACCGTTCGCTCACACTCAAGCGGGTGCTTTCGAAAACCTCCACCAATCGCCAATCTGAGCTTTCGCTGCTCGTGTCTCGTTTGGTGTGACACTCGGCCGCGATCGCGGTAATTCGATCCCGTTCGCGGCCTTTGAGTAAGCCGAGTTGCACGCGATTAAGTCTGCATCACCCGTTTGGGTGACGACACTGCCCAGCCTGGTGCTACGCATCGGAAGGTAGGCGGTTCGACAGCGGGGGCGACCTGTCGAACCGCTGATCCCGCAAAACTCCCACTCGCGAAGCGACAGCATTTGGCCGCTAGCGGCCTGTCTGCTTACGTCTGCTTTCAACCCAAGCTGACGTTAGACATTCCTCAAGTTCGAAACGAGCTAGGTTTCCCGCGCAAACGCATCATTGTTCGCCAACCCGAGGTCGCCAAAGAATTGGCGTGTAAACGATGAGGAACAGCAGGAGCGCGGCGCCCCATAACAAACCAGCGCTATCGAGCATTGCGGCGTAGGTGCCCAGCCGAATAGAGGCTGCGACCCGCAGTCCGGCCCCAACGGTAACGCAACCGTATCCAGCAACGGTCAGCGGCGACGCTTTTAGCTCGCGCGCCGTGTGGCCGAGACTGGCACGAGTCATCACCGCGAGGATCATCGTCGTCATTGCACCGGCAGTTAGAGCATGGACTCCAGCACTCTCCGGGATGTCGAGGCCCGCAAAGCCAAGGCCGAGCAGCAAAAGTCCGACGGGGATCCAGACGTAGCCAAGGTGAAGCACTAAGACCAACGGATCTCCATACGCGCGCACGCCTCCCCAACGTGAGAGACGGATCGCCTGTCCGGCCGCCGCGAGAATGAGCACCCATCCTGTGAGATGGTCATTTGGGAATGTGATCCAGAAGAGCATTGCCGCAGCCGTCGATGCGATGATGAGCAAATCGAGGCTCTGGGGCTGTGTGGGCAAAGTCGTCAGGCGCTTCTTCATCATCCAGTTCCGCGTGAACGACGGGATGATGCGGCCCCCGATCAGCGAGATCATGATGATCACGAGGGCAATTGCGCCGCGCCATCCAACGCCGCCGGAAAGGGTACCATTGACCTCCAAATAGTCGGCCGCGTCAGCAACACCGAACATCAGCACAAGCGCTACGATGGGAACATTTCGGTTCTTGCTGGCGATGACCTCCCTTGCGGCGAGCAGCGCCAGTGACGCGAAAAGGCCGATGTCGAAGATCGCTGCCGGCCATAGTCCGATGGCAAGCGAAAAGAGAACCGCCACGCGCGCCGCCGCCCACAAGCCGAACAACGAAAGGAGCGGCGTCCCCGCGATAGGAAGTCTTCCAGTCCAGTTTGGTATGGCCGTGAGGAGAAAGCCTGCAACCGCCGCACCTACAAACCCAAAGAGCATCTCATGACGATGCCAGGCGACGGGGTTGAATCCGGTGGGAAGACTGAGCTTGCCAGACAGCTCGGCAAGCCAGAGTACGATCGCAATCACTGCCCAGAGCGCTGCGCCGAAAAAGAACGGCCGAAAGCCACCCCGGAGGAACGGAGGTGCCGCCGCCATCCGCCTCTTGCGCAGGGCAAGCATCTGCTCCCCCCGGGTAACCTTTCGTCTCTCAGGGCCCGTCACCGTAACTCCAGCCTGCATTTACTCCGCAGGAACGGGGGCTGCGCGGCTGGTTGAGTCCGCCCTCTGTCCCCGAGGTTTGCCGAGCTTCATTAGGAAGTCCCATCCCATGATCAGTGCTCCAGCGGAGAAGACGACATCGCCCGGGAGACGCATCCACTGCCAGAAGCGAGTCTGGTCATAGAATGTTTGGCTGCGCGCCCACGCGAGGCCATGCTCAGAAACCGCGTTGAGCTGCGGCCAGCCGATCGGGAAGAAGTGGAGAAAGATCCACATCGCGAGGCCAGCATTGTAGCACCAGAATGCTATGCGCCCTGGCGCTTCATTGAAGTCCGCGTGAGGTCCGGCGCGGTAACGCAGGCAGAAATAAATCAGGCCAAGTGCAAGCAGCCCGAATGCACCGAACAGCGAGGTGTGAGCGTGATTGAGCGTCAGGAAGGTCCCGTGCTCGTAATAATTGACGAGCGGAGCGTTGAGCGTGCCACCACCGAAAACGCCGGCTCCGACGAAATTCCAGAAGGCCGAGCCAAGGATGTAGAGATATGCGAGACCATAATCGAACGTCGCACCCGCACCCTTAATGAGACGGTGCTGTGTAATCGCCTCGAGAATGAGCAGCACGAGCGGCAACACTTCGATGAACGAGAACATGGACCCGAGCGGAACCCACATGCTCGGACCTCCCGCCCAATAAAGATGATGTCCTGTGCCAAGCACACCGCCGAGGAAGATCAGGATCAGCTCAAGGTAGACGGATCGCTCTGCAAGCTTTCGAGACACTAGCCCGAGTGACATCAGCAAATATGCGCTCATCGCCACTGCGAAGAACTCGAACGACTGCTCCACCCAAAGGTGGACGACCCACCAACGCCAAAAATCTGTCAGGGTGAAAGAATGCCCTACTCCGGTCAGTGGAATCATACCGAAGACGTACAGGACCGCGACGTTGATGGTGGCGGCCCAAATCAAATGTTCAAGGCGGATCTTGCCGGTCCAGAATTGTCGCGTGGCTTCGACCAAGACATCCTTCGACGGCCAGAGTGCGCGAAACATGAGCCCGCTCCAGCTAAGCAGCGCAACGAAGAACAGGATCTGCCAGAAGCGTCCGAGCTGGATGTACGAAAGGCCCTGATTACCGAACCAGAACCAGCCTCGATCGATCACGCCCTGGATACCAAGGTAATTGCCGACAAGCGCGGCGGTTACAACGAACAGCGACACCCAGAAGAGCAGGTCGACCAGGAACCCTTGGCCTTTAGCCTCGCGTCCACCCGCAATAGCTGGCGCGATGAAAAGGCCACTCGCAATCCAGCCCAGGCCGATCCAGATGATCGGCGCCTGGATGTGAAAGCTCCTGAGAAAGTTGAACGGCAGGATGTAGTTGAGTTGGACGCCGTAGAAAGTCGCGCGGTCGTAATAGGAATGAGCCATGATAGCGCCCGCGCCCTGGGATGCCAGGAACACTAGTGCGACCACAACGAAGTATTTGCCCGTTTTAACCTGGCTGGGCGTCAATGCCCTATAGATCGCAAGGCCGGTTTCTCTCGCCGCGTCGTCGGGGTGTTCGAGATAGGCTCGATAGAGCCAAAGCACGAACCCCATCGCAAAAAAGGTGAAGCAGAAGCTGATCCAGGTCCACTGGAAGGTGTTGGTGGTGGGCGTATTGCCGACAGACGGCTCGTATGGCCAGTTTTCAGTCCAGGAAACGTTCGGGTGGTCCGGTCGACGAGCGACGGTGGTGATTGCGGAATAGATGATGAAGTCGGCGGTTTGCTTGCGCAGCGTGGGATCGAGACTCCTAGCCGGAACCCAGCCCGCGGAGAGATTGCTCGTATTCAATTTGGTCGTGAGTTCCGCCTGTACTTGCCGCACTGCTTGCGCGACCGCGTCGGGTAATATGACGTTCGGCTGAGTCAGGTCGATTCCCTGAAGCTGCTTTTGCATGGTCGCCGTGGCGGCCGCATTGGCTACCGCATCAGCGGGCGACGCTGCTGGTGCCGTGGTCGGCTCCGGAGGGCTCCCCTCAGGTCCGGTTGCAGCAAGTGAAGCATTGGCTGGCGCAGCTGTGCCTGGTGGCGTCGCGGAAGTTTTAGCGAGGCTCTGCTTAGTGAGCACTCCGAGCCGGACCAAGGTTGAGGCAGTATAATCCTCACCGAAATAGGACCCCATGCCGTAGATGCTGCCGTAATCCATGAGGTCGGCTTTCTGGAAGCCGCCCTTCCCCGCGATGATGTCCTCGGCGGACATGATCACATTGCCCGAGCGATCGGTGAAGACTCTCGGGTGTGGTGGGGCTTGCTCGTAGGTCAGGACCGTAGCCCAACCAAGTAGGCCAAAGCAGGTGATCGCCACCGCGAGCAATATCCATTTCAGGACGTTGCCAATTGGATCGGCCGTTGATTCAAAACGCTCTGATTTGTCCGCGCGAGTTGCCATTTTCGGCCCCCGTAGTTGTCACGCGACAGCGTGTTGTTCTTAACCTAATTTGAGTCAGATCAGCAATTGGATGATGCCTTTCGCCAAGTTGCTCAGATCATCGCAGCGATCGCAGCTACGGAGATCCCGAAGCAGAGTATTAGGAACGGCAACAGAAGCACGAGGATTGTCGCGTCGCGAGCAGTTGTGCGTCCTGTTGCAGTCGCGATGCCGCGATGCCCAAACGCAAACCAGCTGAGCGCCTTCTTACGGCTCTCTTTGGGTACCATCCGGGGAAACAGCGCCGGGACGGCGAAGAACGCCCCGATAAAGGCGAAGATCACGCCGTAGACGACGCTCATGTGACCACCTCGAAAGCCGAGACCGAGCACGGCAACGAAGCCGGCGAACATCAATGCCATTGCAATGTAAATGCCCGTCGGAAGCTCGAAGCTCTGATCCCGGCATGCACGCTGTGGTGCGGCTACCACTTCGTTGCGGGCAATCAGCTGTTCCCGGGTTAGGCGATCGCTCATCATCCGACTCCATCGTTTCGCGTTGGTGCAGCTTCGATGGCCCGCCAGCGGCGCTTTGCTCTATACGTAATGATCCATAGTCGCCCTATTCGTCCTCAACAGCGAAAGCGATGCGAAGTGCTTCCGAAAGGCTCTTCACGCCAAGCTTGCCCATCATGTTGGCGCGGTGAATTTCGACGGTGCGGGCGCTGATTCCCAAATCGTAAGCGATCGATTTGTTCGGTAGACCCTTGGCAAGTCCAGCTAGAACCTCGCGCTCCCTCGGGCTTAGAAGCTGGAGCTTAATTGCCGCATCATTCGCATCGCGAACGTTAATCGATGACTGTTTTAGCCGGCTTATGCCTTGCTCGATCGCAGAGAGCAGCACAGCCTTCTGGAACGGCTTTTCGATGAAATCGATCGCTCCCGCCTTCATGGCCCTCACTGCGAGCCCAACGTCACCGTGGCCCGTCATTATTACTACCGGCAGAGTGACGCCTTTGCTCTTCAATGCTTCTTGCACTTCGAGCCCGTCCATTCCCGGCATCCGGATGTCGAGTAAGATGCATCCAGCCTCAAGATCATCCGAAACGGTTTTCAGAAGCTCGCTGCCGCTTTCGTAGACGCGTACCCGAAAGCCGGAGGTCTTCAGTGCGAAGCTGACCGAACGACGGATCGCCTCGTCATCGTCTACGACATGAACTAGGCGCAGCTCTTCACTACTCATGTGTTCGGTCTCCGCTTGGAACGGTAAAGTGGAATGCAGTGCCGCCCTTCGCTCCCGGTTCGAACCAAATACGACCGCCGTGCGCCTCGACGATGGTCCGGCAGATCGACAGGCCGATCCCCATCCCGCTATCTTTTGAGGTCACGAAAGGCTGAAAAAGTTGCGGCGCAATCGTGTCGGTTATACCTGAGCCAGTGTCGTCGACGACAATCTCCACCAGTGTCGCTCCATCTCGCCTAGTGCGTAAGGTGAGGCAGCGTGCTTCGCTCTCCATCATCGCATCAATCGCGTTGCGGATGAGGTTCACGAGCACCTGCTGGATTTGAATGCGATCGACGAGCACCTCGTCGGCAGCAGGGTCGAGATCCAGCTGCACGTCGATGCCATGTTCCCGGGAGCCCACAAGCGCGAGTGCATTTGCCTCATTGATGAGGCGTTGCAGGCTCTCGACGTGACGTTCCGTTTCGCCAGTGCTCAAGAAGTCTCGCAAGCGACGAACGATCTGGCCGGCACGGATGGCTTGCTGCGCTGCCTCGTCCAGTGCCTCCTTCACCATCTCGAGCGTTCCGCGATCCGGTCCATGGTCAAGGAGATCGCGTGCGCTCTCGCAGTAGGTCGCCACTGCCGTGAGCGGCTGATTGAGCTCATGCGCGAGCGATGACGCGAGCGTTCCCATTTCGCTTACCCGACCAACGTGCGCCAGCTCGGATTGCAAGTCCTGAAGCCTCAGCAGCGTTTGCTGCCGTTCGGTAAGATCGCGGATGAACCCAGTAAAAATCCGGCGTTCGCCCAGCCACGCTTCGCCGACCGAAAGCTCAATCGGAAAGGTGTTCCCTTCGCGATGAAGCGCCGTGGTCACTCGGCCGATGCCGATGATCTTGCGTTTGCCAGTCGCCAGGTAATTAACGAGATACTGATCGTGGCGCTCCCGATCGGGCGACGGCATCAGCATCCTAACGTTCTGTCCGACAACTTCGGCTTCAGCGTAGCCGAACATGTTCTCGGCAGCCGCGCTGAAGGAAAGGATCGTGCCCACTTCATCGATAACGACCATCGCGTCGGGTACGGTCGCGAGGATGGACCGCAGGTGGGCCTCAGCTTCCAGGCTCAGTTCAGAAGTCGGCTGGTCCATGGAACGTCTCATAGCAATGACCGGCGCCAAAGGCAGTTTCATGAGCGACCCACCAGTTCGGAAACATACCTATCCAAAGACATCGGACCAGTCGCTAAATTGCGGCCACTATGAAAAAGTTCGACCTGCCTATCCCGAAAGACAAGGCCGATGAGGCAGGCCGCGATCTCGTGCGGCGCCTGACGCGTTATCGCCGCAGGGTGGAAGCTGAAGGCCGCAAGCGCTCGCTTCGCGTCATTGATACGGCGATCAGCAATGCGGTGGAGCAGCCCGACACTGATCCTGGCCGCTGACCGTCGCCTACATCTTTGGTTACGCAGATCTACGTACGCGACAATGCGTATTTCGCAGGGATCAGCGGCACAGCTAATTCCCCCTTCAACGGCGGACCAGCCGTTTGCAGCGAGGAGTTAGTTCGAAATGATTGCGCCCTTCATCGACCTTTCCGTCCATCATCAGCCCAAAGGGTTGTCGGACCGCGTTGCGTTCGGGTTCACGAGGGCTTTGCGCTGGTGTGCCGACACTTTCTTCGCGGAGCGCTACGGACACCGCGCGGTGGTTCTCGAAACCGTCGCAGCTGTTCCAGGCATGGTCGGAGCGACCATCAACCATCTCCATTGCCTGCGCCGTATCTGCGACGACCGAGGCTGGATCCGCACCCTAATGGACGAGGCGGAAAATGAGCGCATGCACCTGATGACCTTCATCGAAATCAGCAAGCCGACGTTCTTCGAGCGCGCCGTAATCATCGGCGCACAGTGGGTGTTCTATTGCTTCTTTTTCGCGCTCTATCTCATCAACTCGAAAACCGCGCATCGCGTTGTCGGCTATTTCGAGGAAGAGGCGGTGATCAGTTATACACACTACCTTTCGGAGATCGATGAGGGCCGCTCCGAGAATGTGCCTGCGCCAGAAATCGCGAAGCGGTATTGGGGACTGCCGGACGATGCGACGCTGCGCGACGTGGTACTGGTCGTCCGAGCCGACGAAGCCCACCATCGCGACGTGAACCACGGCTTCGCCAACGAGCTCGCCGGACTGCCGCAGGGTTCAATCGCCGAATGCCCGTCGCACAACGAATTGCAGCCCCAGTGGAAGCAGGCTGCCTAAACAGGGATTATGACAATTGAGAGGGTCGCTTCGGCGGCCCTCTTTATTTCCGCTTTCGACCCATTGCGGACGGTTGCACGCGGTCAGACTTTCATTGGGGAGATGGCCTCGATCTTGGCTGTAGATGAATCGGGACGAGCTAGGCCATGACCCGCGAGAAGGCCCTTCGCAGGTCTTCAACACTATAAGGTTTGGCTATGGTCGGGATGTCAGCGAACTGCTGCGGGTGCGCCCGGTCGCCATAGCCGGTCGCAAAGATGAACGGGATTCGCCGTTCAGAGAGCAATTCCGCCACTGGATAGCTGAGCATCCCATGCACGTTCACGTCGAGTATGGCCGAGTCAACATTCTCAGCGAGAAGAACCTCGAGTGCTTCCCCAATTCGCGACGCATGGCGCACCGACGCGCCTTCGCCGATGAGTAAATCCTCCAGCGCGAGCGCTATGATGGGCTCGTCTTCCAAAATAAGAACCAGCGCTCCGCAAAAGCTCATTAGGCGACTGCCGGTAGCTTGGCTCGAATGGTACAATGAACGCCGCTTGGTCGGAATTCCAGCGAGACCGTACTACGAAGCTCCGCTGAAAGCCCACGTTCGATAAGGCGGGTGCCGAACCCTCGGTGTGACCGCGGCACTACCGCCGGCCCACCGCGCTCACTCCAGTCGATGTCGAGGTCCACTTCACCGCAATGAGCGACACCCGCGGTCCAGTGAACATCAACCGTGCCTGTGTCATTGGACAACGCACCGTATTTGATCGCGTTGGTGCACAACTCATGGATCGCCATGGCGAGTGAAACTGCGGTCTGTGGCGCAATAAGGATGTCCGGGCCACGGATCGACACGCGATTGGCATTCGCTCCTGCGGTCGCCGAGACTGACGATTTGATAATCTCGAGCAGCCCTGCTCGTTCCCAATTCTGCGTCGTCAGCAAGTTGTGCGCGGCGGACAAAGCATTCAGGCGCGCGTCGAACGTCTGGCGGGCGCCCGATGGATCTGCGCGGTCGTTGAATGACTGCATGGCCAGCGCCTGCACGATCGACAACGTATTCTTCACCCGATGATTGAGCTCATGGATCAAAAGCTGTTGGTGCTCTTCTGCTCGGCGCTGGTCAGTAACGTCGTAGCCCTGGACGAACACGCCGTTGCCTTCGCTGGTGCTAATCGGCTGATAGATGAAATCCAAATACCGGTCCTCGAGCGGTCCGCAGCCTTCCGCCTCTAACTGCACGAGCGCGCCCCGGCCGATGAAGGGCTCGCCGCTCGTCCGTACCTTCTCCAGCAGTGCAGGAAAGCCCTGGTCCACGACTTCGGGCAAGGCTTCGGCGAGCGGCTTCCCAATAACTTCGCGTCCGCCGACCAGCCGGCGATATGCGGCATTGGCGAGGCGGAAGCGCAAATCGGGACCACTGAGCACCGCGACGAAACCCGGTGCTTGTTCGAACATCGTGCGTAGTCGGTGGGTTTCCTCCGCGAGGCTCTGGTTGGCCTCCTGCACTGCATTCGCCCGTTGGAAGAGGCCGGTCTCCTCACGGGCATGGAGACCCGTCTTAGCCGCTAGCTTTCGGAGGCTATGTAGCTCGGTTACGTCGACCGTGTGCTGGAGGATGTAAGCGACCTTGCCTTCAATGAGCAGCGGCACGTGGGTCGCACTCCAATACCGCTCCTCATATTCCCCAGCTGGCAGCTCGATATCGTAGCGAATCAGCGCGATCTCGTCGCGCTCGGCGGTCTGCAGAACCCTCTCGAGCGAGCTTCGAAGTAAACGGTGACTCTCGGACTCGGGATCGCTTGGAAAGGCGTCAAACATTAGCCGCCCAACCAAATCCCCCCGCTGGCGCATCGTCGTCGTCAGGTACGCGTCGTTCATTGTGACGATGGTAAGGTCTGCGTCCATCAGGACGTACGGATTGGGGGAGGCTCCGAAGAGAGATTCATAATCAACGGATTGCAGCGCAATCATAGGAACTCCGTCGCGACCCGGGCGAAGGCCACGGCGAACACTTAGAATGGGTAGCTAAGCACACCGAGTCAAACGTCGTTGCGAAGGTGAATTAATGCGGATCAGTGCTGGCCAGGTATCGGGGTCGGTCACGTGCTCGCTTGATGACGGGTATTGTGCAGTATGAGTGTCAGCGCCGTGCTCCCATGCATGCAATGTCCGCCTTCCACCCAAAGGAGGCGTTAGCGATCCATCAATGCGTGCCGTTCAATGGCGCATCACCATGAATGTGCGTGAAGCGATCAAGTCAGTCCGCGACGACTATATCGAACAGTATGACGACATGGTCGCGCTTCACCGTGCGAAGAGATCCGACGCTCACGTGGATCGGCGGATCGAGAGGCCGGAATCCAATCTGTTCGGTAAGACTTACGTTCCGGATATCAGCTTTGGCGATCCGATGACGGAATGGCTCGATCTAGTGCCTCGCAAGCGGGCCGATAAGTTACCCACTTTCTCACTCAATACGCCGAACCTCGGCGTCAAATTCGAGGATTTGTGGTGGGACGATGTACGACTGGACCACGACGGGGCGTTTACCGGGAAGCTCGTGAGCTGGTGGTTCAATCGGTGGATGCCTCCGACTGATCCTGCAACGTTCAGGCCGGAGGAACTGAGCGGTTTTATCCATAGCGTGACGGTGGATGAGACTTGGATCTGCATCGACTTCGGCACTGCACCAGTCGATGCTCTCTTCAACATTCTGTCGGTCGCGCAGAACTGCGGCGCGCGAAATGCTCGGGTAACAAGTAGTCGCGGAGGATCGTAGACCCATCATGTTTTAGGTCCGCTTTGGGTGGAAAGCGGACGCTAGCCGCACGAACAAAGTCCCGCGGAAACCGGCGGCCGATCCTCTGCGTTTTCCCTACCCGAGAGGAGGGAAAGGCTATGACGAGCGTTCCCGACACAGCGCCGCAGGAAGCGGTGCTACGCTATTCGAATACGGCGGTCGCGTTGCACTGGATTACGGTCGCGCTGGTGCTGTTGCAGGCTTATCTCGGCTTCCGCTTTGGTTTGTCCGAAGACGGACCAAGCCGTGACAACATCTTCATATGGCATAAGACGATCGGGGTCGTGATCTTCGTCGCCGCATTGGCGCGGCTCTCCTATCGCTTGAAGAATCCGCCTCCACCATTTCCGCCCGAGCTGCCAGCTTGGGAACGCGTTGCGGCCGTCTGGAATCATCGTCTGTTCTACGCGCTGCTGATCGCAATGCCGATCGTAGGTTTCGTTGCGGTATCGGGGTTTGCGACCAGTCCGACGACACCGTTATTGGGCGGCATCGAGGTGCCGGTGATCCCCGGCGTCAGCAAGGAAACGGGTGAGCTTGCAGGCGGTGTGCACGAGATCGCCGCCTTCCTTCTCGTGGCACTAATCCTCCTTCACGTCGCGGCAGCGCTGAAGCATCAGTTTATCAACCGCTGGCGCGGATCCGCGCGGATGCCTCCGTTCAACTCGCCTCATCATGAGCCGGTGACGATCGGCCAAGGCCGTGACTAGGTTCAGTCACGAAGTTGAGTGGTGAGAGTGCTCTGAAGTGCTGATCCGGTAGCGGCTCGCCTCGATTGATGTCCGCAATGGGTCGAAAGCGGACATAAGCGGACGGTCCGCTAGCGGCCAATTGGGGATCTCTAGTTCCGATGCGACCGAGCTTCTTTCACTTCTTTGGAACGTATTGCACCTGGCCGACGTCACTCCACGGACTGCCGTTGACCGAACGCTCCTGCCGGAGCCCAAGACCCGTTGCTGTCGGCCAGATATAGGTCCGCAACTGCGTCAGTCCGTCGCTCCCGCGGCTCTCGTCTAGACAGGTAAGGCCCTTTTGCGGGTTGGCGAAGCAATCCTGCACGCGGCTGGAACCGTCCTGTCCGTAGCCTAAGTAGGTATAGTTGCCACGCGCGGTGGACCAGCCAATCGCTGCGACATGCCGCTGAGGTTTGCCGCGCCTCCCGTCCATGGTGTCGCAGACGACGAAGGCGTGATCTTCAAACCAAGTGCAGCTGTCCCGATAGCGGCCCTCGAAGCCGGGTATCGTCCATTCGCCAACAAGAAAGCTCAGGCCCTGCTCGACCTGAATTGGCGCAGCGTAGGAGCCCCCGGGGAACGCAGCCACGATTGCAGCCGACACCAGTATCTTCAGGCGCAATTCATTCTCCTGGCAAGTCCGTCACATCAGCGTCGAGCCAAGGTGAACGAGGAACCCTGCGCCGATCAACAATGCGATCATGCTGACAAGTTTAAGCGCGAAAATGAAGCGACGACGCGAGGGACTCTCTCGAACATTAGCTAGTTGGTCGACATCCCAATCAAACTCCATTCGCGCGCCCTCGCGGAATTGAGCGATTTCCGACGAAAGGTAAGTCGATGAGCCGCATCTCTTCAGCAGTGTGGCATCCAGCATTCATGCCACCTTTCGCTAACGCGACCGATTTTTGACATTTCGTGACTCGGGCCCGCCGGCAATTGCCGTCCGGACCGAGTCAAGTCGTTGCTCCGTGCACGGAGCAATCAAAGTTCATGAGGAAGTGTCCGCTTTCTACCCAAAGCGGGCATTAACGTTTGCCCGGGTCTTTCATTATTGCGACACGCCTGGACAGCGTTCGCGGGTGATGCCGTAAGCTGCTGGCCGGGTTCACCGTGTCGTCAGCCACGCGGAACCCGTTCTGGCATGGGCTGGGGTGCGGGTGACGCTTGAGGCGGCGACGGGCAATAGCTTCCTACCCGTACCGTTGAGCCGTCCGGGCACTGTTGCGTCGCTGGCGCCGGCGCCGATGGTGGTGGCGGCGGAAGGGCCACAGGATAGGCGTAAACGGGCGGCGGGGCGAAAACCGAACCAAGTAAGACCCCCAAGGCCGCGTAATACGGGTAACCGTAGTACCCACCGTAATAGGGGTGGTAGCCACCATATCCGTAGTAGGGTCGATAGCCGTAGTAGGGGCGATAAGCGCCGTAGCCGTACCCACCCCTGTAGCCATGTGCGTAGCCGTAAGGGGCTGCACCATGCCACCCACTGCCATGCCACCCACTGCCATGCCACCCACCGCCGTGCCAGCCTCCGCCGTGTCCGCCGTAGCGTTGCGCCATTGATGGGTTGGGCAAGGCAACTAGCAGGCCAGCAAAGACAAGGGCGCTGCTGTGAAATAGACGAGTTGCCACCGGGCACCTGCCTTTCTGCCCGCGTCTGGGCCGCGCGGGCCCGGACGGCTACATCTTCGCGACCAGGAATGCGCGCAATTCGGGGATACCCCCAAAGGGACCGCATGAATGTCCGCAATTGCGGGATAACGCTGTCCGGGGCTGGGGTGCCGCTGGCGGCAGCGGCATACCGAGTGGATTACTGAGCCCCGCCCAGGAGTCTTCAAGGCGTGGGCTTATGTCCGCTTTCCACCCAAATGAGACCTAAGGTCCGAACGTCCGACTCCGGTGTCCGCTTCGCCATCCTGCGAATGTTCAACCATCCCCCGGCGCGCCCTAGTCGAACTCGGCCACCAAACGGTGTCGTAGCCAAAGCTCTCGACGCCTGAGAGGATGGTGTGTTCGAGCGAGCATCACCGCGTCCGGATCATCCGCAGCTTCGATGAGTATCACCCAAGGCGAAGCTACTTCCTCATCGATGATCAGCAACGTGTAGGTGTGCAGCTCCGGCGTCTGGGGTGCATGGCTCGGTGCCGGAGCGAAAGATTTCGTTCGCATACTCCGCTGCACGGGTTCGCTCGGTAGCAGCACGGCGAACATCGGGTTTATTGCTGATCACAATAAGGGATCATTCGGATTGCCGGGATAGATCAACAACTTAGCTTGGTGGCGAGGTGTGTCTCGCGTTCGAAACTGCGCGGTGCATGCCCCATCACCGATGGGAGTGACGCCATGTTGCTTCTGCTAGCTTTGGCCTTGCAGGTAGCGGAGCCAACGACCGACGATCCGCCTCCGCAAGCCGACCCGCCGCCACGGACGACCTCATCGAACCCGTGGGACAGCTTGCCGGAGGGTGCGCCCCATAAGAACCTTGCCGACTCCCTGAAGGCGAACGCGCAGCCCGGACAGCCTTCACCGCTCAACCCTAGCTGCGAGGCCATGACGGGCGACCAGTGCGTCCGCAGTGAGAAGCAGCAGCCGCGCTGAACCATGGCGGAAATTTAGGATGCAGACACAGGTTTGGAGTATGGGTCGAACCACTGCCCCTGCTGAAGGGACCATTGAAAGGGGTTTGCGTTGGCCCGACCGACCGACCCAATTTTCCCCTGCACCACTTGCAGGCGGAGAGGGCTGAGGCTCTCACGCTGCTAACCCATGTCGAAGCCCGTCTCGCCGAGCTGCGTCAAAGCGCCGCCTCTGAGACCCTTGATGAGCTGCAGGCGATCCTGACCGACATTCGGCAGACGTTAGGCTAACGGCTCGGCGTCGGGGGGAACTTTGGACCGTTCCCCGAGCCGGAGACACGAGCGTGGACGTGCTCCGCTACCGGGTATTCGACAGAACGCATCCATGTTTACTCATTGACGCAGAGCCTTGCCCAGCAGCGACAACTAGCGCGATTCAGATGCGGTGCGTGGCAACTGAAGCGGTCCGAACTCGTCCAAGGCCGGCCCGCTCCAGTCACCTGCTACGCGGCCAGCAGGGCTGACGCGCAACGGTCAAAAGATAGAGCCAATCAGCCTCCTAAAAACCCGTATAAGACCTGAGCCTGCGAGTGGGCGCGACGCCCACCGAAGAACACCTAGTCCGTAACGGAACCCCCCGTTTTTAGCGTGGCACAACGTGAGCAAAGCTGATCGTCGTTGGGCGTGCTAATCCGGATTGCAAAGTTGCGGGTTGGGTAGCCCTTACACTCTTCGTGGTTGTGCCAGAGACCACTGTTTTCACCCTGCGCTACAGCACGGCGGTATTCTGCCATTTCGCGACCCCCCAACGTGTGGGGTAACGTAACACCGCCTCCCGTTCCCCATCAATTCCTATCGATTCATTCTGGGGGGATCACGCCAACGAGCGGATGACCTCGCCAGACCTCGGGATTGGTGAATGACCCTCTGGTGCGAGCCTCTGCAAGCGCCTCATCGTCCGAAACAGCTTAAATGATAACAACCTCTGGGACGATAAAATCGCGCCCGAAGCAGAGACTGTAGAGTTCGTTTTGGGAGACAACACCATCGTGCGGCTTCTTGATTTGATGGATGGCAACTCAATCCGATCGGAGCGGTCAGGCATCCTCCACACCTGGTCGCTCCAATCTCTCCAACCTGCCGTTCGTGGAAAGCAGACGTTAGTTGATGCCCGTCCAACGTCTTGTTTTTGACGTCGCTGGCAGATCAAGCGGCCCGGCCCAGGGGCAAGGCCGAGCCGCCCACGCACACCGGAGCCACGGGCTCGGTGCACTCTTCGGAGATACGCCGACGTCAGACCCAAGTAACTGAACATCGATACTGATAATTGGCGGGGATTCGCCCTAGTTTCAGATGGTTGTCTCTTCTCCGGAGTTGTGTGCCGCTTCTAGGCGTTCGCCGAGCGCGTCTTGGGCAAGAAAGTCTCGCATCATTTCTGTCACCACGTGGTGACCGCCCAAATTCACCGCAACGCCATTTGGCCAGCTTGCCCAGACACATCCGTCTCTTGAGCTGAATATGATTTGTAGCTCTCGGTAGGAGGAACGCTCTGGGATTTCTGGAGCGTGCAATGCGGTCATCGTCAGGGCTCCTGACTGTTCTCACGCAGAAGCAACAGACGATCGTCTACCGACGCTAGCGCTGATATCGATTCATCGGGCCTTCAGAAAATCGGGAGGAATCTGGACAGCTACCTAAGGCACAAAGTTGCCCCGCGACGCCACCGCACATTCCGTTTCAGTTGAAAGCAGACATTGGAGCCTACGAACCGCCGACGCAGTCGGCGCCTCGCGTTCTAACCCGACCTGTGCGATTTTTGAGCTGATGTTTCGACGGCCGGAACTTCAGCCGCTGCAACGGCGGTCATTGCGCGCCTGGCATGGTCTCGCAGTACGCGTTGCCATCGCAATTGTGTTGCTCGTCGTCGCATTTGCGCTGTTATGGTTCGACCGCGGCGGTCTGCGGGACAACACTGATGGTCATCTCTCGTTCGCGGACGTGATCTATTTCACCATGATCACAGTGACGACGGTTGGCTATGGCGACATCGTCCCAATCAGCGAACGCGCAAGGCTGATCGACGCCTTCCTGATCACACCGATTCGGGTTTTCCTATGGCTCATCTTCCTCGGAACCGCAGCCGAGTTTCTGCTCAAGCGCAGCTGGGAGAACTGGCGCATGAAAAGAATCCAACACACATTACGCAATCACATCGTCCTCGCCGGGTTTGGGCGCAGTGGGCAGAATGCGATGGCAGAGTTGCTCGCCGCCGGCACGGAATTGGGCGCGATCGTCGTCATAGATGCGGATTCGGAAGCGATCGAAGTCGCAAAGCGAGCAGGCGTCGCCACAATACGAGGTGATGCTACACGTGACGAAGTGCAAAGGGCTGTTCATATCGAGCGCGCCGGCAGCTTGATCGTAAGTTGCGGCCGCGATGACACGTCGATCCTGACGGTACTGACGGCTCGGCAATTGGCACCGGATGTGCGGATCGCCGTCTCTGTACGAAATGCCGACAACGAGGACCTAGCTCACCAAGCGGGGGCAAACGTCGTGGTCAATCCGGTGAGTTTTACGGGACTTCTCTTGGCCGCAAGCAGCTACGGCGAGCATCTTGCCGACTATCTCCGAGATCTAGCCACCACGCGAGGCGAGGTGAGGCTCCGAGAACGCGAAGCTACCGCCGATGAGGTAGGCCAATCGTTGCGGGATGTCTGCGACGGAAGAGCGGTTCGTCTCTATCGCGGGACGGAAATCCTTTCTCCATGGGACCCAGGCCCGCCTCGCATTCAGGCGAACGATCGAATCATAGAAGTCGTGCCCACCGGCGAAACATCGGGAGGGACTCTACCCGTTTAGTTTCCCATTCCGAATGCCGCCCTCAGTCGGTAGTCCCCCAGACGAAGAGAATAGTCAGTGCCGAGGTCGTGCCTAGCGCGAACGCCTTCGTCAGCGCAGCCTCTCCATTATCAGTGCCCCATTGGAACAGTCCGCCCCCAACCATCAATGCCAAGGCGAACCACGAAAGGAGCGACAATCCACCTGCCCAAACCGCAGTTGTCTTCGCTTCTTTAAACTGCTCGGACGAACCGTTCCTCGCAGCGAACAATTCCCAAGCACCCATAAATGCCACGGCGGCGATCACTAGCTGGCAGAGCGTAATCAGCGCGAAGGCGATCCAACTCAAGGCGGGGGAAATCGCAACGGATTGGGCAGCGTCGATGTGCTGACGCATTTCGCTGATCTCTCCGAGATTTTGTAACGCATACATCAACGCCGTTAGGCCGATTAGCGACACGAGCAGGCTCTTGAAGACTCTCAATCGCCGGACCCGGTCGTAAGTGGCTCAATTTCCGGTTCGACTGAATTGGCGTCATCGAGGCGCTTCTTCCATTCGCGGTGGTGCTGCCGAATGACAACAAAGACTTCGTCGGTTGTGTCGACGCAGACAGGGATGTCTAAATCAGCAGAACCCGCGAGCTCGAACCCAGGACGAAGCATCTGCGAACGCGCCCAATCGATGAGACCGCGCCACATCGGCCCTACCAAAATGAGTGGCGTATCCAGTTGGCGGACTTGCACCAACTGCCAGATCATCGTCGTTTCGAGCAACGTGCCGATGCCGCCCGGAACGACGACATAGGCATCGGACATCAGAACGAATTGGTGGAGCCGGGTGAAGAAGGTGCCGTGGCTGAATACCTCTTGGACGAAGGGGTTGGCCGATTGTTCGAACGGCAACTGCACACGAATGCCGATGTTTTGGGCTTCGCTAGCTGGGTCTCCCAGCGCGACGCCTCGGTTTGCCGCCTCCATCAGTCCTGGCCCGCCCCCCGTGACCACGTCGCACCCGAGTGATGCCAACGCGGCGCACATCCGCTCGACTTCCTCATAAACCCAGTGTTCGTCCTCGGTGCGGGCTGATCCAAAGACCGTAACGCGATATCGATCCTTCCTGGTCGGGCGGATGCGGCTCAGGTTGTTCGCGGTCGACCACAGGGAAAACAGCGCGTCGATCAGGATGTGCCGGACCGTTTCTTCGTCCGACAGCCTCACGATTCCCTCTCCGGGTCCTTCCGACACTAGGCCATCAAATCCAGAACTATGCGGCCCTCGATGTGGCCCTTTTCCATCTTGTCGAAGACAGAGTTAATGTCCTCCAGCTTCGCGGTAGACACCGTCGCAGCAACCTTACCATCGCGAGCGAAGTCCAAGGACTCTTGAAGATCCAGCCGTGTGCCAACGATCGATCCGCGGACTGTGATGCCGTTCAGAACTATGTTGAAGATTGGCAGCGGAAAGTCGCCCGGTGGAAGCCCCACCAGTGAAACGGTTCCGCCACGCGCGACCATCCCGAGTGCTTGCTCGAAGGCAGTCGGACTAACAGCCGTTACGAGGACACCTCGAGCTCCGCCTCCGGTCTCGCGTTTGATCGAACCCGCTGGATCGCCGTCGGTGGCATTGACAGTAACGGCAGCGCCGAGGCTTCGGGCCAATTCCAATTTCGTATCATCAACGTCTACGGCTGCAACGTTCATGCCCATCGCTTTGGCATATTGGACGGCCATGTGGCCGAGGCCGCCAATCCCAGATACGACGACCCAATCGCCAGGCTTTGCTTCCGTAACCTTCAGTCCTTTGTACACAGTCACTCCAGCGCACAGGATGGGTGCGATTTCGACGAAGCCGATGTTGGAAGGCAGGTGCCCGACGAAGTCCGGGTCTGCGAGCACATATTCGGCGAAGCCGCCGTTGACCGAATAACCAGTGTTCAGCTGGCTCTCGCACAGCGTTTCCCAACCGCCCAAGCAATGGGTGCAGTGACCGCAAGCCGTGTGTAGCCAAGGGACGCCGACGCGATCGCCTTCCTTTAAATGTCGAACTCCTTGCCCAACCGCAGACACGAAGCCGACGCCCTCATGTCCAGGAATGAACGGTGGGGTGGGCTTGACCGGCCAATCACCGTGAGCAGCATGAAGATCCGTGTGGCATACTCCGGAAGCTCGGACTGCCACCTGGACCATTCCAGGCCCTGGCTCAGGGACGGGTACCTCTTCGATGACTAAGGGCTGGTCGAACTCGCGGACAACCGCGGCCCTCATGGTCTTTGCCATAGCCCTGCTCCCATTGACCCGGGGTCATAGCGACGCGGTGCAGTGCATTTTGGTTGGGCGAATTGCCATCGGGCCAAACCCGGACGCCTTCACAGACTCGAGGACACGTCGCCCTCGGCTGAGGAGCGACAAACGCACTTATGTCCTTCTCAACGCCTGCAAAGGTGAAAGACGATAATCGCGTTTCCGGTGTTTCGCGATCATCGGTCGACTCGATCGGTGCAAAAAGGCGGCTCTGATCGAGCGGTTTGCCGATCCGCCCCGCGAGATGCCTGCGGTCCGCTTTCCACCCGTCTCGCACATTTTACGTACGGATCAGTCGCGAAATGTCGCTCGCGAGCAAGACTCCGTCGTGATCAATAAAACTGATGCTTTCGTTCTCGGATAGCCGGCAGCGGGACATGCCCACATTCGTGTCTCCGGCTCGGCGGACGGTCAAAATCTCCCTGGACGCCGAGCCGTTAGCTCCCAACATTTCGGTGGAGAGCCCGCGTGACGCGAACCGCAAAATTCGTGACGGGATCGCACAACGTTGCGGTCACGATCACGACTAGTGTCCGCCCGGGGCATGTTCCACTCATAGCCCCCGGCTCGGCGTTGGGTCGCTCCGGCGTCGAGCCGTTAATTGTCAGCAGCCGCACTGGACACACCCGTCAATGGCGAAGAGAGCAGCACTCGACCAACTTCGACGCATCTCGAAAACTCGCGTGCCCACCAGGTCGAACGACAAGCCCGATGACGCCATGCGTCGGCTTGTACCGGACATCCCGGAGCCCAAAGACGTGGACTGATGCACGTCCGCTTTCGCTGCAACACCTCTCGGTAGCGACGGCTCGACGCCGGGGGCTCCGGACGCCGAGCCGGAAACCCGCTCCTTCAAACATGGGGTCTGGCAGAGCAAGCTTCGTCGATGACAGTAGGTGACGCTTGCCGCCCGTCCATTCGCCATTCTTAAGGAAAGTGCGTCCGTTCTTAAAAGTTGGACATGATTGGCCTTGGGCTCGTTGCGGTCGTTCTCAGTTTCGTAGACGCTCACTAAATGAAAACGTCGCGGCGCCTGATCCTTGGACTCGTCTTGGGAGTTCTGACGATGTTCGCCTTGTTCACACTCTCGCCGATCGTGGCACAAGATAAGTGCCTCGACAGTGGCGGTGCATGGAACGGCGATTCCTGCGTTCTGTAACTACGGGTAATGTCCGCAATGGGTCATGAGCGGACGTCAGGCCTTGACCACGTCATCGTTGACCGGCGACCAACCCTCGAACATCGATCCGCTATTGTTGACCTTGAGCAGGCGCTTCATCTCTCTCGCGCAGGCATCCAGGTCGTCCTTCAGCATTCCAATGCTTGCATCGATTTCCGCGTCTGAATTGCAGGTCGCAGTGAGTTGGAGTGAGCGGGCCATTACCCTCGCACCCCGAATGCCATGTTCAACGTAGAACTTGTCGAGAATGCCGGACATGCGCGCCTCCATGCTCATGCGCAATATAGCACGGCTGGCTGCCCTTGGGGTGTCGCAATGGGTGGGGTCGGGAGCGGACGTTCGACATGCTGTTGTTACGTAGAGCAGTTGACTTCTGACAGTGCTCATTAGACCATTTCCCGAGGGGGAGATGCGAGATGCGCGTTGTTATCGGAACGGCGCTTGCCGCGAGCCTACTTTGCGAGGGTTGTTCGTCCCGTCCGCGCGAATTTACACCCACGCTTGCGGCGCCAGCCGCGAGCCCATCAGAATTCGACGTCGCAGTTGCAGAGTGTCGAAAGCTTCTTGTCGACGGCAAGCTGGATTCAGCTGGCAAGCGTGGGTCCGGTGCGGCGGGTGCTGCTGCGGGCGCAACGACCGCGGCCATTGGCGGGGCAGCGGCGACCGCTGGCGGCTATGCCGGGCTCGCGGCCGCGAGCGCCACGATCGTCTTGCTGCCGTTCGCAATTGTCGGCGGAGCTTGGGGAATGTCCAGGATGAAGCGGGCCAAAAAGGAGCACGCGATCAAAGCGGCTTTGACAGGTTGTCTGCAAGAGCGTGGCTATGCCGTCGCCGGCTGGTCTAAGGCGCTGAAGAAGCCGATCATCGTGCAGCCTCAAACGATGGACAACTGACCGGGTCGGCAATGTCCAGGACGGTTGGAAAGCGGACATCTGCGACCGCGTCACTTCGCTAACTCTGGCGGCATGGGTACGCTGCACTCAGATAGCTAGTGATTAGGATCTCGGGGCGCTGGCTCTGTTCCTCCGGGTGCGCTTGCAGTCCCCTCACGACGGCGTCTCTTATTTGAGCGTGCGTCGTGCCAGCCGGGAAGCACACACTGCCCATGTCGCTCAGCATTGCCGCGATCCCCAGGATGTATCCGTAGCACATCCATTCGCGTCCAGACGCATCGGTGGCGGAGCAAATATCCAGGAGGCCATGGCCCGTTTCAGTATTGAGCTGTGCCTGAGCTTTCGCAGTCCCCGGGACAGCCGAAACCAGCAGTGCCGCGATAAGCAGTGTGCGCATAATTCCGCTCCACCTCGCCGTTGCTCTCAGTCGCGTAGCCCGAAAGCCTGGCGATTGTCAGCAATGGGCGAGAGCGGGCATCGCGACGAAATCATCACTTCGGACGGCACTAGGAACGAAAACCGCGCAAGGTGGTTACCCGCGCTGCCTTCCGTTTCCCGACGCGAGGCATGCAGAGAAGGGCGATCTCGTTAGCCGCAGGATCGCCCTTTTCGCTTTTGGTCGGAACACGCGCACTGGCAGCGGTCCGCCCCAGGCGGTATAAGTTTCCCATGCCGGACTTCCTGATCGAGCGCATCTTGCCCGGCGTCGCGCAGCTCGACCTCGACGATCTCAAGGAAACTTCGAAGATGGGCTTGGCGGTGATCCGCGAGCAGTTTCCCGATATCCAGTGGCTGCAAAGTTTTGCCACGGATGACACTCTCTATTGCGTCTACCGTGCTCCGAGCGAGACGATGATCCGCGAATATGCGCGTGGTTCGACGCTGCCCGTCCACAAAATCTCCGAAGTGCGAGCGACAATCTCGCCTGACTCGCTCCAGTGAGACCACTTTTGCGTCAGAGTCAGATGCCGGCGGGATCGCGACAGGCGGAATGAGCATCTCATTCTCCTCGACCATCACCTGCCCGGACTGTGGGTGCGTCTCGACCGACACTATGCCCAGCAACGCATGCCAGTTCTTCTACGATTGCAGGCACTGTGGATCGATCTTGCGCCCGCTGGCAGGCGATTGCTGCGTTTTCTGTTCCTACGGAGACGTTCCCTGCCCGCCCGTACAAGAGGCTTGGAAAGCTGCCGCTCCCGGGAACTGCTGCTGATCGTGATCTCCGGTACGTCCGCAATAGGTGGCAGCAAGACATTGGCCTTAACTACCTCGCTGGCCGCATTTGCTGATGGATTCCTGCGGTGTGAGCGCTAGCATCGACGTGCGCTACAGTCGTCAAACAAGGAAAAGTCCGCTGGGACGCTCTTGGGTCATCTCCTTTTGTGCCTCCTTGGGTCTGGCTGCGTCAGTCATCGTCATCCCGAGTGGCACAGCAGTCGCCCAGTACATTCCGCAAAAGCCGGTCGTGGTCAGTCTTTGGCCCAAGGGTGCGCCGGGTTCAGAAGCCAGGCGCGCAGAGGCCGAGATCGCGCAGGACTATTGGGTCCGCAACGTCCACAACCCATCCCTGACAATCTTTCGGCCGAGCGTACCAAACGGCACTGCTGTCATCGTTGTACCTGGCGGTGGCCACAAACTGATCGTGTGGACATCCGAAGGAGCGAATGTCGGTCGAGCGCTCAATCGCTATGGGCTAACGGTCTTCGTCCTCAAGTATCGGCTTGCCCAGGACGAAGGATCAACGACGACGCTTGATGACGAGGTATCCGATGTCCGGCGGTCGATTCGATGGGTTCGAGCTCATGCCTCGGAATATGGCGTCGATCCGAAACGCGTCGGCATCATGGGCTTTTCGGCCGGAGGCGAGCTTGTCGCGTTGGTCGCAGACAACTCCGCCATCAAGCTAACAGCGCCGATGGATAACGTTGATCGGTTGAATGACCGGCCGGACTTTCAGGTTCTGGTATTTCCAGGAGCGCTCGGCATACCGGCGAATGACGTTGCGCACGCTCCGCCCGCGTTCATTATCGCAGGCTCCCTCGATGAGTGCTGCGCGGCGCCGGCCGTGGCCCTGTATGAACAATTGCGCACAGCGAGGCGTCCTGCAGAACTGCACATGTATGCGGGCGCAGGGCACGCGTTCAATCTGGATGAGTCAGACCGAATTTCGATCATCCACTGGCCGGACCGACTCGCCGACTGGCTCGCGGACGAAGGATTCATCGGCGTTGGCACACCCCAACAAAATACCAATCAATGAGTCTAGGCTACGGATGGAGGTGGCTTTGACTTGGGTAATCTTGCCGCTCTTTGGCTTCGTGTCAGTCGCTGCCTGGCCCCAGTCTGCCATTGGACAAACCTCGACATCCTCGCTCCCTAGTGTTTCGAAGATGAGCGCCGCGAATGCCGCCGGCATCCTGAGATATTGCAGGGAGAGCGATCTCATCAGCGGAGACAGCGCCGTCCTGTTGGCCAAGACCGTGACACACACCGACCAGACATCGGTTGACTATATCGTTGGGACGAGCGGTCAGATTCTCGGAGACGGCGGGAAGAATTTCTCGATTTCACGGGCTCCCGCCGATCAACAATCGCAAGCCTGCAACTTGGTCGTTCAACGAGCGAAGGCGTTCATTCACCAACCCTGACGGAAAGAGTCCGAAAAGGGTCGGGCCCGCAGTTGCACGATCGCCCGCTTTCGGGGTGTTCAGGTGCGCCGGGCGAGCGGCCGCTAAGGGCGCATTTCAGACATACGGGCTGCGCCTCGAAAGGTCCCCTGCCCCTCACTGATTGGAAATCATCCGGTCCAAGCGGTGAATTCGCATGATTTGAGTGGTGTAGCGGCTACGAGCTGCAACCTAAGGTAGCAGTTCGCACCGCATAGATGCTCGTCAATCTGAGCGCTGACGCCGGCTTAGCATCGTGTTGCGCCGCCGAACCAAAATCACAACGTGCCGTTATCTGCAGATCCGCTCGATCTTGCGCGCCTCCATGAGGCATTGGACCTCATAGCTGAAGGTGCAAAAGTAGCCCCGATCGAGCGACCTGCAGTTAGCTTGGCCGGTAAATTGACCAACTTTAAGGAAGCGTTCGTAATCGACCGGAGGTCGACATGTATTGCGCGTCGCATCCTCCTTCCCGCGCGCGACTGCGTCCCGCCTCGCTTCTCCTTCGCTAGCAAACGGTCGCTCCGACATGCCGACGAAGCCTTGAAGTTTTCGCGCCTTTGCCGTCCAGCCGTCGACTTGTCGTTCCGTCTCGGCGCCCAAACTGGCTTTGGCCTCGGCCGCATAGACCCCGTTCGGGAAGGCGCTGAGATAGTCTTCAAGGCCTTCACAGCTTCGCTTGGAGTCTTGTTCCCATGCCAATCTTTCGGCTCGCGTTGGAACGCCCGGCACTCCAATCGAACCGCAAGTATCAGTTATTAGGGTCGAGCCCGTGAGCTCACAGGCGTGAGCAGCACGATCGGGAAATGCGAAGGCAAAGAGGAATGGGGCGGCAATTCCAGCGAGCAGCCATTTGATTAGGCCGAAACGGCGACGCAGTCTCCGCCGAGCCGAACCTTCTTTTGAGTTCCACTGCCTGCGAAAGAGCCGATAGCGAACCTTTCCCATCCGTATCAGGTTCATGGCGCTAGCCCCGCTTTCACCCTGGTTTGTCGGAGCTGATTCTCGATTTGAGGCAAATCCTGCACATACGGATTATTCGGCTCCTTAATCGCGAGCTGCCGGACATCGGCGAGGGCGTTCTCGAAATAAGGCACCGCCTCCTTCGACCTGCCGAGACGGTCGTTGAGTTCGCCAGCCATGCTTGATGCAACCGCCTCGTAACCAAGGTTCTCCGCCGACAGATCATTCGCAAGCAGCTGCTGACTAATCGTCAGCGCCTCCAAAGCTGGTACCAAGGCTTCCTTGAAGTTGCCCGCGGTTTTCAGCGCTTCCGCCACGGCATACGTCGCCCTGAACGCGTCCCTTGCAGCTGATTTGTCCTTGGGGCTCTCCGCAAGGCGTGCTCGATCATAACTTACCGCCTCGCGCAACGCAGCAAGTCCGTCGCCCTCACGGCCCGACATGAGTAGCGCCTTGCCGAGCAGAACAAGCGACACGCTAAACTCCGACTCGGATCCGGGCTTCGTGTTGCTGACTGCCGAGTCCGCTCTATCGAGAGCCACCGCCTCCCGAAGGAGACTAATGGAAATGTCGAGTTCAAGCCGACCACCGGCGAGGTCACCAACGCCTCTCAAGTCTGCCGCGATTTCTCGCCGCTGGGCATAATTTAGAACCCGTGTGCGGATCATATCCTGAAGAATGGCCACAGCCTGTGTCAGATATGGCCCGGCGCGCGCTGGCTCAGGAGTGTTGAGTAACGCCTGACCTAGATTCATGAGGCCGACGAACAGGTCCTTCTTGGCTGCAGCATTGATCGGATCTTGGAGCGCGAGCTTCCGATCGATCGCTAAGGCCTGTTCAAACGCGGAGATCGCTTTGTCTGCCGCGCCGTTCTCAAGCTGGAAATGCCCTATATTCTCAAGAACAACCGCGACATCTCGTTGAGCGATAGCGCTATTGGGATCAGCTTCTGAATATTTGCGGAAGACCGATAACGCTTGCTCGAATAGTGCGAGTGCCTCGGCACCCTCCTTCAACTGCGCGACAAGCGCGATCGACATCGGCAAGTCTCGTCGCGCGACAGCGCTTTGTCCGCCCTTGGCGCTCAGTTTCCTATCTAGCTCAAGCAGCCGTTGAGCATACTGAAGGGCCGCTGTCCGGTCCCCAGCCTCGAGCAACCCTGCCGTCAACACCCTCAAGGTTACTGAGAGATCGCGCTGGACGCTCGGCGAGTCTGGAAATTCGGATGCAAGCGCCGACGAAACGCTTAACGCATCACGATAGTATTTCAACGCTTCGTCGGTCTCTCCGTCTCTCAACAGTGCCTCCCCGACCTTCTTCAGGGATACAGACACGTTGTATCGATCGTCCGGGCTGCCGGATTTGGCCATCTCGCGGTTGATCAAGAGCGCCTCACGGTATTTTTGGAGGGATTCTTCGCTTCTGCCCTGCGCTCTAAGGACATCACCCAGATCGACTGCAGCCATTGATTTCTGCAGCGATGTTTTGGCGAGTTCGTAGGCCGCCGTGGCAGCTGTCATAGCGAGCTTTTGATCACCCTGGAGTTCCGCAAGCCGCCTTATTTGAATCTGCGTGTTGAAATCGCCGGGATCCAACGAGGCCGCCCAGATCCATAATTTAAGGACTTCACCCGCGCCCACTTCGCCATTTGCGTACATAATCGCGCGAAGCTCAGCTGCCTGACGGATGGGCGGAGCCGCGCGAATGTTAGCAGCCTGTTGTTGGGCTTTAACGCCGGCCTTGGTAAGTTCTTCAATGATTGGCCAGGCGCCAACCCGATCGCCATCAGCAAACCGTCTTAATGCCTCCAGCTTTGCAGGCGTCGCTTGTGCGATCAGTCCCGCCGCCTCCGCACGGAACGCCTCACGCTCAATCGCCCATTGCGCGTCCCGTGCGGCGAATTGCGTCACCAGGGCCGCGAAGTTCCGGCGCGCACTGTCGAGCTCCGCCTTAACTTCACTATATTGCCGCTCGAGCGCTCGTCTGTCAGCCTTTGACGCGGATAACTGAAGTTCTAGGTCGCGTTGCTTGATGCTTAGGGCATGGATCTCCGCCTCACCTTCGCGCATCCGGGCGAATTCTCGATCGTCGGCGAGCTTCCGTTCCTGAACGAAGCCCGCATCGCGTTGCGCGACGATGTCATCAACCAAGCGTTCCCGCTCAAGCTGACCCAGTGGTGCGGCACATGCTCCTGTTGTCACCGTCCCCGCCAAGGCGAACACAATGACGAGTGTTATTAATCGAAGCATGCTGCGTTCGTAACCGAATTTCGCCGGTTTCGGAGTCCCTAGGAATGAAGGATCTGGAGGCCGGTCTTTTCGCTGAGGTTATCCACGCGCTAGTTCGACAGCCCCGTAGGTCGCAAAAAAAATATATCTTCGAATATCGCGCCGAAAAATTCACAACTGCTGCGCCGGTGTTGGATCCAACTCGAGCTGAGATTTACCCACCCCCCCATTAGTCTGTCGGCTCCGTCTGGCGCGCCAGCCGTGAACCTATTTAGGATTGCTGGAAGGGGAGGTCGGAAGGGTTGGAAGGGCGTGGAAGGATGGATTTGCAACCCTTCCGATTTTTTTGGCTGGTAAGCCTTTGTCTTAGCTTAATTTTATTCTTCCCTTCCATCATTTGGAAGGATTGGAAGGATTTCTGTAAGAGTTGTTACGCGCGCAAGAAATAGATTAGCGCTGTGTACATTATACGCGCGTACGGAAAACATCGGGCAAACCCTTCCGACCCTTCCAACCCGGCAGAAATCCGCGGTTTCTTCCTTCCAACAACCCTTCCACACCCTTCCAAAACTGGAAGGATCAGTTACCGCAGGCGGATCCCCCACCTAACCCACGCGCGTTCGACCGGTGGAATTCGATCGCACCAGTATCCTTTCGCCTCCATCAGCCGGGCGAACTCCGCTGTTGAGCCTGGCTCCTGAGAGCGCTGCTTTGCGTAGCGGCGCCAGCTGTCATAGAGTTCGCCGGCGCGACCGTAAATTCCTGATCCAGTCTCGCAGCAGTCGCTCATCCATCGCGGGAACAAGGCCCTGCATAGCGGTCGCCGCTGCGGAAGCCTTTGGTGTCCTCGATAGCTCATGAAACCTCGCGAGCCGCGATGCGAGAGGTGATCCACGCACCAACTTCTTCTTCGACCCACGCAACCGATCGAGGGCCGATTTTTACCGGCCTCGGAAAATCAGGTGCCGCATAGATCGCAGACCGCGAGAGTCCCGTAAGGTCCTTCACGGAAGAAAGACGAAGCAATTTTGACATCTACAAGCCGCCCTCGGTGTTCTTTGGACGACCTCGTAACTACACACATCTTTCCTGCATTGCGCGAGGCAAGTTTTCACTTAAGTGAAAACTTTGCACTTGATATTTAGGTATTAAGCACGCGCTCAAGCTCGGCTGCCCACTTCTCCAGGGCAACTCGCTTCTCGTCAGTGAAATGATGCCGCTGGTAAACGCCGACAATACCGCCTCGGGTACCGCTCACGTGATTGAGGACTGCCTCAGTGACCTCGAGCCGCACACCCAACCGCTGCAATCCGGTTGCTCCCGTTCGACGAAGATCGTGCATCGTGAACCGCTCGATTGGCCGATTAAGCTCCTTGGTGACCGCGGCACGAACCCTTTCCCACGGCTTAGACAAACCACTCGCGCTATTCTTCGAGTTGCCCCGTGCCGGAAAAAGCCTTCCATTCTTGCGCTTACCGGCGATCTGCTTGATCTCGGCCAATGCCGGCGCGGACAGTGGCACTATGTGTACGACGCCGTTCTTCGCTCTTGAAGCCGGGATGGTCCAAATGGACTTATCCAAATCGAACTCGGAAACATCGGCACTAAAAACTTCGTCTCGCCGCTGCAGCGTGAGTAGCAAGAGTCTTATGCCAGCCCCGAACGGGAGCGGCTCGTCGGCTACCGCCTTCCACACCGCCTTGATCTCCTCATCCGAGAGAACTCGATCGCGGGCGGCAGGCTTGGGTGGCTTCCATGCGTCTCGACACGGATTTGATTCAAGCCGGTCGAGCCTGGGCATGGCCCAGGAGTAAAAGGCACTGAGCTGCGCCCCCACGGCTCGCGCCATCGTCTGCGCTGAGATCCCATCGATTAAGCGCGTAACGTCCGCCCGAGTGATGCTATCAGCGAGACGCCCCCCAATCTCGGGAAGTACGTACTTCTCGAAGATGCGCTTTACCTCTCGGATACTGCGCAAGCTGGCCTTTGCCTTCTTGTAGTCCTCAAAAAGCGCCTTGACCGTTCCGACAGTTGCGTCGCTCGTTCGCCGGGCGGTCGCCGGACTTGGTTCGGCACCGGCTTCGATATCGCTGATCAGGGCCCGCGCCTTCTTGCGGGCGTCGGCAAGCGTGAACCGACGTTCGTGATACCGGTTGAGGGTCAAGTTGCGGGCGCGGCCCCCTACTCGCTTACGCAGTATGAAGGTCTTCGCCCCACTGGATCCGACGCGGAGTCTCAATCCAGGGACGAGGGTGTCGGCATATTCCGCCTGACCTCTCTCTGGCGCCTTCAAACCCCTGATCTTGGCATCGGTGAGCCCCAAGTTGCCGACCATCTGATCCTCCCTCAGCGGGTCCTGCTTACGATACCTTAGGTAACGCGTGGGATTGGATACCCTAGGACCTAGTGGGATCATGGAAGCGTCAAAAACCTGAGAAATGCAAGGCTTTCCAATCCAAGGAAATCCGAGAAAATCCGCAGGAAATTTCTTTTAATCAGTAGGTCGCTGGTTCGAATCCAGCTGGGCTCACCAGCTTTTCAATAACTTGGTTAAATTCAACCGTGCCGCTCTGTCCCGAAACGGAAAAGGCGAAGTTCACGGATCGCATTCCAGAATGCCTGGGCTCCGTCCGTACAAGTCTTCGACCTCGATGTCGTCGCCAGCAGCGACCCTCATCCGTCGATCGAGATCAAGAACCGAACTTCATCGCTTTTGAAACCAATGAGCGATGGCCGCCGGACGCTAGGTAGCACGGCGACATCGTATAGTTCGCGTACCACGCCCTCGATCCGCACCCACGCGAGGATATCGCCTCGGTCGAGATCAATCACGGCGAGCCCGCACCGTGCGTCAGTGTCTCGGGCGCTAAGGGCCTCCTCCAGGGGCAGACCTGAAAAGGTGCGGTTCTCCCGCGGGAGAGATAGCCCGATCACGGCCTGACGTTTCGAAAATGCGAGCCCACGCGCATAGCCGGGGCAAAATGCAACGGCTTCGAATTTGCCGGTCGCGAGATCGATAAAACCCAGTTCCCCGCGACCCGAGTTAAGCAGCCACAGGCGGCCTTCGTGCAGCCGGGGAGAATGAGGCATCGAAAGCCCGGCGATCACGATCTCGTTCGTACATATGTCGATTACGACTCCGCCGTCGGCGCGCCGATCACGCCAGCCATCCGCGACATCGGAGCGCGATACTGCCGTCGCAAAGCGCGGCTCGCCCGCTTCAACGGCCAACCCGTTCAAGTGACAGCGGTCTTCCGCTGCAAGACGCGAAATGAACGCCGGTTTCCAGACAGGGCGGAAGCTGTGGCCGTCGCTTACTGATGCTATGCAGGAGAAGAGCGTGTTGACGAACAGTGGTCGCTGGTCAACGCCGAACGCGACATCGTGGGTGTCGAGATCGCCGGTGACCCAAGCCGCATGAGGCGCATAAACCGCGTCATATCCCTCGGAGCTCGCGTGCCCCCGCGCCATGACGTTATCGAACCGCTGGATGTGATATTGGGTGCCAAGCGCGAGCGTCTGTCCGTCTTCGCTGACAGCAAGGCCCATACTACGCGCGAAAGTCCGCTCGAAAACCGAAATCCGTCCGTTGGTGCTAGAGCCGAGAAGGAAAGTCTTGCCCGCCTGGTAAGTCGTGAAAGCGATGGCGTTGCCTGACTCAGCCAGCCATTCGCCAAAGTTCCGCGAACAAGTAAGCGCAAATTTCTCGTCGGGCTGCTCTTTTGGGGTCACGCTCCGCGCCTCAAGACCCGTTTGAAACGCCATAGAAGGTAGCCGCGGGCGTGCCGAGTCAACCCCTGTACATGCCCAAGTTGATTCGCAATCGGCTGCACAAAATGCTAATAATTCGCGCACCCCCGGAGTCAGCGAGTCTAAATTCCACTTCAAGGACAATTCGCATGTCCACAGTGGTCGACTTGGGAGCCTTGGGCTCTAGCGGATTCATTGCGCGAGGCGCCGCGGCCGGCGACGACGCGGGCGTCAGCGTCTCCAGAGCAGGGGATTTCAACGGCGATGGTATCGACGATTTCATCATCGGCGCGCCCGGCAACGACAGCGGGGACGCAAATTCTGGAGCCGCATATCTCATCTACGGGCAGGTCGGTGGATTGCCCGCCATCGATTTGGACAATCTGCAGACCTCGCAAGGTTTTAGACTCGCCCCCGAGCGGTCAGAGGCCAACGCCGGACTAAGCGTCGCCGCCGCCGGAGACGTCAATGGTGACGGCTTCGACGATATCGTCGTCGGCTCGGCCGCACACGGCATGCTTGGTTATGGGTTCAACCTTGCCGCATACGTCATCTTTGGCCGTGCCGCGAAGCCCACCGGGATCGACCTGACGCACCTTTCTCCGAATGACGGTTTTACTACCTTGAGCGGTATCGGGACGGGATATACCGGCAGCGTCGCTTCCGCCGGCGACATCAACGGCGACGGCTTCGGAGACATCATCCTTGGCTCGCAGTACGATCGCGGTGGCGCCGGAGCGGCCTACGTGGTCTTCGGTGCTCCTCCCGGCTCGGGACACGCTCAGGCCACGGTCACCGGCAACACCGAGCTGTTCCACATCGGTGAAAGCGTCGCGTCCGTCGGGGATATCAACGGTGACGGTTTCGGCGACATCATCATCACGGCGGAAACCAGCGGCTACTATCATTACGGCTCGACGCCCCACGCTTATGTCATCTTCGGAAAGCAGAGCGGCCTTCCTGACATCGACTTGAGTAATCTCCCTGCGTCCGACGGGTTCGTCATCAACGGCAACTATGCCTACGGGGGAGCCACCTTGAAGGCCTCTGCCGCGGGCGACGTCAACGGCGACGGCTTCGCAGACATCGTTCTCGGCGCGACGAAGGACGGGAACGGGGCAGGCGCTGCCTATGTCATATTCGGCCATGGCGGCGGCTTCGCCGATGTCGATCTCGCCAATCTCAACCCGGCCGCCGGATTCAAGATCGAAGGGGGTCTCCCTGGATCTTCCAACGGGGGAGCAGTTTCGGCGGCCGGCGACATCAACGGCGACGGATTCGACGACATCATCGTTGGCGCTCCGAACGCCTACAATGTCGGCGGAGACCTTATCACTGGTCTGGCCTATGTGATCTACGGTCATGCCGGCAGCTTCGGCACCGTCGATCTGACGCAACTTGCCGATTCCGCCGGCTTTATCCTCCAGGGCGGTGCAGCCGGCGACCACGCGGGGTCGACCGTGTCCTCAGCCGGGGACATCAATGGCGACGGCCGCAATGACATTTTGATCGGGGCTCCAAATGCGGATGGCGGCGGCAGTTCCTCGGGTGCGGTCTACGCCGTCTACGGGACCGGACCGGTGCATCACGTGGCCAGCGACTTCAGCGGCGATGGCCACAGCGACATCCTGTGGCGAAGCGACAGCGGCGCGCTGCAGGACTGGATAGCAGGGCGCAACGGCTCTTTCGCTTTCAATTCGGCGCTGCGCGTCGTCCAGGTCCCGGCGAGCCAGCACATCGTCGGTACCGGAGACTTCAACGGTGACTCCCGAGCCGACGTCCTGTTGCGCAGCGACACGGGAATGATGAGCGAATGGATCGCCCGCTCGAACCACACCTTCGCGACCTCGCCAGCGACCTATCAGATGCCCACTAGTTGGAACGTGGCGATCACCGGCGATTTCAACGGTGACGGCCGCTCCGACCTCATTTGGCGCAATGACACCGGCTCGGTCATCGAATGGCTCGGCCAGTCGAACGGCCAATTCGCCTTCAACGCGGCAGCGAACGCTCAACTCGCAACCGGCTGGGCCGCCTCCGCAACCGGCGACTTCAACGGCGATGGGCGCGACGACATTCTGTGGACGAAGAATTCGGGCGAGACCATGACCGGGCTCGGACAGGCTGACGGCAGCTTCGTCAACGCGACGGCGAGCTATCATATGCCCGGTAATTGGACCGTGGCCGGCGCCGGCGACTTCAACGGCGATCAGCGCGGGGACATTCTATGGCGCAGCGATGCCGGCGGTCTCATTGAATGGCTTGGTCAAGCCAATGGCGGATTCGCCTTCAACGCTGCCGCAACCACTAATCTAGGGGCCAGCTGGCACGTCGCCCAGACGGGCGATTTCGACGGCGACCACCGCGGCGACATACTCTTACGGAGCGATTCGGGCACGGTGACCGGTTGGCTTGGCCAAGCGGATGGCAGCTTCGATCCCAGCGGAACGGCCTACTCCATGCCGACAAACTGGCACGTGCAATCTCCGACCGACATATTAGCTTGAGCCCTCATCTACTCATACTGACTGGGGTGAGGCCACAGTAAGTCCTGCATCCGTCATGTGGAAAAAAGGTTCGGTCGGTCGCGACCAATAGTTCAAAAGCTCAAGCTGGCCCCTGCCGTTAGTGCCGTGCCCTTGTGTACGCGATAGCCCTCGTATCGACTGGGGCCACCGCCCGAGAGAGCTGCATGAATTTCCAGGTTCCGGGATTCCCGCGACACGCTGACTCGCCAGTCGCGATGCGTGGCGCCTGCATCGTAGACCGAAGGTGAATTTAGGTAGACGAGCATCCCGACATGACCGCTGATGCGCCAGTTCGCCGCCGGTTCGAACCCTGTCTCGATTTCTCCGTAAAGCGTCGACTGTCCAGGGTAACGATAGTCCGGCGAGTAATAGATCCTGCCGGCGACGCGGCCGACATAGGCACCCGCGTAGATCTCCGTGTATTTGAAATTGCGGTAGCCCTTTCCCGCGGACCGGATTTGCGACCTGAGCACGCCTGCGTCGAGCGTGGCGTTATTGCTCACACGCCTAGCATACCCAACGTTGCCGACAACCCCTAGGAAACGGATATCTTCGCCGAGCTCGGTCAACGCAGAAAGGTCAAAGTACAGGCCCGATTGATGATCGTAAGTCAGTTGAACGGACATGGCCGGATTGTCGCCAGTCAATGAATAGCCGCGCAGCCGATAATCCGAGTCTATCGCAACCGATCCGCCCACCTGAGCTGCGGCCGGTTCGGCGACCACGCAGCCGAGCAGAATTGCAAGCGCGGTGAACACCCCACGCACGTCACGGCGCCCAAAGCGTATAGAGATCAGCCGTTGTCGAACCTGACCCGCTCCCCCGGCACATGCATTAGGGACACCGCTGCAACTTTTCTCATCGCAGGCGCGATGGCAAGAAATCGTATTTCCAAACTCTTCGTCACAATCCGCCGATGGATGACGTGCTCCGTCTGCGACTGAGAGTCTGTGAGTGGGTGGATGATTCTTAGCTAGGTCGAACCAAGTCCGACATGGAACGCCCCATCTGGGCTAGCTTGATAGGGCTCAGGCTCGCCAGTTCAGCCCGACATGCGTCACCAAACCTGGAGAAGAGATCTACCGAGTCATTTTCAAGCAAGTCCCTGATCTCATCCTTGCTTCGATTGGACTCTCGATAGGCCTTCAAGATTGCATGAGCGATCACGCGAGCCTCCCTGACGACCTGTTCAGACGAGTGAAGGCGCATCTGTCCGATCTCGCCGTATAGGGACGCGATCCTTCCGGGATCCGGATCGTTTTCCTGCAAGGCATCAGCATAGCAACGCGCGCTCCCTTGAATGAAATCGCTATAGAGGTTCTGCCTCTGTTTGATTTCCTGGACGATCCATTGGGACCTGGATTGAACGCGTTGCGCGATCCACGATGCGAAGACGGACAGAATTCCGCCGATCGTTGCGCCGAGAAGTGCTGCGAGCGTTGCGTCCATCTAGCGATTATCCGTCCTGATTCGAGCGACTACCGACATGCCGGGACGAAGCCGCGCCGCTAGCGGTTGGTCCGGATCAATCCGTATTCGGACGGCGATGCGCTGGGCCACCTTCACAAAGTTTCCAGTCGCATTGTCCGGCCGGAGCACTGCGAACTCCGAACCCGCCGCAGGAGCCAGGCTTTCGACATGGCCTTTCAGCCGCTGGCTTCCTAGGGCATCGACGGTGAAGCTCGCTTCGTCGCCGACGCGCATATTGTGGGTCTGCGCTTCCTTGTAATTGGCGGTGACCCAGAACGTCCTGGGCACGAGATACATGAGCTGCGTACCGGCTGTGACATATTGGCCCTGGCGCACTGAAACCTCGCTCAACTGACCCGCGAGCGGCGCCCGTATAACCGTATGGCCAAGATCGACTTCAGCCAACCGGACCTGGGCTCTGGCGGCTTCGACATTAGCGTTGAGTCCTGACCGACCGACGATCACCGTGCGGACGTCTTGTGTTCCGATCTGTCGTGCTGCGTTCGCCTGATCGAGTTGTGCCCGAGCAGCGAGCAGCGACGCGCGCAGTTGATCTTCCTCCGCTCGGGTCGCCCAGCCATTCTTCACCAAGGTTTCAAGGCGGTTCCAATCTGCCTGTGCGCGCGCCAGTTGCGCCTGGGCGGTCGCAATCCCGGCGTCCTGGGCAAGCGTACTAACTTCCTTCGATCGCTGGGCTTGATCGGAATTCTTCAGGTTCGAGATTTGAGTAAGCACATTCGCTTTCGCCTGCGCCACCTTGGCGCTGTAAATGCTGTCCTCGATGCGGACGAGCACCTCACCGGCCTTTACGTCCTGAAAGTCCTTTACGGGGACTTGAGAGACATAGCCTGATACCTGCGGGCTGATGACGGTGGTCTGCCCTCGCACGTAAGCATCGTCGGTCTGTTCATAGCGCCCGCCGAACGGCGGTAGGCGCCAGGCGTATGCAATGGCCCCGATGGCGCTGAGCACGAGCAGAAGGATAAGGGTCGTGGCGAAGGCCGACCTACGCGGAGGACTCCAGCGCGAGGGTGCCACCTCAACTGTTTCGGGGCTTGCTTCAACCGCGGGGCTCGCGACCTCAGGCTCTGGAGCTGGAGCAATAGGGGCCGGCTCGGATGCTCGTGCCGTCGAGTGCGTCGCTGGAGGGAGCTCGGACGTGTCAGCCGACTTCATAATTAAGCTCATCCTTCCTTCTTGAGCACGGCCAGCTGAGCCATCGCAGCTTGCGCAAACCGCACAATCGGGGAAACCTCCCCCTCCCGTCGCATCTTGAGCTCGATCGCGACGCCCCAGACGAACAAGAGCAGTGCGCAAAGGCCAATGACGAGAAACACATCATTGAACGCCAGTATGTTGGCTTCCCGCGTTACGCGCTGGCTCAGCAGCGCAGCACCTTCGGCATTGCGGAGAACCGGATCTAGGATGACCCCGCTGACCTGCTGGGCACTTCCGGATATCCGACCTGCATCGGTGGGGTCGCTCAATATTATCTGCTGCACCAGGATGTTCGAGTGGAACTTCTCCCGCAGTATCTGAAACGTTCCGAACAGTGCCGAGCCTACGAGGCCGCCCAGATTCTGCGACGCGAGGAAAACGACGAGCCAGCTTATGAAATATTGCGGACCTTGCAGAAGCGTTCGTGAGAGCCCGATGATCATCGCGGGACCCACGAACAGTAGGCCAGCAAAGCCGACGATCGCCTGGGTGACGTAGACATTGGCAGGCCCGGTGAGATTGGTGGCTCGCGAGTCTACGAAGGCAGCAATCGCAATCAGCAAGCAGGCGATCTGGATTGGCCGTGCCGGACTCTGCGGTCGGGTCAGGAAGATGGCTGCGAGCAGTCCTGCCAGAGATGCTAACGTGACAATGATGTACAGGGTGCGGAACTGCTCCGTGCCATAACCTAGTGCCGACAGTAGCCCGACCGATGCATAGGTCTGCTCGGAAAGGACGACCCTGACGCAAAACGCGACCGCGACGATCCGCATGATCGGCCGCTGACCTAGGAAGCGAGTCATCAGCAGCGGCATCTTTCGCCGATGCTCAATCGCGACGGCCGCCCCGATCAGGATGATCGCACCGATGAGCGCCCAGCCAAGCCAGGATTTCGCAAACCACCACTCTGTCCGCCCGAGTGCGAGGACGGAACAGAGCAGACCAACACCCGGGACCATCAGAGCGATGGTGACGAAATCGGTTCGCTCGAAGACCTTGTCGCGTTCGCTCGGCGGCAGAGGAAGCGCCAGCACTGCGGCAAGGGTGAGTAGCGCCAGTCCAAGTTCGAATATGTAAGCCATGCGCCAGTCGCCCCACAGCAGCAACGAAGGGGCGATCACACGCGCCAGTGGTGTTGCCAGTTGCGGAACGCTGACGCCAATCATCACACCGTGGATGCGCTTCGGAGCGGGCATGGCCTGGAACCAAGTCAGCACGCCCAAGGTCGACAAGCCGGCCGCGGCGAGCCCGCTCACCGCGCGCACCAGCATCGCCGACCAGAAGTCGTGGATGAACAGGTGCATGAGCGTCGTTAGGATGTAGCCGACGAGAACGAGCTTCAGGAAGAGCTGAAGCCCGAACTGCTGCCTGAACTTCACGAGCACGAGGTTCGAGCAAATGTAGGTGGTGGCATATGCCGCCGGAATCCACGCGGCCTCTTCCGCGGTTAGGCCGAGGGTTCCCTGGAAATAGGATATGTTCGCGGTGACCAGCGCGTTCCCAAGCCCGCCTGTCAGCCCCGCAAGCGCACCGATCGCGCCATAGGCCCACATCCGCGCTGTTGGGTGCTCCGGATTGAACGGCGAACCGGGTATGATCGGCCGTTCATGCGGCTTGAATTGGTAAGCCAGGGTCATGCGCACTGCCCATTCACAGGGGGCTGCTGACGCTTGAACAGGCCGATCGGCCTCATCGTCTTAACATCGTCCCAAACCGCTTGCTACGGCGTCGATGAAGCCCAAGAGAAGCTCAGGCTGGTCTTGCCAACGTCCAGTCCGCGAGAGTCGAAGCGGCGCTCGATAATGATGCCTTGGCCTTGATCGTCCACAACCACGAGTGTGCTGCATCGCGTTCCGTAAACCGGATTTCGAATGAAGATTGCCGATTGCGTAGGCTCCTCCGGCACGTCGGAAGGCAGCGCAGAACTGATCCCGACGGCGGGCAGTCTCTCTTCGTGAAGCCCATCGAGGAGCACCTCGAGGTCTCCGGTCGAGCCCACGATCCACTCTAGAAGGATCTCCTTCAGCCGCATCGTCTTCGGCCAGGGCTCATCGAGCGCGCCATTGGATAGGCCGTAGATTCCGGGCGCGAGAAGGCTGCGAACGTCTTTCGGGCGGTTGGTAAGGAAGTGTGCTTCCTGGCGATCCGCAACAATCAGATTGAACGGGTTGAAGTCAGAGACGTCGGCCCCCTCGAGATCGGAGTAGCGTCCCTCACCAGACAACAGGTCGGTCACGAGTTGTCCGCGCGAAGCACGGCCGGGCTCCGGCGGACCGAAGCCGCGTAGGTTGGTGACCACGGCGAAACGCCCCTCTTCGGAAACGCCGAGCCATGTGCCGCCCGATTGCAGGTCACGGCCGGCGATCAGGTGATTTGGCTCCGCCCAGCGAGTCAGCGGCGCTGCGGGGCGGGCGTGCAATTCATCGCGATTGCCCGCGACGACCATCGGCCATTTCGGATGCGCACGCCATGCGAATGCAAGAACGCACATCTTCCAATCATCTCACAACAACATGGCGTGTAGGCCATAGGTCGGATTTGGTCCGAACCGGGGGTGCGCGCTGCTCGGACAGAAGCGCCAGGCACATCGCAAAGACCGATGCGATAGCCGCCGTGCGGAGTGGGAAATCGACCAGGCTGTGCACCAGTATGGCGGCGGAAGCGATCGAAGCCGCCCGAGCATAAGGGCCACCTTCCGACAGCCATGCGCGCCAGCTCGCCCGCAACCACCATGCGAGGAAAAGCGCGATCAGCACAACGCCAGCGACGCCCAGTTCAAGAGCGAGCTCGATATAATCGTTGTGCGCGTGGACAACGTACGTGCTCGTGACGCGGGTCGGGTCTTCATAAAGCTGATAGACGCTCTGGAAGGAGCCAAGGCCGGAACCCCACGGCATGAAGTCCCGTAATGCCTCGGCGGTCGTCGTCAGCATCTCCTGTCGGGTTTGAACGGACGTCGCCGCGTCCGACCTGAACGCCGAGCCACGGATCGAGCTAGTTGCCAAGGCAACGACGGCACCGGCGAGGAGCAGGCCCGCAATGACGGCCGTCAATCGGCGCCATTTACTCTTCGGACCGATCAGGATCAGGGCGCTTGCCGCGAGCACCGGTAAGGTAAGTCCATAAGCGGCAAGCGAGCGATTGAGCAGGATGCCAACGAAAATGACGAGCGCAGCGCCTGCGACGAGCACGAGCAATGCGGAGTTGCGTTGCCTGCTGGGTCCACGGGCCGACACGTAAAGGGCTGCGAGGAATGGAAGCGTCGTGACGAGCAGCGTCCCCATGTGATTGCCATTCGCGAAGAAGCCTGAGGCGATGCCAAAGCTCGATTCCGGATACATATACCAGGCAGTGCCATTTGGCCCGGCGCTCGAAACTTGCAGCACTCCTAACAGAATGCCTGCAACCGTTCCGGAGAGAAGCGCGCCGACTAGCCAGCTTGGGCGGTAAGCGCTCAGCCGGACGATTGCGCAGAACAATGCTAAAGGCGGGAGCAGGCCCATTAACGAATCGAACGTCCTGTACGGCGTGAGCGAGAGCGACAACCAAGGCGTCCCAAGACCGAGGATTTGATAGCCTTGTGCAAGCCGCTCGCGACCCCCCAGATGCTCCCAGATTGCTGGCGGTAATGGAAGCATTTGAACGGCAACAAGGGCGACGCTCACGGCTGCCAGCAGCAACAACTGCCTTGCCGGGGGCGGCACTTGTTCGTCCCCACGTGCAACGGCCGCCCAGGCCAGGATGGCAACGGCAAGCAGTTGGAGGACCATGTTTGCCCAGATGCCCTGAGCGCTCCCGCCCAGAACGAGGCAGAGGAACAGATAGAGAGGGGCGATAGCTTGGCGCGCGCGGTTAGCCATTGGGCTGCTCCGCAATCACCTTCATCGCAGAAATGGTGAAATCCGATTGCTGCGGGATTTCGGAAGATACGCCTGAAAGCTCCAGCCACTGCGCGCCGCAGTCAGCGGGCACCGTGAAAGTCCAGGGGCGCTTTGCCAACACATCGAGCGAGATCGCCGTGAAGGGCGACTGCGCACGGTCGCAACGCAGAGACCAGGTCAGCGAGCGGGCTCGTCCGGGACTTCCCGACACGGCCGCCATCATGCGGTATTGACCGGGTTGAAGCACGAGCAACTGCCGGGCGAGTTGCCCGTCCTGCTGGCCGTAGAAGATGACATGCAACCGGCCGCCGGACTGACGTTCCGCCAGACCCACAGCGGATGACATCAGCTCCCAATTGAAGGGCGGCGGCGCTTTCGTATCCGCGAAAGTAGCATCATAAACGGTCTGCCCGCGCGTCAGGTGGGCGCCTGAAATCTCCGACCAGAGCGCGCGCGCCTTTGCATATTGGCCAGCCTGAACCAGACTGTTCAGCATGGTCGGAACCCACGCGGCCGTTGGCGCGCGGTGCTCCTGGTCGTCGAGCGCCATCACCGCGTCAGCATTTCCAGCATCATGAGCCATCTCCCCCAACGTCGCGAAACCGAGATCGGAATTCTCAGCCAGGACTTCGCGCAGCTGCGGCCAGTTCCGCCGGTCCTTTGCGTACGCGGCAACATACGGAGCAGCGCTTGCAACGCCGCCTGGCGCGAGCCGCGCAAGCGCGGCGGCTTGCTGAAGACCTTCTCGAGAGTCCCCCGCATGAAAATAATGCTCTGCCAGGAAGAAGCGTGCTGGAAGTGAGCGTGGATCCCTCTGCTCTGCCGCGAGGAAGGCTTGGACCGACAGTTCGACCTTGCCGGACATCTGCGCTTGCACGCCGCGTACGAGGAATGGCTCGGGTGCCAAGGGGGCTTTCAACGATGCATCGTTGATCAAGGCGAAGACCGAGTTGGATACGGCTCGTCGATCCCGTGCAGCTCGCCCGATTTGGGTCATCCCGAGCGCAATTTCGGAATCGGGATGGTTGCGCCAGACGCGCGCCGCCTGGTCCGGAGACCGCTCCGCAAGAGCAGCCACGGCCGCGTTCCTGACGACCTGAACCGCGAGCAGCAGTGCGGCCGCGATCACGAGGAGCCCCCGCCCCATGGTCAAGTTCGTGCCGCTGGAAGTGACTTCAGCTTTCGGTCCCCTGAGGGATCATTAGGATTTCGGTCCGCTTCTTGTCCACAGAGCGCTGGCCGTAAGCGTATCCGTAACCGTAGCGGCCATAGCCGTAACCCTCTTCCGCCGACGCCTTCGTCAGCGCTGCTCCAAGGATGTGTGCACCGGTTGCTTCAAGTCGATTGAGAGCCTCGATGCCCGCCCGAGTCCGCGTGGTTCCGCTTTCGACCACAAAGAGCACGTTGCCCGCGGCAGCTGCGAGCAATGGTGCATCGGCGAGTCCGAGGGCCGGCGGACCATCGACGATGATGAGGTCGAACTGCTCTTCAGCTTCCGCAATGATCTTCCGGATCCGCCCCGTAGCGAGAAGGTCCGCAGGATTTGGCGGAACCGGTCCGCTCGGCAGGAGCCGCAGGTTGGCATGCTGGGTGTCGAGGATGTGAGCGCGGATGGAATCGTCCGTGGTAAGCAGCTTGCTGAGCCCAACATGATCCGTCGCGCCTTTGAAGGCCGGCTTACGCAGGTCCGCGTCGATCAGAAGCACAGACTTCTCGCGCCGCGCAAAATTCTGGGCGAGCGCGAGTGCGCTGGACGATTTGCCCTCGGCAGACTGCGTGCTGGTGAGCAGCAACACCTTCGGCATTCCCGCCTCGGTGCTGAACCGCAAGGCGGCAACAATCGCCGAATAGGCCTCCGAGACAGCCGAAGTCGGGTTCTTCAGATCGTCCACAAACGCTTCGCGAGCCGCCGTCTTTGGAACGGCGCCAAGGCATGGGATGCCGAGCTTCTTCCGCACATCGTCGCGCGTTTTGATGGTATCGGTCAGGAACTCGAGCCCAACCGCTCCCGCCACGCCTGCCAGCAAGCCTGCGCCCAACCCGAACAGGAGGTTGAGCATAAGGTTAGGCTTGTAAGGCAGCATCGGCGTATCCGCCCGATCGACGATCGACACTGGAGCGGTTCCCACGCCACCCGCGACGCCAATCTCTTTGTAGCGCTGCAGTAGCGCGTCGTAGAGGCTGCGGTTGGTGTCCACCTCGCGTTGCAGGATGTTGTACTGGATGCTCCGGCCGCGGAGATTGAGGACAGCGCCTTTCAGTCCGGCCACGCGCGCCTGAAGCGCCCTCTCCGCCTGAGCCGCAGCGCGGAATTCCGCGAGAAGCGAGTTATTGCGGCCCGACGACATCTGCGCAGCCGCTGCCGAGATTTGCCGATCCAGCTCGTCAATCTGGGAGCGAAGGCTAAGCATCTCCGGATGCTCAGGTTTCATGAACTGACGCTTCTGTTGATACTCAGCTTCCAGGGTCGCCTTCTGCTGGCGGAGCGTCTGGGTACTCGCGGTGACGTCGCTGGTTGGGCCGGTTGCTAGCGCCTGGCGATAGGCGCCTTCCGCAGCCACGCGCCGTGCGGTCGCGTCGGCAAGCGCCTTGTTCAGCGTGACAAGAGACTCGCCCTGAAGCGAATTCGTATCGCCTGCCGGCGCCTTACCGTCTGGGGTGGACCCAGTGTTGATGATGCCTTGCGCTTGCGCGTAGCCCACGAGCGCACGCTCGGATCGCTCAAGGTCGCCGCGGGTCTTGGCGATTTGCCGCTCCAGGAAGTTTCGCGCGTAGGCTGATGCTTCGTAGCGGCGTTGGAGGGCAGTATTGATGAAGCTGTCGGCGATACCGTTCGCGACCAGCGCCGACAGTTGCGGCGACGTCGAGTCAAAGCTGAACTTGATCAGTTGGCCTTCCTGCGGAGTAATCACATGCAGCCCGGCGGAAACGGCGCCAGCGGCGCTGCGCAAGCGCTGGGAGGCGTCTCCCGTCTGCGCGACAATGGCCGGATTGTTGGCAAGGTTCAGTTCCTGCGCGGTGCGCTCCGCAACGCTCTTGCTCGACAGAAGCCCGACCTGCGTCGCGACAAAATCGTAGGTGTTCGCGGTTGCGTCGTCCCGTTCCCGAGACTGTGACTCGCTAACGGCGAAGCTCGGCGGGTTTGCTTCCAGTGTCACCCAGGAGCGGTAGATGGGCGTTGTAAGCAGCGTGATCAGGATCGCGCCGATCAAACCGGCACCGACTGCTCCCAGCACCAGCCAACGCCAGTGCTGGATGATCTTCAGCAGCGTTGGGAAATCCAGGATGCTGCTAGCCGAGTAAGTACGGTTCCCCGCTACCGGCGGGGCAGGTTGGCCATATGGCGCGACGGGCCAGGACCCATCGTTCGGGACAGCCAGGCTGTTGTTCATAATTGGTCGCCCCGTTTATGCATCTCAGATCGGCCCGAAGATAGCGAGCAGCGGTATCGTCTGCAGGAGACGCTTCTCCATCGCCTTCACCGACGACCCGTCAACCACCACGATATCGCCCGGATAGACCCGCGGATCTTGCGCTTCCCCTCGCCTGATCGACACAAGGTCGAATGCAGCGGCCTGGCGCTTCCCGTTGATGGTGCGGAAGATAGCCACCCGATGGGGATTGGCGTCATCGCTAGTACCCTTTGCGAGCGCCACCGCCTGCATCAGCGAAAGATTGCCAAGCACGGGGAACGAGCCGGAGTCCTTCACCGCGCCGTCAACGGTGACGACACGACCCGCCGATTGCTTAATCGCAACGCTAACGTCGGGATGTTCCAGATACTTCGCACCGAGCTTATCGGTCAGCTTCTGGTCGAGCTCCGCGGTCGTCAGGTTAGCGGCTTCTACCTCGCCGATCAGCGGCAACGAGATGTGCCCCGCAAGGTCCACATCATAATCGCCGGAGAGGTCCTCGGATTTGAAGACCTTGATAGCGAGCTTATCCATCGGAAGGATTTTGTAATTGGACTCGAGGGCGACGACCGCCTGCGTGTCGGGCGCCGCAAAGGGCTGATCGTAGGGAATGGGGCCGCCACGACTGTCGGAACAGGCGGCTAGAAGGACAATTGCAGCTAGCAAGACGCCGGAACGCACTTTACGTGTGACTAGATCACCAAACACGAACGTTCCCCGCAAGATAGCCGCTGTTTTTGGCAGCCAAGTTAGGTTCCTTGCGGACAGGGTTAGTCGCCTAAATCGATCAATTCAATGCGACGTCGAATGGGCGGGGCCGGTGTCCACGTACCAGTGCTCGCCGCCTTCGATCGCCAGCGCCGTCAGCAAGCCGGACCGATAGGCGCCGGTATCGATGCCAATGCGATTCGACCGCTCTTCAACCTCCAGACTGATCGTGTGACCATGCACAACGACGCAGCCATGGTCGGTGTCATCGAGCAGGAACGGCTCACGGATCCAGCGAAGATCCGACTGCACCTGATCTTCCAATGGCACCCCAGGGCGGATTCCCGCATGGACGAAGAGGTAATCGCCGAACCGGCAGGTATCGACGAAGCTCTTCAGGAACTCGACATGCTTCGAAGGAACAGCACGACGCAGAGTAGCTAGGGCTACGTCGCTGTCGCCCTGGATCTGGCGAAGATCGACGCCGTAGCTTTTAAGACATTGAGCGCCACCGAATTGCAGCCAGCTCTGCAGCAGCGAAAGGTCGCCCCCGAGTAGCCGCAGCAATACTTCTTCATGATTGCCGAGGAGGTGGACCGTTTTAACGCCTTCTGGCCGATAGGTTCGCAGGCGTTCGATTACTTGCGCGCTGTCGGGCCCGCGATCGATCAAATCTCCCAAGAAGACCAGCAGTGTCTTGCGCGGCGGTCGTTGTGCCCGTTCCCAGGCAATGCGGGCGAGCAATTGCTCAAGCAGATCGAGTCGGCCGTGAACGTCACCGACGACATAGGCGCGATAGCCTTTTGGGCCTTTCGGCCAAGCCTCCCGGCTGCGTTTGAGACCGAGTTTCGTCACCAATCACCGGATAGGCGCGAATCCTATCAAGCGCCAAGAAGTTGGAAACGCGGGATGGCGACGTCGAACGCCGAACCATCTTCGTCGACCATGCGATAGCTTCCGCTCATCGACCCGGAGGGCGTGTCCAAGGGACAGCCGGAGACGTAATCGAAACTCGCGCCAGGAGCGATCAATGGCATTTCGCCGACCACCCCCTCGCCCACAACCTCATGGACGGCTCCGCGTCCGTCAACGATGCTCCAGCTTCGCGAGAGGAGTTGCACCGCGCGATCCGAGCCATTCTCGATCCGCACATGATAGGACCAGAACCAGCGGTTTGACGACGGGTCAGACTGCTCAGCAAGAAAACTAACGGCGACGCGCACCGCGATCCCGCGGGTCACTGCGACATTGGGAAAAAGCATGGCCAAAGCGTCGACGGTCACGGATACAGCCTAAGCGAGACCACCGGCGCGGCGCAACCGGTCGACGAGACGCCTGCGCGCTTCTGCGATGGACCGTGAGCGATCCGTCAGAACGTCGCGCAAAAGGAAATGGCCGGTCAGCTCGAGCCCCTCGGCAATTTCGCTCCAGCTTGCGCGGCCGCCTTCACGCACGAACCCTGGAAGCGGGAGCAACCTGCCGTGATAAGGTTCCGCTTCGGCAGCGCTTACGGCGCGGCCCGACTTCGGACTGACCGCGACGAGATTATCGTTGCCGCCAGTCACCGCGCAGCGATCGAGATCAAGGCCGAAACCCAATTCAGCCAGAAGGAGCAGCTCGTAACGCACGAGTGCTGCGCCCCACCCGCTCGCCGACGGTGCAGCTTCAATCGCGTGGAGCAAGCCTTCCAGAGCGGAATAGAGTCTGGGGTAAGGTTGGCCTTCCGGCAGCGCCGTTGCTGTAAGCGCAGCCACCCATTCGATGGCCGCAGCCGGAAGCGGTTCGGATAGCAGTGGGCCGCGGCTGTGAGCGAGCTCGACCGTAGCCTGGGGCAACTGCGTTTCCGTCCGCGCGGATAGCTGAGTCTCAACCACATTCCCGGCGATCAGCACCGGGCGCATCCTTCGGCCGCGAGCGCCCCGGATATAAGCCGCCTGAAGCCCATCGTCCGGCGTCATCAGGCGGACCACCGCACCGTGTTCACCGTGACTCCGCAGGGCACAGACGATGGCCTTCGTCTCGATCCTCATCCGCGGGGGTGAAAATAATCGTAGAGCTGGCGCGCCATCGCCTTGCTAATGCCAGGGGCCTTTTCGAGGTCTTCCAGCGCTGCGCCCTTCACCGCTCTCGCCGTGCCGAAATGCATGAGCAAGGCGCGCTTGCGGTTCGGACCGATGCCGGGAACCTCGTCCAGCGTCGACGTCGTCAGGCTCTTGGCGCGCTTGGCCCGATGCGTGCCGATGGCAAAGCGATGAGCCTCGTCCCGAAGGCGCTGCAAATAGAAGAGCAAAGCCGAATTCGGCGGCAGCGTGATTTCGCGTCCACCTGGAAGATGGAAAACCTCGCGGCCCTCTCGTCCGTGGTGCGGGCCCTTCGCGACGCCGACCACGGGCACGTCGTGCACGCCGGCATCTTCCATGACTTCGCAGACCGAGGACAGCTGGCCTTTACCACCGTCGATCAGGATCAGGTCTGGCCACTCGCCGCTCGCACGGTCAGGATCTTCTTTCTCGAGACGGGCAAAGCGGCGCTCGAGCACTTCCCGCATCATCGCAAAGTCGTCGCCCGGCTGCGTCTCCTTCCGCTTGATGTTGAACTTGCGGTAGCTGTTCTTCCGGAATCCTTCCGGCCCGGCGACGATCATGGCACCCGTCGCGTTCGTGCCCATGATGTGGCTGTTGTCGTAGACTTCGATACGCTTGGGCACGTCTGGCAATTCAAAGGTGTCGGCCAGCTCACGCAGAATCTTCCCCTGCGTAGTGGTTTCCGCCAGCCGTCGGTCGAGGGCCTCTTCCGCATTGCGCTGCGCCTGCTCGAGCAGCTTACGACGTGCGCCACGATGCGGACGCTCGATGACGACCTTGCGTTCGGCCCGCTCTGACAGCGCCTCTTCAAGCAGCGCTTGGTCCGGCAGATCGCGATCGACCAAAATGCGCCGGGGCGGCGGCACATCCTCGTAGAACTGAACGAGAAAGCTAGAGAAAACCTCGACTTCCGGGACTTCGCTCGTATGCGCCGGGAAGAAGGCACGGTGACCCCAATTCTGCCCTCCACGGATGAAAAAGGCCTGGATCGACATCGTCCCGGCCTTGCAGGCGAGCGCGAACACGTCGGCATCGCCGAGGCCCTCAGCATGCACTGTTTGGCTTCCCTGAATGTAGGTCAGGGCGCGAAGCCGGTCGCGGTAGACGGCGGCAAGCTCATAATCCTGCTTCTCCGCTGCAATCGCCATCTGCTTGCTCAGGCGCGCCTGCACACCCGTCGACTTGCCGCTCAGAAACTCCTTCGCTTCATCGACCAGCTCATCATAATCTTCCTCGCTGATCCGTCCCACACAGGGCGCCGAACAGCGCTTGATCTGGTAAAGTAGGCAAGGCCGAGATCGATTTTCGAAAAAGCTGTCGGAACAGCTTCTTAGAAGGAAGAGCTTCTGAAGGGCATTAAGCGTCCGAGTGACGGATCCCGCGCTGGCGAAGGGCCCATAATATTGCCCTTTGATCCGCCTTGCGCCGCGATGCTTCTGCACGCGGGGAAAGTCATGATCCTCACGTAACAGGATGAACGGGAAGCTCTTATCGTCGCGGAGAAGGACGTTGTACGGGGGTCGGAAGCGCTTGATGAGCTGCGCTTCCAGCAGCAGCGCCTCCGCCTCTGTCCGCGTAGTGACAATGGTCATCGAGCGGGTCTGCGCGACCATCCGCTGAAGGCGCTTCGGCAGCTTCGCGACTTGGGTGTAATTGGTGACGCGGTTCTTCAAGCTCCGCGCCTTGCCGACGTAGAGCACGTCGCCGCGCGCATCTTGCATGCGATAGACGCCAGGCCGCACAGGCAGCGTCTTCAGGACTTCTCGGATGGCCGCTACGCCCTTGTCCAAGTCCGGCTGGTCCGACCCACGCACGGCATAGGTCGCCTGCTCTTCATTGAAGCGCTCGGCGGCTCGGGGATGATGCGGACGGTCGGCCGGGGTTCGGTCCATATGACCGACTTAGTGGCTCCGTAGCCGCCTTGCGAGAGCTAGTGAGCCTCCGCCTTGGCCAATCCCAACGTCGAGAGTCTCCGGCCCGGCGCCATCGCGAGCGCCTTACGGTAAGCAGCCGCTGCGCCGCTCTTGTCGCCGGACGCCAGAAGCTCGTCGCCCAGCATCTCCCAGCTCAGCTTTTGCATGAGCGGTGGACCGAAGACGACCGGGAGCGCTTCTTCTGCTTCCGCCGCAGCCCGAAGGGCCTTCAACCCGTTGTCGCGCTGACCTCCAGCAAGCAGAATGATGGCGTCACCCTGCGCGACCGCCCGGTCGATCCAAGGGAGCAGCTGGTCTTCGTCCGGAAGCTCCTTAGGCAGTGCACCGGCGATCGCATTGCGTGACGCTCGCATTTCGGCGGCTGCCTCAGCGGCAGCCTTTGGATCATTGCGCGACGCGAGCACTCGGCCGTTGGCGAAAACGAATCTCGCATATTCGTGATGGCCGGGTGGCAAGGTGGTAGGCTTTTCCCACTTGCCCGCCTCGACACCGCGACGAACAACCATGTCGGCAAGCGAACCGACATCGTCTTCCTCGCCACCGATGATGGTCTTGTCCTTGGCAAGCTTCGCCGGATCGAGCGCGGTCTTCCGGCAGCGCTCGATGTCCTCGACGGGATCCTTGCCCTCCTGGAACTGTGCATAAACCAGCCAGATCGGGCCGTGACCGCAATCCATGCTCATGTGATGCGCCGCCATCTTCTGGTTCGCGAGAGCGATCGCGCGTTGATTGGCCGCTACCGTTTCCGGCCACATGCCGAGCGCCAGGAAAATGTGTGACGTCATGTGGAGCGCATGCGGCGATTCCGGCGCGATCTTGTCGTAGAGCACGGCCGCCTTGAGCCCGAGCTTCGCATGGGCGGGATCGTCGTAGGAATGGATCATGTAATGAACCACGCCGGGGTGATGCTGGTGCGTCGGGAACTGCTTCTCTAAGATTGCCCCGGATTTCAGGTAATTGGCCTCGTTGCGAGTTCCGTGTGAGCGGCCCAGGGTTGCAAGCGCATCGAAGGCCTGAACCTCGACGTCGTCAGGATAATCTTTCGCGAGCACATTCATTCTGTCGGCATAGGCTACGTCCCGCTCGAACTTCGTGCCCGGCCCATAGAGGGTTTCTACAGCTGCGAGCCAAGCTTTCTCCTTCGGCGTCTTGGCTTTGGCCGCTCGCGCTTCGGGCGTGGGGCCCAGCTTCGCGAGGATCGCGCGCGCCTCATCAGTATGCTGCTCGGCCCACAAGGTGTAATTATGAGCCATTGCCTCGCCCCAGTAAGCGAGCGCGAAGTTCGGATCCGCGGCTTCGGCTTCCTGGAAGCTCTTCACCGCCTGCGGATATTCGAAATTGTGAAGCAGCTTCACTCCGCGGAGAAATGGAGCCTGAGCCGCGGCGTTGCCGCTGTTCGGAAAATCGATCTCGCCGAGCTGGTCGCCGACCGGCATCTGGCCGTGCGGGCGATCCGGAACCTGGCTGATCGCGGCGACGGGCAAGGTGAGCGCCACTGCGCTCAGGAAACCTGCAACTCTCCCCATGCAGCACCCCCTTATCGGGGCGCAGCGTATCAGTCTCAGGCAGCTTTCGCCAAGATCAGGCGGCTGCCCTCGCCTCTTCCTCTTCGGCGAGCATCCACTCGACGCAAGCGCGAGCGTGGATCGCCGTCGTGTCGTAGACCGGAATGACGTTAGCCCGCACGTCGACTGCCATGACCAGCTCTGTGCAGCCGAGAACGACGGCCTGCACCTTCTGCTTGGCGAGTTCAGTGATCAGCGTCTTGAGCTTGCGCTGGCTGTCGCGGACGACGCGACCGGCGGCGAGTTCCTCGAAGATGATTCGGTCGACTTCCTTGATCCACATCGGATCGACCGAGACCAGCTCAACCCCGCGCGATTCCAAGCGGCTCCGCACGTGCGGCTCGGTCATCGTGAAGCGCGTGCCAAGCAGAGCCACGCGCGACCGCCGGTCCGCAACAAGCTGGTTTGCGGTGGCATCGCCGATGTGGAGCATGGGAACGCGGATGTTGGCTGCGACCGCGTCGAAGACCTTGTGGCCCGTGTTCGAGGTGATGATTACGGCCTCGGCGCCGGATGCCTCGAGACGCTTCGCAGCTTCCAGCGATACACGCGCAACTCCGTCCCAGTCGCCCGAGAGTTCCATCTCGGCGAACGGCGCGAGGTTCAGGCTTTCAATCGCAAGAGAAGCGCTGTTCAGCCCCCCAAGCCGCTGGGCCACCAGCCGGTTGATGTGCTCGTAATAGAGCGCTGTGGACGACCAACTCGTCCCGCCAATGATCCCAAGCTTGCGCAAGCCGCGCCCCCTTCTGTCCGCGCGAATACTTAACCGCGCCCCTATTCAACTTCTGCCGATTGAATCGGCTCGGGCTGAATTGTCCAGCAACTTTGCTCGGGCGACAAGTCGTAAATATCTGATTTAGCGCAAATTTAACTCGCTTGCGACGACCTGTTGAAAAGAGCGCCTAGCCCAGCGCCTTCACGATCTCTTCCGTCATCTTCTTCGCGTCGCCGAGAAGCATCATCGTGTTGTCCCGGTAGAAGAGGTCGTTATCGATGCCGGCGTAGCCGACGCCACCCATCGACCGCTTCACAAACAGAACAGTGCGCGCCTTCTCTACGTCTAGCACCGGCATGCCGTAGATGGGTGAGCTCTTGTCGCTTTTCGCTGCAGGGTTGGTCACGTCGTTCGCACCGATGACGTAAGCGACGTCCGTCTGGGCGAACTCGCTGTTGATGTCCTCCAGTTCGAACACCTCGTCATAGGGCACATTGGCCTCGGCCAGCAGGACGTTCATGTGGCCGGGCATTCGGCCCGCCACGGGGTGGATCGCATATTTGACCTTCACGCCCTCCTTCTTGAGGAGGTCGGCCATCTCGCGAACAGCATGCTGCGCCTGGGCGACCGCCATGCCGTAGCCAGGCACGATGATCACCTGCTCCGCTTGCTTCATCAGGAATGCGGCGTCTTCGGCCGAGCCGCGCTTGTAGGGCCGATCGATGGCGGCCGCATCGCCGCTGCTCGCCACCGCCCCAAAACCTCCGGAAATGACGGAGAGAAAGCTGCGATTCATCGCGCGGCACATGATGTAGCTGAGGATTGCGCCTGAGCTTCCGACGAGCGCGCCGGTGATGATCATCGCGCTGTTGTGCAGCGTGAAGCCCATAGCAGCCGCGGCCCAGCCGGAATAACTGTTCAGCATCGAGATCACGACCGGCATGTCCGCGCCGCCGATCGGGATGATCAAAAGGAAGCCGATGGCGAAGCTCAGCCCCATGATGGTGAAGAAGACCCACGGGGACTGGTCCTGCAGGAAGTAGGCGATCAGCCCGAGGATAGCGGCCAAGGTACCGAAGTTGATGATGTGCCGCCCTGGCAGCAGGATCGGCTTGCCCGACATGTTGCCGTTGAGCTTCAGGAACGCGATCACCGATCCCGAGAAGGTGATCGCACCGATGGCGACACCGAGGCCCATCTCGATCCGGCTCTGCGGAAAGATGCTGATGAACGACGGCGTCGCGATCGGAGTAAGGCGAACGCCGATTCCGAATGCTTCTGGGTTCAGGTAGGCCGCCGCGCCAACCAGCACCGCCGCCATTCCCACGAGGCTGTGGAACGCCGCTACCAGTTGCGGCATCGCAGTCATCTGGATCTTGCGAGCCGTGACCAAGCCGATTCCGCCACCGATCAGAATCGCCCCCGCGATCGCAGGCAAGGATGCAAGTGAATGGGTCCAAAGCGTGGTGCCGATGGCGATGGCCATGCCCACCATGCCGGTGAAATTGCCACGACGGCTGCTCTCCGGGCTCGAAAGCCCTCTCAGTGCGAGGATGAAGCAGACACCGGCAATAAGGTAAGCAAGCAGGATCCAGGCGGACTGCGCGTGTGCCGCCTCAGCCATCCTTGCGCTCCTTCTTCTTGTACATGGAGAGCATTCGCTGGGTGACGGCGAAGCCGCCGAAGATGTTCACGCTCGCCAAGGCAACCGCAACGAGGCCCAGCCACTTCGACGACACGCTTCCTGCCGCAGCTGAGGCAATCAGCGCGCCCACCACGATGACAGACGAGATCGCGTTGGTGACGCTCATCAACGGCGTATGGAGTGCCGGTGTAACCGACCAAACGACGTAATAGCCCACGAAACAGGCCAGCACGAAAATCAACAGGATGGAAATGAAGTCCATCAGGCCTCCTTCAAGCCAATCTTCACTGATCTTCGCACCGAGGCAGGGATGTGCAGCGGCTGTGCGTACGCGAAGTGTCGAATTGTTGTTTCGTTCCCCGCCCTTCCCGCTTCATGCGTTGGACATTGCACATTTGCAGGGCGGTAGGACAGATGGAATCGCTCTCGTCTGAAACTGTCCGATTTCGTTGTTAATCGTGACTCGGTTATCAATTTTCTAACCTTTTCACGCGCATGCACGGGCGGCCTATTGGAAGGAAGCTCGGGCAAGTGTCGAAGCGGAGTAAAACCGGAGAGCCGCGCAAGCAGTGGAAGCTGCTGATGTGGACGGCCTTTGCCGGGTTGATCTTCGGCTTGATCGGCATGGGCGAGATTGCCGAGGATCCGCTACGCACGGCCCGAAACAGCCTGCATTGGCACAAGGCCAGCGGCCAGGTCGTGCTCGTCAAAATCGACGATGAAGCACTTCGGAAGGTCGGTCGGTGGCCCTGGCCCCGCCGTTACCATGCGGAGCTAATCGACAGCCTGACACAGGCGGGCGCGAAGCGGATCCTTTTCGATGTCGCCTTCTTCGGCAGCACCGACCGCGCCAATGATCGCGCAATGGTTGACGCCCTGAAGCGCTCAGGCCGGGTGGTTCTTGCGACGCGGACCCGGTCAGGACCGCGGGACGGCACCGAAGAAGGAACGCCGCTACCGTCCTGGGCAGACGCCGCGAAGGGCCTCGGCACGATTAGCTGGGTATATAATTTCCAGCAGGCCGTCATTCGCATCCCCTATTCCGGGAAGCTCGGTAATCAAACGGTCCCCTCCTTCTCCGCGATTCTTTCAGGTCGTCAGGGCCCGGCCAACGCGACCTTCGCTCCTGACTATTCCGTCGATCCGAAGTCGATCCCGAGCGTCTCGGCCGCCGCCGTCCTCGATGAGAAGTTCGACCGTCGCCTCATCGCAGGCAAGGACGTCGTTGTAGGCGCGGCCAGCGAAAACATCGGCGATCAGTTCTTCGTGCCTGGCACGGGACGCATGGCCGGGGCTTATGTCCACATCATCGGGGCTGAAACTCTCAGGAATGGCACTCCCTCATTCCTGGGTTGGGTTCCGCTTTTCCTGGCAGCGTTGGTCATCAGCGGACTGGCTCTGACGCTCCGTGATGGAAGGAAGCAGGCCGCCATTCTGGTCGTAGGCGCCGTGGCGTTTCTCTTCGGCCCAGCTCTCCCGGAAGCTTATCTCGTCTCGCTCGACATCACACCGGCGCTGTTTGTCATTTTGACGATCATGAGCGTGCTCGGGTGGAGGCATTACGTAGCACGCGGACTCGTCAACCCGATTTCCAACCTGCCTAACCTCAACGCGCTGCGAGGAAACCGGCAGGGTCGCGAGAAGGCACTCATCGCCGCCCGCATCCTGAATTATGAGGAGATCGCGGCGACGCTTCCACCGCAGAGCGAGAAGCAACTCGTCGAGCAGATCGTCGCTCGCCTGACGGTCGGATCGCCCGGCCGCACGCTCTATCAGGGCGACGCGGGCATTTTCGCGTGGTTCGCGGAACCGCGGGAGCCTTTCGGCAACCACCTAGAGGCGCTTTACGCACTCTTCCGCAACCCTGCCCGCATTGCCGGCATGTCGATCGACCTCTCCATTTCGTTCGGTGTGGAAGTCGGGAGCGGCCGGTCGATCACCAACCGGCTCGCGAGCGCGTTAGTTGCCGCCGAAGAAGCCGCTCACGATGGGCTCAAGTGGAAGTATCACGACCCCGAAAGCCTCGAGAATGCATCGTGGAAGCTATCGATGCTCAGCCAGCTCGACGAGTCCATCGACCGCGGTGAAGTGTGGGTCGCTTATCAGCCCAAGCTAGAGCTGAGCACACGGCGGATTGTCGGCGCCGAAGCGCTGGCGCGCTGGACTCACCCCGAGAAGGGGCCGGTCGCTGCCTCCGAGTTCGTTGCCGCGGCTGAACAGAATAACCGCATCGGCAAGCTCACCGACTTCGTCCTCGAGCAGGCGGTCGCCGCGGCCGCGCAAATCAACAAGCGTGGGACCGACTTCGAGATCGCCGTGAATCTCTCGGCGCGTCTTCTCACGGACAAGGGCTTCACCCTGAGACTGTCGGCCCTCCTGGCGCGTCATCGGCTGCAGCCCGATCGCCTGACGCTCGAGCTGACTGAGACTGCGGCGCTGACCGGTGGCGAAGGCCTCGACATGATCTCGCGGCTGCGAGATCTCGGCGTCAACATCGCGATCGACGATTACGGCACCGGCCTGTCGACGCTGGACTATCTAAAGAAGATTCCGGCCAACGAGATCAAAATCGACCAAAGTTTCGTGAAGGGCGTGGTCGATAATCGAAGCGACCGCCTGATGGTCCAATCGACGATTGGTCTTGCGCACTCCCTCGGCCGCAAGGTCGTCGCCGAAGGCGTCGAGCATCGTGATATCCTCGACATACTTGTCGAGATGGGCTGCGATATCGCGCAGGGCTTTGCCATCGGCCGGCCCATGAGCCTTGAGAGCCTGACGAAGCGCCTCTCCGCCGACCGCAAGCGCGGCGCCGCCTAACTAAACCTCAAACCGCTGAACTTCCCATCACGGGACAATTGTGCCCGAAATAGAAACATGGTTACCCATTTACTAACCTTAAGAATTAAGGTTGATATGTCTCTGCTGTCGAATCGCAGTTGAGAATAGGGGTTTGGGACATGAAGAAGATCGATCCGCGTCGCGGCATCTGGACTTGGCTCCTCGGCGGCGGTTGGGCCGGCGGCGGCGCCAACGGCTAACCCAGTTTCGCCTGAATAAGTTCAGGTAAAAGCATGAAGAAAGCGCCCGCTTTTCAGCGGGCGCTTTTGTTTTGAGCTCATCACTTAGGGAAGCGGTAAGAAGTCTTAATCGTTAATAAAGGTTAACGGTTTGCTAACCATGTCGATTAAGGTTAATATGCTCCTCGATTGCCGGATCAACAGTCTCTGAAGAGGGGCATTGCAATGAAGAAGATCGATTCACGTCGTGGGATTTGGACCTGGCTGCTTGGCGGCGGCTGGTGTGGCGGTGGAGCCAACGGCTAGGCCTGATCGGTCCTACGAAATCAAAGAGTTACCAAACGCCCGCTTCCGAGCGGGCGTTTTCGTTTTGGCAACTATCACCGCGGCTGGCGAAGGCGGTTTGCGCTGGCTAAGCCATCGTCATGCTTCGCCAGGAAAGTCACACGCTCCCGATTCGCGCGAGTCGCCCGGGCCTGTGCGAAATCACTTCCGAAGTAACCGATTGGCTCGACGGCATCGGCATCCGGGAAGGACTGTTGACTCTCTTCTGCCGCCATACTTCCGCGTCCTTGGTCATCCAGGAGAATGCGGCGCCCGCCGTGAGGCGCGACCTCGAAGCATATTTTGCTCGCCTCGCACCTGAAGGCGGCCCTTATGAGCACGACGATGAAGGACCTGACGATATGCCCGCTCATTTGCGGACGGCGCTGACCCAGACTCAGCTCTCGATTCCCATCCGCGACGGTCGCCTGCTGCTCGGCACCTGGCAAGGCATATTCTTGTTCGAGCACCGCCGAGCCACTCCTGCGCGTGAAATCGCACTCCACGTGATCGGCGAATGAGCCTCGAGTCCGTTCGCGCCTGGCTTCAGGATAAAGCGCCCGATCTGCGCCTGATCGAGGTCGAGGACACGACGGCCACGGTCGAGACTGCGGCAAAGGCACTCGGCGTCGAACCGGGACGCATCGCGAAGACGCTGGCGGTCCGTGCAGGCGATCATTTGTTCCTGCTGGTCGCGCGCGGCGACTCGCGGCTCGACAACCGCAAGTGCAAGGATGAATTCAGCGCCCGTCCGCGAATGCTGCCGGCGGACGAGACGCTTGAGCTCACGGGCCATCCCGTCGGAGGCGTCAACCCGTTCGGCCTCAAAACCCCCCTGCCCGTCTACCTGGACGTTTCCCTTCAGGACTACGACGTGGTCTATCCTGCGGGCGGCTCGCTCAACACGTCGGTCGAGGTGCCGACCGAGAGGCTTTTCGAGCTGGTTGCTGAACGCTGGGTCGACCTATGCCGGCTGCCGGAGGAATCGCCCGGGGCTTAGTTCGGCCGGCGTCACGCCCTCGACTGGCCAGGATTCGTTGAAGACTAGCGCCGCGGTGATCTGGGCCATTGCAGGAGAGGTCTGAAGGCCGAACCCGCCCTGCCCTGCCAGCCAAAAGAAACCCTCGGATTCTGCTGCGAACCCTGCGGCCGGATGCCTGTCCCGTGTGAAGGTCCTCAGACCCGCCCAGCGGCTGTGGATCCGCTCAACCTTCACCCTCGTCCGCTCTTCCATGCGGTGGGCAGCAAGCGCGACCTCCAGCTCGTCGGGCTGTGCATCGCATGGTGCACTCGGGACCTCGTCCATCGGAGAAGCAAACAGGCGTCCGCTTTCAGGAGCGAAATAGAGTTCGTCCCGTACCGTCTTCGCGAATGGCAGGTGATCGAGATCGCTCCCTGGAGGTGCGTCGAAGGTGATGATCGTGCGGCGCAGGGGTTGCAAACCAAGGGGCTGCACGCCTGCAAGCTCCGCTACTTCATCGGCCCACGATCCCGCGGCGTTCACGAGGGTTGCAGCCGAATAATGCGCACCGCTCTCAACACCGACGTCCCAGCTATCCCCCATGCGCCTGATCGAGGCGACGCGGGATTCGGTGCGCAGGTCACCACGATTGGCTCGAAGCACGCCGAGATTGCCTTGCAACAGCGCGTGCGGATCAAGGCGGAGGCCGTCGGGATCGGCGAGGCCGCAACAAGCGTCATCCCTGAGCAGCGGGCAAAGTTCATGCACTCCCCGGGCGTCCAGGCGATCGAGCTTCGCAAAGGGCGTCAACGCCGTGAGCAGCGAATCCAGCGCTTCACGCTCATCCTCGCGGCCGTGAATAAGCACCGGCATCTGTTTGCCCAGCGGTACATCACTGAAGCCCTCGGGCTGCTGATCGAAGAAGGGCCTGCTGGCGTGCGTCAGTTCTCGGATGAGGCGATCGCCGAGCGCGTAATGAACCATCGTCGCGCTTCGACCCGAAGAGTGAAATCCGACCTGCGATTCCGCTTCGAGCACGGTCACGCTGGCGCTTTTCGACAACTCCGCAGCCGCGGAAAGTCCGGCGATGCCGCCGCCGATGACGAGAATGTCGCTTGTGTTCGCCACGCTCAGGCGGCGGGCGCGAGCCGCTCGCTAACGACCCTGCCATCCTTCGTGAGCCGAATGCCCTTCACGATCTCATCGTCGTCCGGAAGCACGGGCCGGTCGTGCTCCTTGTCCCAGAACGCACTCAGGAAATTGTAGAGGTTGCGGGCAAACAAAGCGGACGAGTCCGCCGCCAACGTCTTCGCCAGATTCGCAGCGCCGATGATCGTCACGCCGTGCTTGGTGACGCTTTCTCCCGCTACGGTACCTTCGACGTTGCCGCCGGCATCCGCCGCCATGTCGACTATCACGCTCCCAGGACGCATCGTTGCAATCTGCGCATCGCTGATCAGCCGCGGCGCGGGCTTGCCTGGAATGAGCGCGGTAGTGATGACGATGTCCTGCTTGGCGATATGCCCAGACACCAGCTCGGCCTGCGCCTTTTGATATTCCGGAGACATTTCCGTCGCATAGCCGCCGGCACCCTCGCCTTCGATGCCAGCGACATTCTCAACGAATATCGGCTTCGCGCCGAGCGACTGGATCTGCTCCTTTGTCGCCGAGCGAACGTCTGTCGCGCTGACCTGCGCCCCCAGGCGCCTGGCCGTCGCGATAGCCTGGAGACCCGCCACGCCGACACCCATAACGAACACCTTGGCAGGGCTGATGGTACCTGCTGCGGTCATCATCATCGGGAAAGCGCGGCCGTACGTCGCCGCGCCATCGACCACGGCTTTGTAACCGGCGAGGTTCGACTGCGACGAAAGCACATCCATCGACTGTGCCCTGGTGATACGCGGCATCCACTCCATCGCCAGCGCTTCAAGTCCGGCGGCAGCGTAAGCGTCGATGGCTGCGCAACGTCTCAACGGGTCGAGCCCTCCGACTAGCAGCGCACCCTTTTCGGCGCCCTTCAATGTGTCCGGCTCCGGACCGCTCACGCAGAGGATGATACCGGCGTCCTTCAGCACATCGGCGCGACCTGCGGTTGTCGCGCCCGCAGCTTCGAACTCGCTATCGGGAACAGACGCGGTCTCGCCCGCACCTTTTTCAACGACGACTTCGGCACCGAGCGCGACGAACTTCTTCACCGTTTCGGGGATCGCGGCGCAGCGGGTTTCCCCGGCCGCTTCCTTGAGAACCGCGATCTTCATGCGGGGCGAACTATCGGCCGAGAATCAGCAGAACGATGAAACCGATGATGAGGCAGACGATCGCGCCCCATTTGAGCAGCTTGGTGAAGCGCTCATAGTCGCGGACGTGGACCGCAACCTCATGTGTGGGTGGATTTGCCAGCAGCGGCTCTTCGTCGTGGGCCATGAATTCCCCTTTTTCGGATTGGCGTTCAGACCGTCCATAACAACGCCGGGCGCCCTGCCCAAGACCTGAACACAACCCATCCAAGCCTTAAGCTCGCATTTACCCCTTTGCCGATAGGTTGCGGGGCGAAGGGTACCCATGCGCGAAGAACCGACACGTTGCCTGTTGCTGCTCGACACTGATGTCGACGAACGCCGTTTGATCTCTGCGATCGCGGCGCGCGCCGGCTGGAGCGTGGTCGGTGCTTCCGACGAGGAGGCTGCAACGGCCTTGCTTCAGGGCCAGCATGGGCGTGACATTCGCGCCGCGCTGCTCGGTTCCTGGAACGCCGAAAAAGGGCCTCAACTGATCGAGGCTGTTCGGCAGAAGCGCGAGAAGCTCCCGGTTATCGTGCTCTCGCACGGCGACACTGTCTCGGTGGCAGTCGAAGCCATGCGTGCCGGTGCTTCAGACTTTCTCGTTCGCCCTGTGGCTCCAGAGCGTCTGCTCGAGGCACTCGCCGCGAATTCGGATCGCCGCAAGGCAGCCGGTGAGCTTGCGCCCGTCTCGGAGAAGCTCGCTCCCGAGTTGGCACTGGAGCAACTCGTGGGCGCGGCCCCCGAATTCCGCGCTGCGCTTGCCGTGGCCGCCAAGGGTGCCCGCAACCGCCTGCCGATCCTGATCATCGGTGAGCCGGGCACCGGCAAGGAAACCGTCGCCCGCGCCATTCACGCCGCGAGCCTTCGCGCCAAGGGTCCGCTCCTGTCGCTGGACTGCAAGGCGATCGCGGCGAACATTATCGACAGCGAGCTGTTCGGCCATGAGAAAGGCGCCTTCCCAGGCGCATTCACCCCGAAGACTGGCAAGCTTGTGCTCGCGGACACGGGGACGCTGCTTCTCGACGAGATCGGCGCACTTCCCGCGGAGACGCAGGAACGCCTGGACCGTGTTCTCGCGACCGGAGAGGTTCGCCCGGTGGGCCTCAACGGAAGCCAGTCGGTCGACGTCCGCATCATCGCCACGAGCAGCCATCCGCTGCCTGAGGATTTCCATCCGGGCCTCGCTGAACGCATCGGTTCCACGACTGTCACCCTGCCTCCGCTCCGTGAACGGAGCGGCGATATCCCGTCACTAGCGCGCCATTTCCTGAATCGTCTCTCCGATCAAACGGGGCTACGCCCGCTGTCGATCGGCAACGACGCCCTCGCAATATTGATCCGCTACGGCTGGCCCGGAAACGTTCGGCAGCTCGCCAGCGTGCTTTTCCGCGCAGCTTTACAGTGCGACGGCCAATCGCTCACCGCCGAGCACTTCCCGCACATCGCGATCCAGTCGCGCTACTCGGCTCGCCGCACCGATTTCGCGCCGACGCTCAGCGAAGCTCGCAGTGAGGAAGCGATCGCCGGTGCTCCCGCAGTCACGCTCTACACGAGCGAGGGCCATCTTCGCCCACTCGAGGAAATCGAAGCGGACATCATCCGCCTCGCCATCGGTCACTATCGCGGGCGCATGACCGAAGTCGCGCGGCGTCTCGGGATCGGACGCTCCACGCTCTATCGCAAGCTCGGCGACCTCGGAATCGACACCGCTGCCTAAAGGCGCGGGGTCAGCGCCTGATCGCGTAGGCCTCTCCAGACACGAAGCGCCTGCACCGTATCGTAGACGTCGTGCACGCGCAGAAGCTGGGCGCCCTGCTCGACGGCCTTCAACGCGAAGGCGATACTTCCCCCCAGTCTCTTGTCCGCGGCCGCTTCGGCCGACAGCGCACCGATCGTGCGCTTGCGGCTCGCACCCACGACCAACGCACAGCCCAGCGAATGGAACAGCGCCAGGCCGTTCATGATCTCGAGATTGTGGCCGACGTTCTTCCCAAAGCCGAAGCCGGGGTCGATCAGGATGCGATCGCGAGAAATGCCTGCCTGTTCGGCGGCCGCGACCCGTTCCGCTAGCCAGTCATAGACTTCGATCAGAACGTCGTCGTACCGCGGGTCATCCTGCATCGTCTCAGGGGCACCCTGATGGTGCATCAGAACAACGGGGACGGATGAAGCCGCGACAATCCCGGGCGATCGCGCGTCGTAAGTCAGAGCGGACACGTCGTTGATCATCCGCGCGCCGGCTTCGAGCGCTGCCGTCATGACGTCAGCCTTGCGCGTGTCGACCGAGACGGCAGTGCCACCCAGCGAAAGCTGGCGGATGATCGGTGCTATGCGTTCGACTTCGTCGCCTTCCCAGACCGGTTTCGCGCCAGGTCGAGTGGATTCTCCACCGACGTCGATGATCGCAGCGCCCTGGCTCGACATGTCCGTGCCGGCTTCAGCGGCTGCAGAGGCATCAGCGAATTGACCGCCATCGGAGAAGCTATCGGGCGTCGCGTTGATGATTCCCATTACTTGCGGCTGATCCAAACGGATCGTCCGCTCGCCGAGGTGGAGGGGCGCGCGCGCGGCCGTCAGCGCCTTCCACTGCGCTGCCATGTCATCGTCGAAGCGGCTCTCGATACCCTCGACAGGCACCAGTTCAGTCCGGACGCGCCGGTTGCCTTCAACACTCAGCAGTTCGACGGCCGAGAACCAGTTGAGGCCGCCGGCGAGCCGCGCGACCTTTCCGTCATGACCAAAAGGAGAATCGACGAACCCGGTGGGGCGAAGAAGCGTGCGCATGCAGCCGCGCTATAGCGCGGACAGATGCTGCTGGCGCAAGGCATCCAGCGGCTGGAGCCCGCTGCCCTTCTCGACATGCCAGAAGGTCCAGCCGTTGCACGACGGCGCGCCCTGAAGAGCCGCGCCGACCTTATGGATAGAACCAGCATGCGCCTCGCAAGCGATGGAGCCGTCGGCCCGAACTTCTGCCGACCAGCGGCGCTTGGCGTCGATGATCCGTGTTCCCGCGGGAACCAATCCGCTTTCCACGAGCACCCCAAACGCCACTCGCGGCTGTTCGCGCTTATCCGGCACCGTCTGCATCGCGCTTTCGTCGAGCGGCAGTGTGGACGTGATGCGCTCACGCGCGACCTTAATGTACGAAGGTTCGCGCTCGATCCCGATCCAGCGGCGTCCCAACCGCCGAGCCACCGCGCCCGTCGTTCCCGTCCCGAAGAATGGGTCAAGCACCACGTCGCCAGGCTTCGTGCAGGCAAGCAGGATTCGGTAGAGCAACGCCTCTGGCTTTTGCGTCGGATGCGCCTTGGATCCGTCGTCCCCTTTCACCCGCTCGGATCCGCTGCAAATCGGCAGCAGCCAATCAGATCGCATCTGAAGATCGTCGTTCAACGCCTTCATTGCGCGGTAATTAAAGGTGTAACGCGCGCGCTCGTCCTTGGCGCACCACAGCAAGGTCTCATGCGCGTTGGTGAAGCGCGTACCGCGGAAGTTCGGCATCGGGTTCGACTTGCGCCAGACGATGTCGTTGAGGATCCAGAACTCGGCGTCCTGGAGCAGCGAGCCGACGCGGTAGATGTTGTGATAGCTGCCGATCACCCAGATTGTGCCGTTATCCTTGAGGATCCGCCGAGCCTGCTCAAGCCACTCGCGCGTAAAATCGTCATAGGCGGCGAGGCTGTCGAACTTGTCCCAATCGTCGTCGACCGCATCGACACGGCTGCCTTCGGGACGGAACAGATCTCCACCCAGCTGCAAATTGTAGGGCGGGTCCGCGAAAATCATGTCGACGCTCTTGTCCGGCAGACGCGCCATCTGAGCGATGCAGTCGCCTTCCAGGATCTGGTCGATCGGAAGCTCGCGCTTCGCCGGGCGCGCCGGGCGATAGGAGGTCGGCGCCTCCGCAATGCGGGCGATCAGGTTCATATGCGTACGGCCCCCTTCTTCTCAAAAAGGGTGAGTCAGCCGGGACTCGCCGTCAAGCGATCAAGCGTTAACGCCCGCGCTGATACGTTCCAGAATTATGCGGCCGAACGCGGCTGCTCCACAATATGTTGAGTCAGAGCTTCGGGCGCGGACTCAATCTGTGGTGGGTGTGACTCGAAAGACTCGCTGGCTCCGATTTGTTCGAACACGAGCTCCGGCTGATCGGCAGCGGTCACGATTTCGCGAACGAGTCCGAAGCTGCGGCGGTGGAGCGGCGTCGCCCCCAACTCGCGCAAAGCACGGCGATGGTCCGGCGTCGGATAGCCCCGGTTACGCTCCCATCCGTAGCCAGGATATTCGCGCGCATATTCCACCATCATGCGGTCGCGCGTCACCTTGGCGATGATCGATGCCGCTGCGATCGACCGACACTTGGCGTCCCCATCGACGATCGCCTTCGATGGTCGCTGCCATTTCGGGCAGGCGTTCCCGTCAACCAATACCCAGGCAGGTTCGAGACCGAGTGCCTCAACCGCGCGCGTCATGGCGAGCATGCGCGCCCAATAGATGTTGATCTGATCGATCTCTTCGACCGTCGCGATGCCGACACCCCAGGAGGCGCATTTCACCAGCCTGCCGTAAAGCGCCTCACGCTTTTCGAGCGGCAGGTTCTTGGAATCGTCGATTCCGCGCGGAAATTTGTCCCGGTCCAGGATGCAGGCTGCGGCCACGACAGGGCCTGCCAACGGCGCGCACCCCGCCTCGTCAACGCCCGCGAGTGGCTGCGGAAATTCGAGTTCCAGCTTGAAGGAGCACCGCCGAGGCATCGAGTCGCCTTGTGCACCCCGCTAAACCGCGCGGTCTAGACCGCCAGACGACTGAATTTGTGGAAAACTTCAGTCTTCTTGCATGCGCCATGGCGGGAAGCGGCGCGCTTCGCCTGCCTTGTAGAGGAAGATGATGTTGCCGTCGGGATCGCGCAGGCGGGCCTCGCGCCACATCCACGGCTGGTTGCGCGGGCCGTGCTCGAACGCCAGCCCGCTGCGAGCCAATTGCTCGACGCGGTCGTCGAGATCGTCGCACTCCAAATAGATTGCGGTCGTCGCGATGATCTTTTCTTCCGGGTCGATCTGCACCGAGAAGGTTGCGCCGCCCGCAGTCTCAAACCGCGCATAATCGGGCGGATTGTCGACGATCTGCTTCAAGCCAAGCTTCTTATAGAAATCGACCGAACGCTGGTAATTGGTGCCAGTAACGGTGACCTGATTGAGCCGCGGCCCCGTCCCGACGTCCAGACGGACACGGGCCTGGCCGATTGGGCCAGAGCCCTCCCCCAAGCCAGGCGCATCATGGAGCGCCACACGAACGAACTCGCGTGCCCGCGCCACTGCGTCGGATAGCGACGACCCGTCGGCGAGGAAGAAGGCGATTGCGCTCGCAAGCGTACAGCCCGTGCCATGCGTGCTCGTTGTATCGATCCGCTGGCCCTGCCAGCTCGTCATATTGTCTTCTTCGATCAAGGCGTCGGCGAGTGCATCGCCCTCTTCGTGACCGCCCTTGATCAGCACCGCGCAGCCATGAGCGCCAACCAAGTGCAAGGCGCCGGCCACCGGATCCTCCTCGGAAGTCAGCCGCTTGAGTTCGGGCAAGTTCGGGGTGGCGATGGTCGCCACGTCCATAAGACGACCGAAGGCGGCGATCGTCGCGTCATCAGCAAGTGCAGCCCCGCTAGTGGCGACCATCACCGGATCGAAGACGATCGGCAGACCCGGCTGCTCTGCTTTCAATCGCTCGAGACGACCTGCGACTTGTTGTGCGGCGAAGGCGCTGCCGATCATGCCGATCTTCACCGCATCGATGCCGATATCGTCCACTACAGCGTCGATCTGCGCAAGCACCGTCTCAGTCGGCACCGGGTGGACTGCGCTTACGCCCGTGGTGTTCTGGGCCGTGATCGCCGTCACAGCGGTCATAGCATGGCCGCCGAGCATCGTGACGGTCTTGATGTCCGCCTGAATGCCCGCGCCGCCGCCCGAGTCCGAGCCGGCGATGATGAGGACGCGGGCCGGCTTCGTCACCTTTGCCGCCTTCGATCCGCTCCCCGGAGCGAAATTTTCCATGTGCACGGAAACGTCGTTTGGCGGACAAATACGAACAAAGCGTTCACGCCGCCGACTGCACGGCCTCGCAAATGTCGTCGACGACGCGCTGGACGAGCGCAGGATCGTCACCCTCGGCCATGACGCGTATCAGGGGCTCGGTGCCGGATTTGCGAATGACCAGACGGCCCTTTCCTTCCAGCTCTGCCTCGGCGGCCGCGATCCGTTTGCGCACGCTGTCTGCTTCGAGCGGGGCACCACCATTGAACCGAACGTTCTTCAGAAGCTGTGGCAGGGGTTCGAACTGCCGGAGCAGCTCGCTGGCGGGGGCCTTCGCTTCGACGAGGGCTGCAAGCACTTGGAGTCCGGCAACCAGGCCGTCGCCCGTCGTCGAATGGTCCGCGAGAATGATGTGGCCGGACTGCTCACCGCCGATGTTGCAGCCGGTCTTCCGCATCTGCTCGAGCACGTAGCGGTCCCCAACGGCGGTCCTCAGGAGCTTCAGTCCAGCGTCGCCGAGCTTCCGCTCAAGGCCGAGGTTGGACATGACAGTGGCAACTACGGCATCCCCCTTCAGCTCACCGCGGCTCTTCAGTCCGAGTGCAATCAGCGCCATCAGCTGGTCGCCGTCGACCATCTGGCCCTTCTCGTCGACCACGATCAGCCGGTCGGCATCACCATCCAGCGCCAGGCCGATGTCTGCTCCATTGGCGACCACGGTCTCCTGCAGCAGCTGCGGATGAGTCGAGCCGACGCCGTCGTTGATATTGAGGCCGTTTGGCGAGACGCCGAGCGGAACGACTTCCGCACCAAGCTCCCACAGCGCCTCGGGCGCCACATGATAAGCCGCTCCATTAGCGCAATCGATCACGACCTTTAGGCCGTCCAGACGTAGGTGCTCCGGGAAAGTCGACTTGGCGAAGTGAATGTATCGGCCGCGCGCGTCATCGATGCGCCGGGCTCGCCCGATCAGTTCTGATTTGGCGAGCTTCGGACCTTCTTCGAGCCGCCGTTCGATCGCATGCTCGTCCTCGTCGGAGAGCTTGTAGCCGTCGGGCCCGAACAGCTTGATGCCGTTGTCGGCGAACGGATTGTGAGAGGCGGAGATCATCACGCCGAGGTCGGCCCGCATCGACCGGGTCAACATCGCTACCGCGGGCGTCGGCATCGGGCCCAGCAAGACGACGTCCATGCCGACGCTGGTGAAGCCAGCGACCATCGCCGATTCCATCATGTAGCCGCTGAGGCGCGTATCCTTGCCGATCACCACGCGATGGCGGTGATCGCCGCGAAGGAAGTGCGCTCCGGCCGCCATGCCGACCGCAAGCGCCATCTGCGCGGTCATCGGGTCGCGGTTCGTCGTCCCGCGAATCCCATCGGTTCCGAAGAATTTACGTGTCATTGCGAACGCTTTAGCGCGTTTAGGCGATCGGGCGCTACGGGCTCAGTCTTACTTGACGCCGTGCATCCACTTCTGAAGCGGCCATGACAGGAGGAACAGCACGACGCCCGCACCGATCGCGATCCACGCGATGGTGGTGAATGTCGAAGTGTAAGTCTCCAGGCTCACCTTCAGGTTCGTCACCTGGCCGCCCACCGTCTCGACACTCGCGAACTGCGCAACAACGCCTGCCACATATTGCGCGACGGAGATCGACAGAAACCACACGCCCATCATCAAGCCGACCACCCGAGCGATGGACAGCTTGGTAATCATGCTGAGGCCCACCGGCGAGATGCAGAGTTCGGCCAGCGAGTGGATGAGGTAGAGGCCGGCAAGCCACCACAGGCCAACCTGGAAGTTGTTGCCCGGTCCGGCGAAAGTCGAACCGAACACCAGGAACAGGAAGCCAAGCCCCACGCCAATCAGCGCGATGGAGAACTTCACCGGAATTGACGGCTCAAGGCCGCGCTTTGCCAGCTGCGTCCAGAGGATGCTCATGATCGGCGCGAACAGGACGATGCTGATCGGATTGAAGTTCTGCGTCTGCGGCGCCGACATGGTGAACAGGCCGAACACGCTGCGGTCGGTATTGCGGTCCGCGAAGAGCGTCAGCGACGACCCCGCTTGCTCGAACAGCGTCCAGAAAAAGACGTTGAAGATGATCAGCACCATTGCGGCTGTCATCATCTGCGCTTCGGTGCGGCTGCCCTTCGTGTAGGACCAGATCAGAATAGCCGGCACGCTGATGATGAAGGTGCCGAACAGCAGCTTGCCCATCAGCGGCAGCGACATGATGTAGCCGAGGAAGCCCGAGCCTTCCGCCGGCGGAGCGGCGTTCATCAGGTTGCTGAAGAGGAACACGACAACTGGCACCGCGATCAGCGCGCCGATGTAGATCGCAATGTCCCTGTTGGGCGCATTCTGCGGTCGCTCACCATATCCCGCGAGACGCCCGCCATCGAACTGGATCAGGGCATAGCTGATCAGCATGCCGACGCCCGCGAGGCTCAGGCCGGCCCACCAGCCGAACAAATCTGCGAGCAAGGGACAGAACAGCTGACCCAGGATCGAGCCCATGTTGATGCCCATGTAGAAGATTGTGAAGCCGCTATCCCTGCGGCGGTCACCCTGGTCGTAGAGCGTTCCGACGATTGTCGAGATGTTGGGCTTGAAGAAGCCGTTGCCGACCGAGATGAGCGACAGGGCAATCAGCATGACCGCAAGGGTTAGGGGATTGCGCTCGCCGCCAGCTTCCATTGAGCCTTTGGGGAGGCGTTTTGCCTCGGCGCCGTTGTCGAGAAGCGAGATCGATCCGTCCTCATTGCCACGGATCTGAAGCTTCTTGCCCTGGTCGACAATGTAGCGCGTTTCGTTCGGATCGCTTGTCGGCCGGTCGACAAAATTGTCGACGACGACCTCGTATCGTTGACCGTCGATGGTCGCGTAAGGCTTGGCAGGTGATCCACCGAATGCCAGCGTGAAGTATCCGATCGCCATGATGATGGCGCCGAACTTCACCGCTCGCTTGGACCCGAGGAATTGGTCAGCAAGGAGGCCACCGACGAGTGGCGTCAGGTAAACGAGTGCCGTGTAACCGCCGTAAAGGCCGGTCGCCTGCTGGTCCGAAAACAGGAAGTGCTTGGTCAGGTACAGCGTGAGCAGCGCACGCATGCCGTAGTAGCCGAACCGCTCCCACATCTCCGTGGTGAACAGGCGCGCAAGCTGGCGCGGATGCCCGAACCAAGTTCCTTTGTCGGCTGGATTTGTCTTTCCCGAAGCAGGTGAAAACGGTTCTTCGACGGCTGGCGTATCGACCATCCGGTATCTCTCCCCTGGCGCAGCCCGCGCCGATGCGCGCGACCGTAACGAGCAAATTCCGCTTGTGAAGCGGATTGTTGGCTTGCGCTCGGCTCTCTATCTGCCCTGATGAATGCTCAATGACCGCTCATCCATCTTGTCGTTCCTGGAGACCCGACGCTCAGGGAAACCGCGCGAACTCGTAGGGCCGGGCCCGTCCGCCGAAGAGATGCAGCGCATCCTGACCATGGCTGCTCGAGTCCCAGATCACGGCAAGCTCCACCCATGGCGTTTCGTGACGGTATCCGACGACCAACGCGACGTTCTCGGCGCGATTTTCCGGCAGGCGCTGGCCGATGAAGACGATTGCGCGCCGATCGCGAAGCATGAGGCAGCCGACCTGTTCGCTCACTATGCAGGGCAGCTCGTCGTCCTTGTTTCGGCACCCGTCGAAAATCACAAGATTCCAGTTTGGGAGCAGCAGCTGTCCTGCGGCGCCGTTGGTATGAACCTGCTGCTCGCGGCCCATGCGCTGGGCTATGTCGCCGGGTGGGTGACCGGCTGGTACACCTATTCGGATCGAATTCGCGAAGCCTTCTGTGAATCGGGTGAACGGATCGCGGGGTTCATCTTCATCGGGCAGCCTTCGCGGGAGCTGGAGGAGCGCCAACGACCGGAACTGTCAGAGGTGTGGACGCCGTGGCAGCCGCCGGAACTCTGATTTTTTCATTGTAATAAATGCGATTAGCTGTATTATTACACCATGACGCTCCGCACTCAGCACGACAAGCCGGTTTACGTTCGCCTCCGTGAGACGATCGCCGATGCGATCCTCGCCGGAAAATATGGCGATGGTGATCCGTTGCCGTCGGTCCGGGCGCTCGCCGCCGAGGAGCAGGCAAATCCCCTGACTGTGGCTAAGGCTTATCAAGGCTTCCAGGATGAGGGCCTGATCGTCGTGAAGCGCGGCGTCGGGATGTTCGTCGCTCCCGGGGCCCGTGGGCGCCTGCGTGATTCCGAGCGCAATCGCTTCCTCAAGGAGGAATGGCCCGAGATTCGCGCGCGCATGAAGCGGCTCGGCATCGACGCAGGCGAGCTGATCGAGCGCGAACGCGCCTGATATTCCGCTCAAGTCCGGAATCCTCTAGCGGCGTCCGCATGGAGATGCACGTTTGCCCCTTCACTGATCATGTTATCGCCAATGCTGCGCAGCTGATCATTGCGGGCCAGCCTGTCGCGGTCGCCACCGAGACCGTTTACGGCCTCGCTGCAGATGCGACGAATGCTCAAGCCGTCGCACGCATCTACGAGGCAAAAGGACGTCCCAGCTTCAATCCGCTTATCGTGCACGTGCCGGACTTCGAAGCCGCGCAGCGCATCGGGGAATTCTCGAACGAGGCGCGGACGCTTGCGGACGAGCACTGGCCGGGCCCGCTGACCCTGGTCGTGCCGCTCCGCGAAGGCTCGGACATCGCGTCCATCGTAACCGCCGGCCTGCCGACCATTGGAATCCGCGTCCCCGCTCATCCGGCGATGCAGGCCCTCCTCCGCGCCGTCGGTCGCCCCCTCGCCGCTCCGTCAGCCAACGCTAGCGGCTCCATCAGCCCCACTCGCGCGGAGCATGTGCTGAAGAGTCTCGGAGGTCGCATTCCGTTTATCGTCGATGCTGGGCCGACCGAACGAGGCATTGAGTCGACAATCGTGGCAGCCGGGGGTGGACCGCTGCGATTGCTGCGGCCCGGGCCGATCGAAGTAGATGCTGAACCGAGTTCCAAGGCGAAGATCGAAGCCCCAGGCCAGCTCGCGAGCCATTATGCACCATCGAAGCCCCTGAGACTCGATGTGACGTCGGCAGACGCCGACGAGTTCGTGATCGGCTTTGGTAGCGCAAGCGGAGACGCGAACCTCAGCCCTTCAGGCGACCTCGTCGAGGCAGCGGCTCGCTTGTTCGACCGGCTTCACGAGGCTGACGCTTCAGCGAAGCCGCGCATCGCGGTCGCACCGATCCCCGATCAAGGCTTGGGCGCGGCCATCAACGACCGCCTGCGACGCGCCGCAGCTTAGGCGGTAGCGCTCGCGCTCTTGGTGCGAGCCTGGAAGCTCTTGCGAAGCTTCTGCAGCTTCGGCGGAATCACCGCGATGCAGTAGGGATTCCGCTGTCCTTCACCTGACCAATAGTCCTGGTGGTAATCTTCGGCCGGATACCATTCGCTCTTCGGCTCGATTGTCGTGACGACACGGCCGTTATTCTCCTGATTAGCTCGCTCGATGGCCGCACGGGCCTGTCGCTCCTGCTCTTCGTCCTGCGGGAAAATGGCGGAGCGATACTGCGTGCCGATGTCGTTGCCCTGGCGGTTCAGCTGCGTCGGGTCATGCGTAGCGAAGAAGATGTCGAGCAAATCGTCATAGCTGATCTGCTCGGGATCGAAGGTGACGCGAATCGCCTCCGCATGGCCGGTATCTCCGCCGCAAACCTGCTTGTAGGTCGGATTGGCGACTGCACCGCCAGTGTACCCGCTCTCAACCGACTTCACCCCGACAACATCGAGAAAGACGGCTTCGGTGCACCAAAAGCATCCGCCTGCCAGGACTGCGACTTGATCAGCCATCCGTTCGCTCCTTGCTGATTGGAGCGGCCGAAATAGTGCTGCTTAGCTTGCTTTGTAAGACGCCTTGAGGCTTGCGAGCTCGAGCCGCTTGCCGACCCACTCGCTGAGCTCGTCGAAATTGAGTGGTTTGTCGAAGACGATGCCGGCCTTGCGATCGGAATACCAGCGAACCTCGCCCTTAATCGGGCGCAGGCTCTCCACGACCACTATCACTTTCTTGCCGACGCAATATTCCTCGATCGGCTCGACCTTCATCCCGCCGAGCGAGATGTCGTGGACGTCGACGCTGTAATAAAGCTTGCCGACGCGCACAGATGCCTTGCAGGCAATCTCAAGACGCGGGGGGCGAGGACGGAAGCCGTGGCGCGGCTTGCGACCCGCCAGCAACTCGCCAAGATCGAGGTTCTGGTCGAATTTCAGACCGACGAGGTCTTCGCGAATCCAGACGACCGTTGCCGGAAGCTTCTGCGACGACAACTCGACGTGCATCTGCTCGCCGACCTCCGGAACGTTGGGCACAATGGCCATCAGGCCGCCTGCGGAGAGGTTCTTCACTCGGATGAGCTGCTGAGCGCCCGATGGACCGGTGAGCTTCGCAACCCGAAGCATCGCCGACATGCGCTCGTCACCACGGCGCTCCACGGGACGCGGAACGGCGGTCGACAGCGAGACCGTCGTGGAATCGAATTCTATTTCGCTATCCGGATCCTGACGGACGTCAGACTTCCTACGGATCAGCGATGAGAACATTGGTTAAGCCTCCGGACGCTCTAATTCGCGCCAAAATGGGACTTTATGGACAGTGCGGTTAAAAAGGCGTTTCTTCCGCTTGACCTTGCGTGCCGTTGCCGTGCACCGCGCCTTGTGGGGAGAGAGGAGATCGATTTGGCGCAGCCACGCTTGCTGCTAATCGATGATGAGCCGGCACTTGCCGACTTTCTCGCGAACGCGTCTCGCGAATGCGGGTTCGAGCCCGTTATTACGTCCGATGATGAGCAATTTCGTGAGACTTTCATTTCCGAGCCGCCTGACATGGTCGCGCTTGATCTCGGCATGCCGGGAATGGACGGAGTCGAGCTCCTGCGTTTCCTCGCCGAGCAGGGCTATCGCTCTCCCGTCCTGATCGTCAGTGGTTTTGACCGCCGAGTCCTCGAATCCGCCTTCCGCCTCGGAGAAGCGCTTGGACTCAATATGGCGGGTCCGGTTGAAAAGCCGGTGCGGCTCGAGGCTCTTGAGCAAGTCTTAAGCAAGCTTCGCGCAACGCTCGTGACATGAGCCGAAAGGCAAACTCGCAATTGCTCGCCGGTTTTAGGCGCGCTCTCGAAGAGCAGCGACTGAACATGGTCTACCAGCCCAAGGTTGGCATGCGGGAGGGGAGCCTTACCCGGGTTGAGGCGCTCGTCCGATGGGATGATCCCGAGCTTGGACCGATTGAGCCGTCGCGCTTCGTCCCGCTCGCCGAAGAGCATGGACTGATCGACGAGCTGACCCATTGGGGTCTCCGGACGATTCTCAAGCAGTGGCTCGAATGGCGCGAAGAAGGAGTGGAGACGCACCTCGCCTTCAACATCTCGGCGCTGAGCCTGCAGCACCTAGACTTCCCTGACCTCGTGGAGCGGATGTGCCGCGCGCTGGATGTTCCGACGGATTCACTGGTTCTCGAACTTACGGAGGGTGCAACGCAGCCGCTGGTCAAGCTGATGGACACACTGACCCGATTTCGGATCAAGGGCATCGGCCTTGCCATCGACGACTTCGGGACTGGCTATTCCTCCCTCATGCAGCTGCGTCAGCTGCCCTTCACCGAGGTGAAGATCGACAAGGCGTTCGTGGCGGACGTCGATCAATCCGGCGATGCGCGGCTGATCGTTAAGACCATCGTCGACCTCGCGCATGGCCTGGGAATGACAGCTACCGCCGAAGGCGTTGAGACGATCGACCAGCTGCGTGTCGTGCACGAACTCGGCTGCGACCTGGTGCAGGGCTATCTTATCTCGCAGCCTCTCGAGCCATCGAAGCTCAAAGCTTGGCGCGACGATTTCCGGCGACGGTGGCCGTCGATGCTCGGCCATGAGGAGCTCGCTTTATGGAGCGACGTCGAAGCGGATCCCCTGAGCGAGTGGCAGATCTGACCCGTAATTGATGGTGTTGGTCTGCCGCCGCATGTAGGCGCGCCACGAGTCCGAACCGCTTTCGCGACCACCGCCCGTTTCCTTTTCACCGCCGAACGCGCCGCCGATCTCGGCACCTGACGGGCCGATATTCACATTGGCGATGCCGCAGTCAGAGCCGCGCGCCGAAACGAACAGCTCAGCTTCGCGCAGGTCGGTGGTGAAGATTGACGACGACAATCCTTGCGAGACCGAGTTGTTGAGCGCGATCGCATCCTCGAGATTGCTGTAACGCATGACGTAAAGGATCGGAGCAAAGGTCTCCTGGAGCACGCTGCCGCTCTGCACCTTCACCTCGACGATCTTCGGCCTGACGTAGAAACCACCGGCAACTGCTTCGACTCGCTCGATTTTGTTTCCGAGCACCTTCTTCATGGCCTCGAACGCAGACTCGTCGATCAGAGGGCCGATCAACGTGTCTGACTGACGCGGGTCGCCGACTTTGACTTGTTCGAACAGCCCCTTGAGGCGCTCGACGAAATCGTCGGCGATGCTCTCGTGAACGATTAGCCGGCGCAGCGTCGTGCAGCGCTGTCCCGCCGTTCCGGCAGCCGAGAACAAGATGGCTCGGGCAGCCAGCTCCAGGTCGGCACTAGGGCAGACGATTGCCGCATTATTCCCACCAAGCTCCAGCAGCACTTTGCCGAAGCGCTTGGCGACGCGGGGCGCGACTTCGCGACCCATTGCGGTCGAGCCCGTCGCCGAGACTAGTGCGATCCGAGGATCATCGACCAGCGCTTCTCCAATATCCCGCTCGCCCTGGACGACCTGAATGAGGCCTTCAGGCACCGGTCCGAATCGATCCAGCGCTCGGCGTACAATCGCCATGACAACCTCGGCGCATAGCGGCGTCTTCTCGCTCGGCTTCCAGATGACCGGATTTCCGCACACCAGCGCGAGCGCCGCATTCCATGCCCAGACCGCGACAGGGAAGTTGAAGGCACTGATGACGAGGACAGGGCCGAGCGGATGCCATTGCTCCATCATGCGATGGTTGGGGCGTTCGCTTGCGATGGTCAGGCCATAAAGCTGGCGAGATAGACCGACAGCATAGTCGCAGATGTCGATCATCTCCTGAACTTCGCCCAGGCTTTCCTGGAGGATCTTGCCGCTCTCCAGCGTGATCAGCTTCGCGAGCACCGGCTTCGCTTCACGAAGCCAGTCGCCCAGGATGCGGACCAGCTCTCCGCGACGTGGCGCCGGCACGTTCCTCCACACCTCGAAGGCCGCAGCCGCTCGTTCGCAGGCCAGCTCGGGATCGCCTCGTGTAACCCGGCCGATCGGTTTTCCGTCGATGGGTGAGGAACTCACCAGCTTTCCTGCGGACGAAATGCCTGCGAGGTGGAAGATCTGTTCGGCTTCTTCAGCTGGGGTCATGAGAGCATCTCCCTTGCCCGGGCCATTGCGGCAACGCCGGCGTCGATGGTTTCGTCCTTCTTACCGAAGCACAGCCTCACGAAGTCGCGCGGCGGGTCCTGCTCAGCGAACGCGGATAATGGAACGACCGCTAAGCCGGCCCGCTCTACGGCGGCGATTGCGAAGCTTTCAGCGTCGAGCGCAATCCCGGATGCTCCTAGGTCGACGCACAAGAAATAGGTACCCGCCGACTCAAGCACCTCGTAACCCGCTGCCCCAAGGCCTGCGGCCATGCGGTCGCGCGATCGCGTGAACCGGCGCCGCATCGGCTCGAGCCAAGCGTCTCCATCGGTCAAGCCATAGGCGACCGCCGCCTGAAGGTTGGGCGGGGTAGAGAATGTCAGGAATTGATGAGCTCGCGCGACAAGGCTGGTGAGCTCCGGCGCTGCAACCATCCAGCCGGCTTTCCAGCCCGTCAGTGAAAAGATTTTGCCGGCCGATCCGATCTTGATCGCACGCTCACCCATGCCCGGAAGCGACAGGATCGAGGTGAACTGCTGACCGTCCAGAAGCACATGCTCCCAGACCTCATCGCTGATCACGACCAAATCACGCTCACGAGCGATCCTTGCGATGATCTCCAGCTCGTCACGGCCGAACAGCCGTCCGGTAGGATTGTGCGGATTGGTGAGGATGATCGCGCGCGTCTTCGAGGTGATCGCAGCTTCCAATGGCTCAGCGTCGATGCGCCATTTGGGTGGTCGCAAAGCAATTTCTCGCGGCACCGCCCCTGCCCGGCGGATCATGGGTGCGTAGCTGTCGTAGGCGGGCGTGAAAATCACGACCTCATCGCCCGGCTCGACGGTCGCAAGAATTGCGGCGCCAAGTGCCTCGGTAGCTCCGCTGGTGACGCAGATGTTTTCGGGACTGAGGTCCAGGCGCTGATGACGCCCATAATGGTTGGCCACAGCTTCTCGCAAAGCCGGCAGGCCCCGCGACGGCGCATATTGGTTCGAGCCTTCCTTCAACGCCCGGGCAGCCACGTCGAGAATCTCATCCGGCCACCCGAAATCCGGAAAGCCCTGGCCCAGATTCACTGCGCCATGTTTCGCCGCCAGCAACGACATGCGCTCGAAGACACTGGTCTTCATCTGCTCGTAAAGTGGATTCAAAGGGCCCGCCGCACGCTGTTTGGCTCGCAATAGCCCTTCGCCGCCGCTGGTGAAGCAACTTTCCGTCGCTTGGCGCATTCGCCGGATGAATCAGAAACTTACGAGAGGTTTATGGCCAAGCAGCATGAGATCGTTCTGTACCGGATGGTGCTTCCGGACCACGTCTGTCCTTTCGGGCTGCTCGCGAAACGCATGCTCGAAGATGCGGGCCTCCCCTTCGACGATCGGCTGCTACGTTCACGCGAGGAAGTCGAGGCCTTCAAAGCCGAGCATGGCGTCGCGACTACCCCACAGGTGTTTGTCGACGGCGAGCGGATTGGCGGCAGCGAGGAACTGGCGCGCTTCCTGGAGGAAGCAGAAGCCGAAAGTTGAAGACTTCAGCCGTTCAGCGCTCGCGAAACGGAGACCAGAGGCTCGGCAAGCGCTCGCTCGACCAAGGGAAATGCCCCCAATCTGTGCCGCATGCCGCCGGGCTAAGGCTACACTCGAGTGTAGCCTTAAGTATTTATCCGAAGCGGATGAATTCTCACGCTTTTTCGAGCTTTCCGACCTCCGGTATGAATTCCGCGACTTCCACTCGGTCGTATAGGTCGTTCTCGTAGAACGGGCTCTGCGTCAGGAAAGCCTCTGCCTGGTCGAAACCGTCGGCCTCGATGATAGCGAGATAGCCGGCACGCTTTCCCGCCTTGTTCCGAAGCAGGCCGAACAAGTTGATGTTCTCGGACGCCTGTCCCAGATGATCGTTGAACTCGTCGTGGAACTTGATCGCCTGATCTTCAGCGCCCTCCTTGAAAATACCTGCAACGAGATAGTGCATTGGCCACCTGCCTTAGACTCGAGCCGAGACCCCGCTTGCATAGCACGTTCAAGCACTCCAACCCGACATCATGAACAAGGGATTCGAGACGGGCGGCATCGTCGATCAGTTGGCCGCCATTTACGAAGAGTCGGTGGCCAATCTGAGGGCCGCTTTGTCCAACTACGTACGGGACCGCACGCCGCCGGATCCTGACGAGCGCGCAAAAGGCTGCTTCGCCTACCCGGAGCTTCGGATCAGCTATCCGGGCTCACTGTCGCGGCCGCAGGTCTCACGGTCTTTCGCGCGGCTCAATCAGGCCGGTGATTATGCGACGAGTGTGGCTCGGCCCGAGCTGTTTCGAGACTATCTCGTCGACCAGCTCGAGCATCTGAATCGAGACTATGACGTCACCATTTCAGTGGGACGCTCGACGAGCGAGATTCCATACGCCTACGTGATCGAGAACAGCGGGATTGAGGTCGGCGACATCAGCACGGCCGAACTTTCGCGCTTCTTCCCATCGAACGAACTGATCCATATCGGCGACGAAATAGTGGACGGCGTCTGGAACGTGATGCCCCAGGCGGCGCGGCCGCTTGCCTTGTTCGACGGGCCTCGGACCGACTTCAGCCTCGCTCGCCTGAAACACTACACAGGAACGCCGGCCGAGCACTTCCAGCACTTCGTGCTGTTCACCAACTACGTTCGCTATGTCGATGAATTCGTTGGCGTTGCGATAGATGAACTGCGCCGCAAGGACGGCCGATTCACCTCTCTATCCGTCCCGGGGGGTGTTTATGAGCGCGGCGAATTGGTCGACGCGGAAGCGCAGGTCGCGGCAGGGCCGTGGCGGCGCCACCAAATGCCTGCCTATCACCTAATGGCGGAAGGCGGCACCGGGATCACACTCGTCAACATCGGCGTGGGTCCTTCCAACGCGAAGACGATCTGCGATCACGTTGCGGTCCTTCGTCCGCACGTATGGCTGATGATTGGCCACTGTGGTGGTCTCCGGCCCAGCCAGAAGATCGGCGACTATGTCCTTGCTCACGCTTATCTGCGCGACGACCACGTGCTCGACGACGTGCTCCCGCCCGAAGTCCCGCTGCCGGCTATCGCGGAAGTTCAGCAGGCGCTCTTCGAAGCGACCACCACCATCACGGGCGAGGACGAGGATAGCGTGAAGCAGCGCCTTCGCACCGGCACGGTGGTCACCACGGACGACCGTAACTGGGAGCTCCGCTACGCCGCGTCAGCGCTGCGCTTCAATCAAAGCCGGGCTGTCGGGATCGACATGGAATCGGCGACGGTCGCAGCGCAGGGCTACCGGTTCCGCGTGCCCTACGGGACCTTGCTGTGCGTTTCGGACAAGCCGCTTCATGGCGAGCTCAAGCTGCCGGGGCAGGCCAACGCCTTCTACGAGCGGGCGATCAGCCAGCACCTACGGATCGGGATCGAGACGCTCAATCTGCTGCAGCGCGAAGGCGACGACCTGCATAGCCGCAAGCTGCGCAGCTTCGACGAGCCGCCGCTGCGCTAGTTCGCCGCCGGTGCCGCGGGCTCCGCAAAGATGGCGTTGAGGTAAGCCGCAAGGCGAATTCCGCCCTGCTGCAACCTGCGCTCCATCACCGGCGTGAACTTGTACACGTAACCGTACGAGAGCTCGGGCACCTTGGCGTCCTTGCCTTTCGCGCCCTTCTTCGGCTTGGTCCCCGCTGCCGGATAAAGCGTGTCTCGGATCTCCCCGCTCTCGCTGATCCAATCGCGCGGGTTGATGTCCCACCAGGCTATCACATCCTGCGGGCTCGTATGCCGTACGAGCTTGGCCGTAAGTTCGGTGAACGACAGCTGCTCCTCATCCACCAACTGCGAATCCCAGACTGCATGAAGGTTCGTCGGCTTGCCGAACCAGGTGACCTTCACATCATTGCCGCCCTTGTCGCAGCACTTACCGACATGAAGCGGCTGATGAAGGTCGCCAACTAGATGCACGATGAAGCGTAGCGCAGTTTGCTTGTCCGACTGGCTTGCCTTCGGATCCAGCAGCACGGCGCGATAATGGTTGAGCGCCTCAAGTGCGTCGCCTTCCTTCGGCGCATGGTCGTAGATGATCCCATTCAGCGTCACATAATGCCACGGCGTCGCGGTTTTCTGCCAAAACTCGCCAGGGGCCGAGCGCATCTCGTCGGGCCAGTTGGCGGCCTCGTCGAGGCTTTCGGCGCCGCCGAGGATTTCCCGGATGTGCGCCCGCGCCAGACCTGACAATTGAGTATCCGCGATGGCCGCCACGACGCGGTGACCGGTCTTGCCCCACGCAAGGGCAGGAGTCGGAAGCAGACACGCCGCCGCAGCGGCAACCAACAACCATGGCTTCATTGAAGATACTCGTGAGATTCGGACGACTAGCGCATGCCCCGTGCAGCCGCTTAAGGACAAGAGTATGACGGATGAAGAATTAGTCACGCTGGCAAGGGACGCGGCACGCAAGGCCTACGCGCCCTACTCCGGCTTCCAGGTCGGCTGCGCAATAGAGTCCGTTGACGGCATGGTCGTCACCGGCGCCAACATGGAAAATGCCTGCTACCGGTTAGGGATCTGCGCGGAGCAAAGCGCTCTCACTGCGGCTCAGCACGCGTTCGGCCTCAAGAACGTCGCACGCATAGCCGTGACGGGAGGGACCGGTCCCATTGTCTGCACGCCCTGCGGTGGGTGCCGCCAAGCGATCCTCGAAGCAGCCCAGCTCGGCGGCAGGGACATTGAGATCCTATGCTCGAGCGGCGACGGCTCAGCAATGGATCGCCATAGGATCGGCGAGCTGATGCCCTTCGGGTTCGGCCCGGCGAACCTGGAGCCGCCCGCCTAGCTGTTTTCGAGAATGTAAGCGTCGACGTTGCGGTCCACCGGCTTCACGCCGTCGCCGGTCAGATGCTCGGACTCAAATTGGAGAAACTGCACGCCGAGTTTGTGGCGATCGTCCAGGCTGATGTGCTCGCGAAAGTCGGTGAGGCCCTGCCGCTCTTCCTCGCCCATGTGATCGCTATTGGCTTTGTTGCAGGCCGCGACCGCCTTGAACCAGTCGTCAGAGCCAACCTGCTCGTGATCGACGTTCGTGGCCGTGTCGCGGATTTCGTTGTGGTCCTTGATAGTATCGCGTGTCTCTTCTGCCGGGCTTTCATCGTCGGCACCGCGGCCCACTTTCAGCAGCTCGGGATAAAAGAAGCGTTCTTCAGCCAGCGCATGCGTGTCGAGGAGTACGCGCAGGCGGGTCCAGACGGCTGTCAACGCAGCCGTGTCGCTCGGCGACAATTCTTCGATGAGCGCGAACAGGCGACGCTGCTCTGTGTGATCGTCGACGATAAGCTGCGTGATATCCATGCCATGCCTCCTCGATTGCACCCGAACTTACGCCACAAGTCAGACCAGTTTGATCTCCCGCAAACGCTCCTGGAGATAATCATTGGCGGTGATCGGCGCCCACTTCGGCTGCTCCCCGGCGGGCACCGTCTGCGGCAACGCCTCGATCAGAAAGTCCGAGCGGAAGTGCAGGAAGAAGGGCATGGAATAGCGGGCGTGGCTCGCGCGGTCCGGCGTCGGATTGACCACGCGGTGCGAGGTCGAGCGAAGCCGCCCGTTAGTGAGACGCTGCAGCATGTCGCCGATGTTGATGACCAATTCGCCCGCCTTGGGTGAGACCGGGATCCAGCGGCCGTCCTGGGTCAGCAGCTCGAGGCCCGCTTCCTCTGCTCCGAGGAGCAAAGTGATCGCGTTGATGTCCTCGTGCGCACCCGCGCGAATATGCTCGCCGGTCGGCTCACGTTGCGGCGGGTAGTGCAGAGCCCGGAGCACTGAGTTGCCGTCGCGGACCGCGTCTTCGAAATAGTTCTCGTCGATCTTCAGGTAACGTGCGACGGCCTTGAGGATCTTGACGCCCGTGCGGTCGAACGTCGCGAACAGCTCCTGGAACGTGTCCTTGAAGCTCGGCACTTCCGACGGCCAAAGATTGTCGGGCATGTGGTCCCGGAACTTGTGGCCCTCCGGAAGATCGCGGCCGACGTGCCAGAATTCCTTGAGGTCGTGCGCCTTGTGGCCCTTCGCTGTCTCGATACCGAAGGGCGTGTAACCGCGAGCTCCGCCACCGCCGGGGATCAGGTATTTGCGTTTCACATCTTCGGGCAGCGCGAAGAAGGCCTTCGCCTTGTCCTCGGCGCGATGGATCAGCTCGTCCGGAATTCCGTGGTCGGCGATGATCGCGAAGCCGTATCCCTCGAAGCTGTGACCCAGCTTTTGCGCAAAAGCTTCCGGATCGCGGTCGGCATCATTCAGTGAAACAGATGCAATTTCGTCGGCGGTCATCGTAGCCATGGCGCTGGCCTCTAAGGCTAAATCAGCAATCCCGCCAGCGCCGCGGACATGAGATTCGCCAGGGAACCGGCAAGCAGCGCCCGGATGCCGAGCCGGGCAATTACCGGTCGCTGATTGGGCGCCAATCCACCAGTCACAGCCATCTGGATTGCGATCGAGCTGAAGTTCGCGAAGCCGCACAACGCGAAGGTGATGATCGCCCGACTACGGTCGGACAAAACGGCGGTGCCCATCTTGCCGAGGTCGATGAAGGCGACGAATTCGTTGAGCACAAGCTTGGTGCCGAACAGTCCACCGGCGGTGCCCGCCTCGTTCCACGGCACGCCGATCAGGTACATGACCGGGGCGAAGACGTAGCCAACCAATCGCTGGAAGCTGAGGTCGGGAATCCCGACCATGTTGCCGAGGCCGCCGAGCAAACCGTTCGCTAGTGCGACCAGCGCGACGAATGCGAGCACCATCGCGCCGACGGCGACCGCCAGCTTCACGCCGGTCTGGGCGCCCTGCGCTGCCGCCATGATGATATTCGCCGGCTGAACGCCTTCTTCGAAGGTCTCCGCGACATCGACTTTGGCGTCTTCGATCGCGTCGGTGTCTGCGGGATCGTCAGGCATGATCATCTTGGCCATGAGGATGCCGCCGGGCGCCGACATGAAAGCGGCAGCGAGCAGGTAGGGAAGATATTGCGGCCCGAGGAGGCTGGCATAGGCGGCGAGGATCGTTCCAGCGACACCCGCCATGCCGACGCACATGACGGTGAAGAGCCGCGACGGCGGAAGGGCCGCAAGATACGGACGAACAGCGAGCGGCGATTCCGATTGACCAACGAAGATATTGGCGGCGGCGGAAAGCGCCTCGACGCGACTGATGCCGGTGACCCAGCCAATTGCGCCGCCGACCCAGCGGACGATCCGCTGCATGATCCCAAGATAATAGAGGATCGCAACGAGGCTCGCGAAGAAGATGATCACCGGCAGCGCGGCGATCGCGAAAGTGTGCGCCAGCGGATTGGACTCACTTGGGCCGAACAGAAACTCGGTCCCCTTGTTCGCATAGCCGAGAAGATCGGAGACACCGCCGGAGAGGCCCTCGATCCCTGCCCTTCCCCAACTCGTGTAGAGAACGAGCCATGCAATGAACGCCTGCAGCGCAAAGGCCGAGCCGACGACCCGCAGGCGAATGGCCTTGCGGTTGGTCGAAAGCGCAAAGGCGATGCCGAGAATGACGATGATCCCGGCGACGCCGAGCAACTTGCTATTCATGTACGCTTAGTCCCCTCCCCGAGGTGCCTTACCAGACCATGCCCTGCGTAGCGGCTGCGACCGCTTCGTCCAGCAATTCCAATGCTTCATCGGGAGTCGATGCGACGAGAAGCTGGCCACGGCGCTGCTTCGACAAGAAGCCATTGGCCGTCGCGTGATCCATGAACTCGATCATGCCGTCCCAAAAGCCTTCGACGTTGAGCAGGCAAAAGGGCTTGGCGTGATAGCCGAGAGCGTTCCAGCTCCACGCCTCGAACAATTCGTCGAGCGTGCCGATACCGCCCGGCAGCGCCAGGAATGCGTCCGCAAGCTCGGTCATCTTCGCCTTGCGCTCATGCATCGTTTCGACGCGGTAGAGCTCGGTCACGCCCTCATGGGCAACCTCGAGTTCGATCAGAGCGGCAGGAATGACGCCGTATACCTCGCCACCAAGATCGAGCACGCTGTCGGCGATCAATCCCATCAGCCCGAGCCGTCCGCCGCCGTAAACGAGGTCGACGTCGCGGCTGACCATTGCTTTCGCGGTGACGCGCGTCGCTTCAGCGAAGACCGGCTTGTTGCCGGGCGCGGATCCGCAATAGACGGCGAGACGCTTCACATTGTTCACTAGCCTACCAACTCTCTCAAATCCTGCTCCGGCCGCGCGCCGAAATGCGAGATCACTTCCGCCGCCGCCCTCGCCCCTGTTTCGAGACAGGCTTTCAGCTCGCGGTTCCTGCAACGGCCGGCGAGGAAGCCTGCCGCGAAGAGGTCCCCTGCCCCAGTCGTATCGATGACCCGCTCAACGGGCGCTGCGGCGATTTCCACGCGCTCGCCATTCTGCACTGCGATCGAGCCCGCCGCCCCTCGAGTGACGACCAAAGTCGCGACCTTGGGAGCCAGTGCGTCGAGACATTCGCGAAGTCCCTCGCACCCGGTCAGGTGCCGAACTTCGTCTTCGTTGCCAAAAAGGATATCGACCAGGCCTGAATTGATCATGCCCAGCACCCCTTCTCGGCGATCGCCGATGCAAAGACTCTCCGAAAGGGTGAATGCCACGGTCCGTCCCGCTTCACGGGCGATACGTGCTGCATCGAGCATCGCGACGCGCGGTCGCTCGGGCCCCCATAAATAGCCCTCAAGGAACGTGATCGTCGCTGATCGGATCAGCTCCGGGTCGAGCGCATCGGTCGTCAGCTCGTGGCTCGCACCCGGACAGGTGTTCATGGTGCGCTGCGCATCGGGAGTGACAAGGATGAGGCAGCGTCCGGTAGGCGGCCCTACGGCGAGCGGCTCGGTCTCGAACCGGACGCCCAACGATCGCATGTCGTGCGCGAAGATCGCGCCAAGCTGGTCATTGGCGACCTGGCCCACGAACCCGGCGCGCATCCCAAGCGCTGCGGCACCCGCCATGCTGTTCGCTGCAGAGCCGCCGCTGATCTCCCGCGCCGGGCCCATCGCCGCGTAAAGGGCGTCTGCTTCGGCCGTCGAGAGAAGCTGCATCGAACCCTTCGGCAGGCGATGCTCTTCAAGAAATGAATCGTCGCACGTCGCGATCACGTCGACGATCGCGTCGCCGATCGCGACAATGTCTAACCCGGATGGAATCACGAGCGCGCCGCTAGCCGCCGCGAGCGCGAGCGGTCAACGCCATTGCGCTGCGGGGATAAGCCTTTAGGTCTCCGCCCATGACATCCGAAGTTCAGGCCGCCGGCCGCACATCCGAAGCCGCAGCGGCAACCTACCCGCGTTCGCTCCTTGCACTCTCCGTCTTCTACGGAGGCATGGTCTGCATCGCCGGCGTGCTCGGAAACAAGCAGGTGGCGCTTGGGCCGCTTGCAGTTGAGGCCGGCATCTTCGCTTTTCTGCTGCTCGTCGTGACGTCGAGTTCGGTCGCGGAGCTTCACGGCCGCTCGACGGCGAACCGGCTTGTGCTGTTCGGTTTCGTGCCTTTGCTGGTGTCGCTGGCGCTCAGCATCATCGTACTTGCGCTGCCCGCCTCACCCCAGATGGACCCGGCCCGGCTTTCCTCGTTCGAGACCATCATGGGAGGAACCCCGCGTATCTGGCTAGGTGGTATCCTGGCGTACGGGATCTCGACCTTCTTGAACGTCACGATCTTCAGTCGCCTCAAGGCGAGTGAGGGTTCGAACCTGCTTTGGTTGCGTGCCGCAGTCGCAAGCGTGCTGAGCCAGATCGTCGACACGATCATCTTTATCTGCGTCGCCTTCTACGGCGTCTTTCCGATCGGCGAACTGATCCTGGGCCAGATGATCGCGAAAGTAGTGCTTTCCGCCGTGTTGGTCCCGCCTCTGGTCTATGCATTCGTTGCCTTCGGGCGCAACCTCGATCGGCAAGCCTGACGCGATTTTTCAATTGCCGTTGTAACCTGCTGGAATAGCGGAGAATCTTCGAATCCGTCAGCTATCGTTAACCATTAGCGAGGTAGCCCCCATGACATGCGTCGGACTCATCTCGGATGGACCCTTGCTTTCTCGGCTGCTTGCGTGCCTGCGGCGAGTGCGTGCGCGATGAGCTCGCCGGTGGATTCCGGACGCTGCAAAATAATCGACGGTACGAACCTCCCAAAGGAAGCCGGGGATGCGAGCGCGGTTTGCGCGACCTTTGAAAGCGCCTTGTCCGCCGACGCTGCCGGAGTTCCGTACGACAAGCTCGAACTTAAAGTTCTGTCGAAGTCAGCGATGGTCGCGACAGTTTATCGTGGTGGGACTTCGCTCGCGAAGCAGCACTTCAGCGTGATGGACCGCAATCTCAATCCTGACTCGATAAAACGTTTTGCGCAGTCGCTCGCGATCGAGGTGGCGAAGCGGAAACCGTCTTAAGGGTCGCGGTCCACGACCGTGGGGAAACTCGCCGTACGCGTGAATGTCGGTGAGTTCGAGGGAGTAAGTAATGCCTGATATTCCTGCTAGTACGAGCACCACGGCAAGCATTTCCGTCGGCGGAATTGTGAACGGTGTGCTGGATCCAGCGACGATCCCGGACCACGACTGGTACCGGATCAACCTGACAGCAGGCCAGTCCGTTGCGATCACCTTGTCAAGCGTTGGAACGGTCGACCCAGTCCCCGACACCTACCTGCGCCTGCGCAGCTCGACCGGCTCAATTCTGAAGTTCAACGACGATAGCGGCGGACAGATCGACGTCTCGAAGATCGTGTTCACTGCTACGACGAGCGGCACCTATTACATCGACGTCGGTTCGTGGGACTCCACCTCCGACGATTGGAATCCGGATTACCCCCCCACCAAGTATACCGGGACCTACACGCTTTCCGTGCAGCCCTACACGGCGCCTCCGTCCGCCAGCTACGACACGATCGCCGATCAGCTTGTAAACGGCTACTGGAGCGCGTTCGGCGACACAGCTCGGCATTTCAACGTCAGAGCCGGCGGGACGATTACGTACAACGTCACCGAGCTGACGGGTCCCGGGGAAGTTAGTCTTGCCACGGCAGCCCTCGCCGAATGGTCGGATGTGACTGGCATTACCTTTACTCCTGTCACCACGGGCGGGCAGATCGTGTTCCACGATACGGTCTCGTCTGGCGACGCGCTTCAGGCCTTCACCGATTCATCCGTGTCGAACGGCATCATCACCAAGTCTGACGTGACGATCACGACCGCCTGGGTAAGCGGAGCCCAAGGCTATGGCACCGGGCTCGATACCTACAGCTTCCAGACATATGTCCACGAAATTGGACACGCGCTCGGCCTGGGCCATGCCGGCGATTACAACGGCACCGCCGACTACGTGTCCGACGCGCTGTTCGCGAACGATGCCTGGTCGACATCGATCATGTCCTATTTCAGCCAGCAGGATAACAGCTACTTCGGGAACCAGGGGTTCAGCTTCGCCTACGCTCTAACTCCGATGGACGCTGACATCGTTGCCATTCAACGCTTGTATGGGGTCCCGACAACCACGCGTCCCGGGGACACGACTTACGGGTTCAATTCGAACGCCGGTAGCAGTGTGTATAACGCCAGCGTCATTAACGACGCCGCCTACACGATCTTCGACAGCGGCGGGAACGACACGCTGGATTATTCGGGGTTCAACCAGAACCAGACGATCAACCTGAATCCTGAGACATTTTCGAACATCGGTTCGGCCGTCGGCAATGTCATGATATCGCGCGGGACGGTGATCGAGAACGCGATCGGAGGAACCGGCAACGACACCCTCATCGGCAACTCGGTCGCCAATACGCTCAAAGGCGGCGCCGGCAATGACGTGCTGAACGGCGGCGGCGGTGACGACTTCCTGTACGGAGGCTCGGGAGCCGACACCCTGACGGGCGGGGCTGGCAACGATACCTTCCGTGACACGATGGGGAGTCTCGCCGGCGACACACTAAGCGATTTCGGCGTCGGCGACTCGATCGTATTCAGCGACGCCAGCCTGACGAACTTCACGTTCAACGTATCGGGCAACACTCTCACATATGGCAGCTACTCGCTGAAGCTCGGCTCCGCGCCGACCCTGCCGATCACAGCCGCGGCGGCTGCGGGCGGTGGCGTTCGGCTGATCATGCGGACCGCGCACGAGGTCAACAATGACTTCAACGGGGACGGCATCAGCGACGTGCTGTGGCGAAGCGACACGGGCGCGATGCAGGAATGGCTCGGCAACCGGAACGGCAGCTACTCGTACAACGCGACGCTTGGTGTCGTATCAATGCCGACCAGCCAGCACATTGTTGCGACCGACGACTTCAACGGCGACGGACGTAGCGATGTCCTATGGCGGAGCGATGCAGGAACGGTAAGCGAGTGGATCGCTCAGGCCAACGGCAGCTTTACGACCTCCAGCGCAACCTATCAGGTCGCCACCAGCACGCATTTCGCCATCGCCGGTGACTTCAACGGTGACGGACGGGCCGACGTGCTCTGGCAAGACAACAATGGGGCGATCGCCGAATGGCTCGGTCAATCCGACGGGAGCCTCACCCCCAATTCACTCGCGAATCGTTCGGTGACGAGCGGCTGGCACGCGGTCGAAAGTGGAGACTTCAATGGGGACGGACGGGCCGACGTGCTCTGGAGCAACGATTCCGGCGCGACCATAACCTGGCTCGGCCAGACAAATGGGACCTTCGTCAATGCGGCTGCGACATATCAAATGCCGAGCGCCTGGCACGCTGTCGGGACCGGCGACTTCAATGGCGACGGCCTGGTCGATGCCTTGTGGCGGAACGACAGCACCGGGGGCACGATCGAATGGCTCGGCCAGTCGAACGGAAGCTTCGCCTTCAACTCGGCAGCAAACAGCAATCTAGACCCTTCATGGCATGTTGCTGAAGTGGGCGACTTCAATGGAGATGGGCGTGACGACATCATGTGGCGCAACGACTCCGGCTCCGCGACCTCCTGGATCGGGCAGCTCGACGGCAGCTTCTCGCCGAGCGGAGCAAGCTACGCGATGCCGAACAATTGGCATCTCCAGGACCACATGTTCTTCTAAGTCCGGCTAATTCAGTCGGACCACGTCTCCAGCACCGGCGACCAGCTTGAGCAGTCGCCGGTGCAGAAATGCATGATTGGGCTCCCAGTCTTCGTAGATGAGATAGGTATCGGCTCCGTCCAGAAGCCAGCGCGCGTAGGTCAGTGCGCACGGAGTGTTCGTGTCCGGCCAGCTTCTGCTGAGCAAGGCCCTCTCGTGGAGCGGCGTCCATTGGCCGTCTCCGGAACGCGGCCACACGCCCAGAGGGGAGCGAAACAGCGCGAATACCCATTGCTGGTTGGGGACGCACATCAGGCCTCGGTCCATCATCTCGGCAATCATGTACCGGTGCGTGCCGGACGCGATCGTCGCCGCCTCCCCTACGCCGACGCATCCGGCTAGCAGCGCCCGGCAGTCATCCGGACCGAGGGTGGCATCGTCTGGCAGTCCCGCTCCGGACACGTGCCAGGTGTGGAAATCGCTGGTGCCAGCGACGCCCCTGAACCCGCGGCGGCTTTTCCGATCATAGCCGTGGAAAGTCACAATAAAGAGACCGTTCTCGATGGAGACGATGTCGGGCGTCCCCTCGTCCACCACGCTAATCGAGCAGGCCTTGCCGTCACCTGCACAGATATGTGACCATAGCTGCCCGCCGTGAACGACCGGATTTAGCGGGTCTGGTGCGAAAGGGCCGAAGGGAGAATCACCCTTTCGAGCGTAATGGCAAAGCGCCCATCCGCCGATTTCGTTGCGATCGAGACATTGCGTGAGCATGTGCCAGCTGTTGTTGCGAGCGTCGTAGAAGGCGCTTCCGTCGAGCACGGCACAGCCGTCGCCGCGACTGCTGGTGCCAGGTTCCACAGCGACCGCCGCGGAGGACCAGCTTTTGCCTTTGTCCCGGCTTTCCCGAACGACGACGCGGGTGTGATTATGTGGGCAGACAGACGAGGCGGGACCCACGGTGACCCTGTTAAACGCGTACCATACCCCGCCGCGTGCCGCGAACCAGCTGGAGGACTCGGCAGCGCCGCCGCGTCCGGAGTTGCCGAACTTAAGTTCGCCAACCTGCGCCAAATGCGCCTTGCCTGCCCACAAATCGTCCAACGAGACCTGCGCAGAAGTCGGTGACGCGAACGAGCAACCCAACAGGACGAGCCACGCGAGCAACGCGCAGGTTCGAGCAAGGCTGCTCATATCACAAAGGTCCGAGGCGGGACTTCACCCGGCAGAGAGCGCTGCCTCGGCACGACAGCGCTTAGAAGTACATATGGTCCTGAAGGTGCCAATTGGTCGGCATCGCATAGCTCGCCCAGCTATGAGAGAAGCTGCCGTCAAGTTGGCCGATCCATGCGGTCGCCGATCCAGAGTCATTGCGCCACATGATGTCGTCGCGGCCGTCCCCGTTGAAGTCGCCCACCTCAGCGACGTGCCATGTCGGATCGAGGTTGCTATTGGCCGCCGAGTTGAACGCGAAGGTGCCATTCGATTGGCCCAGCCATTCGATGGTGCTGCCCGTCGAATCGTTACGCCACAGCGCGTCCATCCGACCGTCGCCGTTGAAGTCGCCCGCTCCAACCGCATGCCACGTGGTCGGCATGGTGTAGGTGGCGGATGCAGTCGTGAACGTACCATCCGACTGGCTGAGCCAAGTCATCGTCGCGCCCGAAGTGGAATTGGTCCAGAGGATGTCGTCGTGACCGTCGCCGTTGAAGTCGCCGTTCACGGATGCCGTCCACCCCGCGGTGACCGAGCGGTTGGCCGCGGAATTGTAGGTGAAGCTGCCGTTGGCATTGCCAAGCCATTCGATAACTCCGCCGGCGTCGCTCTTCCAGATGATGTCACCGCGTCCATCGCTGTTAAAATCACCTGTGATCGCGACATGCCAGTTGGTCGCCATCTGGTAGGTTGCGGCTGACGTCACGAAAGTGCCGTTCTGCTGGCCGACCCAAGTGCTGAGCGTCCCGCTGTCGTTGCGCCACAGCACATCGGCCCGGCCGTCACCGCTGAAGTCCTGGATCGACACGACGTGCTGCGTAAGCGGCATCGATACCACGCCCATCGTCGTGTTGAACATGTAGCTGCCGTCAGGTTTGCCCAGCCATTCCTGCACGTTGCCGGCGTCACTGCGCCACAAAACGTCGCTAATTCCGTCGCCGTTGAAATCGTTATGCGCAGACTGAGCAAGACGAATGTCGAATCCGCCACCCTGCATTGCCGTCACCAACAGCCTGCCTGGGCCGAGGTTGTCGATGAAGACCTGCTGATTATTGCCGAACGTGATGGAGTTCGCCGTCACGCCGATGCTGGAGGCATTTGCAAGGTCCGTGATCTGGATGTGATCGCCGATCATGAAATCTTGAATGTGATCGCCATTCAATCCGGCCATCGTGTCGCGAAAGACATCCGTTCCGATCCCGCCGATGAGCGTGTCCAAGCCCGCTCCACCGCTAAGGAAATCGTTCCCGGCCCCGCCGTCGATCGTATCGTTGCCACTGCCACCGGTGATGGAATCGTTTCCGCCGAGCCCGAGAATGGTGTCGTCGGTCGTGTTACTGTCGATGAAAATGTCGCTGTTTTCAGTAAGCGTGATCGTCGGCATCAATTACACCCTTCCAAACAAGGCCCCGGCCTAGACTGACGTTGGCTTGCGAAAGCTCGCCCGCTGGCTGCTCCAACCGAGTCGGTCCGAAAAATATCCGCGCATTGAGTAGCAGTAAGAGAAAATTGAACGAATTGCGCTACTTATGTCACAGTCCGAGTGCGTTTCGCGTCCCGAACAGGGACAATCTGACACGAGGGCCAGTGCAGCTGCCGCGGATCATTTCAATCACTTGTTGCTCGGACATGCAAAAGCTAAGGCCACAGCATCCAATTTCGGGCGGGATTAGCTGTTTTGCTCAACATCTTAGAATGCACTGCCTTGTCACGCGAAGGCGGTCGCGAGGCTCTTGCCGGCACCCTGTTTCGCCGACTGTTCATCGCTTTGCACGTTGCGGCGCTTGCCAGCTGCACAGCCGTGGGGCCCACCACCTCACAGGTCGAGCATGCGAGTGCAAATGCAACCGCCGGCGGATTGCGCATCGTCGAGATCACTGACGATCTCGCGCAGCAGGTTAATGTAGCCGAACTTCCAGGCGATTTTGCCGGCCGCATCGGTAACGCAGTCCCTGTCGGGACGACAGTGGGGGTCGGCGACACGCTCGAGGTCACCATTTGGGAAGCCGCCCCCGCCGCACTCTTCGGCACCGCCACCATTGATACGGGAATCGGATCGAACATTGCGACCAGCAGGCCCAACACGCTTCCGGGTATTCTCGTCGGTCCGTCCGGCACAATCGAAATTCCCTTCGCGGGTCGGATCCCTGCCGCCGGTCGCACCCTCCGCGAAATCGAACAGGAGATCGTGCGACGGCTTCAGGGACGCGCCCATCTCCCTCAGGTAATGGTACGTGTCGGTCAGAATGCGACCGCCAATGTTACGGTGCTTGGGGACGTCAGGAGCCCGAAGCGTGTTCCACTCACCCCAAAGGGCGAGCGACTCCTCGATGTGATTGCTGAAGCGGGCGGCACCAGCGAACCCCTCGACCGAATGACAATCGAGGTCACTCGTGGAGGAATTGCTCAGCGCATGGCTGCGCGCGATCTGGTAGCCCAACCCGGCCAGAACGTAGTCATGAAGACTGACGACGTCGTCACGGCCCTTTACCAACCATACAGCTTCACCGCGATCGGTGCCGCGGGAAAGAACGACGAGATTCGTTTCGAAGGCGTTGGACTAACCCTCGCTCAGGCCCTTGGCCGGGTGGGTGGTCTGCAAGATATGCGAGCGGATCCCAGAGGCGTATTCCTGTTCCGGTGGGAAAACCCGGCATTGCTTGGCCCACTTGCTGAGGGATTACAGAAAAACGCCCAAGGGCGGGTGCCGGTAATTTATCAAGCGGATCTAAAGCAACCCGGGACCTATCTCGCGGTACAGCATTTTCGCATGCGCGATGGGGACGTCATGTATGTGTCAAACTCAAAAGCCTCGGAACTGCAGCGTTTTCTTGGCTTGATCAGTTCGTCGATTGTGCCTGTGGCGACCGCGCGAACCATCACGCGCTGATCAGACGTGCTGGATGGCAGTGCACCTTACCTGGTCGATGCCACGCGTCTTATTTGGCGGCGCTGGGTAGGGCGTCAGCCAACCGGCATCGACCGGGTCTGTCTCGCGTACGTCGATCATTTCGGCGCGAATGCACAGGCTGTCGTGCAGCACCGGCGGGTCCGGCGGATTTTGGATCCAGAATCATCCGTCGCCCTATTCAATTTGCTCTCGTCTTCTGAAGATGCCTTTCGTCGAAGATTTGCGGCTTTGGCGATGCGCTTTGCGCTGCGCGCAGGCGACGAAGGTCGAGGCCGCGTCTATCTGAACATCGGTCACACTGGGTTGAACGATGAGAATCTTCGCATTTGGCTCCGTCGCACGAAGGTCCGTCCTGTCTATTTCGTCCACGACCTCATTCCGATCACACATTCTCAGTTCTGCCGCCCCGGCGAGCAGGAAAAGCACCGAGATCGGATGCGGACGGTCTTGACCACGGCCTGTGGCGTCATAGCCAATAGCGAAGCGACGCTCGACGACCTTTCCGATTTCGCCCGTCAGGATGGTTATGCAGAGCCACCGACCCTCGCGGCCCAACTTGGAAGCGATGCGTTTCCGGTCACTTCGAAAATTCCGGATCTACAGCCGGCAACGTTCGTGATCCTCGGCACCATCGAAGCGCGCAAGAATCATATGATGCTTCTTCAGCTCTGGTCGAAGCTGATCGAAAGAATGGGAGCGACCGCGCCCCGACTGTTGATCATCGGGCATCGTGGGTGGGAATGCCAGGAAACCTTCGCACTGCTCGACAATAACGAAGAACTGAAAACCGCAGTGATTGAAATCAATCGCTGCGACGACACAGCCCTTGCCGAGCATCTAGCAGGCGCCCGCGCATTGCTCTTCCCCAGCTTGGTCGAAGGTTACGGCCTGCCCCTCGTCGAAGCATTAGGCGCAGGCGTGCCGGTCATCGCCAGCGACTTGCGGGTTTTTCGCGAGATCGCGGGGGACGTCCCCGATTATGTCGATCCTCTCGATGTACGAGAATGGGAACGAACTATCCTATCTTACATCGACCGGAACAGCCTCGCCCGCAAACAGCAGCTTCAGCGCCTCGCCAACTTTGGCGCGCCTACTTGGGCAGATCACTTCGCCGCGGTGGATTCTTGGATGTCGACGCTTTGAACGATGGAGGACGCGCACAACCTCTGGACCATTCCCTCAAGCAAAGTTGAGACTGCGGATTCGCTGGCAAGGCCGCCGCGAACAAGACACCGATCGACAAGGACTCGGCGAAAGTCGTGATACAATCCGGGTTCGGGCTTTGTGGGGCGACTCCAAAACGTATCGAGATGCCCCTGATGCGTCAGGCCGGGCATGTCGTAAATCGCCTCCCCAATCGCGCAAACAGGCTTATCCTTGGCAAGCGCCAGGGTCGCCGACGTGCTATTCACGCAAACCAGACCCCGTGCCCCAGAGAGCATCCCGTCGAGATCGCCTCCGTCGACACAATGCAGTCTGCCTTTGAGGCCAAGAGCGCGCGCATGTTTCGCCGCAAACCCACTCCAATCGAAGAAGCTGCAATCCAAGGGATGCACCTTGAGGAGTAGGTGCACATCAGTTGGCGCGTGAGCGGCAAAACTTTCCACGACATAGCTTGCCGCGCTTTGCATGTCCGGGAACGGAGAATGGGCGCGGATCTGAAAGTCACGGGAGAGCTGTAAGGGAAGCACGAATAATGGCTTCCCAGCAACAGACTGGAGCGTCGCTTCAGCGCGACGACGCGCGCGTTTCTCCCGGAGGAATTTCCATAACCAGCCGAAGCCCTCGAGAATAATCAAATTCCCACGATGCGACCGGTAGTGGGGAAAGCGAATTAGGCCCGTCACGACACAATGATAGTGCCAATAAGAGTCGCGAGCGCGGCGCCGGAAGCTCGACGTAACTGGCGGCAAGATAGGCTCGGAAGAAAGCCGCCGAGCCTCTTGGCGAATCCAGGTCCGGTCGCGCCTGAGACTTGATCGAGCGTTTACTCCTTCGCGCTCAAGCGTCATCCAGTGCGGGCGAAGATAGCCTTCTTCAAGAACGTGTGTTCTTACTTGCCGCATCCGCGCGACCCCATGAGCGGACACGTGATATGGGCGGCAATCTCCGAATAGGACGATGTCGGTGATCCGATGTTCGCGCAGGAACTTATCGAAGAAGACGGGCCACTCCGAAAAACGTCCGCGAAAGTTCACGGCCGCATCCGGCCAGTCACGCAAGTCGCCACCGTTCAGATTGATGCGATAAACGGCGTGGCCAAGTTTTCCGATCCGTTCGCCAAGACGCCGGAACAGTGGCCCGGGCGGACCTTGGAGAAACAAAAAAGTTCGACACTCAGGCGTCGACCCGTCGGTCGGTCTCGGCGTTGACCTGAATTCGTAAGCGTCGGCGATGCCATCCGAAGGAAGGAGGAAGTGCGCGGGTTTATTCATCGCAAGACGCCCCTTAGGGAGCGTGTTATCCGGCCTTGTAATTTACGCATCAGCACAAGGATGCCAGACCGGTTGCGAGCGCCACTTGTCAGTCGTTCAACGATTGTTTCGGCGGGGCACGGAAGGCCCGTGACGGGATCGAGATACCGCGGATAGATAAGAAGAGCCGCCGCGACGAGTTCGTCCAGCGATCGGCGCGCAGACCGGCGACTTGGCACCGGCCCGAGGTCGTCTGTGAGGCCCCAACCTGCATAGAAAGGAACGCCGTACGTCGTGACTGGTTTTTCGCGAAGCAAGGCTTCAAATCCCGCTAGCGACGTGTTGACGTGAACCTCGTCAACCATTTCGATGACGCGCGAGATACCTGCGCCTTTGACGATTTCATCGGCATGCAACAAGCAATCTGTTTCCGCGACCGCACCTCGCCGATGACCTGCAACGACGTCCGGATGCGGCTTGTAGATGATATAAGAGTCAGGTGCTCGAGCCCGCACCCTGGCCAGCAGTTCCAAGTTTGACGTCAATCCACAGCCACCGCGCGTAACTGCGCGATCATCCTCGACCTGACCCGGAACAAGAATGTGCCGCCGCCTGCCGGCAGGGCGTTTGAGAGCGTCGCCCGTCCCGCAATCATATTTGCCGAGGCCAGCCCTGACGATCAGCCGCCGCAGATGCTGCCCCCTCGCGATCAACTGATCATCGAATTCGCCCGTCTGCAAAAGGAGCTCCAGTTCGCTTGAGCGGGCCGGATCGAAATGCGCGCAGAGGCGATCTACGGTGATCGACAGCGGGGGTACGCAGTCGGCGCCGAGTCCGTGCGAACGAAGGAATCCGTCCTCCACCTCGATGATCGGGATCTGACGGTCATCGAGCCGAGAGATCTCGTCAACCGGACTCTTGGCTCGCCAAACCGCTACCGGGCTGCTGGATTTGGCATCCTGGGCCCGGCGCAGGAATGCGAAAGGACCCGCCCCGCCCCACAGGAGCGGCGCGACATGATCTCGCTTCCAGAACGCAAATCCCAACCCACCTGCAATGTCGCGGTTACTGTCGATCAAACGTCGCCAGAATGCGCAAAGCTCGATGGCTTCCTCGGCACTCATCGGCTCGCCGGTGAACGGATTGTGGAACTCTTGAGCCAGTGCATCAGCCAACATCGATTGGACGTCGGCGACGTAAGGCGTCCCCGCGCGGCTGGCGGGGCTCATCACCTCAACTGGGACTCCCATGATCGCCGCGATCAGGCACAGCTCGTCGATCTTATCCGTAACGACTACGCTCGCGCCCTTGAGCATGTGCCACGGATCACACTGACCGTTAACGCGCAGTGTCACCGCGTCCGCCAGCGGAGCGGGCACGTCTGTCCAGAGTACTGTCGGCTGGGTCAACTTCAGGGTGGTCGTCACAGACGACCGACCACGAACAAGCACGTAACGATCGGGAAGCTGGGGCTGCGCACCCCAGTAAGAGCCGCCGACCTTTAAATGCCGGATCATTGCTAGCAGCTGCGGACTAATCGGTCGTCGACCGGAGTCGTGGCTAAAGTAGTGAATCCGCGCCCCCGGAAACGGGGGAATTCTCAAGAACGGAGCATGTGCTCTTGGCGGCGCGGCACCTCCCAGAACAAGGTTGTCGGCGGGTTGCGCGCTTACACCCCCAGAGATCGATAGTCCTCCAGGATTATTCTTTTCCAACAACGCGATAGAGACGGCGCGACCGTCCACTTACACCCCCGATCGAGCCCACAGAATGTCTATCGACCATGCCTGGCCAGTCAAGGTTCATCGCTAGCTTCCGGGCAGCGGAGCCGCCGATCTAGCCCCCGAATCTTTTATAAATGGTCACTGTGTCCGCGGTGCAACGATCCCAGGTGTACAGGCTTGCGCGATTCAGGCCGCGCAGTCTGATCTCGGACCTCCATTTTTCGTCGGAAAGGCCTTCCTCGATCGCCAACGTAAACGCATCTCCGTCGGCCGGATCGATGTAACGCGCGGCGTCTCCGCACACCTCAGGTAGGCAGGAACGGTTGGCGGCAATCACTGGCGTACCACTGGCCATCGCTTCGACGGGCGGAAGACCGAACCCCTCATAGATTGACGGATAGATGAACAGCCGGGCGCCGGAGTAAAGTTCCGGCAACTGCGTCTCGTGCACGAATCCCAGATTCTTGAGCCACCCTTCCGCTTGCGCCTTGATAATTTCGTGATGCAACTGCTCATTCCGCCAGCCAGAGACTCCCGCGAGGACTAACGGATGCGCTTGCCGAAGCTTGTCCGGCAGGCGGCGCCACGCAGCTATAAGTTCCGCGATCTGCTTGCGAGGCTCAAAAGCCGCTACACTAAGGCCATAAGTACCTGGGACGAGTTCCCACTGGCGAAGGCTTGTCTCGATTTCGCTATCGTCGCGCTGACGAAAGCTCGGCCCGACGCCCAAGGGAACGGCTGAAACTCGTTCAGCAGGGACCGAAAACATTTCGATCAACTCGTCGCGAACGGTCCGGCTGTCGGTGATGATGTGAGCGGAGCGGTCAAGCGACGAGGCAAAGAGTCGCTCGAAGCTTTTCACTCGCTCGGCTGGATGGGTCTCCGGATAAAGAAGGACCGACAGATCATGGACGGTGATGATGCCCTGATCGGCCTGTGCTGGGAGGAAATAGTTCGGTCCGTGAACGACAGTCGAGCCGAGTGTCACTTTGGCTTTCCGGTTATCGATCCAGCGAAACAGGCGATGCTTGCGGCGAGGGCTCGTGTCGGAAAGTAGCGCTGACGGTTTCTCGATGAGCGATCCGCGCGAATAGAAATACAAGGATTGGATGTCGTCGCGCCTGGGCAGCCCCTTGCACAGTTCCCACGTATATCGTCCAATGCCACTCAACTGCGACTGCAGCGCATCAACGCATAAAGTTACACGCATCTAGGCGGTGAGCATCCAGAGCAACGTCTCTTCAAAGGGAACCGTCGCCAGGGGACCGATCACGCTTTGCAACTTGGCGTTCGAGCCTCGTAACACTCGCACTTCGTTCGAGCGCACGAACGCAGGATTCACTCGAACGCCCATGTGGTGTCCCGAAAGTTCCGAGACGAGATCTAGCACCTGCTGGAGAGTGACAGCCTCACCCGAGCAAACGTTGAAGGTTTCACCGATTGCGGCAGGCTCCTCGATCAATCTCCGGTAGCTGTCAGCGATCATCCGAACGTCCGAGAAGTCGCGGGCGACATCGAGATTGCCGAGTTCGATCTGCGGCGCACGCTCGCGCGCATGATCGACGATCTTCGGAATGATGAATTGGGAACTCTGGCCTCGACCGGTATAGTTAAACGGCCGAGCGATGATCAGCGGCAGGCGCGGCGTATAGAGCGACGCTACGAATTCCATGGCTACCTTGCTGGCAGCATAATCGTTCGCCGGCGCAAAGTTTGTGCTCTCGTCGAGCACGCCTCCTTGAGCATTTCCGTAGACGTTTGCACTACTCGCCAAAAGCACGGACTGAGGCGCTTTAGGTAGGCCTACGAGAGCCTCCAGCAGTTGGCGCGTTCCAATCACATTCGAACGATATATCTGTTCCGCGTTGGCGTGGCCGACGAATGCAATGCCGGCGAGATGAACGACGTGGTCGGGGTGAACCGCATTAACGACACGCTCGATGGTCGGCAGATCTACAAGATCCGCCTCATAGGTGCGCTCAACGCCAGGAATGTCTGCCTCACGTCCATGGACAATACCATGAACTTCGTGGCCACGTTCGGACAGAGCCTTAGCTACGTATCGGCCGGTGAACCCCGCAACGCCCGTGACCAGCGTCCGTTTCATCGGAGGCGCCTACTCTTCATACCGACGCCCTCCCGGTCAGAATGAAAAACCATCCTTGTTCCGGCGCAGGTCCGCCTTCACCATCATGCGGCATAGTTCTTCCAACGTCGTCGTCGGCTTCCAGCCAAGCTTCTCGCGGGCCTTGGCGGGGTCGCCGATCAAAAGATCAACTTCGGCCGGACGATAGAAGCGCTCGTCGACGCGCACCACCAAATTGCCGCTCTTCTTGCAGAGGGCAATTTCGTTGTCTTCCGTGCCTGAAAACTCAATCTCGATGCCAGCGGCTTGAAATGCCATGCTGACGAAATCGCGAACGGTTTCCGTGCGATTCGTCGCCAGTACATACGTGTCCGGCTCGTCGGCCTGCAGCATCCGCCACATGCCTTCGACATATTCCTTCGCGAAACCCCAGTCGCGCTTGGCGTCGAGATTACCAAGGGCGAGGCAGTCCAGCTTGCCAAGTTTGATCTTCGCAACGCCGTCCGTGATCTTGCGGGTTACGAACTCGCGGGCACGAAGGGGACTCTCGTGATTGAACAGGATTCCGCTGGCTCCGAATATACCATAGCTTTCACGGTAGTTGATCGTCATCCAGTGGGCATACAACTTCGCGACGCCGTACGGGCTGCGAGGGTAGAAAGGCGTCGCCTCATTCTGCGGCACCGCCTGGACCTTTCCGAACATTTCGGACGTGCTGGCCTGATAGAAGCGGATATTCGGATCGACGATGCGGATCGCTTCCAACAGATTCAGAGCGCCCACGCCTGTGATTTCGGCCGTAGTGATCGGCTGGTCGAATGACACGCCGACAAAGCTCTGCGCTGCGAGGTTGTAGACCTCGTGGGGGCGAGTCTGATGAAGCAGCCGGATGGACGACGCCAAATCGGTCAGGTCGTATTCGACCAGTTCGAGGTTCTCGTGAGACTGAATTCCCAGTTCTTCGATGCGCCAGAAATTGACCGAGCTTGAGCGTCGATAAGTTCCGTAAACCTTGTAGCCCTTCGAAAGGAGCAGTTCGGCCAGATACGCGCCATCCTGTCCGGTAATGCCAGTTACAATCGCAGTTTTCATCGTTACTCCAGGTGATGCTCTGATGAGCGGCTGGCCAGACCGTCAAACATCCAGTCGGTCCGGCTCCTTCCGAGCCGGCGACGCCGTAACCCAGACAATTAGACGAGAAAAGACCGATCGCTTGCCTAGGCGGCTACCTGCGAGACGTCGATCTTAGATTCAGGAGCGACCGCCTCATCCCGTTCTAGTGCCATCTGCGCGTAGCATTGCGAATAACCGACACCGACGGAGCCGAGCGGTGGAGAAACCTCGAACTGCAGCGTCTCGTCTTGCCAGAAGAGGTCGTGCTTATTCTGTTCGGTGACATCTGCAAACGAGAAGCCGATTGTATATTTCCCCGCGGGAAGATCCGCGGTCAGCGTCAGCCCGAGACGGTGGCGACCGGCCGAGAGGTCTTCGAACGGTTGGTTGAGGAGGAGGTTGTTCACGCCAAAGGCCCAACGCTTCTGATCGTCAAAGATGTGAAGGCCCGCCTCCAATCGGCCCACCGGTTCGTGCAACTCAAACTCGAGTTCAATCCGCATGAGTGCGCCAACCTTCACGAGTGCGCGCGTCGGCATGCGAACGCGATGCAACGTCAGGGACGAGCTTTCCTTTGCCGGCGGCTCCTTGCGAACATAATGCTTCCAACGGGACTTCTTGGGTGGTCGCGGCGGTTTCGCCGCCGATCTCTCGTCGATGAGACTGGATACTCGTCCATACAATTTGCGGTCCAGATCCGTGATCGAAAGCAGCCTTTCGCGAAATTTTTCGCTTAGCTGCGCTGCGTCGGACCGAGCATGAGTAGCATTGACTCGAGTCAGTGACGTCGGAGCGGGTATTCCGATCAGTGCGGCGAGCGAGGTAACGAACTCATTCAAGCGCTCGTAGACACCCACGCAGTCGTAGGCTTCGACGGCCTCGAACGCCCGATCGACCAATGCATCGCCAGTCAGCCCACGCTCGCCCAGGATTTGCGCAAAGTGGGTGACCATCGGATTGACGATCGATAGACCGAGTTCATGGCCGATCACTTCGCCTTCCGAAGTGATGAATGCCTCGCACTGATCATAGAGACCCGGCATGTCTTCACGCGCATGATTCTTCGTAATGAAGAAGACGGAGGAGAGTGTGCGGTCAACCGGCTCGCGAAGGATCGTCGCGTAACAGTACCGAGGATCCAAGCCCTCCCCATCGGCGAAATAGATGTGTCCTGTAAGAACCGGAAAAGTCCCGCCGCGAGAAAGTAGATCGCGGTGCGTACTGATCAGGTTCGGACTGACCGTCCCGCTACCCAGCGCGTCGGTCAGCCATTTGTTGATCGCTTGTCCGGCCGTCTTCGGAAAATGGTCGAATATCAATCGACCGTTATACGGCTCCCCCTGCTTTCTGATCACTTTCCCTTCGATTGCCTCCAAAATTTAAAACCTTCATCCGTCTTGTCCAAAGAGACAGGCCGAACTCAGAGGCGCATGATCTCCGCACCGAAGCGAATCTGCGCATTGGCGCCAAGGGAGAAGGCCCTAGCCTCTACGCCTTCGGTATAACCATCGAGCGTGAAGTCGATCTGAGCTTTTGACCACTCTCCACTCCCGTTCGCGTCCATTCGCGTAGCTCCGATCTTGGAAGCTCCGCAAAGCCCGGTCACATCGAACGCCAGAGCACCGTCACTAGACAGAAACTTGGCATCGAATTCCGCGCGATAGCGGCCCGCACGAAGTGGAACGTAGGGTCCGTGGAAGACATTCCCGTGTTCGTGGTCGACGACTTCGATGATCGTTTCCGTTCCGTCCATCGACCCGATCCTGCCAATGCCCTTGCGGAAACGGGAGGCGGTAAAGGGCCTGAAGGAGCGAGCGACGATCGTTTCGACAACCGCGGTCAAGTCTGGCCGGACGGGGCCAGTCTTGGAAGCGACGATCCACCAGATGAAGGACGAGTGGGGGTCGTTCTCGGCAGATTTGCAGCGTGTCTCCGCGTTCTCCGAAACTTCGAACGGATCGCTGAAGCGCTTGTTACCATCCGTGCAGTTCCAAATCCCGTTCACGTCGATAATGGAAAAGCCCGCAGCCTCGACCAGCTCGATTGCCTCGGGGACCGAAAGCTCCAGCACATGCTGACGCTGGGTGTATCCCAGATCCTGCGTGACCATCCGGTTCGGGGAGTCGATGCACAGATAGCCCCCGTCCCTCACAACCCGATTTGCTTCGTTAAGGAAGCCAAGGAGATCATCGTAATAAAGATGTTCGATATTCTGGCCGGAGATCAGCAAATCGACCGACCCTGACTTGACGTCCAACATGTTCGATACGGAATTTTCTATCCAACGAACGTTGTCCGGCAAGTCCGCCGGCTTGTTGCTGTAAAGCTCTACGCCGATGTGCAGGTCGACGGGCCCGTACTCACTGGCGATCCAGTCGAAGTACCAGCGACCGGCGCAGCCGGCCGAACAGATGGTCTTCGCGCCCGCGGGAAGCCGCCGGAGCAGCTTGCCTCGCTCGGCATGTATCATCTCATTGAAATTCTGGAATTGCATTTGGCTCTTCACTGCTCGCGTTCTGGGTAATCACGACGTCAGCTTCGATGAACAGATTCGAAAGTTCCGTCAGGAATCCCTCGTCCGGAGGCCGAACTGAAAGGACCATCACACGGTCCCGCGAGCTGAGGCGACCCGAGTGCTCCGAAAGCGTAAACTGCTTGACGCCCAAGGCACGCAAAGCCTCCTTGCGCCGCGTCGTATAAGTGCCGCCTTCTTTCACAGCCACGACTTCAAAGCGTTTTCTTGAGTCCAGAAGGGGCTGGGCAGCTTGCCGGATAGCCGCATCCAATGCGCCCGGTCCGATGCTGTCTTCGACCCTACCAATGTCAAGGTAGATCGGGCGGGACGTCCGCTGCGCAAAGAGCGGCTCGAGAAGCTTTGCTGCTTCGGCAAGGTTTTCTGTGTCGACATCGTCGACCGCTGCTCGAATCTCCTTTGCCACTACGAGCGGAGACGTGGCCGCACTGTCATAAGCGTTCTCTATCGCGCGGCGATATTCATCTGCGCAGTGGCGTGGATTATGGTGATGCTGGACGTAGGCCTGTCCGTTCGTCCGCAAGCCGGCCGCCACCAATTCGTTCTGAAAAAGTCGGTCGATGGCGCGACTCAACTCCACCTGTTCATACCGATCATCCAGTTTAATCACCGCATCTGCCGGCAAGTCCGCAAGTGACCCGTTTGCGTTAGCGATGGTCGGAATCCCGTAGTTCAGGCAATCCAGAGCCGCCGCCGATGTCTCACCCCGGTTCATGCTCCGTAATTGTATGGCGGCGTCCGCAGCTTGCAGATAGCTTTTATAATCTTCGCCGCTGACCCAACCAGTTATGGCTATGGCCGAGCGCGGCTCGACCTTTGCGAGCCGCTCTTCGAGGCGATCGCCAAATTCGTTGTGAGGCATTGCACCGACCATGACGAGCCTCGACCGACCGGAGCGAAAGGCATTGGAGTTGAGGTAGGCTTCGATGAGCCGATCGCTGTCCTTGGTCTCGCCGACACCGCCGAAGCTGCAGACGAGAAACTCGTCGGCGATCCCCAGCCTCTCCCGCGCGGCAGCCCGATCGCTCGAAGCAGCGCGCGCGCGCAGCAGCGGGACGACAGACCAGTAGCGTTCCGAGTCGCGGCCAAGCCATTCAGCGGCGAGCCGTCTTGCATATTCGGAGTGAACGATGACGCCCAGCGCGCGCTCAACGACCTGGCGGTTCGCGGGATAATTCCAGATCACCGGCTCGAAGCGCGGATCGCGGGTCAGATCTATCAGTGGCTGAAAGCCGTGTGACTCGAACAGCGCCTCCGTGAAAATCGGCCCGAGCCGATAGTCATTTTGAAGGCAATTGAGCATTCCGCTGAGGTAGAAATCATGCAGAACGACCACGCCCGGCGCGATCTTCAGCATCTCCAGCATATGGCCGTGATGGTCCGAGTTGCCGAAATGGTAGAGCACCCGGTCATAGGACGCAGCGTCGTCGAGGAACGACAGAGAGTCGCGAACCCGAAATTCGTTTCGCAGCTTTTCATCCGTCTGCTCGACTTGCGATGTGGACGGAACGATCAGGTCGATCTGATAGTGTCGACTAAGTTCGGGAAGCAGCTCGGCGCCAAAATCAGCGATGCCGCTCCTGGCAGGCGGGATGGGAGAGATGTAAGCCAGCCTCGGTCTTTCGGACCTCGTGGCTCGCTTCGGCGTCACCTGCCTTTCTTGATAAGCACGCTCGAATGCTGCGATCGCCTTCTGCGCAGTGAGTTTCCACGAAAACTTCTTGGCTTGCCGCCGCGAATTGCTGAGCAGCTTCGAGCGGAAAGCTTTATTGGTGAGCGCAAGTTCGATCTTCTCGCTGATCGCCTTTTCGTCGAACGGGTCGAAGAGTGCTTCCTCCATGCCCACGACTTCCGGCAGGCTCGATCGGTCGCTCGCAATAACGGGCGCGCCACAATGCATGGCCTCAAGCACGGGCAGCCCGAAACCTTCATGCCATGACGGGAAAACGAACAGCTCGCACAGGTTGTAGAGGTCGAGAAGATCGTCTTCCGGTACGAACCCGGTCAGGACGACATCTTTTGAGTCGAGCCCCGCTTCCTCAGTGAGGCGCTCCAGCCTTTCACGATGGTCGTCGCTGCAAGAGCAAACGATCGCGAGCGATACGCCAATTCGAGAAGCACTCAGATTCGCGAACGCGGAAATCAGTCGCTCGATATTCTTCCGATGATCGATGCCGCCCGTGTACATGACGAAGCGACTTGATAGACCGTATTTTTCCCGAAGATCCGCTGACCGGGCTTCGGATATCTTCCGCGCTACGAAATGGGGGTCGGCAGCGGTACCGACGCTAAGCACGCTGTCTCCCGGAAACCCCAGGTGATCGATGGCTTCAAGCGCCGACGATTCAGAAATTGCGAGCAACAGGTCGGCGCGGCGGAGCTGCAGCAGCCGCTCCTCGTACCACCGTCGCGGAACCGGATGCGAGAGATAGGTGTCCTGATTGATGAGCGGGATCAGGTCGTACAACGTGACCGACTGAATCGCGTTCGATCGCAGCTCATGAAAGCTCGAGACAAAGCTGTCTCCATAGCCCTCGAAGTGACTGGTAAGATGGACCACGTCGGGATCGATACTCGCAATGATCGCTTCGCGAATGAGCTCCGATGCGCGGCGACGTCCCGCATTTTCCCGGACGGCCTGTCGGGTCGGCGCGATCGGGTGGAAAATGTGGAAACATTCGTCGCCCAGGAGCCCCGACAGCCGTGCGCGAATGTCGGGAATGGACTCCGGAAAAGCGCCGTTCAGCAGAACGTGAACGTCATGCTCTTCCCGCTCGCGAATAATCCCTTCCGCAAGTGACAGTGAATAACGGCCGATGCCGCGATGGCGCGAGCCAGTGGTCTGGGCGCCTTGGAGATCGATCAGAATGCGCATGGTGTCTGATTTAGTCTATCGGACGTCGGCCATGGCGGCGAAGATGTCGCGTGCCCGCTCTGACAGTGCCACGGGAGGCCGCGCCCGGGTCGATAGCTCCTCTTTCGGCTGATGCGATGGCGAAGACGTGGAAACTGATTCCAATCTTCTGTTCAACAGCGCGAACTGCCTCTCCTGCGTCACGCGAAGATATTCAATGCTGTTCGAGAGGCTCCGCCACCTACGCGAACCCATGTCGTCCGCTTCCGTTTTCGTGAACAGTCGCACGAGATCGCCAATGATCGGCTTCCGACCGAGCGCGGCGCGCTTTAGCGATCGATCCAGGCCCGCGATACCCGGATCGTGAAGCCGGCCTTCCGACGATCTGCGCAATTGCCACAGAACCTCTAGCTTGGAGTGACCGGCACGAACCCGATTCAAGTAGTAGGCCTCGCCACCCGCGTCGGGCTGTCGGCCGAGAATAGTCACGAAAGCACAGCGGACGAAGTCCATATCGTGCCACGCCAGGAGTTCCGGCAAGGAATCGGCTCGAAGGTACGGATTTCCGGCATTGGTAGGCATTGGTAACTGCATGATCGAAGGGGTTCCTGCCGTTTCGGCTTCCGTGAATGTTTGTGGTGGCTTGTCGCTGCTTTTGTGAGGATCGAGAAGTTTGGCGAGTACTCCCACAGCGTCAGGCGAGCGCCGAAAACCGAGTGCTTCACCGAACCGCACCCAGCGGCTCGTCGGTCTCGCCGCGACATGGCAGATCAATGTCTGGGCATGAGCCATCGTGGTCTTGAGCCGCTCGATCTCGAAGCGCAGTTCCCAAGCAGCCTGTTCGGATTGCGCCAACCGCGCTGAAAGCACGCCGGACTCTTCAGTTGATTCATCCAGCCGCGTCTGAAGCCCCACGGTCCATTGCTCGAGCCGGGCCACTTCGGCACTGGATGCCGCAGCCGCAGCTTCCTTCTCGCTAAGTTTCTGGAGCAACGCTTCCTGCCTGGCGTCATGCGCCTTCTCGACAAGCTGCCGTTCGTGAGCTTCGGCAGCGAGCGCCGTTCGATAATCTTGCTCGGCTGCGATCCGCCGTTCCAGTGCCTGCTTGAGCTCTTGCTGCACCCTATTCCAAGCTTCGCGAGTCTGGCCGAGTTCGGCTACGAGCTGTGCTTCGCGGTTGCGATGCTCCGTTTGCGTCGCGGTCAAGACATCGAGCGTCCGCTTCTGCTCATCGCGAGCGTGGCCAAGTTCGGTCGAGAGTTGCGCTTCCCGGTCGCGGTGCGTCTGTTCCGCCGCGGCCATGGCTTCGAGCGTCCGCTTCTGCTCCTGTTGGCCTAGATCCCGCGACTGCGTGATTTCGTTGAGCTGGGCCTTGATTGTCGCGGAGGTCGTCCGCTCTTCCGACAGCTCCTGCTCGACACCCTCCATCTCCTTCCGCAATTCTTCGGCGGCAAAATGTTGTCGGCTAACACGGAAGCCGTCGAAAACATTCGCGGGAGCCGCGAACCTCGCGGCAAGTTCTTGATGATCCTCATGAACGAAGTAACAGCTCAGCCCATCGAACAGGACCTGCTGGTAGCCGCGCTTCAGAACCTCTTCGATCCAGAGATGTTGCGTCTGTTCTTGCGTACTCGGGAAGGTGGCCTCGATCACTACGATCCATGGGCGCACCGCTGAGTCTCCCCAACTGCGCAACACGTCCGCTTCCATCCCCTCCACGTCGATCTTCATCCAGTGAAGGTCACCGCCGGCGATCCCAAACAGATTGTCCAAGCGAACCGTCGGAACGAAGATCTGGCGGGAGGAGTAGCCCCGCTCGGAATGGTGTTCCGCAATGTCGGAACGTCCCGTCGAGATCCCCGTTTGCGGTATCTCAAAGAATGGGAACGGACCTGAAGCGTCGGTTACGACGGCTTCAACGACCGTCTCATCCGGGCGGGCTTCGCGCAGCTGCGCGGCATAAAATGGTGTCGGTTCGACATGAAGTCCGCGCCAGCCTGCTTTGTAGAAGGCCAGGCTAACGGAATCGAAATTGGGGTCTTGCGCGCCGATGTCGAGATAACGGCCACGCTCGACTTCGTGCAGCGCGCGCCAAAGCACCACGTCTTCGAAATTCTGGGCGAAGGACACGAAGCTCACGACGCTATCCGCAGCGGGGGCTCAGCGCTTGTTTGCTGAGCACGACCGAACCCAATGACTCTTAGAAGCCCGTCGACGCTATCGGACCAAGTCGGCAGCGCGACCGCCGGAGCGGGATTTCGTCCGACATTCGCGAGTTCGAGAAGTCCCTCACCAAGGGCCTCGGGACAATCGTCCGAGAAATAGGAAACGCCAGGGAGGTCGTGCTCGCGAAACACCGGCAGGTCCCGCGCAAGCACATGGCGGCGATGGATGGCTGCCTCGATCAGTGGAAGGCCCCATCCCTCTCCCCGCGACGCCATGAGAAGGCCCCGGCACGCGTCGTATAGTAGGCAGAGGCCCTCGTCGCTCATGTTGTCGAACCAGTGAAGGCGACGCCCGAATTCCGCATGACTCCGGATCGTTCTTTGAAGTTCCGCCGTCTTCCACCCGGGCTTTCCAACCATGACCAGGTCGGGAGAGCTTGTCGGCCGTGTGCGCCACAGGTGATCGAAGGCGGCGATCGCTGTTTCATAGCCTTTTCGCGGCTCGATCGTGCCGACGGTCAGGATCGCGGGCCGGAAGCGGAGATGCTCGAGGATGGCTTTGACATCATCGCATACGCCGGTCGAAGGCACAGACGCTGCAATGTCCGCGCCCATATGCAGCCGACCGATCGTCGGACGGCGGCTTGCACGGATGGTCGCGAGCCGCCGAGTGAGTTGGTCAGCCACGTGATCGGAAATGCAGACGGCTTGGTCGGCTTCTTCCGCGAGCACGCAAAACCATTTGCGGAAGTTGCTGACCGCCGATTCCGTGAACCACGCCGGCCGCTTTAGCGGCAACAGGTCGTACACAATAAGATGCACCGTCGCGCCGTGCGCGCGCCAGGCTCTGATTTGCCGGCGATATTTTGGCAGCAAGTGCGCCGACAGGTCGAGGCCAAGGAACTTGTCCCCGGGAGCCACGGAGACGGGTTCCGGCGAAAGGTCCGGTTTATCGCGCGTCAGGAAATCCTGCGGCGCGTAGCAATAACCGTGCGAGTTCGAGGCATAGACTGCGCGGAGATCAAACCCCTCGCCGTTCCGTCTGCTGAGCTCCGACCACACCGCGCGAACAACTCGCTGGATGCCGGTCTGTGCATCATGCCGGATGATTGTGGACACGTCCACGAGCAGGCGCGGCAACTGGAGCGGCGTTCGACCGCCGAAGCCCCGCCCATGGCGCCAAAGCCAGGCCTGCCTGGCGCCCGCGCCCGCCGCTTTCTCCAGCTGAGTTCCGAATGCGCGGCGCCTTTTCATGCGGCCAGCGCCGCCTCGTCGTGGTAGAAAGCGAACGCCTCGTCGAGGTCGCGATGATGGTGAAGCCTGCCGTCCTTCAACACGGCTGCCCGCGTGCAGTGCTCACGAATGTAGGATGCATGGTGCGAGACGATGATCATGGCCCTGTCGCCGCGCTTGACGAACAGTTCATGACTGCACTTTTCATGGAAACGAGCGTCTCCGACAGCGACGATTTCGTCGATCAGGAAGCAGTCGAAATCGATGACCATTGAAATCGCAAAGGCGAGCCGCGCGCGCATTCCTGAAGAATATGATTTCACGGGCTCCCGGAGGTAGAGCCCGAGTTCCGAAAAATCCTCAACGAAAGCGACCTTATCGGCTGGGTCGACCCCGTAAATCCGACAAATGAATCGAAGATTGTCGAGGCCCGAGAGCGATCCTTGGAATGCGCCGCCAAATGCCAGAGGCCACGATACGCTCATGTGCCTTTCGACTGTCCCACTCATCGGCAGTTCGGCGCCGCTGACTAACCGAATAAGCGTCGACTTGCCCGCCCCGTTTCGTCCCAGGATCCCAACGCGTTCGCCGCGCTGAACAGCAAGGTTGACGTCGCGAAGCACGCTTACAGGTCCACTCCGCGTGGGATAGGCTTTGCTGACGCCGTTGAGCCTGATCATTCGGGCACCACAACTCGACCGACTTTACGAACTTGGGCAAGCCCCAACGCCGTAAGCGCCGTATTGCAGAGCGCCATGTAGCCTATGTCATAGTGCGCAACGATCCGGGATCCGAAGAACCCCTCGCGCAGGAGTTCCACGCCGTGAACCATCGGAAGGAACAGAACGAAGTGCTGAGCAGCCGTCGGAAGAGCGTCAACCAGGAACGCAGCGCCAGAAAGCGGAAACAAAATATAGGCCGATGGGTGCCAGAATTTCTCGACCGTCTCATAGCTTTCGGAAAGAGCCCCAAGGAAAAGAGCTAAAGCCATTCCAAACCACGCGATCATGCACCACGCCAGTGCAACTTCCAGAACGTCTTCTGGCAAGTCGAGCCATCCAATGAAGTTGAAGAACAATGTGAGAAAAACGAACGACATCGTCGCGCCCGAAGCTTCCAACAACAAGCGCGATAAGTAAATGTCCAAAGGTCGAACGTTTCGATGGTATAGCAACGAGAGATTTGGTGTGAGCGCGCCGATGCATCGCGCTGGCATATTTCGCCACAACAGAACGCTCGAATAACCTGTGACGGCGAAGGCGACGATGGGCAGGTTTGAGCCATGGAACGACTTCGTCGCCGTCCACAGGGCTGTTACGCCCAACGTAAACAACATGGGTTCAAAGAAGACCCATAGAAATCCGATATTGTGACGGCCGTAGCGGGTCATCATTTCACGCAAAACCAGCGCCCAGAGGACGCGTCTTTCGACCCGCCAGGAGTCAATCAGGCTGACCCCCGTGCTATGTTGCTCGAATGGCGTCACCCGTGATGCTCCCGCACCCCAGCCAGCAGCATCGTGAGAATTCCACAAGCCACAAGACCGAGCACGAAGGTCGCGAATATACCCCGAATCCGCCGCGGCTCTTGCGCATAATCCGGCAGGCTGGGCTGTACGATCCGCTCAACATAAGCTTGCTTGCGACGTGCCTCCGCGCGAGCGTCTTGCAAAGCGGTTAATGCCGCCGCCAAGCGCTTTTCAGCAAAATCGCGTTCGAGTTGCAGCCGAGTGTAGCGAATGGCGCTCACGGAAAGGGAGCGGCGGTTCCCCGCAACAACTCCGAGCTGCCGGTCTATCTCACGGCTGAGACCCGCCACGCGCGTTTTCAGAATCGGAACTTGAGGGTTTTCAGGAGCTATTGAGCTCAACTGAAGTAACTGCATCCGAGAACCGATCAACTCATCCTGAAGCTTTGAAATCATCTGGATTTGTACGGCGGCTTGTTTTTCAGGATCGAGAACGCCGCTGGCATTCCGAAATTGAGCGAGGGATAAAGCCGCCCGGCTCTCGGCTTCCTGGGCACTCTGTACCTCTTGCTCCGCCAGTTGAACGACGTCCGCCCTGCCCCGGCGATTAAGCCGATTCACCGTGTCTTCAGCCAGGCCGAGCAGCTGTTCGTTGAAAAGACGCGCGTCAGCGGGCGTGTACGCGCGGACAGTCAACGTGGTGATCGAAGAGGTCGTGTCGTAGTCGACGCGCACCTTCTTTTCGAAGTAGTCGTAGAGATGCTCGAAGGAACCGTGGATTCCAAACGGGTTGAATCGATCGAAGATCGAGACGCCGTTGCTTGAGTATGCACGCGCGACGGCGCCGCCGCGGTTTAGAGCACGCAATGCGTCTCGCGACTGAATATAGTTGTCGGCGGTATAGATTTCGTCGCCCGCGTTAGAAAAGGCAGCTGACTTGAGTAAAACCCCCAAGCCAGACATCGTTGGCTTGTCTGGGCTTCGGACGACAAATCGCGATTCGGACACGTATACGTCCGACGCAATGACCCCGAAATAGATGCAGGCGAGGAATGTCGGGATGACCACGGTTAGGAGGAACAGGAAGTTGATCCTGCGAAGCTTGGTCCTCGCTCTCATCACTGAGACCGACCATCTAGAAATCGATTCCTGATACACGTTTATTGCGCTGTCCTTCGTACCAGTGAAAGGCGGCGCCCCCCTTTGCCGCACTATGGTTAAGCGATCCTCAAGTCCATTGCGGCGAGTAGCCTCTTGACGTCCTGCGAACGCCCCCGCGGAAGAATCAACACCCTTTTGCCTGATGCAACGACGATAAGATCTTCCAAGCCCAGAGCAGCGACCTCGATTTCGTCACTGCGTATATAGCAGTCGTTGCAATCGACTGCCGTAACCAGCCCGTTCGGCTCGTTGCTTCCAATGATTGTCGCTACGGCATCCCAAGAGCCCACGTCGGACCACCCTGGGGCCATTGGCACCACGGCGACGCGAGAAGAAACCTCGAGAATGGCGTAGTCGATGGACTCGGCCGAGCTTGCTTCGAGCACATCGGGATCCGCAACAATGCGGATTCCGTCGACCTTCGCGGATTCAATTGCCTTACGCGCGACCTCTGCAATCGATGGGCAGGCGGCTGAAGCCTCCTCCAGCAGAGCCTCAACCGGAAAAAGAAAGATACCCGCATTCCACAAATGGTCACCGCTAGCGACCATTGCTTCGGCTAGATCGAGCGGCGGCTTCTCGACGAAACGCGCAACTCTTTTGGATCCGGGAACATCGGCAATTTCGTCTCCAACTTGGATGTAACCGTAGCCCGTCTCAGCACTGGTTGGGCTGACACCAAAGGTCACAAGCAACCCGCTATTTGCAGCGATCCGGGCAGTCTCCACTGCCTGGTGGAATGCATCAACGTCCTCGATTACGTGATCACTAGGCATCACGAGGATCAAGGCCCCGGCACCGTGAACCTTTTGAGCTACAGCTGCTGCCATCAAAATGGCCGGAGCCGTATTCCGAGGGCATGACTCAAGCACGAGTCTGGCGGCATCGTCAGCGTCGCTAAGGTGCGTCTGACACAGGTCCCCGTAGTTGGTGCTGGTCACCACTATCGGAGCAGCGAAGGTTGAGCGGTCGCGAACCCGATCTAAAGCGTCTGCGAATAACGTCGTGCTTCCCGTCAAAGACAAGAACTGCTTTGGAGTCTCTTTCGTCGACAGCGGCCAAAGGCGGCTACCCCCACCACCACTAAGAATTACAGGAACAATTTTCCTTTGCGGCGAAACAGGCATTAGCCCGCCGGCATCTTCGCTAACAATTTCAGTAAAAGTCAGTTCCGCATGCGCCGAAGAGGCGCGTCCAAGATTCAGCTCCATACCCCACCCCAACTCGTACGAGCCCACTTATCGAAAAACTCGACTAGATCTTCAGTGACCCGGCACCGCCTGACATCAAAGCCCCATCATAGCTGTACCAAACCTGACACGCCGCAGAGCACCGAGTGTCCATTAAAGATTGGCTATTAGATTGGCGATTTACACCGACTTAACACAATTTGCGTAAAGTCTCTAAATTCCCAATGCGTTAGGCTCCGAATTGCCGAACTGAGAGGCTCAGTCAAGCCCTGGCATAGACCAGTTTGATTGAACATCCGAAGCCACTAGAGATGTTGCGCTGGCGCAACATAGCAGGAATTGCGTAGCACTCGCGGAACTCCTTGGAGCTTTTAGCGTCTGGCTGCTACTGTTTAGTCACTTCGGGAGTACATCTACTTGGAACGATCGTAACGGGTTGGTAACCGAATAGATGTTCTCAGGCGAACGAACGACGTTTATCGGATAATGAGTCTAGTTGAATTTAACGAATTAACAAGAACCGGGAAACGTCGGTCATATAATAAGGGGATGTAAATGTTGTTACGTACAAGTATGCTCACGATGGTAGCGCTGGGTTCGATGGTGGCTGCGCAGCAGTCAAATGCGCAGGCAGTGATGCCCCGAGTAGAAGCGCAGGTCGGTGTCGACCAGTTCAACTCAGAGGGCAATCATCATACTAAGGTGGGATTCGGTGGGGCCGCCGGTGTCGATTTCGACTTGGGCGGATTCGTACTGGGTCCGGAAGTCACTTACTGGTGGGCTCCGAATGAAAACAAGACCGTCGAGGGCGGCGGCTTGGCAGCGCGCAAGTCATTCCAGGAGTGGGGTCTCGCGCTCCGCGGCGGTGTGAATGTGACGCCGAGCACTCTCATCTACGGTAAGGTTGGCTACGTTCGTAACGAGCAGCGTAAGCGCTTCACGCCGATCGACCCGATCACTGGCAACCTTGATTCGGCCGCTCCCGGCTACTACTACGATCACTTCACGACGAGTGGTTGGCAGTGGGGCCTCGGCGTCAACCAGATGATCAGCGGCGGCTTCTATGCCAGCCTCGAGGGCCGTTACTCCGACTACAAGAACAAGAACGGCCTTGGCGGAACGCACCGCCTCGTCGGCCTCGTCGGATTGGGCTACAAGTTCGGTACGGTTGCGGCCGCTCCGCCGCCGCCGCCCCCGCCGCCGCCGCCTCCACCGCCTGCAACGCAGACGTGCCCGGACGGCTCTGTGATCCCGGCGACCGACAATTGCCCGGCTCCGCCGCCTCCGCCTCCTCCTCCGCCGCCGGTGGAGCGTGGTGAACGCGGCTAAACTACGCGTCGGGTAAATCGGGAAAGGGTCGGCTTTCGGGCCGGCCCTTTTTCGTTGGCTAGTCAATCCGCCGACCTTGTGCCACTGGGCCGGTGACAGCAGCGCGAGACCGCATCGTCGTTCAACTTGAACAGGACTTAAGGATTGCCTGAAAGCGTTTCACTTGCCGGCGGCATTAGCTTTGCGAACGACCGGCCGTTCGTGCTGATCGGCGGAATGAATGTGATCGAAAGCAAAGATCTGGTGATGGAGGTCGCCGGATCATTCGTCGAGATAACGCGCGAACTTGGTATTCCCTACGTCTTTAAGGCGTCGTTCGATAAGGCGAACCGCTCATCCATAAACTCCTTCCGCGGCCCCGGGCTCGAAGAAGGGCTGCAGGTTCTAGCCGAGGTAAAGGAGCAGTTCGGCGTCCCCATACTGACCGACGTGCATGAGCCGCGCCAGGCCGCACCCGCGGCCCAGGTAGCCGACATCCTTCAACTGCCGGCGTTCCTCGCTCGGCAGACGGATCTAGTCGTGGCGATCGCTCAAACCGGTGCTGCGATCAACGTGAAGAAGCCGCAATTCCTGGCGCCGGCGGAGATGCGCCACATTATCAACAAATGCCGCGAAGCAGGTAACGATCGCGTCATACTCTGCGAACGCGGCTCCAGCTTCGGCTATAACAATCTCGTCGTCGACATGCTCGGTATGGACCTGATGAAATCCATGGCGCCCGTGGTGTTCGACGCAACCCACGCACTGCAGCAACCTGGTGGACGCGATGATAGCGCCGGCGGCCGGCGCGCGCAGGCGGCCGCTCTGGCGCGCTGCGGAATGGCATTAGGGATCGCAGGGCTTTTCGTCGAAGCTCATCCGCATCCGGATCAAGCCCTCTGTGACGGTCCTAGCGCACTGCCATTGTCTGCATTGCGCGCCTACCTTGAGCAAATGCTCGCCATCGACCGGTTGGTGAAGTCCTTCGGCACCTTCAGAACTAGCTGAGTTCAGACCTTTCCGGAATTCCAGTGTGTTACAACTTAGCAACACCTGACGGCGGAGGTGTCCACCCCCCTTTTGGGATGCACACCTGATTGGTATGGATACATGGCATTAGTTTAGAAATGAAAACGAACAACTTCGTTTAAGAGAATTTTTACTGCTGAAAACAAGCAATTCTCATGAAAGGGGTCAATATGAAGAGTTTACATAAGGGCGTTCTTACGGTGCTCGCGGCGACGACATGTCTCGTCGCGACATCGGCGGACGCGCAAAGCATCCGCGGGTTCCGCGCGGAAGTTCAGAGCGGTATCGACAATTTCCACTCCGAGGGCGATAGCCATAACCGCCTCGCATTTGGCGGCGCTCTAGGCGTCGACTTCAACCTTGGCGGCGGTTTCATCATCGGACCGGAAGCCACCTTCTGGCGCTCGCACAACAAGAACACGACAGAAGATGGGCCCGGCGTCGCAGAGCGCTGGTCGCGCGGCGAGTACACCGGTGCCGTCCGCGTTGGTTATCAGTTCGGCAACACGCTAGTCTTCGGCAAGGTCGGTGTCGTCGACAACAAGCAGCGGAAGCGTTTCACGCCGACCGTGACGCCGACGTCGGGACCGGGTTACGACACGACCTTCCACACGCAGGGTTGGCAATGGGGCCTGGGCGTCAACCAGATGCTCAACCCCAACCTCTACGTAAGCGCGGAAGGCCGTTATTCGGACTACCGGAACGACAAGGACCTGGGCGGAACGCATCGCCTGGTCGGCCTGCTCGGCCTGGGCGTCCTGTTCGGCGGCCCCACGGTAGAAGCGGCTCCGCCGCCTCCGCCACCCCCGCCTCCGCCGCCCCCGCCGCCTGCAACGCAGACGTGTCCGGATGGCAGCGTGATCCCGGCGACGGACGCTTGCCCGCCGCCTCCGCCTCCTCCGCCGCCTCCGGCGACCGGTGAACGCGGCTAAGCGCGAGTAGCGTGTTCAAATTGAGGGGTCGGCTTTCGGGCCGGCCCCTTTTTCTTTGATCGACGCAAAGGTCCGAGGCCCGACGGCCTTTCTGGCTATGAAAACTGGCTGGGGCGGCAGGATTCGAACCTGCGAATGCCGGTACCAAAAACCGGTGCCTTACCACTTGGCGACGCCCCAGCAGGCCGTCCGCTTTTTGCGGGGAAGCGGCGCTTATAGCGAGCCGATCCGCTCTGGAAAGAGGCGAGTTGCTCTGCCTGGCTAAGATCGGGGAGGTCAGTCGACCTGTTGAACCCAGCCGTACGGATCTGGAGCAGCGCCGCGTTGAATATCGACCAAAGCCGACCGCAACCGAAGGGTCACCGGGCCAGTCTGCTGTCCGCCGATCAGGAACTCGCCGTCGACCTCCTTGACGCGGCCGATCGGCGTCACCACGGCCGCGGTCCCGCACGCGAAAGCCTCCTTGAGGCGTCCGCTTTCCGCATCTGCTTTCCACTGATCGATCGAGTAGGGCTCCTCGCGAACGGCGAACCCCATGTCGCGAGCCAGGCGAAGCAACGAATCGCGCGTCACGCCGTGAAGGATGGTGCCATCCAAAGGCGGAGTCTGGATCGAGCCGTCATCGAACACAAAGAAGACATTCATGCCGCCGAGCTCTTCCACCCAGCGGCGCTCGATCGCATCGAGGAAGACCACCTGGTCGCAGCCTTCGCGGATTGCCTGCGCCTGGGCGATTAGGCTCGCGGCGTAATTGCCGCCGCACTTAGCCTCGCCTGTCCCGCCCGGAGCGGCTCGGACATATTCGCGCGTCACCCAGAGGGAGACCGTCGGCGCGTTTCCCTTGAAGTAGGAGCCGACGGAAGAAGCGATTACCGCATAGATGAACTGCGTGGACGGCCTCATACCGAGGAACGAGCCGTTGGCGATCATGAACGGCCGCAGGTAAAGCGATCCGTCTTCGGTGTCCGGAATCCACTCGCGATCGGCCCGAACCAGCTCGCGGACCGACTCCAGAAACATGTCTTCCGGTAGCGGCGGCATCGCCATGCGGATCGCCGACTTCGCGAACCGCCTCGCATTCGCTTCCGGGCGGAAGAGAGCGGCGCCACCGTTGGGCCGGCGGTACGCCTTCATCCCCTCGAAGATCTCCTGCGCGTAGTGCAACACAGGCGACGCGGGATCCATCGTGAACGGGTGACGCGCCGTGATGCGGGCGTCGTGCCAGCCCTTCCGCTCGTCATATTCTATGATGGCCATGTGATCGGTGAAAACGCGGCCGAAACCCGGGTCGACCAGCAGGCGCGCGCGCTCTTCGACCGGAACAGGCTCCGACGCGGGCTCGAAGGCGATACCCTTTTTCTCTGCCTCGAAAACTTCGCCGATCATGGTCAGGCCCTTTCAGGGCCAGCGCCTAGTGCAGGCGCGGCGCCTCGGCAAGCTGAGCAGCCTCCGCAAGCTCCTCCGAGCGCTGTCCAGCTGCCTCGATCGTAACACCGATCAATTGCTCGAGCACATTGTCGCGGTCGAGGATCGCAAGACCGGCCTCGGTCGTCCCGCCCGGACTGGCGACGCGACGCGCGATCGAATTCATGTCCTCGCTATTTGTAGCGGCGAGCCACGCAGTTCCAAGCACCGTTTCGAGCGCGATGGTGGAAGCAATCTCGGTGCTGAGCCCGCGCTTCTCGCCCGCCGTCGTCAAGGCTGCAATGAAGCGCGCGACATAGGCCGGCCCCGCACCCGCGATCGCGCCCACGGAGGCGAACTTCGCCTCGTCCGCCATCCACGGCGCAAAACCGAGAGGGGCAAAGATCTCTGCAAGCTGTCGCTTCATGAGATCGTCGGCATCTTCGCTATACAGCGCAATCACGCCGCGGCGGATTGCGACCGGCAGGTTCGGCATTGCCCGCACGATTGCGGCAATGCCCGGGAAGCGTTCACGAAGGCTGGCGACGTTGACGCCGGCAAGGAGCGAAACGACGATCGTGTTCGCGCTGAGATACTGCCGTAGCTCGGGCGCAATCTCGTCCAGCTTCTGCGGCTTGAACGCCAACACGACGAGCTTCGGCGCCGGACCCGCGTTCGATAGGTTCGGCACAGTCTTTGCGCCGGGCACAGGTGTGCCGCTCGGGCGGATCACCACCAGTTCCGAAAGGTTGATCCCGGCGGAGCGCCAACCATCAACGATGGCTCCGCCCATGTTCCCGCAGCCGACAAACCATGTCGGCATCGGCAGTGTCGGTCGTGTAATCATGCTTCTCCGTGCGTATCGATAAGTGCTGCGGCGATTGCCTCGCCTGGTGACTTCCCGCCCCACAGCACGAACTGGAAGACAGGATAGAAGCGCTCGCACTCCTCGACAGCCGCTTCGGCAATCGCTTCAGCTTGCTCCAGCGTCAGCCCCTCGTCTTCGCGCGCGTCTAGAATGGTCGAATGGCGAAAGAGCACGAGACCCGATCCCGACCACATCTCGAAGTGGCCCAGCCAAAGCTGCTCGTTGATGAGGCTCAACGCCTCATAGATCGCAGCCTTCTTGTCCGGCCCCACCTTGATGTCGGGAAAGGCCAAGAATTGCAGGACCTGGTCTTCGGGGCGCCATACGCCGCGAAGCTCGTACTGAGCCCAGCTTCCCGTCGCCGATGCAACGATCTCGCCGTCGCCGGTACGCTCACACGCCCAGCCACGAGCCTCGAAATATTGCTCGAGGACCTCGATCGGCGCGCCGTCGTCGCGCTCGTCCTGGATTTCTTCTTCGCTCAGATTCACGCTCCAGGGTTCGCTTTGGGCTTGCCGCCACCGCGCTTGGCCCCGGTCGTCCCAGTCACAGGACCCGCGAGCTTTGCCTCAAGCGTCGCGATCCGTGCCTTCAGGACTTCATTCTCGTCCCGAGCAGCAGCGGCCATGGCCTTGACGGCCTCGAACTCGTCGCGACCGACGAAATCCGTGCCGCCCATCCATTCCTTGAACTTCTCACGTGCGCCGGATTCGGCCTCGCGGCCCATTCCAGCCATGGTCCCGGCAAAGCCGTTCACCATCTTCACGAAGTCGTCGAACATCCTGTTCTCGGACTGCATAGGAACTCCTCCCTTTCGCCGCGGAAATAGGAGTTTGCGGTTCGTTCCGCCACCCTGAGGCTGGAACCTATCCCCAGCTGCCTGAACTATCCCCAGATTTTCTGGGAACTCAGCCGAACAGCGATGCTCCAGCGCCAGGATTCAGGGACTCGATGGTCGAGTTGAGCATCGTCGCGAACACCAGCCAGGCGAGATAGGGAATGAGGAGAAGCCCAGCAGGCTTCCTCAGGCGCATGAACCGCCCCGCTGCCAAGGCCGCGAGTGCGGTCATTACGAAAATCACCCACTTGGCGAGCGTAATGTTGTGGAGCCCGAAGAAGATCGGCGACCAAGCCAGGTTCAGTGCTAACTGGACGAAGAACAAGACAAGCGCTGACTTACGTTCCCGCGACGGAGGCAGCGCCAGGATCATCGCCACGGCCACACCCAACAGGAGGTAGAGGATCGTCCATGCCACCGGGAAGGCCCAGGCGGGAGGCATGAAGAACGGCTTCTCCAGCCCGTCGAACCAGGCATTTCCATAGCCCGAGTTCGACACCCAGCCGCTAGCCCACCCGAGCAGCAGGATCAGTGGGCAAGTGATCAGCGCAATCCTGCTCCACGGACGTTCTTCAGCAACTTCAGCCATCTTTCTCCGCTCCCAGCAGGAATTCGACATTGCCTTCAGGGCCCGTAATCGGGCTCGGAACGATGCCGATCACAGTCCAGCCTTGCCCTTGAACCCAGTCCTTTGCCTCAGCGCAAACGCGCTCGTGGACAGTTGGATCACGGACAACGCCGCCCTTCCCAACTTCAGTCCTGCCCGCCTCGAATTGCGGCTTGATGAGCGCCACCAGCTTTGCGCCGGCCCTCGCAAGCTTCAGCGGCGCTTCGAGCACCTTCGCAAGCGAGATGAAGCTCGCATCGCAAACGAGGATGTCCACTGATTCGGGGACGATGCTGTCGTCCAAGTTGCGCGCATTCGTCTGCTCGTGAACCACAACCCGCGGATCCTGACGCAGCTTCCACGCGAGCTGGTTGGTGCCCACGTCCACGGCATAGACCTTCGCCGCCCCACGCGACAGCAACACGTCAGTGAACCCGCCGGTCGAGCTCCCGACGTCCAAGGCCACAACGCCCGTCACATCGAAGCCGAAGTGCGTCAGCCCATGATCGAGCTTGATGCCTCCGCGAGAAACCCACGGATGATCCTTGCCACGCACTTCTAATGGAGCGTCCTCGGCAAGCATGTCGCCAGCCTTCGCCAGCTTCTTCTCACCCGAGTAGACCGCGCCAGCCATGATCAGTGCCTGAGCGCGCGTCCGGCTCTCAGCGAGGCCTCGGCTCACCAGCAACTGATCTGCCCGAATCTTGGCTACGCGCGCACCTCTTCGACGCCAGCGCTGTTCACGCGCAAGGCCTTGAGCACCGTTTCGACGATGTGAGGCGCGTTGAGGCGTGCTTCATCATACTGCTTTTCTGGCTTGTCGTGTTCCTGGAAAGCATCCGGCAGACGCATCGTGCGGATCTTGAGGCCGGCGTCGACAAGACCTTCGTCGCTGGCCAGCGTCAGGACGTGCGCGCCGAGACCGCCAATTGCAGCTTCCTCGACAGTCACAGCGACCTCATGCGTCGCCAGCAGCCGGCGGATCAGCTCACTGTCCAGCGGCTTCGCGAAGCGCAGGTCCGCGACGGTGGTCGAAAGGCCCATCGCGTCGAGTTGATCAGCAGCCTTCTCGGCCTCAGCCAATCGCGTGCCGAGCGACAGGATCGCCACCTTCTTGCCTTCGCGGACCACCCGACCCTTACCGATCGCCAGCGCTCGCGGCTCAGCAGGAAGCGGAACGCCGGTCCCCTCGCCTCTCGGATAACGCACCGCGATCGGACCGTTGTCATGCTGCGCCATAGTAGAAACCATATGCACCAGCTCAGCCTCGTCGGACGGCGCCATGACGACGAAGTTCGGCAACGTACATAAATAAGCGAGGTCGAAGCTGCCCGCGTGGGTCGCACCATCTGCTCCAACTAGGCCCGCGCGGTCCATCGCGAAGCGCACCGGCAGGTTCTGGATCGCAACATCGTGCACGACCTGATCGTAAGCGCGCTGCAGGAACGTCGAGTAGATCGCGACGAACGGGCGCATGCCCTGAGCGGCCAGACCGGCAGCGAAGGTCACCGCATGTTGCTCGGCAATGCCGACATCAAACGCCCGCTCGGGGTGCGCGGCAGCAAATTTGTCGACGCCGGTACCTGAGGGCATCGCCGCTGTGATCGCGCAAATCTTTGGATCGGTTTCCGCCAGCTTCGCGAGCGCCTGGCCAAATACATTCTGGTAAGCCGGGGCGCTCGGAGCCGCTTTGGCTTGCACGCCCGACACCACATCGAATTTCACCACGCCGTGGTACTTGTCGGCGCTGTTCTCCGCCGGAGCGTAGCCCTTGCCCTTCTGCGTCACGACGTGGACCAGCATCGGCCCCATTTCCGCGTCGCGGACGTTCTCGAGCACCTCAACCAGCGCACGCACGTCATGCCCGTCGATTGGCCCAACATAGTAGAAGCCGAGTTCATCGAAGAGCGTGCCGCCGGTGAACATGCCGCGGGCATATTCCTCCATCTTGCGAGCGGCCGTGTGCAACGGCTCCGGCATCGCGCGCGCCAGTTTCTGGGCCAGCTTGCGGGGCGCCAGATATTTCCCCGAAGATACCAGTCGCGCGAGCGAGTTCCTGAGCGACCCGACCGGCGGTGCGATCGACATGTCATTGTCGTTCAGGATCACGATCAGCCGGTTTCCAGCCGCCGCAGCATTGTTCATGGCCTCGTAGGCCATGCCTGCGGAAAGTGCCCCGTCGCCGATCACTGCAACAGCGCGGCCAGGATCGCCCGATAGCTTATTGGCAATCGCGAAGCCCAAAGCTGCCGAAATGGAGGTGGAGCTGTGCGCCGCGCCGAACGGATCGTAGTCGCTCTCGGAACGCCGGGTGAAACCGCTCAATCCCCCGCCTTGCCGAAGCGTGCGGATACGGTCGCGGCGGCCGGTGACGATCTTGTGCGGATAGGCCTGGTGGCCGACGTCCCAGATCAATTTGTCGTTGGGAGTGTCGAACACATAGTGGACCGCAATGGTAAGCTCGACAACGCCGAGTCCGGCGCCGAGGTGCCCGCCGGTCACTGAGACGGCAGAAATGGTCTCCTGACGAAGCTCGTCAGCAAGCTGCGGAAGCTGATCCTTGCTCAGCTTCCTAAGGTCCGCGGGGTACTCAACCGTGTCGAGCAGCGGTGTTTCGGGACGGTCACTCATGCGGAAACGGGCTTATCCGCAACATGCTGGAATGTCACCAACATGCAGCGATTTCAGCGATTCCTCACGAATTGCTCAGCAACAGCCAGACGGCGCACACGACTGGACTATTGGTCCTCGCAATCGCCGCACTTGCCGCGAACTTCGATGACGGGCCGCGGTGCGCTGAACCCGGCGCTTTTCGCCGCCTGGCGAACGCCGCCGGTCAAGCTGTCGTCATCGATGTGCACGGTCTGACCGCACTCGTCGCAGATCAGAAAGATGCAGTCATGCAGGCACTCGGGATGTGCATTGGCGACGTAGGCGTTGGCGCTCTCCACCCGGCGCGCCAGGTTCGAATTCACGAACAGGTCGAGGATTCGATAGACGCTGTTCGCGGCAACGCGACGGCCCTGCGCCTTCGACACCGCTTCTGCGATGTCATAAGCACTTGCGGGCCTTTCGAAGCTCGCAAGCGAGTCGAAGACGGCCGCGCGCATATCCGTCCACTGCTCGCCCTCGCGCGTCAGTCGCTCGCGCGCCGCGTCCTTCAACGCTTCGCCTTCGTGCAGCTTATGGTCGTGTCGGGCCATGAACATTCAAGTTAGTCCCGCCTTGAGATGCGGGCAAGCAATCAGAAGCTGTGCTCGCCAGCCATGATGTTGAGCCGATGCCCCAGCGCTAGGATCATCACGCCGGCCATGGTGAAGACGGGCTCGAACGCCGTCTCATGGAGCGTCAGCGCATAAGCCATTACCGAAAGCCCGGTCAGCCCGACGCCCACCGGAAGGAAGAAGCCGTGATTACGCACGCCTCGACCCAGCGCGATGGCGCCCAGGATCATGGCGAGCGTCAAACCAACTTCATGAATGATGGGCTTGCCCAGGAAGCCCCCGACCGAGGCAAGCATCCCGAGAAGAACGGCAGTCGCCACGCAATGCACGAGGCAGAGCCCTGAAAGCCCCACCGCGATCCGGTCGAGCCGACGCGTTGCAGTCGCAAAAATTGCCATGGCTGCGGTGATATACTGTGCCGCCCAATAAGTTACAACATAACATCCGTCGAAAGCGTCGCGATGTCATGCAACTCGACGCATCGTAGCGGCCGCTCGGCTCAGGGGATCCGCCTGAAGTGATGGATCATCATGCTTGGAACGGCGTCGCTTAAGTATGTCGCCGTTTCCGACATGCTCTTGCCGTCCGGTGCCACCGTGTAGGTTCGCGTCGAACGAACCTTTCCATCTTTGATCATCATCATGACAAGGACATTCGGGTCGGGAGACATTGCGGCGATCTTGTCCGCCTCCGGCATGGTCGTGGTCAGCAATGTCGGCGAACCGTCCAGGGGCACCGTGGACGAACCGCGCAACATCTGTCCCTCGCCGCCCACGATTTCCACGCCAGTAGTCCAACGCGCATTTCCCGCCTCACTGAAGGAGATGGTCACGCTTTTCGGCCGCTGGTTTTCCGGAATGGTCATGCGGGACACTTTAAGTCCCCACCGGCCAATCAGCGGAGATGTGTTAGGTGCGCCTGCTGCAGGGGTAACAGCCAGTGCGGCCACCAAAAGAACGGCTGGTAAGAACCTCTTCATATCGGCCTCCGCGATCGGTCAACCGGCCAACTCGATAACGCGAAATCGTCCAAGATACAATGTAACATGCTCGCATGCTCTTGCCCCTTGGCTCGGCACGAGCGAATAAGCCTTCCTCCAATGGACTCTGCGATCGATTCTGGAACGCGCAACCGCGCGCTCAACTCAGCGCAGCCGCGCGCGCTCTCAAACCTATTGTTCCTCGTCGCCGCGATGGTTTTCGCCATGGTCGTCGTCGGGGGCATCACCCGACTGACGGAAAGCGGCCTCTCGATCACCGAATGGAAGCCGATCACCGGGGCAATCCCGCCGCTCAACCAAGCGGATTGGGAGCAGGCTTTTGCGCTCTACAAGCAGACCCCACAATATCGAGAGGTCGCGGGGCCAGCGGGAATGACCCTATCGGGCTTCAAGTCGATCTTTTTCTGGGAGTGGGTGCACCGGCTGCTCGGCCGTTTGATCGGGCTCGTCTTCTTCGTGCCCGTTGTGTGGTTCGCTTGGAAGCGCGCAATCCCCAAAGGCTTTGGCTGGCGCCTAGCCGCTTTGTTTGTCCTCGGTGGGGCACAGGGAGCGGTCGGCTGGTTCATGGTCATGTCTGGTCTTGAGGGTCGAACGGAAGTCAGCCCCTACCGACTTTCCGCACACCTGCTCTTCGCTCTCTTCCTGATGGCGGCGCTGATCTGGACTGCGCTCGACTTGCGGCGCCTGAGCGTTGACCCGAATGCCCGACCTGCGCGTCTCACCGGCTGGGGTGCGCTCGCGCTCGGCGTACTCAGCATCCAGCTGCTACTCGGCGCTTGGGTGGCAGGCTTCCGCGCCGGCTATGTTTCCAACACCTGGCCGGACATGAACGGTCGATTTGTGCCCGAAGGGATCGATTGGGCGAGCGGAGCGGCGTTCGCGATCACCCATGATCCTTACCTGCTTCACTTCATGCACCGCTGGTGGGCCTGGGTCGTCGTTGCCGTCCTCGTGCTATTCGCCCGCAAGGTTAAGAGGGCTAAGGGCGCTCGTGCGGCCTCGATTGCAATCCACTCGGCGTTTGGAACGCAGATCCTGCTTGGCATCCTGACCGTGTTGTCGAGCATCGCGATCTCGCTTGCCGTGCTCCACCAGGCGACGGGCGCGCTACTCCTCGCAGCAACCGTCTGGGGCGCGCACGAACTGGGTCGCCAACGGTGAGCATCGTCTCCGTCTACGCTGTCTTCGCGAACGCTGAGGAAGCCGAGCGCATCGGCAGGGCGGTTATCGAGGAACGGCTCGCCGCCTGCATCAACATTCTTGGGCCAATCCGATCGATCTACCGCTGGGAAGGCGCGGTCGAGACTGCCAACGAAGTGGCCGCAATCTTCAAGACCGCAAACGTCACCGTCGACGCGCTGATAACCCGCATCGCCGGCCTGCACAGCTATGACGTGCCCTGCGTCGTGACCTGGCCCATCGACAAGGTCCTCGGCAGCTACGCTGACTGGGTCGAGGATAACGTCGGCTAGAGAGTGCGGCGTTCGAGATAGAGATAGGCCGGGTCGAACTCCGCAACGCCTTCAAGGCCGCGCCGATCGACGATCGTCAGCTGGCGGCCTTCCACTTCCACCAGCCCCCGCCGCCGAAGCTCCTGCAACGTCCGATTGGCGTGGACAACCGTGAGTCCGAGGCACTCCGCCAGCTCCCGCTGCGTCAGCGGCAATTCGCAGGCATTGCCCCTCGTCCGGCCGACGACGTCGAGCCGCACGTAAAGCTCGCAAAACAAGTGAGCCATGCGCGAAATCGCCGAACGCTGCCCGAGCGAAAGGGCGAGCTCGCGGTGAATTGCGGCATCGACGTTGGTCGAGAACCAATAGACACGCCCTAGGTGCGGAAATCGCTCCGTCAGCTCCTGCAACCGGTCATGCGGCACGATCGCGACGTTGCACTCGGTCAGCGTAACCACGTCATGATCCAGCCGCTTGAGCGCGAATGAATGAAGGTCGGCGAAATCCCCCGCGATGTGCAGCTCGGTCACCTGCCGCTCTCCGCTTGGCAGGTCCTTGCTCCGGGCCATCCAGCCGTCGAGGAGCAACATGCTCGAATTGAGTTCCTCGCCCGACCGGATAACGATCTGGTCCGCGGCAAGGCGGCGAGTTTCAGCGACAACATTACGGATCGCCCGCTCTTCGTCGGGACTGATCTCGGTACGTTTACGCAACTTCTTCAAATGTACGCTGATCATCTCCGAAGCCTTCTGCAACGCTCAAGGCCAAATCGCGCTTAACCTAGATTACACCTGTGTATCATTTCAAAAAAGCTTGCGATTACAACTGGAAAGCGCACCGGCCCTGTAACTCAAGTGAATCAGTTTGCGCGACCGTCATGCTAATCCTGCGCCCTCAGGCGGGGGTTTGAAGTTGCCGAACTATAGGCTGTACCGGCTCGATGGGGCGGGGAAGATCACGGGCGCAGAATGGGTCGAAGCATCGTCCGACGACGATGCGCTCATCGAGGCGCGCACTCGCGCCCAGTCGGGAAGCTTCGAACTGTGGGACAAGAAGCGGCTCGTGGAGCGCTATCGCCCAAGCCAATCGCAGATCTAGCGCCAGTAAGGCCCTACCTTGTGCAACCGCTCAAGCGCCAGGTCCGCCTCTCTTAGGAACCCCATCTCCTCCTCGCTCGGTTCTTCCGGAAGGATCGGCCAGGCATCGGCAGTCACCATCGTGCGCCCAACTGCCACGTCGTTGAGCAACCCAAGCGATTCCTGAAGGTCCTCGAGCGCCCGGCCGAATTTCTTCTGACGCATGCTCTCGTGCGCATGGAGCCCCTGCACGAATTCCAGCGCATAGCGCAGCTTCTTGATCAGGATGCGAAGCTCATGGCGCTCATGGTCGTCCATGCGCAGGATGTGATCCGACATCCTAATCTTGTGCCACAGCCGGTCGATGCGGCGGCTGGCATAGGCCTCGACGGGCATGACGGCATTGGCGCTCTCCCGCCAGCGACCCAACGCAGTCCAGGATACGAGGTCGAGCATCAGCTTACGGAAACGCTTCGATTCCATGGCCGCGATGACCCGGTCATATGCCTCCTCCCGCTTCTCGCTCAGCTCACGCCGCTGATCGTCGGGAAGCTCCCGCTGCAGGAAGACGTCGAGGTTGCGCGCGTCGCCTAGCTCGCCGGTGAACCAGCGAAGTTCGCCACGAATGCGCGGGAACTCATCATCCGTAATCGCCGTCCTGAACAGGCTGAGCCCTGCCCGCAGGCGGCGCATCGCCACCCGCGCCTGGTGCAGGGCTTCAGGCGTCCGCCGCTCAATCACCGTCGCCTCGTTCAGGCGGAAGTGGCGAAGGCAGCCATGGACGATCGCCTCGAACGCTTGCGCGACCGTCATCTCGCGGTCGATCCGAACCGGCTCCGCCTTGGTCACTGTGCGGAGCTGCCCATCGGCTAGCGCAAAGCCGCGCTCCGCCTTGGTCATGACTCCCAGCTTGACCGGCACGTCCCGGGCCACGTGGCAGGCCGCGTCGACAACCGCCTTCGCGTCCCCACACACCAGTTCGAGTTCGACCTCCGACACGGGTTCGTCATTGCCGCCAGCCGAGATGTTGCCGAGATCCACGTCGAGCTGGATCTCAGCACCGTCATGCTTCAGCCGGCATGCCGTACGCACCACGTCCGAACGGATAACGGGCTCTACGGAGGCAATATCGAGACCCGCCAGCGGCGTATGGGCAAGCTTTTCCGGATCAGGACCAGGGCCGTCGATCTGATATTCCCACTCGCCGCGGTCGAAGAGGCCCGCGCCCTCGCCCATCGATTTAACGGTCTGAACGAAGCCCTGCCCCGTCGATCGTACCCGCAACGTGTAACCGCGCCTCCGCAGTTCGTTGTCCGATGTATCGTAATAGGTGGAAACCTGGCGTTCGGACGATCGGACGGCGCGCTTGACCCAAGGCTGATCCAGCAGATGCTCGATGGCCTCGGGCGTGACCTCCAGCTTCAGTTCGATCTCGCGGCTCATATCAGGCGAACAAGTCCCATGCCCGCGCGTTCCCCGATCAGTGTCAGATGAACTTTCTCACCAATATCAGTCGCTGGCTATATGATCACGCCATGAGTCGCGCGGGAGAAACAGCCGTCGCCATCCAGACCGGTGCTTTGCCGTGGCGGCTGAAGCGCGGGAAAAAGAATGAGAAGGCAGAGGTGCTGCTCGTCACCGGGCGCCGGTCAGGGCGTTGGATGATCCCGAAGGGCTGGCCGATGGCAGGCAAGTCACTGGCCGACGCGGCTGCTCAGGAGGCGTTCGAGGAAGCAGGGATCAAGGGAAGGGTCGACCAGGAGCCCATCGGCCGTTTCCGCCACACAAAGCAGCACCTGCTTTTCGGAACGGTCGAAGTGGACATCCACGTCCATTCGCTGACCGTCGAGCGCGAGCTCAAGGACTGGCCGGAGCGCGGTGAGCGGCTGCGCAAATGGTTCAAGCTCGAAGAGGCAGCGGCAAAGGTCGACTCCGTCGAGCTTCGCGCGCTGATCGTCCAGTTCGGAAAGCAGCTAAAAAGCTAGTTAGCCGCTACCGCCGGGCGGAAAACGGTACCTTGTCGAGCTTCCGCTGCAGGTCGTCGATCTCGGCGTTCTCCGGACTGCCGTATTTAGCCTCGAGTTCCGCTTCGTCGGCGGTCTGCTCACGGAAATAGGTGATCTGCAGCCTCCTGCCGAAAACCTCGTCACCGCGGATCTTCATTTCCGCCTCGCAGTCCGCCGGCAGATTGTCGCGGATCGTCTCCAGGTAACGGATCAGGTCGTCGAGCGAAGTATATTCGCTGATATCGATGAAATCTTTGACGCGTCTCGGCACAGCCGAACTAGCTCCATTCAAAGGGGAATCGTGTGCCGCAGCACCACACGCAGCACTTTTAAAGCGCAGCCAGATAAGGGGCAACGCGTGAATATAACCTTATTGTCGCGTTCAGCGGCGGCCTGCCCCTCCAACGGGTTCGGGCGCCTAAGAGGTCTCGGCCAAGGCCCTCATGGGCATCAGAAGCTCAAACTTCAGGCCGTCCGACAGGAGTTCCAGCCGCGTCTCAGCATCAAGATCGTAAGCCAGGGTTCGCCGAAGCAGGTCCATGCCGAAACCCTCGCGCGTGATCTTCGTGTTCTGGAGATCGACCCCGCTCTCGCTCCATTTCAACTTGAGGAACTCCGACCCGCGCAGCTCCTCCCTGGCCCAGTGGATATCGAGTCGGCCCGTACCGTCTATCAGCGCGCCGTGCTTCACTGCGTTCGTTGCCAGTTCGTGAACGGCAAGGCTGATCCGCTCGGCCGCTTTCGCCTGCAGAGCTACGTCATCACCGAAGATGCGTACCTGGTCGCCTTCGCGCGTGGCATGCGCGATCAGCTCATCCTCGATCAGCGATTTGAGGTCGACGGTGCCGTCCGCGCTGCGGGTCACCGCCGCCTGAACACGGGAAAAAGCGTCCAGCCGCCCCTGGAAGTGGGAGAGCATCTCCTCCGAGCTGCCAGTTGTTTCGGCGGTCCGCCGCGCGATCGACCGAACGACTGCAAGCGTATTACGAACCCGGTGCTGCAGCTCGGCAAGCAACGTGTTGGCGTGCCGCTCACTATCACTGAGAGCTTCCACGTACGCCCGGTGCTCCAGCAGGTCGGCAGCCTGCCGGGCAAGTAGATCCAGGAAACGCAACTGACGATCCGAAGCCCGGTGGTTCAACTCGCCCCAATGTGTTGAGACCATTCCGATCGGCTCGCCGGACCGGGATATCAGGGGTGTCGACTGCGCGGAAAGAATGCCGTCCTGTACATGCAATCGGGCTGACTCATCCGTGCTCGCCGGGTCGAAATTGAAATATGCACGCTCGCCGAGCCGAAGGGCAGCCCCGCAGGACGTGTTCGACCGGGCATCGATTCGCCGGAAATAGTCCTCGGCTTCTTGGCTAAAGCCCTGCTTGGCTATCACCACGAGCTCGTCCGTTGCGGGGTCCAGCATCTGCACCGTTCCAGCCTTCGACTGGGTAATATCGATCGCCGCCGACAATATCTCCTCATAGATCGTCTGAAGATTGTCTTCCGAGACCAGGCGGGCGCCAAGATCATGGAGAATCTTGGTGATTCGAAGGTCATCGCTCAGCACCGCCTCGGCCGCGCGGACATCAGACAGCTCATCCTCCGCGTCGACCCGCCGCGTGACATCGAGCCACGACATGAAGTGGTTCAGGACACGCCCCTCGTCGTCCTTGAAGGCACTGATCAGCACGGTCGCGACAAAGCGCGTGCCATTCTTGCGGTACTGAACCGTCTCGATGATGTCGTCTTGGTCGCTGCGAATAGCCTCGGAGAAGCGAGCCTTGTCCTTCGGGTCGGTATTCCGGCCGTTCATGAAGTGCGGCTCTTGGCCCAGCACGTCGTCCATGCTGTAGCCGGAGAGCTTCAGGAACGCCTCATTGGCGAAGACGATCGGATTGCCTGGAAGGTTCGGGTCCGTCAGCGCCATCGGCATGCGCGTGGAACGTACCGCCTCTACGAAGACCCCGCCGCGCTGGCGCAGAGCCTCGATAGCCGACTCAGCCTCAGAGCGTTCGGCCGTGCCGGGCTTGCCCCTTTCGAATGCGTTCGGAGAGGCGCCTTCATTCGTTGGCGTCGAGATGTCGCCCTTCGTGGTCCAGATGCAGGTAATTCGTATTGAACATCGAAACGTCCATCAGGCGTTCGAGGTCCAAAATGTGCAGCTGTTTGCGTTCCAGCTCGATAAGGCCGTCGCGGCGTAGCTCCTGCAGGGTGCGGTTGACGTGCACCGCTGTCAGCCCAGTTGCGTCGGCGAGGTCGTTCTGGGTCAGGGGGAAGTCGCAACGTCCTTCCCTCGCCCTGCCTACGGTACGGAGTCGAAGGTAGAGCTCCACGAGAAGGTGGCCGAGTCGCTCATAGGCGCTTCTCTGCCCCAAGTTGAGCGTCCACTCGCGCTGGATCGCCGTTGTTACCAGCTCGTGCCACCACAGGGCCTGCGTGATCCTGGGGCGGCCCTCGGTCAGCGCATTCATATCGTCCGGAGAGATCAACGCGACCTTCAGCCGCGTGATCGCTCCAATGCTGTGGTCCATCTGCTTGAGGATGTAGATGTTGAGATCACAAAAATCGCCCGGGATGAAAAGGCTCACGATCTGCCGCTTGCCGTCGGGCAAACTTTTGTAACGGGCACCCCAGCCGTCGAGCACAAGATGCACGTATCGCGGTTTGTCGCCCTCTGCGATGAGGTCCCGGCGTGCATCGACGAAGCGCGTGTTCTGGGCAACCTTGGCGAGGGCGGCGCGATCTTCGCTCGACAATTTCGTGAAGGCATCAAGCTTGGTCGCCACCGCAAGTCCCGGACTGAACTGAAACGCAGGTGGAACCGTAAGCAGCGTCATCGCGCTTCACCCTCACTTATGTTATTTGACGCATGACTGGGAGGCTGGATGAACATGGTCATGGCCACCGAGAATAACCAACGGGATCAGACGGTTCTGACCGGAACGCGAGTACTCGTGGTCGAAGACGAGTTTTACATCGCCGACGACCTGAATCGGGCGCTTACCGGCGCAGGCGCAACCGTGATCGGGCCGCTCGCTTCCGTTTCGAAGGCCGAAGAAGCGGTACAGTCGCGAAGCTTCGACTGCGCGATCCTCGACCTCAATCTGCGTGGTGAGAGCGCGGTTTCGATAGCCGAGCACCTCCTGGACAATCGTATACCAGTCGCGATCGCAACGGGATACGGCAGCCCGGCCGTCCCCGAACATTTGCGTGAGGTAATGAGGGTCGAAAAGCCGTTCGACCCGTCACTTATCGTAGATATCGTCGGACGGCTCAGACGTACTGAACCGTCCAACGCACGTTAGATTACTCCGAGAAGCCAGAGAATCAGGATCAGGACGAGAAGTCCGCCAAGTCCGATATACATAACTCGCTCCCATGTTTGGTTTTGCTGCTGAAACGATGGGCACCCTGCCGCCGTTCCAGTCGTTTCGCCGGCGAGCCGATCAGTGCTGAGGTATTATTTTACCCGTCGGCAAAATACCGGATTTGCTTGACTTTCCGGCCCTCACCCGCAAATAGCGCATCCGACGGCGCGGCCTTGTGGCTGCGCCTTTCGCATTCAAAACGAAAGGATCAACGCCATGCGGGCGCTGATGAAGACGACCAAGTCGGCCAAGCCGGCCGAGGTCGAGAAGAAATGGCACCTGATCGACGCCGACGGCCTCGTTGTCGGCCGCGTCGCGACGATCATCGCCAACATCCTGCGCGGCAAGCACAAGCCGAGCTTCACGCCGCACGTCGACTGCGGCGACCACGTCGTCGTCATCAACGCCGACAAGGTCCGCTTCACCGGCCGCAAGCTGGAGCAGAAGACCTACTACAAGCACACCGGCTATCCGGGCGGCTTGAAGGAGATCACCGCGGGCAAGGTGCTCGACAGCCGCTTCCCGGAGCGTGTCCTGGAGAAGGCAGTTGAGCGCATGATCCCGCGCGGCCCGCTCGGCCGTGACCAGATGCGTGCACTGCACCTCTACAACGGCACCGAGCATCCGCACGGCGGCCAGGATCCGCAAGTCCTCGACGTCGCGTCGATGAACCGCAAGAACAAGGTGGGCGCATAATGTCCGACACTCGTGAATCGATCGCCGACCAGCTCGGCGCAACTCCGGCCCCGGCTGCGCCCGCTCCGGAAGCTCCGGCTGCCGAAGCGCCTGTCGCTCCGCCGCCGGCTCAGGACGCCACGCCGCTCCGTGAGCAGCAGCTCGACAAGTATGGCCGCGCTTACGCGACCGGCCGCCGCAAGGACGCCGTTGCACGCGTCTGGCTGAAGCCGGGCTCGGGCAAGATCGTCATCAACGGCCGCGAGCAGGAAGTTTACTTCGCTCGCCCGTCGCTGCGCCTCGTCATCAACCAGCCGTTCGGCGTTGCCGACCGCGAAGGTCAGTATGACGTCGAAGCCACCGTCAAGGGCGGCGGCCTTTCGGGCCAGGCCGGTGCGGTCAAGCACGGCATTGCTCAGGCACTCAGCAGGTTCGAGCCGGCGCTGCGCACCGCGGTGAAGCAGGCAGGCTTCCTGACCCGCGACCCGCGCGTCGTCGAGCGTAAGAAGTACGGCCGCGCCAAGGCACGCCGCAGCTTCCAGTTCTCGAAGCGCTAAGCGTCAGATCAACGGATTACGCGAAGGGCGGCTGGGACATTCCCAGCCGCCCTTTTCGTATTTGAACTGAATTACTCGCTGATAGTCGAGAGCAGCTCTTCCAGCTGATCGAGCTGGATCGGCAGGCCTTCCGCGGAGCCGGTCATCGCCTCCTCGAGCGCTTCCGCCGTCGGATAGATCTCGTGGAAGGTCAGCAGCGTCTTCCCGCCCTGGTCCTGGAAGGTGACCGTGGTCACGGCGCCCTCTTCCTCGCCTTCGTCGTTGGTCCAGACGATCCGCTCATCGGGCACGACGTCGAGATACTTGCCGAAAAACTCCATCGTCTGTCCGCCGGCAGCGAACTGGAGACGGTATTTTCCACCGGTGCGAACATCCATGTCGCAAGCCAAGAGCTCCATCGGCGCGCCCTTGGGCACCCACCACATGCGGAACAGGTCCGGATCGCTCCACACCTTGAAGACAATCCCTGGCGGTGCATCGAAAGTGCGGGTAACGACCAGCTCGCGGTCTCCCTTCCGCTCTACCGACGTGGCGTTCCGCGCCACCGGATGGCTACTCACTTGCTGATCCATCTTCTTCCTCCTTCATCTTCAGAATGACCTGATCGAGCGCGTCGAACCGCGCCTCGAAGAGCTTGCGGTGCGCTTCGATCCATTGGGCCTCTGCTGCGAGGTCGCGTTGCCCAAGCCTGCATGTCCTCACCCGACCGACCTTCTCCGTCACGACGAGCCCCGCGCGCTCAAGAACGGCGACGTGCTTCTTCATGCCGGTGAGCGTCATCTGGAACTTCTCGGCGAGGCTCGTGATCGAGGCGTCCGCGCGCGCGAGCTGTTCCAGCACGCCGCGCCGCGTCACGTCCGAGATCGCGGCGAACGACAAATCCAGAGTGGGACTCGCATACTGAACCATGTGGTTCAGTGTTTAGATTGTTTGTGATCCGAGCGCAAGAGCTTCGTAATGGCCCTTGGCTACCGGCAGGCCGGGCTTTGTTGGTGCCTCGTCGACTATGCTAAATTGTCAGAGATCACGGGATGGAGGCGGCGATGCCAGAACCCTCCAATGCGCAACGCCTCGACGGCAAAGTTGCGATCGTCACCGGCGCGGCCGGCGGTATCGGCGCGGCAACGGCACGGCTCTTCCTCGATCTCGGCGCGAAGGTGATGCTCACCGACCGCGATGACGCCAAGCTGGACGAGATACGAGCAGCACTCGGCGATGCGGGGCGCTGCGCCAGTAAAGCGGCAGACTGTGCCGACGAAGCCGCCACCGGGAGAGTCGTCGCAGCAGCCATCGAGCGCTTCGGACAATTGGACATCCTCATCGCGAATGCCGGGACCGAAGGCGTCCTCGGGCCTGTCGATCAACTGTCCGTTGAAGACTTCGAGCAAGTCCTGCGCGTCAATGTCACGGGGGTTTGGCTGGCGATTAAACACGCGGTACCTGCGATGAAGAAGGGTGGCGGCGCGATCGTGGCGACCGCATCGATCGCAGGAATCATCGGTTTCCCGGGAGCCGCGGCCTATGTCGCGAGCAAGCATGCGGTCTGCGGCCTGGTGAAAACCGCAGCCATGGAACTCGCATCCTCGAACATCCGGGTGAACGCGGTCGCCCCTGGGCCCATCGACAACCGGATGATGCAATCGCTCGGTGACCAGCTCGGCGGCGGCGACACGGCGGCATTCCGGAACATGATAAACAGCCGCGTTCCCATGCGGCGCTACGGCAAGAATGAGGAGATCGCGGAGCTGATCGCCTTCCTTGCGAGCGATGCCGCTTCCTATTGCAACGGCGGGATCTATGTCGCCGACGGCGGTTACGTCGCGGGCTGACCGCGCGCACTTTCCGAGCGAGAAGTCCTGATCTAGGCTGAGCGAATGCGTCGCCTGTTGCTGCTGATCATCCTCGCGTTCGGACTTGAAGCAGCGGCTGTCGCACAACCCAACGGAGCGATCCTGATCTACTCCGGGACGACCGGCTATCGCCATGACTCCATTCCAGCTGGCATCGAGGCCGTCAGCGCAATCGCGAAGAAAGACGGGCTGAAAGTCCATACGAGCGAAGACCCGTCCGTCTTCACGGCTGACGGCCTCAAGCACTTCCGCGCGATCGTGCTTCTGAGCTGCACGACAGATCCGAAGAACCCGGCATCCGAGTGGCTGGTAGGCAGCCGGCGCGAGGCACTGCAGAACTTCCTGCGCCACGGCGGTGGAATCCTCGCAATCCATGCCGCTGCGGACTCGCACTACAACTGGCCGTGGTACGGCAAGATGATCGGCGGCCACTTCGCCCGTCACCCTAGCGGCACGCCGCAGGGCGAAGTGCACGTAGTGCCGGGTCAGGGCTCAGTCACCGCCGGGCTGGGTGCAGGCAAGAGCCGCGTGGACGAATGGTATTATTTCGACGACTACGATCCGACGTCGCGCCTGTTGGTAACGCTCGATCCAACGTCGATCGGCGAGAAGGACGTCAATCCAAATCCCATGACCTGGACTCGGACCGTCGATGGCGGCCGCGTCTTCTACACCGCGATGGGGCACACCAAGGAAAGCTATTCCGACCCGTGGTTCGTCCGGCAACTCTCCAACGGACTCGATTGGGTGCTGAAGGGAAGATGAAAGCCCCCTTTCCTACGGCGCCGTTTCTGTGTTCCACAGCACGAATGCTTCTGGATCTCATTCCGAACCACCGTGGCAATCGCCAGCATTCGAAGGAAAAGCCTCGCACTTGTGTGAGTGCGACTTTTGCGACTTTCTGTACACTCTGGGCGATCCTCCTGGCGCTCTCGCCAGCCTCCGCAGCGAGTGCGGAAACCTACCTGCTCCGACCCGCTCGTGTGTTCGACGGCGTCAACCCTGCCCCGCATGACGGTTGGTCGGTCCTCGTCGACGGCAACCGGATTGCCGCCGTCGGTCCGAATGTCACCGCCCCCGCGGGCGCCAAGGTCATCGACCTTCCGGGCACCACTCTGATGCCAGGTATGATCGAGGGACACTCGCACCTCTTCCTGCATCCGTACAATGAGACGCTGTGGGACGATCAGGTTCTGCACGAGCCGCTCGCGCTTCGAACCGCGCGCGCAGTCGTCCACGCCCGGAAGACGCTGGAGGCTGGTTTCACGACCGAGCGCGACCTCGGCACCGAAGGCGCGGGCTTCGCCGACGTCGGCCTCAAGCAAGCGATCGACCAGGGTATCGTCCCCGGCCCTCGCCTGCTCGTCTCGACCAAAGCGATCGTTGCACGCGGGGCGTACGGCCCGAAGGGCTTCGAACCGGGCGTTGCAGTCCCTCAGGGTGCACAGGAAGTCGCCGGCGTGGACGAGACGATCCGCGCAGTCCGCGATCAGATCGCCGGCGGCGCCACGATCATCAAGTTCTACGCCGACTATCACTGGGGCAAAGGTGAGCCGAGCCGCACCACGCTGTCCCAAGCTGAGCTCGACGCCGGTGTCGCTGCCGCGCATGACGCGGGCCGGCTGGTGGCGGTCCATTCCACGACGCCCGAAGGCCTGATGCGTGCGATCCACGCCGGCGCGGACACGATCGAGCACGGGTACAATGGCACGGACGCCGTCTTCAAGGCGATGGCTGCCAAGGGCATCGCGCTCTGCCCCACCATTGCGGCGTCTGAAGCCTACGCCCGCTACTTCGAGCATTGGAACGGCCAGGAGCCTGCGCCCGAAAGCGTTCAGGAGAACCGCCGCTCTTTCCAGCTTGCGATGAAGGATGGCGTGCCGATCTGCATGGGCGGCGATGTCGGCGTCTACACGCATGGCCAGAACTATCTCGAGATGGAGGCGATGCAGCGCGCGGGAATGTCACCGCCGCAGGTCCTGATCTCGGCGACCTCGCGCAATGCGCGCATCCTGCGGCTGAGCGATCGCGGTGAAGTAAAGCCCGGATTGCTCGCCGATCTCGTCGCTGTCGAAGGGGACCCGACCCGCGATGTCTCCGCGGTCGAGCATGTGCGGTTCGTCATGAAGAACGGGCAGATCGTTCGGCAGTAGTCGTAACAGAGGGGAAATCATGGACATCGGACGGAGGACGTTCATCGGTGGAAGCGTGGCTGCGCTGGCGGCCACGACAGCACAGGCCCAATCAGGTCCCACGCCCTTTGCCGGAGATCCTGCGGCTCCCTTCTGGCCGCCGAAAGAGCGCTTTCCCTTGTGGCCCGGGACCCCACCAGGTGCGCCGAAGCAGAAGATCCAGCCCAACTGGACGATGAACAACCCGGCGCCCAACCGCGAGCTCTGGGTGCGGGGCGTGCCCTTCCCTGAGGTGCATGTCTTCCGCGCCGCCAAGCCCGACGGCTCCGCGCTCCTCTCGCTGCCCGGCGGGGGCTACCAGTTCCTGTCGGTGCAGAACGAAGGCATCGATGTGGCAGAGCGATTCAACGCCGAGCGAACCACGGTCTTTGTCCTGACCTACCGGCTGCCTGGGGAAGGATGGGCCGACAAATGGCTGGTACCGTTAGCAGACGCACAACGTGCGATGCGACTGATCCGTAGCCGCGCCGGCGAGTTCAGGATCGATCCGGCCCGGCTGGGCGTAATAGGCTTCTCGGCAGGCGGGCATCTCGCAGGCGATCTCGCGGTATCGCACGCCGAGCAGGTTTATCGACCTGTCGATGCCGCCGATAAACTCTCTGCACGCCCTGCCTACCTCGCGCTCATTTACCCGGTGACGACTCTCATCAACCCGGGGCAATCGAGCACCTCGATGAACACCCTCCTCGGCGCCTCACCACCGCAGGGCATGGCGGAGAAGCGCTCGCCCGCGCTTCATGTCGACAAGGACACGCCCCCGACCTTCCTCGTGCACGGAGCGAAGGACGGCTTGGTGCCAGTGAGGCATAGCATCAGCTGGGCTGAGGCTTGCTGGAACGCTGGCGTTCCCGCTGAGCTTCATGTTTTTTCGGACGCGGAGCACGGTTTCGGGCTCCACATTCCGAAGAATGAATCAGGTGCTCTTTGGCCTGATCTGTTCGCGCTCTGGTTGCGTAGGCACGGCGGCTAGAGGTTCACAGCCGCCATCCCGCGCTCGTGGTAGCGGTCGCCAGCGGCCGCGCCGGGCGGCAGGATCTCGTCCAGCCGCGCGAGGTCCTCCGCGCTTAGCTTCACTTCGAGTGCCCCGATATTTTCGTCGAGATATTTCACATGCTTGGTGCCCGGGATCGGCACGATATCGTCACCCTTCGCCAGGACCCACGCGAGTGCAAGCTGCGCGGTCGTGCAGCCCTTCTCCCGCGCCATGTCCTCGACCTCGCGGACCAGCTGGATGTTCTTCTGGAAATTCTCGCCGGTGAAGCGCGGATGGAACCTGCGGAAGTCGTCCTCCGGGAAATCGTCAGGCGACTTGATCTGCCCCGTCAGGAACCCGCGCCCGAGTGGCGAATAAGCCACGAAGCCGATGCCGAGCTCACGCACCGTCGGCAACACTTCCGCCTCCGCATCACGGCTCCACAGCGACAGCTCGGTCTGTACAGCGGTGATCGGAGAGGTCGCGTAAGCCGCGCGGATCGTCCGCGGCGCTGCTTCGGAGAGTCCGAGGTAACGGACCTTCCCCTCCTGCTGGAGGCGCGACATCTCGCCGACCGTATCCTCGATCGGCACGTTCGGATCGACGCGATGCTGATAATAGAGATCGATCACATCGACGCCGAGCCGCTTAAGGCTCGCCTCGCAAGCCGAGCGAACATATTCGGGATCGCCCCTCACGCCGAGAAACTCGCCGTTGGGCCCGCGGACGTTGCCGAACTTCGTCGCGAGGAAGACCTCGTCCCGGCGATCGCGGATCGCCCGTCCGACCAGCTCCTCATTCTTGCCGACGCCGTACATGTCGGCAGTGTCCAGGAAGTTCACGCCCCGATCGAGTGCGTGATGGATGGTTGCGATCGATTCCTGCTCGCTACCGGAGCCGTAGAATTCGCTCATGCCCATGCATCCTAGCCCGATGGCAGATACTTCGGGGCCGTTGCGGCCGAGCCGCCGCTTGCCGACCTGGAACATGACTATTCTCCCTTTTTCAGCCGCCGAGGCGCCGGCGCGCTTCTTCAATGTCAAATGGGATCGCGATCCGCTTGTGGCGAGCGGTCTGGCCGGAGATGATCGACAGTTCGGAACGGCTGATCCCAAGCGCCTTTGCAAGCAGCCTGATCACCGCCTCGTTCGCGACGCCGTCCGCTGGAGCTTCGGCGACCCGGACTTCGAGCTCCTGACGACCGTCAGCGCCCATGCGCCAGCCGCCGATACCGGGCTTCGCCGAACGCGGCGTCACTCGGATCGGCAGCAACTCATCAATCCATGATCGGAGGACCGCCGCCACCGACCTGCTGGCCCTTTTTCATGAAGAGCAGAAGCGGGAGCACGGCGAAGGTGACGATCATCATCAGCTTGAAGTCGTCCAGATAGGCGATGAACAGCGCCTGCTTGTTGATCATCGCGTTGATGTAAGCGAGCGCCGCTGGCCCCGCGACCGGAATAGCGGTCTGCAGGATCGTCGGATCGGCCGTCGGGATAGTTTGCTGCGTAATGCTCGTGGCAAGATCGGCGTGGCTGACCTGAGTCATCCGGACGAGCTGCGTGCTGACGACCGAGATGCCGATCGAACCACCGATGTTTCGCGACAGGTTCAGCAAGGCCGCTCCGGTCGTCCTCATCCGCGGAGCAAGCGTCTGGAACGCGAGGGTCTGCAGAGGAACGAAGATCAGGCCGAGCCCAAGTCCCTGCACCACGCCGCTGACGATCACCGGACGCGCGGGCTGCTCGATGGCAAAGCCAGTCATCATGAAGAGAGATGTGCCCATGAGGACGACGCCGAGGCCGACCAGGAGTCTTGGATCGATCTTGCCGGTCGCTCGTCCCGCAATCAGCATAGAGATCAGCGTGCCTACACCGCGGGGTGCGGTCAGGAATCCCGACTGCAGCACCGAATAGCCATACATGTTCTGCAACAGGGGCGGGAGAAGTGCGAGGCCTGCGAGCAGCAGCACGCCCGTAGCCGCCATGAACACAAGGCTCGTGGCGAAGTTGCGGTCGGTGAACATCGCGCGCTCAAACAGCGGGTGCTTCGACGTCGCCATGTGGACGATGAACATCCAGGACGCGCCGATCGCCAGACCGAGCTCGATCCGGATTTCCCAGCTCGATAGCCAATCTGCCTGTTCGCCGCGATCGAGGAATAGCTGCAACCCTGCTAGCGCGACCGCCAGCAGGATGAATCCGAACATATCGAAGTGGCGCCGGTGCGTCTCCGTCTTCGGCATGTAGCGCATCATCAGCAGCGTGCAGAGCACGCCGACCGGAAGGTTCACCAGGAACACCCAGCGCCAATTGTAATTGTCGGTCAGCCATCCGCCGAGCACCGGTCCGAGGATCGGACCGATCATCACGCCGCCGCCGAACAAAGCCATCGCCTGTCCGTGCTTTTCCTTCGGGTTGATGTCGAACAGAGTCGCCTGAGCGAGAGGAACGATGAACGCGCCGCTTATCCCCTGGAAAGCGCGGAAGACGACCATCTCGGTCAGCGATGTAGCCGTTGCGCACAGGACCGACGCGATCGTGAAGCAGACGACCGAGATCAGCAGCAGTCGCTTGCGACCCACGCGATCCGCGAGCCAGCCGCTGATCGGCAGCGCAATCGCCGAGGCGACGATGTAGCTCGTCAGCACCCAGTTGATCTGATCCTGCGACGCGCTGAGGTCGGCCTGCATGTGCGGCAGGGCGACGTTGGCGATCGTCGTGTCCAGCACCTGCAGCAGCACTGCCATCATCACGCCGATCGTGACGATGAGCCGCTCACCCGATGGCAGTGGATGCGTTGCTACGGACGCCGAATTATCGGCCATCGGCGGATTACTTCTTCTTGCTGTCGAGATCGACCGTTGCCGTCACCGACAGACCCGCGATCATCGGCCGCGAAGGCGTTCCATCAAAGGCGATCCGCACCGGCACCCGCTGCGTCACCTTGACCCAGTTGCCGTTCGCATTCTGCGCCGGGAGCAGTGAGAACTCGCTGCCCGTCCCCGCGCCGATGCTCTGCACGTGGCCTTCGAACTTCTCGCCGCCATAAGCGTCCACCTTGATGGTCGCATGCTGCCCGGGCCTCATGCGGGCGAGATCCTTCTCCTTGAAGTTCGCCTCAACCCATGCGTTCGCACTGTGGACGAGCGAGACCATGCCGACACCCTCGACAGCCATCGTGCCGACCTGCAGCTTGTCCGCATTCTCGATTACGCCATCCATTGTGGCGCGCACATCCGTGCGCTCGAGGTCAAGCCGCGCCTTGTCGACGGCCGCCTGCGCCTGAGCGATCTGGGGCTGGTCGCCGCCGGGGGCGACAGCCGCATGCGCATTGGCTGCACGCGCCTGGGCGTCCGCAAGCTGCGTTTCCGCACTGCGCACTTCGTTGAGCGCGTCCTCATAGTCGCTACGCGTGGTGAAGCCCTGCTTCAGCAACGCCTGTTGGCGTGCGAGCGCGTTCTGCTTGATCGCGAGATTTGCCCGCGCGCCAGTGATGTCGCCGCTCGTGCCCGCCGCCGTGGTGCGGAGCACCTGCGTCTGCAGCCTCGCGGTCGCGAGTTGCGCCTCGGCATTCTCCAGGGCGACACGATAGGGCTGCGGATCGATGCGGAAGAGCAGGTCGCCGCGCTTCACGCGCGCGCCATTACGGACGAGCACCTCGACAACCTGACCGTTCACCTGCGGGCTGACCGAAACGATATCCTGCTTCACCTGAGCATCGTCTGTCGACACGCTGCCGCCACTGGTTAGCCAATAATAGGCGCCGCCGAGCAGCAGGATCGCCGGGACGATCAGCATGATGACCGTCTTCAGTGAGAACTTGCCCGCAATCTTCCGCCGCGGGCGATCCGCTTCCGGAGCCTCAAGCGCCGCTGCGGAGCCGGTCATGGGTTCAGTTGCCATCTTGTTCATTGATTAGACGCCCTGTTGACTGCCCCGGTCCGGCCGGCGTTTTCGCGCACGCGGGCCAATACTTTCCGGGTGATTTCAATTTCTTCCGGGTCGATCCCGGCAAACGCATGGTCGACAAGCTCGGCGCCGACGCCCTGAAGTTTGTCGATGAGCGGCTGCGCCTTTGCGGTGACGTGAAGGCGCCACGCGCGGCGATCCTCAGGATCGCGGCTGCGCTCGACCAAGCCACCTTCCTCCAGCCGATCCACGATGCGGCAGAGCGTGATGGGTTCAAGATCGAGCATATCTGCGAGCTCGACCTGTCGGAGACCCGGCTGCCGTGTCAGCTTGAACAGCACTTTCCACTGCGCACGGGTCACGCCCATGCCGACGGCCAGGCGATCGAAGGCCTTGCGCAGCGCATGCGCTGTTTCGCCGATTTCGAACGGGATAGTTTCCATTGGAGACGGATATAGTAAGTATGCTTATTATATGCAACGCTCATCCGGGGCGCACGTTCCCCCATGACGAACATTTCATCTCGCGTTGACGGGGGTGAGCGTGCGACCTAACTCAAGGCTGCTGGGCGGGTATGATGTAATGGTAGCCTGTCAGCTTCCCAAGCTGAACGCGCGGGTTCGATTCCCGCTACCCGCTCCAAAGCCAAACGTCCGGAGGATGTTCGGGCCTTGGAGCGCACGAGCGAAGCAAGGGGCGACCCTCTCCCCCCGCCTATCGCCCCCGCACCTTTCCGGATAATGGAACCGGAGCTGAAACGAGCGGGTGCCCGGCTTGCCTCAAGTTTTCGTTTCCTACGCGAGACCTGACAAAAGACGGGTGACTAAGCTCGTGACTGCGCTCCGCAGTGCAGGATTCGACGTCTGGTGGGATGACGATATCCCGGCTGGCGCGAGCTGGGAGCAGACGATCGAGAAGGCCCTCGCAGACGCCGAGGCGGTAGTCGTGGGCTGGTCCCCCACTTCGGTTGCCAGCGAAAATGTCCGTTCCGAGGCCCGAGTAGCCCGCACCCGCGGCCGGCTCGTCCAAGTCTTCCTCGAACCTTGTGAGCCGCCACTCTTCTTCGGAGAAAGGCAGGGCATCGATCTCAGCGGGTGGAGTGGCTCGGTCCGTGACCTCTCCTTTCTGCGTGTCAGGGACGCCCTGCGGGAGGTGATCTCCTCTGAGCCGACGGAAAGTGTTCGTCCGGCAACGGCCAAGCTCGTCCGCGTTCAGCCCAGGACCATCGCCGTCGGATTGGCCTTGTTAGCGGTCCTCCTCGCCGCGGGATGGTGGTGGACCCGCTCACCGGCCGAGGCGGCGAGCCGCGTTGCCGTCCAACCCATCAAGGCCATTGGCGGCAGCTCGGCCATCGGGGACGGCCTCACGGACCAGATCAGGACGGCGCTGAACGATAGCCACATTCCATCGGTCAGCGCAGGCGACAGTGACAGCCTGGAAGGAGCCAATGCTGACCGCCAAATCAAGAATCTGGGTGTCGGCTACACGCTGGACGGCACGATTGAGACTTCCGGCAAAACGCTCCTGGCGCGACTGCATCTCGACGATCGCATTCGGCATGCGAGCCTTTGGAGCTATCAGGCGAGCGGCCCGTCGGATCAACCAGCCCAACTCAACTACCAGGTCGCACGCTCCGTCGCCGGGGTAATTAGCTGCGCCTATCGGGCCCTCGGCCCAGGCGGCCTCACGGACACTGAGTTGCTCTCGCGCTATCTTCGCGTGTGCGACCTCTTCGTGAACCATGACGATGCGCAGGATGCCAAGTCTACGTTCGAGTTGCTGGACGATCTGCGGCTGATCACCAGCAAGGCGCCAAACTTCGCGCCCGCCCATTCGGACCTTGCAAAATTCTCGGCCTATCTCGCGCCGCTCATGACGCCGGATCAGGCCGCGAGTGCCCGTGCAGAATCCGAACGAGAGTCGAAGCGAGCTCTGGAGTTGGACCCGCAATCATCGGATGCATGGCTGGCGCGGGCGATGGCGCTTCCACCCACCCAATGGGCGCAGCGTGAGGAGCTCCTGCGCAAGGCCGTGTCGGTCAATCCGAAGTGGCCTCACAGCAACGGCTTCCTCGCGATGTTCCTCACGGAAACCGGACGGATGAGGGAAGCGGCCATCTACGCCCAGCGCGCCGCCGCAGCAGACCTGCAGATCGATTGGACGCCGGCCGGCTCGGCCCTCGCTTGTGACGGCGGTGCGACGGACTCCGTCATCGCCGATTTACGGCAGCGCTTGTCGGTCTCTCCGGACGATGCGAATCTGACTTGGGCGCTCAGGACGTGCCTGCTGGAAGCCGGTCAGATCAACGAAGCGCGTTTGCTCGAAAAGCCGGTTCCACCCGGCACAGTCAGCACTGATGCGCTCCGTCAGGCGGTGGAAAAGGCGCTGATTTCGGGAACCGCCGAGGACCGCAACAAAGCCAAACAGATCGCGGCGAAGCTGCCGACCAACAATCCGATCGTGATCCCATTCATCATCGAGATGCTGGCCTCTATCGGAGACACCGACGGCGCATTCAGACTCGCCCAGGGTTTCAAGCCTGGATATCCGATGACGGGGATCACGAACTTCCTATTCTTCCCGCAAACGAAATCGATGCGCAACGATCCCCGCTTCCCGGCGCTGATACAGCGCTACGGCCTCGCCGATTTTTGGCGCTCGACCGGCCGCTGGCCCGACTATTGCACCCGTGGGAATCTTTCCGCTTGCTCGCGGGGCATCGCAGCAACCGCGAGCCCCGCAACGGCTAAATCCCGCCTTCAACCGGTTCGAAGCCAGCAGCGCGAAGGCGCACCGCCAAGTCCTCCCCCGTCTCCCGCGCCACCTCCACAAACTCCGAACGGATGACGAAGTTTGCGCCGTAGCGACCGTCCTTGAAAAAGGGATAGCTGCCAATCGCGGCGCCCGGATGCGCCGCTTCGGTCTCCCGAAGAAGATCGGCGACATCGCTCTCGGGAGCTCGCGCGCCGATCGTCACCGATAAAACGGGACGTCCGCCCTCCAGCCTACCGGTCAGGCCCTCGAGCATGCTCGCTGCAATGTGGGGCACACCGGCCAGGATGAAGACGTTTTCAATCCGGACGCCTGGTGCACCCGAAGTCGGGTTTTCGATCAGTTCCGCACCCTCCGGCACTCGAGCCATGCGCAGGCGCGCGTCGGTCAGTCCGCCTGGCCGGTCGCGGTAATAGTCCTCGAGGATGGCGCGCGCCTTTGGATGAACGATGACGGGAACGCCGAACGCGACGGCTATCGCGTCCACCGTGATATCGTCGTGCGTCGGGCCAATACCGCCCGTCGTAAACACATAATCGTGTTGGCCACGCACCGCGTTGACCGTCTCGGCGATGCGCTCCGTTACGTCCGGTACGATCCGAACCTCCGCCAATCGGATGCCTTGCTCGTTCAGCCAAGTGGCGACTTGGGCGACATTCTTGTCCTGAGTCCGCCCCGACAGGATCTCGTCGCCGATCACCACGAGAGCCGCAGTCCAGGTTTTTGATACATCCACCACGCGGCCTCCGGTGACTTTGAGCGCCCGAATGCATATCTTGGCGCGATGACTCAATACATCACCGTCTCTCCGGACGACCGGCTCGAAGCCCGCAATGGCGTCATTAAGCTGCACGGCCCCGAAGCGTTTGAGGGCATGCGCCGTGCCGGAAGGCTTGCCGCGGAAATCCTAGATGCGCTCGCCCCGCACGTGGTGCCCGGCGTTTTGACGCAGGAGCTGGACGAGATCGTCTATCGCATGACGCTCGAAGGCGGAGGTGTTCCAGCGACCCTCGGCTATCGCGGCTACACGAAAAGCTGCTGCATCTCGGTGAACCATGTCGTTTGCCACGGCATTCCAGGCGATCGCGCGCTGAAGGACGGCGACATCGTCAACATCGACGTCACGCCGATCGTCGGCGGCTGGCATGGCGACACCAGCCGCATGTACCTGGTCGGCGACGTCGGCATCAAACCGCGCAAGCTGGTCGACGTGACCTACGAATGCCTGATGCTCGGACTAGAGCAAGCCAAGCCCGGCAATCATCTCGGCGACATTGCCAATGCCATTCAGCGGCATGCTGAAGGCCAGCGCTACAGCGTGGTCCGAGACTTCTGCGGCCATGGCGTTGGACGCCTGTTCCACGACAGCCCGGAAGTCATTCACGCTGGCCGTCCCGGCACTGGGCCAGAGCTCAAGCCGGGCATGATTTTCACCGTCGAGCCGATGATCAACATCGGCCGCCCCGACGTGAAGGTCCTCGACGATGGCTGGACCGCCGTGACCCGCGACCGCTCTTTGTCGGCGCAGTTCGAGCATTCGATCGGCATCACCGACGATGGCTGCGAGATCTTCACGAAGAGCCCCAAGGGGCTGGACCGCCCTCCTTACGCCTGAGCCGGTATCGCTCTGCGGCGGTTGAACAGCAGGCCTACGACCAAACCGAAAAGGGTGTTCGAGACTGTCACTTCGATGCCGTGGTAGAAGCGAATGTCGGCTGGCATGTACGGATTTTCCGGAAGCAGCGGAGCGATCCCGCCGATGATCGCGTAGATCAACGCAAGCACCAGCGGCGCGCTCCGCAGTCCGCTCTTGAGCAGCGGATAGACCGCACCGACGAAGATCAAGCCGCGAACCACCTGCATGCCGGCCACGGCATATCCCGGCGGGAGCGCATGACCCGAATAGAAGTGCGAGACGTAGGGGAATACGACCAAGCCTGCGCTCCAGTAGAGCAGCTCGTAAGCGATCACGACGGCGAGGAGGCTAACAGGCGTGAATCCTCCGGGCTCGATCGGCGCTTCGGCCCCTTCCTTGATTCTGCCGGCGAGCAGGACGGCAAGCGGCGACAGAACAGCGAAGATGATGAAGGCGGGAACGGCTGCGGCAACAACTTCCCGCAAGGTGAGCACCTGGAAGAACAACGCCTCCAGCAGGTTGTTGGCGGAGCCGACGACGAAGCCGGCCAGGAACAGCATCAGGATGAGGCGCCACCCGGTCGCGGCGGATGCTCGCGCGACAATCCACAGCACTGCTAAATTCAGTAGCAGATAGAGGCCGACCATCATTGGCTTTCTCCTGCCTTAAGAGGCGCGACGCGTATTACCGTATTATGATATTAACACGCCATGGTCCGGATCGGAACAAAATTCCTGATCAGGCCTTATTGACACACCTGTAAGCGAGTGAGAGGCTCGACTGGCTTTATCTAAAGAAATCCGAGGCCATGTTCCGCCACCCCGTTGCGATCGAACCGGCAGACATCGACCACATGGGCCATGTGAATAATGCCGTGTACCTGAAATGGGTGCAGGATGCGGTAGTCGACTATTGGCGAAGCGTCGCTCCACCTGATGCCGTCGCCCGCCACCTCTGGGTCGCGCTCAAGCATGAGATTTCCTACCGCAAGCCGACCTTCCTGACCGACAATGTCGTCGCTGAGGTCATCGCCGAGAAGGTCGATGGCGCCCGAGCATATTTTACGACAGTTGTGCGCCGCGGACAGGACGTTCTGAGCGAGGTCAGGAGCTGCTGGTGCTGCCTCGATGCGGTGACCCAGCGCCCTGCCCGCCTGGCGCGAGACATAGCCAGCCGCTTCCTCCCGCCCGAAGCCTGAGCGTCGACAAACGTCAGTCGAATCCCTGATGGTTGAAGCGGGTCTCGTCAGCCATTCCGTCGAGGCACAGCTTCGAAGGGGATGGGATGATGCACACGGTTAGAGGTTGGCTCATCGCACTGAGCCTCATTCTTGTGGGTTTCTCAGAAGCGGCTTTCGCCGCAACGGCTGCCGAGTTGAACGCCAGCGGCAAAGCGGCCCTGAGTCAGCTCTATGCCAAGTCGGACCGCGCGCGCCGCTATTCCCGGGACGCGCGAGCGATCCTCGTGTTTCCAAAGATCGTGAAAGCCGGTTTCGTGATCGGGGGCCAAGGCGGAGAAGGCGTCCTCTTCGAACGCGGCAGGCCAGTGGGCTACTATAAGATTGGCGCCGGGTCTTTCGGACTACAGGCCGGCGCGCAGTCGTTCAGCTACGCCTTATTCTTCATGAACGACAAAGCGCTGAACTATCTCAAGAAGAGCGATGGATGGGCGATCGGTTCGGGACCGAGCGTGGTGGTGGTCGACAAAGGTGCGGCGATGAGCACGACGTCAACGACCCTCGCGAACGACGTCTACGCCTTCCCCTTCGGCCAAAAGGGGCTGATGGCGGGCCTGGGTCTCGAAGGATCGAAGATCACGCCGATCCGGAGATAAGGACTCAGGCCGCGGCCTTGTCCCTTTCATCCCAGCGGGCGGTAAGCTCGCGTGCGGCCTCTACATCCTGCGGGAAGTCGACTTCACCCCACTCTTCGCCTTTGATGTCCAGCGTCCAGACATCGGCGCCCTGGGCGATGTGATTGATCACACGAAGGTACCAAATGGTCGTTCCCTCGGGCGTGCGCATTGCCCGCTCGATCGCTTCGCGGAATTGCTCAGCTCCGCCCGACCGGAATGCGAGTAGGCCGATCGACTCTGCGTTGACCGTGTCCAGCGCGAGCCGCTTGCCGATCGCCTTCAGCTTCCCTCCTTCTTCGACGACCTTCATGTCGTCGTCGTCGTACGAGTCCTTGCGGTCGATGGTCACGCAGATGCCGGATTGGTCATTGCCAACCACCCGCCGCATCAACCCCCGCGATACCAAAGTATCGCCGTTCCAGACGAGGCAATCGCTTATCAATTCCTCGCGAGCCATGAAGAGCGAGCCGGTGTTGTCAGCGACCTTGAAGAAGGGATTGAAGATCGTTCGGACATTCGGGCCACCGCTACGCCGAGCCACCGCCTGCCGGACCAGCTCATCGTGGAAGCCCGTGACAACGACAGCTTCATGAACGCCATTGGCCTCCAACGTATCGAGCTGACGGTCGAGCAGGCTGCGTCCGTTAAAGTCGATCAGGCACTTGGGGCGATCGTCGACCAGATGGCCGAGACGGGATCCCTGGCCGGCAGAAAGAATGATTGCCTTCATCTTGGGCGCGCACCTGCCTTCCAAATGCGGCGGCGATTGGGCATTAGGCCCGAAGAACCGCTAGCGAGGGCCGCGTGAAGAAAATCGAGGCGATCATCAAGCCGTTCAAGCTGGACGACGTCAAAGACGCGCTCCACGACGTCGGCGTGTCGGGCATAACCGTCACCGAAGTGAAGGGCTTCGGCCGTCAGAAAGGCCATACGGAGCTCTACCGCGGTGCCGAATATGTCATCGACTTCCTGCCCAAGGTGAAGGTCGAGGTCGTGGTCGAGGACAGTCTCGCCGACAATGTCATCGAAGCCATTGAAAACGCCGCCCGCACCGGCCGCATCGGCGACGGCAAGATCTTCGTGCTCGATGTGGAGCAAGCGATTCGGATCCGAACCGGCGACCGCGGAGTCGACGCGATCTAGATGACCGATACCCGCGAAATGCTGGCTTCGATGTCGCCCGACGAACTGCGCTCCGCAATGCGTAGCCTCGGCTACCGGACCCAGAACGACCTTGCCACCGCTATCGGCGTATCGCGTTCAGCGGTCAGTCTCTGGCTCGAAGGCAAGGTCGGTGTCCCCCGCCCCGTCGCAATGCTGTTGAGGATGCTCGTCGCGGCGCAGCGCCGCGTTTACTGACGCCGCTTACCTGCTAGGAGGCGCCGGCTGCTGCGGAGCCTGAGCAGCGCGCTCGGCCTTCAGCGCCGCACGAGCCTGCTGACGCTCCGCGCCGGTTACGGTGCCATCGTGGTTGATATCGTCTCGGTCGAACCGCGCGAGCTGCTGAGACTCGAACTGCTGGAGTGTCAGCGACTGCGCTGAACCGAACACGCGGTCGACCATCCTTTGCGCGCGATCTCCGCCAAACTGTGCTGCTGCCTGATCGGCCTCTTGCCGCGTCACCACGCCGTCGTGATTGAGATCGAAGCGCTGAAACATGCTCTCGGCCATCGCCTGCGCCTGCTGGCGGGTCATATCCTGCATCCAGCCGCCGCGATCTTGCGCGAACGCCTGGCTTGAAACGACGGTTGCGCCGAGTGCGACGCTGACAAGCAACTTCTTCATGCCTGCTTGATCCTCGAATTCGTGGCCCCTGCGAGACGCGGAACTGGCGGTCGACCGCTTAACCGCAGCTGTATTCACAGATTAAATCTAGGTCATACGGCGGGTTGCGTCGGCTCGCCTGTGATCGCAATGACGCGGCCATGCAGGCCCTCGACGACCAACAGCAAGCCGCCCGTAATTGGTTCGAATCCCTTCGCGACCGCGTCTGCTACGCCTTCGAGGAGATCGAGCGAGAGGCGGGCTCCGACGCGAGCTTCACCTACACGCCCTGGGACCGGACCGATCATAGCGGAGAGGCGGGCGGCGGCGGAGTCCGCGGCCAGATGACTGGCAAGGTATTCGAAAAGGTCGGGGTCAACGTCTCAACCGTGGGCGGACAATTCGCGCCGGAATTCGCCAAGAGCATTCCAGGCGCCGATGAAGACCCCAGCTTCTTCGCCACGGGCATCAGCCTTGTCGCGCACATGGCGAATCCACATGTGCCCGCAGTTCATATGAACACGCGCTTCCTCACGACGACAAAAAGGTGGTTCGGCGGCGGCGCCGACCTCAACCCGGCGATCCCGAACAAGGAAGACACGGAAGCGTTTCACGCCCGCCTGCGCGCTGCCTGTGCTGCCCACGATCCGACCTTCTATCCGCGCTTCTCGAAGTGGGCTGAGGAATATTTCTGGATTCCTCACCGCAATGTCCCGCGCGGCGTCGGCGGCATTTTCTACGACCATCTAGAAGGTCATTTCGACGCGCATTTCGCGTTCACGCGCGATGTCGGCGAAGCGTTCCTCGACATCTTTCCTCAGATCGTCCGCAAACGTCGGGACACGCGCTTCGCCGATGAAGATATGGAGCGGCTGCTCGAGTTCCGGGGCCGCTATGTCGAGTTCAACCTGCTCTACGATCGGGGCACATTGTTCGGGCTCAAGACCGGCGGCAATATCGACGCCATCCTGATGAGCCTCCCACCGCTCGCGAGGTGGAAATGAGCTACGATCCGGTCGCCGAGGGCCAGCTCGCTGCAGTCGTCACCTTCCTCGAAATCCGCGAGCGGCCGTTCGTGACCGTTCCGGACTCACCGCTAGCCCTGAAGCACATCGCTGTCCCCGAGCCCGAGCATTATCGCGGGCTATTCCGCCGCGTCGGCGCGCCTTGGCTGTGGTTTTCGCGGCTGATCATGGATGATGCGCACCTCGCATCGATCATCCAGCACCCGAAGGTCGAGCTGTACGCAGTGCAGGATGACGGCGAGCGCGAGGTGGGCATACTCGAGCTCGACTTCCGTGAGCCGCACGAATGCGAACTGGCCTTCATAGGGCTAATCCCCCCTCTGTCTGGGCTCGGTCACGGACGCTGGTTGCTGGCGGAGGCGCTGCATCGTGCCTGGCGTGAGGGCATCACGCGGGTCCACGTCCACACCTGCTCGCTCGACCATCCGGCAGCGTTGAATGCTTATCGGCGCGCCGGCTTCACTCCGTTCAAGCGCGCGATCGAGCGCTTTCCCGACCCGCGTTTGCTAGGCGTCCTGCCGCGCGATTGCGCACCTCAGATCCCCGTAATCGGGAGCCCTGATTCCGTTTCGCCACGACCGGCAAGCTGAACGTAGATCCGGGCGAGCATCACGGCGAGAACCGCGGTCAGGGCCGCGTTGAGGATTGAATGAACCAGCGCCACCACAAGTGCACTGACGGACATGGGCTCGATCGGCCCTAGTGCGAGCCCAACGGCAACACCAACGGACATGCTCACAGCGTAAAGCAGTATCATCGCTCCGATGAAGTATAGCGCGAGGAAGCCCAAAATCCTCCAGGTGTGGCCCGCGGTCAGGTCCCAACTTCGCCTCAGGATTGCGATAGGTCCCACTTGCTCGGCACTCGCCACCGGAGCGCTCATGGCCATGCGCACGCCGACGAATATGACGACCACGACGTAGACGATCACCGCCAAGTAGACCGGCGGCGTCGCCGGCAAGCGGCCGTTAGTGATCTGAACACCCATCGCAGTCAGGACCATCGCGAAGGGGATGGCGAAGATGAACAGGCCGAGGACGACCAGGAAGCCTGCCAGGAAGTAAATCGGCAGACGCCTAAGACCGTGATTGATCGCGTTAGCAACTGTAATCGATGGCCCAAGCGCCAGTTTAATGAGCGCAAGCTGCCCAGCGAGCGCCACCAACGAAGCGATCAGCGCCACGATGCTGACCCACAAAGGTGTCGTTCCGGGCTCCACTCCACGCGGGTTGACGATGCCCGAGACCAACGTCGGAAATGCGACGAGCGCGAGTGCGAGGCTGACGTACAGCTTGCCGTCGCGAGCGAGGATCATCTTGGTCTCGTCCCATGCTCGTGAAATCGACAATCCGCGCATCTAAACCCCTTTACCCTACGAGCAGCTGTTATGCGTGGGTCCTAACGCCCACGCAATCGTCCTTGCTCCCCCGGCACTGCGACGCCATCTGCAGCCGTAAGATGGAAATCATCGACGACATCGAGTGGCGGGTAAGCGATGCGCCGGTGCCTTACGAAGAGGCACTAGCCTTCATGGAGGCGCGAGCCGCCGCCATTCGCGAGGGCACTGAGCGCGAGTGCGTGTGGCTGCTCGAGCATCCGCCTTTGTTCACTGCGGGCACCAGCGCGGATCCGGCCGAACTGTTCAATCCGATGTCGTTTCCCGTCTACGACGCCGGGCGCGGGGGGCGGTACACGTATCATGGACCGGGCCAGCGGGTGGGTTATGTGATGATCGACCTCGAAAAGCGCGGAAAGGACATCCGCCGTTTCGTCAATCGGCTCGAAGGCTGGATGATCGACACGTTGGCCGAGTTCGATGTGTCCGCTCACCGCGCTCCCGGGCGCATCGGAATCTGGGTTGGAGAAGGTCCCGGCGAGGCAAAAATTGGTGCGCTTGGCGTCCGCGTAAAGCGCTGGGTTACACTTCACGGTTTTGCGCTGAACGTGTCGCCGGAGCTGTCGCATTTCGGCGGCATCGTTCCCTGCGGCATAGCCGAATTTGGCGTCACCAGCCTCGAAACGCTTGGGAAACAAATTCCCATGATGCGAGTTGATGGCGCCTTGAAGCGCAATTTCTCTGCGTTTCTCAATGGCTTGGAACGCCCGTGCAAAGTCTCTTGATGAAGCCGAGCGCTTCAGACTATTGTCCGCGCGATTTGCGAAGCGGGTTTCCCGCCCGCAGATCGCAATAATTAGGGAGTCTTGAATGCGTGCTCTTATCCTGGTCGCTGGTGCGGCCCTGGCGGTTGCTGCTTGCAGCAGCAAGGACAACGCCAACAACACCATGAACGTCGACGAGAACCTCGCCACGACGGACATGAATGCGACAACCGACCTCAACGCTACCACTGACATGAACGCCACCGACGCGAACATGTCGATGAACGCTGCTGACGCCGCCAACAGCGCTGCGACTGCCGCGAACAGCGCTGCGGACGCCGCCAACAGCGCCGCTGCTGCGACGACCAACAACGCGATGTAATTCGACGCCTCCGCAAGGAGGCGTTGGCGTTTGGAGAGGCTGCCGGTTATTCCGGCAGCCTCTTTTTTTTGCCCGCAGCGATTCCGGAGTTCCAAATGCGCCTGTCTCTTCTCGCCGCCGCCCTCGCAACTACGCTGTCGCTTGCCGCGTGCCGCAATAACGATCAGCACGACAACACCACGAACGTCGACGAGAACCTGACGGCGGAGAGCATCGTCTCCAACGACGTCACGGCGATCGACGCGGTCACCGGCGATGCCGCCAACATGGCGGCCGATGTGAACTACACCGAGATGCCGAATGAGCTCGACAACGAGGTGGGCGGCAACGCTTCTGCGCCAACGGCGTCCAAGCCGCGCCCCAAGCCCGCCCCCGCGTCATCCAAGCCACGGTCACAGGCGCCGGCGACGACCAACACCTCAGCACCCGCGGCCGCGACCACGAACGGGACCGAATAGCCTAGGGCAGCCCCACCAGCTTGTGCGACTGGAGCGAGAGCCGCCACCGAGGCCGCTCCATCGCCAATCGTATCGCCGCCTGCACGGCGGATTCGCGCTGCTCGCAGTCCATTGGTTGGACGAGAAAATGGTCGAACGCCCAGCTTTCCAGCTCCGCAGGCTCGATTTCCGGCTGAGGCCAGACCAGCTTTAGCTCGTCTCCCTGGCGTTGCACGACGTTGGTGCCGGCCTTCGGGCTGATACACAGCCAGTCGATGCCGGGTGTTGCCTGCAGCGTACCGTTACTCTCCACCGCAACGCGGAAGCTGCGAGCGTGCAGAGCGTCGATTAGGCGCTCATCAAGCTGCAGCATCGGCTCTCCACCGGTAATCACCACCAGGCGGTGCTCGTCACTTCCGTCCCACATCCTCTCGACATGCCCAGCAAGGTCGTCCGCGCCGCGAAACTTGCCCCCACCCTCGCCATCAGTGCCGACGAAGTCTGTGTCGCAGAAACGGCAGTCCGCCGTCGCGCGATCCTGCTCGCGGCCAGACCACAAGTTGCAGCCCGCAAACCGCAGAAACACGGCGCGGCTACCGGACTGAACGCCCTCGCCCTGGAGGGTCAGGAAACATTCCTTGACGGCGTAGGTCATGCGTAGACCGTCGGATCCTCGAGGCCCGCATCGGCAAAGCCTTTGGCGCGCAGCCGGCATGCGTCGCACTCACCGCAAGCGCGGCCGTCCGGCGCAGGATCGTAGCAGCTGTGGCTAAGCCCGGCATCCAGTCCGAGCCGCTGGGCTTCGCGCGCAATGTCGGCCTTAGTGAGGTGAAGCAGCGGCGTATGGATATTGAAGCCCTCACCCTCGACGCCTGCCTTTGTCGCGACGTTGGCGAGCCGCTGGAATTCCTCGACGAACTCGGGCCGGCAGTCCGGGTAGCCTGAATAGTCGAGCGCGTTGACGCCGATGAAGATGTCGCGCGCGTTGCTGGCCTCCGCCAGCCCAAGAGCGAGGCTCAGGAAGATCGTGTTGCGGGCCGGAACGTAGGTAACTGGGATGCCCTCACCCACGCCATCTTTCGGGACATCGATGTCGCTGGTCAGCGCTGAGCCGCCGAATGCGCGCAGATCGAGCGGGAGCACGATATGCTTGTCGGCAAGACGCGACGCCACTGCTCGAGCCGCATCGAGCTCAACACGATGCCGCTGCCCATAATCGATCGTGAGTGCGACCACCGTGAAGCCAGCTTCACGCGCCAGGCCAGCGCAAACCATCGAGTCGAGACCGCCCGAAAGAAGGACGACAGCGCTTTTCAAATCTTGATCCCCAGGCGAGGCGCCATCCAGAACCACAGTGTATAGAGGGCCAGCGTGCCCACGATGCTCGCCGCGAGGCTGGGCCAGAATCCGATGCCCGACCGCAGCAGCGCCGGAAGCGCCAGGAACATCGGCAGCGAAGGCAAGATGAACCAGAAGGTGCTCGAAGACAGCTCTGCGACGCGCTGGGGATCATGGACATCCCGCCATAGCCAGATCATCGCCAGCAGCGAGGTCAACGGCAGGGACGCGAGCAGCCCGCCCCAGCCCGGATAGCGCCGGGCTACCTCGGACACAGCGGCGACGATCGCGCCGGACAGTGCTGCTTTCACGAACAAATAGAACATGGCGGCGATCTAGGCTGTCGAACTGCCAGATGAAAGAAGGGCCGCCCATCCGGAGAGGGGCGGCCCAAGGTATCGGACATCTCTGCCCGATTGGGAGGAAAGCGTGCCGAATCCGGCACGACTCCTCTTTACAATGAGATGGTTAAACGTCGCCTTAATGGCCAGGAGCCGGGCCCGCGCCCGGGCAATCTCCGACGCGACGTGCCTGCAGGACATAGTTGAACGGCGCCTGGTTCGAGATGCCCTGAGTTTCAATTCGGAGAGACCGGGGCGTCACCATGTCCATCTGACTCCGCCCAAATCCGGCCGAGCCGCAGCTATATTCCATCAGGCTCGAGCGAGCGCTGTTGCTGATGATCCTGAGCTTGCACGGCTTCCCGCGGTGCTCGAACTCCGCGAGGGTCGCGAGGTTGGTGACGCACTGCCGAACGGGCGCTTTCGCCCCCGGCGCGCCGCTGATTTCCCACAGGCCGGCCTGGGTCTGCGAGAGCCCCGTAGGCTGGGCAGCGATCAGCATCGACGCGCCGCCGACCATCGCTCCCGCAAATGCCAGGAATTTCCACCGAGCCATAATCCGCGCCTTTTAGCAGAGCTCGTTAACGGTCCGAAATTAAAAGAAAGGTTACGCGATCTTATCGGGCTCAATTGCGAAGCTTGATGAGCAGAAGGCGCAATCCACGCGGATCAAGCCATCGTCTCCGATCATGTCTGCTCGCTCGTCCTCCGGAAAGCGTGCGATGACCGATCGTACGTAGTCGGGGTCGCAACGGCAACCGCGGCTGAGTCGCACGGACTCTAGTGTCCTGACCTCATCCTCTTCGTGGAAAAGACGCCAGATCAGGTCATCCAGCGGGAGCTGTGGGTCAGTGAGTTCCTCTACCTTCACCGATCCACCGATGATCGCAATGTGCGGCCAGTCGGGATGATCGAGGCGGGTATGCAGGCGCTCGCGCCCTTCCTCGCCTTCCGGCAGGTGCTGGAGCAGCAGGCCTCCAGTGAACCAATGCCCATCGCGCTTTGCCACCGCGAGCCGAACGAGGCTGGGGATCTGCTCGGACTGCGCGAAATAGCTCTGTGCCGCTTCTGCAAGATTCTTGCCCTCCAGCGGCACGATTCCCTGGTAGCGTTCGTTGGCGGCCGGCTGATCGAACGTGATCGCCAGATAGCCCTTCCCAAAGAGTTCCTGCAGCGTGGGCGCCTCTGACGCGGCCTCGGCTTTCTCTCGATCGTGGCGCACGTAACCGCGCAGCTCACCGCCGAGATAATCGCAGACGAGCAAGTCGATGATGCCACCCTCCGTCTGCGCCTGCAGCGTCAGCTGGCCCTGCGGCTCCTTAAGCAGCGAGCCGAGGAGCGCCGTCAGCGTCAGCGCCTCTGCAAGCAACTTCTCGATCGCCGCCGGATACTCGTGGGCAGCAAGGATCGAATCGACGACGGGGCCGAGACGGACGATGCGCCCCCGCGCATTGCGAGACGGGATGGCGACGCCAAGGACGACGTCTGTACTAAGCTCGGTTGTGGGCATGGACGGAAGATAGGGTGCGCGTTGCGCTCCCTCAACCGTCTAGGCTGCGGCGGCCGGAACCTCATATTCCGCGGAAGCCGCCGACAGCGTGTCGACGAACTCGCGGATATGTTCTTCCTCGATGGTGAGGGGAGGCAGCACGCGCATCACATTATCGCCAGCGCTGACGGTCAGCAGGCCCTTCGAGCGCAGGTAAGTCACGAAGGCGCGGCTGTCCGTCTTCATCTTGATGCCAAGCATCAGGCCGGTGCCACGCACGCTCTCGAACAGATGGTCGTGGTTCGGAATCATCTGCTCCAGCGCGGCGCGAAGCCGCTCACCCTTGGCGCGAACACCGGCGAGGAACTCGTCGTTCGCGACGACATCGAACACCGCCTGCCCCGCCGCCATCGCAAGCGGGTTGCCGCCGTAGGTCGACCCATGCGTGCCGACCACCATCCCCGCCGCAGCCTTCTCGGTCGCCAGGCAGGCGCCCAGCGGGAATCCGCCGCCGATGCCCTTAGCCGAAGCCATGATATCCGGCGTCACGCCATATTGTTCGTACGCATAAAGCGTACCCGTGCGCGCTACGCCGCACTGAACCTCGTCGAAAACCAGCATCAGGTCTTGCTCGTCGCACGCTGCGCGAAGCCCCGACAGAAATTCCTGCGTCGCCGGACGAATACCGCCTTCGCCCTGGATCGGCTCCAGGAGGAAACCCGCCGTATTTTCGTCGATCGCCGCTAGCGCCGCATCGAGGTCGTTGAACTCGACCACCGTGAAGCCGGTCAGTAGCGGCGCGAAGCCGTCGCGCAGCTTCGCCTGATCCGTAGCGCTGATCGTCGCCATCGTACGGCCGTGAAAGGCGTTCGAAAAAGTGATGAGGTTGTGCTTGTGCGCGTTGCCCTTGGCGAAATGATAGCGGCGGGCGGTCTTGATTGCGCACTCGACGGCTTCGGCCCCCGAGTTGGTAAAGAAGACCGTGTCGGCGAAGGTCAGGTCCACGAGCCGCTGCGCGAAGGCTTCGCCCTGCGGCGATCCATAGAGGTTCGACACGTGCATCAGCGTCGCGACCTGCTCCTGGAGCTTCTGCGTCAAATAAGGATGGCCGTGGCCCAGCAGGTTCACCGCAATGCCCGCTGCGAAGTCCAGATACCGCTCACCCTGCTCACCGTAGAGGTAGACCCCCTCGCCCCGCACCGGGCGTACCGGCGACCGTGGGTAAACGGGCATAAGCGGCGTGATAGCCATGGGAAGAAGGCTCCTCGTTACGGCAGTGATGAGATGCTCGGCGCTATAGCCAGCGGCGCCTGAAAGGGCAAAGCCCAGCCCCGGACCAGAAAAAAGGCGCCGCGGACGGGGGTCCGCGACGCCTGTACACACCGGCGGTTGAGGGGCTTGGAGGAGCCGCCGGCAATGTCATTCCGTTACCAGCGGCGGTCGCGACCGTTGCCGTAACCGTAACCGTAGCGATTGCTGTTCGCGACCGCGTACTGGACGCGCTGCTCGAGGCGAGCGATGCGAACGTTGATCTCGTTGGCCTCGCGCGGGTTCAGCCCGTTGCGGCCCATGCGATGCAGGCGACGTTCGATTTCATTGGCCTCGCCGCGCAGGCGGTCAGCGCGATCGTCACGGACCACATTGCGGCGATCGAGCATGCGGATCTGGCGCTCAACGGCGTCGATCCGAACCTGGAGCGCGCGGGCCTGCCCGTAGTTGCCATAGCGATCGCCATAGCCAGGAGCGCCATATCCCGGTCCGCCATAATACTGAGCGGCGGCGGGCGTCGCGGCGGCAACTACTGTTCCGGCGGCGACTAAAGATAGAATCAACTTACGCATATCGGCTCTCCCTATGAGCGTTTGATGTCGGGGTTTTCCCCGATCCGCCTTGAGGAGATGCTGAACGCGAATGTTATCCGGCGTTCAAAATGCTTAATTCGTTAAAGCATTGAAACGGATCAGTTCTTGATTTTCCACCCGCTTTTCAGGAGCGAATAACAGACCGCCCAGAGGACGATGTTCAGGATGAGGAGTCCTACTCCACCGATCCACAGCGGCGAATCGCTGACCCCGAGGAAGCCGGCGCGGAAGCCTGAGATCACGTAGAAGAAGGGATTGGCGTGGCTCACCTTCTGGAACGCCGGCGCGAGCTGGTGGACGGAGTAAAAGGTGCCGGACAGAAGTGAGAGCGGCGTCACCACGAAATTCGTGACTGCCGCGGCGTGGTCGAACTTGTCCGCCCACAATGAGGTCAGGAGGCCAAGGAACGCCAGGAGCAGCGACCCCATCAGCCCGAACCAGATGACCAGCTCGGGCCGATGCACAGCGACCGACACACCCGGCCACAGCAGCATTGCAAGCCAAACCGCGAAACCAACAAGGATGGCCCGGGTCACCGCGGCACCGACCAGGCCAGCCATCAGCTCTCCCGTCGAAAGCGGCGGCATGAGATAATCGACGATATTCCCCTGAATCTTGCCGACGAGCAGCGAGAAGCTCGAATTGGCGAAGGCGTTCTGCATCATCGCCATGACAATTAGCCCAGGCGCGATGAACGTCGCGAAGTGGACTTCGACGTTGGGGGCGACGCTTACCGTACGCCCGCTACGGCCCAGTGCGACGGTGAAGATCGCCAGATACAGCAAGGTCGTTACTGCCGGTGCCCACACCGTCTGCAGCTGGACCTTGAAGAACCGGCGTACCTCCTTGATATAGAGGGTCTTGAGGCCTCCCCAATTGACGCCCTTCAGCATCGGCTCGCCCGGTGCGCCGCGCAGCCATTGCGTTGCCTGGGAATTTGGGGATGTGTCGTTCACGAGTGACGCGCCTATCGCCCGCCGCACGGCTGGGCAAGGCAACCACTCAAGGATTTGAAGCGGAGCTGAAGTTTAATGTCCTGGACCGACGAGCGAATCGACCGCCTGAAAAAGATGTGGGCGAACGGCGCCACTGCCAGCCAGATTGCGGATGAACTTGGCGGCGTCAGCCGCAACGCCGTGATCGGTAAGGCGCACCGCCTCGGGCTCGAGCAGCGCCCGTCTCCGGTGAAGCCTGGCGAGGAAAAGGAAGCGAAGAAGCCGGCTGCGGCTCCAGCAACTGCGGCGCCCAAGCCTGCTGCGCCCAAGGCGGAAGCGCCGAAGGCTGCTCCGGCCGCTCCGGTCGCAGCAGCTCCGACAACGGCTCAGCCGACGACGCCGTCGCGCAGCGCTCCGGAAATGCAGTACCGCTCGATCGGTCCCGGCGGGTTCATCCGCCAGGGTCCCGGTGAGCAGCAGGCGCCGATCCCGCCGGCACCGCCGCGCCGCCTGGTCCCCGCCAAGCCGAGCCCTGAGGTCGCCGACAAGACGAGCCTGCTCGATCTCAACGACCGCATCTGCAAGTGGCCGATCGGCCACCCGGGTGAGCCCGACTTCCATTTCTGTGGTGAGCAAGCGAACCCAGGCTTCCCTTATTGCGTGTCGCACTGCGGCGTCGCCTATCAGGCACAGCTCCCGCGCCGCGACCGCCGCCCGCCTCCGCCGCTTCCGTTCGGGGGTCCGCGCGTCCGCTAATCCACCGAGGGATGCTTGCGTACAGGGGTGTTGCGTTGGTGGAGAGCGCCGTTCTGGGTATTGGCGCTCGCCACCGGCGCGAAGAGTTTTGTCGATAATCCGATTCTTGGCTCGCGCCGTCTCAACCGGCGGGGCCTGCACGTTGCCCGGCTGAAGCTGGCGCATCGGCTGGCGTGGGCGAGGCGCCGTCGTTTGGCCGCCCAAGTTCCGGTCGAATGGCGCGAGCAATTCGACCGCGACGGCTTCGTCGCAATCCCAAGCTTTCTTCCGGAAGCAGAGTTTGCGCGCCTCCGAGACGACCTTCTCACGGGCCAGTTTGAGACGAGAGAGCAACAGCAAGGCGATGCGATCACACACCGCGTTGCTGTGGGGCCTGATCTGTACGCCCGGAGTCGGAGCCTCAAGGCCTTGTTAGGCGATCAACGCTGGAAGTCCCTGCTTGCCTACATTGCAGGGACAACCAGCGCACCACTCTACTACGCCCAGACGATCCTGACTGGCGTGCGGGAAGCGCCACCAGATCCGCAGCTCCAGCTCCATGCGGACACCTTCCATCCCTCGATGAAGGCGTGGCTCTTCCTGACCGACGTCGAGGCAGACAAAGCCCCGCTGAACTATGTGGCCGGTTCCCACCTGCTCACAGCCGAACGGCTTGCCTGGGAGAAAGCCAAGAGCGTGGATATCGGCAATGCCGACCGGCTTTCGCAACGTGGCTCTTTGCGAATCACCGCCGAAGAACTTCCCGCACTTTCGCTCCCGGAACCCACCTCATTTAGCGTACCTGCCAATACGCTGATCGTGATCGACACCTGCGGTTTTCATGCGCGCGGAGCTTCGAACGGGCCAGCGCTAAGGGCTGAAATCTGGGCCTTCAGCCGGCGAACGCCGTTCCTGCCGTGGGCCGGACTCGACCCGCTCTCATGGGGACCCTTGGCAATTCGGCGCGCAGTTTGGCTGACGAAAGCCATCGACGGCCTAGACCGCCTCGGCTGGAAAAAGCAGCATTGGACCAAGGCCGGGCTGTGCAGCCCGCTCGAGCCGCTAGTCGGCAGCGAGGAACGCCCGCATCTCCCGGACCAAGGCGGGCCAGGCGGGCTCATTACCGAGGATGATGTGGTTCGGGCTTTCGAGCTCGACGAACCGCGAGTTCTTGATGCCGTCGGCGACCGCCCGCCCGGCCAGTAGCGGCGCATTTCCGTCCTGCTTGGCGTGGCAGACTAGGGTCGGCGCCTTAATCCCGGCCAAGTCAGTCCGAACGTCAATATCTGCAGCGAGCTCGATCATCTCGAGCAGACGTGGCACTGGTCCCAGCTCATCGAAATGGCGGTTGTGCCATTCGATCACCTCGGTATCGGCTGTTGGGAAATAGAGCGTCAGGAACATCTCGCCCAACAGGCTGCGGCGGAACGCCCACTCCCGCTGATTCAGCTCCATCAAGGAGTTGCGCCACGCGATCTCCTCCGGATCGGCACGAACGCGCCAGCCCGCTGCGAAGCTGTTGACCAGCACTAGCTTGCGAACGCGCTCCGGATGACGAGCGGCATAGGCAATCGCAATCGGCGCTCCATGGGCGACGCCCAACAAGTCGCACTGCTCGATTGCGGCATCGTCGATCACTGCTGCGAGGTCGCCGACCATCGAGTTAAAATCGAACTTCGCAGGTTCGAGCTCCGACAAACCGAAACCGCGCATGTCGGATCGAATGAACTCGTTCGACCGCGAACCCTCCGCGATCCAATGCCGGTAGGTCGGGTTCGTCCGGTCGGTTTGAAGATTGGTGATCCAGTTCTGCGCCTTCACCAGCGGGAAACCGGAGCCGCTCACTGCATAAGCGATCTTCGTTTGGCCCGGACCTTCGCAGGTTCTGATGTCATCAGCCGCTTCGACAGGCTTGGCTGGCACATCTACGGCAGCAACGAGCTCAGTGATGTCGTGGTCGAGGAAGGCGTGGGTCTTGTCGACAAATTGCTGCCACGCCGGCTCGGTCTCCAGCAAGATATGATCGAGGCTGTCGAGCGGCACGAACGTCGCACCGGGGATGCCTGCCGAGAGTTCCTCTCCTTGAGCAAACGGTACCGCCTGATCATTCAGCGAATGAAAGATGAGCGTAGGCGTCCGCACTTTCGGCAGCAGTTCCCGAACATCGATGTTCGCCAGCACTCGCATTAGCCGCACGGCGTTCTCGGGCGAGGCAGACATGCGCTGCATCTCGTTGAACCAGCCCATCTGCTGCGACGAGGCGTCCGGGATGTAGATATTGGTGAAGAGCTGACGGTAAGCAGGATTGTCGGCGCCCCACCCGATCTCACTCAGCGTCAGCATCGCTTCTCGCTTAGCGACCTCCGCCGGATCAGCACGGGTGGCCCAACCCGCGGCATAGCCGTTAATGATCACGAGCCGCCGCACGCGCTCGGGATGCCGCACCGCAAACGCCACAGCGACCGCAGCGCCCTGGCTGATCGCCAGCAGATCGAAGCGCTGCAGTTCAAGGCAGTCGGTGACGGACTCCAGATCGTCGACGAAGGCATCGAGCGATAGCTCAGGCGTGTCCCAGTCGGACAATCCGTTGCCGCGTTCGTCATAACGGATCAGCGATCGGCCCTCGGTGAACTCCTGGATCCAATGCCGCCACAACGGGCTGTCCCAGTCATATTCGATATGGTTGAGCCAATTGGCGGTCTTCACCAGTGGCGGGCCCTCACCGGTCACGGAATAAGCGAGGCGGGTGCCGTCCTTCGCCGTGCAATAGCGCACCTTCTGCTTTGGCAGCGCTTCTCTCGGCTTGCTGCGCGCCAGATCCTCGGCTTCGGCGCGACGACGCCACGCCGCTGGCGGCACGCCATATTCGCGCTTGAAGGCGCGATTGAACGCAGCCTCACTATTAAAACCGACCGAATAAGCGATGTTCGCGGTGGTTTGCTTCCCGTCGCGAAGCATGTTCGCGGCGACGCGCATCCGCCATCCCGCACAATAGCGCATCGGCGGCTCGCCGATCAGCTCAGCAAACTTCTCGCCCAGAACCGTGCGCGACACGCCCGCCTCGCGCGCGAGTCCTTCTACGTCGAGATCCTCTGCGTAGCGCGTGTGGATGATCGAGAGTGCCTTGGTGACCGCGGGATCGGTCAGGCCGCGCAGCCAACCGCTAGTTCCAGCCGGCAGGTGGTCGACATATTCGCGTACTGCCTGGGTGACGAACAACTCGGCCAGCTTGGCGACCACCTCCGATGACGGTTGCTGCTCGGCAAGGAAGCGCATCGAGCTATCCAGCCACTCCGCTTCGCCGCCGACGACCTTCAGGGTCAGCAAGGGCGGCAGCGCATCCAGTAGTGGATGATCGCTGGTCTTCGCTGTCTCGAGGAAGCCGCACCACACCTCCGCCTTCGGACCGTCGGTGCCCGTCGAAACCCGGTGGACGCCTTCGGCCGTGATGCGGCTGATGTCGTTCGCATCCGCCGGCGGAATGCCGATGCGGTTGGCGAGTCGATGAGGATCGTTGCGCGGAAGAATGGCGACAGATCCGGCTTCCAAAGTCACCGGAGTCATTCCGTCGACTTCGACAATCAACTTGCCCGAGCGAACGTAATGGTAGCTCATCAGCTTGTCCGGAACGTCGAAGAAGGGCGTGAAATGGCCCGGCGTAAATTCAGCGGCGACGCAGAAATCTCCGCTGAACTCGCCGTCGACTACGACGCCTCCGCTGAGGCGAAGTGAACTCAGGATCTCGTCGAGAACGTCCATCGTTGGCCCCGGGCTCAGCATACGTATGCGGCGTTTCGGTCAAATTATCCGGCAGACCAGTCATTTTGGCAAATCGCCCGTTCGACTAGATGCTGACCGTCCACTCGGGATGAGAACAAAGACGCTGGAAGATCAAATTCCGGCGGCGGACGAACTCGCCCGAATAAAAAAGGGAATGAGTCAATGAGCGACGAACAGAAAGCACTCCGATCTGGAGGCGCAGCCATCATGTTCTTCACTGCTCTTTCGAGCATGACTGCATTGGCGGCAGCGTTTCTACCGTTTCTGATTCAGAACTAACGACGAAACAAAAGGGGACGACAGATGTATCACGACTTCAACTATGAGGCGACGCTGGCATCATCCTTGCGCGCCCAGTGGCAGCTCGACGACGTGCTGCGTTCGGACCAGGAACTCGACTTCTCGCGCAACTTCATGCCCGAGAGCCTCTCGCGTACCGCGGTGCTGGAGCAGCTTAGCCCGCTCGAGCAGCGCACGCTGAACCAGATCAGCGCGCATCAGTATCTGAGCATTTTCGGCGTGGTCGAGGAGTTCATTCTCCCCTTCCTGTTCGATCATGCGCGGCCCGCTCTTCGCGGTGACGACTGGCGCGTCCGTGCGATCATCAATTTCGCCGGCGAGGAAGCCAAGCACATCCATTTGTTCAAGCGCTTCCACACCGCATTCGTTCGGGGCTTCCCCGTCGAGTGCCAGGTGATCGGCCCGTCCGAAGCCATTGGCGCGAAGATCCTCAGCCACGACCCGCTCGCGGTGGGCCTCGTGATCCTGATGATCGAGTGGATGACCCAGCAGCACTACCTCGGCTCCATCCGCGACAACGGTGACATCGATCCGCTCTTCAAGAGCCTGATGAAGCATCACTGGATGGAAGAGGCGCAGCACGCGAAGCTCGACACGTTGATCGTGGAAGCACTCGCGGAAGGACGCAGCGAGGATCAGATCCAGAAGGCTCTGGATGAGTTCTTCGAGATCGGCGCCTTCCTCGACCAGGGACTGCAGCAGCAGGCCGGCTTCAACCTCGACGCGCTCGAAAGAGCGATCGGTCGGAAGATCGAATATCGGGAAGATGTCATCGCCCAGCAGCACCAGGCTGCCCGCTGGACCTACGTCGGCTCGGGCATGGTCCACGAGCGCTTCAAAGCGGCGCTCCAGACCCTCTCACCGCAGGCTGCACAGCGCATCGCCGATGCAGCCCCGCTCTTTGCCTAACACTCACTCAACTACGGAGAACAACAATGCTCGATACAGTCAAAAGCAACGTCAACGGACTTGACCTCAACGCACTCGGCGAAGTCGTCGAGGAGATCCAGAAGGACAAGTCGAAAGCTCTCGTCAGCTTCAACGTCACGACCAAGTGGCAAGGCCAAACCCGCAGCGAGTCCACCGTTGACGGCTACACAATCGGTGGCGAGCGCGTCGACCGCAGCCACAAGATCGTCGCGGACGAACCGTTTGAACTGTTGGGCAGCGACGGGGCACCTAATCCGCAGGAACTGCTGATGGCTGCGGCGAATGCTTGCATGACCGTTGGCTACGTCGCTGGCGCGGCGCTGAAGGGCATCAAGTTGGACAAACTCGAGATCCGCACCAAGGGCACCCTCGACCTGCGCGGCTTCCTCGGCCTCGATGACAGCGTTCCCCCGGGATACGACGCCATCGATTATGAGGTGAGCATCGCCGGCAATGGCACTCCGGAGCAGTTCGAGGAGATCCACGAGACGGTGATGAAGACCTCGCCGAACTACTTCAACCTGAACCGTCCGATCCGCATGAACGGAACGCTTCAGGTCGGCTGAACCCTCTTCCCGGGCGCGCTCATCCCCCTCCCCATCCCCTGCAGCCGCGCCCGGGATACCCCCCATAGGAGACAGAAAAGTGGCCGACCTCGGCATCCAGACGATCAACCCGAACAAAGCGCTTTGGGAAAAGGGCGACTTCACGCGCATTGCAGAAACGATGCGTGAGAGCGGCGAAGAGTTCGTCGCCAACCTAGGCATTGTGCCCGGTCTCAAGGTCCTCGACCTTGGCTGCGGCGACGGTACAACTGCACTGCCCGCGGCCGAGCGCGGAGCCGATGTTCTCGGCGTCGACATCGCGGCCAACCTGGTCGCGGCGGGCAACGCCAGAGCGCAGGCCGCCGGTCTCGCCAACCTGCGGTTCGAGGAAGGCGACGCTTCCGATCTGTCGCAGCTGGCGGACAACAGCTTCGACCTCGTCGTCAGCGTATTCGGCGCGATGTTCGCACCGCGCCCCGACGACGTCGCCAAGGAGATGGTCCGCGTGACCAAGCCCGGCGGGCGCATCGTTATGGGAAATTGGATCCCGGGCGACCCTACGCTTGTCGCCCAGATTCTCAGGATCAGTTCGGCCTATACCCCCGCGCCTCCCGCCGGTTTCGTCAGCCCTATGACCTGGGGAGATGAGGCGGTTGTGCGCGAGCGGTTCGAACAAGCCGGCATCGAGCCCGGCAATTTCCGGTTCGAGCGCATCAGCTGGCATTTCCGCCGGCCAGGTCCTCCATCAGAACTGCTCCATGCATTCCGGCGCTACTACGGTCCCGCCATGAACGCGTTCGATGCTGCCCAGAAAGATGGCCGGGCGGATGAGCTCGCTGCGGAGCTCACGGCCTTGTTCGAAAGCCAGAATTACGGCGGTCCGAACACCGACATTCCGGCGACCTTCCTGAAGGTCACTGTCACCACGGATTCCTGAAAATGAAACATCAGACGATCAAAGACACCGCCAAGATTTGCATCGTCAGCGGCGGCGAGGACGCCAAGCTCCAGCAGGAGTTCGACCCGCAGTTCCTGATTGCGCTCGGAAATGCACATTCCGCGGAAGAGATTGCCAACGTCCTCGTCATCGAGGCGGGCAGAATAGAGGTTGCCGAAAACCGGCTCTGGTAGCGGGTCTTCGATAATAAAGGGGAAGGCCTCGGAGACGCACGCCCTCCGGGGCCTTTTTCGTCAAGCGAGAAAGGCCCGAAGCTCCTGCTTCGCCGTCAGCCAGGCCGCTTCGCCTTCGATGATGACGTGATTGTCGCTCTCGAGCGGCACCAACCTCGAATTCGCTACGCCGTTCGCGATTTCTTCCGAGCAGCCGAAACCGATGATCCGATCGCCTTTGCTGTGCATCAGAAGCGTTTGGGCTCGAACGGACGGAAGATCCCGGCTGACGTCGGCGTTTCGAAAGACGTCCATGAAGGACTCGTCGAGGTCGAGGATCGTGGTCAGGCGTTCGCCAAACCAATCGACGGTCTCGTTGCGAGCACCCGGCCAGTAGAGCGATCCCAGCATCTGCGCGAACACACCGCCGTCACCGGTCTGATAGTTGCGCGCGAATTCGATCAGGCTCTCGCGGCGCTTGATCTCTGTCTCATCCCCCCGAGCCATATATCCGCGTGCGTAACCGCCCACGAGCGCGATCTTGCCAACCCTTTCGGGATGCCGCGCTGCATAAGCCAAGCCGATGTTCGCCGAGTGGGAAAAACCGAGGATGTCGAACCGCTCGCTGCCGAACTGATCCGCGACGGCTTCGAAGTCCTCATAGAGCGCATCGAACGTCCAGCGCGTTGGCTTGCGCTCCGACAGGCCTGAACCGCGAATGTCCGATCGCACCAGCCGGTGGGTCCTGAGGACCTCCATGATCCAATGCTTCCAGCCGGGGCTTGACCAGTCATCCGGCACCCGATGGTACCAGACCGCCGGCATCAGGAGTAGCGGACCGTCGCCGATCTCGGAGAAGCCGATCCGCGTTCCGTCCTTCGACAAGCACGTGTCCGTCCGCTCGTGGCGCATCGCTCCGGCGAGCCTCGCTTCGGGCTCCTCCTCCTGCGATGGCCTAACGCGCGCCGGGCTCGTCCGCTCGGCGATGCGTCGCTTCCACGTGATCGGAGGCACGCCATATTCGCGTTTGAACGCGCGGTTGAATGCCGCCTCGCTATTGAAGCCGACGGCGTAAGCTACGTTGGCGCTGCTGTCCTCTCCATCGCGTAGCATGTTAGCGGCAATGCGCATCCGCCACTTGGCGCAGTAGCGCATCGGGGATTCGCCCAGCAGCTCCACGAACCGCTCGCCAAGCACGCTTCGCGAAACGCCCGACTCCCGGGCGAGAACCTCAAGGTCGAGCTCTTCGGCGAAGCGGGCGTGGATGACGCTCAACGCCTTGCTGATCGCGGGATCCTTGGATCCGGCAAGCCATCCTCCGTCGCTCGACCGCAGTCCGGCTGCGTATGACTTCACGGCATGATGGAAGGATTCCTCAGCGACCTGAGCAACCGTCTCCGGCGCCTGTCGCGTGCCCTTCAGCAGCTTGATCGTGCTGTAGAGCCACTCGTCCTGAGCCTGCGTAACATCGATGATCAGCAGTGGCGGCAGCGCTTCCAGGACCGGATGCCCCGGATTCCCCACGCCGAGAAAGCCCGACAGGAACTCTGCTTCGGGACCTTCCGTGCCGATTTCGATGCGAGCCACGCCACCTCCGCCCGCAACGACGAATTGACGTGAATCGACCGGCTGCTGGCTAGCGGCCGTGAAAAGCCGGTGGCGATCGTTGCGCGGAAAAATGAGCATCGACCCGGCGCCCGCGGAAACGCGCGGCAAGCCATCGACCTGAGCGAAAACCTCGCCGGTCTGCACATAATGATAGGCGATGATCGGCCCGTCGCCGGGGAAGAGTTCCGCCACATCAGCCGATGCCAATTGCGAGGAGACGCACCAGTCGCCTCGCGCTCGTCCTTCCAGGACGATACCCCCACTAAGCCTCAGGGAGTCCAGAACTTGACTCAGTACGTGCACTCGGCGCCCCCGCCTGTCGCATACGTATGCGGCATTTCGATCAATTTATCCGGTAGCCTGATCATTTTGGCAAATGCGCCGTTAGGTTAGAGACTGCCCCACGATCACAGCGAGAAACTTCCAACCGCGAGCGCCAAGCTCACGGCCTGGGGAAGGACTCGTCTTCGGCGTAATGGAGTTTTGTAAAATGGACCGCGATGAAGGCGCGCTTCGCTCAAGCGGAGCGGCGATTTATTTCTTTGTTCCACTTGCGAGTGTTTGTGCGCTCGTGGCCGCAGTGCTTCCGTTTTTCATCAAGTGATCAATGCCGGCATCCGCCGCTTCTGCCTCGTGACTGGGCTGCAACGCTCACGCTGAGGCCGAATCGGCCAAGGCGCTTCGCATTGCAGACAGGACTCGAAGGATGACGCAGGAACTTCTTGAGCAGACTGTACGCGACTGGGTTTACACCAACCCGCATCGTGGTGCGCGCGACCTGGGCCGGCTTGCGAACCGCGCGGTCGCCAGCTCAGCGCAATCGAAGGACGAGATCGCCGACGCGCTCATCCGCCTCGCCGGGCGGATGGAGCTCGCCAAGGCACGCGCCTGGTGAACCAGGCAAAATAAAAAGGGGCGAAACGATGAAACATCAGAAGATCAAAGATCAGGCGCGCGTCTGGATGCTGACGCGAGGACCGGACGGCAAGCTTCAGGAGCAGATCGACCCGAACTACGTCGGCGCGCTTGCGATTGCAGACACGGCCGAAGAGATCGCCGACGTCCTCGTGATCGAGGCGGGCAAGATCGAGATTGCCGAAACCCGGCTCTGGTAGCTGGATGGAGATCAAGACAAAGGCCCCGGAGACGCACGCCTCCAGGGCCTTTTTTTGTTTCGTTGAGCTGGGATCAGGCGTGCTCTACCTCGGCATCCACTGTCTGCTCTGAAGCTGGCTGCGTGCCGAGCTTCTGAGAGCCGCCGCCGATGTTGATCTTCCGCGGCTTCATGGCCTCGGGGATCTCACGGACCAGCTCAATGGACAGAAGGCCGTCCTTCAGGTCGGCATCGCGCACCCGGATGTGATCGGCCAGCGCGAAGCGGCGCTCGAACGAGCGGTTCGCGATTCCGCGATACACGAACTCTCCAGCCTTATCGTCAGTCTCGTCCGACTTGCGGCCGGACACGACCAGCACATTCTGCTGCGCCGTGATGTCGATCTCGTCGGGCTTGAAGCCGGCGACGGCGAGCTGGATGCAATAGTCGTTCTCGCCCTTCTTGATCAGGTCGAAAGGCGGATAATTCTCCTGGCCCTGACCGAACGAACTGTTCTCAAGCATGTCGAACAGGCGGTCGAAGCCGACGGTGGAACGCCGATAGGGCGCAAAATCAAAAGCACTACGCATATTCATGTCCTCCATCTGAGCGACTGGCGGAGCGGCATGCTGCGTATGGAGCAGGGCCGCCCCGTCGCCGGACCCTCATGGCATCCGGCATGCGCTGATTTGGAACGGCCGTTCGCGCTTTCAAGACCTGTGGAAAACAACTGGCCGCAAGCTTGGCACGGCTGAAATCCCGGTCCTATACCCCAAGCAAATGTCCGATCTGTTTTCGTCTTCCGGCTCTTCGTCGTCACCCGACAGCTACGACGCATCCGCGATCGAGGTCCTCGAAGGGCTCGAGCCTGTCCGCCGCCGTCCCGGCATGTACATCGGCGGCACCGACGATCGCGCGCTTCATCACCTGGCTGCCGAGGTCATCGACAACTCGATGGACGAAGCGGTCGCCGGTCATGCGAACCGCATCGAGGTCACGCTCGACAGGGGCAACCGGCTGACGGTCACCGACAATGGCCGCGGCATCCCGGTTGATCCGCACCCGAAATACCCGGGCAAGTCGGCGCTCGAGGTCATCATGACCACCCTTCACTCGGGCGGTAAGTTCGAGGGCAAGGCTTACTCGACCTCCGGCGGTCTCCATGGCGTCGGCGTTAGCGTGGTGAACGCGCTTTCCACCGAGACGATCATCGAGGTTGCGCGCGAGAAAAAACTGTATCGCCAAACCTTCGCGCGCGGCCTTGCAACGTCGAAGCTCGAGGAAGTGGGCGCTGCGCCCAACCGCCGCGGCACGACCGTCATTTTCACACCCGACCCCGAGATCTTCGGGGCGGACGCCAAGTTCAATCCTGAGCGCCTCTACAAGCTGGCTCGATCGAAGGCGTATCTGTTCGCTGGCGTCGAGATACGCTGGCGCTGCGACCCAAGCCTTGCGTCCGATAAGGTCCCGGAACAGGCGGTCTTCCACTTCCCCGGCGGCCTCGCCGACAATCTTGCCGAGCAAATTGGGGATCGTCCGACGGTCACCAACCAGCCCTTCACCGGACGCCAGGATTTCCCGGCCGATGCCTCGGGCACACCGCAAGGCTCTGCCGAATGGGCGGTCGCTTGGCCGCTCTATTCGGATGGAAGTGAAAGCTATTACTGCAACACCATCCCCACGCCGGACGGCGGCACACATGAAGCAGGCCTGCGCGCCGCGCTGACCAAGGGAATCCGCGCATTTGGCGAGCTGGTCGGGAATAAGCGCGCCAAGGACATCACCGCTGACGACGTTTTCAACGGTGTCGAGCTGATGCTCAGCGTGTTCATCCGCAACCCGCATTTCCAGAGCCAGACGAAGGACCGCCTCACCAGCCTGGAGGCTGCGCGCTTCGTCGAGGCCGCAGTACGCGACCATTTCGATCACTTCCTCGCCGACAATATGGACCGCGGTCGCGCGCTGCTGGGCTCGATCGTCGAGCGCATGGAAGAGCGGCTCAAGCGGCGCGCCGAACGCGAGGTGCAGCGCAAGACGGCGACTTCGGCTCGTAAGCTTCGCCTTCCCGGCAAGCTCACCGACTGCGCCAACGACGACCCTGAGGGCACCGAGCTGTTTATCGTCGAAGGCGACAGCGCCGGTGGGTCCGCCAAGCAGGCACGCGACCGCAAGACGCAGGCGATCCTCCCGATCCGAGGCAAGATCCTGAATGTGGCCTCAGCTTCAGCCGACAAGATCCGCGCCAACAGCGAAATCGCGGACCTCAATCTCGCGCTCGGCTGCGGTGTGCGCGACAAGTTCAACGAGGAAGCGCTGCGCTACGAGCGCGTGATCATCATGACCGACGCGGACGTCGACGGTGCGCACATCGCGACGCTGTTGATGACATTCTTCTTCCAGGAAATGCCGGAGCTGGTGCGGCGCGGCCACCTCTTCCTCGCCCAGCCGCCCCTCTACCGCCTCACCGCCGGGGCGAAGACGCTTTACGCTCGCGACGATGCCCACCGCGCCGAGCTCGAAGCAACCGAGTTCAAAGGCAAGAAGGTCGAGGTCAGCCGCTTCAAGGGTCTGGGCGAGATGAACCCGAACCAGCTCAAGGAAACGACCATGGACCCCGCTACGCGGTCCATGCTTCGCGTGACACTGCCTGCCGCCTACGAAGACCGGCAGCCGGTGAAGGATCTCGTCGAGCGCCTCATGGGCCGCAATCCCGAGCATCGCTTCGAATTCATCCAATCGCGTGCTTCAGCGTTGGAAGACGACGAAATCGACGCCTGACGGAGTGCGTAAGAGGGACGCCGCTACTTCGTCTCCACGACACCGCTGGCGTTGATTGGCGACATGCTGCGCAGCGTGTTCAATCCTTTTGCGCTGATCTTGGCCCAATTCTGGAATAAGTCGTGAAAGTCGTCCTCATTCGTGGCTCGGTTCCGTTGAGTGGGCGTATTCTCGCCCGCTATTTGAGCATCGATCGCGCGGCCTAGAAGCTGACCCGTCACGGAATCCCGCGCTTCGATGACATAGGTCGCTGAGCCAGAATCGATTGTGTAAGTGCTCTCGATGCCGACCGACACGTCCGGGGCCGCGACGTTCACGTCGAGAATGGAAACGCCTAACCGGAGCACGTGCGTCCCCGGCGCTGTCGCGACTTGGAACCCGTCGCGAGTGAAGCTCGCCGGAAATATCTGCGCTAGGTTCTTCTGCGCCCAGGCGACGGCCCGAATGACATATTGATTGCTTACGTCATTCTCGAGATCGTCTTGCTGGAAGTTGTAATTGCGTACCCAGTTTTTCTTGAAAGCCACCTGAGGCGGGTCGAACATGACCTGGTTGTATGCGCGAAAGTCTGCGCCCGGACGCAAGTAAAGAGCCTTCACATTCTTCGACGGGACCAGAACGAGCCCATCCCAGGTTGTCGGCAGCTGCGCCTGAGCCGGACTTGTTATGAGCGCTAGCGCAACAGCGGCGGACATCAGCCCACATCTACGCATCGCCATGTCCTTTCTTGAATCGAACGAGGCGGGAGTAAGGTGGCGAAAATTGCGCTGCTATCAGTGGAAAACTTGATGTCCGGCCAAGGAATCCCGGTGCTGTGCAGATGACGCGAAATCCAAAATCGATGGCGCCGAGTGCTAAATGCCACTCATCGCGTCCGGTTAGCTGAGTGGGCTTGCCTGACGCTTCCCAGATCGAAAGCGAATGGCGGGCCGGGGCTTGCTTTAGCTGAAAGGGAGGTGGAGCGGGTCCCGGGCTCGGCGGCGAGGTCGCTCCCGCCGTCGAGCCGCTTTAACTATTGGCGGGTGGGCCTATCTGGCTCGCGGCGCCGTAATTGGCCGCAGCACGCCGATCCTCGTCAAGCACTACAAAGTTGAGCTCGAGCCTGTCGGCAACGTCGCGAAGTGCTCTTGCTGAAGGGTGAGGATCGATCCTGTCCGCAAGCAGCCGACAATTGTCGATGATCTCACGAAATTTCCAAACATACTCGTCACTCACGCTCGATACTCCCGATGCGTGGTGCAAAATTAGCGCGCTAAATGATAACTTAACAAGCCCATTCGGCGTCGGCTCAATGCCGGGCGAAGATCACGGGTCCAATTGCGATTCCGATCGCGACCAACAAGGCGACGCGACGGAGACGCATCAGGCGCTCGGGACCGTGTCCGAAGGCATCGGACAGGTGAGAGCATCCAGCTCCTTGCGAGATTGAGGTGAAAGCTCCACGCCGAGCGCTCGGATTTGCTCCGCGATCTGGGTTCCGCCGAGTGCCATCACGCGGTTGTATCCTCTAACTCGAGCGACGTTCGCGCGAAGCCTGTCCTGGGATGCCTCTCCTAGTTTTCCGCCACGTTCGAGCATCTGGAATTCAGTGGTGACTGCAAATTCTTCTCTAGCGAGGTTCTGCAGCCCCCTGACGAATGCGTAGACGCCAGCATATTGAGCCCGCTCCTTGTTGCCCATGTGCGGAACGGTGCCGGCAGCGACAGCACTGTCCCAGCCGGATGCCGACCACACGCGCAGCGGCGTCACCCCGTGATTGTGAAGTAACTTCCAGGGCGTGGCCGGTGGATGATCGATGATTGCCTCCAGCTGATCGAGCCGGCGGTCGATGCAGGGGGCCAGCTTCACTCGCTCTTCGGCATTGAACAGGTTGGTCTCGAGTTCGCTGTGGAGATCCTCCCTCGCCTCGCGAACTTCACGCTTCCAGCTCAAGCGCTCGACGAGCTGGTCCGTCGCCAGTGCGATCAGAATGCCGAGGACGATGACGCCGATCTCACCAGCGAACTCGCGCCAGCCGTGCAGCGGCTTTGGAACATGGACGTGCATAGAACCGGCCCCCAGCGATGCTCCGGAGCCTATCAGCAGTGACACGTTGTTGGAACTCGAAGGAGGCGCGCCCTCCAGGGGATTTGTCCGAATAGCCAACAAAGGTTAGAAACGCAGAGCTGTAGAAGTCAGAGAACAGCAGTAGCTGCGTTGACCTGCTCAACTTCCAGGGAGCGATCTATGGAATATGGCATCTTAGGCTGGATCATCGTTGGACTGATCGCCGGAATCCTGGCGAAATGGATCATGCCGGGCGACGATCCCGGCGGCATCATCGTGACGATCCTGATCGGCATTGCCGGCGGCCTGCTCGGCGGATTCATCGCCAGCCGCCTCGGAATTGGCGGTGGTAATATCGTCAACATCATCATCGCGACCGTAGGCGCAATCGTCCTGTTGGCCATCTACAGGCTGGTGAAGACGCGCCGCGTTACCTGAGCGAAGGCCATTTGGCTTAGGTGCAGCGGCTAGGCCGCGACACCTAAGCTTCCTTCAGACCGGCAATTGCAGGGCCCCGGTTCGAGCCGGAGCTCTGTGCATCTTGGCACTTAGCCCCGTTCGCCCGAGCGCCGTGGTGAGGGCGGCGGAGGCGGCGGGGTCGGACAGGTCTGGCCTGCCGAAACCGTCGTTCCATCCGGACACACGACCGGAGGCGGCGGCGGGGGTGGCGGCGGTGGCGGAGGGGGCGGACACGGCTGATCGGCCGGAATCTGCGAGCCGTCAGCGCAAGTCTGCATCGGCGGTGGTGGTGGGGTCGTCGCGCAAGCCGCGAGCACAACCGTTCCTGCGAGGATAAGCGCAAGCCGTTTCATGGCCCTCTCCCTTTTCGTGCAATCCTGCACGCCAACGAAGGCGCTTGCCGAACGTTCCTTCGGCAATCCGCAACGCAGGCCCCCGCCAGTGTCCGCTAGAACGAACTCATCCGATGTTCGCTTCTCTCCGCAGCCGCTCGATTTGGTCCACGGCCAGAGGCGGGTCCAGCTGGACACCGCACTGGCCACCTCGCGACCAGACGACACGGCCGAAAGATTGGATACTCTCCGCCTGAAAGACTACGTCTTCGCCCTCAGCGGGCAGATCGGGAGCCGTCAGGCGGACGCCCTCATTCGAGACATTGATCAAACCTACCCGACGGTCGCTAGCGATTGTCGACAGAACTGCCAGTTGCGGCACTGTATCGCGCGCGGCTTTGCGCCTGCCGCCACCCTGCGACTTCCCAAAACTACTCATACTCGGCCTCGCAATAAATGCGGCCCCACGCCACTTTCGAGTTAAGTATCTTGAGGTTAGCAGCGAGTGTTCGTTCAGGGTTAAAAGTCTGGAAAAACCACTAACCCAGATCAGCCTCCTACCTCTCTGCGAGGTCAGCGGCCGATCGGCCACTCGATCACGTTGGGAGCTGACACTTTCGGATCCTGCGGATCATCGGGGGAATCTGCGTCAGCCAGCGGCCGACGAATGGAGCGCTGCTTGGAGATATCACGCAGCCGATTGAGCGATGCAGGTTTCTTCATTGCAGCGCGTCCCGGGTTTCTAGCGCGTCGGAGCCTTCAGCAGAATCCGTGGGAGCCTCCGTCGGCGCAAGCTGCTCAAGTTCATACGGCTGCTCGGGCCGCGGATTATCCGACAGGCCCAATCGCGTACGATCGGCGAGCGCGTTCAGCCGTGCGATCACGGCTTCGTCCTCGGGTGTCAAAGGACGTCGATTAGCCTTCAAAAACTTCATGGGCGGTGTCCCCCGTTGTCCAATCCACCGCCACGCCAATTACGTCAGCTACCCGACATTTGTTGACGAAATGGAAACGCGTGGAGCCGCGACGAGGCGACGAAGCTCTGCTAATGCAGATCTGCTCAGCGGGGGCTGCGATGCTTTTCTTCCACATCATGAAATCGCTCGACGAACTGCTCTACGAGCTCATGACGTGGCTGTTCTTCTATCCGGTGACGCTCTGGCGTTCCGTCCGCCACCCTCTTCGAACGATGGAATATGCTCGCCGCGAGCTGCGGAAAGACGACCGCGAGCAATTCCGTGAAACGCTCCGCCCTCCGATCTTCCTGCTGGTGACGGTGATCATTGCTCACCTGGTTGAGTTAGCGTTCGTCGGCGATAGCAACGTCGTCAGTAACACCGTCGGATTAGCCGACCTGATCGACGACGACACCAGCCTGATCATCTTCCGGATCGTGGCCTTCGCGATCTTCCCGGTTGCAATGGCGACCATCGAGACCCTCCTCACCGGGGACCGCGTCGACCGGAATACGCTTCAGGAACCCTTCTACGCCCAGTGCTTCCTGGCGGGCCCGTTCGCCTTGGCCTTAAGCCTGGCCTCTACCGCGATCAGGTTCCGACATCCGGTGATCGAACTGTCGGCCTTTGTCCTGGCGACAGCAGCGACCGTCTCTTATCTCTGCACGGAGGCTGCCTGGCTTCACCGGTCCACCCGCCAAGGCTGGTTGCTCTCGCTCGCCTTCACGATCGCGGGATACGTCATCTGCATGCTCATCCTGGCCGCGTTGGGCTGGGTGCTGGGAGCTGAATGATCGGCCTCTAGTCCTCGAGATGCCATTTTCCGTGCTCATCGCGCAGCATCGGTGTCCCACAGCGCCTGCAGAAACTCCGCCACCGATCGAGCCGCGGCACGAAATAGGCGCGGCTTCGGGATCGGCGATGACCGAAGATCAGACAGAAGATGTAGATACAGATGCTCCGATACTGGGGAGGTTCGGCCCGGCGGCTCCAACGCACAGCGACCATAAGAGTCGCTCCAATCTATCAGACTGTCTGCTTAATTCGTGTTCACGTCGGGAACCGAGGTTCACTTCCCGTGCGAACCGTCTCCGGCGGCTGATAGATAGTTTGGCGTCATGACGGCAGATGGCTTGGCTTCGACCTTTGCAGGTTGCAGCAGCTTGAGGTTGAACTTCTCTTTGAACTGAACGCCGAACTGGGTACCCTTCGCCCAGCGTATCTCTGCATTGATCAGGCCGCCAGCACCAAAATCGAGCTTGATCTCCGACCCGACCGGGATTTCCTCGCGCGCTTCCACCAAGGCTCCGCCGCTCGAGATGTTGCGCAGGCGAGCACCCTTCACCTGCCCGTTGAAGTGGATGAGGGCCGCCCGAATGATCCTGATGCGCGGCTCGCGCGGGGTGAGGTGCGCGTCAGGGCGCGTTGCCGCCCCCTTCTGCGCTAGCTCGGCCGCCTCTTCGGCGGGCATTGGCTTACCGAAAATGTAGCCCTGCACCAGCGAGCAGCCTAGATCCCTCACCAACTGAAGCTCGTCCTGCGTCTCCACGCCTTCGGCAGTGGTCTGCATCTGCAGGTCAGACGCAAGACCAACCATGGCGCGGATAAGCGAGGAGTTACGGCTCGTCGGATCGCAGGCGCCGCGGACGAAGCTCTGGTCAATCTTGATCTTGTCGAACGGTACGCGCTGCAAATAGCTCAAGCTTGAGTAGCCCGTTCCGAAGTCGTCCAGCGCGAGCTTTACGCCAATGTCCTTCAGATTGCCGATCATCTCGTGGACGTGCTCGTCATTGCTGAGGAACACGCCTTCGGTGATCTCCAGCTCCAGCCGCTTCGCCGGGAAGTCGGTGTCGCTGAGGACCGATCTCACTGTCGCAGGTAGCGAGTGGCTCTTGAACTGGATGGGCGAGAGGTTGACCGCGACGGAAATATTCGTCGGCCATTTCGCGGCCTCGGCGCAGGCGGTGCGGAGTACCCACTCGCCGATCTCGTTGATCAGGCCGATTTCTTCCGCGAGCGGGATGAACATTGCCGGGCTGATCGGCCCATGCTCCGGATGGTCCCAGCGCAGCAAGGCTTCGAAACCGGTGACCGCTTCGCTCGATGCGTCGACACAGGGCTGGAAGACAACCCGCAGCTGCTGCTTCTCCAGCGCCACCCGAAGGTCGGATTCCATGAGCTGACGCTCGCGTGCTGCCTCATGCATTTCGGACGCGAAGAAGCGGAAGCACCCCTTCCCCGCGGCCTTTGCGGCATAGAGCGCAAGGTCCGCGTCCCGCATCAGGTCGTCCGACGTGCGGTCGTCATAGTCGGACGTCACGATGCCCACCGAGGCGCCGATCGAAACGGCCGTGCCGTTAATCGTATAAGGCCGCGACAGACTGTCGATAATGCCCTGGGCGAGCTTCGACAGCTCCGGCTGCGACGACATGGTGGGAAGGACAACCTCGAACTCGTCGCCACCGAGACGCCCAACCTGCCCATTACTGCCGACTTCGTCAGTCAGTCGCAGCGCGACGAGACGGAGCAGCGTGTCGCCCGCAGGGTGGCCAAGGGTGTCGTTGACCGCCTTGAAGCGGTCGAGGTCTAGCAGGAAGACCGAGCAGCGGTGCTTCCGGCGCACGGCGCTGACCAGAGCGTCGTCGAGAGCGCGGCGAAGTGCCTCACGGTTGGCAAGTCCGGTGAGCGAATCCTGCCGCGCCAAGCGATCGAGTTCGACCTCCGACTGGCGCATCTTGGTCAAGTCTGAGGCGAACCCACGATAGCCGAAGAAGCGCCCGATCTCGTCATGGACCGGGCGGCCTGAGATCGACCACCAGATTTCGTTCTTCGTCTTCGCGCGGACGATCAGGTCCTGGAAGGCCACGTGCGACGAGAGATAGAAGCCGAGGGTTCGCTCGGACGTGGCACTGCCGTCCGCGCTCTCGGTGGAAATGAGATCGGTGAACGGACGGTCGACGAGATCGGCCGGCTCGCGCCCGAGCGCACGCGCCACGCAATCGCTGATGTAGGAAAGGTTGCCGTCCCGGGTGGTCTCCCAGAACCAGCCCTTCTCGCTTGCTTCGAACTCTTCGAGCAGCGCTTCGGCCCGCCCGGTTTGCGGGCGCACTTCCTCCGCTTCGGGCTGCGCGCCGGTCCTTAGAATTCGTCTGAAACTTCCCACGCGAGGCTCCTCGTCGCACGCAGATGCAGCCTATGTGGTTTAAATTCGGTTAGGCATGGGTGCGATAAGCGCTGCCGGCCTCCGATGCCGGGCGCCCTGCGCAGCCTGCAAGAACGGCGGCTCGCTTAGCCTAGCGCTCCCACCCCGTCACCGCAGCCCAGGTGGCTTCCTGCTTCATGTATGCGACGGCCTCTTCGCGTAGCGCTTGATCAAACTTGATGCCGCACTTGTCGGCACCTCGCCACACGACCTTTGCCATTCCATCGATCTTGCTCACCACGAGAAGCACATCGTCTCCGGGCGCGGGCAAGTCCCGGCCGTCAAGCTGGGCACCTTGCAAAGAGAGATCGGAAATCACGACTGCCCGGGACCGCGTGATCGACATGGCCGATGCCGCTAGCATGACTTGCTCCCTCGCCGAGCGGCGACGACAAACGTTGACGATCTTTTTTTTGCCGAAAGGCACGGCACCAACCTCCTGATGTCCGATCCCTGCCCGCAGTTTCGCATGAGCGCTCCGCCTGGGGAATGACGCAGTTTAGGTCGTGTCAGGCTGGGACGATCAGGTCTGAATGCGCCATGCGCGCGCAGAATAGATCACGAAGGTGAGAAGACCGAGGATCACACCTACGCGGACGAAATAACCGCTGATGAGCCAGTAGAATAAGGCTGCGACGAAGGCTGAAGCGGGTATCGTGATCACCCACGCGATGGCGACGTTCCCAGCGATGCCCCAACGCACCGCGGAAGCCCGCCGCGCGGCGCCCGCGCCAATGACGCAGCCTGTGATCGTATGCGTCGTCGACACGGGGATGCCCAAGTAAGATGCGGCGAAAAGCATGATCGAGCCTCCAGCCGATGCCGAGAAGCCCTGTTGCTGATTGAGCTTGGTGATCCGCGTTCCCATGGTTTCAATGATGCGCCAGCCACCGCTCAAGGTGCCCAGGCCCATGGCGATATAGCAAGAGAGCGCGACCCAGCCAGGCACTTCGAACTCGCCCTGCAGATGCCCTGTAGAGAAGAGCAGCACCGTGATGATGCCCATGGTCTTCTGAGCGTCGTTCAGCCCATGACCGAGCGAATAGGACCCTGCGGAAAGCAAATGAAGTCCGCGAAAGGTGCGCTCCGAGCCGCGCGCGCTCGCTCTGACGGCCAACCAGCTTGTCGCCAACATGATCATCATCGTGACTACCAGGCCCAGCACTGGGGAAAGCACGATCGCGATCAGCGTCTTGTTGAGGCCGACCCACTGGATGCTTGGAAAACCCGCATGTGCCACGCCGGCGCCTACGAGGCCGCCAACCAGAGCGTGGCTCGATGAGGATGGGATGCCTTTAATCCACGTCACCACGTTCCAGAACATCGCGCCGACAAGCGCGCCGAAGATCACGGCAGGGGTCACGACATCCTTGTCGATCAGCCCTTTGCCGATTGTATCTGCGACTTTGTGCAATGCCGGCCAATGAAGCGCCAGGAAATAAGCCGCGAAATTGAAGAAGGCTGCGAACCCGACCGCCGCCACAGGACTGATCAAGCGGGTTCCAACGACGGTCGCAATCGAGTTCGCCGCGTCGTGGAGCCCATTCAGAAAGTCGAATGCAAGTGCAACGACGATCAGCCCGACGAGGTACGGAAGTGCGAGTTCGTGCATGGGCGATCAGGCGTGATCGATCACGATGCCGTCGATCTCGTTGGCGACATCTTCCATCGCGTCGGTGATCCGCTCGAGATGCTTGTAGATCTCCCTCGCGACAATGAATTGCATGGGATCTTTGGAATGCGCCGTAAACGCCAACTTCAGGCCTTTGGCATGGGAGTCGTCGGCATCACCTTCGAGGCGAACCACACGTTCGGTAATCGTGTGGATGCGGGGGCCATTGCGACTGATATCCCGTAACAGCGGCATTGCCTCCGCGATCAGGTTCGCCGATTCGGCGATCATTCCGACCATGTTCTTCATCTGCGGTTCGAACACGTCGAGTTCGTAGAGGTCGATGGCGCGCGCCGTGGCCTGCATCTCATCGACCGCGTCGTCCATAGCTCCGATCAGTGAGGTGATGGCTCCGCGGTCGAACGGCGTCAGGAAAGTCCGGCGGACAGTCCGTAGCACCTGGCGGATGATATCGTCGGCGGCATGCTCTTGCCGGTCGATCTCCACAATGTACTGCTTCGCCGGAACACCGCCATCGACAAGCTTCGTCATCGCCTGCGCGGCGCCCACGATGGTCGCCGCATGCGCCTCGAACATGCCGAAGAAGTCGCCCGTCCTCGGAAGAAGGCGCTGGAACCAGTTGAACATGAAAACCCCTGCTGCGAGGGGCTCGGATTAGGGGAGCATTTCCCCTACGGCAACATACCAGCGCGAGGTCCCTCGGATGGAAGCGGAGACGATCAAGATCGCCGTCGGCGAAGATGAGATCACTGGCCTTTTCCTGCACCCCGACAATGCGCAGGCTCTTTATCTTTTCGCTCATGGCGCGGGCGCTGGAATGACCCACAGCGCGATGGAGTCCAACGCTCAAGGCCTCGCAAAGCGTCGGATCGCGACGCTGCGCTATCAGTTCCCCTACATGGAGAAGGGCTCGCGGCGGCCAGACTCCCCCAAGATCGCTCACGCGGCAGTTCGCGGAGCCGCTGCGGGAGCCCTTAGGTTGGCGCCAGATCTGCCGCTCTTCGCTGGCGGCCGATCGTTCGGGGGCCGAATGACTTCGCAAGCCCAGTCGATCGAGCCGCTGCCGCGGGTGAAGGGCCTGGTTTTCCTCGGCTTCCCTCTACATCCCGCGGGAAAGCCGGGCGTCGAGCGGGCCGCGCATCTGGCCGACATCGACATTCCGATGCTGTTTGTTTCGGGCGATCGCGACGCTCTCGCGGAACTTCCGCTGCTTCGAGGCGTCATCGCGGACCTCGGCGACCGCGCCACGCTTCACCTCGTCGCCCACGCGGACCATTCATTCAAGGTCGCGGCGAAGAGTGGGCGCACGGCAGCCGAGGCCGAGGCCGACGCTTTGGACGCGGCGGCCAAGTGGATGCTCGAAAGGAGTGCTTGAGTGGCCGGACCCGTGGCCTTCCTGTTCGATCTGGACGGCACCCTCGTCGATAGCGTCTACAACCACGTCCGAGCTTGGCATCTCGCGCTGCGCGAGGAAGGGATCGAGCTCAGTGTCTGGCGGATCCATCGCAAGATCGGGATGAGCGGGGGACTGTTCACCGCACAGCTTCAACGCGAGATCGGTAGGCCGATCGACGAAGAAACGACGCAGCGGCTGCGAGACCTCCACGCGGATTTCTTCCGTCAGATTTCGAAGGACGTGCCCCCGCTGCCGGGCGCCGTCGATCTCCTTCAGGAGCTTAGCCGCCAGGGACTGCCTTGGGCGATCGCAACGAGCGGACGCATGCGAACTGCAGAGACGAACCTGCGGAGCCTTGGCGTGGACCCGGAGAAGCAAACGGTGATCACGCGCGACATGGTTCAGTACGCAAAGCCGGATCCGGACTTGTTCGTCGAAGCGGCGCGACGTCTCGGGACGAGCACCGTAGGCTCCTACGTCATCGGCGACAGCATCTGGGACATGATCGCCGCCGCGCGCTGCGGCGCGCTTGGCATCGGCCTGCTCTCCGGCGGCTATGGGCGCGAGGAACTTGAGCGAGCTGGTGCGCTGCGCGTCTATGACGATCCAGCGGACATGCTAATCCATCTGGATGAGATCGCCCCGCGAACCCGAGACTGAGCCGCCCGCCGGGCATCCTGTTTCGCGCGCGTCGCTAGCAGTCGCCGCCTTCTCGACGGTCGTAGAGTGGTACGATTTCACGCTCTACCTTTACTTCGCCACGGTACTGTCTCGCGTCTTCTATGGCGGTGGCGCTCAGTCACTTCTGATCACGCTGGGCGGGTTTGCGATCGCCTATCTGATGCGACCGTTGGGCGCGATCTTCTTCGGTCACATCGGCGATCGGCTCGGGCGCCGGCACATGCTGCTCATTTCCGTCGCACTCATGACCGCTGCCATGCTGGCCACGGCACTTCTTCCGACACGAGCCGACATCGGCCCCGCGGCAGGTTGGCTGCTCCTCCTGCTCCGTTGCGTGATGGGGTTTTCCGTAGGCGGCGAATATACGGGGGTGGTCGCCTATCTCCTTGAAGGTTCGAGGCCCGAACGGCGCGGTCTTCTTGCCTCGTCGGCATCGGCAGCGAGCGAGGTCGGCGGACTGCTCGCCGTTGGGATATCCGCATTGACGGTAAGCCTGATGAGCGATGCAGCGCTCGAGAGCTGGGGCTGGCGCATTCCCTTCCTGTTCGGAGCATTGCTCGCTGGATCGGTCTGGATCGCGCGTTCGACGATGCACGAGTCACCGGAGTTCCGCAGGCAGCAAGCGCATGGAACCGTTCCCGCAGAGCCCCTCGGCTATGCTTTGCGGCACCATCGCGGAGGCATTGCACGCGCTTTCTCCATCTCCGCACTTGGATCGATCACTTACTATGTCGGAATCACCTATGTGCCTGCGTTCCTCACGTCAGCGGGATCGCTGAGCGAATCCGTGGCACTCTGGCTTTCCACCATTGCGGCGGTCGTCGTGATCCTGGTCACGCCATTTGTCGGACTTTGGTCCGATCATGTCGGACGACGTCCCATGCTAATCGCTTTGTGTATCGGCAGCGCATTGCTCCCGATTTCCATGTTCTCCCTCATGGCGAGCGGATCGCACTTGCAGGCCTTACTCGGAGCGACTGCCCTTGCCGCACTTGCGGGCGCCGTCAGTGCAGTCGGTGCCGTGGCCACCGCGGAGCAATTCCCGGGCGAAGGCCGCGTCACCGGCCTTGCGCTCGGAGCAACGATGGCGACGGCGGTGTTCGGCGGCCTGACCCCTTATGTCGCTCAGCTGCTGGTCGAGCGCACCGGGTGGACCATGGCGCCTGGAGCCATGATCGCGCTTGTCGCGGTTGCGGTGCTGCCGATCTTCTTTCTGATGAAGGAAACCGCTCCGCTGGCACTCCGGCGAATCAGCGAGCGCCCCAGCCCGTCACCATCGTCTTGATCGTCCGGAACACGATCAGGATGTCGAGCCACGGCGAAAAATATTTGATGTAGTAGAAGTCGTACTGGAGCTTCCGGTGGATGTCCGCGACCTCCGCCACATGGCCCTGGTTCACCTGCGCCCAGCCGGTGATGCCTGGCTTCACAACGTGGCGGTAGCGGTAGAATGGGACTTCCTCGGTGTACCAGCCTGAGAGGAGCTTCGCCTCCGGTCGAGGACCGATCCAGCTCATCTGCCACATCAAGATGTTGAAGATCTGGGGAAGCTCATCGATGCGAAGATCACGGAGCACCCTACCCACCCTCGTGACACGATCATCGTCGTCGCTGGTCATGAGGGCGCGTCGTTCGTCCTCGACCACGACCGGACGCATCGTTCGGAACTTGTAGACCGTGATCTGCTTGCCGCCGTGGCCGATCCGCTTCTGACGGAAAAAGACTGGGCCTGCGCTGTCGAGGCGGATCGCCAGACCGATGATGGCCATGAAGGGCAGCACAATTGGCAAGACGAGAATGGCGAAAACAAAATCGATCAGACCCTTCAGGTGAAAGTAGCCACGCATGGGAACGAGTGAGCCGAAGCTATTCTCTGACAGCTGTTTGATCTCAACAAGACCGGAGAGAGATTCCCAGAGCTGCTTGACCTGATAGACGACCCGCCCCCCTACCGCGGCGTCAGCGAGGAACGACTCCCATTCATCGGGGAGCTTCGCGGAAAAGTCGGCGACAATGGCCTCGCATCCACGCGCGTCTTGAAGCCGCGGCCGGCGAAGGACCAGCCAATCGATGCTTTCGATCTGGATAAGCCGCTCGATCGCTCCATACGGCACGACCGCGAAGCGGCGGCGCACCCGGTTCGAAGCGAAATAAAGCAGGTAGAGCCAGGCGACATGTAGGCCGAAGCCCAACGCCAGGCCGACACGATCATAAGGAAAACGCGTGGCGACGAACCACGTGAGCATGATCCCGTGTCCCGTCAGCGCGGCCGGAAAGATCACGTAGCTGCGGCGGATGCCTGGATAGGTCTCGATCGACAGCCGCATCCAGAATGCGATGACGATCGCGATCGTGTTGCCGATCAGCGTGTTCAGGCTGGCTGCCTCGGTCAGCGTACCCGGAAGAACCGGGCCGCGCAGCAACCATGGGGCAATCGCGCCCAAGACGATGGCGCAGGCGAACTGGAAGCGGCGCCGATTGAGTAACGAGGCGCGGGCCGCAGCGCTCGCCTTCTTGTCAGCGGGGGCTTCGAGAGCTCGCCTTCGAGTGGCCGCGTCCATGCATCCCCTGTTCAAACCCGCCTATACGGCCCGTCGGCTTTATCGCCGAAGTTCCTCCATTCCTAAGGAAAATAGCTCCGTTTTGGATGGGGTGCGCCTTTAAAGCGTCCAGCGGTCGATATGAGGACCAAGCTCAATATCGCGCCACATGCCCTTGAGATCGGCGAGTGTGCCTTGCGAGGCGAGCAATGAAGCCAGGCGGTCCGGTCCAAGTTCACGATACTCACCATGGGAGACCGCACCGACGACGAGGTCGTAGCGTCTCCCGTCCAGCTCTGTGACACTCAGGCCATGCTCGCGCTGCACCTGATCGGCCGACGCATAAGGGTCGGCTACGTCGACGGAATGTCCCAGCTCTTCCAGCCGCCGGATCAGGTCGAAGCTGCGGCTGTTGCGAAGGTCGGGCACATTCTCCTTGAACGTGAGCCCCAGCACGAGAGCGGATCCGCTTTTGCCGCGGCGTTCGTGCAGCGTCTCGGCAATCCAGGCGCCCATGCCGTCGTTCGTGCCTCGACCCGCGAGGATGACTTGAGGATTGTGACCCAGCTGCTGCGAGAGATGGCTGAGGTAATAAGGATCTACGCCGATGCAGTGACCGCCGACTAGTCCCGGCTCGAATCCGAGGAAGTTCCATTTCGTCTTCGCCGCTGCAAGAACATCCCAGACCGACACGTCGATCTTCGAGAAGATCTGCGCGACCTCGTTCATGAAGGCGATGTTGATGTCGCGCTGGGCATTTTCGATCGCCTTCGCTCCCTCGGCTGCCTTGATCGAGGCCGCGCGGAAGACACCGCCTTCCGTGATTGAGCCGTAGATGCCCTCGAGCTGGTCGAGCACTTCCGCATCCTCACCTGCGATCACTTTCGTGATGCGGTCGATCGTGTGCTCCCTGTCGCCAGGATTGATCCGTTCGGGGCTATAACCAAGCCGGAAATCCTGCCCGCGCTTCAGTCCGGAAACGCGTTCGATTTCGGGGCCGCACATGTCCTCCGTGACGCCGGGATAGACCGTACTTTCGTAGACGATCGTTGGGCGCCGGCTCGGATCGATCAGGCCAGCCACCGTTCTCGTCGCGCTCATGACGGCGCCGAGATCGGGCCGGTTCGCCTGATCGACGGGCGTTGGAACGGTAATGATGAAAACGTCGGCGCCTGCGAGGTCCTCGACGCTGTCAGTGGGGCGGAGTTTCGACGCCGCCAACTCATCGGAACTTACTTCGTGCGTGCGGTCGCTTCCGGCGCAAAGCTCCGAGATCCTCTTCGCGTCGATGTCGAAGCCGACCGTATCGAACCGCCGTGCAAGTGCGACTGCCAGGGGCAGGCCGACATAGCCAAGTCCGACTACGGCAATTCTCGGCGATACACTCATCCGGTCCGAACCATAGAGAGATTCAACCGGTTGGAAACTGTGCTGGGACCGCCCCTAAAGGGAGCCGCGCCCGACGCCGAAGTAGCAGAGGCCCGCCTCTTCCGCTTCATCGCGGCTATAGACGTTGCGAAGGTCGACGAGGACCTTGCCCCGCATCTTCGCAGCGAGCTTGTCGAGGTCGAGCGCGCGAAACTCGTCCCACTCCGTCACGATCACCAGCGCGTCCGCTTCATCAGCTGCTGCATAGGCGTCGGACGAGAAGGTGATGTCCTTGAAGATCTTCTCGGCCTGCTCCTGGGCGACCGGATCGAAAGCACGAATCTCGGCACCACGCTCGAGCAAATTATTGACCAGCGGAATCGAGGGCGCGTCGCGCATATCGTCGGTGTTCGGCTTGAACGCCAAGCCCAGCACGCCGACGCGCTTGCCGGAAATATCGCCACCGACAGCGCGGATCACACGATCGGCCATGGCGGCTTTACGCTCGTCATTCACCGCCACGGTGGTGCGGACGATCCGCTGATCGATCCCCGCTTCATCCGCGGTCTGCAGAAGCGCCAGCGTATCCTTGGGGAAACAGCTTCCGCCATATCCAGGGCCGGCGTGCAGGAACTTCGGACCGATGCGGTTGTCGAGGCCGATGCCGCGCGCGACGTCCTGCACGTCGGCATCAACAGCTTCGCACAAGTCCGCGATTTCATTGATGAAGCTAATCTTCACTGCAAGGAATGCATTGGCGGCATATTTGGTCAGCTCCGCCGTGCGGCGGCCGGTGATCAGGATCGGTGCACGGTTGAGGAACAGCGGCCGATAGATCTCCCGCAGCACGTCCTGTGCCCTGTCGTCCTCGGCGCCGACGACAATGCGGTCCGGGTGTTTGAAGTCGGCAATCGCGGCGCCTTCACGCAGGAACTCGGGGTTGGAAGCAACGGACACGTCCGTGACGCCCTCTTCGCGCAGAATTTCTTCGATCTTGTCGCCCGTACCGACGGGGACCGTCGACTTGGTGACGACAACCGTACCCGGCGCAATCACCTTCGCCAGCTCGCGAACCGCCTGGAAGACGAAGGTGAGATCCGCGTGTCCATCACCGCGGCGAGCGGGCGTTCCGACGGCGATAAACACGGCTTCCGCTTCGGCCACGCCGGCGGTCAGGTCTTTCGTGAAGGTCAGGCGCCCACGATCGACATTGGCCTTCACCAGCGCTTCGAGACCCGGCTCCCAGATCGGCATCTTGCCGTTGTTGAGGCCGTCGATCTTGGCTTCATCCTTGTCGATGCAGCAGACCTGGTGGCCGAAGTCGGCGAAACAGGCGCCGGAGACGAGTCCGACATAGCCGGTGCCGATCATCGCGATGCGCATTCACTAATCCCCCATTGCTAGGCGGCCCGGCTCTTAGCCGCCGCAGTGCGCAATGAACAAGCGCGACGACGCCTAGTTTTCGCCCAAGTCTTCCTATATTGGGCCAGCCCTTCCGATGAACGTCACAACTCTCCCTAAGCCCCCGCGGGTGGGCCTGGTCTCGCTCGGCTGTCCCAAGAATCTGGTCGACAGCGAGCGCATCATGACCAAGCTGCGCGCCGACGGATACGACATGTCGCCCGACTATTCCGGGGCTGACGTGGTGCTCGTCAACACCTGCGGTTTCTTGGATTCCGCCAAGGAAGAAAGCCTTGAGGCGATCGGCGAAGCCATCGCGGAAAACGGCCGCGTAGTCGTTACAGGCTGCATGGGCAAGGAAGCGGAAGCAATCCGCGAACGCTTTCCCGATGTGCTCGCAATCACGGGCGCGCATCAATATGAGGAAGTCATCGCGGCCGTCCACGAAGCGGCTCCGGCAGTCCCCTCACCATTTGTCGATCTGGTGCCCGAGGCCGGCCTCAAGCTGACCCCGCGGCATTACAGCTATCTGAAGATCTCGGAGGGCTGCAATCACCGCTGCGCCTTCTGCATCATACCGCACCTGCGCGGCGATTTGATGAGCCGCCGCCCCGATGCGGTGCTGCGTGAAGCCGAGAAGCTCATCGCGGCCGGGACGAAGGAACTGCTGGTCATCAGCCAGGACACGTCGGCCTACGGCGTCGACGTCCGTCACAAGGCCTGGCCGTGGAAGGGCGAGGACGTCCGCGCCCACATGACGGATCTGGCGCGCGAGCTCGGCAAGCTCGGCGCCTGGGTGCGCCTGCACTACGTCTATCCGTATCCGCACGTCGACAATGTCATTCCGCTGATGGCGGAAGGCTTGGTTCTCCCCTACCTCGATATTCCGTTCCAGCATGCGAGCCCGAACGTGCTGCGCGCAATGCGGCGCCCGGCGAACGACGCGAAGGTACTCCAGCGCATCCGCTCGTGGCGCGAGCAGGTGCCGGATCTCGCCATCCGGTCATCCTTCGTGCTCGGCTTCCCCGGCGAGACGGATGAGGACGTTGCCTATCTTCTCGCTTGGCTCGAGGAAGCTCAGCTCGATCGGGTCGGCGCGTTCAAGTTCGAACCGGTCGAAGGTGCACCCGCAACCAACATGGCCGATCAGGTCCCCGAAGACATCAAGCAGGAGCGCTTCGAACGGGTGATGGCGCTGTCGGCGCGCATCTCCGCGGAAAAGCTCGAGCGGAAAGTCGGCTCGACGATCGACGTGCTCATCGATGCGGTCGATGGGGAGACAGGCGGCGCTACGGGGCGCTCGAAGGCGGACGCGCCAGAGATCGATGGCGAGGTTCATTTGCGCGACGCCGGCGGGCTCAAACCGGGCGATCTGGCCACTGTCCTCGTCGAGGACAGCGACGAACACGACCTTTACGGCGTTCCGCTTAACGCATAATCTCCCCTTTAGCCCAAGCACTTGGGTTTCAAGGGGGAGATCCATATGTCTCGTACCAGCGTCGCATTGTACGCGGCTGTTATCCTCGCCGCTCAGCTCACGCCGATTTTGCCCACTGCACCTGCGTTCGCTGACCCCAATCCAGCGATCGACCAGTGCCGCGAGCTGCTGCCGTCGCGACCGAATTCCAATCAGGGCGAGTGCGTCTCCTACATCAACACCGCGAACAATCAGTCCCGGGGCGAGGTCGCACATCAGTGCGATTTTCTCGAAGAAAACGATCCCTTCATCTTCGAGATGATGTTCGTCAGCAGGAACGACTGCATCCAGGCGTTCGGCCTTCGCGGGCACTATCATTAAATTGGTTTCCGGCCTGCTTCCGCAGGTTGAACCCGCGTGGTAATTTCACGCACGTAATCGTTGGATTGCTTCCGTTAATTTTGCGGGAGTTATCTAGCGTCACTCGCGTCAGGGGTCGCGAGCGAAAAAGGAGCTCGCAATGTCAAAATCTTCCATTCGAATTGGTGCTTTAGCACTCGCGGCGACCGCCATTGCGGGCTGCACGACGACTGGCATCGGTACCGGCCAAGCGCTCAACGGCAAGCTCAACGCCAACTTCACCTGGACCGAGCAGGGTGGCACCGAAGGCGTCATGATCGCCCATCTTAGCGATGGAACGACCTATCAGGGACAATTCTTCCAGGTCACCTCGGAAAGCAGCGTCGACAGCTTCGGTCCTCTCTGGGCTGGATGGGGCGGCGGCTGGGGTGGCTGGGGCGGCTGGGGCGGCTGGGGCTCCCGCTGGGGTTGGGGATGGGGCGGATGGGGCCCCTGGGGTCCGTACGACCAGACCATCACCTATTACAGCGGTCAGGTCCTCGCTAACCTGCAGGGACCGAGCGGCCACATGCGCTGCCACTTCACGCTCCAGAGGCCCTATTCGGGCATGGCGGGCGGCGGCCTTGGTCAGTGCCAGCTTCCCAACGGCGTGATCATCGACGCGCAATTCCCGCGCGGATCGGCGCAGTATCATTAAGGGCTAAGCCCCGTGGGGCTTGCGGAACACAGGGTTGCCGTCGTTTGACAGAAGGGCGGCAACCCAACGCGTGCTTTCGAACTGCGCGAATACCATCATCGACATAAGGGTCAGCGGAACGGCCAAAAAGGCCCCTGCAATGCCCCAAAGCACGGTCCAGAATGCCAGCGCGAGCAACGTCACCACTGGATCGATGTTTTGCGTCTCAGCCTGCATTCGCGGGTAGATGAAGTTGCCGACAATCGTCGCGGCAATCTGCGTGACGACGAAGATGGCTACAGCTTGCCAATAGGTGGGGAACTGAATCAGCGCGAACAGGCTGGGCAGGATCGAACCAATGGTAATTCCGATGTTTGGGATGAACGTCAGCAGGAAGAAGAGCACTGTCCAGAAGAGGATGTTGTTCAATCCAACGGCCATCATCACGATGACCGCTGCCAGGGTAAGCATGACCCCGGTGACGGTCTGAACCCAGACGTAGGTTTCGATGTCCGTTGCCGCACGGCTGACGACACCTTTGATCTGAGCGGCCCGCTTCGAGGAGCCCGCGGCCACATCGATCTTCTGGCTGATGCGCCGTCGCCCGGCGAGCATGAAGCCGAAATAGACGATCATCAGCAGCAGTCCTGCGGCGAAGCCCTGGAGGCCAGACGCAACGGAGCCCGCGATTTCAGGAATGCTGATGCTTCCTACAATCGTGCTCAGATGGACCTCCCGCTCAAGATGGAGCGACCGGCCCGCGTCGACGATGATCTGGTCGATGCGATGGGCAAGCAATGGGCCTTCGCTCACGATCTGCACGGTGCCTTGGACCATGACGAATAGTCCGGCGGCTGCGCAGAATATCACCACGAGCCCCGCCAGCGCCGCGACCGCCCATGGCGGCGCTTTTCGCCAGCGGTTCTGAATGAAGCGGACCAGCGCGCTGACCAGTACGGTGAGCACGAAGGCAATCACGAAGGGGATCAGGATACCGCGCAGGAAGTACAGCATGGCCAGCGCCGCCGCTGTGCCGGTAAGGATTTGCGCTGTGCCGATCGTACGCGTCGTCAAGGGATGCTCACCTTTCTTGCCGTTGATAACCCCTTCGCTGCGGCTCCAAAAGCGCCCTGAGACTCGTCGGATCCTCTGAGCTATAGGCGCCGAATGGCAGAGCCCTCCTCGCGCAAGCTCGTCGGTATCGGGCTCATCCTCGTTCTGATTGTCGGCTGGGCGGCATTCGTCGCAAGTCTGGCCCCGGTCGTCGGCAAATGGCCTGTACTGGCACAGGCGCCATACTATCTCTTTATGGGAATAGCCTGGATCATCCCTTTGAAACCATTGATAAGATGGATGGAAACGGGCTCGTTTCGGGGGGCTTCTCAGCCTCGTAATTGAAATAACTGTATTACGTAGGTATATCAGTATTGAATGGCTGAAGCGCTGACACTCTCTCGCCCGCTCGACGGGCTGCGCCGGAACGTTGCGCGCGTGAAGGTGCGCGCGGAAGCGATCTGGCGCGCTTATCCGCGAGAGACGATCGGCGTCGGCGTTCTTAGTTTCGCAGTTGCGGCCGCTCTCGGCGGTGCGGCTGTTTCTTCTTCGCCTGACCTGACACGCACCGCGCCAGAGGCGGCACCGCCTGCTCCGCCTCCATTGCTCATTCGCAAACTGGCGCCTGAGCAGGCCCTGCAGGTCAACCAAGAAATCCCGATCGCACGGGGTCCGAACCCAGCCGCGAAATCATTCGTGTTCAAGGGCGGCAGCAACGACCGGGCGCAGGCGCTCGAGTGCCTGACGAATGCCGTCTATTACGAAGCTGGAAGTCAAGACGATAACGGCGAGCGTGCGGTGGCACAGGTGGTGCTCAACCGTGTCCGCCATCCCGCCTTCCCGGGTAGCGTCTGCGGCGTCGTCTATCAGGGATCCACCCGCCCGACCGGGTGCCAGTTCACCTTCACTTGCGACGGGTCGATGAATCGCCAGCCGGACGCCGAGGGTTGGAAGCGGGCCTCTCGCATTGCCGAAGCTGCACTCTCCGGCTTCGTCTACGCGCCCGTCGGTTACGCCACTCACTATCACGCCGATTATGTCGTGCCCTACTGGGCCTCGACCCTGGCCAAGAGTACGGTCGTTGGCGCACACATCTTTTATCGCTGGGCCGGTTCATGGGGCCAGCCGGGGGCTTTCGTGAAGTCCTATGTCGGCACCGAGCCCAATGCGCGTGCGCTTCGCTCCGCGGCCCTCGCCGCGGTGCACATCACAGCTAACACGCCCTCCAGCGTTGCTCAGGCGATCAAGGACATCCCGGGTGCCGAGGCGATCAAGCTCGCACCGTCCATGCGAGGCGACAAGCGCGTCGCAGTTCGCTTTAACCTCGCCGCTCGCAAGGCTTCCGACGAGGTGAAGCATGAGGACTACACGCAGAAGTTCGCAACGTCGGACAATCTGAAGTGGGCGCTTTCAGGCGATACGGTGGCCGAAAACCAGGCGCCGCTCGGCAAAGCGCAAGCACCCGCTACCGCGGCTCCGGGTCCTCAGACCGGCCAGCACTAATCGGATCCGTCTCGGGAGGCTGCTTTGGCGCCGCCAGAGCGAGCTCGACCTGCAAGCGGATCCGGTCGAGCCTTCCATCCACGGCCAGGTAGTCGCTCGACAGCGCTGACGCCGCATTCCACTGACGTCGGGAGACCGATAGCTGGCTAAACGGCCCGCCATCCCAGCTGGGATCCCGGTCCTGCAATTGCACCACCGCATCATCGAACGCGGCGCAGCGATCGAGTTGCTCAAGACTTGGCTGTTGCCGGAAGGTCGCCTGACAATCACCACTGGCACTGAGAATCCCACTCTCATTGCGCGCTCTCACTAGGTGCGTCGCATTCTGCACGGCCAAATCTACGGCGGCGCCATGAATTGGCTGATCCATCGGATCGTTCGTTTTGGCGCTCGGCGGTCGGCCAATGAGTGGCCGCACTTCCTTCGGCGCCAATTCTTGAATGAGTGCCCCCACCGGCCCTGTGGCGAACAACAGAATGAACAACCCAGCAATCATGATGATCGCTGCCCAGACCCAGGCGCGCCCCGTCCCGTTGACCTGGTCGTCTGGCATGATCAGCGGGTCGCTCACAGCCGATCGGCCCCGCAGTTCACGATAAGCACGATTGATTTCGGCAGCCCTGGAGCTGTCTCCGCCCTCAAGATCCGGGTGATGTCGCTTGATCAGCCGCTTGTAGGCGCGATCGATCGCAGCGGAATCCGCTCCTGGATCAAGCCCGAGTGCGGCATAAGCGGAAGCGTCCCCACGCATTAGCGCAGGGTCTAATCCAGACGAACCACATGTGAAAAGTGGCGCGAGTGACGGGGCTCGAACCCGCGACCTCCGGCGTGACAGGCCGGCGCTCTAACCAACTGAGCTACACCCGCGTTTTTGGCGTGGCGGCGACCTAGGAGGAGGGCCTCTGGGTGTCAACCATTGCAGGTTGTATTTCCTGCCGATCTTCCACTTCTTCCTCGTCAAGGTCACCGATGTGGGTCAGCGTTCCGTGCTCGAACAGGAAGCCGGCGATGTCGGGCGTGCCCGCAGCGGAGAAGATAGTCTTCATGATGATCAGCAGCGGCACGGCCAGAAGCGCACCCGTCGTTCCCCATACCCAGGCCCAGAAGGACAGTGAGATCAGGATCGACAGCGGGCTGATCGTAAGCCGATGCCCAACCACCATGGGCGTGAAGAAATTCGCCTCGATCAGGTGGAACGAGATGAATGCCGCGGGCGGCCACAAAGCGCCCCAGATGTCCGGATAGGTCATCAAGCCGCCGAGGAAGAGCAGCAGCGCGCAGACGATCGGCCCAAGATACGGGATGTAATTCGCCACCGCGACAATGCCGCCCCACATGATCGGCGACGGCATTCCGAGCATCCACAGCGCGCCCGCGGTTAGCGCGCCCAGCCCGACGTTGATGAGCGTGATCGTGCCGAGATAGGTCGAAGTGGCGTCGACGACCTGCTGAATGACGCGTGCCGTCGTTAGTGCGCCCTCGAAGCTGCCACGGCTAACGATCGTCTTCTTCCGCATGGCGGTCCAGCCGGCGAGGAAGAAGAAGATCACCAAGAGTGAGAAGAAGAGCTGGATCAGCAGGTGCGGCGCGGAGCTTGTGAGTAAACCGAGCATCGAATTGGGCGTCTCGACCTGGACAGTCCGCTGCGGGCCGCGCGAAAGGGCGATCTGCGCAGACGTCTTCTCGATGAAGCGGTCGAGATTCTTGTAGAGGTCGAAGACCGGTTCGAGCGCCGCTCTCACTTTCGGAATCTTGTTGGGTACATCATGCACCCAGTCCGTGGCGGGGACGACAATCGACCCAATGGCGAACAGCGCCAGCATCAAGAAGATGAGCACGCAAAGTCCCGCCGAGGCCTTCGAGGGAATTCCCCGCCGCTCGAACCATTCCAGTGCGGGCACAAGTGCGATCGCCACAACGAGCGCGGCCGTGACTGGCATGAAGAACTCGGCACCCATCCGAAGGGCGAACGGAAGACCAACGATCAGGCCGATACCTGCGATGAGCGTCAGGGATGCGAGCAAACGGTCCCGTTTGACGGTGATCGTCTCGGCGAGCACCCGAGCCTCATCGGACTCTTCATCGGTCTGCTGATGCTTGCGGGTACGCGCGTCCATATCAGGGAGCATATCGCCACCGCGCGAAGCCCGCTAGCAGAACCATGCAATGCTTCCGATCTCCGATGAGGCCAATTTGCCTTGGCTGAGGGGCGACGTGATTACCGCCATGCGGACACTCACCCCAGCGTGGGTTCGATATCTGCTTTGTGGAAGGGTTACGCTGGGCGCCGCGCAAGTTTCAGCATTAGCAACCTTGGATTGCGGTGCGTGTTTGCTGACCATGGCCCAAGATCCCCACGGGAAGACCTACGGAGCGGAGCGCGGCCTCAGCCGCTTTGAAGGGTTCAGCGATGCAGTTTTCGCAATCGCACTCACGCTCCTGATCGTCGAGATCAAGGTGCCCGGATCACCCGATGGGCCGCACGGCTATAATGATCTCGCCAAGGCGATGGCCGAGCAGTGGCGCGAACATCTCGCGCTCGTTCTTTGCTACGTCGTGATCGGCGCCTACTGGCTTCAGCACCATTATTCGGGTCGCATCTACGCCAAAAGCGATCACTGGTTCAGCGCGATCAACCTGCTGTTCCTGCTGGCAATTGTGGTCATTCCATACCCAATCCGCGTCTGGTGCTTTCATATCGGCACGCGCTTTGAGCCGATCGCATCAGTAACTCTTGCTGCGGGTCTCGCGCTGACCGCCTGCACCTGGATGGGAAAGTGGTTCTACGGAATGCCCGGCCGTAGAGTGATGGACGAACGGCTCGCGCCCGACTTCCTGCGGCAAATGACACGGCGTTACGGCAGCGCCACGCTCATCCAGATTGCGGCTGTTCCGATTGCTGTCCTGGCTCCCCGTGTTGGCGTCGCGGTCGCCCTGGTTTCCGTAGCCTTCTTCCTGCTTCCGCAGCCGAAACCGCGCTACAGGGCGGGCCAAGAGCCGAGTACGGAGGAAAAGCTGGGTGAATAAGGCCGCGGGCGGTCTGACAGGTCGCCCAAGGTCTGCAAACTTAGCCGGATAATGGTGCCCCTGGTCCGACTCGAACGGACACTCCGGTTAGGAACTCGATTTTGAGTCGAGCGCGTCTACCATTCCGCCACAGGGGCACGCGCGGTCTTAGCTAGGCGACCTGCTCCGTTCGGGCAACAGTCTCGCTCAGCGCGCGAACGAGAAGGCTGTCGGGCTCGAGCCGTAGCGGTTCGGGATCTGCTTGCCCTCCTTGAGGAAGAGCAGGAGCAAATTGGCAAACGCCAGCAGGGTGAGACCGGCCCAACCGAGAGCAACGATACGCGGAAGGACGCCCCCGTAGGAATAGAGCAGCGGGGCCGCCAACAGCATGAGGCACGGGACCAGAAGCTCCCGGCCGCTGCGTCCGAGGTCGTGCAGGCGGCGAACGGCGACGGCGATCTGCGGGATGATCAGCAAAAGCCCGACGAAGCCCGCGAGCGACGGTCCAAAGCGAAACAGCGCGCCGACGAAACCGGTGACCGCCTGAACGATGATCACGAAAGCAAAGAAGCACCAGAATTCAGACCGCGACGCGCGGCCCTTGAAGTCGGCATATTTGCGAAGCGTGTAGAACGCCGATTGGAACAAGAACATCACAGCCCCCTGCATACGCGACCCGAGCAGACCCGCGCCGAGATAGGCGCGCGCGTTTAATTTTCGGTTACGGATGATGTTTGCAGACGCCTACCGAAGAGTTCACGGACCCGTGAACAGTCGCTGGCGTTGTCATCCTATCCACAGCGAGCCGGTGCAGCCATGAAGACAGCGGACTTCTTCGTTCAGCGACTGAAGGACTGGGGCGTCAAACGGATCTTTGGCTATTCGGGCGACGGCATCAACGGCGTCATCGGCGCCATCCAGCGCGACGGCGAGATCGACTTCATCCAGCCGCGGCACGAAGAAATGGCTGCGTTCATGGCAGTCGCGGACGCGAAGTTCGGCGGCGAGCTGGGAGTTTGTCTTGCCACCGGCGGCCCGGGCGCGACGCACCTGATCACCGGGCTGTACGATGCCAAGCTCGATCACATGCCGGTGCTGGCAATCTGCGGGCAGGCCGAAGCGACTGTACGCGGTGGGAGTTATCAGCAGGAACTCAACCTGGACCGCGTGTTTGCCGACGTCGCCGAATATGTTCAGGAAGTGACGCACCCGGCGCAGGTGCCGCACGTCCTCGACAGGGCCATCCGCCTGGCGCTTGCGAGGCGCGCGCCTTCCGTCGTGATCATCCCGAAGGACGTTCAGGAGCAGGCTTTCGAAGGACCGCGGCGGGCGCACGGCTTTACGCGATCCGGATCGGGCTATTCGCCACCGGTCGTCGTTCCGGCGGAAGAGGACCTGCGCCGGGCTGCGGACGTGCTCAACGCCGGCTCCAAGCCTGCTATCCTAATCGGCGCCGGCGCTGTCGGTGCGGTAGAGGAAGTCATCGAGGTCGCCAAAAAACTTGGCGCCGGTGTCGCGAAGGCACTGCTCGGGAAGACCGTACTCCCGGACGATCTTCCATTCGTAACAGGCTCGATCGGTCTGCTTGGCACTCGTCCCAGCTCAGACATGATGAACGGCTGCGACACTTTGCTCATTATCGGCAGCGGCTTTCCTTGGTCGGAGTTTCTGCCGAACGACGACGCGGCTCGCGCGGTCCAAATCGACATCGAGCCTGCAATGCTTTCGCTTCGCTATCCGTGCGAAGTGAACTTGCAGGGCGACGCCGCGGAAACGCTCCGGCTTCTGCTGCCGCTGCTGCGGCAGAAAAGCGACCGCGCCTGGCTCAACGAGATCGAGAAAGGGATGGGTGACTGGTGGGAGACGTTGGAGGCCCGCGCCAAGACAGCGGCTCACCCGGTGAATCCGCAGCGGGTGGTCTGGGAAATGTCCCCTCACCTGCCGGAGAACGCGATCGTTACCAGCGACAGCGGCTCCTGCGCGAACTGGTACGCGCGCGACTATCGCGTGAAGCGCGGGCAAATGGCTTCGCTGTCCGGCGGGCTGGCTTCGATGGGTGCGGCCGTGCCTTACGCCATCGGCGCCAAGTTCGCGCACCCCGACCGGCCGGTTGTCGCGCTAGTTGGCGATGGCGCCATGCAGATGAATAACATGGCCGAGCTGATCACCATCGCGAAATATAAGGATCGCTGGCCGGACAAACGGCTCGTCACCTGCGTCTTCAACAATGAGGACCTCAACGAGGTGACTTGGGAACAGCGCGTGATGAACGGCAACCCTCGCTACGACGCGAGCCAGGACATTCCCGACGTCCGCTATTCGCAGTTCGCGGAGCTGATTGGCCTAAAAGGCATCTTCATCGACAAGCCGGAGGATCTTTCGGCGGCCTGGCAAGAAGCGCTATCGGCCGATGGGCCAGTCGTCCTCGAGGTGAAAACCGATCCGGAGATCGCCCCGCTACCGCCGCACATCACCTTCAAGGAAGCCAAGAAGTTCATGCTGTCGATGGCCAAGGACGATGACGCCAGCCACGTAATCCGAGACACGGCCCGGCAAGTGGTCAACGCCGTGCTGCATCGCGAAGACAAGGACTGAAGAGTGGGCGCCTCGTGAGGCGCCCACCCAATCATTCACTCGGCGGCGACAGCCACACCATCGGATCCATAGGGGGTGGGACCGTAGCGGTTTTCGCCTGGCGTGCCCGGTAGAACGTAGAAGATTAGAAGCACGATCCCCATGACGCCGCCAACCAGGAGGAACAGGCTCGCGAGCCCCAGTCCCGCGGTCGGCGCTGCCCCTGCCGCACCGCCCATGAGCGCCGCACCGCCGAGAATCATTCCGATCACATAGGGCACGACACAGGCCAGCAGCCACCAGCCGCTTCGATTTGTATCGTGAAGCCTCCGGACGCCGGCCGCGATCGACGGGACCAGAAGCCCCAGGCTGACGAGAATTGTCAGTGGTCCGTAAAGGCCGGCGATCATCTGACCGATGCCAAGAATGCTCTCGATAATCCTGGCGACCATGTAGAGAACCAGCACTGCGAGAAAGAACCACCAATATTCGGCTCGCGATGCTCGCCCGGAAAAGTCGGCGTATTTGTGAACCGGCCTTTTGGCCCAATCGATTGGCGACATATTCGGATTCATCTTGGGTCCCCTCCCTGTTGACGATCAGATGCTAACTAGAGCCGTAACGAACGCAACTTCTTAGTTGCGGGGCGCCTGCCGGCGATAACTGAGCGCTTCGGCGACGTGGATACGGCCAACTTGCTCAGAGCCTGCGAGGTCGGCGATTGTGCGTGAGACGCGAAGGATGCGGTGAAAGCCTCGCGCCGACAGGCGCATTGCCGCTGCAGCATCGGCAAGCAACTTCCGGCCCGGCTCGTCGGGCGTCGCGACCTGATCGAGTATTTCTCCGTCAGCCTCGGCATTCGTCCGCGGTCCGTGGCCGTTGTAGCGTTTGGCCTGGATGTCGCGCGCTACTGCGACCCGGCGCCCCACTTCGACGCTGCCCTCCGCCGGCGGCGGCAAGGTCAGGTCGGCGGCTGAAACGCCCGGCACTTCGACGTGCAAGTCGATGCGGTCGAGCAATGGGCCGGAGACGCGTGCCTGATAGTCGGCGGCGCACTTGGGCGCCCTGCTGCACGCCAGCGCCGGGTCACCGAGATGACCGCAACGGCATGGGTTCATTGCCGCGACCAGCTGTACCCGGGCTGGGAATGTCACATGCGTGTTGGCGCGAGCTACACTGACATTGCCTGTCTCCAGAGGCTGACGCAGGGAATCGAGGACAGAGCGTTGAAACTCCGGCAGCTCGTCGAGGAATAGCACGCCGAGGTGGGCAAGACTGATCTCTCCGGGACGAACGCGCAGTCCTCCTCCGACGAGCGCCGGCATAGAAGCGCTATGGTGCGGTGAGCGGAATGGCCGTTGGCGGCGGATCTTGCCGCCACCCAGCTCGCCAGCGACGGAGGCGACCATCGACACTTCAAGGGCTTCGGCGGGTTGCAGGGGCGGCAAGATGCCGGGAAGGCAGGCGGCGAGCAGCGATTTCCCCGAACCGGGCGGGCCGCTCATCAAGAGGTTGTGGCCACCTGCAGCCGCTATTTCGAGCGCGCGCTTGGCTACCTCCTGCCCCTTCACCTGCGCCAAGTCCGGTCCAAGATCCTGAACTTCCGCTTCGACCGATGCCGGCGCAGCGACCAGCGCCGTCCCCTTCAAGTGCGCGAGCAACGCGAGCAGGTCGGGCGCAGCGATGACGTCGAGCTCACCCGCCCAGGCTGCCTCGCTTCCCTGCGCCGCGGGGCAGATCAGGCCTTTGTCGAGGGAGGAGGCGTGGATCGCCGCCAACAACACGCCCGGCGAACCCGCGATACGGCCATCGAGGCTTAGCTCTCCAACGGCGACATAGTGAGAGAGCGCCTCGGCATCTGTGGCCCCGATTGCAGCGAGCAAGCCGAGTGCGATCGGCAGGTCATAATGCGATCCCTCCTTCGGGAGATCCGCGGGCGACAGGTTTACTGTGATCCGCTTCGGCGGCAGCGCAAGTCCGATCGCGGCTAGCGCGGCTCGCACCCGCTCACGGCTTTCCGCTACCGCTTTGTCCGGCAGCCCAACGATAATGAAGGCCGGCAGCCCGGCGGAAAGCTGGACCTGCACCTCAACGGAGCGCGCTTCCAGGCCAAGATACGCAACAGTGGCGACGGTCGCGACCATCAGGCCCGACCCCGCATACGCTCACATACGAACAGAATTCCCCCTAACTCGGCGTGCTGGACGTAGCGCGGTGGGACGTATCGCCGCAAGCGGGTTGCGCGAAGGCCGGTGCATTGCCACATCAATACACATGATCTCCCGTGACCAGTGGCGTAAGTTTATCGATCACCCAGTGGTCGAATGGACGATGTTCGCCGTCGGCTTAGTCCTCTTGATCGTCTCACCACTGGTGGGCGCGATCCCTGGCCCGGGCGGAATCGTGGTGGCCGGCATCGGCCTCGCCCTCGTCCTCAAGACAAGCATGTGGGCGAAGCGGCGGTATGTGCAGTTCAAGCGCTGGCAGCCAAAAGCCGGTCGCTGGACCGACTGGGCGCTGCAGCGGCGCTCCGCCAAGCGGCGTGAAGCGATCCGCAAATCCGAAGCCGAGCAATCCGATTCGGAAGTCCTCGTCGAGAAGGCAGATGTCGGAAGTTCGCTCGTCGATCGGCTGTCCGGTCGTTGACTTCCCGCTTCCCTTCCCTTATCGGCGCGCACGACAGCGGCTGCCTCTTAGGGCGGCCCTTTTTCATTTAGTATTTTGAGGCATGAGCGATGAAGCGCACTTTCCAGCCGAGCAATCTGGTCCGCAAGCGGCGGCACGGGTTCCGCAGCCGCATGGCGACGGTCGGCGGCCGCAAGGTGCTGAATGCTCGCCGCGCGCGCGGCCGCAAGAAGCTCAGCGCCTAACTACCTTAAAGAAGCGCGCCGACTTCCTTGCTGCCAATGGCGGCAGGCGCGCAGCTACACCCGGCTTCGTCCTGCTTGTCCGCGACCGCAAGGATTCGGACCCGTCGATGCGCGTGGGCTTCACGGTCACCAAGAAGATCGGCGGCGCTGTCGTGCGTAATCGAATGAAGCGGCGCTTTCGTGCCCTTGCGCGTGAGATCGTCCCTGCAAAGGGTTTCGCGGGTGCGGACCACGTCATGATCGGCCGTGCGAAGGGAATTGAGCGAGACTTTGCTCTCCTCCGCGACGAGCTTGCGAATGCCCTGGAGGGCATGCGCAAATGATTGCGCGCCTCCTCATTTTGATCGCGAAGGCCTGGCAGAAGGGCCCATCGCAAATTCTTCCGCCGAGCTGCCGCTATCAGCCGAGCTGCTCGGCCTATGCCATTACCGCAATTGAACGCTATGGAGCCGCCCGCGGGGGCTGGATGGCGTTGAAACGCATCGGCCGCTGCCATCCCTGGGGCGGCCAGGGGCATGACCCAGTACCGTGAGGATCGATAAGAAGTGAACGATAGCAAGAACCTGATCCTCGCCGTTGTGCTGAGCGCGCTTGTGCTGCTCGGTTGGACTTGGGCGGCGAACAAATATTTCCCGACGGCGAATCCGCCGAGCACGAAGATCGAGAACGGCAAGCAGCAGCCGTTGCCGAAGCCGGAGGCACAGATTGCGCCTGCCGCTCCCAAGGTCTTGCAGAACCGTGCGCAGGTGCTGGCATCGACGCCGCGCGTGCAGATCCGCACCCCTTCGCTCGAGGGATCGATCAACCTCAAGGGCGCGCAGATCGACGACCTGCTGCTGGTCCGTCAGAAGCAGACGATCGCCAAGGACAGTCCGCCCGTACGGCTCCTTTCGCCGCTGGGCACGGTCGGCGCTTACATCGCTCAGTTCGGCTGGACTGCTCAGGGCGGGACCGCGCCGGACCTCAACACGATATGGACGGCGGACAGCCAGACGCTGACACCCGGACATCCGGTGACGCTGACCACCCAAACGCCTGACGGCATTCGCTACCAAATGCGGATCGCGGTCGATGACGGCTATCTGTTCACTGTCCAGCAGCAGGCGACAAATGCCGCCGGACAGCCCGTTGTGCTCCGGCCGATCGGACTCGTCAGCCGCGCAACCCAGTCCTCAGATCCGTCGACCTGGACCAACCATGTGGGCCCGATCAGTGTTTTCGGCGGGAAGGCCGATTACGACATCAACTGGAAGACGTTGGACGAGGACGGAAGCAAGAGCTTCGCGGACGTCAGCGGTTGGCTGGGTTTCACTGATAAATACTGGCTGACGGCGCTTGTCCCGGCCGGCACCGTTGCGGCGGACTTCCGCCACTCCTCAGGCGGCGGCTACCAGGCCGATTTTGCCGCAGCGCCTGTATCCGTAGCGCCGGGGCAGACCGTGACGACGAACACGCGCCTGTTCGCGGGAGCAAAGGAAAAGGCTTGGCTCGACAAATATGAGCAGGCCGGCATTCCCAAGCTCTCCAAGTCGATCGATTGGGGCTGGTTCGAATTCTTCATGCGGCCGATCTTCGCGCTGCTGATCTTCCTGTTCCACGCAGTCGGAAACTTCGGCCTGGCGATCATTTGCCTGACGCTGATCGTGCGCGCGATCCTTTTCCCGATCGCGCAGAAGCAGTTCCAGTCGATGGCGGCGATGCGCAAGCTGCAGCCGAAGATGAAAGCCATCCAGGAGCGCTTCAAGGACGACAAGCCCCGCCAACAGCAGGAGATCCTGAAGCTTTACCAGACGGAGAAGATCAATCCGGCGGCAGGCTGCCTACCGATCCTGCTGCAGATTCCGATCTTCTACGCACTCTACAAGGTGCTGCTGGTCTCGGTCGAAATGCGTCACCAGCCCTTCTTCCTGTGGATCAAGGACCTTTCGGCGCCCGATCCGCTGACGCCGGTCAACCTGTTCGGCCTGCTGCACTTCTCGCCGCCGGCATTCCTGGCGATCGGCGTTCTCCCGATCCTGGTTGGCGCGACGCAGTGGCTTTCGATGAAGCTGAACCCGCAGCCGATGGATCCGGCGCAGGCCCAGGTGTTCGCACTGATGCCGTGGTTCCTGGTGTTCATCATGGCGCCGTTCGCCGCGGGGCTTCAGCTTTACTGGTTGACCAACAATGTCCTGACGATCGCGCAGCAGTCGTGGCTGTACCGCAAGTACGGCCTGCATCTGTCGGACACTCATCCGGTCCATACATGAGCGAGGAACGCGACAAGGAACTAGGGGAACGAGCGCGCAAGCTGTTTGCGGGCCCGATCGAGTTCCTGAAGTCCGCGCCGGACTTGAAGTTCCTGCCCGACCCGGACGTTCCGGAGATTGCCTTCGCTGGCCGATCGAATGTGGGCAAGAGTTCGCTGCTCAATGCGCTCACCAACCGTAAGGGCCTGGCTCGGACGTCGAACACGCCGGGCCGGACGCAGGAGCTCAACTTCTTCGACGTGGGCGACCCGAAGCAGATGCGGCTGGTGGACATGCCCGGCTACGGCTTCGCCGAAGCGCCCAAGGACATGGTGAAGCGCTGGCGGTTCCTCGTAAACGACTACCTGCGTGGCCGCCAAGTGCTCAAGCGAGCACTGGTGCTGGTCGACTCCCGCCACGGGCTCAAAGAGGTCGATCGCGAGATGATGCGCATGCTCGACGATGCGGCTGTCAGCTATCATCTCGTTCTCACCAAGGGCGACAAGGTGAAGCCCACCGCTCTTGGCGCACTCTACGAGGCGACCATGATCGAGGCCGCGAAACATCCTGCCTCGCATCCGACGATCTTCACGACTTCGAGTGAAACAGGTAGCGGCATCGCCGAGTTAAGAACCGCAATCCTCGAAGCGGCGAACACATAGGGGCGACGACTTGCTCAAGTTGATCATCGGAAACCGGGCCTATTCAAGCTGGTCGATGCGCGGATGGCTCGCGACGAAGCAGTCGGGCGAGGAATTCGAGGAATATGTCGTCCCGATGTTCGATGCCGACTGGGAGAAGCGGCGCGAGGGCGACGAATTCGCACCGTCGCTAGGAAAGGTGCCGATCCTGTGGGACGGCGATTGCGTCGTCTGGGACAGCCTGGCGATCATCGAGTTCTTCGCCGACCGCGTCGGTCGCGATCTTTACTGGCCGGAGGCAGAGGACGCGCGGGGCATGGCACGCTCCATGGCGGCCGAAATGCACTCAGGCTTCGCGAACCTGCGGCGCGAGCTGCCAATGAACGTCCGCAAGAGCTTTCCGGCCAAGGACCTCACCGACGAGGTTCGCGACGAGATCGACCGTATTCTCCAGCTGTGGGCGCAGGCTCGCGCTCGGTTCGGCGGAACGGGTGACTTCCTGTTTGGCGACTGGTGCGCAACCGACATGATGTACGCCCCCGTCGTGACGCGTTTCATCACCTATGGGGTACCTGTGCCCTCATTCGCGGGCGTCTACATGAAGAACGTGCTGTCCCACCCCCACGTCGCCGAGTGGATCGACAAGGCCCAGGACGAGCCCTGGGTGATCGAGCAATACGAAGCCGCCTGATTATTTGACGCGGGTGGCGGTCTCGTAGGGGGTCCCGTCCTTCCTGACGTAGCGACTATCCTCGGTGAACATCATGTCGATGTCGGAGTAGCCGCCCCCGGTATTGGTGCCGCCGCCGACAACGACAAAGGAGCAGTCGGCGTCGCTCTCATTGCGCAGATGATGTCCGTTCGTGCTGCCTTTCGGCCAGACGGCGAGATCACCCGGGCGAAGGACCTTCTCTCCGTCGTCCTCGACCAGCACCGCTTCGCCCGAGAGCATCACGAGGAACTCGTCCTCGCCATTGTGCCAATGACGCTGCGACGACCATGCGCCAGGTTTCAGCACCACATGGCTGGCGGCAAAGTCGGTCAGCCCGGTCGCTGGCGCCAGCCTCCGATACCATCGACCCTGCACATCCTTGTCGAACGGCGCCGGGTAACCAGTCCGGTTGACCTGTTCGATGGAATCAACATCGATCTTCGGCATGACTGCACCTCCGCTAGTGAAGGGAATCCCTAGCAGAGGTGCAGCGCCCCCTAAAAGTTGCCCTTGACCTTAAGGCTGAAGATCGGGCCGATCAGCTGGTTGTTGACCTGGTAGAAATCGACCCCGCTCGTGTCGCGCCAGTCGAGGTAGACCCAGCGGCTCCAGCGGTGGCGAGCATTGAAGATGTTCCCGACTTGCGCACGCACATTCATGCCGAACACATTCTTGTGCTCGATGTAGGCGCTGACAAACCACGGGCCTTCCCAGTTCCGGTAGACCTCGGTCAGATAATAGTTCTTGGTGAAGTGGGCGTACGAAGCCTCTCCGCCCCAAGCCAGCGGAGTTCCAGGGATATCGTGCCTTAGGTTCAGGTCGGCCCAGCGGTCCTGGACGCCGCTGATGGGCCGCTTTACGCCCGTAAGCGGATCCGTGACGCTCGTGTCCTCCGCCCCGAACTGGATGTCGAGCTTCGCGCCCTGCCAGCCGAGGGGATCGAAGTTAATCGTGCTCGTGCTCTCGAACCCATAACGCCGCGCGCTCGGCAGGTTGCCGATGCCTTCGGTGTGATCGGGGAGCGGGATGACGTCGACGATGTCGCTGACCTTGTAGAACCAAGCCCGCAGGCGGGTCTTTCCCCAGCTGCCGAAATCACGGCCGACTTCGCCTTCGAATTCCCAGCTCTGGGGCGGGACCAGGTCCGGATTGCCGGCATTTTCGCGATCCTCGGTGAGCTTGGGCTGCGCGAGGAAATCGTAGAAGCTGATCTGACCCACCTGGCGGCGGAGCTTTAGATTCAGGTCCCATTTGGGCCCGGGATGCCACCCCAGAATGATGCTGCCTTTCGGCCGGAAGAAATTGCGCGCGTCCTGGTCATCGTCAGTGCGATCGAGGCGCGAGATCTCCGCCCCCGCCGCAACCTGGAAATCGAGCTTCGAGTTCAGCGGCCGGCTGAAGGTCGTCATCGCCTCGTAGCGAACTTCCTCGACCCGTCCGGTCCCCTGAGGAAAGTCGACTTCCTTGAACTCGTCATCGGGCTGCAGCACGAACAGCCGCCCCTTCTGGTCGAGAAAGTTGTAGGCACGCTCGAGCGAGACCTGCCAATCGTTCTTCCCCGTCTTCCAGCTATATTCCGCGCGGCCGATCGTCTCACCGATGTGCGAATCGCGATCGAACCGAACGCCGTCATCAAGCGGTATGCTGTCGTAGTGAGTGACCTGGGTGGTGATCACGGGCTCGTGGTCGCGGTGTTGAAGGCCGATAAGCTTCAGACGGCCCGGTCCGAGGGCGAATTCGTAATCGCCGTTGACGTCGTAATACCAGCCGTCGAGCTTCTGAACGGTCGTTCGTCCGCCCCGGTCACCCGAGACTAGGAAGCGGCTATCGGTGATGTGCACGGGGCTCCAATAAGGCGTGTAGCCAAGGGTGAGGTTGCCGAAGGAAGAGCCTGGGCCATCGAGGTGGAACTTGCCCTGAAACGTCAGCAAGCTTGATTCCGAGTGATAGACTTCGTTGCGGCGCTCGATGAGCTTGTGGTCCGCATCATAGATCATGATCGGTCCGCCAAAGGCTCCGCGGCCGGCGTCGTTCTTGACCGACAGTACATAGTCGACCGGCCCGGCCTTGCCGCCGTAGCTCACCGAACCCTCGAGCAAGTTCGGCTTCGAATAGTGAGCACGGAAGTCCGGACGCCACTCGAACTGACCGCTGGTCGTTTGCACGGCTTTCAAAATGATGTTGGCGACCTGCCCGGACAGGCCGGCGATGCCCAGGCTGGCGGCGTCGACGATCTCAATCCGATCGACGTTAGTCGCAGGGGTCCGCTGCAGCTGGTCCACCGCCCCGCCAGTCTTGTTCGCAATTCGCTGGCCATTGATCAGGACGTTTTCGGTCGCCTGTCCGAGGCCTCGCTCAAGCTCTGACGGCGATGGGGACTTGATCGTAAAGCCAGGTACCTGGACGAGCATGTCGTAGCCCGTCTTCGGGACAAACCTGGCGAAGTCGGCGGCCGTGTAGACGCGCTTAGCCGTTCCCGCCCCAGCAGGTGCAGCAGCAGGCGGAGCCTTGGGATCTACGGTGGGAGTGGAAGTCTGAGCTATCGCCGGAGACGCAAGGGCGCTGCTCGTAATCAAAGCCAACCGGAACCAACGCAACGCGAACATCAACCAACTCTCCCCTCTCCAGCCAGCGCTTCCCGGCTGATGCTACATTTGTAGCGTGCTACATTTGTAGCGAAGGGAGATCAAGCTAAATTTGTAGCGCGTCGAGAATAGCGAAATATCAACGTCCCGCCGACACGCGCTGCCAGACGTCGTGATAGGCTTTCACCATCCGTTCGAAGGTGAACCGCTCCGCGATGCTGCGCCTAGCCTCGGCGCGACGTTGTTGCCAGCTCTGTCTGTCGCCGGCCCATTCAGCGTGAGCATCGCCGATTGCTTCCGCGAGCGCAGCCGAATCTCGGGCCGGCACAGCCCAGCCGTTTGCTCCGGCCATCAGCGCGGCATCCCCCACGTCAGTCACGACGTTCGGCGTCCCACAGAGCATCGACTCCGCGACCACGTTGGGGAAAGCCTCGCTGCCGCTGCTGGCCAGGACATGCAGGTCCAGCGCACGATAATAGTCCCGGACGTTCGTCTGAGCCCCCGCCAGGATCACCGCATCCTCACGCCCCGCCGCTCGAATCTCGGCCGCAAGCTCTGCATTGTCCTTATCGAGCCCGCCTCCGACCAGCATGCAAACGACAGGCAGTCCGCGAGCCCGGAGCGACTGCGTCGCGCGAAGCAAGTTCGGGATGTCCTTTTGCGGATGCCAGCGAGCGACGCTGCCGATCAGAAACGTGCGATCCTCCACACCCAGGTCGCGACGCAAGGCCGCCCGTGCCACGTCGTCGGGGAAGAAGGTGTCGGGCTCGTAGCCGTTGTGGATCACGGCGTTCGGAACGGCGTCGTAGCCAAGCTCCCGATGCAGCTCGGCGGAGCGGGCGGAGCAATTGATGATGAAGTCCGCAAGGCGCTTCGACTCCCGTCCGCCCATCCTTGCACACAGGCGGGACACCCGCCCGATGTGCTCGAAAGTCGAAGCGTGGATGCCCCACACAACCGGCAATCCCGCGGGCCGCGCCCAGAAGCCGCTGAGTACATTGGCGACATAAAGCCAGGACTGGATGACGTCCGCTCCGCTCTGTCGCAGCAACTTGCGCAGCTTGAGCAGTCCAGGAACGAAGTTTGTCGAGCTCATCCCGAGGTGGTGAACACGCACCCCCTGCTCTTCTAGACGCGCGCTATACCACTGGCGGTCACCTAGGCAGATCACCTCGTGCTCGATGTCCGGTGTGGAGGCCGTCGCCAGCCGATAGAGCAAAGTCTCGGCCCCGCCGAGGTGCAGGCCGCTGATCACATGCAGGACGCGCAAAGTTTTGCTCATTCGCTTCAAGCGCTTGCACAGCGTCGTTGCGTCCGCAATGTGGCAGTCGATGTCCGCCCGACGAAACATCGACGCAGCGACCGTCGAAGGCTTCGGCCGGGAATGGCGGCACTATGACCAAAGCGAGCTCGACCGGGCCGAAGCCGCGCGCATCTTCGACGCCTATTTCAGCTTATTTGACTTCGCTGGCTTGGGCGAAGGTTTCGACCTGGGTTGCGGAAGTGGCCGCTGGGCGCGGCTTGTCGCGCCGAACGTGAAGAAGCTCCACTGCATCGATCCCTCCGAAGCGATCGAGGTCGCCCGCCGGAATTTGGCCGACCTCCCAAACGTGCACTTCCACCGCGCGTCCGCCGACGAGATTCCGCTGGCTGATGGGTCGCAGGATTTTGCCTACAGCCTCGGCGTCCTCCACCACATCCCGGACACGCAGCGCGCGCTCGATAATGCAGTGCGCAAGCTCAAGCCGGGCGGCCAGATGCTGGTCTACATCTATTATTCGCTCGATAATCGCAGCGCTCCCTACCGAGCGGTGTGGAAAGCATCGGATGCTGGCCGAAAGTTGATCTCACGCCTTCCCTTCTCGCTTCGGCGTGGAGTCACGACAGCGATCGCAGCTGGCGTCTATTGGCCACTCGCCAGGACTGCTCGTCTGGTCGAACGATTGGGCGGCGATCCGTCACAAATCCCGCTGAGTCCATATCGCTGGAAAAGCTTCTATACGATGCGGACCGACGCGCTCGATCGGCTCGGAACCCGGCTTGAGCAGCGCTTCTCTCGGGCCGAGATCCAGCAAATGATGCAGAAGGCTGGTCTGACGGACATCCGCTTCTCCGAAAGTGATCCCTTTTGGGTCGCAGTCGGACGGAAGGTCCGCTGAAGCAGATGCACAAGCCTCGGCAACATGAGGATCTGATGGCTGTTAGTCCATCAGATCCTCGGCCTGTCGTCGTGCTCTCGGCGAACAATTGCTGGAACCTGACCAACTTCCGGGCGCCGCTCCTCACTGGCCTTCAGGATGCGGGCTACCGCCTCGTTGCTTTCGCGCCCGAGGATTCTCACGCCGAAGATCTTCGAGCGAAGGGCATCGACGTCTGGCCAGTCCCGCTGGCCCGGTCGGGCATGAACCCGATCATCGATGCACGACTGCTGATGCGCTACGTCCGCATGCTCCGCTCGCTCAGGCCCGCGGCCTATTGCGGATTCACGATCAAGCCGAACGTTTACGGTGCGATCGCGGCTCGCCTCGCCGGCATTCCCGCGATCAACAACGTCACCGGCCTTGCGACACCTTATCTCTCCGAGGGTCTGGTATGGGCGGTCGCGGAGCGGCTCTATCGTTTCGCATTCAAGCGCTCGAAGACGGTCTTCTATCATAATGACGAAGACCTCCGGCTCATGCTGGAGCGCAAAGTCGTCCGAGCGGGTCAGGGGCGCGTGATCCCCGGGTCAGGCGTCAATCTCGAACATTTCAAACCCAGCCAAGACGAGCCCGAACCCGCGCCGCTGCGCTTCCTCTTCTTCGGGCGCCTCATTCTCCACAAAGGCATTCGCGAGTTCATCGAGGCAGTCCAGATGCTGCGCCCCATCATGCCCGATGCGCGGTTCCAGCTTCTCGGGAATCCCGATCCGGGCAATCCAACCTCGGTCAGCAACGACGAGCTGAAATCCTGGATCGCGGACGGCATCGTCGAACATCTTGGCGAGCATCGCGACGTTCGGCCGTTCATTCGTCAGGCGAGCGTCGTCGTTCTTCCGACCTACCGCGAAGGCATGTCGCGCGCGCTTTTGGAGGGCGCGGCAATGGGCAAGCCGCTGATCGGCTCGGACGTCGCAGGCAGCCGCGAGATCATCGAAGACGGCGTCACGGGTCTGCTGTGCCGCGTCCGCGACGCGCACTCGCTCGCTGATGCAATGAAACGCATGGGCGGCATGTCGTCCGACGAACTCAGAAGGATGGGACGGGCCGGTCGCGCGAAGATCGAGCGCGAGTTCGGCGAGGATGTTGTCGTCCAGGCATACCTGACCGCCCTCAAGGAGGCGATCCGATGAGGGTCGTTCTCCTTACGCAAGACGAGCCGATCTTCCTCGCTCCGAGCATCGATTACCTGCTCTCGCGAAAGCCGAAGCAAGTCGATGTCGTCGGCTGCGTCGTCTTCGACCCGTCGCCTCTTGGCAAGAAAGTCGGGATCGCGGGACGGGCCAAAGAGCTGCTCCGTGTTTTCGGACCGGCTTATTTCCTTCGCTACGCCGCCGTGTTCGCAGCGGCACGGATGAAGCCATCGCGACAGTTGTCAAAAATCCTCAAGCGTTACTCCGTGCCGGAGTTGAAGCTGGAGGAGAATGTGAACGCGCCGCAATCAATGGAAGCGATCCGCGCATTCAAGCCCGACCTGCTCGTTTCCGTTGCCGGCAATCAGATCTTCCGCCGGCCGCTAATCGACCTGGCACCGATGGGATGTCTCAACGTCCATTCGGCTCTGCTGCCGAAGTATCGCGGCCTCATGCCCACCTTCTGGGTGCTGAAGAATGGCGAACGGGAAACGGGTGTCTCCGTCTTCCTAGTCGACGAAGGCATCGATTCCGGGCCGATCGTCGTTCAGAAGAAGGTGCCGATCGAAACCGACAGCCTCGAAGATCTCATCCGGGTCACGAAGGTCGTCGGCATGGATGCCGTTTGGGAAGCAGTCGAGACGATCCGCAACGGGGATGCGACGCTTATCCCCAATCCGGAAGACCAGAAGACTTACTTCAGCTTCCCGACCAAAGCGGATGTCCGCGCATTCCGCGCGGCAGGCAAGCGGCTCTACTGATGCACATCCTCAGCTTCGACATCGAGGAGTGGTTCCACTTGCTGGAGCACGACGCCGTGCGCCACGAGAAATCGTGGGGCAGCTTCGACCGGAAGCTGCCGCAGATGCTCCAGCGCATTCTCGACATGCTGAGCGAGAATGGTGCGAAGGCGACCTTCTTCTGCCTCGGCTGGGTGGCGCGAGAATATCCCGATCTCATCCGGGAAATCGATCGCGCAGGACATGAAATCGGATCTCACTCCGACGTTCACACCTTGATTTTCGAACAATCGCGAGAGGAGTTTCGCGAAGAGCTCCGGCGGAGCAAGGACAGCCTGGAGCAAGTCGTCGGCAAGCGGGTCCGTGCATTTCGGGCTCCCGGCTTTTCGCTCGTCCCGAGCTGCGCCTGGGCGTTCGAAGTGCTTTCGGAGGAAGGCATCGAAGTGGATTGCTCCGTGTTCCCCGCGCGGCGGGCACACGGCGGCTTCCCTAATTTCGGCGCCGCACGGCCCCTTCGGATCCGAACGCCGGCAGGCGAACTCCGCGAATTCCCGATGAACACGTCCGACCTCGCGGGACGTCCAATGGTATTCTCAGGCGGAGGATATTTCAGGCTGCTGCCGCTGAGCGTGCTGCAGCAGCTCTGGCGCCGCAGCGATTATACGATGACCTATTTCCACCCCCGGGATTTCGAGCCGAATCAGCCCTATTTGCCGGGCCTGGGCCCGGTGCGCCGCTTCAAGAGCTACTACGGTCTCGCCCGCGCCGAATCGAAGTTGCGGGCGATCCTCAGGGAATTCGCATTCGAGAGCGTCGCGGCGGCAGAACAGAAGGTCGACTGGGGGAACGTCCCGGTTGTCGAGCTGAACTAGCGGCCGACGACCCCGTGGCCCGCAGGCCCACCGGCGACCTGTACGTCAAGCCGGCTGCTTTCGGGCACGATCACACGCAGCGTCTTGTTGGCGAAGTCGATCGATACCTTCCTGAATGCCCTCATCGCATTCATTCCGAGCAGGATCGAGGGCTTGTTATCCAGCTTCAGCTGCCGAAAAGTGTGGACAGGCGCGAAAATGATCGCGAGATTTTGAAGGGTCACACCGCCGATTTCCAGCTTCTTCACGAACATGTAGTCGCCGACGATCATGTCGCCGGTCACCGACATCAATGTCACGAGTTGCCGGTCCGGCATCAGGCCACGCTTGCTGAGCGCCGCCCGTAACGCTTCGTTTCCAACCGTGATCTCAGATCCGGTATCGATAACGACGGTGATATTGCGGCCCTCGGCCGTCGCGTCCGTTACGATAAGGCGACCATTTCGGCGACGAGCTTCGACAACGATCGTTCCTGGCTCATCCTTCGTATCGAGCCTGCTCGACGGCACGACCGACATTGTGTTTGCGCTGAAGTCGAACACCACACGCTGCGATCCCAGTGCGTCAGTGCCGAGGATGCCGTCGGCGCCCATGTGCGCGCTTTCCAGCAGCGGCGCCTCGATCGACTTCACGGGCTTTCGGGTCAGCTGAAGGCTGGGGACGATCGCGGTCTTCGTCATGGACTCGCCAACGACGCTGTGGAGGATCGTCCGTTCACCCGCCTGCAGTCCGAGCTGCGTTGCGAGCTGACGCGAAATCGCCGTCCGATTTGCGCCCGTGTCGACCAGGAACCGGTAAGGTCCGGCTCCGGAGAGCAGCACGGGGACCGTCATACGATCGTTGCTTTCGTTCCTGAACCGGACGTCTTCGGTCTGGCCGGTCTTATCCACGCCGAGCGCACTGCTGGTCGCCGGCTGTTGGTTTGTTTGTGCGCTCAGGGGACTGGCAGCTGCTGCTGCGGCAAGCGAAAAGATCGCGAGAAATTGAGCCATGTCGGCCTCCAGTCGGCCAAGTCTACGCCTCAGCAAACCCGCTAGCAATTGATCCAGGATGGAGCAGTCTCCCTGCGGCGGCAACCAACTGGTAACCCTGTGAAATCTACCGACGTTGCGTGCCGGCGCCTCGGCTTCGACCGGGGTGGCAAAGCTTGCCAATCGGAGCGCGTATGTTGGACGAAGAACCGGTCGAAACCACAATCTACTCGCTGGCCGAACTGCCGCCCGGGATGCCGGACCGACGTTCCGACGAACGGCACATGAGCCTGCTTCGCGTCGGCGCCTTGCTGATCGGTGACCGGCGCGAGCTTTGCCTGATCCGCAATATCTCGGCCGGCGGCATGTTGATCCGCGCTTACTCCCAAATCGAAGCTGGAACGCGCCTTTCGGTCGAACTCAAGCAGGGCGAGCCAGTGGATGGCTCAGCGCTCTGGGTCCAGGGCGAGCTGGTGGGCGTGATCTTCGACGAGCCGATCGACGTAGTCTCGCTCATCACGACCTCTACAGATTCGCCGAGGCCACGCATGCCGAGGCTCGAGGTGCACTGCACTGCCTGGGTCCGGGACGGCGCTACCGTCCACCGAACTCGTGCAGTGAACATCTCTCAAGGCGGCGTTCGCGTTGAGATTGCCAAGGATCTCAAGATCGGAGCGCAGGTGACTGTCACCTTACCAGGCATGTCCCCCGAGCATGGCGTGGTTCGCTGGAGCGATAGCGACGCATGCGGGATCGTTTTCAATCGCGTGCTGGCGCTGCCGCAACTGGTCACGTGGGTCAGCGAGCAGCAGGAACGGCAGCGCGCCGTCGGCTGAGCTACTTGGCCCGAGTGAATCCCGGGCGGCGGTAGAGACTATCGTCGACCTTCTTGGACCGACTGGGTGTCGCGATATACCGCATGATGACGTCGCGCTTCAGCGGCCGCCCGAAGCTGATCCCCGCCTGCTTGCCACGCACCCATGCCACATAGCCGCGTACGCGAAGGTCGTTTCTGCAAAACAGGACATCCGAGTCCTCAGCTATCGGACCCTCGCTTTCAACCAAGGCTCCGTGTTCCGACAAGTCGCGGAGAATGACGGGCATAATGCGGTCCCCCAGCTCCAGCATCGCCGAGAGCAGCACCTTTGCTCGCGGAGAGCGCCTTTCGTCACCTGATTGGGTCACAGCCCGGCGATAACGTCGGACGGCGACCGCGCGGTTAGAGGTTGATCCGTTTCGGACGCAGTAGAAGCATCATGTTGTTGGCAGGCATCGCTCGCGTCTGTTCAAGCTCGAGCCCGCGGTCTTCGGCGGCCGCCGCAAACACCTCGACATTGCGAAGGCCCCATTGCGGATCTCGTGCCTTGAGTTCGGAATTGAATGAGAGATTGCTTTCGGCGGTCGGAACATCTCGCGCGAGCCACGGACCGTAGAGGATGAGCGGTCCCCCGCTCCGCAGGATCCGCGCGGCGCCATCAAGCAGTCCCAGCGCCGAGCTCCAGGGACTGATGTGCACCATGTTGATGCTGAGCACTGCCTCCGCCTTGGAGATTGGCCAGTCGTCGGGCGCTGACGCGTCCAGCTCGATTGGCGGCCTGACATTCGGAAGCCTTGCGGACGCGCGCCAGGCCTCGATCGAGGTCAGCGCGCCCGGATGAATATCACTCGGCTGCCACTCAAGCTTGGGAAAGCGCTCCGCGAAGTGGACAGCATGCTCGCCAGTCCCGCTAGCAATCTCCAGCACCAACCCACTTTGTGGCAGCCACTCCTCAAGGACATCGGCGATCGGGTCGCGATTGCGGAGAGCGGCCGGGGCGGAGCGGCGAGGGCCCTCCGCAGGAGCTTCATAAAATCGCCGGTCGTCACCCATTCGCTGGCGTGGCGAGCAACCGCCTTGCCCTGAGGTAAAGCTCGAGGCGCGTCGCGCTGATGAGGCCGATGGCAAAGCCGACGAAGCCATCCGTGAGGAGCAGTGCACCGCTGCTGGGGTGAGCAGTCGCCGAATCCCCGAAAATTTGGCGGGCGCCGAGTTTGAGGATCACGATGGCGAGGAGCAGCATCATGGCCAGTGGCGAAATGCGTTGGCTCAACGCGCCCGTCTCCGGGTCCCGCTCGATATGAATCAGCTTACCGCGATGCCAACCCAGGACCGCTCCAACGGCAAGACCGATCGCCACCACAAGCCAACCGATCGGTGGCGGAGGCAAGGCAATGAGGGTCGATGCCATCAGCAACACGAGGATTGCGGGCATCACCCACAAGGTCGCCAGTTTGAGCGGCCGATTCTTGTTCATGGACCGAAACCGAAACGCAAAGACGATCGCGATGATGACGAACGGCAGCAGCGTCGACAGCCAATTGCCCCCTTGGTGCGACATATGCTTCCTTGCCCCTACTCGGCCGCCTGAGCCGGCTCCGGATCCTTGTAAACCAGCACAGGCTTCCGCGCCGCGAGCGTCTCGTCAAGCCTGCGACGGGGCGCATGCACCGGCGCTGCCTTCAAGGTCTGGTCGCCGGCCTTGGCGCGATCTGCGATCGACCGAACCGCCAGGACGAATTGATCGAGGCTCGCTTTGGACTCCGTCTCGGTCGGTTCGATCAGCATCGCGCCGTGCACCACCAGCGGGAAGTACATGGTCATCGGATGGAAGCCTTCGTCGATCAGGGCCTTCGCCAGATCGATTGTGCTCACCCCACCCTCGAACCCGCGATCCGAGAAGATCGCTTCGTGCATGCAGGGCCCGCTCTTCGCAAACGGCGCGTCCATGACGTCCTCAAGGCTGCGCAGGATGTAATTCGCGTTGAGCACCGCGTCCTCGGCAACCTGCTTCAGGCCGTCCGCGCCGTGGCTCAGGATGTAGGCGAGCGCGCGCGTGAACATGCCCATCTGGCCGTGGAAGGCGACCATGCGGCCGAAAGCATTGGGATGCTCGTCGGTGGCATGCTCTTCCTCGACCATCTTGTAGCTGCCGTCCGGATATTTGGCCGCGAATGGAAGCGGGCCGTAGGGCGACAGGGCTTCGGACAGCACCACCGGACCAGAGCCCGGACCGCCGCCGCCATGAGGGGTCGAGAAGGTCTTGTGCAGGTTGATGTGCATCGCATCGACGCCGAGGTCGCCCGGACGCACCTTGCCCACGATCGCGTTGAAGTTCGCGCCGTCGCAATAAACGAAGGCTCCGGCGGCATGCACCGCATCGCTGATCGCCTTCATGTCCGGCTCGAACAGGCCGCAGGTATTCGGGTTGGTGATCATCACCGCCGCGACGTCCGGCCCGAGCCGAGCCTTGAGCGCCTCGAGATCGACGCGGCCTGCCTCATTCGCCGGGATGTTCTCCACGCGATAGCCGGCGAATGCGGCCGTTGCCGGATTCGTCCCGTGTGCGCTCTCCGGGACCAGCACCACCTCGCGCTTGTCGCCGCGTGCTTCCAGCGCAGCGCGGATGCAGAGCAGCCCGCACAGCTCTCCGTGAGCACCGGCCTTGGGGCTCATCGCCACGCCGTGCATGCCGGTGAGGTCGAGCAGCCAGAAAGCCAGCTCGTTGATGACCTGCAGCGCACCCTGCACGGTTTCCTGCGGCTGTAGCGGATGGACATCCGCGAAACCCGGCAGCCGCGCGACCTTCTCGTTGAGGCGCGGATTGTGCTTCATCGTGCACGAGCCGAGCGGGAAGAGACCGAGATCGATCGCGTAATTCTGACGCGACAGGCGCGTGTAGTGGCGCACGGCTTCCGGCTCGCTGAGGCCCGGAAGGTCGATCGGTCGGGACCTTTCCAGGTTACCGATGCGAGTTGGCCGATGCGGCACCTCAGCGAAGTCGACACCAGTTGTCTCACCGCCATCGATCTCAAAGATCAGCGGCTCTTCGAGCATGAGCGCGCGGTTGCCCGTCACAGTCTGCGCTTCGCCCTGCTCATTCGCCGGGGCCGACGGGCGCCATCCTGAGGGATTGACGGTCATTGGAGGACCTCCTTCAGCGCTGCTTCCAGGGCGTCGATATCCTCATCGGTCACCGTCTCGGTCACCGCGACCACCAGGCCATTCTGCAATTGATCCTCACCGGGATAGAGTCGGCCGAGCGAGACCCCGCCGAGGACGCCCTTCTCGACCATGGCGTGAACCGCCGGCCGCGCTTCGACCGGAAGCTTCAGCGTGAATTCGTTGAAGAAGCTGTCGTTGACCAGCTCAACTCCGGGGATGGCGGCCAGCCGTTCGGCGGCCTCGCACGCGCGCGCGTGATTGAAGGAAGCGAGCTGGCGCAGCCCCTTCTCACCGAGCAGAGTCATGTGCACCGAGAAGGCCAAGGCGCAGAGACCCGAGTTGGTGCAAATGTTGGACGTCGCCTTCTCGCGGCGGATGTGCTGCTCGCGCGTCGAGAGCGTCAGCACGAAGCCGCGCTTGCCCTCTGCGTCCACGGTCTCGCCTGCAAGGCGGCCCGGCATCTGCCGAACATACTTCTCGCGCGTCGCGAATAGCCCGACATAGGGACCGCCAAACTGCAGGCCGACGCCGATGCTCTGGCCCTCTCCGACCACGATGTCGGCGCCCATCTCGCCGGGCGACTTGATCAGCCCCAGCGCGACCGGCTCCGTCACGACGGCGATCAGCAGCGCTCCGGCCGCGTGGGCAGCTTCGGCGATCGGCGTCAGGTCCGTGATGCGACCGAGGATGTCGGGGTACTGCACGACAACGGCACTGGTCTGGGCGTCGATGCTGGCGATGATCCTCTCGGCGTCTGTCTCCGCGGTCAGCTCCGGCAGCGACGTCTGCAACTGATCTTCAGTGAACTTCGCCATCGTCCTGGCAACGCTGACGTAATGCGGGTGAACGCCCGACGAGATGATGGTCTTGTTCCGCCGCGTAATGCGGTGGCCCATGACGATCGCTTCCCACATCGCCGTCGAGCCGTCGTACATCGAGGCGTTGGCGACCTCGCAACCGAGGAGCCGCGCGACCTGCGTCTGGAACTCGAACAGCATCTGCAGCGTGCCCTGGGCGATCTCGGGCTGATAGGGCGTGTAGCTGGTCAGATACTCGCCGCGCTGGATGATGTGATCGACGCTGGCCGGGATGTGATGCTTGTAGGCGCCGCATCCGAGGAAGAACGGCACGTCTCCGGCGACCATGTTCGTGCGCGACAGCGCGGTCATGTGCCGCTCGACGGCCATTTCGGAGGCGTGCATCGGCAGTCCTTCGATCGGGCCCTTGAGCCGTGCCTCTTCGGGGACGTCACGAAATAGCTCGTCGACCGAGCCGGCGCCGATCACGCGCAGCATCGCACTGCGATCGGCATCTGAAAGTGGAAGATAACGCATTCGTCAGTTCTCGATTGGTGGTGGTTCTGGGCTGACGACCGAACGCAGGCTGACGATCGTCAGCACGGGCGCGCGGTCGGTGCACGCCTGCGTGGTCAGGCATTGGGTATTCAGCTGCGCGTCGAACTCGACATAGGTCGGGAGCAGCGGCTTGATCGTGTCGTCGAACTTCTGATTCGCGCCGATCGACAGGCTCTGGCCTGCGCCTCCGGAAGCATTGGCCGCGCGCTCGTCGATCGCGCACGACAAAGGCTGGCAGCGATTCACCCAGCCTTTCAGGCGAACGACCTGCCCGTCGAACTTCTTCGGATTGGCACGGATCGCGGAAATAGTCGTCGGAACCGGTTTCGGTTCCGTCGGGGCGGGTGCAAGCGGCGCGAGCATGAGCAGCGCAGGGATCATGCGGGCTTCCTCATGTTGAAGCGCAAGCGGACGTAGTCGGCGACGTTGGAGCCGACGCGGTCGGCGACGGCAGCGCCGATCTCCGCGCGTTCCTCCTCCGGAACGCAGGCCCGATCCAGCCAGCCGCGACGGAAGGTGGTCACCCATTCGGCAACGCCATGCTCGATCGGCGTCGGCCGTTCGATCAAGCGTGCGTCGACTTCACGGAAGCCGGCCGCCTCGTAGACGGAGGCGAACTCCTCGGGTGAAGCGTACCAATTGCTAGCCTCGACGGGCGGCGCATAGCCGCGGATGATCAGTTCCTCGTCGAGCGCTTCGCGTAGCTTCTTGATGTTGCCCTCTCCGCCCATCTCGCCCGCGAACCGGCCGCCCGGTTTAAGCGAACGGTAGATCGCACGAGCGGCCTGTTCCTTCTCAAGCACCCAGTGCAGCGTCGCATTGGAGAAAGCGGCATCGAACTCGGACGTGAATGGAATGTCCTCGGCGGCCATGAGCACCGCATCGATGCCAATGGCGCGGGCCGCAGCAATCATTTCCGGCGAATTATCGATGCCGAGCACGGTCGCACCGCGCTCGATGATCTTCTTGGTCAGCGTCCCTTCGCCGCAGCCCACGTCGAGAATCCGCTCGCCCGGCTGCGGGTCGAGCAGGTCGAGCGCCGCCCCGCCGAGCTGAGCGACGAACCCGCCCACCCGGGCGTAATCCGCTGCGTTCCACTTGCTGGTCGAGGCGGCCATTTGGCTCAAAGCGCCTTGATCCACTCGCGGTATGCGGCCTCGTCCATTAAGCCGTCGAGCTCGCCCGTATTGTCGAGCTTAATCTTGAAGAACCAACCGGCGCCTTCGGGATCGCTGTTGATGAGCGCAGGATCGTCGGCCACGGCCGAATTACCCTCGACGATCTCGCCCGAGACAGGAGCGTAGACGTCGGACGCGGCCTTCACGGATTCGACGACGGCAGCTTCCTGCCCCTTGTTCACGCGGCGGCCCGCTTCCGGAACCTCGGCGAACACAATGTCACCCAGCGCTTCCTGCGCGTGGTTCGAAATGCCGACGGTCGCGGTGTCGCCTTCGACCCGGATCCATTCATGCTCTTTGGTGAAATACAACGACATCAGGCGGCTCCCTTGCGGTAATATCGGTGTGGGACGAACGGCATGGCGGCGACGCGAGCGTCGAACAGCTTGCCGCGCTGCTCCAGCTTCAGCGCGGTGCCGAGCTCGGCAAGATGGCTTGCCACATAACCCATGGCGATCGGCCGCTGCAGCGAAGGCGAGAAGCCGCCGCTCGTGATCTTGCCCACCTCATTGCCCTCACCATCGAGGACCAGCGCGCCCTCGCGGACGGGCTGGCGGCCGTCGATTTCGAAGCCGACGCGCAGCTGCGGGGCGCCATTCTCGAGCTCCGCAAGGATGCGGAAGCCACCGGCAAACCCGCCCTCGGCGCGGCGGCGTTTGTTGATGGCGAAGGTCAGGCCAGCCATCACCGGCGTCGTCTTGTCGTCGATGTCGTGGCCGTAGAGCGGAAGTCCTGCCTCAAGCCGCAGCGAATCACGCGCGCCGAGACCGATCGGCTTCACTCGCTCGTCGTTGACCAGCCATTCGGCCAGCTGCTCGGCGGCGACAGCCGGAATCGAAATCTCGAACCCGTCCTCACCGGTGTAGCCTGAACGGCTGATCCATAAGGGATGGCCGAATGCGCGGAACGGCCCGGCTTCCATGAAGCCCAGCTCGGCAACGCCGGGAATGACGGTATCCAGAACCTCGACGGCCTTCGGACCCTGTAGCGCGAGGAGCGCCTGCTCCTTCATATAGTCGATGGCGACCTCCGGGAGCCGACGCTGCATATAGTCGATGTCGCCATGCTTGGTGGCGCCGTTGACGACGACGTAGAAATCTTCGCCGCGGCGGGTCGCCATCAGGTCGTCGACGATCCCACCCTCCTCGTTGAGGAGCAGGGAATATTTGGGCTTCATGTCCTTGGCGCCGATGAAGTCGCCGGGGAGAATCCGCTCCAGCGCCTGGGGAACGGCACGGCCGTGGATGAACAGCTGGCCCATGTGACTGACGTCGAACAGACCGGCATTCTCACGGGTCCAGAGATGCTCGGCCATGATGCCTTCGTACTGGACCGGCATCTCGTAGCCCGCGAACGGCACCATCCGGCCGCCCTTCGAGCGGTGCCACGAATCGAGTGCCAACTTCTCGAGCTGTTGCGGCTGCGTGCCCTCGCCTCCCGCGGGATCGCCGCTGTACGCGGTTCCGCGCGCCTGCGTTTCGTCAGTTGGACCTGAGTGGACTTCTCGGCTCATCAAGCGCTCCTTGGACGATAAGCGACAGCCTCCACCTCTGCCGGCTTCGACCTGCCGCCCCCGTCTGTCCCTAGCGCCTGAGAGCTTTGCCCCTTCGGCGGTCCTTATGAGCCTAAGCCACAAAGGACTCTTTCCAGACTGTCTTGGCGCGCGCGGTCCTTGTGCCTGAGAGATTCCGGGGGCGGTTGCTCCTTCGGCGCCCGCCATGGCCCGAAGGCAACGGCGGAACTCTCCCGCGTGGCCATCCGGAAGCAAGCTCCCGGCGACGCGCGTGCCTTGGCCGCGCGCGTAGCGCGAGTCAACGCGGGTTTCGCCCAGCCCTTATCGAGTTGCGTTGTAGCGCAGCTGATCCTGGGTCAGCTGGAAGCCGATGAGATGCTCGAACGTCGCATTGTTGACCGCCGTCCGGATCGCCGGATCGGCGAGCGGATCGGTCGCAGCCTCTGCTTGCCCGGATTTGCGCGGACGGGTCAGGAGCTGGCGGACATTGTCCGGAAGCGTTGCCACGGCACGATTGACGCGGATGGTCGCCTGCACCTGGGTCGATGCATGAGCGCTTCCAGCCGGGAAACTAAGTACGGCCTGGCCGATCTGCTTGGCAGCAACGTTGCTGCCGCCCTGAAGGGCAATGTCGAAGTAAGGCAGCACGACCTGTCGCGCCGCGCTCGTGTCGCGGCGAAGTCCAACGATGGTGAATGTCGCCGTAGAGACGACGTCGTTGCCGGCATCCTGGCACGCCGCGCGAACGTTCGTGATAGCTGCCGTCACGTCGATGGCGCTGGCCGCAATGCTTCCTTGAGGATTGAACAACGTAATGTCCCCGGTGCCCGCAGGGACCCCGGCGATCGGACAGGCGCTGCGCAATGCAAAAACGCCGCCCCCGTTCTCGCCCGTGATCTCGCCGGTATGGCGGCAGGCGCTGAGCAGGATCACGGCGGCAAGTGCTGCAAGGCGAAGCTTCACTAGGACAACCTTCAAGAATTCGGATGAGGGGCGTTCATAGGAAGGCCCTTCTAAGGCTGCAAGCGATGCCTTACATGGCCTGCATCGTGCCTGAACCTACATTGCCACTGCCCTCCCTTCGCGTGCTCATCGCTGCGCCGCGCGGCTTCTGCGCCGGTGTCGATCGCGCCATTCAGATCGTCGAGCTCGCGCTCGAGCGCTTCGGCGCACCGGTCTATGTGCGTCACGAAATCGTGCACAACCGCTTCGTGGTCGATCGGCTGCGCGACATGGGCGCCGTGTTCGTCGACGAGCTCGATGAGGTGCCCGACGACCGTCCGGTCGTATTCTCGGCACACGGCGTTCCTAAGTCCGTACCTAGCGCGGCGCAGAACCGGGGGCTGACCTACGTCGATGCGACCTGTCCGCTCGTGTCGAAGGTTCATCGCCAGGCTGAACGGCTGATCGAGGAAGGCCGTCACATCCTCTTCATCGGTCACGCGGGCCATCCGGAAGTCATCGGCACGTTCGGACAGGTCCCGGCCGGTTCCATGAGCCTCATCGAGACGGTCGAGGACGTAAGCGACCTCGACCTGGAAGATAGCGGAAACCTTGCCTTTCTGACCCAGACCACGCTGTCGGTCGACGACACGGCGGCGATCGTAGACGCGCTGAAGACCCGCTTTCCAAGCATCCGGGCGCCGCGCAGCGAAGACATTTGTTATGCCACTTCCAACCGGCAGGCGGCCGTGAAGGCAATCGCTCTCGAATGCGAACGGCTGCTGGTGATAGGCGCCCCGAACAGCAGTAACTCGCTGCGTCTCGCCGAGGTTGCCGAGCGAATGGGCGTTCCTTCCCGGCTCATCGAACGCGCATCTGACATTGATTGGGACTGGTTGGGGCAGCCGGAAACGCTTGGGCTGACGGCCGGTGCGTCTGCGCCGGAAGTTCTCGTCCGCGAGGTTCTCGAGGCTCTTCGCACACGATTCGACGTGACCGAGGAAGTTGCCGACCATACCCCTGAGCGGATGACCTTCAAGCTTCCGCGCGAGCTCGTCGCCTGAACGATTTGACCGAAGTCGAGATCTTCACGGACGGCGCGTGCCGCGGGAATCCTGGCCCGGGGGGCTGGGCCGCACTCCTCCGCACGGGTGACAAGGAGCGCGAGATCTCCGGCGGCGAGCCGCTTACCACCAATAATCGCATGGAGTTGCTTGCTGCGATCAAGGGCCTCGAAGCGCTGAAGCGCCCTTGCCGGGTGAAGCTTCACACCGATAGCGTCTACGTCCGCGATGGGATCACGCGCTGGGTTCACAACTGGCAGCGAAATGGCTGGCGGACATCGGACAAGAAGCCGGTGAAGAATGCCGAGCTATGGCAAGAGCTGATCGAAGCGTCAGCTCCGCACCGCATCGAATGGCACTGGGTGAAGGGCCACAGCGGCCATCCCGAGAACGATCGTGTCGACGCCCTAGCCTGTGCCGAGGCCGACCATCAGCGGACGTTACATCGACTGTGACAGAAAGTTCACTTGTCCCACGCGCTGGCGGGTTCATTTAGCGCGACATCACCGACTCTCTCGTTCCCCCTGTTCGTGGAAAGCCGGTGTGGGGGAGGTAGACTTAGTCCGCCTCCCCCGTACCCTCATCTAAATCGCGACGGTGAGAATGGCGCAGGATCGATGTGCGCCACGCTCGCGTCCGGCTCCTCGCCTAGCAGGATAGAAGCAGCCATTTTCGCGGCAGCTGGAGCGGTCTGAATCCCAAAGCCGCCCTGCCCAGCACACCAGAAGAACCCTGGCACATCTGGGTCGAAACCGTAGACCGGGATTCGATCCGGCGCGAAGCTCCTCAGGCCCGCCCAGCTCCGCTCCACTCTCTCGATTGGCCAGTCGACCACGCCTTCGAAGCGATCGATCGCCGCGGCGATGTCGATTTCTTCGGGAGCCGCATCGCAGGGATCGGTCTCGATCTCGTCGTGAGGACTGAGCCAGATCGAGCGATCACCCTCTCCCTTGAAGTAGAAATTGCCGGCCGAATCATTGACCAAGGGCAACTCTTTCAGTCCCGATCGACCGACGCGCAGTTGCACCATGGTGCGCCTCTTCGGAGCAATGCCGAGGGGCCGAACGCCGCAGCTTTCCGCAACCGGATCGGCCCACGCCCCAGCCGCGTCGACGATGATCGAGGCGCTGATTTCAGAGCCGTCCGCGAGGGTAGCAATCCAGAGATCGCCTTCGCGGCTAGCGCTGACGAGCCGCGCATCAGTCCCGACTTCTCCGCCCAGTTTGCGGAACTGGCGCAGGAAGGCGGCGTGCAAAGCGGCGACATCAATGTCCGCGCAGCCTGGCTCCACCAGCGCCTTGATCCAGCGCGGCTTGAGGCCAGGCACGAACTCTTCGAGCTCCTTTCGGTCGATTCGGTAGGTCGTGACGTCGGGCGGGAGTTCCGGCCAGTCGGTCTGCGACAGGTGGATCGCGCCTCTTTTGTGAAGAAATCCGTGGTCCGAAAAGTCGGCTGGCGGATCGGCCAGCAGGTCCGCTGATGCAGAAGAGAGCGGCGAAACGATCGGACCGCCATAGCTCTCCAGGAAGAAGGCGGCCGAGCGACCAGTCGAATGATATCCGCACTGATCCTCGGCCTCGATGATCATCGTCCGTCGCTTCGAAGCCAGCTCCGAGCCGAGACTCGCCCCCGCGATTCCTCCGCCGACGATCAAAATATCCAAGTTAATCATTCGCCTAGCAGACCCCTGGACCCGTGGTTACGAATTGGAAAGTCCCACCCTCTAGAGCCTTATCTCATGTTCAACAGCGCATTTACCGGTCTGCTGCTCGCCAGCCTCGCCGCCCTACTGGTGGTGGCGGCAGTGATCGACGTGCGCACCTTCACCATTTCGAATCGCCTCAATTTGACCGTGGCCCTGCTGGCGCCGCTCTATTGGGTGTCGATCGCTCTGTCGCCATGGCCCGGTGTCGCGGTCCAGCTTGGCGTTGCAGGGGTTGTGTTCCTGCTATTCGCGGGCGCCTTTTACGCCGGTATGATGGGTGGGGGTGACGTCAAGCTCGCCGCGGCCTTGGCGCTGTGGTTTCCGCCTGCATCAACCGTAAAGTTCATCGTCTTCATGTCGCTTGCGGGCGGCCTGCTGACCCTCGGGATCCTGGCATGGCATCGAGCCAAGCGCCGGGATGGAAAACCCGAGATTCCGTACGGGGTTGCGATCGCCTTTGGGGGTCTCGCAATTCTAGCCCAACCGTTTCTTAACCATTTTGCCTGATGTCTGAAGCAGTTCAGAGGGCCCTGCTAGGGGAGGCGATTGCGCCATGGATGTGAAGAAGCTCGCTCTGCTCGTAGGAGCGCTGGTCATTGCGGTGGTTACCGCCGTCATGGCCAAGAATATGTTCGCTGGCGCAGGAGCGCAGCAGGCTGCCGCCGCTCCGGCCGCGGTCCCGGTCGGGCCGAAGGTGCTTGTCGCCAAGAAGGCTCTGCCGGTTGGCACGATCATCGACGCCGATGCGTTCACCTATCAGCCTTGGCCGAAGGAGCTCATGCAGAGCGCCTATTACGTCGAGGGCTCGCCTGACTCGAACCCGCAGTCGCTGATGGGCCAGGTAGTTCGCTATCCGGTCACCGCCGGCCAGCCGGTCACTCGCGGCACGCTCGTCGGTCCGCAGGACCGCGGCTTCCTCGCAGCGGCACTGGGTGCCGGTATGCGCGCCATCACCGTTCCCGTGAACGCTTCGACCGGCGTCGCCGGCTTCGTGTTCCCGGGCGACCACGTCGACCTCATGCTGACGCAGCAGGTCGAAGGTGGCGGCGATGGTCCCGCGCTCAAGGTTTCCGAAACGATCATCCGCAATGTCCGCGTCCTCGCAACCGACCAGCGCGTCGATGACAAGGACAAGGACGGCAAGATCCAGGTCCGCACCTTCGCCAACGTGACGCTCGAAGTCACTCCGCGCATCGCCGAGAAGATCTCGGTTGCGCAGAGCCTGGGCACGCTGTCGCTGTCGCTTCGCTCGCTCGCCGACAATGGCTCCGAATTGGAGCGTGCGGTTGCGGCCGGTGACGTGAAGGTTCCGGCTGGTACGGACCCCGCTCAAGAGAAGCAGATGCTGCTCGCGGCGGCGAACCGTCCGATCGACAACAACACGACTTTCTCGACCGGTGGTGATGTGTCGCGCTTCCAGCGCCGCACAGTCCCTGCCCGCCCGCAGATGAGCATGGCGGCCGCCCCTTCGGGTGCTGCAGCCGGAGCACCTGCGCCAGCGTCTGTCAGCAACGGTGTGCGCATCGTTCGCGGCAATAGTGTCAACTAAAAGTGTCCCGGTGGGAGCTCGCTAAAATGAAGACTCGTAACACCAACAGCCGGGTACGCCTCGGCACCGCGCTCACCGCGCTGGCCATCGGCCTGACTGCGGTTGCTGCGCCGGCCCAGGCTGCTCAGCCGAAGGCCTACGCGTCGGGCTCTTATCGCCCCACGACCCAGGTCCTGCTCAACATCGGCGAAGGCCAGATGATCAATCTGCCGCGGAACGTCGCCAGCGTCTGGACTTCGAACCCGAAGGTTGCCGACGTTTACGTCAACAGCCCGCGCCAGATTAATCTGTTCGGCAAGGAGATGGGCGAGGCCACGGTCATCGCTACCTCCGCCAACGGCTCGGTCGTTTACGGTGCGAAGGTCCGCGTCAATCAGAACATCAGCGACATCGACGACATCCTGCATCAGGCGATGCCGGATGCAGACCTGAGCGTCCGGACCGTCGGTCAAGTCGCCGTCATCAACGGAACTGTGGCATCGCCAGAAGACGCTGCTCAGGCTGAAATGCTGGTCAAAGCCGCTCTTAATCCAGGCGTCGACGTGACGAAGGACGGGGCGGCCCTCAACATCGTGCCGGTAAGCCGTGTTAAGGTCGCCACTCCGCTCCAGGTCACGCTCAAGGTGAAGGTCGCAGAGGTCAGCCGTGATCTGCTCAAATCGATCGGCGTAAACCTCCTCGCCTCAACGGGCGGCGGCTTTAAATTCGGCGTCGCACAAGGCACCGGTATCAACCTGCCCGACGTCAGCTGCACATCGGATTGCGGAGTACCGAAGGTCATCCGCAGCCCGATCGGAACCACACTTTCCGGTGCAGGCAAGCTACTGGGTCTGGATCTGTTATCATCCGTCGACTTGGCGGAGACCGACGGTCTGGTGAGCATCCTCGCCGAGCCGACATTGACCGCCCTGTCGGGCGAAACCGCAAGCTTCCTGGCTGGCGGCGAATTCCCGATCCCGGTGTCTCAATCGCTCGGCGCAGTGACGATCGAATATAAGCAATATGGTGTTGGCCTCGCCTTCACTCCGATCGTCCTCCAGGACGGCCGCATCTCGATGCGTGTGCGCCCCGAAGTCAGCGAGCTCTCTGACGCAGGCAGCGTCACGCTCAACAACTTCGTCGTTCCGGCGCTGACCACGCGCCGGGCAGAGACCACGGTGGAACTCGGCTCGGGCCAGAGCTTCATGATCGCCGGCCTTCTGCGGAACAACAACACGAACTCGATCAACAAGGCGCCGCTCCTTGGCGACCTGCCAATCCTCGGCTCGCTCTTCCGCTCGACGAAATATCGTCGGCAGGAAACCGAGCTCGTGATCATCGTCACGCCCTACCTGGTTCGCCCAGTCTCGGGACGCATCGCTCTGCCGACTGATGGCTATCGCGCGCCGACCGATCCGGAGCGGGTGCTCGAAGGTCAGACGTTCAAGGGCGTTAGCGGTCCTCGTGGTCGCCTGCCGGCTCCTGCGCCTGGGCTCGCCACCAGCACCGGCGCCGCTGCCGCTGCTCCCGGGTTCAAACTGTGATCCGCCGCTCGCTTAGGAAGGATGCCACCATGCGTTCTAAACTCGCTGTTCTCCTGATCGCTGCGGCCTCGGTCGCCGGGTGCAGTTATCACGCAAATTCGGGAGATCTCGCTGATCGCGGTGTCGAAGCTGTGAACACTCCGGTGGTCACCCGCGCCGACTACGTCTTCGACGCGGCAGCTCCCGGCGGATCGCTTGCGCCAGCCGAGACCTCGCGTCTTCAGGCATGGTTTCAAGGCCTGAACATCGGCTACGGCGACTCCATCTACGTAGACGCACCCTACGCTGACTCAGCGCGCTATGAGGTCGCTCGAGTTGCGAGCAACTTCGGCATGATGCTCGAGCCGGGTGCCCCCGTGACGGCAGGCGCAGTCGCGCCGGGCAACGTACGTGTCATCGTAAGCCGCAATCGCGCCGAAGTCCCCGGCTGCCCGAATTGGGACCGTCCCGCGCAGCCGAACTACAACAACCGCATGATGCCGAACTTCGGCTGCGGCGTGAATGGCGCGCTCGCTGCAATGGTCGCGAACCCGGAAGACCTGATCCATGGGCGCGACGGCGGCATCGGCACCAACGCTGCCGGCACCAAGGCTGTTATCCTTTACCGGACGACTCCGCCCTCCGGCTCGAAGGGTCTCAAGCAAGAATCCACCCAGTCGGGAGGCAAGTGATGAATGCTCCGTTCCAGGCACGCGCGGGTCTTCGCGATCCGTTCACGGCCTTCGTGTGCGACGACGCAACCGCCGACATGCTTCGGCCGGTCGCGGTCGAACACGGCTGGTCGCCGGAGAAGGTAAACAAGGGCGGGCTGCGCAACGCTGTCCAGTCGCTCTCGGTCTCGGCGAGCCCGAACATCCTGTTCGTGGACCTCAGCGAGTCGGGCGATCCGCTCAACGACATCAACGCGCTGGCGGAAGTCTGCGAGCCCGGCACGATCGTCATCGCGGCCGGCACGGTCAACGATGTTCGCCTTTATCGCGACCTCGTTGCAAGCGGCATCCACGATTACCTGCTGAAGCCGTTCACGGTCGATCAGCTGCGTGATTGTTTCTCCCATGCCCAGGCGATCCTGTCGGGTCCGCGGGGTGAAGCTCAGGCCGACAAGCCGCACGTCATGGCGGCCGTCGTCGGCGTCCGCGGTGGTGTAGGTGCCTCGACCATCGCGACTTCGCTGGCTTGGTTGCTCGGCGAGAAAGCGCATCGGTCGACCGCCCTGCTCGACCTCGACGTGCACTTCGGAACCGGCGCGTTGGCGCTGGATCTGGAGCCCGGCCGCGGCCTCACCGACGCGATTGAGAACCCGAGCCGCATCGACGGCTTGTTCATCGAGCGCGCCATGGTCCGCGCTAACGAGCGGCTCTCGGTCCTCTCGGCTGAAGCGCCGATCAACCAGCCGCTAGTCACGGACGGCACGGCTTTCTTCCAGCTTCAGGAAGAAATGAAGAACGCGTTCGAATCGACGGTTCTCGACCTGCCGCGCCACATGCTGATCCAATATCCGCATATGGTGCACGATGCGCATGTTGCCGTCGTCGTCGCAGAGCTGACACTCGCGGCAACCCGTGACACGATCCGCGTTCTCGCCTGGCTGAAGTCAAATGCGCCGCAGACGAAGGTCGTCGTGGTCGCGAACGGCGTGCCTTCAGGCGGAGCGCTGGAGATCAGCCGCAAGGACTTCGAGCAGTCGATCGAGCGTCCGGTGGACATCGTCTTCCCGTACGACGCGAAGCTCGCCGCGCAGGCGGCAAAGCTCGGCAAGCCGCTCGCTGAAGTGGCTAGCGGAAAGATGTCCGCACCGTTCACGCAGCTCTCGAGCGTCGTTCTGAGCCATGCGAGCGAGGAAGGCGCCGGCACCGACAGCAAGGTCGTCCCGGGCGCCAAGTCCCTCGTCGATAATCTCAAGTCGATGCTGGCGAAGCCGAAGGACAAGGCCGCCGCCTAAGCGGCAGGAAGTTTACCGGCAGTCGCGGCAACGCGGCGGTCGGCAAGAGTGAGAGGCGAAGGCACAATGCTGTTGTGGCTCATCATCGGTGGCGGCGTCGGAGCACTCGGGCTCGCTTTCATGGCGATGCGCGGGCCCTCGGCGGGCAAGTCCGTCAAGCGCCGCATGGAGCTCATTCGTGAGCGTCATGGCGACGTCATTGCGGGAACCGCTCAGGCTCAGATCCGCAAGCTCTTCGCCCAGCGCAACAACAAGCTCGACGGCCTCGCCTCGACGCTGATCCCGAAGCCGGCATTGCTGCGCAAGCGGCTTGAGATGACGGGTAAGGATATCACCCTCGGCAAATATGCAACGGTGTGCCTGGGCCTGCTCGCGTTCGTTGCCCTCGCGCTGATGCTGCGTGGAGCACCGTTCCTTCTGTCGCTGCTCCTTGGCATCTTCGTCGGAGTTGGCGTGCCGCACTTCGTTGTCGGCAAGATGATCAAGCGCCGCGTCGCCAAGTTCACGTCGAACTTCCCCGACGCGATCGAACTGATGGTTCGCGGTCTTCGTTCGGGTCTGCCGATCACCGAGACGCTCGGCATCGTCGCCAGCGAAATCCCGGGTCCCGTCGGCATGGAGTTTCGTGCCGTGTCGGACAAGATGAAGATCGGCCGCACGATGGAAGCTGCGCTGCAGGATACTGCAGACCGTCTCGGCACGCCCGAATTCCAGTTCTTCGTCATCACGCTGGCGATCCAGCGCGAGACCGGCGGTAACCTGGCCGAGACTCTGTCGAACCTTGCCGACGTGCTGCGCAAGCGTTCGCAGATGAAGCTGAAAATCCGCGCGATGAGCTCGGAATCCAAGGCTTCAGCCTACATCGTCGGCTCACTGCCGTTCGTGGTCTTCGGCCTCGTCTGGATGATCAACCCCCACTACATGGCGCCGTTCTTCACGGACCAGCGCCTGATCATTGCCGGCCTTGGTGGCATGGTGTGGATGGGTATCGGCGCCGGTATCATGGCCAAGATGGTCAACTTCGAGATCTAAGGGAGGCATTAGACCATCATGCAGGCTGCGCCTCCTTCAGGCCCGACGCTCCTCGGCTTCGACGTCATCTGGATCGCGACGATGCTCAGCGCCGTCGCCACCTTCGCCGTGCTCCTCGCCATCTATGCGGCGACCACGGTCAAGGATCCGATGGCGCGCCGTGTCAAAGCGCTGAACGAACGCCGCGAGCAGCTCAAGGCGGGCATCGTCGCGTCCACCAACAAGCGTAAATCGCTTCGAAACCGCAACCAGGCGGCGGACAACGTTCGCCAGCTCCTGTCGCAGTTCAAGATGCTGCAGGAAGATCAGGTCAAGAAGACGCAGATGCGCCTCATGCAGGCCGGCATCCGCACCAAGGACCTGGCGTTCTTCATCATTCTTGCGCGCTTCATTCTGCCGGTGGTGCTCGGCATCGCTGCGGTGGTTTGCCTCTATTTCGTCGGCATGTTCCCTGAGTGGTCGTGGTTCCGTCGTTACGGAACGACCGCAGGCGTCGTCGGCCTTGCGTACAAATCGCCCGACCTCTGGCTGAAGAACAAGGTCCAGAAGCGCAGCAACGCGATCCGGAAGGGTCTGCCGGACGCGCTCGACCTGCTCGTGATCTGCGCCGAAGCCGGCCTTACCGTGGACGCCGCTTTCGGCCGCGTCTCTCGCGAGCTTGGTAAGGCTTATCCGGAGCTTGGCGACGAGTTCGGCCTGACCGCGATCGAGCTTGGCTTCCTTGCCGAGCGTCGCCAGGCGTTCGAGAACCTCGCCAATCGCGTCGATCTCGAAGCGGTGCGCGGTGTTGTCACGACCATGATCCAGACCGAGAAATACGGTACGCCGCTGGCTTCATCGCTGCGCGTGCTCTCGGCCGAGTTCCGTCACGAGCGCATGATGCGCGCCGAGGAAAAGGCAGCCCGCCTTCCCGCGATTATGACGGTCCCGCTCATCCTGTTCATCCTGCCGACCCTGTTTATCGTCATCCTGGGTCCCGCGAGCTGCTCGATCAACGACAGCTTCCTGCACGGCAGTTGATGGTGCGCCGCTCGGCTTCGGCCGAGCGGCACGCCTGCCCCGCACACGAACAGTTGGAACGCCGCCCGCGCTTCAAGCGTAGAGGCGGCGTTATCCATTGCTGACGGGGCCGAAATGAACGTCTCCACCGATCCGAATGTCTGGGTGATCTACGGACTTGTCTTCCTGCTCGGCTTGTTAGTCGGCGTGTTCCTGACGTCAGGCGGGCGGCGCAAGTGGAAGACGCGGTACGACACTGAGGTCGAACGGCGCCGCGAGGTTGAAAAGGCGCAAGCCGATCGCGAGAAGCACTGGGCCGAGCAGGAAAAGGAATGGCGCGAGCGTGACAGTCTGCGCAGCGCAGCCATCAGAAGCGGTCGCGATCCCGCGGACGACCGGCCGCTATGACGAGCGCAGCCTAGTCCGAGGGACTGGGCGAGTACGTCATCCTTCGATCTTCGAGAAATCCGCTACCTGGTTCACCGCGTCGCGGAAGCGCATCAGCAGGTTGAGCCTGCGTTCGCGCTTGGCCGGATCGGGATCGTTCACCGTCACATGATCGAAGAAGTCATCGATTGGCTTCCGAAGCGTAGCGAGCGCGGCCATCGCGCCGGTGAAATCTTCCGCTTCGACCGCGGCCGCTGCCCTCGGCTCCGCTTCATCGAGAGCCGCAATCAGCGCTCGCTCTTCGGGCAAGTCGGCACCGGCCTGACCTGACGCCATCTCGGCGACGGCTTCTTTCAAGCCAGGTTCTTCGACGAGCACCAGCGGGTCTTCTTCGCCAGTCTGGGGAATCCCCTGCTCTTCCGGGGAGCTCATCACTTGGGGACCCGTCCAGTTCTCCTTCTTCAGGATGTTGGCCGCGCGCTTGTAGGCTGTGAGCAGGTCCGCCCCGTCCTTGGTCTCAACGAATTCCTGCAGTGCGTTCACGCGCGCCAACAGCCTCACCAGATCGTCCTCGCCACCAAGCGAGAACACCGCATCGATCAAATCGTGCCGAACGCCGGCGTCCCGCTGCTGAACCTTCAGGCGGTCGGCGAAGAAGTCGAGGATCTCCGGCGCCGTGCGATCCAGCCGGTGCGCGGCATCGCTCTCACGAACCTGTCCGGCGCGGTTGGCCAAAGCGCCGCGCACCGCCTCCGTCAGCGGAAGGCGCAAGCCATTACGAACGATGATCTCGATGGAGGAGATCGCCGCTCGCCGCAACGCGAACGGGTCTTTCGACCCAGTCGGCTTCTGATCGATCGCGAAGAAGGCTGAGATCGTGTCGAGCTTGTCCGCCAGCGCGACCGCGATGGAAGTCGGTTGCGATGGGCTTCCGTAATGATCGCGAATTGCATCCGCGACGGCATTCGGTTCGCCTTGTGCTCTCGCGAGGTGGCCGCCGATGACGCCTTGAACCTCAGGGAACTCGCCAACCATCCCCGAGACAAGATCGGCCTTTGCCAGGCGAGCAGCGCGCTCCGCCTGATCCGGATCGGCTTTGACGACACCACTCTCGACCAGCCAGCGCGCCAGTTTGGCAATGCGCTCAACACGCTCCGCAACGGTTCCGAGCTTCTCGTGGAACACGATCCCGTCGAGCTTCTTGGCCTGCTCTTCGAGCGGAATCTTGAGGTCCTGCTCCCAGAAGAATCGCGCATCGGACAAGCGCGCGGCCAGTACCCGGCGATTACCCTCGACGATCGCCTCGCCCCCATCCTTCGCATCGACGTTCGCGACGCAGACGAATGCCGGCGCCAGGTTTGCCTCGGCATCGACGCAGGCGAAATACTTCTGGTTCGTGCGCATCGTGAGCACGATCACTTCGCGCGGCACGTCTAGGAAGTCCGGGTCGAAGCGGCCGAGCAATGGCTGCGGCCACTCAGTCAGGCCGGCGTTCTCGACCACCAGGCCCTCGTCGTCGAGAAGGGTCAGGCGCGCTTCCGAAGCCGCGGCCTGTGCACCCTCGCGGATCAGGCGCTCGCGCTCGTCCTGGTCGACGATGACGTGGCATGCACGAAGCTTCTCCATGTAATCGTGCGCACCGCCGATCGTGATCGGCCCGGGATGGTGGAAACGATGGCCCACCGTGCAAGCGCCCGACTGGATGCCGTCGACTTCTACGGGAACGATCTCTTCCCCCAGGATCGCCACAATGCCGTGTAGCGGGCGTACCCAGCGCATCGACCCCGCGCCCCAGCGCATCGACTTCGGCCACGGAAAATCCGCAATGATCCGCTTCACGGTTTCAGCGATCACATCCGCAGCGGATCGTCCTTCGCGCTCTACAACCGCGAAGAGGACGCCTTCTCGCTCCTCAAGCTGCTCGCGCGTTAATCCAGTCTTGCGGAGGAAGCCCTCGAGCGCCTGCGGCGGCGCCGATGAGCGCGGACCCTTGATTTCCTCTCGAGACGCCTCAGTTGCTTCAGCAACATCGCGCGCAATCAGCACCAGCCGGCGCGGCGTCGAATGCGTATCGATCGCTCGGGTCTTCAGGCCCGCAGCCTGCACGCCCTCTGCGAATAGCGTGGCTAGGTCATTGCGCGCCTTGGCCTGCATGCGCGCCGGGATTTCTTCCGAGAGAAGTTCGAGCAGGAAGTCGGCCATCAGGCGGCATACCCCCTGACGTCGATCCACTCCGCACAAGCCGCCTTCGCCAGATCGCGTACCCGGCCGATATAGGCCTGACGCTCGGCCACGCTGATCACACCCCTTGCCTGCAACGTGTTGAACACGTGGCTCGCTTTGATCGCCTGCTCGTATGCGGGGATCGGCAGCTTCGCCGACAGGCAACGTTCGCATTCGGCAGCGGCCTTGCGGAACAGGTCGAACAGGGCGTCCGTATCCGCGACCTCGAAATTATAGGTCGACATCTCGACCTCATTCTCGAGGAACACGTCGCCGTACGTCACGCCCTCATTGTTGAACCTGAGGTCGAAGACGTTGTCGACGCCCTGGATGTACATGGCCAGCCGCTCGAGCCCGTAGGTCAGCTCGCCCGTCACCGGCCGGCATTCGAAGCCACCGACCTGCTGGAAGTAAGTGAACTGCGTGACTTCCATCCCGTCGCACCAGACTTCCCAGCCAAGGCCCCATGCGCCGAGCGTCGGGCTCTCCCAATCGTCCTCGACGAAACGGATGTCGTGCTTCAACGGATCGATACCGATCTCGATCAGGCTTCCGAGATAGAGCTCCTGAAGGTTCTCGGGGCTCGGCTTCAGAACGACTTGATATTGGTAATAATGTCCGAGGCGGTTCGGGTTCTCGCCATAGCGCCCGTCAGTCGGACGCCGGCATGGCTGGACATACGCCGCCTTCCACGCATCCGGTCCGAGCGCGCGCAGCACTGTCGCCGGGTGAAAGGTCCCCGCCCCCATCTCCATGTCGTAAGGTTGAAGGATGACGCAGCCCTTCTCGCCCCAATAGCGGTGGAGCGTAAGGATCAGGTCCTGGAAACTCAGGCTCAAAGGATAAGGCCCCGTCACAAGCGAAGTGGTTTCACCGGGCTTTGGCGAATGGACTCTGGATCGGCAAGTCATCCGCGTCTTCAGCAATCGGCAAGCTTGCAGCCGTAAATCCTGAGCACCACTTCGGAGCTCATGATGACAAATCTGTTGCACCGCCTCGTTGCGTCCTTCGCCGCTTTCCTCGCGCTACTCTCCGGCGCCACTGCGGCAGAGGCGGAAACCCACGTCGCCCGGCCCGCGCTTTGGTCCGTCTCCGATGCCGATACGACCATTTATCTGTTCGGGACGATCCACCTGCTTCCCGAGAATTATCAATGGCGTACGCCAAAGCTCGATCAGGCGATGGGTGGCTCTCAGCAGTTGGTCGTCGAGACCATCGTGGACGAAAAGAACCCGCTGAAACTCTTCCAAGCGATGTCCAGCCTCGCCTTCTCGCCAGGGCTCCCGCCACTCTCCGCTCGCGTTCCTGCCGAAAAGCGCGCGGCCCTCGCGGCGGCGGTCAAGAAGAGCGGCTTCCCGCCGCAGGCCCTGGACCGGATGGAGACGTGGGCAGCGGCCTTCATCCTGCTCGGCAACCAGTTCAAGGACATGGGGCTCAAAAGCGGCGAAGGCGTGGAGTCCAATCTCCGCACCACCTTCACCGGCCAGGGCAAGCCGATCGGCGAGCTTGAAAGCAACCTTGAGCAGCTAACCTTCTTCGATCGTCTTCCCGAGAGCGCCCAGCGCGAGCTGCTCGAAGGCTCAATCGATGATTCCAGCAAGGTGAACACCGAATTCCAGGACATGCTTTCGGCCTGGGTCCGCGGCGACGTGAAGGCGATTGCCCGCTCCTTCAACCGCGATCTCGGCAAATCGCCGGAGCTCGAGCAGGCGCTGATCAAGCGTCGCAATGCCAATTGGAGCAAGTGGATCGAGCAGCGCCTCTCACAACCGGGAGCAGTGATGGTCGCCGTCGGAGCCGGCCATCTGGCCGGCAAGGACTCCGTCATCGACCTGCTGAAGCGCGACGGCTACCAGGTTCGCCGCCTTCAGTAGCTCGGCTCGCCGCAACCCTGTGGATAACATCTCCGATGTCACGGAAAGCGCTAGACTTTTCTTAACGACTCGGTGAGCATGATTGCCTGGTATCGGGCTGGGGGGTTTCGATACGCGTAGGGAGTAAAAGCGAGGGTTTCCTCGCTGTTGGACAGGTCGTGGAATCACGCGCTTGTCCAGTGAATTGCTGACTCCCTTCGCCGACCGCCTTCCATAAGCTCCGACGCCGTACGGAAGGGTGGGCCATGGTCGGAATCCTCGTCGCAGCAGCGCTTGCCGCAGCAACGCCTTCGATCGCGCCTGCCCCGGATGCTCCAGACGTGGCCGCCCCAGCGATCTTCGTCGTCCGCGATGCCGATACGACCGTGTATCTCTTCGGCACCTTCCACGCGCTCGACGGCAAGACCCACTGGTTCAACGACAACGTTCGAAATGCGTTCGAGCAGTCGAGCGAGCTGGTCCTGGAAACACTCGTCCCGGAGCAGCCGGCAGTCGGCGCACCCGTCGTGCAAGCGCTTCCGCGCCTGGTCACGCCCTCGGCGTCGTTCCTCGCCACCACTCGCATGGCGATCAATGCCGGTCGTTCGCAGGGAATGCAGGTGGGCAATGGCGCCGACATGGTCCTCCGCCGGGCTGCGGAAGCGGAAGGCAAGCAGGTCGAAGGCCTCGAGACGCTGGAATCCCAACTGAACATGTTCGTCAAAATGCCGCCCGCGCCTGCGGCCGCGCCCAGGACAGAAGGCACCCAGGCGATGAACAGCCTCTCGCGGTCGATGGCGGAGATGCAGGACTCCTGGAAGCGCGGCGACCAACGTGTGTTCGTCCGTATGCTCAGCCAGCTGGAGCAAAGTTCGCCGGACACATATCGCGTGATGTTCACGGAGCGGAATGCTCGCTGGGCCGACTGGATTCGTGCGCGCCTGCAGACCCCTGGGACGGTCTTCGTCGCCGTCGGCGCGGGCCACTTGGCCGGCAAGGACAGCGTCCTGGTCCAGCTCGCCGAGCGGGGGATCTACTCGAGCCGAGTCAACTAGCCGTGCACTAACTTGCGTTTCGGGTGCGTCTGCACTAGTGCGCGCCCTCCCCTGTCATGGTCATCCCTGGAGGCGTGGCGGGGCTTTTTGCAACTGGAGAATAGCAAATGAGCGATCAGCTGACGCTGCCCGCCGAAGCGCGCGATGGGATTGGCAAGGGAGCCTCCCGTGCACTGCGCCGCGATGGACGGGTGCCCGCCGTGGTTTACGGCGAAAAGAAAGAGCCTCTTTCGATTCACGTCGAAGAGAAGCTCCTGACCAAGATGCTTCACACCGGCCACTTCATGAACTCAGTCGTCATGATCGACCTGGCCGGCAAAGCTCATCGCACGCTGCCGAAGGCCGTGGACTTCCATCCGGTGTCGAGCCGGCCGATCCACGTCGACTTCCTGCGCATCGGTGAGCACACCAAGGTGAACGTCGCCGTTCCGATGCGGTTCGACAACGAAGAGGCTTCGCCGGGCCTGAAGCGCGGCGGTGTTCTCAACGTGGTCGTCCACGAGCTCGAAATCGTCTGCGACGCGGCGCACATCCCGGCCGAGATCCACATCCCGCTCGACGGGCTGGAAATCGGTGATTCCATCCACATCAGCAGCGTGAAGCTTCCGAATGGCGTTTCGCCGGCCAACACGGAAGACGACTTCACCGTCGCCACCATTGTCGCTCCGTCGGCGATGAAGGCGGAAGAGGAAGAGACTGCTCCGGCCGATGCGGTTCCGACCGTTGAGGGCGAAGAGGCGGAAGGCGAAGCCGAAGCCGAGGGCGGCGAAGAAGCCTGAGCTTCACTCTGTTCGAATAAGGAAGCCGCTCATCCGAAAGGATGGGCGGTTTCTTTTTGCGCAAAGCTCCTGCTAGCGATCAGCCATGCAACTCTGGGTCGGCCTCGGAAATCCTGGTGCGAAATACTCGCTGCACCGGCACAATGTCGGCTTCATGGCGGCCGACATCATCGCGGAGGTTCACGGCTTCGGTCCGTGGCAGAAGAAATTCCGTAGCTTGATCTCGGAAGGCAGGATCGGCCGCAACCGTGTCCTGTTGCTCAAGCCGCAGACCTTCATGAACGACAGCGGCGACGCGGTTCAGCAGGCGCTGAACTTCTACAAGCTCGACGAGGAAGCGTTGACCGTTTTTCATGACGAGCTGGACCTAGCGCCCTTCAAGGTGAAGGTTCGCGTCGGCGGCGGCCTGGCCGGTCACAACGGCCTGAGGTCGATCAATGCCGCACTCGGACCCGACTTCCGGCGCGTGCGGATCGGCATCGGCCATCCCGGCCCCGGCCGAAAGGACCTCGTCACGCCTCACGTGCTCGGCAACTACGCGAAGGCAGAGATGGAGCCTCTATCAGACATGCTCGCCGCGATTGCCGCCGAGGCCGAGTGGCTCGCGGACGGCGACGATCCCCGCTTCATGAGTGAGGTGGCGCTAAGGATGCAGGATAGCGACTAGAGATCGACCGTAAGATAGCCCTGCACATATCGGCCCGGATTCGACGTGTAGATGCCCGAGCCCGCGAGCCCGTATCCAGGATTGTCGAATACGTTGACCAGCTGCACCCGGAACGTCGCGTTGCGCTTAGCAAGCTTGAAGCGGTAGTGGCTGCCAAGATCCAGCCGGGCCCGTGGCGGAATGAACACCGCGTTGTCGGTCGTGGCCGGTATCTCACCTCGATGAGAAATGGCCACGTCCAACTCCAGGCCCTTTGCAATGGGCGTGACCCAATTGGCGTTCGCGATCAGAAGGTGCGTCGGAAGTCCGACGGGCTTGGACCCGATATTACCATCCGCCGTGTCGCTGGCCGTGACGCGCGGTCTCAAGAAGACGCCTCCCGCGACGACGTCGAGCTTGGGAGTCACGGCGCCTGAGACGGAGAATTCCGCGCCGCGGCTCTCGACGGTACCGACCTGCTTGAAGACGTTGTGGGAATCGAAGCCGAAATAGGGTCGAGTAAGGTCGAACACGCCGGCGACCGCCGTGACCTTCTTCGTCACCGCAAAGCGAACGCCTGCGTCTTTCTGCTGGGTCAGGATCGCCGGCAGCGGTTCGTTGCGATTGGCGGCGTTGGGCGGCGCCGTGCCACTTTCCTCGAGCCCGCGCGAATAGCCCGCGTAGACAGTGATCGAAGAGGTCACGTTGGCCGCGGCCGTTCCATTGTAGAGCAAAGGTTTCGACTTGGTGATTGCTACCGGGACGTCAGGGATCACCGTCCGCTTGTTGAAGTTCGCCTGTGAGATGCCGAAGCTGATTTCGCCGACATTCTTCCAGCGGCCGTCATAGGCGACGCCAACCGTCGTCTGCTTCAGCCGATCGTAGCTGATTGGGCCGAAGTTGAACTCGTCCGGCTCCGGCGCATGAACCTGCTCCCCGATCTTGCCTGGACCGAAGTCGATGAAGTCGGAGCCGCCGAATTCGCGACGCGCATCGCGCCTGCGCACGCTCACGTGGATGACGTGCAGCCGCGGTCCATCCGGAATGCTGTGCGTCAGCCGGATCTCGCCGCTCGTGGAAGCTGACTCGCTCGGCGGATCGGCGAACAATATTCGCTCGCCACTGCCGTCGGGCTGCTCGTCCACGAGCAGGTTTGAGAAGCTATGCTTCTGATCGTTGATCGAGCGAAACGCGCCGACACGGATAACCCAGTTCTCGGCGAGCCGGGCCGACCCAAGCAGACCGTAATTGGTGCCCGTGTAGCGATAGTCCGCCCACGCAGCGCCCTCGTTATGACGCTGCTTCGGAAGCTTGGGCAGAAACGGACCGATGGGCACGTAGAAGGTGCCGGCCTCGTCATGATAGTCGTTGTTCGCCGACCAGAAGGGCATGATCTGAATGCTCGAAGTCGGCTGCCACCGGAGGCTCAAGCTCTCCGTATGATTGAAATTGTCGGTGCCGTCGGCGAACTCGACGTGCGTGGCGTTGAGTCCGTAGCCTAGAGTGAGCTTCTTCGAGAGCGGCTGCGACCCGCTCACCTCGACGCCCAGCGTTCCGAAGCTGTCGAAATTCGTGACGATCGAGGCTCCCGCTTCATATTCCGGCTCGCGCAAGGAATAGTCTACGATCCCGCTTGGCGCCGCGAACGGGTAGCCCTGGGCGGTCAGCCCGACCTTGATGCTCGAAGAGTCAACGAGCGTACCGGGCAAGTTGAACATCTGGTCGAAGTAGAGGCCGTCGATCCTGAGATTGCCGGCGGCAGTCGGCGAGAATCCGCGCGTGTTGTTTGCATTGTAGATGCCGAGCGCCTCACGTCCGATCACGAAACCGAACGCATCCTCGGCCTGGGTGACGGCATTCTCCTGCGATCGATCCTGGGCGACAGCCGCGGTCGCTCCGCACATCAGCCCCGCGGCCAGGACGCCGTAGGAAATACTCGCCCTTAAACTCACTTGGTTCCCCTTCCCACTCGCCCGCCATTGCAGGCACTCGGGCCATGGGCTCGTTGCGCGGCGGACCAACCCCGCTTTCGGCAAGGTGCCTTCGCCCTTCGATGGATCGTCAGACGACCGGCAGCGCTTCCGCCTCATGCGTCAGCGCACTAGGGGTGCGACATGCTGCGCACTCTTTTCGCCACACGGCTGTACGAAGCTGTCATCGAGCAACCGCGATTGCTCGAGGAGCTGGCCCGTTCAATCCGCCACCTCGCGGACGAGGACACCGCCGGCCGCAACTGGTCGAAGCAGCACCGTTATTCGGGTTATACCAGCTACGCGTCGCTAAACGACTTGCCGCGACGTGACCCGGCTTTCGCCGATCTCGCCAAGCTGCTCACGCGGCACGCGGCTGCATTTGCAGAGGAGTGCGCATTCGACATTGCGCGCAAGCCGAAGCTCGACAGTCTATGGGTGAATCTGCTGCGCGGTTCAGGCCATCACAGCGCACACATCCACCCGCACAGCATCATCTCCGGTACGCTCTATGTCGAAGTGCCGGACGGCTCAGGATCCATCCGCTTCGAGGACCCTCGCCTGCCCTCGATGATGGCAGCACCGCTCCGTCGGAAAGACGCGCCGGAAGAGCTTCAACCCTTTGTGACCATCGATCCTAAGGCCGGATTGCTGCTGTTGTGGGAAAGCTGGCTCAGACACGAAGTCCTGCCGGGAACTGGGCGGGGTGAGCGCTTGTCGATCAGCTTCAACTTTGCGTGAGCGGAGTTGAGCTTCAGGCTCTAGTTCGCCTAAAGGGCCGCAACTTCCCTTACCAATCAGGAAAACCATGGGCTTCCGCTGCGGCATCGTCGGCCTGCCGAACGTTGGCAAATCGACGCTTTTCAATGCCTTGACCGAGACCGCTGCCGCGCAGGCAGCGAACTATCCCTTCTGCACGATCGAGCCGAACGTCGGTCGCGTCGCCGTCCCCGACCCACGTCTGGACAAGATCCGCGAGATTGCTTCCTCCGCGCAAGAAATCGAAACTCAGATCGAGTTTGTCGACATCGCCGGCCTAGTCCGCGGCGCAAGCAAGGGCGAAGGCCTGGGCAACCAGTTCCTCGCGAACATCCGGGAGGTGGACGCCATCGTGCACGTCCTGCGCTGCTTCGAAGGCGGTGACGTGACCCACGTTGAGGGCCGTGTCGACCCGATTGCTGACGCGGACACGGTCGAGACTGAGTTGATGCTAGCGGACCTGGACAGCCTCGAGCGTCGCGTCCCCAACCTCGTCAAGAAAGCGCAGCAGGGTGACAAGGAGGCCAAGATCGAAGCGGCGGTGCTCAGCCAAGCTCTCGATCTGCTACGCGAATCCAAGCCGGCGCGTTTGGTGCAGCCTAAAGATGCGGAAGAGGAAAAGGCATTCCAGCGCGCACAACTGCTCACTGCCAAGCCCGTCCTCTACGTCTGCAATGTCGACGAAGGTGAAGCTGCAACCGGCAATGCGCTGTCGCAGCGCGTGTTCGACAAAGCGGCCTCAGAAAACGCGAAGGCGGTCGTTATCTCCGCCGCCATCGAAGCCGAAATCGCAACGCTTCCGCCGGAAGAGCGCGACGCCTTTCTGTCCGACCTCGGCCTCCACGAGACCGGTCTCAATCGCATGATCCAAGCCGGTTACGAGCTGCTTGGCCTCATCACCTTCTTCACTGCTGGGCCGAAGGAAGCGCGCGCCTGGACCGTCCACCGCGGCGCCAAGGCACCGGAGGCGGCAGGCGAAATCCACACCGACTTCGAGCGCGGCTTCATCCGGGCGGAGACCATCGCCTACGACGATTACGTCAAGTTCGGCGGTGAGGCCGGCGCGCGGGACGCGGGCAAGCTGCGGTCGGAAGGCAAGGAATACGTCGTCCAGGACGGGGACGTGATGCTGTTCCGCTTCAACGTCTAGGCTGGCCGGTTTTCATCGCGAACGAACCTTCCGGCGATCCTGAGGGTCAGCAAGACCCATAGCATCCCGAAGGCCCAACCGCCGATGACGTCGCTCGGCCAGTGCACGCCGAGCATGACGCGGCTCAGGCCGATCAGGAAAGCCAGCAAGATCGCGCCCGCCACGGCAATCCGGTGCCAGCGCGTTCCCGCGGTCAGCGTCAGGGCGATTACCAAGTAGAATATCATCGAGCTCGTCGCATGGCCGCTCGGGAAGGACGACGTCTTCACCACTACCAGATGCTCGCCTAGGTCGGGGCGTGCGCGAGCAATCCAATATTTCTGAAGCTCACTAAGGCCTCGGCCAAGCATCGTAATCGCGATCAAAACCCATGGCAGGTGGCGATGCCCAGCGTACCAGAGCCACAGAGCGCATGCGACGCCGGCACTGATTAGGACTGTTGGCTCCCCGAGCGCGGTGAACGCGCGTGCAATGGCAATCAGCGTCGGATTCTTGCCCGCATACAAGGCCAGGTAGACTGACCGGTCCAGCGGACCGCCGCCCCACAGCAACATCGCAAGCCATATCGCCGCGAGCACGACAATGGCTGCGATCAATCGCCATTGGTTGTGAGACTTCGAAACCGTCATAGCGGCTTCAAACCCCCATTGAGGCGGCGCGTTTCACGCCGCCTGCAATCTACCGGAACTTGTACCCCGCGCGGATACCGATCGTGCGTGGACGGCCCGCGACGACCAGCGCCCGCGTGCAGCTGCCGCAAGCCGTCGTGCGGCTGATATCGACGTTCTTGTCGAGCAGGTTTTCCACGAACGCTTCGACGTTCCAAGTCGGCCAGTCGAGACCAGCGAACAGATCGACCAAGGTTGCTGAGTTAAGCTTTCCCTGGAAAACATTCGGGTTCGCATGACCGCCGTCAGGACCAACCAACAGGATGTCCGTGCGCAGCGACGATGGGGCAGATCCGCGATAAGTCACTGCAGATTGGACGTGCGCCTTGGTCTCCCCCCAGACCGGCCACGTGTAGCGCGCGGTTCCGGTCGCCTTCAGCTTCGGCGTGAGCGGCAGCCGTGTGCCGCTCGGCGCTGCGATGAAGTCGCCGTCCTCCGAACAGTCCGGCGTCGTATCGGACGCGAAGGTGCAGATGTTACCCTTCGTCTTGGAGTGGGTGTAGGCCAACGCCCCGTTCAGGGTCAGCCCGCCATGGACATAGCTCACATCGGTCTCGAGACCGTTGATGAGCGCATCCTTGGCGTTGTGGATCTCCGTGAAGCTGTTGGCACCGAGGAACGCGAACTGGAACTTCCTCCAGATCTCGTGAAAAATTGCACCGTTCCAGCGCACGGGGCCGAGCTGCGTCTTCCAGCCAAGTTCGTAGTTGGTCAGATAGTCCGCATCATATGGAGGCACATCGGCACGGCGATTGATGCCGCCCGGCCGGAAGCCGCGCGACCAGGTCGCGTAGAACATGAGTCCGGTGCGCGGCTTCCACTCCACGTTGAGGCGGTGCGTGAAGCCCGTGTCTTTGACCCGAACCGGCACCACCTTCCCATTCTGGTAGACGCCGAGATTGGTGCACGGACTGCCCGGTACGACCGGCGCCAGCAACACGCGCGAGTCGGCGTAAGTGTCGGTATCGCGGTCGTAGAGCCGCTGTCCGCTCTCCGTGAAGCACTGCGCGACGCCAGTACGGTTACTTCCGGCTGCGTTTGGCGGCGTCGCCGAGAACGGCCCACCTTCCTCCGGGTCCACTCCTGGATTTCGGCCGAAACCGAAGAAGCCGATCAAGCTGTTGTCATATTTGAACAAGCGCCCGCCCGCGGTGAGCGTGATTTGCGATGTGATGTCGTAGCTCGCTTCGCCGAAAATCGCGTAATCCTTGTCGACGCGCTTCTGCTGCGTGAGCCACAAGGTGCCGGGGAAGCCATTGACCGATACGTCGGGACCGAGGTCATCGACCTTGTAATCCTGGTGGATGAAGTTCGACTGGCGCTGGAAGAACAGGCCGCCGATCACCCGGAAGCGACTATCGGCCGGAGAGGCGAACCGCAGCTCCTGGCTCAATTTGCGGAAGTGGTTCGTATAGCTGATGAACTGCTGCGGATTGCTGACGAAATTGCCGGCGGCATCCGTGATGTAGAAGTAGTTCGCGAGGCCGCCGTACGATTGATAAAGCTGGTCGTAGGCGTCCGTGTAGTCAGCATAGTCGTTCACCCCGGAATTCGGGCGATCCATGTACGCACCCGCATAGGTGACGTCGAAGTTCGCGATCTTGCCCTGGACCGTCAGCGCCGCCTGCCAGAAGCGATCCTTGCTCGGCTCCTTGCGGAAACGGTCGATCTTCAGGTCACCGAGTTTCGGATCATAGAAGAAGACGCCGTTCGCCGTGGTCTTCTGGTACATGAACGTCGGCAGAGCGGTCCAATTGTCGTCGAGATCGATCTTCAGCGCGGCGCGACCGCCATAGACATCGACGTGGTTGAAGTCCTTTTCCTCCAGCCCGGCGTTGGTCACCGTTGGGCCGTTCTTCACGCATCCGACCGTGATGAACTCTCCGGGATGGTCGGGATCGGGGATCTTGATCGGATCTCCGCAATAGGTACGCGATCCGAAAATGTTGTCGATAAAGCCCGCGTCGCGCTCGTAGAATCCGACGCCGCGGAACGCGACGTGGGATGCGATCGGCACGTTGATCATGCCTTCCAGCTTGCCGCCCATATCGCCGTGGGCGATGCTGTTCAGCTCACCGTCAACGCGCCCGTAGGTTTTCCCAAGCTCGGGCTTGTTGGTGATGATGCGGATCGTGCCTGCTTCGCTCGATGCGCCGTAAAGCGTGCCCTGTGGCCCCGAGAGGCTCTCGATGCGCGCGATGTCGTAGATGTGGACGTCGAGCGTTCCGCCGATCGTCGTAATCGGCTGCTCGTCGAGATAGGTACCGACCTGAGGAAGCGGTCCGGAGTGATTGCCTTCCGCGTTCGTGCCGCCGGCCGCGGACACGCCGCGCATGTACACCGTGGTCTGGCCAGGTTGCGTCGTCAGATAGCTGACCGACGGCAACTGGCGCGTGTAATCCTCAAAGTTCGAGATATTCAGCTGATCCAGTCGCCGAGTGCCGATCGCGATGACGTTGATCGGAACGTTCTGGACGTTCTCCTCACGCTTGGTGGCGGTAATGATGATCTCAGAACGGTCGGGCGTATTGCCGTCCTGCGCTCGCTGCGCCGCCGGCGGAGGAGCCGTCACGTCGGTCGCATTCGTGCCAGGAGCAGGCGATTGCCCGGTAGTTTGGGGCTGCGTGTCTTGCGCCCATGCAGGTTCAGCTAAAACCGTTGACGCGAGAAGCCCAAGCGTCAGCGCACGATACCCGCGATTCATAGAGACCCCCCTCCGAATATGACAGCATTGCGGCAGAGGATTCGGGGGTTGTCAACGCCGCTTTGTCGGCATTCCGACGATTGTTGTGGAACCGTTGCGTTCAGGCCGCTGGAGCGAGCGGACAGGAGTCCAGAACGGGGCCCAATGCGTCCTTCAGTGGACCCAAATGCGCTTCGTATGCGCGCCACTCATCGGTCGCATCGCGATAGATGGGCTGCCGTACCTGTTCCGAACTTGCAGTGCGAACCGCGCGGTCCGTCTTGTAGAACTCGAGACACGCCGGTTCGAACTCGAGTCCGCAATAGTCGAGTAGCGACCTGACCTCGGCCTCAGTGTCATCGACCATGCGCTCATAGATCACGCGATGAACACTGCCAGGGAGCACGGCATCGACGTGCGCCATCAGACGCACATAGTCGGCATAGTAACGACCCACGTCCTCGAGATCGTAGGTGAAGGCCTGACCTCGCGCGAAGTGCTGGCGGAAGTTGGAGAAGCAGCAGCCTAAGGGATGCCGCCGCGCGTCGATGATCTTCGCGTTGGGCAGGATCAGCCGGATGAAGGGCACGTACAGCCAGTTGTTCGGCAGCTTGTCGATGAAGAACGGTTTCGCGGTCCGGCGCTGCACCCCTGCCCGCTTCAGATATTTCTCGCCGAGTTCCCGCCGGTCTCCCTCACTGAGCTTGAGCGCGCCTTCCGGATACCCGCCGGCCTTGCGCGCAAGCAGCGGAATGTCGGGAAGCTCCGAGGTACCTTCGACCAGGCTGTGCGACGACAGGATCTGCTCGACGAGCGTGGAACCCGCGCGCGGCATTCCGACGATGAAGATCGGGTCGGGCGCTTCGCAGCCACCCGTCCGCTCGTCGAAGGCTTTCGCCGTGAACGCGGCGATGCAGCGGTCCACCGCCTTCTTGATATCGCCGGCATTATACGGCTGCGACTTCAGCCGAAGGGCGTTCGCTTGTGAATAATGAGCGAAAGCATCGTCCGGACGTCCGGCATCGTGCATCGCCTTGCCAAGAGCGAAGTCGAGGTGGAAGCGGTCGTCGTCGGTGAGGTTTGAACCCTGAAGCGCCGCCTTCATCGCCTCGATGTCGCTTTCGCCGAACTTTACGGTCTTCAGGTTCGCAAGGCTCCACCAGGCCTCGCCGAATTCGGGCTTGATCGCGATCGCCTTGCGGTAAGCGTCAATCCCGTCCGCCTGTCGACCGACGGTCTTCAACATGTGGCCGTAGCTCAGCCAGACGCGGGGCTGATCCGGCGCACGCTGCAGGACGCCTTCATACATCTGAATCGCTTCGTCGAAGTCGCCGAGGCGCCCGAGCGTCGCAGCCTTGAGGTTCCAGTGCCCGAGTTCTTCCGGCTCCGCGGCGAAGATATCGTCGAGTAGCGCCAGCGCCTCAGCGGGTCGCCCCATGCGGCCGAGCACAAGCGCTAGATTGGCCTTCGCGGGCACCCAGGCCGGCGCCAGCTCGACTGCCCGCCGGAGCAGATTCTCCGCGTCGCGCCAGCGGCCGATCCGTGCCGCCAGCTCCGCCAGCATGCGGATCGCAGCAGCATCGAATGGATCTTCCTTCAGGTGCGGCTTCAGCAGGCGTTCGGCGACGTCCAAGCGGTTCTCGTTCAGCGCCATGGCCGCCTCGATGAGGCGCGGGTTCCAGTGCGATCCTGCTGGTGAATGAGTGGCCACGTAGGCAGCCTAAGGGCGGACTCTACTTACGCCAAGCGGAAGCCGTCGCTATGCGGCCTCGATGATCTATTTCGAAGACCTGGTGGTCGGTGCCGAAACTGAATTCGGCTCCTACGAAGTAACCCGCGAAGAAGTGCTGGAGTTCGCGCATAAGTACGACCCCCAACCCTTCCACATTTCGGACGAGGCCGCGGCGAAGACTCACTTCGGCCGCATCGCGGCGAGCGGCTGGCACACGGCAGCGATGGTCATGGCGGTGATCGCTCGCCATGTCGTCGATCATGAGCAGGCGGGCCTTGGATCACCCGGCATAGACGAGCTTCGTTGGAAGAAGCCGGTCTACCCGGGGGATACGTTGCACGTTCGCGGGCAAGTTCTCGAAAAGACCCCCTCCCGGAGCAAGCCCGAGATAGGGTCCTTCCGCACGCAGACGACCGTCACCAATCAGAACGGCGAGATTGTGATGACCTTCATCTCGATCGTCCTGATCCGCAGGCGGTCGTCAGCCCACTGAGTTAGTGCGATCGGCGACGCTGCCGCTGCGTCGTTGTCGTCGTGTTCGTCGTATTCGCCGAAGAGACGTTTGCGTCCGAAATGCGGCCCGCCGTCCTGGCGAAGCGGCTCCAGTTCTGCGCCTGAGTCGTGTTCGACCGACGGTTCTGCATCCAATAGTTTCGTTGCCTGTCGCTCCACTGATGAGGGCGGCGATACTGGTCGTACACGTAGTAACCGGTGCCCGGATAATAGTAGTTGTCGTACCAGCCGTAGCCCAGACTCGCCCCGTAATAGGGACTGTAGCCATAGCCGCCGTCGTAATAGGGGCTGTATCCATAACCATAAGGACTGCCGTAACCGGCGCCCACGCCGTAGCCGAAATCGCCGTAGGCACATCCGCCGAGCGCGAGTGAGCCCGCAACGGCCATGCTGATGAACGGAATACGCATTTTACACCTGCCAAATCCAATAGGGGTTTGAAGTGCAAAACGAATTCCGTGTGAGGGCGTTCCTATAGCTCCCAAAACTGGCGTCAAAAGCAAAGGCCGCCGGCGAACCTGAGCCCGCCGACGGCCTGCGTTTAACTGAGCCGTGAATGCTTAGCCGGCTACGCCCTGCTTGGCCTTCGCCCGGCTGCTCTTCGCCTGATTCTCAGGATCGAGCGGACCGGTCACACGAACCTTGCGCTTCGCCTCGGCCCAGATGTTCTGGTACGCCAGATAGCCCAGGATCGTGGCGATCAGCAGGAACAGCGATACCGAGAGCCCAGCGGCGTGACGCGAGGCCAGGTTGGGCTCAGCCGTCCACACGAGGAACGCCGAAACGTCCTTGGCCATCTGGTCGACCGTTGGCTTGGTGCCATCCTCGTAGCTTACCTGTCCATCCGTCGTGAGCGGCGGCGGCATCGCGATGTTGAGGTTCGCGAAATACGGGTTGAAGTGGAGGTTCGCCGGCGTCTTCGCATCCGGGAACTCCTTCAGGAGCTCTTCACCTTCCTCATTCTTGTAGCCGGCCTGGTTTCGGTAGCCGGTCAGCAGCGAATGGACGTATGCCGCCCCGCCCTCACGCGACTTGGTGATCAGCGACAGGTCAGGCGGAAGCGCATTGTTATTGGCTGCACGCGCCGCAATCTCGTTCGGGAAAGGCGACGGGAACGTGTCTGACGGCAACGGCTTACGGGTCGACGGTTCACCGGTGTCCGGGTTGAGCGTCGGCGTCTGGATCTTCCAGTCGGAGGCGATCTTCTTCACCTCGGCATCGTTGTAGCCGATCCGCTTGAGGTCGCGGAAAGCGACCAGCTTGAGGCTGTGGCAAGCCGAGCAGACTTCCGAATAAACCTGGAAACCACGCTGAAGCTGCTGGTTGTCGAACTTGCCGAACGGACCATCGCTGGCGAGGTACAGCGGCCGCGGTTCCGCGTGGAACTTGTCGGCGGCGAGCGGCGCCGGCGGGCTGTTAAGGTAGGTCGACACCCCGCTGATCAGCGAGATCGTCAGGATCAGGGCGAAAACCGCGCCGATGAATCCGAGGATGAAACGCATTTGTCTGCCCGCCCCTTTATTGGACAACCGTTGCGGCAGAACCGCTGCGGCGCTTGGTCTGTCCCAGCGGCGCGGCCTCTTCGGTCTCGCCGTGCAGCACGGAGTCGCTGATCGACTTCGGCAGCGGCAGCGGCGTCTCGAGGGCCGACACAATCGGCAGGATCACCAGGAAGTGAAGGAAGTAATAGGCTGCCGCGGCCTGGCCGAGCGCCGTGCGGAACGGGCTGATCGGTGCACCCCCGACGTAACCGAGGATGAGGACATCGGCGACCAGCAGCCAGAAGAAGCGCTTGAACACCGGGCGGTAGGAGCCCGAGCGCACCGGCGACTTGTCGATCCATGGCAGGAAGAACAGCAGCAGGATCGAGAAGAACATCGCCAGCACGCCCCACAGCTTCGCCGGGATGATGAAGTCCACGGTGAAGGAGCGAAGGATCGCGTAGAAGGGCCAGAAGTACCATTCGGGCACGATGTGCGCCGGCGTCGCCAGCGGGTTCGCGGGAATGTAGTTGTCCGGGTGCCCGAGATAGTTGGGCGCGAAGAAGGTCACCAGCGCGTAGACCAGCAGGATCAGCCCTGAGAACCAGCCGTCCTTCGCCGTGTAGAACGGGTGGAACGGAAGCGTATCCTTCTCGTCCTTCACGTCCACGCCGGTCGGATTGCCCGAACCCGGAATGTGCAGCGCCCAGATGTGCAGGATCACGACCGCCGCAATCACGAACGGCAGCAGATAGTGCAGCGAGAAGAAGCGCGTCAGCGCAGCCTGGTCAGGCGCATAGCCGCCAAGCAGCCACACACGCAGCGGCTCACCGATTAGCGGGAACGCCGAGAAGAAGCCGGTGATGACCTGCGCGCCCCAATAGCTCATCTGGCCCCACGGCAGGACGTAGCCCATGAAGGCCGTCGCCATCATCAGCAGATAGATGACTAGGCCGAGCATCCACACCAGCTCGCGGGGCGCCTTGTACGATCCGTAATAAAGGCCGCGGAAGATGTGGATGTAGACGACGATGAAGAAGAAGCTCGCGCCGTTCATGTGCGCGTAGCGAAGCAGCCAGCCCGCATTGACGTCGCGCATGATCAGCTGGTTCACCGAATTGAACGCACCCTCGGTGGACGCATAATAATGCATCGCGAGGACGATACCGGTGATGATCTGGATCATCAGGAACAGGCCGGCGGCGACGCCGAAGTTCCAGAAATAGTTCAGGTTGCGCGGCACCGGATAACCGCCGCCGACGGCGCCATAGGCCAGGCGCGGCAGCGGAAGGCGTTCGTCAAACCAACGGCCGAGAGCCGTCTTGGGTTCGTAGGGCTTGGCCCAGGAAAAACTCATGTTCTGACCGTCCCCTTAGCCGATCTGGACCGTGGTCGGCCCGGTAAACTTGTACTCCGGAACCTGCAGGTTGAGCGGAGCCGGGCCCTGCCTGATCCGAGCTGCCGTGTCGTAAGCCGAACCATGGCACGGGCAGAAATAGCCGCCATAAGGCCCGCGGTTCTCACCCTCGCCGATGCCCAGCGGCACGCAGCCCAGGTGGGTGCAGACGCCGAGCGTGATCAGCCAGTTCTGCTTGCCCGGCTTGGTGCGCTCAGCAAGCGTCTGTGGGTCACGCAGCTCGGACAGCGGCACCGCATTCGCCTCGGCGATTTCCTTCGGCGTCAGGTTACGAACGAAAATCGGCTGCTTGCGCCACTGGGTCTTGATGCCCTGGCCCGGCTGGACCTTGGAGATGTCGACTTCGGTGGTCGCGAGGGCGAGGACGTCCTGCGACGGAGACATCTGCGTGAGCAGAGGCAAGAGTGCCGCGACCCCGCCGACGCCTGCGAAACTGACCGCTGCCACATTGAGGAAGTCGCGACGACGAACGCCGTCTTCCGAACCTGTGTTATCGGAACCCTCAGCGGATTGTGCCTTGGTGGCCATCATTCCCCTTTTGACGCTTGTTGCATTGGCGCCGGGACCGGCACGCTAGCGACCTTGCTCCGGACGGACATCCGGCGCGATTGGCGGGCCTGATAGCGAGCGGTTTTCGGAGCGACAAGAGGCAGCAGTAGGCCAATTTCGCGTAAATGCAGTTGCGACGTATAACCCGCTCGGCGGTGATTGCGGAACGCCGCGGGTCTCGATCGCATGGGGGTAGCGATGCGCGTCACGGGATTGGTCAGACGAAGCTCGCTTGCCTATGTCAGGGCGGCGCTGGAGTTTCTTCACCAAGGCCGCGTCTTTGCAGCCATCCCCGAGCAAGGAACTTCCTCAGGGACGCCCAGCATTGAGTTTGACGAGATAATCGACGTCGGCGGCAGTGCTGGCTGGATCGATAATTTGCAAGCGGGCGTCCCAAGCGGAGCCCCTGCATGTCTGAGCTTCACCTCCGGAACCACCGGAGTTCCGCGGGCCATACTCCTTTCCGGCGATAATCTCGCTTACACGACCCGCCAGCTCGTTGAGGTCATGGAGTTGACGCCAGAGCTGCGGGAATATGTTGCAGTTCCGCCTTATCACTCGTTTGGCTTTGCGAGGTTCCGCGCTGCGGCTTCGGTAGGAGGGCGGGCCTTCCTGCCTACCCGAGGCTTCGATCCGCATGAACTGGCCCAGATGCTGTGCGAAGGGGAAGTGAATGCGCTGTCGGCAGTCCCCACGCAAATCCGGGTGCTGCTGAGTAATGCCGATTCCTTAGGCTTGTTCGGCGATCGGATGCGCTGGATCGAAGTTGGCAGCCAGCCGCTCAGCGTCTCAGAAAAGAAGGCACTGAGGTCGATCTTCCCAAACGCCAGGATCTTCCAGCACTACGGCCTCACGGAAGCATCGCGCTCCACATTCCTCGATATCTCGAATGCTCATGAAACGCAGCTGGATTCCGTTGGAACAGCGGTTGGAGAGACCGAGATCGGCCTAACCTCCGACGGAAGGGTCAAGATCCGTGGGCCGAATGCAGCCACAATGATGATTGGCGCCAATGGGTTGGAGCCGCTTCTGGACGAAGAAGGTTGGCTGGAGACTAGCGACGTGGGCAGCATTGCCGATGGATATCTCTATCACGCGGGCCGCGCGGACGAGATCATCAACATCGGTGGAATGAAGGTCTCCCCCCAAGTCGTCGAAGACGCACTACGCGAGCGAAAGGGCTTCTCCGCCGGATTTGCGGTCGCCCGTATTCCCGACCCACTTCTAGGCGAAGGGGTGCTGCTGGCCGCCGATGCCACGGTGAGCGACCTAGACGCCTTGGCATCGGCCACGCGCGAGGTGCTTGAGGCCTCTGGCGTTCAATCGGCGTCCGCTCTTCGCGTCGAGCGCGTAAGCTCAATTCCGGTCACGCCCACCGGGAAGGTGCAGCGATCCTCTCTGGCCGCAGAAGTTCTAGCTCGCGTTCCTGCGCCCTCTGACGCCGCGCCCGTCATCGACACTGACGTGTTGTCAATCTTCCGGTCAGCCTTTCCTGGCAAGCGGGTGTCCCCCAACGACAGCTTCGACAGCCTTGATGGAGATTCGCTCGCGCATATCGAGATCTCGGTAGGTCTGACGGAGCTGTGCGAGAACGTTCCTGACGGTTGGGAAGCCCTCAGTGTCGCCGATCTGCAGGAGCTTGTCGCTCCGGCTCCGATGACAGCCCACACGCCACGCTTGCAGACGATTAGCTCCGAAGTCGTGCTCAGGGCGTTTGCCATCACAATGGTGGTCGTGCACCACACGGGCGCCATCGACATCGGTGGCGGCGTGGACATTCTTCTGCTGCTGGTGGGCCTGAATGTCGCGCGAACTCAGCGAGGTCGTCTCGCTTCGCGGCGGCGCTGGACGCTACTGAGCGATGCGGCGCTGAAGATCGTGGTGCCCTTCTGGCTCATCATGTTTGCATATTCCCTTTGGCACCAGCCGCAGGTCGTAAGCTGGCGGGATTATCTGCTTGTCAGCAATCTCTTCGTGAGGCCGACGGATATCCTAACGCCCTACTGGTTCGTCGCGGGATATGTGCAGCTCCTCGTGGCGCTCCTGATAGTGAGCGGCATTCCTCGCGTCAGTCGATTGATCAGTGATCGGCCTGGACTATTCGGGATCTGGTTTCTCGCGGTCGCACTTGCGGTCAAAGCAGTGGCGGTCCCGATCTTTCACCATCAGGATCTGGTTGGACGTACTCTCGATCAATTCCTTCCAACTGTCGCGATGGGATGGTGCATTCAATTCGCCCGAACTCGCCAGGCCAAGCTTGCGCTATCGAATGTGGCATTTGTGCTTATCATCCTGGGAAACGTGATGCCGCCCGCTTATTGGTCGGGCTTCGACGACGTCGGGCATCTTCCGATCACATTTGCGGCAGTTGTGATTCTGCTCTTCATTCCTACGGTCAAGCTACCGCCGGCCGTCCGATATGCGGTTCTACAGGTCGCTCTTGCGAGCTTTATGATCTACCTGACGCATCCGATCGTGCTCGGCGCATTGAACAAGCTAGGGACCAATCACTGGCTGACGGTTGCCGTCGCCATCCCGGCTGGAATTGGCGCCTGGCACGCGGTGAACTTTATTTTGCGGCGGGTCGCGGCCGCCCGGCTAAAATCCGGTCAACGCTTGCTCAGTCTGCCAGCAGAGGCGAGTTAACGTGTCATCCGACGACTTTGCGGCTCGTTGCCCGACCGTCGAGATCCTCGACGAATCTGCATTTCTCACCGCGAGCTGGTCAAGCGAGGCAAAAGGCGCGCTTCAACGCGATGGCGCTGTTCTGCTTCGAACCGACGTGACGCGAGATGACGGCGCGGAGCTTGCACTCCGGAGCATCGACGACCAGCTGCTGGAAGACGCTTTCTGGTCAACGCCGCGAAGCCGCGTGAAGGGCAACACCCTCACCGCGACCGAGCTTCCGAGCGACCGGGTGATCTCGGCTCATTCAGAAATGTCGTACATGGCGAAGTGGCCTCGCTTGATCGCTTTCCATTGTATCAGGCCGGCTGATCAGGGGGGCGAAACGTCGATCTGCAGTCTCGAAGCTGTCAGCAGTGACATACGCAACATGCTCGACCCCTTCCGGGAGCTTGGCGTCACCTACAGGCGGCGGTTCCACAAGCGCATCGATGTCCCCTGGCAGCAAGCCTTCCAGACTGAAAGCAAGGACGTAGTTAGCGATCTTTGCGCGAAAAACGGCCTGTGCACCGAGTGGCTCAAAGGCGACGACCTCGTCACAAGCCACACTGCACAGGGAACGATCCGATCCGAGGACGGACGCGACCTCTGGTTCAATCAGGCTCACATCTTTCACGCGGCCGCACTCTCCTCGCCTATCAGGAACGCGTTGGAAAAGACCTATGGGTCCAATGGTCTTCCCCGGTCGGCAACTTACGGCGACGGTTCACCCATATCCGACCTTATCATTGAAGAAGTTCGGGAGGCCTTCATTAGACGACAAGACCGAATGATCTGGCGTGCCGGAGACATTCTCATCCTCGACAATATGCGGTTCGCTCACGGCCGTTTGCCATTCGTGGGCGCACGGCGCCTGCACGTAGCGTTAGCCAGGCAGGTCAGCACTCCGGTCCGGACACCCTTGCGCGACGAACGATAGAGAGCGCCTGCGGCCAACCGCCCTCGCCTCGCGCCCGCCCGAACTTCCTTGTGCGCTCGCCTGGATTATCCTTGGCGCAAGTCATTGAGGAGTGAGCGTATGAGCTGGTTCATCGGGCGGACCGAAGCCCTTTCCAACCCTGAAGCGGCACGCCGCAAGGCGCTGGAACGGCTACGCTCTCTCGCGGAGCTGGACGATCCGGAGAGCCTCGTGGTGCCCATCCTGCTCGACGCCATCCTGATGGCCGAATCTTACCGCGGCGCGAGGCACCAGGTCAGTTTCCTGCCGGAGCTGACGCACGACGTAGACGCGCTTCTGCGCGAGCTAACCATTCTCGATAAGACGAAGGAGTGGGCGAACTCCTGACGCTAGACGTCAGGCGCGGTCGCTCTCGTCCTCTTGGCCCTCGTCATCATTGTCCGCAGTCTCGCGCTCATTAGAATTGGCAGCGAGCTTCGAACGGCAGTCGTCGAGAAGCACGCGGCAGCGCTTAAGGCTGCGCGTTAGCTCTGCATTCACCTGCTCGAGATGAGCGATTTCCTGATTATCTTTCTGATCTGACACAATAAATCCACGCCAAGCGGTGTCCGCTTATAACTCAAGTTACCGGAGTTGGTTCCGTCCGCGCCTGCGACATCCGACGACGGAGCAGAGCAACTCATGGGAATCCATGCGGGTTCGATCCCTAACTTGGATCAGGCGCGGTTGCCGCGGATAAATGATACACACCGAATCGCCACGGGGGTGGCGCCTATGAGCGGGTACCGGCTGTACTTCATGGACCGTTATAGCGGTCACATCGAACATCGCCGCGAGTTTATTGCGGACGACGATGCAGAGGCGATTGTCGTCGCTACCGGTTGGAACAATGGCCAACCGATGGAGCTCTGGCTCGGCAGCCACAAACTCAAGCGATGGGAAGCTCAGGCGGTTAGCGAGGACTGAGTCAGCTACCTCAGAAATGGTGCGTGCAGAGCGCCAGCAGCAGGATGATCGGAATCGGAATACCGATCAGCCACAGCAGGATGGAGCGCATCAGACTGTCTCCTTACTTGCCCACTCGCGGCGCTGAATGATCCGCAGCTGGAACAGGTTCCCCTGGCGGTTCGCTCCCTCGTGAAATCCTCACCGCCCTCCTGACTCTCGGCCAGCGGTGGGGAATCAGATGCCTACCAAGCTCGAATCGCGACGCTGCTCTCCGGCGCATGCCGGTGTTCGGCCTGTTCGGGCAGCATCGAAATTAGAGCGGGAAAGTATCGAACATGGCGAAAGCTACCGACGCAGGCACCATCCTGACACGCATCAAGGATGAGGAAATCGACTGGATCGACCTCCGATTTACCGATCCAAAGGGCAAGTGGCAGCATCTGACCATGGCCTCGGGCCTGATCGACGAAGACCAGCTGACCGACGGGTTCATGTTCGATGGATCATCCATCGCCGGCTGGAAGGCGATCAACGAGTCCGACATGATCCTGAAGCCTGACCTCGACGCTGCCTACGTCGATCCGTTCAGCGCGACGCCGATGCTCGTGCTGTTCTGCAATGTCGTCGAGCCTTCGACCGGCGAGCTTTACGGCCGCGACCCGCGCTCCACTGCGACCCGGGCCGAAGCCTATCTCAAGGCCACCGGAATCGGCGACACCGTCTTCGTCGGTCCGGAAGCCGAGTTCTTCATGTTCGACGACGTCCGCTTCGAGGATGGATACAGCGCCAGCGGATATCGCATCGACGATATCGAGCTGCCGACCAACACCGGCCGCGACTATGAGGGCGGCAACCTTGCCCACCGGCCGCGCGCCAAGGGCGGCTACTTCCCCGTCGCTCCGGTGGACAGCGCCATGGATATCCGCGGCGAGATGGTCTCGACGATGATCGAGATGGGTCTGCCGATGGACAAGCACCACCATGAGGTCGCCGCTGCTCAGCATGAGCTCGGCCTGACCTACGGCACGCTGGTCGAGACCGCCGACCGCATGCAGATCTACAAGTATGTCGTGCACATGGTCGCCCATGCATACGGCAAGACCGCGACCTTCATGCCGAAGCCGATCGCCCAGGATAACGGCAGCGGCATGCATACCCACATGTCGATCTGGAAGGGCGGCAAGCCGCTCTTCGCTGGCAACGGCTATGCGGGCCTCAGCGAGACTGCGCTCTACTTCATCGGTGGCGTCATCAAGCACGCCCGCGCGCTGAACGCCTTCACCAACCCGTCGACCAACAGCTACAAGCGCCTGGTTCCGGGCTTCGAAGCGCCGGTGCTGCTCGCCTATTCGAGCCGCAACCGCTCCGCTTCTTGCCGCATCCCGTACGGAGCGGGCGAGAAGGCGAAGCGCGTCGAGTTCCGCTTCCCCGACGCACTGGCCAACCCGTACCTCGCTTATGCGGCGATCATGATGGCTGGCCTCGACGGCATCCAGAACCGCATCCATCCGGGCGATCCGATGGACAAGAACCTCTACGACCTGCCGCCGCAGGAGCTGGTGAACGTCCCGACGGTCTGCGGCTCCCTCCGCGAAGCGCTCGTCTCACTGCAGAACGACCGCGCCTTCCTCACCCGCGGCGACGTCTTTAGCGACGACCAGATCGACAGCTATATCGAGCTGAAGTGGGAAGAGGTCATGCGCTGGGAAACGACGCCCAGCCCGGTCGAATTCGACATGTACTATTCGGGCTAAGCCCATCGACCAAACCGCCGCCGCTCTTCGAAACCCTCGAAGAGCGGCGGAAAAATCGCTCTAGCCGTGTAACAATTGTTATGTATTATCCCGGCTTAGGGGCAGCGAGAGAGTCTGGCTGTCAAAGCGACGCCGGTGGAGGACATCCCTCCCACCTCCCATAGTCTTCCATCGGCTCGCGCCTCTTGCGCGGATGCAAAACCTTGCCTGCTCAGGACTTGAGTTCGCCGCGGGTGCGCTCAGCGTTTCGCGAGGCGAACAGGAAGTAGAGGACCAGCCCCACGGCGTTCCAGATGAGGAACCACTCCTGCGTGTAGCGGGGCAGGCTGTAGAACAGATACGCACAGCCCAGGATTCCAACGCTTCCAGTCAGTAGCGGTAGCGGAGTGCGGAACACGCGCTTCGCACCCGGATCGCGCCGACGCATCGTCAGCATCGCTGCGCAGACCGCAATGAACGCCGTGAGCGTTCCAGCATTGGCCAGCGCGACCAGGTCGTTCAGCGGCACTAGTCCCGCGAGCAGCCCGGTTATGACGGCGGTGAACAAGGTGATACGCACCGGGTTTTGGCGCCCCGACAGCAATGCGAGGCGTCTAGGCAGAAGCCCATCCCGAGCCATGCTGAGGAAGATGCGGCTCTGCCCGTAGAAGAAAGCCAGGATCACCGTCGGCATGCCGATCGACGCCGACAGCGCAAGGATCTTCGCGGCCACCGACTGCCCGATGTCGCGCAGGATCAAGGCCAGCGGCTCGGTGCTCGAAGCGAAACGCTGATAAGGTTCGGCGCCGATCGCGGCGGCCGCCACAGCCATGTAGATCACCACGCAGAGGACCATCGATCCGATGATGCCGATGGACAGGTCGCGACCAGGGTTCTTGGTTTCCTCGGCCGCGGTGGCGATCGCATCGAAGCCGTAGAAGGCGAAGAAGATGATCGCCGCCGCGGCCATGACGCCAACCTCCTGCCCCGGAGGTCCGTTCTTGGCGAAACCGTAGGGCATGAACGGGTGAAAGTGGTCGGTGTTGAAGACGCTGATGGCGACCACGACGAACATGGCCAGCGCCAGCATCTTGATCCCGACGAAAATCGAATTGAGCGTCGCGCTTTCGCGGAGGCCGTAGATGAGCAAGCCGGCGATCACAGCGATGATGAATAGAGCCGGGAAGTTGAACACGCCCCCAAGCAAAGGCGCCGTCGCGAGTTGCTCCGGAATATGGACCAAGGGTGAGAAATAGCCGGACCAACCGACCGAAACCGCGCTGACGACAAGGCTATATTCGAGGATCAGCGACCAGCCGACGAACCAGGCGATCAACTCGCCGAAAACGACATAGGAATAGGTGTATGCCGACCCCGATTGCGGGATCATTGTCGCGACCTCCGCGTAGGCCAGCGCAGCCGCGGCACAGATCACGCCGGCGATGACGAAGCTCAGCATCATCGCCGGCCCGGCCTTTCCAGCCGCCGTGCCGATCAGCACGAGAATACCCGTCCCGACGATCGCACCGACCCCAAGGAAGATTAGATGCGGCCAGGAGAGCGTCTTGTTGAGCCGATGCTCCTCCGGCACCTCTTCCGGCGCGACGATCGCTTTGCGGACGTTCCAATTCTTCATTCGGCTCTCCTCCAATCGTCACTGCGAGGAGCCGAGCGACGACACAATCCAGCCAGCGAACGGATTGCACCGCTACGCTCGCAATGCCGACTGAAGTCGTCAATCTTCTGATTTGCCCAAGGCGTACGTTTTGCGGAACGTCACGAAGTTCGCACCAATAAGCGCGTGACAGCACGGGCCTTCCCAGAGCGTCTTCCGGAAAGGCCCGTGCTTCGGTTTACCTACTGGTTAGACCAGCACGTATCCAGAATCGGTATAAGCAAGATAGTTGCTCGAGAGGTGGTAGCCGAGGTCCGCGAAGGAAGCGGCGCTCATGCTGGTGAAGTAATTCATACCGTCGTTGATGTAGCCAGTCATCAGCTCGTTCCCGAACGTTTCTTCGTCCCAGTGCGAGCCTGCGGTGCCCGAGCCGCCGTCCTGTTCGACGGCGATATAGCCAGTGCCGCCGAGGTCATGATAGGCGTCGACAGCATTGGCGCCGGTGTATTCACCGTTCGTGACCAGCCCGAGGCGGCCCCAGATCGAGCCGAAGCCGAGGCTATGCGACATTTCGTGAAGGACGACGTCTGAAAAGACCGTCAGCCCCATGTCGTTCACGTCTACGATATCGAACTGCATCGTCGCGGTTGCCGGCAATGAGCTGTCGCTGCGGACCGATGTTGGGCCTGCCTGGCCGAGAACGCCGTACAGGCCGTCGATATTGCCGAGCTCCGCGCTGATGACGATGTCGTCGACGGTCGTCGTGGTCCCGCGATTGCGCACGGTCACGTTGGGAAGATCGCCCGCAATGATCGACGTCAGCTGGTTCGCTGCGTCGACGAAAACATCGTGCAGTTCCTGAGTCCACGTGCCGTTGAACTGGATGGTGATGTTGTAGCCTGACCCATCGGCAGAGCCGCTGGTGTAGGGCAAGAAGGTCGTCCCTCCTCCTCCTCCGCCACCGCCACCGTGGCCTCCGCCGCCGCGAGCGGCTTCGACGTCATTGGTGTGGATGACGTGCGTCAGGTCGACGCCGACCAACCGATCGGTTGTGTCCGGCACGTGAACTCTGAGATCGAGTCCACGATCGTGGCCAAGGCCAAAACCCGAATTGCCGTGGCTTTTCGTATAGTCTTCAAAATCGAAGCGTGTGTTCGCCATCAGTTGGCTCCCCTGTTACTGGCAACCGACCCAGCGGTTGCGACGAAGGTGAGCGTAAAGACGAATGGGTCTCGCACAAGCCCTTGATCTTTCTGCTAGTTTCCGTCTCACCGACCAGTGCGCACGGCCTGCCGCAGATCCATCTTGTGAGGCTGGGCCGGTGGCGTGGCAGAGGTGGCCGACTCCGACGTCGTGCTTACTCCGGAGTGCTCCTCAATTTTTCGCTGCCGGGTCTCCGGGCGGGGTCACTGCAGAGCCGTAGAGCACACGCATCGCTGCCTTAGCGAGCTCGGTGGCGGCATTGGCACCGTGAGTTGGCTCGGCGGACAGGTTCGCGCCGATGATCAGCGTCGTCTGAGCTTTGGGATCGTAGGCCATGAAGCTCGAGAAACCGGGCAGCTGCCCATCGTGGCCATACATCGGTCCAAACTGCGCGATGCCGAGACCATAGCCTGCGCCGGACGTGATCGGGCGGATGGAATCGAAGCGGACTTTCTGCATCTTGGCGTCGAGCAGGCCGCCGCCGACCATTGCCTTGACGTAAGTCGCCAAATCCCCCGCCGTCGAAATCGCGCCGCCGGCAGTCCACGCCCAGGACGGGCTGGCATCGGTGAAGTTGAGCGGCTTGAATGTGCCATCGAGCGCCGCCGCCAGCTTGTCCTTCGGGACCGCATAGCTGTCGATGGTCTCAGCGTTGGTGAGGAACTGATAGCCCTGCGGATGCGGATCGGGCAGCGCCCATTCGGCGGGCATAGGAAGCGAAGTCTGCTTCAGGCCCAAAGGTTCGAAAATGCGCTTCCTGAAAGCGTTTGATGCCGACATGCCGGTCAGCTTCTCGATAATGAGACCGAGCAGCACGGTGTTGGTGTTGCAATATTCGAACTCAGTATCCGGCGCCGCGTTTACCGGGTGAGAGAAGGCTATTCGGAGCAGCTCCGCAGGCGTCCACGCTTTCTTCGGTTCCTTGTCGAGGGTCTGATTGAACTTGGCGTCGGACGTGTAGCTGAACAGGCCGCTGCGCATTTCGGCCAGATTGGCGATCGTGATCTTATCGCCGTTGGGAACGCCGGGGATATATTTCGATACCGGATCGGTGAGCGCGAGCTTCCCTTCCTGCGCGAGCTGCATGATGACGGTTCCGGTCATCGTCTTGGTATTGCTGCCAATCCGAAAGTGATCGTCGAGCGTCCAGGGCTTGTTGGTGCCGATCTCCGCAGTGCCAAGCACTGTCGACCAATCCCCCTTAGGCGAACGCACCAAAATGACGAGGCCGGGGACTGCGTTGTCCTTCATCGCCTGGGTCATCGCACGCATCATCGCGGGTGCGTATTGTGGTTCGCCGGCCGTCGGTTTGCCCCAAGAGGTTACCGATGGCGAGGAGGAGTCTTTCGAAGGTCCGCACGCGACGAGGGCAAGGGAAACCGAACCCGCCATGATCGAAATGCCTGCAAACTTGCTCGAGAATCGCATGCGCCACCCCCTTTGCTTCAGCCCGACGAGCGCGCGATCAATCGCCGCCACGATGGGCGAGAACCGATCCCGCGGGAAGTTCGGTCGCGGTGCGATCAGCGAAATGGAAAGAACAAGTTCAAGTCAAGGCTGGTCGTCCGCATGCTGCATAGCTTGGTACGCTTTCAAGAGAGGTACCTAATGTCTGCTTTCGACCCAAAGCGGTCGTTATGCCCGCGCAGAAATTCCCCGTGTTGACTGACTCAGGACGCGCGCGCAGAGCGAACCGCAGCCGCCTGTTGGTAGCTCAACCGCATTCCACGGCCCGTGCGTACTCCCAACGAGGAGCAACGCCATGTTCGGTAAGCTGTGCATTCCGCTTTCATTCTCAATGCTTGCTGTCGCTGGCGTCGCTTTCACCGGCGCGCCGACACAGGCTCCTGGAGGAGCAGTCACCATGACCGCTGGGTCCACGACGACAATACCCCCCGCTCCACAACCGACGCTCGACGCTCCGATCATAGGATCGGGAGTAACTGCAGCCCAGGCGCCTGATGCGGCGATCCGGCCTTTTCAATTCCATGCTACCGATGAGCAGCTCGCCGATCTCAAACGTCGGATTCTTGCGACTAGATGGCCTGAGAAGGAAACGGTGACTGACACGTCTCAAGGCGTACCGCTGGAGACGATGAAGGAACTCGCCCGCTACTGGGCCACGGATTACGATTGGCGCAAGGCGGAGGCGAAGCTCAACAGCTACCCGCAGTTCATCACGAACATCGACGGTCTCGATATCCACTTCATCCATGTGAAGTCGAAGGAGAAGCACGCGCTACCCGTAATCATTAGCCACGGTTGGCCTGGATCGGTTCTGGAACAGATCAAGCTTATCGACCGCCTTACCGATCCCACCAAATATGGAGTCAAACCCGAAGACGCGTTCGATGTCGTGATTCCGTCGATGCCTGGCTACGGCTTCTCCGGTAAGCCCACAGCCCCCGGATGGGGAGTGGAGCACATGGCCAAGGCCTGGGATGTGCTGATGAAGCGGCTCGGCTACACTCGCTACGTCGCTCAGGGAGGAGATTGGGGCGCCTTCGTGGTCGACAATATGGGCCTCCAGGCACCCCCGGATTGTTGGCGATTCACAACAACATGCCCGGAGTGGTTCCAGCGGATGTGGACAAGGCGGCCATTGCTGGCGAGCCTGCGCCAGCGGGTCTCTCTGCTGAGGAGAAGCGGGCCTACGATGGGCTGGCTTTCACCTACAAGCATGTGACCATCTATCAGTTGATGGCAACCCGGCCGCAGACGCTCTACGGCTTCGCGGATTCGCCGGTCGCGCTCGCAGCCTACATGATCGACCACGGCGACGGTGGGGGTCAGCCGGCAGCGGCTGTGGTCGAGGCGTTGAAGCGAACCTCGAGCCCGACAGGCGAGCTGACCCGGGATGAAGTGCTCGACAACATCACCCTTTATTGGCTGACCAACACGGGAGTCTCGGCGGCAAGACTTTATTGGGAATACAAGGGCGGCTTCTTCAACGTCAAAGGCGTGAACATTCCCGTCGCGGTGACCGCCTTCCCCGGCGAGCAGTATCTGGCCCCGCGAAGCTGGACCGAAAAGGCATATCCGAAGCTCTTCTATTACCATCAGGCTGCGAAGGGCGGTCACTTTGCGGCCTGGGAACAGCCGCAGATTTTCGCGGACGATCTGCGCGCTGCGTTCAAATCGATACGCTGAGGCGGCGGCTCTATGCTCAGGAAACTCGTCCGCCTTGCTACGGCAGGACTGCTTATTGGCGGTGTGGTGCAGGTCCATGCACAACAGGCGCGTCCAGTGGGCACGACACGTGTCGATCTTCAACGGCACGATCTCAGTATCCCAGGGCACGAGGTCTATCAGCTCAAGGTCGATTTCGCGCCCGGAGCTTCCTTCCCGCGCCACAGGCATCCGGGCGAGGAAATCATCTACGTACTGGAAGGCTCAATTGAATATGATGTTGAGGGAAAAGAGCCTGTGATCCTCAAGGCCGGAGACGTGCTCTTCGTGCCCGACCGGGTCGTTCATGCCGCCAAGAATGTGGGAACGACCAAGGCGGCGGAACTTGGGACATACGTCGTCGAGAAAGGCAAACCGCTAACCGAAATCGTGAAGTGAGCGGCGACCCCGCACTCAATCGGCTGACGTCCGCCTCGCCGTTGATCCGATGGATCCGGCTTGCTTGTTCGCTGCTGGCAGTGTCCCCGCCATTGCGGACGGCAACTCTTCTGTTACGCTAGCGGAACCGTGGGGGTCAGCTGATGCGCTTCCGTATGCCCAAGCCGCTGCACGGCTGGCGCGCGCTCGCTGGCGAGATCGGGATCATTGTGGTCGGCGTCCTGATCGCTCTCAGCGCCGAGCAGTTCGTTCAGTCGATCCACGAACGTGACGACGTGGCTCAGCTTCGTGCCGCGTTGCGCGCCGAGCTGGCCGACGATCGCGCCCGGTGGGAGGGAATGAGGCTGCGGGACCGGTGCACGCAGCAGCGGCTGGATGCGCTCGGCCGCTGGCTAGCAAGCGCCCCCGCGGGGGAGAGGCTTAGCGGCAATCCGTTCCGCATCTTTCTTTTCAACATGCATTCCAGCGCGTGGGACCTTGCCAAGACGAGCCAGGCGGCCGCACACATCCCATTGAAGGAGCGACTGACCTACGCGAGCCTCTACGGCGCAATCGACAATTGGCGGCAGTTCCTTGACGAGGAAAATGCAAACGCCAACGGGCTGAGTGCGCTCCTGCTCACTGCCGACCAGCCGGAAAGCAGACGTCAAGCAAGAGTCCGCCTTGCGCAGGCCCAGTTGATGCTTAACCGGCGCGCCGTGAACTACCCCTATTTCTTCAAGCGCTTCGACGAGCTCGACATCAAGCCCGACTATAGCCAGCAGACCATCCGCATCGACCCGTCCGAGCTATGCAAGCCGCTAGTCGTAGCGGACCGTTCAGCCTGATCGCACTTATCGGCCGCATCACAGCAAGCGCCGTGCAGAGCAGCGCGGCTCACCTCCACATGCTTGTCGGATCAAGGTCGCGCGCTTGCCGCTCGAAATGATCGGCAAGATCATTCAACCCTCTCGCCCCGCTGCGGGTGCGGGCAGCGGCGGCGAGCCGGCGACAGGATGCAGCCTGCTCGCGCAGGCTGTCGGCCGTGTCGCTATTTTGAGGGCGTGGTTTGGGAGAAGGTTCGGGATCCAAGCTTGTGCTCCATTCGGTAAGCGGGAGCACGTATCGGTCTCTCAGCCACGCGTTTGCCTACATTGGTATTCCGCGCGATAGTTCTGTGTATCAGCTTCCGGCGCAGAGCGCGAATGCGGATTAGCCCATGACCTCGACCACGGCGGCATATGCCACCGGATCGAAAGCTCGGCGGATCTTCTTTGGTGTTTGTTCCCGGCGCTCACGCCAGGAGCGGACCTGACGATCCAGTTTTTTCGTAATGCTATTCATCATTCTATTCCGGCGCGAAGGTCGCGCCTTAATCTAGTGGTTGTCCTGCCCGTCGTTGCGCATCGGCGACCTTCAGTTGCTCCGCACGAACGGCTCTCGCCGCAAGCGCATTCCAGGCCTCTTCGGATCGGCGGAAGCGTTCGCGCACATGCTGCAGCGTTGCAGCTTCTCCCTCGACCCGTGCCTGTTCGGCGCGGGCGAGGAAGAAATCGAGCGTGGAGTTGCGGATTACTGGTCCGCTCAAGCTTATTCCGCCCGCGCGTCGTTAGCAGGTTCCGAAGCGTTCGGCTGGGACTGCGCAGAATCTTCGGCCGAAGTGAGGTTCACTGCACTCGTCTTGCCGCGATTGTCCTGCTGCAGCTCGTAGCTGATGCGCTGGTCCTGGCGCAGCGTGCGCATGCCAGCGCGCTCGACTGCGGAGATGTGGACAAAGGCGTCACTTCCGCCGCCCTCGGGCGCGATGAAGCCGTAGCCTTTGTTCTCGTTGAAGAATTTTACGGTGCCGGTCGGCATGATTTGCTTTTTCCTTCTGTTGGAACCCGAATTGCCGGACTCCTCCTGCTAGGAGCGACAAGAGAAGGAAAAAGGAGCCGCAAAGCGCCTGAAAACCGTCAGTTTGCGACTATTAGCAGGGGCTATATGGGCGCTTTCCGCCCGATTGTAAGGCGGGTTGTCGATCTTCGGGGTTCGGGCGCCGCTCTAATAGTCCTTCGACACCCGCACGCTCGCGCTCGACCGACCGATCGTCGAGATGGTCGACAGCAGCGATAGCCAGCGCGTCATCTGATATTCGACCCGTGTTGCGGAATAGCCCTGCCCGTCCGTGACCACTTCAACGAACAGGCGGCGCGTGATGTATTTGCCCGCGCCGATCGCGGTCTTCTGGCCAGTCGCGACGTCCGCAGGCACGATGCGCAGTCGATCGAGGCCGATTGCCTTTCGCAGCCCGTTGATCGGATCCAGACTGCCTGAACCAGACTGAAGCGCAGCCACCGCGGACGCGAGCTGTAGCGCTTCCGGCGCCGACAGGTTGGTGATCGACGTGCCGAAAAGGATTCGCGACAGCAGTTCGTCCTGGGGCATCGGTGGCGTGCTGGCGAAGGTGATCTCTGGCCTCAGACCTGTACCGCGGACGTCGACCGATGCACTCAATCCCTGCACGGTGGCTTCCGCGTGGATGTCGAGCAGCGGATTGACCGGCGTCTCACCGGCGAAACGGATCACCCCGCGGTCGAGACGGAAGATACGGCCGGCGAAGTCGTAATTGCCTCGAACAAGGTTCGCGGTGCCGGTGAAGCTTGGGTCATCAGCAAATCCGCCGACACGGAGGTTGGTCGACCATTGGCTGTCGATGCCGAGGCCGGTCACGCGCACGTCATTGCCGGCGACCTTCAAGTTCAGCTTCCACGGGTGCAGCTCGCGCGGCTCGATCACGTCCTCCGGCGAAAGGCCGGTCTCGCGAACGTTGAGCTGCGGGACGCCGGAGGCGGCGCTCGCATGGCCGAGCTGGAACTTGCCCTTGTTGAGCTTGAGCTCGCCGGAAATCATTCCCCCCTGCCCGTTCGACCTAATCTGCAGCGGACCTGTCACGCGCGCCGCGACGTCGTCGCGGTTGAGCAGCAAAGCCTGGTTGGCGTTGAAGTTCAGATTGAGGTCCGTGCGGCCCTCTGCGAAGGTCACGCTGCCGGTACCGGAGATCGAACCGCCACCCGACGTATTGCCGCTGATCTGATTAAAGATGAGCTGAGGTCCGGAGAAGCGCGCCTGCGCCGTGACCTGCTGGATGACCATGCCGGTCACGGGGCTTTCGAGCCGAGCATTTTGCGTCCGTAGCGCTCCGCGAATGACCGGATCGCCGAGCCGCCCGCCGATGTCCGCGCCGACGGCGATCGGGCCGGACATGTCGATGACTTCACTTCCCGTCAGGCGCCACAAAGTCTCCGCCGATCCAGAGAATCTCAATTGTGCGAACAGAGGTGCGTTCATCAGCTCGGCGACCAGCGGTCCGCCGCCCATGGGCGCGAAGCGCGCTTGCGCCCGGCCGACGATCTTCCCTGCGTTTGCAGCGACGGCGCGAAGCGCGGCCTTGTCGTTGCTGAGGACGGCCGCGACGCCCACGTCTATCGGGCTGGACGCAAGCACAAGCCCTGCGCGGCTGAGCCCACGGATCTTCAGGTGGAGGCTGCCGCTGCGATTGCCCTTCCAGGCATAATCGAGCCGCCCGCTCGCAGAGCCTGACAAATCGAGGTTGGGCCAAGCGATGTCGAGAACCTCCATCGGCATCGCTTGCAGCTGCGCATGGACTTCCGGATGCGATCCGCTGCGGCCTGAAACGACAGCCGTGCCCCCGGCGAAACCGAGGCTAGTCGGCGCAAGCGCCCACCCGTCGCCGGAGCGAGTCAGCACGGCTGGCTGGTTCAGGACGAGCGGTCGGTTCTCGACACGTCCGCTGCCGGTCAGCCGGATCATGTCGGGCGACACGCTTGCTACTGTAGAGAATGCGAATGCCGCACCTCGCCGGCCCGCAAAGGCTGCACGCACCTCGCCGGTGCCATTGACCATCTTCGCATTGGCGGTGAGGCGCGCGAGCGAAACCGCGCCAGCCGAAAGGCCCCGCGCGTCGAGGGAGCCCTCGATGGTCGTGCGCTGGTCGGCGAGAATGATCGAGCCGTCGACCCGGCCGGCGAGGACGGCGAAGGCGGGGAATTTCGCATTGTTCGCCGTCAAATGCGCGTCGATCCGCTGCGCCTTTCCGGCGGGCGAGAAGTCCAGCGTTCCGGCGAGCGAACCGCCGCCCAGCGTCAGTCTGCCGGTGAAACCACCCGGATCGGATCGCAGGTCGCCGCTCGCATGCGCACCCCCCGCGTCGAGCGCCGCGATGGAGATGATCGTCGGTCGGTTCGGCGGAAGCAGTATCCGGCCGTTGCTGGTGAACGGGCCGAGACTGGAGCCACCGCTGGCGCGATAGTTGAAGCCCGCCGGCGTCGGATCGAGTAGCAGCCGCACGTCTGAGAGGCCGAGGGAATCGTTCGGCCTCGTCAGGAACAGGTCGAGCCTGGGCCGCTCGATATGGCCGTCGAGGATCAGCCGCAGAGGGCCATACTGCGCCTGCCTGCCCTGGGCGACGATGTGGAACGTACCGTCATGGAAGCGCTGCCCCGCCCCCGAGAGCCTCAGCTTCGGCGAATAGAGCTGCAGGTTGGTGAAGTGGACGATCCCGTCGTTTCCGCGCTCAAGGTTGGTCGTCAGCGACGGCAATCCGTCGGTCAGCTGCTGGAAGAAGCTGTTGTCGAGGCGCCTGACCCACGCCTTCGCCGTCCCGACGACGTGGGAGCCCTTGTTGTTCGGACCGGGCACGACGCGAAGGTCGGTCATCACGTCGACGATGCCGAGGCCAGGGATCAGGTAGCGCTGCATCGCGCCTGAAAGCGTCACGTCGAAACGGCCCGTGACGAGATCGATCAGCAGCGAGATCTTGCCGGTCCATTTCGCGCTAGTCAGGCGGAGGCCATCGCCGCGCACGAGCTTCGGTGTGATCGTCAGCCAGCCCGCGATCTTGGGGTTGGCGAGCATCGCCCCGGCAACGTCGCCTATACCGGTGATGGCGCGGGCGCTGAGAACTATCGGCACGCGCATCGGCCAGGGCCCAAGCCGCCCTCGCCCTTCCGCCCGCAGGTTGTCGAAGCCCGTGTCGTCGAACTGCACGTGCGGCGACGTCAGGCGATATGAATAGTCGGCGGTCGAGAATGGCCCATCTAGCGTCCACACCATGCGGACGTCCTTGCCCGTCATGTTCGGGAACAGCGCCTGCGGTTTCAGCAGGTCGACACCCAGCCGCATGCCTCGGAAGCGATTGTTGGCTAGGTCGAGCGCACCCTTCGCCACCGCGCGAAGCTCCGGCGTCGCCATAGTAAGATCGCCGTCGAGGATGCGATCCTTGAGCGTCGCCTCGCCGTGAACATTGACCATCGGCACGGTCAGACGCTGGAGCTTGCCGGTCAGGAATTGCGCGGGAGCCCACTTGCCCTCGAGGCGGTAGCGGCCACTGTCGACACCCAATGCGAACCGGGCCGCCGGGCGGCCGGAAAGATCGAGCGCGGCATTTCCCCGCCAACGCCTCCAGCTGCCATTCCCATCGATGTCGAGATTGATCGCGCGGCGGGTTCCCACGAGCGCAGGCACAAGGCCGTTCGCGGGCGCAATCACCCGAGCGCCAATGTCGAACTTGTTCCGGTCAGGCTCGGCATCGAGCTTGAAAGCGATCCGGTCCCCGCCGTTGTTGATGAGCGCGCTCAGCTCGACCAGTGCGCGGCCACGATGAACGTCCGCCTTCCCATGAAGGCTTCCGCTCCGCGCCTGACCGCCAATTTTCGGGCTGATATCAAGCCGGTCAATGCGGAACTCGCCGACATGAATGTCGAAGCCCGGGAGTATTGGTCCCTTCCTGGTGCTCGGCTTGAGCGCTGGCAGGCGAAGCAGGCTGACGCGCTCGGCGGTCAAACTGTCGATCGATAGTTTGTTATTGAGCCAGGCGCCCGGCGCCCAGTCGAGCTTAATGTTCGGCGAAGTCAGGAAGACGCCGCGCTGATCGGATACGACAACGTTGCGAAGCTGCGATTTGCCGAAGATCGAACCGTCGATCCGCCCAATCCGGATCTTCAGGCCCGATGACGTTTCGAGCCTCTGGATGCGGTCGACAATGAAGCGATGCCCAGGGGCGGTGTCGAGCAGCACAAGCGCTGCCGCGAGCAGGAAGAGCAGAGCGACGAAGGCTGCGAACAGCTCATTGAGGAGCCGCCACTTCCAGTCGGGCCGAAGCCGCCGAGGCGGAGGCGGCGTTCCTTCTGTGGTGGCGGCTACGTCAGCCATCTTAGAAGGCCTGACCCAGCGCGACCGTCACGGCGACCGGTCCGTCCCCCTTCTGCCGGTTGAGCGGTACGCCGACATCGATGCGGATTGGGCCGAAGCTCGAATAATATCGAACGCCCAAACCGGCCGCCAGACGCCAGTCGCTGAAGCTTGGCAGCGCCTTTGTTGTAAGCGAGCCGCCGTCGAGGAACGGCACGATTCCGAAATTGCCGCCGAACTGCTTAAGCCGGATGCGAGTTTCGAGACCGAACTCGGCGAGACCCCGGCCACCGATCGGATCTCCGTCGACGTCCTTGGGCCCAAGTTGCTGGTACCCGTAACCGCGAACCGAACCGCCGCCGCCCGAATAGAAACGCCGCGACGGCGCAATGTCGAAGGACGAGGCGCCGGCGATGGTGCCGAGCCGAATCCGGCCCGCGGCAACAACGCTGTCGGACAGCCGGTGATAGGCGCTCGCGTCGAACTGCACGCGAGCATAAGTGAAGCGGCCGCCCTGCATCGACAGTTCGGGACTGACCCGTCCGTTCAGGCGGAAGCCCTTGGTCGGATCGAGCAGATTGTCGCTGCCGTCATAACCGAGCCCAAGCGGGAGCGCGGCGATGAAGAACCTGCGCGTGGACTTCTCGCCTGACCGGTCGAAGGCGCCCTGCTCGTCCGTGCCGAGGATCTCGGCGCCGTAGGTCCAGGTCCACCGCTTCTGCCAGATGAAGTTGCTCTGCCGCTCGATGTTGCCGGACAGCGAAATGGTCCGCGCCTCATATGCATCGTACTTCTGGTGACCTGCCGAGGCGGCGATGTTGAGCACCTGGTCGCGCCGCATAAAGTCGTTGCGGCGCAACTGAACGGCAGCAAGCTGCTCCATCGTACCTGCGACTGCGCGCAAGGTCAGGGCGCCTTCCGGATTGAAGAAGTTGCGGTCGGTCCAGCTGGCCTCCGCCCGGAAGCCCTGCCCCGTTCCGTAGCCCAGTTCACCGGCGATCGTATGCGATGGCGCAGGTTCCAGATGCACTGCCAGATCGACAGTCCGCCCGCCGTTCACGGGCACGAGCTGGATGTCGGCGCTCGACACCAAGGTCGTCGCGATCAGAGCGCGGCGGAGGTCGTCGACCTTCGATTGCTTGTAGAGGTCGCCGGGCCGGAATCGCGCGATGATGGCAACGTGGCGGGCGCTGAACGGTGGCTGTCCTGTGACGCGGATCGTTCCGAAATGCGCGACCGGACCGGGTGTAACCGGCAGCACCAGGCTCGCAAAATGCGTCTGGTGATTGACCTCGATCTGCTGCTCTCCGAGCTTCGCCTGAGCAAAACCGTTCTGCCCGAGGGCACGGGTGAGCGCCGTTCCTGCAGCGATTACATCAGCGGCAATCACCGGATCGCCGGGCTTCACCGCAAAGGCGTTGCGCAACTTCGCCGCCGTCTCCCCGGCAGCCGCGAGCCCGGGCAGCTCTACGGAGACGAAGCGATATTGCTGACCTGGATCGGCGGCGAGCACGACCTGAATGGCGCCGGCGCTGCGTTCGGTCCGCGCATCGACTACTGCGTCGTAATAGCCCTGCGCGCGCAGCAATTGCGTCAGCAGGTCTGCGTCGGCGCGTGAGCGGCGGCTGATCTGCGCCGCGTTAGCGGCATCCTTGCGGTCGGCTTCGAGGGCGGATTGCTGCCGGAAGGACTTCAGCAGCTCTTCGGAATTGCCGATCCCGCCGATGCCTTCGATCGCCCAGCTGTAGCGTATATTGCCGCTAGCCTCGTCGACCGCCGGCGTTGCGGCAGCCTGCCCGCTCGGTGTCGTCGGCACAGGCTCCGCCTGGTCTCTCGCGTTGAGATCGGGCCATTCGACGCCGAGGTTGGGCAGCGGGGCCATTGGCGAGGACGGATCGAGTTCGCCCGGCTCCGGCGGAGGCTGCGTCTGAACCTGCGCCGCTTGCGCCACAACGTGACTGGGCACGACCGACACGGTCGCAGCCGCGCATAGCAGCCGCGCGGCCCGCCCCAATGATCCCCGCCCGGTCATTAGAGGCAAGCCTTAACCAGCACTGCTGAACGGCGCCAGTATGAAGCTTTCACTTCGGCGGGTCGAACGGCCGCCGCGGCGCTTTTAAATTCAATGCCTTAGTGGATCAGCCCGCGGACTTCGTCATTGCTGAGCGTGGCAATCACGCGCTCGATGTGCCGCCAGTGGCAGAAACGGCTGACGTTGCCATCGTCGCGGCTCCGCTCCGCCCTGGCCGCGGCTTCGTAGCCGGCATCGTCGCCAAAGCGTTCCATCAGCTCCGCCGCATCTGCCAGCGCGAGCCGTCCGTGGATGAAGGGCGTGTCCATGCACAGGCCAGTAACCGCGCCGCTGTTTCCCGACTGCGCACAAGCAAGGTCAACGAACTGTTCACTATGTTTTCGAGCTGCGAGCGCCGATTGCGCGCTGATTAACTTCGCATAGAATGCGTGACTGGAAGGGGGGCGCCTTCGTGACGGACTTGTTCCTGTCCTACAAAGCGGAAGACCGGCCGCGCGTGGCGCCGCTGGTACAGGCGCTCGAGACCGATGGGATCTCGGTCTGGTGGGACGAACATATCGGCGGGGGCGATGAATGGCGCGACACCATCCTGCGCCATCTTGAGAGTGCCCGCATCGTCATGGTCGTGTGGAGCAAGCGCTCGATCGGACCTCACGGCCAGTTCGTGCGCGATGAGGCGTCGCGGGCGCTGAGGCGCGGAACGTACCTCCCGGTGCGCATCGACAAGGTCGAGCCGCCGCTCGGGTTTGGCGAGAGCCAGGCGCTCGACCTTCACGGCTGGAAGGGCGATCGATCCGACCGACGTTATCAGGCGTTGTTAGCGACGCTCCGGAAGCGACTCGGAATTGAGGGGACCCCTGCCGCGACTCCCTCGCAAAGCGGGGGCTCAAACCGCCGGACGGTAATGATCGGAGCAGCGGCCGTCGGCACTGCTGCGATCGCGGGGCTCGGCACCTGGCTCTACACACGAAGCGCCGGCGGGAACGACGACAGCATCGCCGTACTCCCCTTCGCCAACCTCAGCGGCGACCCGAACCAGGCTTACTTCTCCGATGGGATGGCCGAGGAGCTTCGCAGCGCCTTGTCGCAAATCAATGGCCTCAAGGTCGTCGCGAGAACTTCGTCCGAAGCCGTCCGTGACGAGGACGCGAAAGAGGCGGCACACAAGCTCGGCGTGAACAACATCCTTACCGGAAGCGTCCGCCGCTCACCCAACATGATCCGCGTCAGCGCCCAGTTGGTGGCCGGCAACCAGGGGGTCGAACGCTGGTCCGCAGTCTATGACCGGCCGGCGGTCGATGCGCTTCAAGTCCAAACTGACATTGCCAATCAGGTCGTCGATGCATTGAGCATTCGCCTTGCGCCGGACGACCGCAAGCGGCTCGAGCAAGGCGGCACCACGAATGTGGACGCCCACGATCTCCTGCTGAAGGCACAATCCTACGAAAGCCAGGGGCCCGATTCCGCGGCGTTGCAAAGGGTCATCGGCATGGTTGATGCGGCAATTGCGCTGGATCCGAAGTACGCCGATGCGGTCGCCACGAAGGCTCAATTGCTCACTATCAAAGCCGGAACGTTCTCTACGAACGCTGCAGAGTATCGGCAGGGTTATGCGGTGGCGGAGCAGACAGCGCGACGCGCGATTCAGCTCGCCCCAAGGTCACGCTCAGGATATCTCGCGCTCGCGGTGATCCAGGATCAGCAGCTGCAACGTCGCGCCGCCTTGCAGCAGTTCCAGAAGATGGCGTCGCTCCCCGGCGACGACGCCAAGACCCTTCCGACCTATGCGATTGTCCTGTCCGAGCTCGGTCGCAGCGGAGAGGCGCTGCAATTGACCGATCGCGGTATCGCGCTCGATCCGCTGAACCCCGTGAGCTATCGGTTGAAGGCGGCAGCTCTGGCCAATGCGCGGCGCTACTCCGATGCTGCCGCTGCAATCGAAAAGACGATCGAATTAAGACCTCAATCGAAACCCGCCCGATCTTTTCACGCGTTTTGTGAAGCGATGATGGGGAACACGGAGCAGGCCCGGAAAGAATTCGCTGCGGCGTTCGGCGATATTTTATTGGCCCCGCCGGGCGACCTCGCGTCGCTTACTGCCAAAGATCATGCCTTGGGCGATAAGGTGCTTGAACGCCTGAAAGCGTCGGGTGAAGGCGGCCTTTACCAGATGGCGCAGATTTACGCGCAGATGGGGAAACGGGACGAAGCCATCGCGTCACTCAACAGGGCTTGGGAGGTGCGCGATCCTGGCCTGACAATGATGAAAGTCGACCCCCTCGTTGATCCGGTGCGATCGGATCCACGGTTTCAGTCGTTGTTGAAGAGCCTCGACTTTCCGGCCTGACGTGTCGGCGCCGTTTGGCAACGGCCGGCAGAAGGCATAAGCTTGCCGCCCGCGAGTGGGGGCGCCGTGGCCGACCTGTTCCTTTCATACAAAGCGGAAGACCGAAGCCGCGTTGCGCCGCTCGTGCAGGCGCTGGAGATGGACGGCTACTCCGTCTGGTGGGATGCGCATATTGGGGGCGGCGACCGGTGGCGCGACACGATCCTGCGCGAGCTTCAGGCCGCCGCGTGCGTGATCGTCGTTTGGAGCAAAAGATCGGTCGGCCCCAGCGGTGAATTCGTCCGCGACGAGGCAAGCCGGGCGATGCGACGGGGCGTTTATCTTCCGGTCCGCATCGAAAAGGTCGACCCGCCGCTAGGTTTTGGAGAGACGCAGGCGCTCGACCTCAAGGGTTGGAAAGGCGACCGCGGCGATCAGCGATATCAGGCCCTGGTCGCGGCGTTGCGCAGTCGGCTGGGTGGAGAGCGTGTCGCGTCCGCCGTCCCCGCGCCCAGCAGAAAAGACCTCGATCGCCGGACGCTCCTGATTGCCAGTACGGCAGCGGCGGTCGCGGCGGTGGCAACGAGCGGCAGCTGGTATTTCACACAATCTCGAAAGAGCCGCGACAACAGCATTGCGGTGTTGCCGTTTGCCAACCTCAGCGGCGACCCTGGCCAGGCATACTTTTCCGACGGCATGGCGGAGGAGTTGCGAACCGTGCTCTCGCGCATTCCGCATCTCGACGTCGTGGCGCGAACGTCTTCCGAGGCAGTGAGAAATGCTGACGCAAAGACTGCTGCTTCCAAGCTGCACGTCGACAACATCCTTTCGGGCAGCGTTCGCCGCTCTCCCGCCATGCTGCGGGTCAGTGCGCAATTGGTCGACGGCAAGGACGGCACAGAGCGCTGGTCCGACGTCTACGACCGGCCGGCCGGCGACCTGCTGCAGGTTCAGACTGATATCGCGAACATGGTGGCGCAGGCCCTCAGCATTCACTTGGGAGCCGACGAGCGGCGCGCCCTGAACGAAGGCGGCACCAACAATCCGGAAGCATTGAACCTACTGCTCCAGGCCCAGGAGATTGTGTGGCGGAGCGACGACGCACCCTCCGTGGGCCGCGCGATGGAGTTGGTCGACCGTGCCCTCGCGCTCGACCCGAAGTTTGGCGACGCACTGACCGCGAAGGCGTACATCCTCGCTTATCTTGGCGGCTACCTGGGCCGGAGCGCAGCCGACGCCAATGCCAAGCGGGAGGCGGCTGAAAAGCTTGCACGCGAGGCTATCCGCGTCTCACCCCGCTCCGCCGCCGCGCGCGGGGCGTTGGCCGACATTTTGTGGGGCGGGCTTCAGCTCAGAGCAGGCCTCGCCGAGTTTTCACGCATGGCGAAGCTGCCGGGCGCCACATCCAGCTATTTCAGCGGCTTCGATTCCTACGCATTCGCACTCGCCCAATGTCATCGCTTCGAAGAAGCGGCGGCCCGCGCCGAACGAGTCATCGCGGCGGATCCGCTGAACCCTTACACCTACTCATCCAAGGCGATGACCCTTGCGAGCGCTCGCCGCTATTCCGAGGCGGAGCAGGTCATTCGCCAGGCGATAGAGCTCGGACCAGAAATGATCTGGCCACGCGCATTTCGCGGATACTACCTGATGCAGATGGGCCGTGTGGATGAGGCGGCGCAGATCTTCACGGCAATCGGCGGCGATGGGCCATGGCTCGCCTGGCGCGCGGTCGCAGCCGAACGCCAGGGCGACCGAACCGAGGCGGACCGGCTCGTTTCCATCATGCAGAAGTCGATGGGCGATGGCGCCCTGTACCAATATGCGCAGGTCTTCGCTCAGCAAGGTCGCGCAGACCAGGCGCTCGCGGCGCTGGAGGACGGCTTGGCGAAGATCGATCCCGGTCTGACGTTCGCCCAAGTTGATCCCTTGCTGGATCCTGTTCGCAAGCACCCGCGGTTCCAGGCTCTGCTCAAACGCCTGGACTTCCCGACTTAGCGCTGGCGCTTACCCTACCCTCGTGCCACTGCGCCGCCGATGACGAACCGTACACCCATGGCTGGGGGATGCCTCCTCACCATCTGTATCCTTGCGGGTTTCCCCATCGGTCTCAGCATCGGTAATCCGATGAAAGGCATCTTGATCGGCACGGGCGTCGGAATCGTGCTAGCTGCCCTGCTCTGGCTGATCGACAGCAGGCGTTCTGGCTAGACGACTTTCCTGCCGGACCAGATCACCCGGCCAATGCAATTGATCTCGTCCATGCTGCGGTCTGGCCAATCGGGATAAGCGGGATTGTCGGAGCGCACCGTGACCCTCCGCCCCATCGGACTGAGGGCGAGGCGCTTCACGACCAGGGCCTCGTCGACCCGCAAGACATAGATGCCATCGCGAAGACGGTCGCCGCAATCGCCGAGGTCCACGAGAATGTCGTCGCCGTCGTTGAGGGTGGGCGACATGGAATCGCCTTCGACACGGACGATCGACAGATTGGACGCGGGCGTCGCCGTGAGCGCTTTGAGCCAGCGCTCGTCGAAGCCGAAATAGGGTTTCCCATAGCCTTCGTTGACGATCGCGCCGGGGCCGGCCGAAGCGAACACCGGGTGACGCTTGATGCTAACAAGCCCCTCGGCAACGCGCTCCTCCTGCGGACCGCCGAGCAATGTTTCGGAGATTGAGAAATAGCGGGCTAGCTTGCGCCGCTCCTCTTCCTTCAGGCGCTTGGGCACGCCTCTACGGACGAATTGCTGGATGTAAGCCGGATTGCGGCCGAGCATCCGCGAGAGGCCGGCGAAGTCCTCTCCACGTTCGGAGCATAAACTCTCAATCACGGCGCGCGGGTCGGACATCATTAATCCCTCGTAAACGATAGGTATCTGCCTAGACAAGTAGGAATTGCATTGGGAATGGACAATCCGCCGAGTCGTTAGGTCGAGTAAGGATTGTTCGGTACTTATCCCCTTCGAGCATGTAGGGGATAATAGGAAAATGCCTACCAAACAATTCGTTACTTGCCTGACCCCACAAACGAGGAGCGCGGAGGCAAGATCAACCACATGGCTCAAACTAGTAACTACGTTCTCGGGGCGTCCCGTCTTGCCCTTGTCTGTGGCGGCGGTCTCTTGAGCGCGTTCGGTCCGGACCAAGTCCCTGAACAGTTCAGGCCGTACCTCCTTGGGCTAGGCCTGTTATTGGTTGTCACTGGGGCATTACTGCCGCTGATATTGCGGGCCGTGCGGCACTTCTGGCCCAAAAGACTTCCGCTGTACGTTGATTGCCACATGGGGCGGTTGCCCGCGTCGCTGAAGGGGGATGGCCTGATGAGGACCTTCTCGCTCATCAACATGGGTAACAACGCATACTCCATGAGCAGAGGGACGAGGCCGTACACTGACGGCGCGGCTCTCGACTGGGGAAACGAGAGGCCGCCGCATGGCGCTCGTATAACTGTAACAAACCATGGCGACAGGCCGCTTCTTGGCGTTCACCTGAAGGGTGAAATGTCAGTGCAAGAGTGCCTGAGGCCCGCCCCTGGTCAAACTCAGAGCGGCCAAGAAATCGGCAAACTGGATATCGCGCTACCTCTGGACCGGATTCTGCCGGGAGAGGCAAACGCGGTCACGGTCTACCTCTACAATCAGTCGCCCAGCTTTGGTGTTCTGACGTTAACCGGGGCCGTTGGCGCGCCGATTGGCGAGAAATCTGGTACTATCCCCATCGAAACAAACTGGCTGGGGCAACATGTGTCCCTGTTTCCAGATGAGAGGTTCGACAAATGAGTGTGCAAAGCCGCTTTGACCGCCTTCTAAAGGCGATGGTCTCAGGCGAGCCGCCTAAGGCCGGGAAGAAACCTCAAGAACCATCTCCCGAATCTGCTCAACCGGATGCGCCTGAACCGTGCCCTCCGCAGCCGCCGGAACGGTCGGAGGGCTAAAGTCAAAAGGGCGGGGCGGGTGTTTCTCTTCCGCTGCTGGCGAGGTTACGCGAGCCGTGCGCTTGCTCGCGATTGAACGGGCCGACACCACTACCCACGCCGCGAAGGCAAGGCCGAGAAGTCCCGGTACCAAGAGGCTTAGCTGCATACCTACTTCTCCGCGTCCAAGTACGATAAAACGTATTGGCTGGCCCACATTATCACAAGGCCCACCCCAAACCAGAAGATAGTGGGCCAATCAGCGCCGTGGTCACTGTACCGCACCACAGCCGCAAGGAAGAACCCCGTGCCAATGGCAATGGCCACGTTTGATCGCCACCTAATATATTCGTTCTTATAAAAGATGTCTGAAGGCGCTAGCTCGCCCTCATCCTCTGGGCGGTGGACGACGTAGCCACTCCCGGATAAAATCGTGCGAAAGTTAAAGAACTTAACGCGCAAAGCTATACATCAGCCGATCAAGCATAAGGTGCGGTACATCGCGCATATTCCAGCGATATTCAAACTCACCCAAGTATTTCGGAAGATGCTTCGCGCTAACGTGAATGTGAGTGCCGTTGATCCCGCGCTTTAGGAGCGCCCAGAAACCCTCAATCGAGTTCACAGTGCAGCCCGTTGGGCTGACGTATTCGTCATCGTTGTGGTTCACGGTTTCGTGCCGATAGCCCTTGTGCAGATTGCGGTACGAATTGCTGCGGTCGGTATGCACGAACGTACCCGGCAAGATGTGCCGACTGATGAGCGGGTACAGGGTCTTTTCGCGGGTGTTCGGAACGACGCGGGTGACTAGTTCGCCGCCCCTCTCCAGCATCCCGAGAACGACTGACTTGTTCTCCATGTGAAGGCCCCGGCCCTTGCCGCTGATCTGGCCGCCAACGAACGTCTCATCGACTTCCACGACTTCACCGGGGCCACCCAGTGGGTCGTCGCTGTCCAGCTGTGTCATGTACTTCCTGATCTGGTCGCACATGCGCCACGCAGTCTTGTAGGTGACGCCAATCTCGCGCTCGACACGCTTGGCAGCCACGCCGTTCCGCGTCGTGCAGAACAGGAACATGACATAGAACCAGTCGCGAAGGCTGGTGCGGGTGCGATCGAACGGCGTTCCGGCAGTCGGATACAGGAAGTTAGCGCACCACTGGCACTGGTAGGCACGGCGACCACTGACGCGGCTGTACTTCACCGGACGCCCGCACTTCGGGCAGTCGGTGCCAGCGTACCGAACCTCAAACAAGTGATCGAGACAGCTGTCCTCAGTCGGAAAGCGGTTCTGGAACTCGCGAAGCGTGGGGCCTTTGGTCTTGCTCATGCATTATATGTACCCCTTTCGTTTACATGCGTCAAGGGGATAAGTACCGATTGTTCAGTGCAGTTGTTGAGAGAAGTAGAGAAGTTTCTGCGTCGATGTGACGTTGCTCCCACCCGGTTCGGCCGTGACGCAGTCGGCGACCCCCGCTTCGTATTCGACTTGAGAAACGGCCGTGATCCAAGGCCGGCGACCGTGGCACGAGTGCGCGCTTACCTGGAGACTGTCCGATGAATCGCATTGCCATGTCGTCGGCCGCTTCCGGCCTCCTCCGCGCATTGATCGTTCGATCCGGCACCTCTCGCGATAGGATTTTGCTTACCGACGTTCGTTCAACGGATTGGCAATCATTAACGTTAATAGGCGAACGCCACCGCTTCGATCTGCGGGTGACCGGACCGGAATCCGAGACCCTCGTCAAGCGAATGATCGATGGCATCGAGGATGCGGAATTTACCATTCCTCGCAACATCGTGGCCGATGTTGCGGTGACCGGTGCACCGACACGCGCGGCCGACGGATCGACTTCTGTCGTCATCGAAGCGTTGACGGTCGAGGAATAAGCTAGCGCAGCGAGCGTCGCAGTTCGCTCAACGCCTCATACAGTGCCTGCGAGGCGTCCGCAGGCGCGGGAGGCGAAGGGTCTCCGCGGAGATGTTGCTCGATACGCGCATTGAGCTGTCCCGGCGTCGGCATCGCCGCCGGATCGAAAAGCCGGACTACACGGGAGTCCGGCCCAAGCTCGGCCAGGATGTCCTCGAGCACAAGTTCATCGACGGTGTTGCGGTCATCCAGCACAAGCTCGCTTACGGCCTGACGAAGACGATCCGCATCAGTGAGGACCAATTCTTCAGCGCGGGGCGGAAGGCGATCGGCATCGGTCAGCACGAGCTCATCGATCGGCAGGTGATAGCGATCCGCGTCAGTGAGGATGAGTTCGTCGGCAGTGTCCAGGACCGGAAGCTCGAAGATCTGAATAGCGAAAACCGGTGTCCGCGCCGTGACTCGGCGCAGGATGCGCACGCCAATCATGTAAGCAAGGATTGCCAAAGCCAGGCTTGTCACCAGCACCTTCGGCCCGGCGATTCTCCCCGTCAGGCCAAAGTTCGCTGATGTTCCGACCGCCGCTGCCAGCCCCAAGGCAGCCGCGTGATCGATTACCTGCTCTACTCGCTCTTCCCTACGCCCCCGCATGAGAAGGGCGCATAGCGTGCAATCCTTGATGTTCGGTTAGGCGGGAACCTCTTTCGGATTGCGAATTTCACTGACCTCTGGAGCATCTTCCACCAGGTCGATGATTGCTTGGGTGAATTCCTGGACGTCCTGCGGATTGCGGCTGGTCACGATGTTGCCGTCCGTGACCGCTGCTTCGTCGACCACATTGGCGCCGGCATTCCGCAGATCCGTACGAATCGAAGGCCAGCTCGTCGCGGTCTTACCTCGAAGCAAATCGGCCTCCACCAACAGCCAGGGACCATGGCAGATCGCGCCGATCGGCTTCCCCTGTTCGGCGAAGTCCTTGATCAACTGGATGACCCTGACGTTCAAACGCAGGTGATCCGGATTGCGGAGGCCGCCCGGAAGGATCAGCGCGTCGAAATCGTCAGCAAGCGCTTCGTCGACCGTCATGTCGGGGCGTATCGTCTTGCCCGGATCGTCGTGGACCGTCGCTTGGATCGGATCGTGCTTCAACGAGGCCAGCACGACCTCCGCGCCGCGCTTCTGCAGGATCTCGCGGGGCCCGAAGAGCTCCCACTCCTCAAAGCCGTCGGTCGCGACGATGAGAATCCGTGAGTCTGGGATATTCGGCATTTTCGAGTCTCCTGTCCTGCGGCCCCAGGAACCCGCCCGCTTCGCCAGCGCTTATGCGCTTCGATGATTCAAGTAAAACCAGCTGGCCGCGAAAATGCTTCGCCATAGCAGCGACACCGAGCCGGGCATCAGCCGAAAGCGGATGGGTCGCCACTGGGCCTATTTCGATTCCGAGGGCAATCGCATCACCGATCGCGACGAGATCGATCGGCTGACATCGATCGGCCTTCCGCCGGCTTACGAGAACGCGTGGTTTTGCGCCGATCCCAACGGCCACTTGCAGGCGACTGGGATCGATGCGCGCGGCCGCAAGCAATACCGCTATCACGTCGACTTCCGTGCCAAGCGCGAGAGCGCGAAGTACGAAGGCCTGCTGGAATTCGGGAAGGCGCTTCAGAAGCTGCGGCGGCGCGTGGAGCAAGACCTCAAGAAGCGCGACCTCACACGCGAGGCGGTGCTGGCCGCTGTCGTCCGCCTGCTCGATACGGAGCATATCCGCATCGGCAACGAGGAATATGCGCGGACGAACAAAAGCTTCGGTGCAACAACGCTTCGAACGCGGCACCTCAAGCGCACGGGCCACGGCCTGATGATGCGCTTCACCGGCAAGCACGGGATCGTGCACGAGGTGAAGATCTCGGATTCAAACCTGAAGCGCATCTGCAAGCGCTGCCAGGAGCTGCCTGGCCAAATGCTGTTCCAATACGTCAACGGTGACGGCGAGCCTAAGCCGATCACGTCGGGCGACGTGAACGAATATATCAAGGCCGCAACGGGAGGCGATTTCACCGCCAAGCACTTTCGTACATGGAGCGCGAGCGTCATCGCTCTCGAGCAAATGCTGAAGAAGCGCGAGGACGCACGGATCAGCGTGAAGACGGTGATCGAACCCGTCGCCGAAGCGCTCGGCAATACGCCGGCCATAAGCCGCAAATCCTACGTCCATCCTGGGTTGTTGGACGCCGTGAAGGAAGATCCGCGCGACCCGCTTAATGGCATGGAGCGCCCGCGAGGCAGGAAGCGGCTATCCACGGCTGAGGTCGCCTTGCTCGAATTCCTCGCTCGCGGCGCGAAACGTTCGCGCCGCCGCAAGCCTACCCCGCAAGAGAAGGCCGCGAGCGAAGCAGCGGTTCGGGAGCAGGCTGCCGCTTGATTGCTGCTGTTCCGGTCGCCAAGACCGGCCGGATGATCCTCGAAAGTGTGATCGACTGGCTGGTGAACAACCGCGAAGGCCTGCTCCTCGGCGGCATCGTGGGCCTAGTCCTCGTCGCAATAATGTTGGGCCTCAGGACGTACGGGCGCCGGATCATCGCGAGCAATCCGGATGGGATCAGCTGGCGCGATGTCGCCGCACGTGTGCTGTCCAAGACGACGATCTTCTTCATGGTTGTCGCGGCCGCCGACGCTGTCACCACCTATGCCGAGCCGCCGCGCAAGCTTTCGCACCTCATCGATATCGCCTTCACCATCGGCTTCGCGATCCAGGGCGCGATCTGGGTTCGCGAACTGATCCTCGGCCTGATCGGCCGCAAGGTCGAACGGGAGAATGGCTCCGGATCACTCGGCAACGCGATGTCGATCATCCGCGTGCTGGTCAGCGTGGCGCTGTTCGCAATCGCCGGCATCCTGATCCTCGACAATCTCGGCGTGAACGTCACTGCCCTCGTCGCGGGCCTCGGCATCGGCGGCATCGCGATTGGCCTTGCCGCGCAGGGCATCTTCTCCGACCTCTTCGCCGCGCTTTCGATCCTCTTCGACAAGCCGTTCAAGAAGGGCGACACGATCCGCTACGACAATAGCACCGGCACGGTGGAGCGGATCGGCCTCAAGACGACGCGCCTGCGCTCGGTCACGGGCGAGCAGCTGATCATGGCCAACACCAAGCTTCTCGAACGCCAGATCCAGAACCTCGCGCTCACCAAAGCCCGTCGGATCACGCTCTACCTAGCTGTCGGCGGAGAGGCCTCCGCGGACTCCATCGATGCAGTCGTCGCAGCGGCGGAAGCTGCGGTCGAAGCCCAGAAGGGCTGCAAGTTCATCCGCTGCGTGTTGTCGGGGGCCGGCAATGGCGCGCTGACCTACGACCTCGTCTATGACGACGCCACGCGCGATGCCGACAAGTTGGCAGTGGACCGCGCCAACATCCTCCGCTCGCTTGTCGAGGCACTGGGCGATCAGAAGCTAGAGCTGGTTCGCGCATCGGACCAGCAAACCGCGCCGCTGCAGCTTTAGGCGGCTTGCGCACTTATTCACACATCTGCAAGTAAGCGCGCATGCCCATCGCCAGCCTCGACGACATCCATGCCAAAATCGGTGAGGAAGTCGGCGTTTCGAGCTGGCTCGCGGTCGACCAGGCGCGCATCGATGCTTTCGCTGAGGCGACCGAAGATCGGCAATTCATCCACACCGATCCCGCCGCCGCGGCACAGACGCCGTTCGGCGGCACGATCGCTCATGGGTTCCTGACGCTATCCCTGCTCTCGCGCATGGCGGCTGAAGCGATGCTCCTTCCCCAGGGCCTCAAGATGGCCGTGAACTACGGGCTGGATCGAGTTCGTTTTCTCGCGCCTGTGCGATCGGGCCGGCGCGTTCGCGGCCGCTTCGCGCTTGACTCCGTGGAGGAGAAAGCGCCCGGACAATGGCTGTTGCGTCATACGGTTACGGTCGAGATCGAGGACGAGGAAAAGCCCGCACTCACCGCCGTATGGCTTGGACTGATTATCACCTGAGGAGAGTAAGATGGCTCGCGATGCCGTGATCGTTTCCACCGCCCGGACGCCGATCGGCCGCGCATACAAGGGCGCGTTCAACGCCACGCCCGGACCGACCCTCGGCGCCTTCTCGCTGAAGCCGGCTATCGAGCGAGCCGGGATCGACGCTGGCGAGATTGACGACGTCGTCTGGGGTGCGGTCCTCACCCAGGGTACGCAGTTCGGAAACATCGGCCGTCAGGTCGCGCTTCGCGCCGGCTGCCCCGTGAGCGTGTCGGGCATGACGATCGATCGCCAATGCTCTTCCGGACTGATGGCGATCGCCACCGCCGCCAAGCAGATCATCATCGACCGAATGGATGTGGTCGCAGCCGGCGGGCAGGACTCGATCAGTCTCGTGCAAACGCCGGAGATGCGGATCGCGCCCGATCCCTCGCTGATCGCCATGCACAAGCATGTCTACATGCCGATGCTGCAGACCGCCGAGACGGTCGCGCAGCGCTACGGCATCAATCGCGAGCGGCAGGACGAATATGCGCTGAAGAGCCAGCAGCGCACCGCCGCCGCGCAAGCTGCCGGCCGCTTCGACGACGAGATCGTTGCGGTGACCACGACCATGTCGGTCAAGGACAAGGAGACCGGCGAGGTTTCGCAGCGCGAAATCACCGTCGCGAAAGACGAAGGCAATCGCGCCGATACGACGCTCGAGGGTCTCTCGGCCCTCAACCCGGTCCTCGGTCCGGACACGTCAATCACCGCCGGTAATGCCAGCCAGCTGTCCGACGGAAGCTCGGCCTCCATCCTGATGGAAGCCGGCGAAGCTGCCCGTCGCGGGCTGGCCCCATTGGGCCGCTACATCGGTATGGCTGTCGCCGGCACAGAGCCGGACGAAATGGGCATCGGCCCCATCGATGCGGTAAAGAAGCTCCTCAAGCGCTTCGACCTCAAGGTCGACGACATCGGGCTTTGGGAGGTCAACGAGGCCTTCGCCGTGCAGGTGATCTACAGTGCGGAGCAGCTCGGTATTCCCGAGGATCGTCTCAACGTCGACGGCGGCTCGATCTCGATCGGCCACCCCTACGGCATGAGCGGCGCTCGGATGACTGGCCATGCCCTCATCGAGGGCAAGCGCCGCGGCGTGAAGTACGTCGTCGTCACCATGTGCGTCGGCGGCGGCATGGGCGCGGCGGGACTGTTCGAAGTCCTGTAGGCTACTCGTCGAATTCCTCTGGACGGCTTTGTCGTTCGCTGTATTGTTTATGCAATACAGTGGAGGTTTCATGAGGAAGTTGTTCGTCTCGGCAACGCTAGGCTTCGCAGTTGCCAGCATGCCAGCTCAAGCGGCGCCGAAACCTAGCGAAGGTCTGCGCTTCGTCGATCTCACCTCCGAGTTCGACAAGACTGCTGCCGCGACGGCGAAGCTGAAGACGGACAAGGCGAAGGTTGCATTATTCGAGAAGCGGATGGATCCGATCGCGGGCGGTTTCTACACCCGGAAGCGCACCCCAGACCGGTACGACAAGCGCGTTCTTGCAAATCTCAAGGCCTATCCGGAGCAACGCGAGAAGATCCTCGCCGTCAGCCAGGAATTTCAGAAGCTGTTCGGCCCCGCCCGGGCCAGCTTCACCAAAGCCTTCGGTCCGGTCTCATCGTCGCAACCCGTCTATTTGCTCCACAGCATGGGTGAGATGGACGGCGGGACGCGAGACAACCTCAAGGGCGGCAAGTCCACCTTGATCTTCGGCGCCGATGTGATCGCGAAGATTCACTACGGCCATGACATGACGCCGTTTTTTCATCACGAGCTTTTCCACGTCTACCATGAGAAGGTGATGAAGGACTGCAACGCGGCCTGGTGTTCTCTGTGGGAGGAAGGGCTCGCGACCTACGTCGCAGCGAAGCTCAATCCCCAGGCTGGCGATTCCGCGCTGATGCTTGATAAACCTGCCCCGATCCGGCCGGCTGTCGATGCCAATCGTGCGGGCGCGATTTGCGCCGCAAAGCCGCTGCTTCAGTCCGAAAAGGAACAGGACTACGCCAAGCTATTTTTCGGCGACCAGCATGTGGAAGGCTTTCCGGCGCGCATGGGCTATTATCTCGGCTATCTGGTCGTCGCGGAGGCAGGAAAGACGCGGTCGCTGAAGGAGCTTGCAGCGCTGACCCCTGCGCAGGTGAAGCCACTCATCGACGAGACCCTCGACAAAATGGCGAGTTGCCCGCCCAAGGCCGCGTGAGCATAAGAAGGCGATGAGCGCGATCGAGCTCATCGCCTTGGCCTCGACGGTGAGCTTGCTCGCCGGTTGGCGGCTCTATCTCGTCACCTTCGCTGTCGGCCTCGCCATGAAGTTCGGCTGGATCGCGCTTCCGCAGCAGCTTCATGCGCTGGACGTCCTCGCCAACAATTGGATTATCGGCATCGCAGGCGTCGGTACGCTCGCGGAGTTCTTCGCCGACAAGATCGCCTGGGTCGACAGCCTGTGGGATGCTGTTCACTCGATGGTGCGGCCGATCGGTGGCGCACTCCTTTCGATGGCGATCATCGACGGCGGCGACCCCAGCTGGCAGGTCGGAAGCTTTCTCCTTGGCGGCGGCGCTGCACTGCTGGCGCATGCGGGCAAGGCGGGCGCGCGGACGCTGGTCAACGCCAGCCCCGAGCCATTCTCGAACATCGTCGTTTCGACCGGCGAGGACGTTGCGACGGTCGGCTTGCTCGGCCTTGCCATCGCGAACCCCCTCGCCGCTGCGCTGATCGCGCTGATCCTCGTCATCCTGTCCATCTGGCTGGTCGTCGCAGCCCGGCGCATGCTGAGGCGCTTCCTTGAACCCAAACGGCCGCAAACGGGTTGAGCGGGCAAAGGGAGGAACGAAATGCCCGTTTCTGAACAGCCGTTGGTCGAACGGATCGCGCGAGTCCTTGCGGCCGCAGCGCACAGCAGCAACGCCGAAGGAAGCGACCCGTCGGCAAGCGAGAAGATCGATCTCGTCTGGCGCGAGCATGTGAACCAGGCGCTCGCCGTGCTTCACACGATGCGGGAGCCGGACGCGGACATGGCATCTGTAGGCGATCCCGACGTGTGGCGTAAGATGGTCGAGGCCGCGATCGGCGAACGCGTCGATTGAGTCCGCGCGACGCTAGCGCGGCACAGACGCGGGCCGACCCGCGCTGGACCCTCGTCGCCTGCGTCCTCGCCTCGAGCCTGTCGTTCGTTGAAGGCTCCGTGCTCAACGTCGCGCTGCCTGCCATTCGCGCGAGCTACGGCGCCGCAGCGCAGGAAATTCAGTGGGTCGTCAACGCCTACCTCCTGCCGCTGTCCGCGCTATTGTTGCTTGGTGGTGCGCTCGGCGATCACTTCGGGCGGAAGCGGCTGCTCCTCATCGGCACCGGCATTTTCGCGATCACGTCGCTTATCTGCGCGCTGGCGCCCAGCCTTCCGGTTCTGCTCGCGGCTCGTGCCGCACAAGGCGTCGGCGCAGCGCTGCTGCTTCCCAACAGCCTCGCTTTGCTCAACGCGGCATTCCAGGGTGAGAAGCGCGGGCGCGCCGTAGGCATCTGGGCTGCAGCCGGAGCCGCAGCCGCCGCCATCGCTCCCCTGATTGGGGGTTGGCTGGTCGGCACCGTGGGCTGGCCCGCAATCTTCTACATCAACCTGCCTCTCGCGCTCGGCGCGATCCTGATTGCAGCGCGCTTCGTCAGCGAAAGTCGCGAGGCTGGAGCAGGACGCACCGACTATGCGGGTGCGCTGCTTGCGACAGTGGGTCTGGGCGGCTTGACCTATGCACTGACCTTATGGTCGGCCACGCGTCACTTCACCGGCCAGGCCGGTACCGCGCTGGCCATCGGTGCGCTCGCGCTGGCAGCATTCCTGTGGAACGAACATCATCGCGGCAGACGCGCGATGATGCCGCTCGACCTGTTCAAGAGCCGCTGCTTCTCGGGCCTCAACCTGCTCACGTTCCTGCTCTACGGAGCCTTCGGTGCAGCGATGCTGCTCATCCCCTACGTGCTGATTACCAGCGGCGGCTATTCGCCGGTGCAGGCGGGTCTCGCGATGCTGCCGATGCCCGTCCTCATGACCATTCTCTCGCCGACCATGGGCGGCCTCGCTGCCCGAATCGGGCCGAGGATCCCGCTAGTCGCAGGGCCTGCGATCGTCGGTGTCGGCATGATTCTCGGCCGGTTGGTGAAGCAGAATGGGAGTTATTGGACCGGCGCCTTCCCGATGGTCCTGGTGATGGCCACCGGCATGACGATTGCCGTAGCTCCCCTCACCTCCTCCGTGCTCGGGTCGGTGGAAGAACAGCATGTAGCGATGGCATCGGGCTTCAATAGCGCGGTCGCCCGCACCGGGGGCCTGATCGCCACCGCCCTGCTCGGTTCAGTGATCTCCAGTGAAGGCGAACAGCTCTTCTCCGGCTTTCACCTCGCGATGTTCATTTCCGGAGCCGTCGCGGCGCTGGCGAGTGTCGTCGCCCTGACGATGCTGCCCGGCGTAAAGATGAAGAAACCCGCGGCCTAAAAATGACGAAAGGCCGCCCCGGTCACCCGGAACGGCCTTTCCATTGTCTTGCCTGAAGCGGCCTGACGTTAAGCGCGGATCTCCGCGGAGGCTGCGCTCACCTTAGCCACGTTCGGCATATGACAATGAGACATCAGACCACCTCCTTTCACTAGTTCAACACTAGCGAAAGATGGTGCGTACTGTCGTAGATTCAAGCGGTTAGGAGTTCGCCGCGATGAACTTCTCGACCACCGGCGCAATGTTTTCCCGCCACTTGCGGCCATTGAAGATGCCGTAGTGACCGACGTCCTTGGCCAGAAGGTACTGCTTCTTGGGCTTCGGCAGCTTGGTCGCGATGTCGAGGGCCGCCTTGGTCTGACCGATCCCGGAAATATCGTCCCGCTCACCCTCGATCGCCAGAAGCGCCGTGTCGCGGATCGCGTCGGGACGGACCAGCCGCCCGCGATGCTCCATCTCGCCCTTCGGGAGCGCGTGCCGCTGGAACACCGTATCGATCGTCTGCAGGTAGAACTCGGCGGTCATGTCGCAGACCGAGCGATATTCATCGTAGAACTTCTGCGTCGCCGCCGCGCTTTCCTCGTCGCCGACCACGAGATGCTTGAACATCTCCCAGTGGCTGATGAGGTGCGAACCAAGGTTCATCGTCATGAATCCAGCGAGCTGCAGGAAGCCCGGATAAACCTTCCGGCCAGCGCCCGGGTAGATCATCGGCACAGTCGCGATGACGTTGTTCTCGAACCAGGCGAAGGGGCGCTGTGTCGCCAGCGTGTTCACCGCCGTCGGTGCCTCACGCGTGTCGATCGGGCCACCCATCATGGTCAGCGACTTGGGCCGCCACTTGTTCTTGTCCTCGTTCATCAGCGCAGTGGCTGCGAACGCAGGAACCGCCGGCTGGCAGACGGCGAGCATGTGCGGGCGCTCGCCCGTCTTCTCGCCGATCAATTCGAGGAACTCGATCAGATAGTCGATGTAGTCGTCGAGATCGAAAGTGCCGGCCGAGGTCGGGACCAGCTTCGCGTCCCGCCAGTCGGTGATGTAGACGTCGAAGCTGGGGAGCAGGCGCTCGACCGTACCGCGCAGCAGCGTCGCATAGTGGCCCGACATGGGCGCGACGATCAGGAGCCTAGGGCCCGAGTTGATGCCCTCGCGGTAGAAATGCTTCAGCTGGCCGAAGGGCTTGCGGAGCAGGATCTCCTCGTTGACCGGCACGTCCTTGCCGCGGACGTGGACGGACTCGATCCCGAAATCGGGCTTCCCGCGGGGAGCAGCCGCATGGGCGAACACCTCGAGGCTCGCGGCCACCATCGGGCTCATCGAGCTATATCCCCACGGATTGGCTGGATTGCTGAGCCAGCCGGCTCCGAGCCCGGCTAGCTTGCTCGCACCTGCGAGAAAGGAGCGTTGGACCTCATAGGCGTCGTAGAGCAATAGAACCTCTCACAAGTGCGCCCCGTCTCAACAGATGTGGCGGGCGAACGATCCCGTGACAAGCGATGTTGCGCCGCAAAAGGTGCAATGCAGCATCCAACTGTGGAAAACTACCGCTGTAATGCGAGATGTCCGGTTTCGACGCATGCAACCGTTTGAGACGCTGCTGCGAGGTTGTTAGGAAGCCGAAATGGCCGTTTCACCCCAAAGCCGCCCCAAGGGCCGATCGATCAAGAACCTTCGGATGGTATGGGGCTTCACCAGCCGCTACCCCGGCCACATCGTCGTCGCGGCTCTGGCGCTGCTCGTAGCCGCTGGAGCGACGTCCGGCGTTCCGTACGCCTTCAAGCTGATCATCGACAAAGGCTTCGCCTCGGGCGGGAACCCGCACGACATCTCGCGCTGGTTCCAATATCTGCTGCTGCTGGTCGGCGTGATGGCCATCGCGACCGCGGTGCGCTTCTACTTCGTGTCCTGGCTCGGAGAGCGCACGGTCGCGGACATCCGCCTGGCAGTGCATCACAACCTGCTGCGGCTGTCGCCCGGCTTCTTCGAGGAAAATCGGCCGGCAGAGATTACGTCGCGCATCACCGTCGACACCACGATCATCGAGCAGGCGGTGGGAACGACCGTATCAGTCGCTCTCCGTAACACGGTCCTCGGCGTTGCCTGCGTCGTCATCCTGTTCGCGCTGGCTCCGGCACTGGCGATTCAAATCCTGCTCGGATCGCTGGTTGTTGTGCTCCCGATCGCGGTGCTCGGCCGCAAGGTGCGTCAGATCTCGACGCGCAGCCAGGATCGCATCGCCGACGTCGGAACAGTGACCAGCGAAGTGCTGGGCGCGATGAAGATCGTGCAGGCTTTCAACCAGCAAGGCCGCGAGGCGAGCCGGTTCGCCGATGCCGTCGGCCGGGTCTTCGCGACCGCCAAACGCCGCATCCTCGTACGCGCGCTGATGACCGCCATCGTGATCTTCCTGATTTTCGGGGCGATCACGATGGTGATTTGGCAGGGCGCGTCGGCGGTAGCGACGGGCCACATGTCGGGCGGCACGATCGCCGCGTTCGTCCTCTACGGCGGATTGCTTGCGGGCGCGTTCGGGAATCTGTCGGAGGTCTACGGCGACTTGCTTCGTGCCGCGGGTGCGTCGGAGCGATTGACGGAACTGCTCCATGCAGAGCCCGACATTAAAGCTCCCGCCCACCCGATCGAATTGCCGAAGCTGGCACTCGGCGGGCTCGAGTTCGATCAGGTGACGTTCCATTACCCGACACGCCGCGAAACCTCTGCGCTCAACGACTTCACGCTGTCGGTGAAGCCGCGCGAACGGCTGGCAGTCGTTGGCCCGTCGGGCGCCGGCAAGACGACGATCTTCCAGCTCGCCGAGCGTTTCTACGATCCACAGTCCGGCCGCGTTCTGCTCGACGGAGTCGACCTGCGTGACGCGGACCCAGCGGATGTCCGAGAGCGCATCGCAATGGTCCCACAGGAGACGGTGATCTTCGCAGCGTCGGCCCGCGACAACCTCCGTTACGGCAATTGGAACGCGAGCGAGGACCAGCTTTGGCAAGCCGCCCGCGATGCGAATGCCGAAGAGTTTTTGCGCGCGCTTCCGCAGGGTCTCGATACCTACATGGGCGAAGGCGGCGCGCGGCTATCTGGCGGGCAACGCCAACGCATTGCCATTGCTCGCGCGCTACTGCGCGATGCGCCGCTACTGCTCCTCGACGAAGCGACGTCGGCGCTGGATGCCGAAAGCGAGCGGTTGGTGCAGGATGCGCTCGACCGACTGATGGCCGACCGAACTACGATCGTTATCGCGCACCGCCTCGCCACCGTCCGCGCTGCGGACCGCATCGTCGTGATGGATCAAGGCCGGATCGTCGAGGAAGGCACGCACGCGAGCCTAAACACGCGAGGCGGACTCTACGCCCGCCTCGCTCGACTTCAGTTTGAGGATCGCGCGGCTTAGATCAGCCGTTATCGCCGGACGCTCCGCCGCCGGAGGGCTTGCGCCCGCCGCGACCGCGCGTGCCGCCGGTGCGGGAACGCGTGCTGGTGCTCCGCTTCGCCGTGCTGCGAGTGGTCGTGCCACCGGCCGCCTTGGTCGCGCGCTTCGCCGCGGGCTTGCGACCCGGGGTCGAACGCGTCGACGCGGTGCCTGTCGATTTCGCGCGCGTCGCCGTTTTGCGCGTTCCGCTGCTCTTGCGCGTGCCCGTCGACTTGCGCGCGGCGCCACCACGCGCAGACGTGGATGACGAGGAGCTGGAGCTCGCGCCGCCTTCCGCCTCGGCGCTCCACTTCCCTGACATCACGCGCTGTGCCGCTTCCGCGACAGCTTCGGCGATGATCGAGCCGAGCTTGGTCGCGCTCGACATGACATTGGTTGCTGCGGCCGAAGCCGTGTCGGCAGCATCGAGTCCCGCATCACGGATTTTGCGGCGGGCGGCCGGGCTGGCGCTGATTGCCGCCGCTGCGGCCGCCAAGCCTGCAGCGAGCATTTCCTTGCTCATCGCCGCCTTGGCTAATTTATCGACGGTGTCGTTTCCCGAAGACTTCGAAGTTGAAGAACTTTTTGTAGAGGCTTTGGCCATCGCTTTAGTCTCCCTCGCGTGCGGGAATATCGCTTTAGCGCTGTAACGGTTCCAAAATGAAGTAGGGTCGTCACTGAAACGACCGAGAATTCACAAAGTCCGGATATGTTAAAGGGCACCGCGGAGGTTAATTCCGCGATGCCCTTCGACATGGTCAGCGGCCGAAGGTGTGGCCGTTCGTCAGCTCTTAGGGCCTGCGAACACCCCTCTCCGACCTCCCTGCTGAACCATGAGACATCGGATCACCTCCTTTCGCTGCGTTGAAGCCAAGGTGATGATGAGTCGAATATGGCCTCAAGACAAGACTTGTAATGACGTGAAGATTCGACAATTCTCTTGGGCCTTGTCGCGATTCAGGCGCGGCAATCTTCCACTACCCTGGCGACTTCCGGCCATGCAGGCACGACCAGCATCGGCATGTTGAGCGCACTGAATCCAAGCCGCCCGCGGCTGAACGCCATCCCATCGAGCAATGCGTCGTGTGCGCCGAGCGTAGCGCTCAGGAGCGCGTTCGCTGGCGTATAGCTGGCTGGAAGATTGCGAGACTTGTCGCTCGACCAGACCAGGAGGAACGGTGCAGCGCCTGTCGCCGGACGAGAGATGGTCACTTGGCGCGAGGCACGAACGCAAGTGACCGTCACTTGCGGCATTCCGGTCAAGTTGGTGAAGGTCGCCGCACTTCCGCCAGGCTGTGTTGCGAATCCCCAATTCCCGTCAATCGGAGCGGTCGTGCTCAGATCAGGTGTGGGTGCAGCCGCTTGGGTTGTCGGCGCACCTGCTGGCGACAGGGTTGGAGCGATTGTGGTCGCGGTCTGCGCATGAAGCGAAGATGCAGCGGTCAGCGCGAACGCTGCGGCAATGCGAATTTTCATATGTGGCTTAACGACTCAGACGATCGACTTTGGCCTGCAACTCGGCGAGCGCGGCGCGCAGCTCGTCGACTTCGCCACTGCTGGGCTTGGTCTCGGGCTTGGCATCCGGCTTGGTCTTTCCCGAGAAGGCACGACTCGCATCCTCGAACATCGCCATGTTTCGCTTGGCGAGATCGGCGAATACGTTGCCGCTAAACGCGTCCCGGGCAGCGCTCTGATTGCGCTGGAAGGCTTCCATCGCGGCTTCCAGATATTGCGGCACGAACGTCTGCATCGAATTTCCGTAGAGTCCAATCAGCTGCTTCAGGAAATTGGTCGGAAGCATCGTGCTTCCGCGCGACTCCTCGTCAACGATGATTTGCGTCAGAACCTGCCGCGTAATGTCTTCGCCGGTCTTGGCGTCGACAACTTCGAACTCCCGGCCTTCGCGCACCATTTGCGCAAGGCGGTCGAGCGTGATGTAAGTTGAGCTTTCGGTGTCATAGAGACGCCGGTTGGCGTACTTCTTGATCGTTACCTTGCCCGCAGCTTTGGCCATGAACCACTCCCAGAACGCAGCCGATCTACTACCGCAACATAGTGCGCTGCAACATGAACGCGCGCCACGGCCTCTTCCACTGTTTCTCGAATTGGTACGGCGGGTGTCGGAAAGCGATCCGGAGCTGGCGCGAAAAGCGCTCGCCGGACTGCGCGCTTATGAGATTGCCGAACGTCGCCCGCAGAAGGAGCCGAAGCCGGAAATGGCTCGCATTCGAGGTGCTTGCCTGCGCGATCATGGCGGCGAAGGACGTTTTGCTGTCCTGATTCCATCGCTCATCAACCCGCCCCGAATCCTCGATCTCGACGCCGAGGTGTCGCTGGCAGAAGTGATTGCGCAAATGGGGCGGCGCACTCTGTTGCTCGACTGGGGTGCAGCCGAAGATCGTCCCTTCAATGTCGCGGGACACGTTGAACATTTGCTGCTTCCATTGCTGCGCAGCATCGGCGAGCCCGCGGCGCTGGTCGGCTACTGCCTGGGCGGCACGATGGCGATCGCAGCCGCCAACCACATCGAATGCGAGCGCGTCGTCACATTAGCCGCGCCGTGGCAGTTCGAGCGATACCCGCAGGCCTCGCGCACCGCGTTGCGGGACATGTGGAACCACTCTCAACAGGCGAGCATGGAGCTTGGTGCATTGCCTATGGAAGTCCTCCAGGCGAGCTTCTGGTCGCTCGACCCTCAGCGCACCGTCCGAAAATTCGCCGACTTCAGCAGACTGGAACCGCGCAGCCCCGAGGCGCGGCGATTCGTCGATCTGGAGGATTGGGCGAACGAGGGTGAGGCCCTTCCCTACGCCGCAGCGCGAGAATTGATCGAGGAACTGTTCGGGATGGACTTGGCCGGCAATGGCTCGTGGAAGGTCGGAGGCCGGACGGTAACCGATCGGCTCGATTTGCCGCTGCTCAATCTCACTGCGGCGCGAGATCATATCGCTCCTGCTTCCACGGCACCCGCCGGGCTTACGATCGGGATCGATGCGGGCCACGTCGGTATGATCGTCGGATCGGCGCGAGGAGCGTTGCACAAGGAACTCGGCACCTTTTTGAGACATTGCCGATGACCAAGCATCGATGTGCCTGGGTGAACGCCGACGATCCCTTGATGGTCGAATATCACGATCGCGAATGGGGCGTTCCCGTTCACGATGACCGAAAGCATTTCGAGTTTCTTGTATTGGAAGCCGCTCAGGCGGGACTGAGCTGGTCGACGGTGCTCAAGAAACGGGAGGGCTATCGACGAGCCTTCGAGAACTTCGACCCGGAGAAAGTGGCGCGTTATTCCGAGAAGCGCATCGAAGGTTTGATGCTGGACGCCGCGATCATCCGCAACCGGCTCAAGATCCAGGCTGCCGTGCACAATGCCCAGCGCTTTCTCGCCGTGCAGGATGAGTTCGGAAGCTTCGATGCTTATTCCTGGCGGTTCGTCGACGGCCAGCCGATCGACAATCATCGCAAAGAAATGAAGGATATCCCAGCCACGTCAGCCGAGTCCGACGCCTTCAGCAAGGATCTGAAGAAGCGAGGATTCAAGTTCGTCGGCTCGACGATCATCTACGCTCACATGCAGGCCGTCGGCATGGTCAACGACCATTTGGTCCACTGCTTCCGATACCGCGAGCTTGCCGCAGCCAAGTGAGTCTCAAGGGAAAGCTGGCGCACCCGACAGGATTCGAACCTGTGGCCTTTGCCTTCGGAGGGCAACGCTCTATCCAGCTGAGCTACGGGTGCGTGGCCGCCGACTTAGCGGCGCTATGCGCGAGCGACAAGGCACTCGCTAACGTCCCTCCATCGATAAACATCAGTGCATCTCCGGATACCGCTCTAAGGTGTTCTGTGGCGTTGCTGATCGCTCGGTAGGGAGGCCGCCGCCATGAACGTAGAGGTTCAAGAGCCATTCCGGGTCGTCGAGACCAAGCGCCAGCGAAAGCCCGTCACGAGGAGGGCGAAACCCCAGGCCAAAGTGCCGGCCAAACCCGAAAAGCTCTCCCGCAAGGACTATGAAAAGAAGCTTGAGAAGCTTCAGATAGAGCTCTGCTATCTGCAGGATTGGGTGCGCGAGACCGGGGCCCGAGTCATCATCGTATGCGAAGGGCGCGATACCGCCGGCAAAGGTGGCTTGATCAAGCGCCTGACCGAACGGGTCAGTCCGCGAACCTTCCGCGTGGTCGCGCTGACCGCACCGTCAGACTACCAGCGCAAGCAAGTCTTCCTGCAGCGCTACATCGAGCATTTCCCATCCGGCGGCGAAATCGTGATCTTCGATCGCAGCTGGTACAACCGCGCGGGGGTCGAGCGCGTGATGGGCTATGCTAGCAAGGAGGAAGTCGAAGGCTTCCTCGACATCATCCCGCAGTTCGAGGAATGGCTCGTCCATTCCGGCATCATCCTGATCAAGCTGTGGCTAGAAGTCGGGATGAAGGAGCAGGACCGCCGGATCGAAGCGAGGATCGACGATCCGCTGAAGCAGTGGAAGCTCAGCCCGATGGACCTCAAGTCTTACTCCCGCTGGTACGACTATTCGCGCGCCCGCGATGCCATGTTCAAGGCTACCAGCACGAAGGCGGCGCCCTGGTACGTATTGGACAGCGAAGACCAAAAGAGGGCCCGCCTGAACGGCATCAAGCATGTGCTCTCGCTGATCCCGTACAAAAGGATCAAGCGGGAGAAGATCCGACTGCCGAAGCGCTCTCACAAGCACGCGTACAAGGACGACATCGACTTCCACCGCGTGAAGCGCGTCAAGGAGGTCTATTGAGCCGGAGGGTTAGCTGATCCGGTGCAGACAACAGTAGCCGAAAGCCAAGGAGCCAAGGTTCGGCGGGGAGGTACCCCGGGACGAAGCGCGCTCGACTGGATCCCCGGCCTCAAGATCGCCAAGGAATATCAGGCGGTCTGGCTGCGGAACGATGTCGTCGCGGGCATCGTGCTTTCGACGATGCTTGTGCCGGTCGGCGTTGCTTATGCCGTGGCCTCGGGTGTTCCGGCGATCAACGGTCTGTACGCGACTGCCGTCCCGCTGATCGTTTATGCAATCTTCGGTCCCAGCCGGATCCTGGTCCTGGGGCCGGACTCGTCACTGGCGCCCGTGATCCTGGGAGTTGTGCTGCCACTGTCCGCAGGCGACCCGGATCGCGCCGTGGCCATCGCTGCGGGCATGGCGATCGTCTCCGGCGCGGTGTGCATCCTCGCCGGCATCCTGAAGCTCGGGTTCGTCACAGACCTGCTCTCGAAGCCGATCCGCTACGGTTACATGAACGGGATCGCGCTCGCGGTGCTGATCAGCCAGCTGCCCAAGCTGTTCGGCTTTTCAATCGACGGCAAAGGCCCGCTCCGCGACTTGTGGTCGATCGCCGAAGGTATCTTCGGCGGAAAGGCGAACTGGACCGCGGCGGCCGTCGGAATCGGCACCTTCGCCGTCATTCGGCTCTCCAAACGATACACTCGTTTCCCCGGGATATTGGCAGCGGTGATCGGCGCAACGGTGATCACTGCCCTCTTCCGACTCTCTGAAACTGCGGGCGTGAAGGTCCTCGGCGCGGTTCCTCAGGGACTGCCGGAGTTCAGCATCCCATGGCTCCAGTCGAGCGACCTCGTCCCGATCCTTACAGGCGGCCTCGCAGTCGCAATCGTCGCCTTCGCAGACACCAGCATCCTGTCTCGAACTTTCGCAATCCGGACCGGCACGCGAGTCGACCCCAATCAGGAGATGGTCGGCCTCGGCGCCGCCAATTTTGCGGCGGGATTCTTCCAGGGATTCCCGATCAGCAGCAGCTCCTCGCGGACGCCGGTGGCCGAGGCGGCGGGCGCCAAGACACAGTTGGCGGGCGTGGTCGGCGCCCTGATCGTTTGCCTTGTCATCGTTGCAGCCCCCACCCTCTTCAAGAATTTGCCCTACGCAGCGCTCGCGGGCGTGGTGATCGCTGCGGCACTGGGGCTGTTCGAATTCGCCGACCTAGGCCGCATCTACAAAATCCAGCGCTGGGAGTTCTGGCTGTCGATCCTGTGCACGTTGGGCGTCGCCGTATTCGGCGCTATCCCCGGTATTGCCGTCGCAATTGTCATCGCGATCCTGGAATTTCTTTGGGACGGGTGGAGGCCGCATTGGGCCGTGCTCGGCGATCCCGAAGGCGTCGAGGGATTCCACGACATCACACGCTACCCAGCCGCGCGGCGCATCGACGGGTTGCTGCTGTTCCGTTGGGACGCGCCATTGTTCTTCGCCAACGCCGAGATGTTCAACCAGCGTGTGCTTCAGGCCGTTGCTGAATCGCCCTCCCCGGTGCGTCAGGTAGTCGTCGCGGCAGAACCGATTACCAGCGTCGACGTAACGGCCGCGGATGCACTTCTCGACCTCGAGAAGGCGCTCGAGGCCGAAGGCGCGGAACTGAGCTTCGCCGAACTCAAGGATCCGGTGAAGGACAAGCTCAAGCGCTTCGGTCTGTTCGCCCATTTCGGGGAACGGCGCTTCTTCCCGACGGTCCATTCCGCCGTGCGGGCATACGAAGCCGGCGCGAAGTTGCATTAAGCCGCCGGAACATCCTTCCCTCGCCTCCCGTTGAGGCGGCTGAATGGACGTTCAAGTCGAAACCAGGCGCAACGCCCCGCTGATGCAGCCGCCCCCGGCGGCTGAAGCCTTCTATTCCGAAGTGCTTCAGTTGATGGCCAAATCGGAAATCCCCTTCCTGGTGTCCGGCACCTACGCGCTCGCCAGCTATACAGGCATCGACCGGCCGACGAAGGACGTGGACGTCTTCACCAAGGCCGGCGACTGCTTGAAGATGCTCCATTATTTCAAGGAGCAAGGGTTCGACGTTGAGATTGTCGACGAGCGCTGGCTTTCGCGGATCACCCGCGGCGATCTTTTCGTCGACATCATCTACAACATGCCAACGGTCACCACGCACGTGACTGACGAATGGTTCGTCAATGCACCAACGTCCGAACTGTTCGGTGCGAAGGTGCAGCTGGTGCCCCCGACCCAGTTCATCTGGTCGAAGATCTTCGTCCAGGACCATCATCGTTACGACGGCGCCGACGTCGCGCACATGATCCTGAAGCAACACGAACAGATCGATTGGCGGCAACTGCTCAGCCACATGGAGCTCTATTGGGAAGTGCTGCTGATGGCGCTGCTGAACTTCCGCTTCGTCTATCCGAGCGAAAGGCACGTCGTTCCTCGCTGGATCATGGACGAGCTGATGGAGCGCCTGCGCGACCAGTATGACGTGAAAGGTCCGGGCAAGAAGGTCTGCCGCGGCCGAATCTTCTCGCCCCGCGACTATGCCGTCGATGTCGATGACTGGGGCTTCTCCGACGCAGTAGGAAATCTCGAAGAACAATATGCCCACGAATGACGGAAAGCTGCGCGTCGCAGCGATCGGCGACCTTCACGTGCAGGAGGATAGCGTCGCGCCTTACCGCGAGATGTTCGCGGAAATCTCGGCCAACGCCGACGTGCTCGTCCTGTGCGGGGACCTTACCAACTTCGGGAAGACGACCGAGGCGGAAATACTCGCGGACGACATCAAGTCCTGCTCCATCCCGGTGCTCGGCGTCCTGGGTAATCACGACTATGAATGCGGCCAGCCCGAAAAGGTCGTCGAGATCCTGCACGGCGCGGGCATGAAGGTGCTCGATGAGCAAGCCGTGGAAGTCGACGGCGTCGGCTTCGCCGGAGTCAAAGGCTTCATGGGCGGTTACGGACGCGGCGAACTGGCTCCATTCGGGGAGCCAATCGCCAAGGCTTTTGTCGACGAGGTGATGAACGAGTCCCGCAAGCTGGAAAACCAGCTTCGGACTTTGCGTACGGAGCGCAGCGTTGCGGTGCTCCACTATTCCCCGGTCGTGGACACCATCGAAGGCGAGCCGGAGGCCATCTTCCAGTATCTCGGTTCGCAGCGGCTGTGCGAACCGATCGACCGCTTCGACCACGTCAAAGCGGTCTTCCATGGCCACGCTCATCACGGCACCTATGAGGGCAGGACTCCTCGCGGCATCCCGGTCTACAATGTCGCGCAATTCGTGCTTAGGCCGCTGACCGGCAAACCCTACGCCATTGTCGAAGTGTAGGCGCTTGCGACTGCTGAACCGGGCAACTATCCCGGCCTAAATTCATGGCAAGCCGATGATTCAAATCGACGACCGCCGGTTCGCCCGGCTTGCCCTGACCGGCATCGTTGTCGGCTTCCTGCTGCTGCTCACCGCGCTGGTCGCGGTAATCCTCACCTTGGGTGTGAACCAGCGAAGCGCGGCCCTCGTCACGCACACCTACCAGGTAGTGGATCAGCTCGGTCAGCTGGACCTGTTCGTTGAGCGCTCAGAAACAGCAGCGCGCGGATACCTGGTGGCTCCCGACCCTGCCCGCCTGCAAACCTTCAGGGCGAACTCTGCTGCAATGCCAGCAGCCGCGGATCGCCTTGCATCGCTGACGAGCGACAATCGGGTGCAGGTTCAGAACCTCGCAAGATTGCGCCCGCTCCTTTCCGAGGAAACAGAGCGTCTTAATGAGATCCTGAAGCTGGCCATCGCGGGACAACTGGACGACGCGCGAAGCGCATTCGGGAGAGACGTGGCCAGCCAACGTGTCGCGTCGATCCGCAAAATCACCGCCGCGATGCGGGCTGAAGAACAGGGTCTGTTGGCTAGGCGCACCGCTCAGGAACAGGGCGTTGCGAAGGTGCTGTTCGTCATCCTGGTGGTCACCGGGATCTTGTTGCTGGCACTCGGCGCGGCAGTCGTCGTGATCGTCCGGCGCTACACCGAGTCCCTGGTGACCGCGCGCGACCGCCTGCACGTCCTCAACACGAATTTGGAAGGCGCTGTTGCGGAGCGGACCGCCGACCTTCGGCGAGCCAACGAGGAAATCCAGCGCTTCGCCTACATCGTCAGCCATGACCTGCGCTCACCGTTGGTGAATATCCTCGGCTTCACGTCGGAGCTCGAGCAGACCAACAAGTCGCTTAGCGTGCTACTCGAGAGGGCGGAGAAGGAAGCACCGCAGCTTCTGACGGACGAAACGCGGGCTGCCCGTGAAGACCTGCCCGAAGCCATCGGTTTTATACGATCCTCGACGCAGAAGATGGATCGGCTGATCAACGCGATCCTGAAGCTGTCGCGAGAAGGGCGCCGGACGCTAACTCCTGAGCGCCTCAACATGGGCGAACTCTTGGATGGCATCGCTGCCTCACTCGAGCAGCGGTTGGTCGAAACCGGTGCAACGATCACGGTCGAGCAGCCCGTTCCAGACATTATCAGCGACCGCGTCGCGATCGAGCAGATCTTCTCGAACATCATCGAGAACGCCGTGAAATATCTGCAGCCCGGCCGCCCCGGTCAGATCGTCATCCGAGGCAGACGCGAGGCTGGTCGCGTCCTTTTCGAAGTCGAAGATAACGGCCGCGGCATCGACCCGAAGGATCACGAGCGGGTGTTCGACCTCTTCCGTCGATCCGGCGCGCAGGATCAGCCGGGCGAAGGCATTGGTCTCGCTCACGTGCGCGCCCTGGCGTACCGGCTGGGCGGGTTCATTGACCTACAGTCGGAGCTTGGCCAAGGGGCTACATTTCAGGTAAGCCTTCCAGAGACTTACGAAGAGCAAGGGGTGGGGAATTGAACGATCATCGTCCGGTGAACATCGTTATGATCGAGGATGACGAGGGTCACGCCCGGCTCATCGAGAAGAACATTCGCCGGGCCGGCATTAACAATCAGATCTTCCACTTCACCAACGGCGGCGAGGCACTGGAATATCTGTTGAGCCACAGTGACGGGCCCAAGATGAATGGCCCCGCCCTGGTCCTCCTCGACCTCAACCTTCCCGATATGAGCGGCACCGACATCCTCGCGAAGGTGAAGAGCGACGATGGGCTGAAGCGCACGCCCGTGGTGGTGCTCACGACGACGGACGACCAGCGCGAAATCCAGCGCTGCTACGACCTCGGCTGCAACGTCTACATCACTAAGCCGGTCAATTATGACAGCTTTGCCGACGCCATCCGCCAACTTGGCCTTTTCCTCTCGGTCATTCAGGTTCCCGATCCCGAAGCCTGATGCAGCAGCAGCCGCGTAATATCCTTTATATTGACGACGACCCCGGCACCCGCCGGCTGGTCGAGCGGCTGCTCGGCCGTCGCGGTCACACGATCACCTCCGCGGCGAATGGTCCGGAAGGGATCGAACTCGCTAAGTTGGGTAATTTCGAGCTGATCGGCATCGATCACTACATGCCTGGCATGGACGGGCTCGAGACGATGGCGGAGCTTCACAAGCTGCCGGACTGCCCGCCGATCGTTTACGTTACAGGCTCCGAGGAAAGCCGCGTGGCAATCGCGGCGCTGAGAGCCGGCGCATCGGAATATGTGGTGAAGTCGACCGGCGACGACTTCGTCGATCTCTTGGAGCAGGCGTTCACTCTGGCATTGGCGAAACGCCGCATGGCCGATGAAAAGGCCGCTGCCGAAGAAGCGCTGAGGATCTCGAACGATCACCTTCAGACGCTCCTGAAGGAGGTCAATCACCGCGTCGCCAACTCACTGCAGATCGTGTCGACGATGGTCGGCATGCAGTCGCGCAACCTGCCCGAAGGGTTGGCACGCGACGCACTCGCGGATACGCAGCGCCGCATCGACGCCATCGCCCAGGATGTCGCTCGGCGTCATCGTCAACGAGCTGGTCAGCAACGCCTGCAAATATGCTTATGACGACGGCGCTGCCGGCGAAGTCCGCGTCGATTTCCGACGGGCCGGATCGCAGCACTTCATGCTGTCGGTGGAAGACGACGGCCGCGGCTTCACGGCGAACGGCGAAGCGCGCGGCACGGGCCTCGGCACCAAGCTGATCGGGGCGATGGCCCGGTCGCTATCGAGCCAGGTCGACTACGACCCGGACCATCCAGGAACGCGCGCGATCCTCCGCGCGGCTTACTAGCTACTCTTCTCCGCTGCCGGGCTCGGCCTGGGCCCGGTGCAGCTTGGCTGTCGTCGCGTCAGTCATCATGCCGGACGCCGCGACCTGCATCTTGTTCTTGAGCCCGTAAATGACCGCGGGTTCGCCCTTGTTCATGGCGTCCCATCCGGCCTGCGCCACATCGGCGGGATCGTCCTTCTTGGCTTGGCCTACCTTGGTGTCGTCGAGCTCGGCGCGGTGGAAGAAGTTCGTCTCGGTGGCACCCGGTTTCAGGCATGTGATGGTGACGCCACTGTCCTTGATCTCTTCGTTCAGCGCAGCCGCGAAGCTGTCCACGAAGGCCTTCGAGCCGTTGTATACCGCCTGGAACGAGCCGGCCACGTGACCGGCGATCGATCCGGTGATCAGCACCTTGCCCTCGCCGCGCTCAACCATTCGCTGAACGATCGGCTGGATCAGCAGCAACGTGCCTGTGATATTGGTGTTGATGACGTGCATCCACTCCGGCGGGCTCTGGTCCAGGAAGCCGTGGCCGAGCCCGTGCCCAGCGTTGGCGACAAGCACGTCGACCCGACGGTCTGCGACAAGCGAAAGCAGCTGATCGACGCCCTGCTGGGTCGCCAGGTCGGCCTCGATCTGCTGAACGTTCGCGCCGAATTCCTCGAGCGCCGGTCCTGCCTCAACGAACGGCGTATCGGCAGCGACGATCAGGTCATAGCCGTCCTGCGCCGCCAGCTTCGCGATTTCCAATCCGATCCCGCTCGATGCCCCGGTGACGATGGCAAGCTTGCGCGAGTTCGATCGACCATTGTCTTCCGCCATTCAAAACCTCCGTTACGTTCACGGAGTCAGCGGAAGAACATGCGTTAAGTTCCTACGGCTGCGGCCAATTTTCCAGGATTTCGACGAAGCGGGACAGCCAGGCGTTGGTCTGGTGGCCATCGACGACGCGGTGGTCGATCGTGAGGGTTACGTAGGCCATCGGGCGCACCAGGATTGCGTCCTGGCCGCCGACCTCGCGGACCACGACGCGTTTCTCCAGTTTGCCCACACCGAGGATCGCCGCCTGCCCCTGATGAAGGATGATCGGCGTTGCGAGAAGCGAACCTGAGACGCCGTGGTTGGAGATGGTGAAGCTGCCGCCGGACACGTCCGAACGCTCCAACTTTCCTTCGCGCGCACGGCGCGTGAGGCCGTCGAGCTTTGCCCCGATCTGCTCGAGTGAAAGGGCGCCGGCGTCCTTCACCACCGGAACGACCAGCCCCTTTTCACCAAGCGCTGTGCCGACACCTACGTCGATCGTCGGCGAGATGGCGATGCGGTCCTTTTCCCAGCGCCCGTTGATCGCTGGCGCCACGGCCATCGCCTCCGCCGCCGCCTTCACGATGTAAGCGGTGTAGCTGAGCTTCGTGCCCTTCGCCGCCATCGCCGCCTTGTGAGCCCCGACGGACGAGAAATCGGCTTCGAACACGGCAGTCACGTGTGGCGCCTCGGAAACGGCGCGAACCATGTTCTCGGCGATGGTCATCCGCATGCGGTCGTGCGGAATGTCCTGAGCGGAGAACTGCCGCGGTTGAGCCGTCGCGGGTTCTCCGACGCTGACCACCGTGGCTGACGCGACCGCTCGATCCACATCCTCGCGAGTAACGCGACCGTTGCGGCCCGTGCCTTGAATGCGGGACGCATCGATGCCGTGTTGCAAGCAAGCTCTGCGCACCGAAGGGCTAAGCCGGGTCTCTGTAACGTCACCGTGCTCCTGCGCAGGCAGGAGACCAGTTTCTTCTATCTCAGTTGACTGGGCTCCTGCCTTCGCGGGAGCACTGGGTGCAGCAGCGACAGCGCCATCGGTCTCAATTCGCGCCAGCAACGCCCCAGGCGGCGCCTCCGCATCCGTATCGAGGACGATCTCGGCAAGCACACCAGCCGCCGGCGCAGGCACCTCCTGCGTCACCTTGTCGGTCTCAAGCTCCACCAGCGGATCGTTCTCAGCGACCGCATCGCCGATTTGCTTCAGCCACGCACGGACAACCGCCTTGGTGCCTTCCTGCTCGTCGGGAACGCGAACTTCAATCAACTTTAGAATCCCACCAGCCGCTCGATTTCGGCTCGAATACGCGCCGGGCTCGGAACCGCCCATTCCATCAGCTTCGGGTGATGCGGGCTCGGGATGTCCGGCATGGTCACACGAGCCACTGGCGCGTCGAGATCTAGGAAGGCTTCGTCCGCGACGACGGCAGCGATCTCTGCGCCGAAGCCGCCTGTTCGCAGATCTTCATGCACTATGAGACAGCGGCGCGTGCGGCGAACGCTGTCGAGCACCATGTCCTTGTCCCAAGGTTGCAGCGTACGAAGGTCGATCACGTCGGCGCCGAACCCATCGGCGGCCGCCTCGCACCGGGGGACCATGGCGCCCCACGTCACGATCGTAATCTTGTCGCCTTCCCGCGTCTTCTTCGCCCGGCCGAACGGCAGGACATATTCGTCACCGGGCCAGGGCCGCCGCGCCCAGCTGTCGTCCAGCATCGCGCGATGCTCGAAGAACAGCACCGGATCGTTTCCGCGCAGGCTACCGCGCAAAAGACCGACCGCATCCTCAGCGTTCGACGGCACCGCAACTTTCCAGCCGGGATTGTGCACGAACTCGACCTCGTTGGTCATCGAATGCCACGGGTCGCCGCATTTGAAGAAGCCACCCGGCACGCGCAGCACCATCGGCGCGGCGAAGCGATTGTTCGTCCGCCATCGCATCGTCCCCGCGTCGTGGATCTGCTCGGTCGCCGGCTCGGCATATTTGCGAAACTGGATTTCCGGCACGGGCATCAGCCCCGCCAACGCCATCCCAACAGCGCGCCCGACGATACCTTCCTCATTCAGCGACGTGTCGAAGACGCGCTCGCGTCCGAACTTCTCCTGCAGTCCGAGCGTCACCGCATGGACGCCACCCTTGGGTCCAACGTCCTCACCGAAAACCAACACCTTTGGATTGGCCTCAAGCTCCTGCTCGAGGACTCGCCGGATGGCGGTGACCATGTTGATGCGCTGGCCCGAACTCACTGGCTCGTCGGTCGCAGCCGGCGCCTTGTACCCGCCGTTCCATAGGCCGCCGACCTGCTGCAACTCGCCTTCGTAGAAGACCTGGCTCGTCACCTTCTCGGGTGAAGAAACGCCGCGAGCTTCGGCCTCGGCACGCGCGGCTTCGACCTGCCATGCGGCCTCGCGTTCGAGGTCACCCCATTGTTCATCGCCGATCTGCAGCTTGGCGACGTGCGCCTTGAGCTTGGGAAGCGGATCGCGCGCCCATTCGGCCTCGATCTCGGCTTCAGACTTGTATGTTTGTGTGTCCTGATAGCTGTGACCCTCGAGCCGAGGCACGCTCAGCCGAAGCAGCGCAGGCTTCTGGTGCTTCCGGACAAACCCGACGGCATCGCTGATCAGGCGCGACGCTTCGACGGGATCGGTGCCGTCGCCGTTGAAAATTTCGAGACCGGCGAAGCTCGCGAGATTGGCGGCGATATCCTTGCCAGGCGTTTGATATTCCGAGGGAACTGAGATGCCGTAACCGTTGTCTTCCACGTACATTAGCAGCGGCAATTGTTGTGTCGTGGCAATAGTTAGCGCGGACCAAAATCCCCCTGTCGAGCAGCTCGCGTCGCCTCCCAAGACCAGGGCGATGCTGTCGAGCGATCCCTCCTTGAGAACGTGCTGCTTGTACTTGAGCGCCTGTGCCCACCCGGCGGCCGGTGTGTACTGCGCGCCCACTCCGCCGCACATGGGAAGCGCGTGTGCGCCGCCCGGATTGGGATAGTTGAATACCACGCCGATATCGCGGCCGTCCGAATAGCCGCCAGCAAGGCCCATTCCCGAGCCGAGCGCATCCGCGAGCGGAACGCCCAGCGCGAGGAGCAAAGGCCGCGAACGGTAATAACCGCACGCCGCGTCGCCGTCCTTCAGGTGAAGTCCGAGCAGCACCTGCGCCATGTCATGGCCGCGCGCGCTGAATTGGTAGAGCACCTTCTTCGCCGGAACGAGCTCCTGCTCTTCCAGTCGGTCCATCTCACGGCTGGTAAGGACCAGCCGCGCAACTTCACGCCAATTCACGTCGGCGGACACCCGGCCCGGATCCCTTTCAGCCATCGAGGCACTCGGTCACCGCCTCGACGAAACGATCAACCTGTTCGTCGCTCATGCCGACGACGTTGAAGCGGCCACTATCGGCCATGTAAATTGCGTAGTTCTCGCGCAGCCGGAGCACCTGCTCCTTCGAGATCGGCAGCATCGAGAACATCCCATACTGGCCCCCGATGAAGGCGAGGCGCGGATGCGCGGATGCGATGCGCTGGCGAACGGAATTGATCCGGTTGCGCATGGCTTCGAGCTCGACGAGCCAGTCCTTGTGCAGCTGCTGGTCTTCGAGAACGATGTGGACGGCAGCGGCGCCGTGATCCGGCGGCATCGACCACATCTCCCGCGCCCGCTGGTACACGTGCGCCATTGCTTTCTTCGATGCGTCCACGGAGCCGGTCTTCAGAAACAGAGAGCCGACGCGGTCGCGATAAACGCTGAAATTCTTGTCGCAGCTCTGCGCGATAATGACTTCGTCGCAAGCTGAGAGAATGCCGCGCAGGCCATGCGCGTCTTCGTTCAGGCCGCGCCCGAAGCCTTGATAGGCGATGTCGACTAGCGGAATCAGGCCGCGGTCGACGACGACATCCGTGACCTTGGCCCACTGCTCGTGATTCAAGTCGGCGCCAGTCGGGTTATGGCAGCATCCATGGAGCAGCGCGACGTCGCCCGGCTCCGCCCGCGACAGCGCGTCGATCATCGCATCGAAGCGGATCACGGACTGGGCGCGCTCGTAATAAGGATATTCGACCACCTCGAGCCCGACCGCACGGACGATCGGCGGATGGTTTGGCCAGGTCGGCGTTCCTATCAGCACGCGCGCGTTCGGGTTGGCCGTCGCGATCAGTTCGAACCCGAGCCGCAACGCTCCGCAGCCGCCGGGCGTCTGCACTCCGAGAATCCGTTCGTCATAGGCGTGCTGGCCCAGCAGGATCGGACGGATCAGTTCGGCGAACTTCTTGTCCCCGGCGCTACCGAGGTAGGACTTGCTCGTCTGCGTCTCGAGCAGGCGGCGCTCCGCTTTCTTGATCACCTCGAGGATCGGGGTGCGACCGGAACCATCCCGGTAAACACCGACGCCGACATCGATCTTCTCCGGCCGTGGATCGGCATCGCAGAGCGCAATCAGCGCAAGAAGAGAGTCGGACTCTACGGGCGGAAGATCGGCAAGCCCCCTTGCCTTTGCGTCGGTCTGGTCGAGCATGGAACGGCGATTAGCTAAGTTACGCGTCGTAATCCACAGCTACGCCGTCCCCTAGGGGCACGGACTGGCAGGTCAGCACGTAGCCGTCGGCCACTTCCTCGTCGGTGAGGCCGTAGCGGGCAGCCATCTCGACCTTACCTTTGATCACCTTGGCGCGGCAGGTTGCGCAGACCCCCGCCTTACAGGCGAACGGCGCCGGCAGGCCCGCGGCACGCGCACTGTCCAGGATATTGCCTGCGGTGAACGGCACGCGCCGGGTGCGCCCGTCGAGCGTCACGGCGACGTTCACGCCCTCAGCCTGCGTCTGAAGCTGGGCCATCTCGCGCGACACGGCTTCCGGAGGACGGTCGGCGGTGAAGCGCTCGATATGGATGCGCTCTTTCGAGATATTCCGGTCGAGCAGAGCGCCTTCTGCGGCGTCCATCATCGGGCCGGGCCCGCAGATGAACCAGCCGTCCACGTCCGCAGCGTCCGGCACGAGGTGCTGGATCGCCTCCTCCAGCCGCTCGCGATTCAGCATTCCGTTGAACAGCTCGATGTCCTGCTCTTCCTGGTCGAGGAAGTGGTAGATTTCGAGCCTTCCGAGATGCTTGTCCTTCAAGGCTGCGAGCGTTTCGAGGAAGATGACCGAGCTGCTGTCGCGATTGCCGTAAAGCAGGGTGAAGCGGCTCTGCGGCTCCTCGCGGAGGAGGGTCTTGATGAGCGACATGACCGGCGTGATTCCGGACCCGCCGGCGATGCCAACGATGTGCCGCTTGTTTGTTGGGCTGAATTCTGTGGTGAAGCTGCCGTGCGGGACCATCACCTCGACCGTGTCTCCAGCCTTCAGCTGGTCGCCGACCCAGTTGGAGAAGAGCCCTCCGCCGATGCGCTTCACCGTGACCATCCAGTCCGTCTCCGCGGGCGCGGTGCAGAGTGAATAGTTACGGCGGATTTCCTCGCCATTGATCGTAGCGCGCAGCGTCAGATGCTGACCTGCTTTGAACGCGAAGGCATCCCGAAGCTCGGGTGGAATCTCGAAGCGGATCGAATTGGCTTCGGTGGTCTCGGGAACCACTGCTGCGACTTTCAGCGCGTGGAAATGAACCGACATTACCAGGTCGCGTCAGGGTAAGTGCGCGGCAAAAACTGCATCACGGCTAGTAGGTGACCCAGATGTTCGCTGTGATGACCGCGACGCCCACCAAGGATTGGGCGCTGATCGGCCGGCACATCGAGCTTGGCTTCCGCGAGCACCGCGGCAATCGCCGAGCGATACTCGCCCTCGAAGGTGCGTGGGTCTGGCACAATGCCAAGATCGATCAGTGATTGAAGCGTCTCGTCGACTTCGAATAGCTCCGGCACGAATCGCCAGTTCCAATCGAGCCCTTCCGCCATCCGGCGCGCACTTTCCTCGGTGCCGTCACCGAGACGGATGGTCCATTCGGCCGCCAGCTCGCGATGATAGGCGACTTCCTTCACCGCCTTGTGCGCGAACTCTCGGAGGAACTGATCGCTCGACTCCGTCAGCCGCTGGAACAGCATGTGCTGCCAGGTCGTGTAGAGCAGGTGTCGCGCAATGGTCTGAGCGAAATCGCCGTTCGGCTGCTCCACCACCAGGCAATTGCGGAAGTCGAGCACGTCACGATGAAAAGCCAGCCGATCGCCGTCGCCCGCCTCATTCAGCAAAAGCGTCGCCTGCCCGACCAGGTCGAGCGCGAGATTGGCGAGGCTGATGTCCACCTCGAGCACCGGCCCATGACCGCACCACTCGCTCACGCGCTGGCCGAGAACCAGCGAGTCATCGCCAAGGCGCAGCAGATAGTCTTCGCGCGCGGAGACCGGCGCGTCCGCTTCCCGAACGGTAGCCATCAGATGTGCTTCACCTCGTCGGGAATGTCGTAGAAAGTTGGGTGGCGGTAGATCTTGCTCTCCGCCGGTTCGAACAACTCGCCTGCCTCGTCAGGATCGGACGCAACGATTTCCGCCGAAGGGACCACCCACAGGCTCACTCCTTCAAGGCGCCGCGTGTAGGTGTCGCGCGCGTGCCGGAGCGCGAGCTCCGCGTCAGGAGCATGAACGCTGCCAACGTGGCGATGCGAAAGACCGCCCTTGGCACGGACGAAGACTTCCCAGAGCGGCCAGTCACCGCTCACGCCGCCTTCCTCGCGCGGCGCTTGGCTTCGTGAGCGTCAGCGGCTTCACGGACCCAGGCGCCATTGTCCCAGGCATCGCGGCGCGCCTTCATGCGCTCCTTCGCCACCGGGCCCTCTCCGCGAACGACCGCATAGAATTCTTCCCAGTCGACCTCGCCGAAATCGTAGCCGCCCTTCTCTTCGTTCCACCTGACCTTCGGGTCGGGAACGGTGAGGCCAAGGAAGTCCGCCTGCGGAACGGTGATGTCGACGAACTTCTGGCGGAGCTCGTCATTGGTCTCGCGCTTGATCCGCCAACGCATCGATTGCGCAGTGTTAGGCGAATTCTCGTCGGGCGGTCCGAACATCATCAGGCTCGGCCACCACCAGCGGTTGAGGGCGTCCTGCGCCATCCGCCGCTGCTCCGTCGTACCGTTCGCCAGCGCAATCATGATCTCGTAGCCCTGGCGCTGGTGGAAGCTCTCTTCCTTGCACACGCGCACCATCGCTCGGGCATATGGCCCGTAAGACGTGCGTTGCAGCGGCACCTGGTTCATGATCGCCGCGCCGTCGACCAGCCAGCCGATCGCTCCGATGTCCGCCCAGGTCAGCGTCGGATAATTGAAGATCGTCGAATATTTGGCTTTGCCCGAGTGCAGCGCCTCGATCATCTGCTCCCGGCTCGTGCCGAGCGTCTCCGCCGCGCAGTAGAGATAGAGCCCGTGTCCCGCCTCGTCCTGCACCTTTGCGAGCAGGATCGCCTTGCGCCGAAGTGAGGGCGCCCGTGTGATCCAGTTACCCTCAGGAAGCATGCCGACGATTTCGCTGTGCGCGTGCTGAGAGATCTGCCGCGTCAGCGTCCGCCGATACGCTTCCGGCATCCAATCCTTGGGCTCGATGAACTCGTCCGCCGCAACTCGCGCCTCGAAGGCCTCAAGGAGCTTGGGATCCTCGAGATTCTCGATCTTGGCCGTCTTCTGAAGCTCGGTCGTATACATGGCGTGCGATGTAGCTCTTGGGCGCTCAACGTTCAAATGGGCAAGCGCAACGATACAGTTGAGTGGCTCCAGATCGCGCCTTTACTTTGAACGAAGGCGTGCTGAGATTGCCTAATGATTGGTACTCTCATCCTGCTGTTGGCCGCCCAGTCTGTCCAAACCTTGTATCCGCCGAGTCCCGGCGCGCGCGATGTCGTCCAACTCTTCAGCAGCGACGATTATCCTAGAAAAGCTGAGAAGAACGGACTTGAAGGACGCGTGATCGCGCGCCTGTTTGTTTCAACACGTGGAACGGTCAGGAGGTGCGAAATTCTGGAATCCAGCGGCTGGGACATACTCGATAAGCAAACGTGTAAGATCTTGAAGAAGAGAGCTCGATTCAAACCCGCTCGAAATCAGCAGGGCAAGGCGATCGAAGACGTCTTCGTCACTCCGCCGATCATGTGGAGAACCGAAGACAGGCATCCCTAAGAGGGCTGCCGCATCATCGCGCCGACCCGCCCGATTCAATGACCGGTCCTCCAAGCGTTCGTGAGTACCCGGTAAACTCAGCAACTTTACGTCCGTCGCCAGTGCTAACGGCGACGCGTGTGACGCCCGCTCGACCTTCGCGAGCGACCTCTTCCGCCTCCGCAATCAGCGTTTCGCCTTCGCGTACCTTGTCCAGGAACACGATCGAAGCCTGAGCAGCCACGCTCGCGTGGTTGGCGCCGTTGCACACATAGGCGAAGGCGCTGTCGGCCAGTGCGAAGATCATGCCGCCGTGAGCGAAGCCGTGCCCATTCAGCATGTCGGCGCGGACGAGCATCGACACCCGCGCATAATCCTGGCGGACTTCTTCGATCTTCAAATCCCAGGCGGGTCCCGTGCCCTCCGCGGCGAGCATTGTATGGGCGACCCGATTGGCGAGTTCGTTTGCGTCCACGCCCCCTCCTTCGCTAGGCCGCTGGCATGGCTTACGAGACCATCGACTTCAAGGCGGATGGGGCCATTGCCCGGATCACGCTGAATCGCCCGGACCGGCTCAACAGCTTCACCGTGAAGATGCACGAGGAGCTGCGCGACGCGCTCGCGAACCTCGGCAACGCGCGCGTGGTGGTGCTCACTGGCGCGGGTCGCGGCTTCTGCGCCGGTCAGGATCTCAACGACCGCGCCGTCGCTCCGGGCGAGGCAGTGGACTTGGGCGCGACCGTCGAGGGCTATTGGAACCCGTTGATCCGCACCCTGACGTCGATGCCGCAGCCGGTGATCGCGCGGGTGAACGGCGTCGCCGCCGGTGCCGGCGCAAACGTCGCCTTTGCCTGCGACATCGTTGTGGCGGCGAAGTCCGCGAAATTCATCGAAAGCTTTTCCGCCATTGGCCTCATTCCCGACAGCGGGGGCACTTGGCATCTGCCGCGCATCGCTGGACAGGCGCGGGCGATGGCTCTGGCGCTTACGGGCGAACCGCTGCCTGCGGAGAAGGCCGCCGATTGGGGCCTCATTTGGAAGGCAGTCGAGGACGAGGCGCTGGACGCCGAGGTGGATGCCATCGCCAACAAACTCGCCTCGCTCCCGCCGCTGGGCCTTGCGGCCACGAAGGAAATGATCCGCTCGAGCTGGCAATACAGCCTCGATGAGGAGCTCGAGCGACAGGCCGGCACGATGCGGCGGCTCGGCTTCACCGAAGACTATCGCGAGGGCGTCGCGGCGTTCCTGGAGAAGCGCCAGCCCAAGTTCACGGGGCGCTGAGCGATGAGCTCATCGACCATCGAATATCGCCTGAGGCCCGGCACCCGTGCTGCAATCGGTCAGGCCGGCGCGCACAGCGTCATTGCCGACCGGCCCGAGGGGAAAGCCGGCGGGATGGGCCTCGGCTTCAATGGCGGCGAACTGCTCGCGCTCGCGCTCGGCGGATGCATCTGCAACGACCTGCAGGTGCTCGCCGATGAGGACGGCGTGTCGATCTCCGATCTTGCAGTAACGGTCACGCTCGAATTCGGCGGACAGCCAAGCCGGACAACGAACGCGAGCATCAAGATCGACTGTCAGTTGGCAGACGGGTCCGATCCGTCGGACCTGATCGAGCGCGCGAAGGCGCTCACCAATATCGCCAATTCTCTTCGCGCCGGCGTGCCGGTCGCGATCGAGAAGGCCTAAGCGCCAGCCCTCTCCGCGAAGCTCCACGCGGCGGCCGCCAACGTCGGCACGCGCTTGGCCATTTCCTGGGCCTGCGCGTGCGACGCGGTGCCGTCGATCACGCGCTTCTTGATGCCCTGAACGATGCCGGTGAGCCGAAAGAGATTGTAAGCGAAGTACCAGTCGAGCGTGCCGGAAAGCGGTACGCCCGAACGCTGCGAATATCGCTGAGCGATTCCCTCAAGCGAAGGAATGCCCAGCTCCTTCAGGTTCAGGCCAGCTAGGCCCGCTCCCCCGTCTGCGGGCATCATCCATTGCATTGCAAGGTAGGAGAAATCCGCGACCGGATCGCCAAGCGTCGCAAGCTCCCAATCGAGCACGGCGGTCAGCGTGCCGTCGCCGTCGAACACGACATTGTCGATGCGATAGTCGCCGTGGACGATTGACGTGCGGGATTGCTCGGGGATCGTCTCCGGCAGGAAAGCGATTAGTCGCTCGACCTCGGGAATATAGTCGGTCTGGCTATCCCGGTATTGCCGCGTCCAGCGCGCAACCTGGCGCTCGAAATAATTTCCGGGCCTGCCGAAATCGTCGAGCCCCGCAGCTTCCGGGTCGATGACGTGAAGGTCCGCAAGCGTGTCGATCAGCTGCTCGTACATCTCCCGGCGGGTGGCCGGATCGAACTCAGGCAGTGCCCCATTCGCGTAAGGGCGGCCGCGAGCCAGCTCCATGACGTAGAAGATCGCGCCGATGACATCCGGATCCTCGCAGAGCGCAAGCGGCTCAGGCACTGGAAAATCAAGCGGGTGAAGCGCGGCGAGGAGGCGATACTCCCGATCGACAGCATGTGCAGAGGGCAGCAGCTGTCCGAACGGCTTGCGCCGCAGCACGTAATCTCCCGAAGCCGCGCGAACTCGATAAGTGGGATTGGACTGACCTGAAGGGAACTTCGCCAGCTCCAACGGCGACTGGAAGCCCTCGACATTCGCTTCGAGCCAATGACCCAGCGCTTCCTCGTCGATGAGCTGCTCCGTCATCGATGCTTCTTGAACTCTAGCCGGGCAATCGCGCGGCGGTGAACTTCATCCGGCCCATCGGCCAGCCGCAGCGTACGGATTGAAGCATAGGCTCGCGCGAGCCCGACATCTTCCGACACGCCCGCTGCTCCGAATGCCTGGATCGCGTCGTCGATGATCTTCAGGGCCATGATCGGCGCCGCAACCTTGATCATCGCTATCTCGCCCTGCGCCGCCTTGTTTCCGGCGCGGTCCATCATGTCCGCAGCCTTCAGGCAGAGCAGCCGCGTCATCTCGATGTCGATGCGTGCATTGGCAATCCGCTCTTCCCACACGCCCTGCTCGGCTATCGTCTTTCCGAAGGCAGTGCGCGACATCAGCCGCCTGACCATCGCGTCGAGCGCTTCTTCGGCCGCGCCGATGGTGCGCATGCAGTGGTGGATGCGCCCCGGCCCGAGCCGTCCCTGCGCGATCTCGAAGCCCCGGCCCTCGCCCAGCAGCATGTTCGAGGGCGGAATGCGCACGTCCTCGAGGACGATCTCCATGTGGCCGTGCGGGGCATCGTCATAGCCGAACACGGGCAAGTGCCGCTTTATCGTCACGCCCGGCGCGTCGAGCGGCATCAGGACCATCGACTGCTGCTTGTGCGTGTCGGCCGATGGGTCGGTTTTGCCCATCAGGATCGCGACCTTGCAGCGCGGGTCGCCGGCGCCGCTCGACCACCATTTGCGGCCGTTGATCACATATTCGTTGCCGCGCATTTCGATGCGGCATTTGATGTTGGTGGCGTCGGAGGAGGCGACGTCGGGCTCGGTCATCAGGAAGGCGGAGCGGATCTCGCCGTCCATCAGCGGCTTCAGCCACTCGTCCTTCTGCTCACGAGTGCCGTAGCGGTTGATGACCTCCATGTTGCCGGTGTCGGGCGCAGAGCAGTTGAAGGCTTCCGAAGCCCAAAGGATGCGACCCATCTCCTCGGCGCAGAAAGCATATTGGAGGTTGCTGAGCCCCGGACCTTCGAACTGGAAGCTGTCGTCGACTGGGGTCGCGCCATGCGACGGCGGCATGAAGAGGTTCCAGAGACCCTCGGCGCGGGCCTTTTCCTTCAGCTCTTCGACGACCGGTAGCACCTTCCAGCGATCGCCTTCGCGCTGCTGCGCATCATAGTCGGGGACACGCGGCCGGACCTGCTCGTCCATGAAGGCGCGGACCCGGTCGCGCCACTCGCTTTCGGCGGGCCCAAGGCTGAAATCCATTTGAGCCGCCTATCAGGAAGGCGCAGCCATGGCTATTAGCAGCCCAATGGCACGGCTTTCAGGCAAGGTTGCGATCGTCACTGGCGCTGCTTCGGGTATCGGCAAGGCTACCGTCGAGCTCTTCCGCGCAGAAGGCGCGACCGTCGTCGGCGCCGACGTTTCCGACGGAGCGGACGCTGTTGTGGATGCAGGCGATGAGGCAGCAGTCCACGCACTGGTCGAGCAGGTCGCGCGCGATCACGGCGGCCTCGACATCTTCTTCGCGAACGCCGGCGTGTCGGGCGGCCTGGCGTCGATCTCGGAGCAGACCGCTGAAGATTGGGCCGAGATCCTGCGCATCAACCTGATCGGGCCATTCCTCGCGATCAAGCACGCGGCTCCGCTGATGAACTTGCGCGGTGGTGGATCGATCATCTGCACCGCGAGCGTGGCAGGTCTGCGTTCAGGGGCCGGCGGAGCCGCCTATTCGGCCTCGAAGGCGGGCGTCGTAAATCTCGTCCAGACGGCGTCGCAGCAGCTCGCCGGTTCAGGCGTCCGCGTGAACGCGATTTGCCCCGGTCTGATCGAAACCGGCATGACCAAGATGATGTACGATTTCGCGCGGGAAAGCGGTCAGGCCCACCGCATCGGCGAACTCAACCCACTCAAGCGCGGCGGCGAGCCGGAAGAAATCGCGAGGGCCGCGCTGTTCCTCGCGTCCGACGAGTCCAGTTACGTCAACGGAACTGCGCTGGTGGTTGATGGCGGCCTCGCGACCAGCCACCCGACCACGCGCAAGTTTGAAATACGGATGCTGTCCTAGCCGTTCACCAGCTCACAGAATTTCTTCAGGTCGATGTTGCCGCCTGATACGACGCAGACGATCGGCCCTTCTAGGCTTTGATCAGCGAGAGCCGCCGCCAACGATAGAGCGCCTGCGCCTTCCGCGATCGTCCGGGTCTTCTCCGCAATCAACCGCATCGCCTCTCGCGTCTCGTCCAGCGTCACGGTGATGGCGCCATCGGTGACCGGTCGCATGCGCTCCCACATCCGTTCGGTGACACTCTGGCCGCCGGCTCCATCGACGAACGATGCCTCCCAGCTTGCAAACTTTTGCGGGCCACCTTCCTTCAACGACAAAGCATAAGGAGCCGCAGTTTCCGGCTCGGCGCCGAGCACCCTCACGTCTGGACGACGGCCTTTGATCGCGCTGCCGACGCCGGTGATCAGCCCGCCTCCACCAATGGCGCAGATCACCGTCCGGACGTCGGGGCAATCTTCCAAGATCTCCAACCCCATGGTGCCGTGGCCGGCGATGAAGTCATATTTGTCGAAGGGGTGAACGAACGTGCCCTCCAGCCCCGGAAAGGCATGAGCCTCCGCCGCAACCCATGCTCGTTCGTAGGACACAGGGAGGATCGTCGCGCCGAGGGCGCGCATGCGATCGAGCTTGGTCTGCGGCGCCGTCTCGATAGCGACGACCGAAGCCGGAATGCCGAACTTCCGCGCTGCATAGGCGACGCCCTGACCCGCGTTCCCGGCGCTGATCGTCCAGACACCGCGTGCCCGCTCTGTGTCCGACAGGCGCGCCACCGCGTTAGTCGCGCCGCGAATCTTGTAGGCGTTGGTCGGCTGCAGGTTCTCGAGCTTGAGATAGATTTCGCGCGGGTCGCCGACGTCGATCCTGACCAGCGGCGTCCGCAGCGCGGTCGTAGCGACGCGATCGCGCGCCTGTTCGATATCCTCGATCGCAATCGGTCGTACCGGTTCGATCATCGATGCCTCTCCTGCTGGCGCCAATCTTCTTCTAAGGAGGCGCGATGAAGACTCTCAAGCTCCTAAATTACCAGCGTGATCGCTGGATCGGTGGTGACGGCAACCTCGCGGAGATCCCCAGCGCGATCGACGGCGCTCCGGTAGCGCTCACCGGATCGAGCGGACTCGATTTCGGCGGCATGCTTCGCCACGCGCGCGAGGTCGGCGGTCCGGCTCTTCGAAGGCTGACGTTCCATGAGCGGGCGCGCATGATCAAGGCGCTGGGCCTCGCGATCATGGCACGCAAAGAGGAGCTGTACGAGCTCAACTATTTGACCGGCGCGACGCGCAAGGACGGCTGGATCGACATCGAAGGCGGCGCGGGTACGCTCTTCTCCTTTTCGTCGAAGGGCCGCCGTGAGCTCCCGGACGCACATGTGCTGCTCGACGGTCAGCTCGAGGGCCTATCCAAGAACGGCACCTTCGTTGGCCAGCACATCTACACACCGCTTCAGGGCGCCGCGGTGCACATCAACGCCTTCAACTTCCCCGTGTGGGGGATGCTGGAGAAGCTGGCGCCCACCTTACTGGCGGGGGTGCCGGCGATCGTGAAGCCGGCCTCGGCCACTGCCTACCTGACCGAAGCCGCATTCAAGATCATGATCGAAGCGAACGTGCTGCCCGCCGGCGCTATCCAGCTGATCGTCGGCGGTGTCGGTGATCTGTTCGATCATCTCACGGGTCAGGACATCGTCAGCTTCACAGGCTCGGCTTCCACTGCACTGAAGCTCCGTACGCACCCCAACGTCATCCGCGAGTCCGTTCGCTTCGTGGCCGAGCAGGACAGCCTCAATGCATCGTTGCTGGGTCCTGATGCGGCGCCCGACACGCCCGAGTTCGACCTCTTCATCAAGGAGGTCGCGACCGAGATGACCGTGAAGGCGGGGCAGAAATGCACCGCCATTCGCCGCGCGATGGCGCCAGCGGAATATCTCGATGCGGTCCAGCAGGCGCTTGGCGAACGGTTGGCCAAGACCAAGGTGGGCGATCCGCGCGCCGAGGATACGCGCATGGGGGCGCTCGTCAGCGTCAGCCAGCGCGAAGACGTGCGTCAGAAGATCGCGGAGCTTGAGGCCGCGGGCGCGCGGATCGTTGCCGGTGATCCGAATGCCGATCCGCCAATCCCGGGCGGGGCGTTCCTGCAGCCAGTCCTCCTGCGCACCGACGATCCGTGGAACAATGCTGCCGTTCACGACTGCGAGCCGTTCGGTCCGGTTTCGACGATCATGCCCTACAAAGACATCACCGACGCGATCGCACTGGCGAACCGGGGCAAGGGCAGCCTTGCGCTTTCGCTATTCACCCATTCGCCCGATGCTGCGCGAGAGTTCGTGCAAGGCGCTGCGGCCTATCACGGCCGCATGCTCGTCATCGATCGCACCAATGCTGCTGAGTCCACCGGCCACGGTTCGCCGCTTCCGGTCCTCGTGCACGGCGGTCCCGGACGCGCGGGCGGGAGTGAGGAAATGGGCGGCGTTCGAGGCGTGAAGCATTACATGCAGAGGACGGCGCTTCAGTCCTCGCCTGCGATGATCGCCGCGATCACCGAGCAATATGTGCCGGGCGCCCCCAAGCGCATCATCGATGTCCACCCGTTCCGCCTGAAGATGAGCGAGCTTCACATCGGTGACACCTGGCAGACCGAGAGCCGCACCGTGATGCTTGAGGACATCGAACATTTCGCGGAGTTCACCGGCGACAAATTCTACGCGCACATGGACGAGGAGGCGGCGAAGGCCTCACCGATTTTCGAAGGGCGGGTTGCGCACGGCTATTTGATCCTCAGCTTCGCCGCCGGCCTGTTCGTCGATCCGGATCCGGGTCCGGTGCTCGCCAACACGGGGCTGGAAAACCTTCGTTTCCTGACGCCGCTTTACCCTGGCGACAGCGTGCGCGTCGAACTCACCGTGCGCGCCAAATCGATCAAGTCGGAAGATACTGGCCAGGTCCGCTGGGCGGTCGAAGTCTTCAACCAGAGGGATGAGTTGGTCGCCACCTACGATCTCTTGACCGAGAACGTGCCTTAGGAGCCGCAACCGGCCGGATCGCTGTTCGTTTCCAGCGTCGAGTTTCCCCGAGGAGAGCGACCATGAAAGTCAGCGAAGTGATGACCCGCGACGTGCAGACGGTGCGGCCGGACCAACCGGTGCAAGAGGCCGCGAACTTCATGCTCGATGCCGATGCCGGTTCGATCCCCGTCACGGAGGGCGAACGGCTTATCGGAATGATCACCGATCGCGACATAGCCGTTCGCGGAATCGCCAAGGGCTACGGCCCGGACACGCCGGTGCGCGACCTGATGACCGGCGATCTCGTGGTCATCCATATCGACGATGATGTCGAAGACGCCGCGACCAAGATGAGCAATTCGCAGGTGCGGCGGTTGCCGGTCATCGATCAGGATGAGCGGCTATGCGGCATCGTCAGCCTGGGCGATCTCAGCCGCGAGACCGACACTGAATGTGCGTCAGAGGCGCTGGAGGGCGTCACTCAGCCAGGTGGTGAACACCGCCAATAGCTGCTGTGCTCTTGCGCAGGGTTTCTGGCTGCGCAGGAACCGTCCTTAGCGGGAAGCGATTTCCTTGATCGCGCGATCGACGATCTTGGCGTCGGTCGCCGCGTCGTGACGTTCCGAGATGATCCGCGCTGCGGCCTTGGTGGCCGCTTCGGCCGCAGCGGCGCGAAGCTGCTCGATGGCCGTCCGCTCTTCCGCAGCGATCTTGTCTTCCGCCATGCGCGTGCGGCGCTCGACCAGAGCTTCCGCGTCAGTCTTCGCCTTGGCCACGATCTCTTCGGCTTCGTGACGCGCGCGCTCGAGAAGCGAGTCACGCTCCTTGTCCGCCGACGCCGCCTTAGCCTGATACTCGGCCTTCAGCGCCTCGGCTTCTTTCCTCAGAGTCTCGGCTTCAGCGAGCTGGTCCCGGATCGTGGCGATCTTGCTGTCGAGCGCTCCGGCAATCGCAGCAGGGACCTTCTTCCAGATAAGAAGCGCGATGACGCAGATCATCGCGAGCGCAATGAAGGCAGGCGCCGTCAGGCCGAATGCAGTCGGTTCGGCCTCGTGGGTCGGCACTTCGGTGCTTGTATGGACCTGTGCCTTAGACATTCAGTTCAGCCTTTACCGCTGCTGCGGCGTCAGCCGCATTCACTTCGATGCCGGCCAGCCGCTGCACCATCTCCCGAGTGGCATCGGCCGCGACACCTTCGATCTCGGCGCGAGCCGACCCGACTGCATCGCGAAGTCGCGCCTCGGCAGACTCAACCTTCTTCCCGATGTCATCGGCCGCAGCCTTGACCCGCGTCTCGGTATCACGAGCGCTCGCCGCCTTGGCTTCCTGAGCGATGCGGGCAGCGTCTGCACGCGCGGCATCCATCCGCGCGCGCCACGCAGCCTCCGTTTCATCCGCTTCCTGGCGCGCGGCCTGCGCACGCTCGAGATCCGTAGCGATCTGCTTCTGACGCAAGTCCACGGTGCCCTGGATCTTCGGCACCATTCCCCGCCCGATCGCGAAGAAAATGATACCGAACACCACCGTCAGCCAGAAGAGCTGCGACCAGAAGATGTCGGGAAGCTGGTTAAGTTGAGGCATGTCGGTCCTATCCGCGGGCTATCGCGCCGCGGCTTTCAGCTCAGAAAACGAACAGGATGAGCAGAGCGACGGTGAACGCCATCAGGCCGAGCAGCTCGGCGAGCGCGAAGCCTAGGAACAGGCGGCCCTGCTGACCGTCGGCAGCTGCCGGGTTGCGCAGCGCGCTGTTGAGGAACTGACCGAACACGAAGCCGACGCCGATGGCGGCAGCACCGGTACCGATGGCGGCGAGACCAGCGCCGATGAGCTTTGCGGATGCAACGTCCATGTTGAAACTCCTATTAGAAACAGTTGGTTAGTGAAGATTGATCGCGTCGCTGAGGTACAGCGACGTCAACAGAGCGAAAACGTAAGCCTGGAGGGCGCAGATCAGCAGCTCGAGCGCGCCAACGCCGACGATGAAAATGAAGCTGATGAGACCCACGCCAAAGCCCGTGGCGCTGCCCGAAGCGAAGCCGCTGACGATGAAGCTTCCGAACACTTCCATCAGGATGTGGCCTGCCATCATCGCCACGAACAGTCGGAGCGCGAGGCTGAAGGGCCGCACCAGGAACGAGACGATCTCGATCGGAACGATGAGCGGCGCCATGTAGATCGGCGTTCCGGCCGGCAGGAAAAGCGAGAAGAAGTGCAAGCCGTGCCGCCAAATGCCGACGATGATCACGATCGAGAAGCTTACGATGGCAAGCACCCCAGTGATGCTGAAGTGGCTCGTTGGCGTGAAGGCATGCCAGCCTGGCACGATCGCCAGCGGCAGCATGCCGAGGAAATTCGCGAATAGGATGAAGGTGAAGAGCGCGAAGATGAAGGGGGTGAACTTCTTGCCTTCAGGACCGATGTTCACCTTCACCAGATCGTCGACGAAGCCGGTCAGCCCTTCGACCGCCATCTGCCAGCGGCCAGGGACGACCTGACGCTTCATTCCGCCCCACATGAAGATACCGAGCGCAAGGAGCGCGGCAACCATCCAGGCTGCGCTGTTGGTGAAGCTGATGTCGTATTTGCCGATATGCAACGGAACCAGTGTTTCCACCGTGAACTGATGCATCGGGTCGATCTTGCCGGCCACGCGTTCCTCTTTACCGTCCAGCGCCAGGGTTCTGCCCTGGCGGCACCTTAGAACTTCGAAGCACGCCCCTGATGCCGACCCCGAAACCGAGGAAAAGCATCAGCAACGTCAACCAGGGCTTGGTCCCGAATAGGCTGTCCAAACCCCACCCGAGCAGTCCGCCCCCCAGAGGGCCGCCGATCAGATACCCAATCACAGTTTGAGCGACCCGCATATTGGGGTCGACCTGCACTTTGGATGCCTTCTCGGCCTCGCGCTGTCGCGCCCGGTCGAGCCTCTCATTGAGGGATTCGAGCCGTGCATCTTGCGGAAGCTTCGGGACCTCTTCGGAATCTTCCTCAGCCATGTCTTTCCCCTGTGCGTCGCCCCCGCTGAAATCCAAGGGCAGGCACGGGCGAGGGACATGGCGGACGACAATTCCGCCAAGGCGCCGACCCTTTATGAACGGGGCTGCAGATAGTCAACTGCGGGATACGGCTGTAAGCCGCGGGAATGAAACGGGTGATATTGGCTTTCGTAGCACTGGCGCTGACCGCAGCAGCCCCTGGCCCTCACAAAGTCGTGCGACAGACGCCGCCGCTGGATTTCAGCTACACCTGGCCGGCCGAAGCCGTCGCGATCCCCGCGCTCGACACGCGCTTCTATAATGATGCGAAGAAGAAGCTCGCCGAAGCCCTGAAGAATGCGAGCGAAGACCAGAAGCTGGCGCGGCAGGACAAGCGCGATTTCAACGGGCACGATTTTTCGATGGACTGGACCACCGCCGGGCAGACACCGCGGCTCCTCTCACTCCAGAGCGATCTCGGCAGCTTCGAAGGCGGGGCTCATCCGAACACCGTCTATGGCGCGCTCCTGTGGGATCGCAGCATGAACCGGGAGATCAGCCTCGAATCCCTGTTCTTGCGGCCAAGCGCGTTTTCTGCCCTGACCAAGGGCCCCTACTGTGCCGCCCTGAACAAGGAGCGAAACAAGCGACGTCAGGGCGAGAAAATGAACCTCCCTGACTTCAACGCTTGTCCGAAATACTCCGATCTGGCCATCGCGCCCGTCGACAAGAACAAGAATGGGCGCTTCGACGCGATCGCCTTCACCGCCTCACCTTACGTCGCGGGGCCTTATGTCGAGGGCGAGTATGAGGTGACGCTGCCAGTCAGCCGGCAACTGATCGCAGCGATCAAGCCCCTCTATCGTGGGTCATTCGAGCCTCAGCGGCAGTAGCTCGGCACCGGCGCCGGCTGGCCCGCCGCCCGCCTGCGCCAGGTTCCGTCGTTCCACAGATAGGCCTCGCCGACCGCTACGCGAGAGAGAAGCTGGCAGCCGGCCGTGATCCCGACATCTGCAGGGCTTACGCCCCGGCTGGACGCGAGATTGCTGTAGAGCGTGCGCCGGCGGATGTTGATCGTCGCGACCTGGCTCCGCACCGAACCCGAAACAGGCGCCGCCACGCCAAGATATCCGTCGTAACGCTCACCCACTGATCCCTCGACGCGCGCCGCATCGACGGCAGGCGACTGCGCTACTGCTGGCGCGGCACCTGCCAACGCCAGAAGAATGACAAGTTTCTTCACTGAGGCTTCTTCTGCTGTTGCTGCGGGAAGGCCTGCGGATTCTGGTTGATCAGCTGCTCAACATCGCGCTGCAACCGCACCAGCACTTCCTGGCGGATCGTCACGTTGAGGTTGATGTCGATCGGCTTCTCGGGCGCCTTGAGCGAGATGCAGCTCGCCAGTGGCGCCGATAGGGCCGCGATGGCGAGCAATCCGGGACGGGCTATAAGGGACTTCATCATCTTCTCTCTCACTTCGTGGCGGGTGGCGGTGCGGTGTTGGCCTGCTCGTCGACAGGCGTCTGGGTCTGTTGCTGCTGCTCTTCGATGCGACGGACCTCGGTGCTGATGCCGGGGACGTCGTCGAGCGGACGTGGCAGTACGTCCTTGATCAGGTCGCGCGGATCGCTGACCGATTTCGCAGTGGCGATCAGGGCGCGGAACGGACCGGTGATGGTCACATTCAGGTGAAGCGGAATCTTCGCGAGCAGGCCGCGGATGATCTTCTGGGTCTGGTTGGACTGGCCGATGCCGGCTCCATCAATATCGAGGCGCGCAGCGAATTCGCCTGCGAGGTCGCCGTCGAGGCGGATGATCATCGACTTGAAGCGTAGGTCTCGAAGGGCGTTGAAGGCGATGTTGCCCATCGTGCCGAGGTTGGCCTTGTTGACGACTCCCACATAGGAGAGCGAACCGCCAGGCGCCTCGGAGTCCAGCCGGCCGCCGACGACGCGTCCGCCGTTCTCGTCGAAGATCATCGGCAGAACGCCATTGAACTTGCCGGTCGCGTCCAGCTCCTTGAAGCCGAGCGACTGGACGAACACGTGAGCGTCGAGGTCGACCACCTCGAAGGTCAGCCGCTTAGCGGTCGGCTTGGCGAAGTTCAGCACGGTTTCGTGAAGGACCAGGCGGCCGCCCATGAACGGCCACTCGCCGCGCTCGATTTTCACCAGCTGGTTCGGAAGCAGCTGGTAATGGATGACGCCATTCTCGACCAGGATACCCGGGTTGATCGACTGGATGTTCATCACCTGCCCCGGTGGTGTGACGAGGTTGAGCAGGTCGCTGAAGTGGATCGTCCCGCGCATGCCGGTCACTGGGCCGAACGGCGCGGCAAGATCGAGGTTTGAAGTCGAGAAATCGCCGGTCGAGGTAACCTTCCCGTTGCCCAACCAATTGATCCGTCCCTGACCGCTGATGGTGCCGTTGACGAGAGCGACTGTCCCTTCCGTCAGCGGGGTCAGTTCTTCAGGCTGCAAATTGGGGCCGAACGTCAATTGCGGCACGTCGAGGAGAGCCTGTCCGTTACCTGTCGACAGCGCGTGGCGGATCGTCACGTCTGTGACGCGGATCCCTGTTCCCGGATGAACCAACGTGCCGCCTGCACGGATGCTGTCGCCGGCCAGCAGGAAGCTGAAGTCATTGCTGTGCAGCGTGTAGAAGCGAGCCTTTTCGCTGCTGTCCGACAGGTTGAGCCCGCCGTTCAGGCTCAAACGGCTGCCGACGTAGCGCCAGCGGCCATTGGCGTCGCTCACAAGCAGCTTGATGTCGCCGATCGTCGCTCGGCCACCGCCGAATGTCCCCGACATCCCCCCATTTGCGAACGACCCTTGCAGCCGGTTTGCATCAACAACGACAGGAGATTGAGGCTTCCCAATGCGCATCCCCATCCGATTAAACGCGAACTGCGCCCCTCGAATTTCTCCATTCGCAGCGGCCAAGTGCAGCGGGGATGTGCCGATACGCCCGTTCAGGACCGGATTGTTGACGCGAGCGGCCGTGAGGACCGAACCGTTCGTGCTCTTCGAGATGATCGCTGGGCCGATGGGACACACGGGAAGGCGTGTCGCGCCGAACTGCACGGAGCTCATCTGGAAGTAGTTGAAGCTGACCACCGCGCAGCTCGTGCCGAACGCGAAGCTGCCGCCGTTGCCGATGCGCCCTTCAATCGGCAGCCTTAGCGCCTGCGCCCGCCCGCCCGGGAACGACCCATCCAGCTGTGCAACGGTGCTGAGTGCCGTCGTTCCGCCCGGTCCGGGGCCGAAGCGGATCGGCGTGAACGCCAGGCGCTGACCGCCCGCCGTATAAGGCGCGATATTTGCGGCACCGCTCATCGGAGCGCCGGGACGTGCCTGGCTCAAGCTGACCCGTCCGCTGGGCAAGCCGCCACCGGCCATCTCAATCGTGCCGTCGATACGAAGCGCCGATGCCGGCCAATAATAAGTCACGCCGCTGCCACCCGAAACGCGAGCGCGCGCGCCGCCTGCCGCGAGGATGTTCGCGTCCTTCACCCGAACCGCTCCGCCGCCGGGGAAGTTCACGACCTGAATGCCGCCGGCAGCGTTGAAATTACGGGTGGTCCGACCGATCGCGTTGCTGATGCTGGTGATCACTGGCCCAATCGGCGTGTTGGCCGCAGCCTGAAGCGGCTGAGTCACGCCCGCCAGCATCGACGGATCCAGCGCCGCGCTGTCCGCCGCGAAATCACCGAAGAGCGCAAAGGTGCCCTTGCTGAGTCCAAGATGGTAACTGCCGTTGAGCCGCGTGCGGTCCGCGTAAATAGTCGCCATCCGCGACTTCTGCGCCGACAGCTTCACCTGTCCTTCGACGCGCTCCAGCGATCCCTTGTAAGTGAGGAAACCCACGAAGTTTGCCAGCCCGTTCTCGCCGGCAACCAACGTGTTGATCGCCATGCGACCGCTACCGTCGATGCTGGTGAAGGATTCGTTGAAGCTGGTCTTGGCGTCAAACCTCGGCGCCGCAACGTCAAAACGGCTCGCCGGGCAAGCGAAGCGATCAAGAGTGACTGGGCCCTCTGCCCGCGGATGCCGAGCGACCACCGCCACGGCGAAGTTTGCTCGAACATTCGTCGCTGCGCATTTGCCCGGCACGATCCTGGGGCTAGCAACGGCGAGATTGCCTTTGAAGCCCCCGCTCAGCCGGCCCGAGCCCTCAGCCGCCACGCCCACCGGCCCGAACGGCGTAGCGAGCGCGATGCTGCTGTCGGCGACATCGAGGACGATGTCCGGCAGCTTGAACGGCTGCTTGCTCGGCGGAGGAAGCAGCTTGTCGATCTGGCCCCAGCTCACCTTTCCGTTCACGAGCTTGCCGCGCAGCCGGACGCCGCGGGCTACCACGCGATACACCTGGAAGTTGCCGTCGAGCTTCAGCTGCATCTGGATCAGCGCATGGCGGGCGACGAGGTCCGGGTGCTTTGGATCGCCGATGACGAGATTGCTGACCTCCTGCGTCCGGAAGCCGACGCGATCGAGGTGATAGCTGGCCGTGACGCCCTTCTTCTCGAACTCGGCTTTGAGATAGTGCGTTGCGATCGGCCGGCGCTGTATCCAGACAACGGCGATCGCAATGGCGAAGACAATGAGCAGCCCGAGCGCTGCGAACATAGCGATGCGGCCCCAGGGAGTGCGGCGCACGACTACGGTCGCGCCGGTATCATCCGGCACGGCTCGTCCCCTGTTCACTCGGCCACCACTCGCTCATTGGGACTTACTAACCCCCGCGGCCTTGGACCGTTCCGAGACCGGCATGACCCCTTCCCTTGTCGAGCGGCGCTCGTCTACAGCGGCGTTGCTCGGACAAATCGCTCACCAAGGGGCGGCATGTACGAGCGCGCGTCCAAATCCGATGAAGCCGAACTGGCGAGCGGCCACCGCGCCCGGCTCCGCCAACGCCTACTCGACGCGGGCCCGAAAGGCTTCCACGATTATGAGCTGCTCGAATACCTGCTGACCCTGACGATCCCGCGCGTCGACACCAAACCGTTGGCGAAGAAGCTTATTCAGGAGTTTGGAGGGATCGGTCCTTTGCTGTCGTCGAGCGCTGACACGCTCCGCCGCGAAGGATTGAGCGATCCTACCATCGCTGCCCTGAAAATTGCGGAAGCGACTGCCCTGAGGCTGCTTGAAACCAAGATTGAGAACCAGCCAGTGCTTTCTAGCTGGGACGCGCTAGGCGACTATCTGCACGCTCAGATGGCGCATCAGCGCATCGAGGAAGTCCGCGTCCTTTTCCTCAACGCCAAGAACATGCTTATTTCCAACGAGGCCATGTGGCAGGGCTCGGTCGATGAAGCCTCCGTCCACGTGCGGGAAGTCATCGCGCGTGCCATCGCGTTAGGCGCAACCGCCATCATCATCGTCCACAACCACCCCAGCGGTGATCCGACGCCATCAAGCCAGGACATCCGATTGACGCGAGATCTGGTCGATGCGGGAAGGCACATGAAGATCACGGTGCACGACCATGTGATCGTCGGGGCTCAAGGGCGAACGAGCATGAGATCGATGGGGCTGATCTAATCTGCTTTGGGCCATTGCGGACATTGGCGCTACAAAGACCAGGCCTATCGGGCCGACCGGTCACCCAAGTGCCGGCGCTGGTTCAACGGCCTCCAACTCCGTTGCTTGTGTGTCATACAGGTCCGCAAGCGACCGCAGCAGCTTGGCGCGCTCTCGATCGGAGGACTGCCTCGACAGCACCCGGCTTTGCGCGGCGAGCGCACGTAGTTTCTCCGCCCCGTCTGACATGGCAACTGGAGCGGCTAGCGCGTCGGTGGGTTCCTCAGACCGAGGACGCTGTCCCCAATTGACGCAGTAGAACTGGGCCCTTCGCCTTTCTGCGCCGCAAGTCCTCATGCGAGCAATGGCTGACCACTCGCTGCGCCGAGGCGTTGGTTGTCAAGCAAAGAAACCGGTTCTCGCGGTGCATTCCTAGGTGTTTTTCCCAATTTCACAGACACTTAGCTTATGATTATAGAAGTTCTTGGACTCGCCATCCTCCCCAACCCCTTGGCGACTCCTCTGGCGGCGGCTCCGGCGCTACGACGGCGGAGCCGCCCTTTTTTGGTTCAGAATGGTTGGACAAGCCTTGGCTTGTTCACGGCTCGGTGAAGCTAATGGCTTCTGCTTTGCCTGGTTGGCCGCCAGCTTCCCCGCGGTAACCGCCACCGCCATGACGGCGTTCATCTGCGAACTCATGCGCATCTCCACTAGCGTTACCTCTAGGACTGCGAGGTCACATCTCGCTGCACATCATCCCGGAAAAACACGCTGGGGATGATATTGTTTTCGCGGCATCTTATTTCCCGCAACCGACGGGAATATGCGTCCGCCAGTTCGAGGTGGACCTGGCGGACCCGCAAGTCAGCGGATCGCATTGCTGCATTGAGTTCTTGTTGGGCGCGATCGACTAGATACAGGGCGTCTGACATGCGCCTTCTTCCGCCCCGAATGTGACTTGCCCCACGCGAATCACAAAGCAGGGACTCGTTACAATCGCACAGACCTGCGGCGTCCAGGCTAACATCAGTTAGTCCACCGTTCGAGCGCGGCTGGCGCCTACCACCAGTCGTGAACGGTTGAGCGCTTGCGCTCGACATCAAACGACGACGAAATCGGCGGCGCTGGGGGTAAGACCGGCGCTGAGCGCAGCAAATTGCACCTGCGCCGCTCCACCCATCCCATCCGGATCGAAGTACAGGTTACCCGTCAGCGGATCGTAGATGATGCGATCATCGGCCTGTTGTGCTGCCGCTCCCGTCGCGAATGCGCCAGTTGCAAGAGCCCCGACGCTTAGTCCAAGAAACGCGGCATCATCCAACCGGATCGTGTCTTGCGCGACGTTGTAATCGTAGATGCGATCTACGTTGCTAGCCGTAGGTTTCGTGCTGAACAGGAAGATGTCCATGCCTCCCAAGCCCCAGATCGAATCCGCTCCTCCTTTGGCGTCGATGATATTGTTCCCAGCATTGCCGACGATAGTCTGTGCGAGATCATTTCCCGTAAGATTGATGCTCCCGATACCCATATCGGAGTTGGTCCTCAGCTGCTCGATCGAGGCATTAGCCTGAAGCGCGTAACTGACGCTTGCCAATACCGTATCCAAACCTTCGCCAGCGCGCTCCAGAATGACTGCTGAGCTGTGAGACACTGCGTAGGTGTTATTGCCGGCGGCAGTCCCGTCAGCCTGCAGCCGGTAGGTACCGGTCATGCTGCCGACGCCGGAAAGTTGGAGAATATAATCCCCCGCCGTCACCGTCGTGAACGTGAAGCTCGCATCAAGGCCGACGCCGCCGTCATCGTTTGAACCGATGGTGGCTCCCGTTGGGCCGATCACTTTGATCAACGGGTCCTCGAGCATCGATACGTTTCCGCCGAGCGAACTCAGACCCAACAGGTTGAAGGCGTAAGACGTGCTTGCTGCGAGCGACACGACGACCGTGTCGACCTCGCCCTTCACACCGATTGAGCCACTCAGGCTGTAGTCGGGTGCAGTAAGTGGGAACCGATCACCGGCAGCGCTGCCATTCAACTGATCCAAAACATAGGCCGCCCCCAAAGCATGCACTTGGGCCGTGGGATGTGCCTGGTCGAAGAACACAACGCTGCTCTGGTTCAGAGGATAAATCTGCGATGCCGGGTAAAGATCGTCCATAGTGCCGATTACGTGGTCGGCCATCTGGGTGAAGCTCACATATTTGAATTCTACGTTCGAAGGTAAATTCAGCGCGGCAATCCTGCTCTGGAGCATTTGGTCTAGCAGCGCGGAATATTGCGTCGCGACCGCGCGCCGCGCCGCTTCGTCCGCGAGGCCATTGTAATATGGCTGGATGCCGATGTCGGGCACCCCGATCACCAGTACATGTTGCACGCCCTTGTTGATGGTCCCGAGGATCTCGTGGATGTAATTGTCAGCTGCCTGCGTCAGCGCCGCGGTAGCTGATGAAAGGCTCGCCCAGGAGCCTGTCTTGGGCACCAGGTCATGGACGTCGTTTGCTCCGAAAGCGAACATGTGAAGCGCGTTGGGATCGGCATCGCCGTCGACAGCATCACGCCAGGCATCGGTCTGCCCGTCAATGTCAGGCACTTTCTCACTACCTCGGCGCATTTGCGCGCCGCCGTAGGCGAAGTTCAGATTATGTCCGGAAGGATCGGAGGCAAAGGGCGCGATGCGCACCCCGATGTATGGATCCTCGTATCCGTACGGGAAAACCGGCTTGGTCGGGACGCCAACATATTTGTTGCAGATCAAATCCGCGAACGTGAACCCGTTGGTGAACCTGCCAGAGTAATAACCTTTATCGGCGGTTGGCGCCGCATCCACCGGCTCTGTGAAGGGCAGCCCATCGTACCAATTTGCGAGACCTAGAGCGTTGCCAGCATCTACCAAGCTATCGCCAAATACGATGACTCCTGAATACCCCATCACACGCCTCCACAAGAACGCGCGACTCCATGGTCGTCATCGACATTAAATGCTAAAACCGCTTTAAATTCAACGAGCTGTGTTCCTTGCAGGATTCCTGCGGGCGTGCGTGGCGGCGGTAAAGCGGCTATTCTCTCCCGGCCTGCGCAATGGCCATCAGGCTCCTTTAGCGCTGCTTTAGGCCCCTGATACCCGTTCATCGCGCGAGGTTTGGGATGCGATTTGAACCCCCGCGCCCTGTCTGCTAGCCGCCCCTGCCATGGTTCCCCGCTATTCCCGCCCCGAAATGACGGCCATCTGGTCGGCCGAAAACCGCTACCGCATCTGGTGGCAGATCGAAGTCTTCGCGGCCGAGGCCATGGGCCGGATCGGCATGATCCCGGCCGATGACGCGAAGACGATCCGTGCGGCCTACGACCGAGACGAGCTGGGGGAGATCGATATCGACGCAATCGACAGGATCGAGGCGGTCACCAAGCACGACGTGATCGCCTTTCTTACCTGGGCGGGGGAGAAGCTCGGGCCGGAGCGCCGCTGGCTGCACCAGGGCATGACCAGCTCCGACGTGCTCGACACTGCGCTTGCCGTGCAGCTGAAGCAGGCTGCGGATCTGCTGCTGCGCGACATCGACCAGCTACTTGACGTGCTGAAGCGCCGCGCGTTTGAGCACAAGCTGACGCCTACGATCGGGCGCAGCCACGGCATTCATGCCGAGCCCACGACTTTCGGTCTCAAACTCGCCCAAGCCTATGCCGAGTTCGTCCGCAACCGGGAGCGGCTCGCCAGCGCTCGTGACCAGATAGCGACCTGCGCTATTTCAGGAGCGATCGGGACGTTTGCGAATATCCCGCCGTCGATCGAGGAGCATGTCGCGGCCGAGTTGGGCCTCACGCCTGAGCCAGTCTCGACCCAGGTGATCCCACGCGACAGGCACGCGTTCTTCTTCGCCACCCTGGGAGTGATCGCCTCCTCTATCGAGCGTCTCGCAACCGAGATCCGTCACCTCCAGCGCACCGAAGTGCTCGAGGCCGAGGAATATTTCTCGCCCGGCCAGAAGGGCAGCTCGGCAATGCCGCACAAGCGCAACCCCGTTCTGACCGAGAACTTGACCGGCCTCGCACGAATGGTCCGCAGCTATGCGCTTCCGGCGATGGAGAATGTGGCGCTTTGGCATGAGCGCGACATCTCGCATTCCTCGGTCGAGCGCTTCATCGGCCCCGACGCGACCATTACGCTCGACTTCGCGCTCGCGCGACTGACAGGCGTAGTGGACAAGCTCGTCGTCTATCCGGAGCGGATGCAGAAGAACCTGGACCGCATGGGAGGTCTCGTTCACTCGCAGCGCGTCCTGCTGGCCCTCACGCAGGCGGGCCTCAGCCGCGAGGAATCCTACGCGCTGGTGCAGCGCAACGCGATGAAAGTGTGGGAATCGGACGGGCAGCTCTCGCTTCTCGACCTTCTGAAGGCCGATCCTGAAGTTTCCCAGCGCCTGTCAGAAGATGAGCTAAACGCTCTGTTCGACCTCGATTATCATTTCAAACATGTCGACACGATTTTCGATCGGCTGTTCGGAAGCCCTGCCTAAGCGTTTTGCGCAGCACAATTTTTCTCTCGCACTGCGGGAGAGGCAGGCTATTCTAGGCACCGGAATACGGGGCCATGGAAGCAGCACAGGAACTCGCTGAACAATCAGCTGCAAGTCGGCAGGAAGCCGCCGTGCGCGTTCAGTCCGGTGCCTATTTGCTCGAGCTTTCGCTCGACTGGATCGTCCTTCGGGCGTCGGAGAATGTGCACCAGTTGCTTGGTGTTTCGCACGTGACGTTGGTCGATGAACCCTTGGGCAAGTTCGTTCAAAGCCAGGCGCTGCACGACCTGCGCAACCTGTTTTCGCGGCTGAGCGGCACCACAGGCATCGGCCGTGCCTATGCAGTGCGCCTGACCACCGATCCGGACCTGTTGGACATTGCTTTCCAGCTCAGCGACGGACGCGTCCTCCTCGAGGTGACACCAACGTCCGGCGCGTACGGCGAGGCGTTCGGCTCAATTGGCGGCCTGATCGCGGGTCTGTCGAACAGCCACGGGCAGGCGCTGCTGGATGGGGGCGCGCGTCGCATGCGCGCGCTGACAGGTTTCGATCGGGTGACGCTCGTCTGCGGGAAAGACCGGGCCGAGAGCGCGCGTGGTGCTTTTGCTGCTCCAGCAGACATGACGTCCGATCTGCCGGCCATCATCTCGGATACGCAGGCTGCTGCGGTTGCGATTTTCCCGCGCAATCCCGACGAGACTTCTGCAGCCGATGCGCTGATGGAGTCTCCGAACGCTGAAGCGATTCAGGCGCTGTCAGCTGCCGGGGTTCGCGCGACAATGCGCGTTCCGTTCAGCGTCGACGATCTTGAGGGAGAGTTCCGTTGCGACTCCCGCACGCCGCGGGAACCGAGGTTCGAGCTTCACGCCGCAGCAGAGCTATTCGCCCAGCTTTTCGCGATGCGGCTAGAGATCGATCACCTCAAAAACGGCGGCTGATCAGCCGCCGAGGAAGTCCTTCGCGCGCGCGAAGAAGCTTTTCGCGTTCGGGCATTCGTCCCCGGTTTCGGTCGCGCGGAATTCTTCGAGCAGCTTCTTCTGCTCTTTGCTGAGCCGCGTCGGTGTCTCGACCAGAATGCGCGCAACAAGGTCGCCACGCCCCCGGCCGTTGAGCACGGTCATGCCGGCTCCCCGATGACGCAGCTGTTCGCCAGACTGCACGCCGGCTGGAATCTTCATCTCGACCTTCTCGCCGTCCACACCTGGAAGGCTGATCGACCCGCCCAGTGCGGCGGTCGTGAAGCTAACCGGGCAATCGGCGACCAGGGTCGTCCCCTCACGCACGTAGATCGGGTGCCGCTTCATGTGCACGAACAGATAGAGATCGCCGCTGGCCGCGCCGCGAACCCCGGACTCGCCCTCGCCGCTAACGCGGATGCGCGTTCCTTCGTCGACACCGGCCGGGATTTTCACCGAAAGCTTCCGCTGGTTCAGGGCACGGCCTTCACCCTGGCAGTTCGGGCAAGGATCGTTGATCACTTCGCCTGAGCCGCGGCAGCTTGGGCATCCGCGTTCGACCACGAAGAAGCCCTGCTGCGCACGGACCTTGCCCATGCCGTTGCAGGTTTTGCACGTGCTGGTGCAGCGATCGAGGCCGTTGCAGCCGCGGCCGTCGCATACTTCGCAACGCGAATTCGCCTGGACGGTGATGGTTTTCTCAACGCCCGTAAAGGCTTCTTCCAGCGTCATCTCGAGGTCGTAGCGCAGATCCTGGCCTCGGGCCGCATTCTGCCGGTCCGCGCGCGGGTCCATGAACTCGCCGAAGATGGTCGAGAAAATGTCGGAGAAGCCGTTGAATCCGGCATCACCGAACGGATCGCCGCCATGGCCGTTCTGGAACGCTGCCTTTCCGAAGCGGTCGTAGGCCGCCCGCTTCTGCGGGTCCTTCAGGACGTCATAGGCCTCGTTGATGGCCTTGAAGTGAGCTTCGCTATCCTTGCAACCGTTCTTCCGGTCAGGATGATGCTCCTTGGCCATCCTGCGATAGGCAGCCTTGATCGCAGCGTCGTCAGCTCCACGCGCGACACCCAGCAGATCGTAGTAATCCTGCTCGACCATTACCCTTCCCCGCTACGCCGCACAGGATGCGGCGCGGCCCCCGTTCGAGAGCCGCGCCGGATCATCAGCCCTTGTTCTCACCTTCGTCGACCTCAGAGAATTCCGCGTCAACGACATCTTCGTTCGGCTGCTCGCCCGCGCCAGACGCCCCCGCGTCGGCACCGGCTGCGCCCGCAGCTTCACCCTGCTGAGCCTTGTACATGGCTTCGCCGAGCTTCATCGCCGCCTGCGCGAGCGCATTGGTCTTTTCCGTCATCTGATCGGGATCGTTGCTCTCGACCGCGGTCTTCGCCTCGGCGAGCGCCGTCTCGATCTCCGACTTCACCGACGCATCGACCTTGTCGCCATGCTCCGCGAGCTGCTTCTCGGTCGAGTGGATCAGGCTTTCGGCGTTGTTCTTCGCCTCGGCCGCGGCACGCCGCTTCTTGTCATCCTCGGCGAACTGCTCCGCTTCCTTGACCATCTTCTCGATGTCGGAATCGTTCAGGCCGCCCGATGCCTGGATGCGGATCTGCTGCTCCTTGCCGGTTCCCTTGTCCTTGGCCGACACGTTGACGATGCCGTTGGCATCGATGTCGAACGTAACCTCGATCTGCGGCACGCCACGCGGCGCGGGTGGGATTCCGACCAGGTCGAACTGACCCAGCATCTTGTTATCCGCAGCCATCTCGCGCTCGCCCTGGAAGACGCGGATGGTCACCGCATTCTGATTGTCCTCGGCGGTCGAGAAGACCTGGCTCTTCTTGGTCGGGATGGTCGTGTTGCGATCGATCATGCGGGTGAACACGCCACCCAGCGTCTCGATGCCCAGCGACAGCGGCGTCACGTCGAGCAGAAGGACGTCCTTGACGTCGCCCTGCAGAACGCCCGCCTGGATCGCCGCGCCCATAGCGACGACTTCGTCCGGGTTCACGCCGGTGTGCGGATCGCGGCCGAAGAATTCCTTCACCCGCTCACGCACCCGCGGCATGCGGGTCTGGCCGCCGACGAGCACGACATCGGCGATGTCCTTCGCGTCGACTCCGGCGTCCTTGAGCGCCTTCTTGCACGGATCGATGGTCCGCTCGATCAGGTCGTCGACCAGCTTCTCGAGCTCGGCGCGGGTCAGCGTCTCCACGAGGTGGAGCGGCGTCGTCGTGCCGCCTTCCATGCGAGCGGTGATGAACGGCTGGTTGATCTCGGTCGACTGAGCCGAGCTCAGCTCGATCTTCGCCTTTTCGGCAGCTTCCTTAAGACGCTGCAGCGCGAGGCGATCAGTTCGGAGGTCAATGCCCTCCTTCGCCTTGAACTTGTCGGCGAGCCAATTGACGATGCGAGCGTCGAAGTCCTCGCCGCCCAGGAAGGTGTCGCCGTTCGTCGACTTCACCTCGAACACGCCGTCGCCAATCTCGAGGACCGAGACGTCGAACGTGCCGCCGCCAAGGTCGTAGACGGCAATCGTCTTGCCCTCTTCCTTGTCGAGCCCGTAGGCGAGCGCAGCTGCAGTCGGCTCGTTGATGATGCGCAGCACTTCAAGACCCGCAATCTGGCCGGCGTCCTTGGTCGCCTGGCGCTGCGCGTCATTGAAATATGCAGGAACGGTAATGACCGCCTGAGTGACGGTCTCGCCGAGATAAGCCTCGGCGGTTTCCTTCATCTTCTGCAGAATGAAGGCGGAGATCTGCGACGGCGAATAATCCTTGCCGCCCGCGTGGACCCATGCATCGCCGTTCGCGCCCTTCACGATCTTGTAGGGCACCAGCTCGGTGTCCTTCTTGGTGATCGGATCGTCGAAGCGGCGGCCGATGAGGCGCTTCACCGCGAAAATCGTATTGTCTGGATTGGTGACCGCCTGGCGCTTGGCTGGCTGGCCGATCAAACGTTCGCCGTCCTTCGTGAAAGCGACGACGGAAGGCGTGGTGCGTGCGCCTTCGCTATTCTCGATGACCTTCGGCTTGCCGCCTTCCATGACGGCGACGCAGCTGTTGGTTGTGCCCAAGTCGATTCCGATGACCTTGGCCATGTTTCTTCTTCCCTCTTCCTCAAGCCCCTCTCGGCCCCATCAAGGCGACCGAAATGTTGATTTCTGAGGGCGATATAGGTGCCGCGGAACCGACGACAAGGATTGCAGTGGAAGTCCGTTAACACTTGGGCCAAGGCCCTACGGCATCGCCATGCCGCCGTTCACGTGAAGCGTCTGCCCGGTGACATAGCCCGCTTCCTTCGAAGCGAAGTAGACACAGGCAGCGCCGATATCGTCGCCGCTGCCCATCGCGCCCATCGGAATCCGGCTGAGAATGCCTGCACGCTGCTGTTCGCTCAGCGCGTCCGTCATTGCCGAAGTCATGAAACCAGGGGCGATCGCATTGACGGTGATGTTCCGGCTCGCAAGCTCCTGCGCGACTGCCTTGGTCATGCCGATCAGGCCCGCCTTCGAAGCCACATAGTTCGCCTGTCCCGGATTTCCGGTCACCCCAACCACCGACGTGATCGAGATGATGCGGCCAAACCGAGCCTTCATCATCGGCTTGGCCGCTGCACGCATGAGGCGGAACGCGGCTTCGAGGTTGATGCGGATGACCTCTTCGAACTCTTCGTCCTTCATTCGCATGAGGAGATTGTCGCGAGTCACGCCCGCATTGTTGATCAGGATGTCGAGTTTGCCGCCGAGCGCTTCCATCGCTTGTGGCACGAGCTGGTCGACGGCCGCGCCGTCGGAGAGATTGCACGGCAACGCCACATGATCGCCGCCGAGCGAACCGCGAAACGCCTCCAGCTTATCGACATTGCTGCCAGAGACCGCGAGCCGCGCGCCCTGCTGCGCCAAGGATTTCGCAATTGCGCTTCCAAGTCCGCCCGAAGCGCCCGTCACCAGCGCGGTCATTCCCGAAAGGTCGAACATTTACGCGATCTCCTTCGCGAGCGATTCAATGTCTTCGATAGTCACGACGCTGGTGACCTTTGCATCGGGCACGATGCGCTTGACCATCGGTCCAAGCACCTTGCCGCCGATCTCGACGAACTCTTCGACGCCTGCATCGGCCATGTTCGCGACGCTTTCGCGCCAGCGGACGATCGCGGTGACCTGCTCGACGAGCTGGTTGCGGATCGTGTCGGGATCGGTCTCAGGCTCTGCGGTCACATTGGCGAAGACCGGCACCGGGGGTGTTTCGACGACGACGTATGAAAGGGCGTCCTGCATCGCGTCGGCGGCAGGTTGCATCAATGGGCAATGGAACGGCGCAGACACGGGAAGCGGGACGGCGCGCTTGGCGCCCATTTCCTTCGCCATTTCGATGGCGCGATCGATCGCTGCCTTATGGCCCGAAAGCACGACCTGTGACGGATCATTGTCGTTCGCGACAGTGCACACGTCGCCCTGAGCGGCAGCTTCCGCGATCTTCTGCGCGAGCGCGAGGTCGGCACCGAGCAGGGCCGCCATTGCACCCTGCCCGACCGGCACCGCTTGCTGCATCGCCTGACCGCGAAGCTTCAGCAGCTTAGCCGTGGTAGCGAGGTCGAAGGAGCCGGCAGCGCAAAGTGCGGAATATTCCCCAAGGCTATGGCCGGCCACGAAGTTCGCCACATCAGCGAGCTGCACTCCTATGGTGCGAAATACGGCAATCGAGTGCGCCATGATCGCGGGCTGCGCATTCTCAGTGAGCTTCAGTTCGTCATCGGGACCTTCGCGCATCAAGCGAAAAAGGTTCTGGCCGAGCGCCTCATCGACCTCATCGAAGACGTCCTGCGCGGTCCGGCTCGCGCCCGCCAGCGCGGCACCCATGCCGACGGATTGGCTGCCCTGCCCCGGAAAAATTAATGCGCGCATCAGAGCCCCTGTCGTTGAACATTTTCGGATGCGGGGCGGTTAGGCTTGAGCGTGCCGATTGCCAAGCCCGGCTCCCGGTGCGAAGCCCCGACCATGAACGAAGCCGCCACCCTCATCGATACGCATCCCGAACCCACGTCGCGGATGCTCGGGAAGTGGATGAGTGCGGCGATGGTCGTGGGAACGATGGTCGGTTCGGGCATCTATTTGCTGCCGACCACGCTTGCTCCTTATGGCTTCAATCTCGTTCTTGCGTTTGTCGTCACCGGCTTCGGTACGATGTGCCTGGCGTTCGCGCTCGCGCGAATGGCCGCGAAGATCGAAGGCGGCCCCTTCGCTTACATCGACCGCTCCTTCGGTGAGACCACGGCGTTCCTGACCTTGTGGTGCTACACGCTTTCACAGGTAACGGGTGTCGCGGGAGTATGCGTGGCAGTGGCCGGCGCCCTGGGCCACGTCTACCCGCAGGTGCAATCGGGAGCTGGGCTGATCACGGTCGCGATCGGCGCGATCGCGATCCTGACGCTGGTGAACCTGCGCGGCGCGCGCTCGGCAGGTGTGCTTCAAGTCATTACCACGCTGATCAAGTTGGCGCCGCTCGTCGTCGTACTACTCCTTGTTGCTGGAAGCTTGGGCGGCGGCCAAGCGCTCGAACGTCTCGAACCCGTTCCGGTCACGCTCACAGGCGTGACAACCGCAGCGGCGCTCATCCTGTTTTCGCTTACCGGCTTCGAAGCAGCGGTGATGACAGCGAACGTCACCCGCGATTCGACCACGACAGTGCCGCGCGCAACGATCGCTGGCACAGGGTTCACAGCGGTCATTTACCTGTTGGCTACCGTAGCGACGCTGATGCTTCTTCCGAGCGCGATCGCCGCGAAGAGCGGCGCTCCATTCGCGGACGCGATCGCTCCCATCCTCGGAGGCTCTGCAGGAATTTTGGTGGCGTTGATCGCAGCGGTTAGCGCGTTCGGAACGGGCAATGCTTTGCTGCTGATCGCGGCCGAGAGCTCGCGCGTAATGGGTGAGGCAGGCGACCTCCCCCGCATCTTCGCGAGATCCAACAAGATTGGAGCGCCCGCCGGCGCGCTGTTCATCTGCGGCGGAGCGGCTGCCTTGCTCGTCCTCGCTAGCTCGTCGAAGAATTTCGTCAGCGTCTACGTGCTGATCACGCTTGTTTCGACGTTGCTCTCATTGGTCCTGTACATCGTCTGCGCTGCAGCCGCGCTGAAGCTGCGCGTGGCTGGCAAGGCTGCGATCGTCGTGGTGATCGGCGTGCTCTATTCGATCGCCATGTTCGTCGGCGCTGGAACGGAGCCCCTGCTTTGGAGCATCATCCTGGGGGCCGCGGGGATCCCCGTTCGCCTTATCTCGCGTTGGCTAAACGGCTCCAGCCGGGAGGTGGAGGCGAATCCAGCCGAGCTTCGGGAATGAGCCGCCTCAGTTTCTGAGCGAAGCTGCGCAGGCACACCTCGCTCGTCCCGAGCGGCCCAGCCACATAGGACTGCGACTGCATGCCGAGCTGCACGCGCGTGATCAGCTCGGTGTCTTCGGCGTTGACCAGCCGGTTGATCCGCCAGTTGAGATGGCGAGCGACCCGCATCTCGCGCCGATCGTCCGGAAGCGCATAGCTGATTTCGCGGATGACGGTCTCGGTCGAGCTCACCGGCAGGAACTGCATGAAGTCGACCTGGTCAGGATAGATGTCGAAGGCGACGTTCGGGAAAAGCTTGTAATAGAGCCACTTGCGCTGGTGCGTCGCCGGAAGATGTTCGACCGCCGGAAGCATCCGCTGATAGGCCCGTTCGGTCGGGCTCGCCGAATCCTTGTCGACGAGATCGCCTTCCATGCGGTCGACGTTTTCGTTTGCCTCGACGCGGTAGTTCTTCCCGAATAGCCGCGTCAGTCCCGGATGGCCGACCGGGATGTGGAGGCCGTCGGAATAGTTGTCGGCGATCGTCTTCCAGTTCAGCTGACGCGGACGAAGCGTGACCCGCCCGATCGCCTGCAATTCCTCAAAGCGATACGGTGCGACCTCGTCATCATACGGCGCCATCATCTCGGCGACCGACGGAGCGCCCGGCTCAAGCGCGATAAAAGCAAACCCGCGCCAGATCTCCATCGCGACTGGGAAGAGACCGTGCGTTTCAGTATCAAGTCCGGGATATTCGCTGCGGTGCGGCACCCCAACGAGCCTTCCGTCACGCGCATAGCTCCACGCATGATACGGGCAGGTCAGGACCTTCGCGCATCCCGCGTGACCATCCACAATGCGGGAACCGCGATGGCGACAGACGTTGGAGAACGCTCGCACCTGTCCATCATCACCGCGAATGACGATCACGCTCTCGCCGAGATATTCGATCGTCCGCCAGTCGCCCGGCTTCGGAATCTCGTTCACATGGCAGACGACTTGCGGAGCCGCTCGCAGGAACGCCTTCTTTTCAGCCTCAAAGAATTCGGGATCGAAATAGAGCCAGCCGGGCAGGCTCATATCGTCGAGCGGATCGTGCGTCGGCCGGACGGATTTCAACTGTGTCGCCATGGCCGCCATGTGCCACGACGACTCCGGCTCAAGCAATGAAAATGGATCGCGCAATCAGGCAGCCTGCTTGCAAAGCTCGTCGATGACCTGCTCATGCAGGCCACCGCCCGCGGCGCCCGCCAGCTCTTCGTGGGCAACGCTGGTCGAAACGTCGGCACCCCGCTCCAGGAGCAGATGCACCGGGCAACGCTGGGCGATGCTGAGCAGCCGCTCGCGCTGCTCTTCGGTCACCGCTCCGCCGAAGTGGATCGTTCGCTCGAACTGATCCCTCGCCTCCGGCGAACTCTTCTTGTGGGTCACTCGAACACTGAGGTCGGGCAGCGTCCAGCCCTTCCGGTCGGCGTAGAGCTTCATCGTCATGAGCGTGCATGCGCTCAGCGCAGCTCCGATCATGTCGAAGGGGCTCGGACCCGATGATAACCCGCCGAACGCCACAGGCTCATCCATCTGGAAGCTGTGCTCGCCGGTCTCGATCCGAACCTGAAACTTTCCACCGCCGCTAGCCTTCGCCAGCACCGCATCTTCAGCCTCAGGCATGATCCACCTTTCTGTCGCCAACCAGGTCTCATGCCTAAGCGCTTCAGCCGGGACCGCAGTCAAGCGGTCCCGGCACTTCGATAGCCAGAAGCTCTAGTGCCGCGGGAACTGAGCGTTGATGATCGTCCCGGTCGGAAGCTGGCATTGACCTAGGCCGCCGCCGGCCATGCCGGACGATGGGCGGGCCAAAGTGAAATGACAACGCATGTAACCATCCGGTCCCTGTAGGTTGGCGAGGACTTGGCCGGTATAGTGAGTGATCGTGTCGTCGCCCGGTCCCCATGGACCCCAGCCACCCCAGCCCCAGCCCCAACGCCGGCCGCCCCAGCCGCCACCCCAGCCCACGCCCGGTCCCCAGCCGTTCCAAAGCGGTCCGTAATCCTCCACCCTGGTTTCGCGCGTGATCTGAAAGAAGGGGCCCTGGAAGACGCGTCCATCCGTCAGACTGGCAACCATGTTTCCGCCATTGCCGCTTTCACTCCAGGTGAACGTCGCGCCGACGTTGGTACCCGCGACTTGGCCTGTTCCCACACCCGTCGTGGTGCAGCCGGCCGCGGCCAAGGCGATGAGCGATGCCGCGGCGATCTTGATCGATGTTGCACTCATATTTAGCTCCTTCGGCTGCTTAAACAGCGAACTCGGACGCAAGCTCCGACGGCTCCTGGCTCGAAGACGGGCGTCAGCGCGCCATCTAATGTGCACGTGTGTACCGATCGGGCGCCCAAAGGGTTGCCTTTCGACGCTCTTTTCGTCATAGGCCCCCTCGCTGGCGCACGGCTTTGCCGCTGCGCTGCTTTTGTTTTGGAAGACAGCCGGAGGGGCGTCGCACTGGGCGGCGTCAGCGATCGGCCAACAGTGAGACGAAGAAACATGCCGCTCTACGAGCATGTTTTCCTCGCGCGTCAGGACCTGGCTCAGGCCCAGGTGGATGCGCTCGCGGAAAACGCCACCAAGATCATCACCGACAATGGCGGCAAGATCGCCAGAACTGAAAACTGGGGTCTTCGCAGCCTCGCCTATCGCATCGCGAAGAACCGCAAGGCGCATTACGTCGCCCTCGACATCGACGCGCCTGCCGCGGCGATTGCCGAGCTCGAGCGCCAGACGAACATCAACGAAGACGTCATCCGCTTCCTGACCCTCCGCGTCGACGAGCATGAGACCGGCCCGTCCGCGATGATGCGCCGCGGCGAAAAGGATCGCGAGCGCCGCTCCGACCGTGGCGACCGCGATGACCGTCCCAACTTCCGCGCCCGTGAAGAGGAGGTCGAGTAATGGCCCGCGCATTCTTCCGCCGCCGCAAGTCGTGCCCCTTCTCGGGCAAGGACGCGCCGCGCATCGATTACAAGGACATCCGTCTGCTCCAGGGCTTCGTCTCGGAGCGCGGCAAGATCGTCCCGAGCCGCATCACTGCGGTTTCCTCGAAGAAGCAGCGTGAGCTGGCTCGTGCAATCAAGCGCGCCCGCCACATCGGCCTGCTTCCCTACGTCGTGAAGTAAGGAGAACGACCCATGGAAGTGATCCTGCTTGAGCGCGTCGAAAAGCTCGGCGCCATCGGCGACGTGGTGAAGGTCAAGGACGGCTTCGCCCGCAACTACCTCCTGCCGCGCAAGAAGGCGCTCCGCGCCAACGAAGCGAACCGCAAGGTCTTCGAAGCCAATCGCGCGAAGATCGAGGAAGATAACGCTAACCGCCGCACCGATGCCGAGAAGGCGTCGAAGGACGTTGACGGCAAGACCGTGCAGCTGATCCGTCAGGCGTCAAACACCGGCCAGCTTTACGGTTCGGTCAGCGCTCGCGACATCGTCGAGGCGCTGGAGGCCGATGGTGCTCACGTGACGAAGAGTCAGATCGTGCTCGATCGCCCAATCAAGGCGATCGGCATGCATGAGGTGAAGGTCGCTCTTCACCCGGAGGTGTCGGTCACGGTGAAGGTCAACGTCGCTCGCTCGCCGGAAGAGGCGGACCTGCAGGCGCAGGGCGTGGACGTCATGGCTCAGATGTTCGAGCGCGATGACGCCGGCTTCACTGAGGAATATGATCCGAATGCCGAGCCAGGTGCGACTGCTGAGGCTCCGGCCGAAGCGGCCGCGACGGACGCCGAGGAAAGCGAAGCCTAACCTCCGGTCTCGCACATGAATTGGGGCCGCTGGTCATCCGACCGGCGGCCCTTTTTCTTTGCGCCAAGCCGTTCGTCGCATTGTTCATTCAGGACTCGGAACGGTTCACCACCAAGCCTTGTTCTAGCTGCGGAGCAAGCGGGGGCCGATGTGAGGAGTGTTTCGCATGGCTGAAGAACGCGACGACGAACAATTTGGTGAAAACCAAGAGAACCAGTTTGGACAGCAGCAGGGTGAGCAGCCCACCGGTCAGGAAAGCCAGCAGGGACAGCAGTCTCCTACCGGACAGGGCCAGCCGATTGGCGGCAACGACAGTGAGACTGGCTCAGGCACTACAATGAGCCAGGGGTCGGACCTCGGCGGACAGAGTTCGAGCGGCCAGGCGCAGTCGAGCGGCGGCAGCAGTGACACCCTTACGGCTGATCAGGGCTCGAACGCAGGCTCCGATACGACCGGCCAGAGCGGCGGCTTCGGCGGCGGCACCGGCACAAGCGGAAGCTCGGGCGGTTCGAGCGGCGAAGGCTTCATCGGCTCGCAAGGCTCGGGTTCGGACGATCTGATTCAGAACCAGAGCTCATCGTCCGCCGACGCTACCGGCGGTTCCGATTTCGCTCAGCAAGGCCGTGGCGCGCTCGATGATGACGCTAATGAAGACGATAGCGGCTCGACGGGCGACGGTTCGGGCAGTTCCGGCGGCAGCGGCTTCTAAGCCCCCTTCGCCCAATGATTGCGCCGCGTTCCTTCGGGAGCGCGGCGCTTTTCTTTATGCCGCTTGGTGCGACAGGAACGCGGTCTCGCGCTCGACCCAGTGGGAGAATGACGGCCTCGAAAGAATGCGGTCCACGTAAGCCACCGTCCGAGGATATTGCTCGGGACAGACCTTCGTGCCGGTGTGACGAAAGTTCGCGAACGGTCCCGCCACCGCGATATCCGCCAGCGTCAACGCATCGCCGACAAGATAGCCGTCGTCACCCGGCACAGACTTCTCGAGATAGTCGAGGATCGGCGGAAGGTCGTTGAGAATGGCTTCCTGCACTACGCTCTCATCACAAGGCCGGCCGAGGAAACGCGGCGCGACGATCCGGTTGAAGAAGATCTTCACCCCGCACGCGACCAGGATCGTGTCGGCAAACTCGTCCCACCAAATAGTTTTGCCACGAAGCCGGGGCTCGCTCGGAATCAGCACGGGCTCAGGCTGTTTTGCCTCAAGGTATTGAACGATCGCACTGGAGTCCGCGAGCAGGTAATCACCATCGCGTAGCGCCGGCATTTTCCTGAACGGGCTCGCCTCCAGATATTCGGCGTTGAAGTTCGGAAATCCTGTGGGCTGGAGATCGATCTCGATCCCCTTTTCGGCCGCAAAGGCCAGCACCTTCCTGACGAACGGTGACAGCGAAGATCCATAGAGAATCATGGCCAGACGCCTCCCTCCGAGCGGCGAGCGGCGGAGACATGGACGCGCTCGCCCGTTGATCGCGGGCAGACCAGTAGGAGTGAACCCCATGCGCAGCAACAGCGGCAAGGACGAAGCCCGCAATAATCTCCATGATCCGACGTTACGCGACCGGGACCTCGGTCGCAGCGATACGGCCACCGCCGAGAAGAAGCCCAAAGCGCCCGCCGATCACCGCACGGGCCGCAAGGACTAAGCCTCAGCGGATCCGGTAATAGTCCGCAACGCGATCAAGGTAAGCACCAACTTGCCTCCGCGCGCCGGCCAGCCGAGCGCAGTTTCGGCTTCGCGCATGCCCTCGCCAGCACAAACGATGCGCCACAGGATGTCGGCCAGTCCTGGCCCGGCGCTTGCTACTGCATCATCGAACCTGCGCTTCGCATCAATCTGGGAACCGGTCAGGTCTGGCTGAGCGCCCGAGCCGCCACGACCGCGCGCCACGGGCGCCGCATCCCAAGCCATGGTCACGCGTGGAGCGAGCTGCGTACGTTCCCAATCGCTCCGTAATCGCTCGCCTGCATCGAACTGCCGCTGCGTCACAAGCCCACGCGAGAACAGCCAGCCTAATGGAGACTCTGCCGCATTGATGGTCACCGACCGCTCGACGCCAGCTTTCGGTTTCACCGCTCCCGCTACGCCGGATTCGATCCTGCGCTCACTCAGCAATCTCGCGCCCATTTCTGCTCCTTCTCGATTCGGCGTCGACTTGCCACAACGGCGAAAGTGTAGGACAGAGCGAAAACCGTTTTGGTTAGTTCTTGGGGGCGAATTAGAGATGATCACACGGATTAGGGAAGTGCGGCGTGCGCGCGGAATGACGCTGGACGACGTGGCGCGAAAATGTATGCCGCCCACGACAGCGCAAACGATCGGACGGCTGGAAACTGGCACGCGGACCGTATCCGTCGGTTGGCTCAACCGCATCGCTCAGGCCCTCGGCGTTGAAGCACAAGACCTCGTCGAAGCCGGTGAGGCGTCCGAGCTGAAGGTCGCGGCCGTATTGGGCCCGGGTGGAGCTATCGCGCCAAAGCGAGCCGCCATCGCCGTTCCGCCACGTGTCGAAGACGGCCAGATCGCCGTGATCGTCGCTGCGAGCATCGGCGACTACCGCTCGGGCGACGAGATCTGGTGCGAAACGCTGAATCCGGATGATTATGGAAAGGCGCTCAACCGCGACGTGCTGATCCCCCGGCCAGCCGGCAGGTTCCTTTTCGGCCGCCTCATCAACCGGGACGCTGAGAAGCTCCAGATCCTGCCGCTGGAGGCAGGCGGCCGCCAGCAGGTGGTCACGAACCCGCCTTGGCTGGGGGCGGCAACAAAGCTCGTCCGAAGCCTCTAAGGCAATCATCGAAGAGCAAGCACGGCTCGGCATGCGCCCGACACAACCTTAGGAACCTGCAAGCCATACGACGCGTCGGTTCCGGCGTTCAAACCGGAATGCTTCGATGGCCCTGAGCTTCGGATCTGCGCTGATTGCCTTGGTGTCCACTGCGCTCATCGGCGGAGCACCGCTCGCGACGGTCAAAACCTATTCGATACCACTGAGCGGACAGGCGACATTGAACTTCGCGCATCCATCGGGCGGCACCGGCGACCTTAACGGTCGCGGCACGGTGCAGCTGACCATCAACCCCTATTCGAAGCAGGTCTGTTACGACTTCGCTTTGTCAGGTGTGAAAGAGCCGCTCATGGCTCATATTCACCAAGGCGCCCGCCTGCGCGTCGGCCCGCCCGTCGTCACACTCTTCACCGGCACGCAAAGCAAGCTGGCCGATTGCGCGCCGAGCACCCGCACCCAACTCGCCGAAATCAACGCCAACCCGTCAGATTATTATGTGAGTGTCGACACCACCGAATATCCCGACGGCGCCCTACGCGGACAGCTATAAGCAAATAGAGGATGGTGGTGGGCGGTGACGGGCTCGAACCGCCGACCCTCTCGGTGTAAACGAGATGCTCTACCAACTGAGCTAACCGCCCGCTTGGCCGCCCCGTGCCACGCCGGCGCGCAACCCGCAACCCGCCGTTAGATGACCGCGACGGGGCCGACCTCCGCGAAATAGTTGCGCAGCGCCTTGCTGGTGTCAGGCGCGAGCTCGACGAAGACGCGTCTTCCATCGAGCGGATCGGCATGCCGAATGAAAAGGCCCTGCTCGACCATGGACTTCAGCCAGCGCAACGCCGTGGTCGCAGGCACCGCCGCTGCGATGCAGAGGCTCGAAACCGGAACCCGCAGCTGGGCGATCTCTGCCTGCAGAAGGTCCAACAGCATGTCCCACGCAGGATCGGCGAACAGCTCCTCCGAAAAGAAGCGTGACCGCAATCGTCGCGCCCGGATAATCGAACGGACGGTGTCCGCCGAAACGGCCGGCGCATCGCCGCTCACCGGTTGCTGGACGGCTGGCGCCGGGCTTGGTCCGGTCGACAATCGCGCCAACGTGGAGGCGATGCGGCCGACCTCGTCGCTGAGCTGACGCAGTCGCTCGGCACTGCGGTCGGTCGCAACATCTGACAATCGTAAAGGGGCCGAGGCTTTGCTTGTCGCCAGTGCAAAAGCCGCAACGCGCTGAGCATCGTCAGCGCCAACGATCAACTCAACTGGACTGTCGACCAGCATCGCAGCCACAGGGTCGAGCACGTCCGGGGAAGTCGATACCACCGCAGCGTAGCGGCCATTCGAGACGTCGTGGCTGACTATGGAGAGCAACTCGTCCATCGCCGCGCCATCATCGGCGTCCAGTTCGATCCACACCGCCGATGCCGACGCTTGCGCCTCGATACGAGCCTTTGCCTCTGCAATCCCCAGCCTCGCGCCGATACGCGCACCTGCAGCATCGACCGATCGCAAAGCCCGCGTCAGTGCGACCTCGCTGCTTGCCGCTACAAGAACTGGCAAGTCGCTGGAATAATCAAGATAGTCTCGGTCGGTCGAATACGCATCCATCGGGAAATACCCATCGTGAATAACGGAACCGAGCACGGATCAGATAACGCGCATTTTGGAGAAGAGTTAGACGATTCTGGCTCCAGAACGGAGAAACCGCAGTTAAATTCGTGTTAAACTGAGCCATAAGCGGATCCACGACCTGGGGGCTGATGTGGTTCGAGTACCGTCTGATCTGACCGCGGCGCGCGCGCGGTGGCTTGGTGAACTCTCTAACGCGCTGGAAGAGGCGCAGGCCGTAGTGCTGCGCCTGGGGGAAGCTGATCCCCGCAATTCCGATTTGCCGGGCCTAGCCGCCCGGCTTCACGCTGCGTCGGACCAAGTCGGCATGATCCGAATTGGACAGGAGATACGGAGGCAGAGTCGAACTAATCCAGAATGGATCCATCCGTCCGTCTGGGGCCCGTCAAAGAGAGATTGTGCCTAAACGCCATCGGGCAGATCGCCTCCGCCGGAAAACGGTTCAAGGAACGGCGCAAGGCTCGGCGCCTTCCATCCGGCGGTCGCGACGAATGCGCGGTTGAGAAAGGCGCGCTTGCCATAACGTAGCGAACCGCCATCCGGCCCATCGACCAAACCACCCGCAGCCAAAAGGACTGCATGTCCTGCCGCCGTGTCCCACTCGCTGGTCGGCGAAGCGCGTGGGTAAATGTCCGCCTTGCCCTCGGCGACGATGCAGAATTTCAGCGACGAGCCAACCGAAACATAGCCGCAATTGCCGACCGCCGCTTCGAGATAGTCGATCGTTGCTTGGTTCAGGTGCGACTTCGAAGCGACGGCGGTGACCTCATCGCCACGCCCGCGCACTCGGATGACGCGGCGTCCATCACCGTCGTCGACCCAGGCGCCCTGCTCAACGTCGCCGCCGTGCAGGATGCCAGTTGCAGGCGCGAACACCACGCCGAGCCGAGGCAGGCCTCGTTCAATCAGCCCGATGTTGACTGTGTAATCGTCACCGCCACGAACGAACTCCTTCGTTCCGTCGAGCGGATCGACCAGGAAGTACGTGTCGTCATGCGCCGGAATCCTTCCGGCCGCGACCTCTTCCTCGGCAATCACCGGCACACCGGGGGCAAGTCGCGCCAAAGCAGCCAGAATAACCAGCTCTGCGGCGCGATCGGCCTCCGTAACCGGAGACTGATCCTGCTTGTACTCGACGTCGCACCCGCGCCGAACGATCGTCAGGATCGCTTCGCCGGCTTCGCGTGCAGCCTCGCCGAGCTGATCGACCAGGCGGCTATATTCGCTGGTCAACGCGGAGCCATCCTGATCCCGCCGTCCAGCCTGACTGCCGCAGCGTTCATGTATGGATTCTCGATCAGGAAGCAGGCGAGGTCTGCATACTCCTCGGGCGTACCCAGCCGCTTCGGAAATGGCACCTGCGCTCCCAGCGCGTCCTGAACGTTCGGCGGCATCATCGCGACCATCGGAGTTTTGAACACCCCGGGCAGGATGGTGTTCACGCGCACGCCTTCGTTCATCAGGTCACGCGCGATCGGCAGCGCCATCGCGAGCACGCCACCCTTCGAGGCCGAATAGGCAGCCTGTCCGATCTGTCCGTCCTCGGCAGCGACCGAAGCGGTATCGATGATCACGCCCTTCTCGCCGTCCACCTGCGGCTCGAGATCGACCATGCCGAGCGCACTGTGCGAAATGCAGCGGAAGGTTCCAATCAAATTGATCTGAATCGCCAGCTCGAACTGTTGGATCGGATAGAGCTTGGCCTCCTTGGTCTCCTTGTCGCGCGCGACAGTCTTGGCCGCATTGGCCACGCCTGCGCAGTTCACCAGGATCCGCTCCTGCCCGTGAGCCTCTCGCGCCTTTGCGAATGCCGCCGCGACCTTGTCGTCGGACGTCACGTCGACTTCGCAGAACACGCCGCCAATCTCCGACGCCACCTGCTCGCCCCGCGTCACATCGCGATCGAAAATCGCGACCTTCGCGCCGCGCCGTGCAAGCTCCCGAGCCGTCGCTTCGCCGAGCCCCGACGCCGCGCCCGTCACGACTGCGGCTACTCCGTTGATGTCCATGGAAATCCCTCTGCTGATTTTCCGGCCCGACTACGCGCCGAACAGCATCGAAGACAAGGCTAGGCCGCAACAACATTAGGAGCGGGAGTCCCCACTATCCATGGAGGCCCCCAGGCACAGCCTGAGAAGACTGTGGTTAAATTCCCGCATTCTCAAGAAATTCGGACCAGTTAATCGTGAATGCAGCTTGGACCGACCACGATCGGAGCTACATTTACGATATGACTGGGGGAATATGCGGTGAAGTTGAATCTGCTGAAGTTCGCGATCATGGCCAGCGCGGCCGTTTCCGGCGCGCCTCTGATAGCTCAAAACGTCCAGCCGATACTTGCTCCGGCTTCTTCGCTGACCCTCCCGACAAGCGCAGGCGTCGCCTCTTATTACGACACATTCCGGGGCCAGCCGATCTGGTTCCGCAACGGTCCGAACGCAGCGGCAGTCAGTCAGCTCGTCTCAATCCTGCAGCGCGCCCCGTTCGACGGCTTCGCCCAAGGCCCTCAGCTAGCCGCCCAAGTGCAGACTGCGGCCGCACAAGCCCAGAGCGGCAAGCCCGCCGATGTGACTGCTGCGGAGCGTGTCCTCTCGTCGGCGTGGGTCGCTTACGTACAGGCGATCAAGAAGCCTACTCCGGGCATGATCTACGCCTTCCCCATCATGCGTCCGCAGGGGACGGGAACAACGCAAATCCTACTCACCGCAGCCGCTGCGCCTTCGCTTGAGCGCTATCTGGCCAATACTTCCGGACTGAATCCGGTCTACGCGCAGCTTCGCGATGCCGCGTGGGCGGAGGCACAGGCTAGTGGCAATCTGACCCCGGACCCGCGCCTGCTCGCCAACCTCGACCGCGCGCGCTCTATCCCAGCTACCGGGCGCTTTCTACTCGTAGATTCCGGCACGCAGCTGCTGACCCTGTACGAAAACGGCCAGCCCGTGGACTACATGAAGGTCATTGTCGGCACGAACCAGCTGCCAACGCCGCTGATCGCCAGCATCATGTTCTACGTGACCTACAACCCGTACTGGCACGCTCCAGACCATCTGGTCCGCAAGACGATCGCGCCGAACGTGCTCAGGATGGGGCAGGGCTATCTGAAGTCACACGGATATGAGGTGCTTCCGGAGTGGACCGCGAGCGAACCGGTCGATCCGGCTACGGTCGACTGGAAGGGCGCGGCTTCCGGCAACGTCCATTTGCTCGTGCGTCAGGCGCCGGGCAGCCTGAATTCGATGGGCAAGCTCAAATTCCCATTCCCGAACCCGGAGGACATTTACCTCCACGACACGCCGAACAAGGCGCTCTTCGCGAAAGCCTCCCGCGACCTCAGCAACGGCTGTGTTCGCGTCGAGGACGCGCAACGCCTCGGCCGATGGGTGCTCGGTCAGGATCCGGTGTCCCCTGGAAGTGATCCCGAAATCCGCGTCCAGCTACCCAAGGGCATCCCGATCGTCCTGACCTATCTCACCGCGCAGGTCCGCGACGGGAAAGTGACCTACCTCGAGGACATTTACGGCTGGGACAAAGCTCCGGCTCTAGCCTCAGCCAACTAGCTTTCGATCAATCCGTGCTGACGTAGGGCGGTAAGGACCTGATCGATCGCAGCGCGCGCTTCGGTATCGACTGTCGTGCCTCCCGAAGGCGAAGCAATCGCCGGAGCCTGGCTACTGAGCACCTGCTGCCAGCTTCCGCCCCGATAACCAATGTAGCCGTCGGTCGACCGAACATAGGCCGTCATTCCGTCCGTCGCCGCGACGTACCGCCAACCACCGGCAGTTAGAGTCGCCTGCAACCCCATCGCATTGCGCGTCGAAATCGGCTGCTCGATCACCACACGCTCCCGCAGCGTCCCCGCGAACTCGCCGCTCATGCCAGCCTCATCCGGCGATACGGGCGCCACAGCGCAGTGACGGCGGCCGGCGGCTCACCCGCGTCCCCGTCCCTCGCGGTGAACAGATGCGCCACCAGCCGCAGCACGCCCTGCCGGATCGGCTCCGGCACCCCGTTCGCATCCTGTGCCCCGCCCGCATCGACCATGCGAACCCAGCCATCCCCACGCGCATCGATATCAATCGCGTAGCCGCCGCTCGGCAGAACCGAGCCAGACGCCTCAACCCCGCTGATCGACTGCACCGGCCCCGTTTCCAGCCGCTGCCAGCTCGAGCTTGCCGGAACATCCGCTGCAAATGGCCGCGCGATCACCACCTGGCCCAGAAAAGCCTCGCACAACGCGCTCGCGGTCCGGATCAGCGCGGCGAGCAGCGCTTCCTCCTCCCCGGTCTCGACCCGCACGTAAGCCTGGGCTTCGCTGATCGTGACTACGGGCAGCGCGGTTCCAAGGACGCCCATCACCGTTTCTCCACGCGCAGCACGATCGACCGGCTATCGACACGGCCTGACAGCAAGGTCACGTGATTGACCAGGCGATAGATCCGCCCTGGCAACCCGCCAGCCACTTTCACGACGGAAGTGCTCGCATCGAAATCGCCGCCGGCGACCGAGATGCCGCCCTCTTCGTCCGGCTCAACGGTCCACGCGCTCTCGGCGATGAGGTCGCCGAGCAGATATTCGGCGCCCCAATCGACGGAATAATCGAGGACCGCATCAGGGTCCTTGAGCAGAAGTGTCATCTCTGTCCTTTGCTAAACTGGGGCGAAACTCAGCGCGCCTCGGGCGCCGCGACGTCGTCGCCCTTCGCCACGATCCGCCGATTGCTGGGCGGCCTACCCAGCGACTTCTTCGAGGCGCCCCGTGGTCCTTGGGCGGCGATCGGTGCCTCGCTCAGGGAACTTTCGGCGATGCTCACGCGCTCACCGCCCGCAGCCTGTTCTCTGCGTCGCAATCTTCCATTATCGCTGCTTTCGCTTGCTTATCTAAGCGTGTTGAGGATCGACTTCGTGCCATCGCCCCTGCCTTCCGGCATCCGCCTGAAGACCATTATCGCCTTCTACGCCTTCGTTGGGCTCATCGTCGTAGCGGCCGTCCTGATCGGACCTCGCTTCCTGGGCGGCTCCGGCTAACTCGCTCAGTCCGCGACCAGGCCGTGGCCGCCGGTCGCCTTCATCCTCGCCTTGATCGCGTTGACGAGCGTGAGAGCGCTGGCCAGGTCGGTCGCGTCGGCCGGCAAGGCCGCCCCTTGCGCACCCACCACCTGCGTCCCGCCCACCTTCAGCACCTTCCCCGAAGCCAGGCTGATCGCACTCGAGTCCACTGTAGCCGTGACGACGTCGCCGTTGGGCCGCAGCTTGATCGCCTTCTCGGCGCTCAGCCAGAGCTCATCGAGCGAGGAGACATAGGCTTGCGCACCGCCGTTGAGCCACAGCCGCAATGCGCCAGTCGCCGCACCTGAGGTCCCATAGGGATTGCCGTTATTCTGGATGACGAACTTGCCGGCACCGTAGGACAGCACATCGCCGCTGAACTGCGCCGCGCCATTCCCCTGCCCATTGTCCTTGGTCAGGACCGGGCCCTCGATCGCGATCGGTGGCGTCGCGATCACGCCGCCGCTCCCGCCGACAGAAGCGATACCTTTGAACCCTGCTCCGTTCACCATGCTGACGGTGCCGAAGAACATGGAATTGCCGTTCTGCGGAGCCATGAAGCTCGTCCCGCTTTCCATGTAGCCGCCGATGATCTGGGTCACCGCGCCCGGCCGGAAAACCTGGATCCCGCAATTGAACGCCCAGTGGCATCCGTAGAAGTAATTGCCGAGGAAGCTGTCGTCGATCACGCCGACTTCCGGGCCCGCAAAGTTGCAGGTGTAGAAGCTGTTCACCTGCGCATCGCTGCCCTGCAAAACGACACCGGCACGCGTTCCCGAGAACATGATGTTCTCGAACATGCACAAGTCCGCGACCGCGCCCGCAGTGGTGATTCCCGCAAGCACCATCCCAACTTGGAACCCGTCGATCTCCAGATCACGGGCGTGACATTGGATCGAAGAATAGATTCCCGGAGCCGCATGCCTGATCGTCGCGCCACTGACATTCTGCGGCGCATCAGGATACGCGTCGATCGTCAGCGTTGACGTCCCGCCACCCGATTGGATTTCGGCCACCAGGGGAGCGCGAACCGTAATCGCTGCGCCCGACACCGTCGCCGCAGCATTGTTCGACAACGTCAGCGTCCCCGGCGCCCACGCGGTGATGTACGTGTTTGCCGGCAACCCAGCTCCGGATATGTCGATCATCTGCCCGACATATCCGCACGAATTACCGTAGCTGCCGCTCGAGCTCACCGCGACCGTATTGGTCCCCGCTGCCATCGTCACGCTTCGACCAGGGATCGTCAGCGAGGGCCCGGCACCCTCCAGCCAAACCACCTGGCCGTCCTTGAAATCGCCGGGCGCCGATTGCGACGAATAGGAGCGAGCGAAACCCACCTCCTCGTCGGCTGATTTCAACCAGCCAGGCACAAACGGCCTCACGTCCGCCGCCGCAGATTTGCGGCCGAACCACCACCCCATCGCTCCCTCCTAAGTCTTGAGTGCCCGAGCATAAGGTCGCGACCGCGAGCTTATGTCGAAGAGTGCACGAAAGCCGGCCAGCCGGCGCCGCCAGGCGACCGGACTGACGTCACGGGATTCATTCCCGTGACGGCTTCCCAGCCTTCAGAAAATTGGGGTTCTCACACCCCCATGATGCGCTGCGCCGTCGTGTGCCACCAGGGCTTGTCCCAGGCAGCGACGACCAGCAGCGCGGCCGGCACGTAGATCGCCAGCCAGATCAGATACGCCTCGTGCACCCGCCGGTTGCGGATGACGTCCCACAACAACATCGGCGCGATCGCCAGCAGCACATAGGCGTCGGTCGCCCACGGGCTTGCCGGCATGCTCGACGGCAGCCACCACATCCGGTCGATCGCTGCGCCCAGCGGCACTGCGGTCGCCAGGATCACCATCCTCTTGTGCAGCCCGACATTCTCCTTGCGGGCGCGCAATGCGATCGTGATGAACGTCGCGAACAATAATCCCGCGCTGATCTGCAGCAGCAGGATGTTCTCGACGATCGGAACAACCGGCGTAAGCGCGGCACGAGCCTGCGGCGGTCCGAAATGCGCCCCGCCCCACACCTGATGATACATGGTCGGCGCCAGGATGAACCCGACCACGACCAAGGCCGGCACGAGCACGAAGGCCGCGATCCCGACCTTCTTGTGCAAGGCGCACCGGCCCGTCGCCACCATCACCGTCTGCGCCAGCAGCAACAGCAGGAACGATGCCATCAGCACCGCGTGAAGGTGCATGACCAGCGGGAACGGCGGCCTCACGCCGGCCTTCACCATCCCGACCTTCATCATCGAATCGGGAATGAATCCCACGAGCACGATCGCGATGAACCACACCGCCATCGCGACGAAGATCCACCGGTCGATCGCATGAGCCCGCGGCGTCCCGGAAAGCACGTCCGGCCGCCGTTCCTTGATTGAAAACGTGTCTGCTACAGTCGCCATGATGCCCCCCGGCTTTCAAGTCGTGCCGGACGCGTATCACAAGCGACGGTCCGGTGGCACCCAGTTCATGAGATCACTGCAGCGGCGACGCTCCCATGGCGATGACCATTCGCGCCTGCACATTCCCCTCGGATTCGACGCGCACCTCCGCGCCGAAAAAGCTTGCGCCGCCTTCCTTGCACAATTCGTCGGTTCCGATCCGCAGCGCCCCCATCAAGCCATGGACGCGGGCGCTTTCGAAGCTGGCCATTTCAACCTCTTCACAGGCGTTGAAGTCGCTGTTCACGACGTGAATCCGGTATTTGGGCATGCACCTCAAGTGATCGGTGTCTCCTATTCGTTCCTCATCCTGATCCACATCAGAGCCGCCGCACCCGCGGCACCCCGCTTCGCGTCTCGCTCAACACCGTCATCGCCCACACCATCGCGTCCGCCCGGTCCGGCGACCTGCCCGGCCCTTCATACCCTCCCCCGGCGGTCATCCCGCCAAGCTCCGCCTCCAGTTCCGGAAACTCGCCGGCGAAGAACGCGCGTCCAGCCTCGAACTTCAGCGCGACCGGCTCGGCCCGCGCGCATTTGCCCTTCGACGCATGCACCAGCCGCACCCTAAGCCCCAGGTCCGCCGCCTTGAGCACGCTCTCGACCATCGCCCCGCCATTGTTCGCTTCCGCCACCACCAGGCTCGTGTCCCAACGCGCAGCCGCAGCCGCGACGCGATTGGCCCAGCCCTCGGGCGAGAGCCCCCGGACCGTCGCATCCTCGAGCACGTAGAGCGCTCCGTCTGCCGAGCCCGCGACCACGATGCCGCAAGCGTCCGACCCCTCGCCCACGCCCGCCGGCGGATCGACGCCCACGTAAATGCGGTCAAACCGCTCGGACCGCTCCGCGCGCGACCGCTCGATCACCTCACGCGGCCACAGCGCGCCCTCGACGTCGTGCAGCATCTCGCCGTCCAGCTCCTGCCGCCCGAGCCGGGTGCCGCCGTAAGTCGCCGTCATCGCCTCGATGAACTTTTCGTCCAGATTGATATTGTCGCTCGTCCGCCCGCGCGTGGTGACCGTCCGCGGATCCGCTTCGATCATCTTCAGCAGCTCGATCGGACGCGGCGTCGTCGTCACCAGCGCCCGCGGCCGCGTTCCTCGCCGAAGCCCCATCTGCAAATTCATCCACGCCCCTTCCGCCTGCCGCCATTTCGCCAGCTCATCGCACCAGGCGAAGTCGTGCTCCGGCCCGCGCAGCCCATCGGCATTGTCGCCCGAAAACAGCATCGCCTCGCTTCCGTTCGGCCAGCGCAGCCGCCCCAGGCTCGGCTCCCAGCTCAACCGCCGCCCATAGTTGCGCGCAACGCTCAGCAGTCCGCTCACGCCCTCGACCATGATGCTCCGCGCATCGCCGATATTCGCCCCGACCAGGGCGATCCGCACCCCGGGTCGGGCACTCGCCAGCGCGTAGATCCACTCGGCCCCCGCACGCGTCTTCCCGAACCCGCGCCCGGCCATCATCAGCCACACGCGCCATGCGTCGCCATTCGGCGGAAGCTGGTTCTCGTGCGCCCATAGTTCGAACCAGACGTCGAGCGCCGCGAGGTCGAGCGGCGTCATCGCGTTGATGATCCGCCAGAACTCCTCTTCGCTCGCGTTCCGCAGCCGCTCGATCAGCGGCTCGGCGCGATGAAGCAGCGTCATGCGTTTGGGTCTGCCGGCTCAGCGTCGCGCGTCTTCAACCGCTGGAATTTCTTGAACAGCCGCTCGCGCAGCTCCTCGATCTGCTCCGGCTGGAACTCAGTCGAGGCGTCGACCGCCGTATCCCGATGCATCTTCAGCAGCGTCAGGCCGAGCTGGTTCGAATATTCCAGCATCCGCTCTTCGTTGCCGTCCTTGCGCTTGATGACCTTTTCGGTCCCGTTGAACGCGCGATCGAGCAGCACCAGCTCCAGCCGCTGGTAAGCGACCGAAATCGCCTCCAGCCAGCCGGTGCGAAACGCCGCATTCTCCCTACGGCGCTTATAAGCCCCGTTGATCGAGACCCCTGCCTCTTCCGCTGCCCTGGTGACGTTGCAGGTCTCGGCGAGCACCGTGAGGAAGCTGCGCTCCTTCTCGACCGTCCAGTCGCGCGCCTGCCCCTTGCGCATCTGCGGCCTCTTTCCGCCAACCAGGTTCAACTTCCCCGCCACGCCCCGCTCCCAAACGAAATCGGGCGGCCGCCCCGAGGAGCGCCGCCCGAATCACAATTCTTCACTGTGCCTACCGTGTACCCAAACAGCGTGACGCTGTCAAGATATATTTCACCTATTTGGTAATTTCGCTGAGTACGGAAGCGTGCTAACGACGGTATGTGCTTCCGATCTACCTGTTCATTGCCGCCTTCGTCGTGATTGCCGCCGCACAAATCATTCACGGCTTCAAGACTGGATTGGTCCTAGTGTCTTGGAGGAAAGTCGGTCGCGACCAAGACCCGCTCAACTTCTGGCTAGCCATGGGCGGAGCTGCCATGGTGATAGTGGTTGCGGTCTTCATGCTCATTGATCTTGCATGAGGCGGAGGCCGCAAGATCCACACCGACCAAATTTAGCGTCACAAGTTCAACTCAGCTCAACTCATCCAACCCCGGCATGATCGACCTGAGCAGCCGCCTGGCCTCCGCATTCTCGTCCGGGTCGCGAATGCTTTGAAGCGCGTTGCAGAAGAGGCCGATCGCTTCGTCATGCGTCAGCACTTTCTTGGCGACCAGCGCTTCCACCGTACGAACGCCGACCGCGACGCCAAGCAGCGCCGCCGTGCTCGTGTTGATCTTGCTCAATCTGAAATTCCAGCACGCAACGATTCGGCGTCGCGGAAGCTAACTGCTGTTATGAACGGCCGCTAGAGTGGTCGCAGCGGAGCCCCAAATAAGTTTTGAATTTGAGTCTTTTAAACCCAAAGTTAATTGGTTAAGCGACCTTCGCCGGTTTCCCACTTTTCCGCCGGCATACGCATGGGGCTCGCCCTTTCGGGGGCATTCGAAGGGCGGGTCCTTTCCCGAGAAATCAACCAGCCTCCGAGCGCGGTCGTGCAGCGCGGATCAACTCGGACAGAGCGGGCACTTCACTGCGATTGCAGCCGCAACGGTCGCCGCAGCAAACAGAAATATTGCGATCTTTATTCTCATGGGTCGCCCTCCACAGAAACAGCAGTATCCGCCTCGGCCGCGGGAGAGTCCAGCATTGCTCGGGCGGGAAACGGCCCGGCGACTTTGCCCCTGGTCGCCGGGCCGTTTGGGCATTCCGTCAGCACCGGGGGGAAGGGAGGAGGCACGGACGGAACAACCGAGTCGTAAACGGCAGATGAATCACGCGCGCTAACCCAAATTGTTGAATGGAACTAAATCCCGGGATCGCCCTCGCCGCAAAGCAAAGTTGATCCACATCAGCCCTCGTGCGCTGCAACAAGCCTATGTTTCAGCTGAGCCGCACCCCGGTGACTCGACTAAGGCATCTCGGGTGCACTCCGGCCCGGCGCTGGACACACCTTTGCCGGGCCGTCAGCTCTCAGCCGTAGGAACCTCGACTCCGGGCGGGCGTTACACCCTCGCACGCGAGCACCCCCTGAGCGTGCGGCAAGTTGAGGGCGGCCCGTACCGAGAATACGAGCCGCCCTATTTGCGTCGTCGAGCGACGCGAGCTGAGCAACCGTGGAAGTCTAACCAGGGCTACTCCAGCAAAATGTGAACCCGCTGCGGGGATTGGGGAGGGTCGAAGCGGGCTCGACTCGGACTCATACAGCCCGCCAAGGCATTGCGAATTGGGGTTATTACCGTGGGAACCTGACAACCTCGATCAGGTTAGCGCTAACGGCCCGGACGCCGGGGCGACCGGACGCCGGGCCGGAAACACGCTCCACCGCTGTCGAGAGGGAAGCGAGTCTCGGCGCTTTGTGTAGCGTGCAATCGTTACAGCGCCAGTCCGATTTCAGGCGGCTTGTCGCAAACTGCTATGACGGCGACGAGACCGGCGGAGCGAAATCCCCACTCCAGCGAAGCCGAACAGCAACATCGCCCAGGTCGCGGGTTCGGGCACGGCCGCGGCGGCCGTTTGGTCGAGCCGGATCTGTCGAACGTCGCCGATGCCGGCGCTCGTCGTGAACGCAACGTTGGCGATGCTTTCGCCGTCGATGCCGATGAAGCCGAAGAAATTGGATCCTGTCCCGAGCGCGAGATCGTCGAAGTTGAACGTCTGCCCTTCGTTGTCGGTCAGGATGAAGCTGACCGTGCCGGTGGTTCCGCCGCCGTTGAACAGGTTGAATTCCAGATTGTTGAACGTGCCGCCGCCGTCGAGGCCGAAGCTCAGCGTCTGCAGCAGCAAGGTGTCGTTGGGATTGTTCGTGCTGGTGTCGAGATCGCCTTCGATCCGCGCCTGACCACCATTAGCAGTGATGATATTGGCGCCGCCGACGGTCGTGCCCGTGAAATTGACGATCGTTCCGCTTTGCGTCGAACCCTGGACCATGGTTCCGGTTTGGCTGCCGTTGTTGAACAGCACGTTCGCGCCCTGAATGCTGCTTGCATCAACCAGCTCGATCGTTGCCGAGGCGGGAACTGCAGTGACGAACGCGATTGTCGCCGCGGGAACCATGAGGGCACGCATAAGCAACTCCTGACAAGTACGGCGACAACAGGACGCCGGAACCTGCGCGAACGGACGTTAACCATGTCCGTTCCCGCCCCCATTAGCTTTTGCGCGGCTGTGCTTTATCAGCACCGACGAGACGACGCGCAGGAGAGATGAGTCACCATGAGGGCACATTACATCGTCGATTCATCCGCGACGTTGCTCGGCGTGGCGCTGCTGATCGTCACCGTGGTCCATGTCAGCGGAAAGTCGGCGAGCACGCCGGCTGACGAGCTTTCCTTCGGTGCAGCGCTAGCCTTCCTCGTCGGCTGCGGCTTGTCGCACCATGCGATCAGCAGGACCGACGATCGGTTCGAACGCCACGCCGACAAGGCCTTCGTTCTCGGCCTTGCGCTGCTCCTTTCCGGGGCTCTCAGTTTCTGGTTCTGAAACAGATGTTTCAAATTTTCCTATAGAAAACAAACGGAAAGCTGTTAGGCTTAGACCGAAATCGATCACAGCAGGGGGGTGTTGTGAGACTTGAGAACGGCCGGCCGGAGGCTGGCGCCGAGCAATTTCCGTCGCTGACGACACTCATCCTCGACGCGCATCAGGATGAACGGAAGCGCATTGCGCGCGACCTGCACGACTCCACCGCACAGCTCATCGTCGCGCTGCGGCTCAATCTCGCAAACCTTGAATCCCTGGCGCCGCCCGAGGCCATGGAGCTGATCGCCGAGCAACAGGAGATCGTCGACACCCTGTTGAAGGAAATCCGCACCTTCTCCTTCCTCGGACATCCTCCGGCGCTCGAAGGCCGCAGCCTCTCAGAAGCGCTGCGACTGTTCATCGCCGGATACGAAGCGCGAACCGGCCTCAGGTTCGAAACCGACATCGTTGTTGCTGACGACCTGGCAGAAGAGCTTCAATGCTGCATCTACCGTATCGTCCAGGAAGCGCTGGCTAACGTCCACCGGCACGCCAACGCCACCCGCGTGTCGGTTCACATCTCCGCGAACAAGGAGCGCGTGCTGCTCTCGATCCGCGACGACGGCCGGAACGAGACGCTCAATTCGTGGGACAGCGGCGTCGGCCTCGACGGCATGATTGAGCGCGCCGAGGAGCTCGGCGGAACGCTGAAGCTCCATCGCCACGCCGACGGTACGATGCTGATGGCGACTCTTCCTCTCGCTTGCGGACAGCGCTGAACCCGGCTTCTACTTCCGCCGGATGATCGAGGTCCCCACCAATCCGGCCGCGCATTACGCCTTCGACGCCCTGGCCTGGATTTCCGCCGCACTCGCGGCGTGGTGGCAGCAGCGCCGATGGCCCGAGGACTCGCTCCGCCTCTCAGGCATCACCACGCCCAGCTATTTCGTCAGCCTCGCCGTCGGCGGCGTCCTCGGCGCCTGGCTGTTCGGCTCCGCCAACTCCCTGCGCGGTCCCATCGTCGCACCATCGCACAGCATCGCGGGCGCCCTTGCCGGGGCGATCGTTGCGGTCGAGCTGTGGAAGCGCCTCCACGGCGTTCGCCAATCCACCGGCGGCGCGTTCGTCCTCCCGATCTGCGTCGGCATCGTCATCGGCCGCTTCGGCTGCTTCTTCGCTGGACTGCCCGATTACACCTACGGCATTCCGTCGAACGTCCCGTGGGCAGTCGACCTCGGTGACGGCATCGGTCGCCATCCCGTCCAGCTCTACGAGGCGCTGGCGATGGCGGCGTTCCTGGCCGTCTATCTCCGCGCCCGCTTCACCGGCGCGCCCTGGGCCCGCGACCATGCTTTCCAGGCGATGATAATCTATTATGCTGCCCAGCGCTTCGCGTGGGAGTTCCTGAAGCCGTACGCAGCGGTGCTCGGTCCGCTGAATCTGTTCCACTTCCTGATGCTGGGGCTGATTGCATATGGACTTATCTGGTGGCGCCGTAGCCGCTTCGGACAACTCGGGTCCGCCTGAGCCGCACCACCCCCAGCGCAAGGCCGCGCACTATCTCTTCCACAGCCAGACGACGAGCCTGTGCGAGAAATGCCTCGAGCCCGTCCCGGCCAAGATCATCATCGAGGATGCCAAGGTCTTCTACCTAAAGCGCTGCCGCGACCACGGCGTGCAGAAGACGCTGATCAGCGACGATCTCGATTATTGGCAGCAGCAGAAGCTCTGGCTGAAGCCCGGCGATCGCCCGCTGACCACGCAGACCCGCACCGAAGCGGGCTGCCCCTTCGATTGCGGCCTCTGCCCCGATCATGAGCAGCACAGCTGCCTCGCGATCATCGAGATCAACGAGGCCTGCAATCTCGCCTGTCCCGTCTGCTTCGCCAACGCGACCGACATTCACGGCGCGCACCGCCCGCTCGCGGAAATCGAGCGCATGCTCGACGCCCTCGTCGCAAGTGAAGGCGAGCCCGACCTGGTGCAGCTCTCCGGCGGCGAACCAACGATCCATCCCAACTTCTTCGAGATCCTCGACGCGGTGAAGCGGCGCCCGGTGCGCCACGTGATGATCAACACCAACGGCGTCCGCATCGCCCAGGACCGGGCCTTCGTCGAACGCCTCGCCAGCTACGCGCCGCAGCTCGAAGTCTATCTCCAGTTCGACTCCATGAACGACGATGCGCTCATGGATCTGCGCGGCGCCAGGCTCAGCCGCATCCGCCGCGAGGCGCTCGAAGCCCTCGAAGCCGTCAACCTCTCGACCACCCTCGTCGCCGTCGTGAAACGCGGGGTCAACGATCACGAAGTCGCGGACATCGTCCGTCACGCGCTCACCTGGAAGTGCGTCCGCGGCGTCACCTTCCAGCCGGTGCAGGACGCCGGCCGCAACGAACATTTCGACGCCAACGAGAACCGCGTCCTGCTCACCCAAATCCGCCGCGAAGTCGGCAAGTCCGGCGTCTTCTCGACCGACGACATGATCCCCTTGCCCTGCAACCCGGATCAGATCTCGATCGGCTATGCGCTTCGCGACGGGCAGCAGGTCACCCCGCTCACCAATCTCCTTCCGCCGGAGGTCATCCTCAGCGGCCCGAACACCATCAGCTACGAAGCCTATCCGGAGCTGCGCACGAAGATCCTCGACCTGCTCTCGCTCGCGACCGCACAGGCGAACACGGAGGAAAAGCTCGCCGGACTGCTCTGCTGCCTGCCGCACGCCATGGTGCCGGAGGAGCTCAGCTACGCCAACAGCTTCCGCGTCGTGATCCTGCAGTTCCTCGATCGCTACAATTTCGATCTCGGCACCGTGAAGCGCAGCTGCGTGCACTTCGTGACGCCGGATGGGCAGATCATTCCGTTCGACACCTACAACACATTCTACCGAGCGGGCGCGGAGGGTGCGGGCGTCCTGGCTCGCCATCGGGAAACAGGGGGGAGACCGGCCGCATGAAGATGCTTTTCGGGGGGATATTGCTGGCGGTCGGAATCCTGATCGCCGGCGTCAGCGGACTCTGCACGCTCTACGGACTGGCGATGTCGTTCACGGAGCCGAGCAGCATGCTCAGCATGGTGCCGATGGTGCTCATGTTCGGCGTGCCGCCGCTGGCGGTCGGGATCGGCCTCATCTTCGGCGGCCGCCGCCTCATCCGCCAGGCCCGCTCGGAGGATGGAGAGCTGGACGTCTGATCACCTGTCGAGCGTGTCCTTGAAGATCTGCCCGTTCTTCATGATGACCAGGAAATTCTTCCCCGGGTTCGCGATCAGGTTGATGTCCTGCAGCGGATTGCCGTCGACCAGCAGCAGGTCGGCATAAGCGCCCGGCTGAACCACACCGAGTGCCCCCGGATAGGGATTGCGCGGACCCGACAGGCGCAGCAGCTCGGCGTTGGTGGACGTCGCCATGATCAGCGCCTCGGCCGGGGTGTACCAGCGCGTCAGCGATGCCAGGATGGCGCCCTGCTTCGTCGCTAGCGCCCGCGAGAAAAGAACGTCGGTCCCCCACGCAGTCTTGATGTGATACTTCCGCGCTAGACGGTAGGCGTTGTCGATGCCGGGCCAGACCTCGTCGGCCTTTTCGCGCTGCACCGAACCTACCGGCAGACCGGTCCGCATCTCGTCAGGCAAGGGCTGCAAACTCAGCCAGATTCCCTTGGACGCGATCAGCTTCGCGTCGTCTTCGTTCATCAGGAAGCCGTGCTCGATGCACTTGGCGCCGGCTGCGATCGCGATCCGGATCGCGGCCGACGTGAAGGCATGCACGGTCACATAGGTGTTCCAGTTGCTCGCCGCCTCGACCGCAGCATGAAGCTCGGGCTCGGTGAAGGTGACCACGTCAATCGGACTGAACGGCGACGACACCCCGCCCCCGCCGGTCAGCTTGATCTGCGATGCGCCCTGCATCAGCTGCTCGCGGACGCGCACCCGCACCTCGTCTGGGCTATCAGCGACCGCGAATCCCCCAATCTCCTCGCCACGGTTCAGCGGACCGCCGATCTGACGCGGCAAGTCGCCGATCGTGCGGAAATCGCCGTGGCCGCTGGTCACCGTGATCATCGCGCCCGACGGATAGATGCGCGGACCTTCGGCGAATCCCTCGTCGATTGCCCGCTTCAGGCCGAACACCGGCCCGCCGACATCGCGAACCGTCGTGAAGCCGCGCAGCAGAGTATCCCTGGCCTCGTCGGCTGCAACAAGGTTGGCGTAGCCGACGTCGCCCGTCAGCATCTCCGCTGGCGACAGCACCAGCAGCATCGCGTGCCAATGCGCATCGATTAGGCCGGGCATCAGCGTCCGCCCGCCCCCGTCGATCACCTTCGTGCCAGGCTCGGGCGCAATCGCACCCGGCGAAATCCGCTCGATCAGATTGCCGCGCACCAACACGCTCGAAGGCGGGGAAAGCGTCGCGCTCTTCCCATCGAAGATTCGCACATTCTGGAAGAGCGTGGCCCCCGATTGCGCGGCAGCCGGCGCGGTCAGGACAAGGCAGAGCAGCAGGAACCGAACGATGCATCTCATAGCGCTGCTCCTGCGATTGTCGCGCATCGCCCTATTGAGGCAGAAAGCAGCCTGACATCGGGATAGACCCCATGAGGACCGCATGGAAAAGCTGGACCTGAAGAAGAGCAGGAAGGAGCTGTTCAGCGCTCCGATCAATCGCTTCGTGACGGTGGATGTGCCGTCACTGAGCTACCTGATGGTCGACGGTCACGGCGACCCGAACACCGCGCCTGCATACAAGCACGCTGTCGAGGCACTTTTCGCCACCGCCTACACCATCAAGTTCGCGTGCAAGGCGAACGGCCACGACTTCGTGGTGCCGCCGCTCGAAGGTCTTTGGTCAGCGCCTGATCCGGAAAGCTTCACCGCCCGACGCAAGGACGAGTGGAACTGGACCATGATGATCATGATGCCCGACTTCGTCGACCAAGCCGCCTTCAAGGTCGCGACCTCGAAGGTGTTGGAGAAGGTCGGCGCTGTCCCCAAGAGCCTGCGTCTCGACAAGCTGGACGAAGGCTTGTCCCTGCAGGCTTTGCACATCGGCAGCTACGATGACGAAGGGCCTTTGCTGGCCGAACTGCACAACGAGGTGATGCCGAACGGCGGCTACAGCTTCGCGGGGCCGCATCACGAAATCTATCTTGGCGATCCGCGCAAGACTGCGCCGGAGAAGCTGAAGACGATCCTGCGTCAGCCCGTGCGCCCCGCCTAAGGTTGTTTCAAGAGCGCAAGGACGGAAACCGTCGCTGACGATTGGCGTTTTTGGCGATTATGCCGCGTTTTTACTTCCACTTGTACAATGACGAGACCGCGCTGGATCCCGAGGGCGAAGAAATGCCGGATGCAGCGGCGGCGATGGACAGTGCGGAATGCATGGCCCGGGACATGGCCGCCCAGAGCGTCCGCGATGGCCGCCTTACGCTGAGCCATCGCATCGAGGTCACCGACTCCGACCAGGAAATCGTCGGCGTCGTGCATTTCGGTGACGTCGTTGAGGTCCTGGGGTCGGCTGAGACCCGCTAGAACCGCGCTCTATTCCGCCGCGTATACTCTGATAATGAAGTCGCGTGAGCGACGGGCGGAAAAGCATCTTGATCGTTGGCGGCGGAACCGCGGGCTGGCTGTCCGCGGCCTACCTCGCCAAGTCGCTCGGCCTTAGCGACAACCCGCACCTCAGCATCACGTTGCTGGAATCGCCCGACATCGGGATCATCGGCGTCGGTGAAGGCACGTTCCCGACGATCCGCGACACATTGCGTTTTCTCGAGATCGACGAGCGCAAGTTCATCCGGGATTCCTCCGCGACCTTCAAACAAGGCATTCTCTTCGCTGACTGGCTCCGCGCGCCGACACCGGAGAAAAAGCACCGCTTCTTCCACCCGTTCGAAGCGCCCTTCTACTCGGAGGAAACCAGTCTAGTCCCCTACTGGCTGCTGCAGGACGAGAAGTCCCGTCCATCGTTTGCCGAAGCGGTGACGATCCAGAACCGTGTCGCCGGCGCGCGGCGCGGTCCCAAACGTCCCGGCGAGCCGGACTTCGACGGTCCGCTCAACTACGCCTACCACATCGACGCCCACAGCCTCGCACGCCTGCTTGCCGAACGCGCGGAGGAACTTGGCGTCGTCCATCTTCAGGGCGAGCTGGATCACGCGGAGCTCGACGCGACCGGCGCCATCGGCAAGCTGATCCTCAAGGACGGCAGCGAACTCACCGCAGACCTCTATGTCGATTGCAGCGGCTTCCGCGCCGAGCTGATTGGCCGTGCGTTGGGCAGCCCATTCCACTCCGTCCGCGACCGCCTGTTCGCCAATCGCGCCGCCGTATGCCGCGTGCCTTATGCCGAGCCCGACGCGCCCATCGAAAGCTACACCCTCGCAACCGCGCACGGCGCCGGCTGGACCTGGGACATCGGCCTCGCGGGCGGCCGCGGCATCGGCTGCGTCTACTCCGGCGATCATATGGACGACGATCGCGCGGTCGAAACGTTACGCGACTATGTCGGCCCGTCCTTCAACGCCGACGCCGTCCGTATCCTCGGCTTCGAGACCGGCTATCGCGAGAAGCAATGGGTTAAGAATTGCGTCGCCGTCGGGCTGTCGGCCGGCTTCCTCGAACCGCTCGAAGCGACCGGTCTCGTCCTGATTGAGGCCGCGGTCGGCATGATCGCCGAGCTGTTCCCCCACTACGGCCCGATCGACGCCCCCTCCCGCCGCTTCAACCAGCTGATGACGGCGCGGTTCGAGAACATCGTGAAGTTCCTGAAGCTCCACTACTGCCTGTCGCAGCGCGACGAGCCCTTCTGGCGCGAGAACACCGATCCGGCGACGATCCCGGAGGAGTTGCAGGACCTCCTCGCTCAGTGGCGCTACCGCCCGCCGGGCCGCTTCGACTTCATCCTCGACGTCGAAAGCTTCGCCTTCTTCAACTACCAGTACATTCTCTACGGCATGGAATATCCGACCGACCTGTCAGCCGGTCGATCCGACTTCCCGAAGGTCGCAGCGGCCCAACGCCTGTTCGAGCGCATCCGCGCATTCGGCGAAAAGGCCGCGCGCGACCTGCCCTCGCACCGCGAGCTTGTTTCGGAGCTTTCGGCAGCCGCCTGATCAGGCGCGGACGAACAGGCTCTTGAGCCAGATCGGTGCACTCTGCGAAGCGCGTCTCCAGTCGAGTTCGTCAGCATCGGGCGCATAGCTCCAAGGGTTGAGCGTCTTCACCTTGCCCGTTTTGAAGTTCGCCGGTTCGCGCGTCGCGATGGTCAGTCCATGCTCCACCGCCGTAGCGGCCAGCAGCCCGTCGCGAAGGTCCGAGTAAGCCAGCTGCGACCAACGCTTTACCACCGCATCGTCGACGGCAATCACGCGCCCTTCGAAGGCAGGCCGCAGCTTCGTGTCGATCCAGCTCCGGATCGCCGCAGCCGCCGGCTTATCCCTGCGCTCGAGCGACTTCGCCCCGCTCTCGAACTCCATCATCGTGATGGCCGACACGAACAAGGTCCCCGGCATCTGCTCCGCGACCCATTCGAAGAGCGCCTCATCCGGGCGGGCCGTGTCCTGACCCCGCAACGCCCAGACCACGTCCGTGTCGAGCAGATGCATGGCTAAGTCCTCCGCACCCACGGACTCGTCGCCCGCCAGTCGGGATCGGCGGCAATCGGTTCCTCCGAGCGGAGGAGATCGGCGATCGTGTCCGACTTGCCGACGAGATGGCGATACGCATCGATGCTCAGGAGCACGTGCGTGGGCCGCCCGCGGTCGGTGACAAAGATCGGCTCATACTGCGCGAGTCGCTTCGCCTGGCTCACGTCCTGGTTGAATTCGCGGCTGCTGAAGCTCTTCAAACGTGTCTCCCGATTGAACCTACGTTGCTACATTATAAGTGCTTCCATGTAGGTACGTTACTACTTCGTAGCGCACCTGCAACAGAATTCGCATTCGGCCGGGAAATCGCCTTCGCGGCTCTCACTTCAGCATTGTGCGGTCCGATTTCTTCCGCCCACCTGTCGGCATCCGTCAGGCTCGGGGAGGGGAAATCCAGTGCCGGATCTATTGAATGAATCGCTCAAGGTGCTGAGCGACATCCTCGGGGCGCACGGCCCCGCAGTGAATGCGGCGAAGAGCTTCTCGCCGGGCGACTACAGCATCCATTTCTTCCTGCAGCTCGCGATCATCATCGCCGCCTGCCGGGTCGTCGGATGGCTCGGCCAGAAATGCCTCGGCCAGCCGCAGGTCGTCGGCGAGATGATCGCCGGCGTGATCCTCGGCCCGTCGCTCTTCGGCCTGGTCCTGCCCGACCTTCAGGGCGCGATCTTTCCCAAGGAGACGAAGAACGTCCTCTACGCCGGCGCGCAGCTCGGTGTCGGCTTGTACATGTTCATCGTGGGCCTGACGCTCCAGCTCGACCACTTCAAGACCAAGGCGCGCAGCGCCGCGAGCGTGTCGGCGGCCGGCATCCTCACCCCATTCGCGCTGGCAATCCTGATCACGCCATTCCTGCTGACGGTCCCCGGCCTCTTTGCGCCCGGCATCAGCCAGTTCAACGCAACCCTGTTCATGGGCGCTTGCATCGCGCTGACCGCCTTCCCGATGCTCGCGCGGATCATCAATGAGCGCGGCCTTTCGAACTCATCGCTGGGCACGTTGTCGCTGACCGCCGGCGCGTTCGATGACGCCGCATCATGGTGCGTGCTCGCCATCGTTCTGGCCACCTTCGGCGCAGGTCCGGGTGTTGCGGTCGTCGCGATCGTGGGGGGCGTCAGCTACGCCGCCTTCATGCTGATCTTCGGCCGCCGCCTGCTGGCGCCGCTCGGCCGCATGGTCGAGGAAAAGGGCGAGATGAGCATGACGATCCTGGGCGTCACGCTGATGCTCTTCTGCCTCTCCGCCTTCCTGATGGACGCGATCGGCATCCACGCGGTGTTCGGCGGCTTCCTGCTCGGCGCCGTGATGCCGCGCGGCCTGTTCGTCGCGGAGCTGAAGAAGAAGCTCGAGCCGATGACGGTCATCCTGCTCCTGCCGATGTTCTTCACCTTCTCCGGTCTCAACACCCGGCTCGACATGGTGAACTCGCCCTCTCTGCTGCTCATCGCGCTCGGCATCCTCGCGGTCTCGATCCTCGCCAAGTTCGGCGCCTGCTGGGCGGCGGCTCGGCTGTCGGGTGAGGACAATCGCACCGCGCTCGGCATCGGCGCGTTGATGAACTCGCGCGGCCTGATGGAGCTGATCATCATCAACATCGGCCTGCAGAAGGGCGTCATCGGACCGACCCTCTTCTCGATGATGGTGCTGATGGCGATCGTCACGACGATGATGGCCAGCCCGCTGTTCGAGATCGTCTACGGCCGCAAGGCGCGCCAGTCAGGCGAGCTCGGAAAACTCGAAGGCAGCATGGTGGCCGACGCCGCCTAGCCCTTCCGGCCGCCCGTCCCCCTCCCTCTCACGCGGGACGGGCGGCCCCTTTTTTGTCGCAGGATCGATCCGGTTGCAGATGGCTGCGATAGTACGCGGTCATAAAGCGGTCATAAAAAAGAGGCGGCCGTTAGGCCGCCTCTCATGTATCACTTGGTTCGCTTAGGTCAGGCGAACTGAGGAACCGTCGCCTTCTTCCGGCGCATCGCGAAACCCACAACACCGAAACCAAGAAGCATCATGCCCCAGGTCGCCGGCTCCGGAACCGGATTAGGATTAAACGTTGCGTGACCAGTGTAGCCCGCGTTACCCTGAAGATTGGCAACATTATAGACGAGCTGAATTGTGTTCCATGCCCCGGCGGTGATTGGAACACCCACTGCTGTCCACTGATCGGTATAATCGGTGTTTTGCGTGTGCGTTGCCAGCACGCCGTTGACCAACACCGCGTAGAAATCCAGATCGGTGGGCGAGCTGAGGATGGCCGTCGACGTCGTCACGTCACCACTTCCCACCCCACTTTCTCCGAGGATGAAGGAGTAGGTATCAACCCAATAGCCGGCTGGTGAAAAATTGCCGTTCGTCAGCAGCTGCCCGCCCGGTGCGGCCCCAGTATAAGGGATGCCATTGTGCGTGAAGTCCGCCGAGATGTCCCCGAAGCCAACAGGAGGCGGGTCGCTCGTGAAGAAAAAGGCATATTCGCCCACGCCGGGAGTACCGACAATTTGGTTAGGCAGAAGGCTAACACCCTGCGCGAGGGCCGTCGTCGAGAAGGCGAGGCTGGCAGCTGCTGCCAAGGCTGCGTGTAACAACCGCATATCAAATACTCCCTGTTGCCCGTTATCGATTCGTTAACCCATTAGCGTAAACAATGGTGCGTTTCAACGAATTGATGATTAATTGTGTGCCGTTATGAGACTCAGCAGTTCGTACTCCCCCCATTAAAGCGAAGGAACTTGGTCGGATGGCCCTGGGAATCGCCCAACGGTCATGGGTCGCTGAACATTTCGATGATAAGATGGAACTCGAAGGGGGTCAGGAGGTCGCCATGTCCCGTCCCCGATTCGCGTTCGCTGCAATTCTGTCCCTGAGCCTGGTCGCACCGGCCGCCGCGCAGGAACCCGCTGCCCAGGTGATTCAACTGCGCAACTATGCCTTTGCGCCGGCTCCCATCCGACTCGCCGCGGGGAAGCCGGTGACGCTCACCTTGCAGAACGTGGCCAACAGCGGACACGACTTCACGGCCAGGGAATTCTTCGCGGCTTCCCGCATCACTGCAGGCGCCGCGCCGGAGGGCGAGGTCGAGCTCAAGGGTCATGAGACCAAGACGATCACGCTCGTTCCCGCGGCCGGCACCTACAACGTGCATTGCAGCCACTTCATGCACTCCTCGATGGGAATGCACACCCAAATCATAGTCAGCTGAAGGCTGCCGAAACAGCCGTCAGTGCTCGCTCAGACGACGTGTTCCTGATGACCGTAGACGATGATCGTCATATAGCCCTGCTTCGGCGCAGCCGCCGCGCCCGTTGTCGCGCTTGCGTGGAATTTCTCGGCGGAGGCTTCCTTGCAGCCGTAGCCGGGCTGCACCTCTCCCGACGTCGAGACCACTTCGCAATTCTCGACCGTGCCCTTGGAGCCGATGGCAAGCGCCATCACCTGCTGCCCGAGCAGCATGTCACCCGCGGGCGGCTCGACGTTGCCCTGTGCGCCGGGCGTGAAGCGGCGCTCAAAGGTGATGCGCGTATACTGGTCCTTGCTGCCCTTGCTCGACAGCTTGTCCTGCGCACCTGCGCTCGCTTCCACGTCGCAGCTCTTGGCCGCGCCCGGCGTCAGGCTGGATTCGAATTTGCACGACTGGGGCTGGCCGTCGCCGCCGATGGTGACCGTCACCCGTTCCCACCACGCATTGGTGGAGCTGAGCGACGAAACGTCGGCCGTTGCTGCGGCTGCAAGGGATGCGGCGGAAGTCAGGCTGAGAGCTGCAAGTGCGCGGAACACGTTCCACTCCTTCGTGCCCGCCGCTCCAGCGACCCAATTGTCGCCGCCACCTAACTCGCCAAACGCCGGAGTCGGATTTTGGTCGCAGGGCTTCAGAATATTCTTATGGGCTTGGTGATGAGCCCCGGAACTTCTTGCCGGGTGCGGCCAAGTCCGTAATGAATGGCGCAATGAGCAAGCCTCCAGCCCGGACACTCGAAACGCTCGGACTATGAACTCGATGAATTTCGCCGATCTGTTACGATGGGGATGCGTCTTGCTCCTCGTCGGCATTGGCATCTGGTTCGCGCGGGCGGTGGGCCACTTCGCCAAAGACAGTCCGCGCCGGCCATTGCTCGCGATATTGCTCCTGGTGTCCTTGGCCACGGGCGTCGCTACGCTGATCAGTGTCGCAACGAGTCCAGCGATCCCAATAACGCGGACTCTCGCGTCGGCGATTTTGGCCATCCTCGCTGCCGCGATCTTTCACGCCGCTCTGCGGGCCACGCGGCAAAAAACACTTTCGCTCGCCTTCTCGAGGGCGGTCCCTCCGAAGCTCGTGCAATCGGGGCCCTACCGCTTCGTTAGGCACCCGCTCTACACGGCTTACGTCATCTTCTGGTGTGCCTGTGCGCTGCTGTCGGCGAGCTGGATTGTAGCCGGCTTAGTGGCTGTGCTGATTGTGCTCTACGGCACGGCAGCGCGGATGGAAGAGCGGGATATCATGCAGTCGGAGCTCGCGTCCGACTACAAGGCGTACCGGAGCAGAACCGGGATGCTGCTCCCAAGGTTCGGGCGGAACTGACACGCTTGCGTTGAAGCGGCTCCGCGGCCGGATGGCCAACCCGATGGCCTCGGGTTTATTTCCGCGTCCTCAAGTCAAATTGACGAGCAAGACGAACAACAAGAAGAGAACGGCCAAGGCTCCAGTCAGGCGCTCAAAGGGAAGTGGTGCAGCCTGGGATCGCGGGGTTTTCAGGACGCCGCCGTCGCTTCGACGCCGCATCTCGTCGCGACGAATTCTCGCTAAGCGCTCGTCACCCCAGCTTCCGGGCGTCCCGTAAAGCATGGGGACATCGTTGAGCAGATCTTTCTCCAGTTCTGCCCCTTCTTCACGGCGTCTGTTGAGGCTTGCCGCGAACTGCTCGGCATTTGTCGGGTCATCCCAACTGCCCGCTCCGTCCCTCGCCCTCGGGCCATCATTTTCCACGAGGCATACTCTGAGCTGACTGGCTCCTCATCTGCGCCAAATAGCTCGTTGTTTGCTAAGGCAACGCTAATGTCCGCAATGGGTGGAAAGCGGACATAAGAAATGCGGCCGCAATCTGCGACCGCATTCCTCCTAGAGCCAGACGGACTAAGCTTGCGCCAGAATAAAGTTCTTGCGTCTGCGCCTAACAGAGAAGCCGATTGCGCCAAAGCCGACCAGCATCATCGCCCAGGTGGCCGGTTCGGGAACAGCGGGGTCGAGGTCCGACTGCGCCATAACCGTCAGCCTAGGGTTCCCGAGCGCATCACGGGCGCCCGGCATGTTGGCCGGAAGCGGGATCGTTTGAAGGCCGCCCGTCTCCGGCCCAGTCCCGTAAATCACGCCGGTGACCTTGATAGTGGTGGGGTCGGACGCGAAGGTCACAAACAGGCTGGTGGGACGGTTTGGGAAGGTGTTCGAGAACGTGATCTGGTCGCTGATGGAGCCGTCCGGATCTAGGAGGTTGAACGTAAAAGTGAACAGGGCCGGCGCATCCGCGTAGAAGTTGATCAGCTCTACGTTCCCGATAGTTCCTCCGCTGGCGACGAAGAAAGCTGGATCTATCCCAGTCACCCCTGGGATGGGAATGACTTCCCTACTCTCCGCACCCTCGGTGAAGGTGATGGTGGGACCAGCCCTCGCTGGAGAGGCCAGCGCCAGTCCACCGACGAACGATGCAAGCACGATGTGACGGATTTTCATGTGGCACCCCCAGACAGCAAACGACCGGTAAGACGCCTATGATTTACCGCTTAAGCTCATACACTTAGCTAAACGGAAATTCAACAATTATGGGCCGACGCGGTTGACGGGTAGAGTTGCGCTAGGGATTGGAAAGGGGTCGCCAAGGTGAACCAAGGCGACCCCACCCTAGGGGTGAATCAGGACCCTAAGGCGCCGGAAAAGTAAGGCCCACGACAGTCGTTGTTAATAGCGTCAGCTTTGCTGTGCCGAATCCGAACGGAGGCTGGATGGCTAGTCGCTACCCAGCAACCCTGGCGGCGGCGAAGATCATTAGGCAGGCTGATCGTCTATGGAAACTAACGTCCGTTTTGGGTCGAAAGCGGACATTCCTGGGCGCTACGCTGGATACGCGATCCCCCAATAGAAATGGGGGCCGGCATTGCTGCCAGCCCCCACTGCGCCGAGCGAAGGATCTGCCGGTGTTCGGTCTACCTGGTCCCCGCTCCCGTGAAGGTTTGGTTCCCCGCTTCTCGATCCTGGCTCACCAGCTCAGGCGTCGCTTTCCATCGCACTGCTCTCTCCGAAGAGAAGCCCTGACTTCTACCGGACTGCGCCTCCCGAAGGTTCGCTTGTCTTTCGATGTCCGGCCTGTTCGTTTGGCCTGACCCCGAGTTCCTGATCTTTCGATCCGAAGTCCCGAAACCGGTCGCCCGATCAAAACCGTCCGATGTTCCGCGGCCCTTCTTGGGGAAACATCTCTTGCGTCCCGCTTTGCTCACCAAATCCCACAAGGAGATCCGGGAGCCGCGTCGCGCTAGAGGGCATTTCCTCTTCCGGCGCCTCTTCCCGGCTGGCCCGAGTCGAACCCGAAAGTTCTTCCCATTCCTGCCGGCGGAGATCGGTTCTTCTATCCCTTCCTCGCCCTTGTTACCGTTGCCGGTCTTTCCGGGGAGACTGGGACTTCCGCCCCGATCACCTGATCAACATGCACCCCTCGACCGAGTCGCAAAAGCAAAATTTTTGGTAATTAGGCTGTGGATAACGGGGATATCGGGAACAACAGTTGGAACTTCCGGGATTCCCCCGGTAGGCGGCCCGATTCGACTCGGCTGCTATCCCGGATAACGGTCGAACGCGGGGATTTCAGCGAGCCGATTCACATATCCGAGTCGCTCGGCTGTTTGCACTTGGGCCTTTGGCGGCAGCGAATCCGGATCGTCCAGCGTCCCCGTCTGCACATCGATCAATCCCGGGAAGATGGCCTCGTTCGTATAGAACAGGCTGGTCCCGCACTGCGGGCAGAAATGCCGCCGCCCATGCTCCGACGACGCATATTCGCGCGTTTCGCCTTCGACCTTCATCCCGTCCCTGTCGACCAAGGCCCAGGACACGAATGGAGCACCCGCGTGGCGTCGGCAGTCAGAGCAATGGCAGATCGCCTGATGCTTGGTGTCGCTCGACATCTCGTAGCGCACGGCGCCGCAATGGCATTGACCTTTGGGCATCTCTGGTCTCCCTTTGTTCTCATGACGGTCAATGCCACAACAGCCGCGATTCGGCGAGCCTTCGGTTGCCGTCCACGGCCCCGCCCCCTACCTCCGCCAAGTGCCTGAATCGTCTGCCCCAATGACCGAGCCCGGATATGTCCAGGGCCTGAATCCGCCGCAGCGCGACGCCGTGCTGTCAACGGAAGGGCCGGTGCTCGTCCTTGCGGGCGCGGGCACGGGGAAGACCGCCGCGCTGACGGCGCGCCTCGCTCATCTGATCGCGACGCGCAAAGCCTGGCCGAGCCAGATCCTGTCGGTCACCTTCACCAACAAGGCGGCGCGCGAAATGCGCGAACGCGTCGGCAGGCTGTCGGGCGGTGCGCTCGAAGGCATGCCGTGGCTCGGCACCTTCCACTCGGTGGCGGCGAAGATGCTGCGCGTCCATGCCGAGCTGGTCGGACTCCATTCCAACTTCACCATCCTCGACACCGACGACCAGCTGCGTGTGCTCAAGCAGCTGATCCAGGCGGCGAACTTGGACGAGAAGCGCTGGCCGGCGCGTCAGCTCGCGGGCTTAATCGATCGTTGGAAGAACCGCGGCTGGACTCCGGAGCAGGTCGACACGGGCGAGTCCGAAGCCTTCGCGGCCGGCCGCGGCAGCGAGCTCTACGCGCAATATCAGGAGCGGCTGAAGACGCTGAACGCCTGCGACTTCGGCGACCTGCTGTTGCACATGCTGGTGATCTTCCGTCGCCATTCGGACGTGCTCGAAAGCTACCGCGACCGCTTCCGCTATTTGCTCGTCGACGAATATCAGGACACCAACCAAGCACAGTACGAATGGCTGAAGCTGCTCGCCGAGCCGCGGCGCAATTTGTGCTGCGTCGGCGACGACGACCAGTCGATCTACTCATGGCGCGGTGCCGAGGTCGCCAACATCCTGCGCTTCGAGAAGGATTTTCCGGGCGCGAAGGTCATCCGGCTCGAACAGAATTACCGTTCGACCTCGCATATCCTTGCAGCTGCCGATGGGCTGATCGCGAACAACGCCGGCCGTCTCGGCAAGACATTGTGGACGGACGCAGGCGACGGCGAGAAGGTTCGTGTCATCGGCGTGTGGGACGGACCCGAAGAAGCGCGCCGCGTCGGCGAGGAAGCTGAATCTCATATGCGCAGCGGCGGCTCGCTCGACGACATTGCGGTCCTCGTCCGCGCCCAGTTCCAGACGCGCGAATTCGAAGAGCGCTTCATCGCGATCGGCCTCAGCTATCAGATCATCGGCGGTTTCCGCTTCTACGAGCGCGCGGAGATCCGCGACGCCGTCGCTTACCTGCGCCTGATCAACCAGCCTGCCGACGACCTCGCCTTTGAACGCATCGTCAATCAGCCCAAGCGCGGCATCGGCGACAAAGCGCTGGCGACGATCCACACCCATGCCCGCGCGCTCCAGCAGCCGTTGCTGCTCGCCGCCGCATCTTTGGTCGGCACCGACGAGCTGACGCCGCAGGCACGGCGCAGCCTCACCAACTTCGTCGCCGACGTCGCCCGCTGGCGCGAGATGTCGGCCACCCTGCCCCACCCCGAGCTGGCGCGCATCGTGCTCGACGAAAGCGGCTACACCGCGATGCTTCAGGCCGACCGTTCCGCCGAAAGCGCCGGTCGCCTGGAAAACCTCGCCGAGCTCACGCGCGCGATGGAAGAATATGAGTCGCTGCAGGCGTTCCTCGAGCACGTCAGCCTGGTCATGGACAATGACGAAGCGCGGCAGGGCGAGCGCGTCACGATCATGACGATCCACGCCGCCAAGGGCCTGGAGTTCGACATCGTCTATCTCGCTGGCTGGGAAGAAGGCGTGTTCCCATCGCAGCGTTCGCTCGACGAAGGCGGGCTCGCCAGCCTCGAGGAGGAACGCCGTCTCGCCTACGTCGCGATCACCCGCGCCCGCCGCCGCGCGACGATCATCCACGCCGCCAACCGCCGGATCTACGGCCAATGGACAAGCAGCATCCCCAGCCGCTTCCTGAACGAGCTGCCCGATGCGCACATCGAGCAGGAAACGACCATGACCGGCGGCGAAAGCCTGTGGCGTGCGCAATGGTCCGAGCGCGCCGATCCGTTCGCGCACCTCGGTCCAGCTCAGTCGATGCGCGCCAGCACGCGCGGGCCGGGATTCCAGCGGGCCAGCCGCGAAGGCCGCTTCAACGCCCAGCCGCAGCGCGTCATCGAAGCCCGCGCCTCAGCCGTATCTTTAGGCAATCAGGGACGCACCGACCTCGAGCTTGGCCAGCGCGTGTTCCACGGCAAGTTCGGCTACGGCACCATCGCTGCGATCGAGGGCAACAAGCTCGAAATCGACTTCGAGCATGCAGGCCGCAAGAAGGTCCTGGACAGCTTCGTCAGCGCGGGTTGAGGGGGATATTTGCAAAGGAGATCCGGACGCTCCCCAACGACCGGATCCCCCGTTGCAAGCGGCCCGACGCTGCGAAGCGCCGGGCCGGAGACACGCTCTTGGTGGCTTAGTCGAGTCAACAGGGGCGAGTCTCGGCGCGGACTTTACGCAAAGTTAATCCCGCGTCCAGCCGTTTAGATCAGGCCACCAAACCAACTGACACGTGAGCGCTTTGAGCTGCTGGTTGGGGGAAACTCTGTGACGTCCCTTCGGGCGATCTCAGATGGTCGAAATGACCACTTTCGACGCACTGAGGGACATTCGCCTAAGCATGACTCTTCTTCTGGCCTGCCCCGTCATCCCCCCCTTGTTGAACTGTTACAATGCGGACGTTAGCGCTGGCCCGTGAAGCCCAAAATCCTGACGACGATGCGCGACTACTCGTGGCGCGCTTTTCTTAGCGACGGCCTGGCGGGAGTGACGGTTGCCCTGGTGGCATTGCCTTTGAGCATCGCCATCGCGATTGCTTCCGGCGCGAACCCTAAGGCGGGCCTCGTCACTGCAATCGTCGCCGGCCTCTTAATTTCATTGTTGGGCGGAAGTAGGGTTCAGATCGGGGGCCCTACGGGCGCGTTCATCGTCGTCGTTTACGGGGTGATAGCGCAGCACGGTTTCGACGGCCTTCTCCTCGCTACATTGATGGCCGGCCTGATCCTGATCATTGGCGGACTACTCCGCGCCGGCCGCTTCATTTCGCTCGTGCCCGAGCCCGTGATCGAAGGCTTCACGGTCGGGATCGCGCTGATCATTGCCGTAAGTCAGCTCAAAGACTTGCTCGGGCTCTCGACTGCGAGGGTGCCGGCCAATCTCATCGAAGCCCTGCCCGCACTCTGGGCAGCGCGAGAGGCGATTAATCCCTTTGCCTTGGGAGTCGGCTTGTTCGCGATTGGGGGCATAGCCGTGCTGCGCCGCCTTGCTCCCTGGTTTCCTGGTTCCATTCTGGTCATCGCGGCGGCGTCGGCGGCGGTCGCCTTGCTCGCGCTCCCGGTCGTTACGATTCATTCGCGCTTCGGTGCCTTGCCAGCGGGGTTGCCGGCTCCGTCGCTGCCGCACGTCAGCATTTCTCGGATCAGTGAATTGCTGCCTTCAGCCTTCGTCATCGCTTTCCTTGCCGCAGTGGAATCGCTGTTGTCCGCGATCGTGGCGGACCGCATGATTGGAAGCCGCCATCGCTCAAATGCTGAGCTGATTGCGCAAGGCGCCGCCAACATTGCCTCACCCTTGTTCGGAGGATTGCCTGCAACGGGAGCGATCGCCCGCACTGCAACCAACGTGCGGGCCGGTGGCCGAACTCCAGTGGCGGGGATCGTCCATGCCCTGGTCATCCTGCTTGTCTCACTCGGGTTCGGCTGGCTTACCGGCTATCTTGCCATGCCAGCCCTGGCGGGCCTGCTCATCGTAACGGCATGGCTCATGAGCGAGCCTCATCGCTGGGGCGAGCGACTGAGGCTGAGATCGGGCGATCGCGTCCTGCTGTTTCTCACAATGGTTCTGACGGTTGGCACCGACCTGACAATTGCCATCGCAGTGGGGACCGTAGCCGGCTTGGCGCTAAGGCTGATCCGGCGGGACGTTGAGCCTGAGGATTGGACCCCCGCTGACCGGTCGCAGCTATAAAAGGTGGACGGCCTTTTCGACCCATTGCGGACATCAGCGTGTTGTGCCTACGCCGCCGCGGAGATTCCGCCCTACTCGCTGATACGGTCACGAGGCCGAAGGCGACACATTGACCATCCGGTTCCGTGAAGGGGCCACCTGGAGCTGGAATCCTGGCTCTGGCGTGAACGTCTTCGTCTCGGCCCCCAACCTGAGTTCCGTGAAGGTCGAGGGCGCCGCCGAACTGGAGATAGGTAGAGTGCGCGGCAACATGTTATTGGCTGAAACGGACGGATCCGGAACTATCCTCGTGCGCGGAATTGACATCGGACGCGTGCAGCTGGCGGCCGGCGGTTCCGGTGGGATTACTGTGGAGGGACGCGCCAGTCGACACTCATTAGCGAACCTTGTTTGATCTAGGGTCATCAGCAACTTCGCGCCCGGCCCTTAGGGCAAGCTTTGCGATCCTCAGTTTGATCGACATCCTCTCCCGCAACGATCGAGCGTTTTCATATTCGATCGCGAGCAATGTCCTCTGCGCAAAGAGATGTCCTTGCTCAGCGGCCCTTTCCAGCCAGGCCCAGCCTTCCGCCGCTGCACTCGGGCCTCCACGGCCTTCGATCATCATCCTTCCTAATCTCGACATGCTTGGGACATCGCCTCGCTCGGCACCAGTCTGAAATGCCGCTCGCGCTTCCGCTTCTTCGCCCTGCCGCTTCAGCAATCGGCCAAGATCAAAACATGCGGCAGCGCTGCCAAAGGAGACCGCGCGTTCGTAATGTGACCTGGCGGCTCGCCAGTCCGCCGCACCGACGTCGCCGCGTTCGTGGATGCAGCCAAGGCAATGATGCGCGTATTGCGAGTTGCGATCCGCCAGAGGTTGAAGCAATTCCATAGCTTCCTCGTAGCGATGACCCTCCATTGCTTCCTCAGCCGCTTTCTCGTCCAGGCGAAGAAGCAATCGCGCCAACTCAGCCCGGCATTCCGCGTTGCCCTGTCGAGCTCCTTCGTCGAACGCTGCTCTCGCCGCAGATTCGTTGCCCTCTCTCCAGAGTAATAAGCCAAGGTAATGCTGAGCAGCAGCGCTGCCCTGTTCAGCTGCGCCTTCGTAATAGGAACGGGCAGAGTCCAGATCAGGCGTGCCGATCGCCCCGGTTTCATAGACCCAACCGAGGGCAAGCAGGGCGTATTCAGAATCGCGCTCCGCTAATGGTCGCAGCAGGCGAACGGCAGTCTCGTATTCGCCTCGTTCGATTGCTTTCCGCGCTGCAATCTCGTCTCCCTGCAAAGACACAGAGTTCAATCGCCCTCCAATCGGCCTTTGCTAGGCGATGGAACGTCCGCTTTCCACCCAAAGCGGACATTGCAGACCCTGAAGCGTTGATCTGGCAGCGTACCGATATGCGGCGTGCGTGGGTCACCAATCGCTTCGGGGATTCACGGTGGAGTTTCACGAAGGCGCACGTTTAGGCACCAAGCATTGGCTGGATGGGACCAGCGGCACATGCTCAAATGGCGACGAGGCGGGGCTCGGCTTCTACCGAAAGGGTCGATTGATGAGGCGCTGCGCGTCCCTGGCAACCTAACTCACATCAGAAATGGGAACTTTGACCCTCGCGGACTGCTCAGCGTCGGTGCAAAGTCCCGGGTGTTTTGCCTCGTAAAATATCTGCGGCTCAGCTCTCGAGAAGGAGATCGCCTTGGCTGTCACTGCCGAAGCACGACGGCTGCGGCCAATCCACCCTCTTTTAGCCTTCCTGCTCGCCGCGAGCGTTCCCTTGTTCCTGGGTGGGCTGCTCAGCGACATCACTTATGCGAACACAACGGAGCCCCAATGGGCCAATTTCGCGGCTTGGCTGATCGCCGGCGCAATGGTCTTCACCGGCTTTGCCCTGCTCTGGACCTTGATTGCCCTGCTGTTCGAGCGGCCCCGCCGGCGAGTGACTGCGCTCCTGTTCGCTTTGCTCCTTGCAACATTCGTGCTCGGTTTGTTGGATTCGTTCCAGCACGCCAAGGACGCTTGGGCGATCATGCCGGCCGCTCCCCTTTATTCAGCGATCGTCTTAGTCCTCGCCGCGATCGCCTGCGGGGTCGGCTTCTCCACTCTTCACACGCGAGACGTGAAATGAAGCGTCTTCTCGTGATGGCGGCGCTGGCAACGGTGGTGAGCGGCTGCAGCAGCCATTCGGGTTCCGACCCGATGCAATATGGCTCGAACCCGCAGCTGCCGGAACCACACCGGGGACTGCTTCCGACGATGAAGATCGCGAGCCCCACAGGTTGGGGAAATCGACGACCGACGGTACCGCAAGGATATACGATCACGGCCATCGCGACGGGCTTCGGGATCTCTCGCCAGACTTTGGTGCTGCCTAATGGCGACATCCTCGTCGCGGAGGGTCGCGGCGGCGGCGAGCACGCGCTGCGGCCAAAGGACGTGATCGCCGGCTACATTAAGGCCAAGGGCACGAGCGATGCGAAGAGCGGCAACCGGCTTACCCTGTTGCGCGATGCGAATGGCGACGGCGTCTACGAACTCCGAACCGTCTTCGCAGACAAGCTGAACGCTTCGTACGGCCTCGCCCTCGTCGGGAACAAACTCTACGTCGCGGACCAGGATGCGCTGCTTCGCTTCGACTATACGCCAGGCCAGACCAAGGCGAGCGCGGCCCCGACCAAGGTCACCGATCTGCCCTCAGCGATCAATCACCACTGGACGAAATCGCTCGCCGCAAGCCCGGATGGCCGGTTCCTCTATGTTGGCATCGGATCGAACAGCAACATCACCGAACGCGGAATGGCGGCCGAGGTCGACCGCGCGCAGATCTGGCAGGTCGATGCCGTCACGGGTGCGCATCGCGCGTTCGCAACGGGCACCCGCAATCCGACAGCGCTCGCGATTCAGCCGGGCACCGGGCAGCTGTGGGCCACAGTCCAGGAGCGCGACGAGATCGGGCCGAACCTGGTGCCAGACTATCTCACGTCTGTGCGTGACGGCGCGTTCTATGGCTGGCCGTACAGCTATTGGGGCCAGCACGTCGATCCGCGCGCCCAACCGCAAAATCCGAAGATGGTCGCGGCGGCGATCCGCCCTGATTACGGGCTCGGCTCGCACGTCGCGGCGCTTGGCCTCGCATTCTCTAGTCCGGCTATGGGCCCACGATATGCGGAAGGCGTCTTCGTCGGCGAGCACGGCAGCTGGAACCGCAGCAAGCCCGCAGGCTACAAGGTGGTGTTCGTTCCCTTCCGCGCCGGCCGGCCCTCCGGCCCGCCGATGGACGTGGTTACCGGGTTCCAGGACGCAGATGGCAAGACCCGCGGACGGCCGGTGGGAGTCACCGTCGATCCGCGCGGCGCTCTGATAGTTGCCGACGATCTCTCAAACACGATCTGGCGCATGGTCCCGACGCGCCAAGCTCCTGCCGCGGAAGCCCCGTCCCGCCCCGCAAAGCCGCCGGGCAAACAGGATCATCCGGGAACCTACGCCCCCTACTGAAAGGTGCCCTCCGATGCGCTTAAGGCGCCGGCGGCTTCCAATTGCGATCGCTGGCCGTCAGCGCACGGACCGCTAATGTTCGCTTTCCACCCATTGCAGACATTAGCCGGCTTAGGTCTCCTTGCGATCGTCTTGACCCCAATGGTCGCCCGCATTCGGAACGCGCGATGTCCCAAAGAGCGGCGCGAGTTTCTCCCCGATTAAGCGCTGGTTACGGCTTCCCGATTGGCGGGGGGGCAACAGTCCGACTACTGCATGTTAGCAATTAGTGTTTTTGCGCATCGCGTGGTATCCGCGCGCCGCGGCGCCCAGTCGTGCCTTAAGCACAATGGGGCCGTTCAGGAGGAGACTTATATGCATAAGCTCGTCACCCTGGCCGCGTTCACGATCCTCAGCACTGGAATGACCGGTTTTGCATTCGCTGGTGAGGTGACTGGCCAACACAATCGGACAGCAGCTCCGGCACACGCCAACTCCATATGCGCTTATTCGGGATTGGAAGATGGAACCACTCTCGTCGGTTTCGATCCAATCACGGGCGCGCCAATCTTCGTTTACGACACTCCTTATGGCCCGGGGCTGGTCCAGAATCCCCACCAGGAAAATGCCGCCGGGATCATTCACCCGCCGGGAATACCTGGCACGTCATGCGGTTATGGCACCAACCCGGAGAACCCGCCGCCGCACTAAGCTCTGGAAACGAAAGTCCTCCGCTGCGGCGGAGGACTTCACTCACCGCTCGTATTTTCGCTCCGTCGTCGCGCCCGGTTCAGTTCGGGCGAGGATCCGTCACCGTCGCCGGAGCGGAGCGCAGCTGCTCGATCTCAGTCTCGTTCCGGTCCTCAATCCCGATGAGGTCGTTCCGCGCTTCCTTGTTCGCGCGGATCAGCTCGTCGAGCTTGGCCTGGAGCGCCGCACCGTCCCGGTTTTGGGTCGCCTGCAGGATCGGCAGGAACAGCAAGGTGAGCACGTTGATGGCAAGGTTGGTGCCGTTGATCAGCAGTTCGCTGCGGCTCGCATAGGCGGCGAATGATCCGGCCGCGAGCAGGATGCACAGGATCAGCATGACAGGCCGCCCGATAAAGCGAGCGAGGGCCGTCGTGATGAGCTGGAAGAAGTTGCCGTCCATCCACGCCCAACGCGGCTCGCCGTGTCTCGCTGCAACGGCTGAACCGATCAACGGCTTTGCATGGCAATCAGACGCTAGCGACTGACGTCTGCTTTCGGCTGATTACGGACTGAAGCACTTCAGCCCTTCGACTGCGGGTTCGAGTAATTGACTTGAAAGGTCCAGTCCCGGCCCTGATCAGGTTTCGCTGCGGCTGGATTCTCGCTTTCCAAAATCTTGGCGGCAGTTTCTTCGATGCTCCCCGCGACCAGGATGTAGTCACTTCCGATCATGCCGACCTTCGTCTGGTTGTCCTCATGGGACCGAAGCCAAGCCACATTTTGAGCTACGACCATGTAGTCGCCGCCGCGTGACTTCAGCTTAACGAATTTCATCGAGCGCGCCTCCGAACCAAGACCCATAGGAGGATGATCTCAGCCAGAGGTTAACGTCGCTGAACGTCTGTTTTCGACCCATTGCGGACATTCTGACGGCTGGAGCCCGTTCGCTCACCTCGGAATAAAGGTGACCACCGAGGGCGCCGGTGCTCGGTAGGTCATTTGTGGTGTAAGCGCACAATCGATGGGAGCTCGCCCGTACGCGGCCTTATCCAAGCACACGACGGCCGACGCCAGATTGGTCAGGATAGCAAGGCGAGCATTGCCTTTCAGTCTGTCCGTGGCGGTGCCCCCGGTTGACCGGCTAAACGTACTGATGTCGCGACGGAAGAGTTGTTGCCCGTTCTCGACCTTGATTAGGGTGTAGCTGAGGGTGGCCGTGGCTTCGCTTGAAAACGAGATCTTCTGCGGTGCATCGAGACCGACCCAGCGCACGAGCAAACGGGCCTTTGGTTGCGTGCCGGGAGGCGCGAGCATGTTTGCCCGGTCGAGAGTTTGACGCAGCGCCTCATTCATCTCCTTTGAGCTGGTGATCGGCACTAGGAACCCGCCAACCTTGTTGGGCATGTCGGCGAGCGGATCCAGCGCAATCTTCCGATACAGCGGATGGTCCGGCTGGAGAGGCGTGGGACTATCGGGCGCAAACGGCAAACCAATCGGTTGCAAAGTGAGGGTCTTCGCCTGGGCGGGTTGGACGCTAACGACAGCAATGGCTGCAGCGACGATCGGATTCAGCTTCATGCGCACTTGATGCGCAGACAACGGATAAAGCTCTGTTAAATCGCGATCTCGGACTTCCAGCGCCTATGGTTGGCTTTGGTCCGCTTTCACCCATTGCGGACCTTTCGGGGCAAACGATCCAATTTCGCCCTGATCACAAGCCTTGAACCGTCATCCGTCTCCTCGCGCCACCGAGGATGCAAATGTTGCAATTGCGAATGATATCTTCGCAGTTGCAGCAATGGTTTCGCTACGCCACTCAAAGGGTGGCCGTTCTGGCGCCTCTCCTGAAGTTTCTAAGCGGTCAAAGGAGCCTTCCCACTCTCTCTCCCCGGGAAGGCTCCTTTTTTCTTGCCCTCGCCGGACGACCGGTTACATTGTGCGTTGCACAATTCCGGGAGCCGCTGAAGTGCGCAGGTTGCCGCCAGTTGGATCCATCCAGGCCTTCGTGACCGTGGCCCGCCAGGGCTCGCTCAAGGCCGCGGCGGAGTCGCTATCCCTCTCGTCCCCGGCGCTGACCCGGCGGATCCAGTCGCTCGAACAGTTCGTCGGCGCACCCCTGTTCGACCGGCAGCACAATTCGGTTTCGCTCAACACACGCGGAGCCTCGTTCCTCGCCGAGATCGAGCCGCACGTCGATGCCCTCGCGCTCGCCGTCGAGCGTGTCAGCACGCCGCCCAATTCCATGCGGCTTCGCATCGCGGTGCCGTCGCTGTTCGCTGCACAGCGGCTGATCCCGGCCCTGCCGGCGCTGCGCGACCGGCATCCCAATCTCGCCATCGACGTGAACACCGCGCCCAACCGGATCTCGCTTCTGTCCGAAGGTGCCGACGCTGTCATCACCATCACCGACCGGATCGATGATCGGCTCTATTCCCGGAAGCTTGAAAGGGGCCGCATCGTCGCGATCGGCTCGCGCGATCTCAACGACGTGCGCGAACCCCAGGACCTGAAGCGAGTACCGATCCTCCTCCATCGCGACATGCCTCAGCTGTTCAACGTCTGGCGCAAGTCGATCGGAATGCCCGGACTGGAACCGGCCGTTACCAACTACTTCGATGCCGGCCAGCTCATCCTGGATGCGGCTGCAGGGGGTCTCGGGGTCGCCTTCATGCTCAAGAGCCACCTTAGCCGCTCGATCGACGATCGCCTGGTCCAGCTGTTCAGCGAGACAGCCGAGAGCCCCTATACCTATTGGTTCGCCTGTCTGCCCGCCGCACTGGAGCGTCGGCCCGTGCGCATCTTTCATGACTGGCTATTCGAGAATTCCGCCGTTGCGGTGCAGGAGGAATTCCGGGCGGCCGCGGAATGACCGCCCGGTCGTGATTATTGCGCGCTGGCGAGCGCCCGGCGCTCCATGAGCTGGGCGGCCACAGCGTCGCGGACTTTCTTGCTGACGGTGTACTCGACCGCGACATCGCCGATGTTCCCGTCGACGTGGCCGGTGGGGGTGACGACGAGCGTGAACGGCTGTTGCGATCCGAGCAAAACGCCCGCGATGTGGATGAAGCCGTTGGCGCGGAGCTCGGTCGTGTAAGCAAAGCGCTCGCCTTCGCCTTCGCCATATTCCGTAACGGCGGGGGCAAGGGCCGGCCGCGCGGCGGCGGCGAAGGCCGGATGCGCGGTGGCAAGTGTAACGGCAATCAGCGTCGTGAACCGGAGCATGTGAGCCTCCCTTTCCAAAGGTCGGCCGTCACCTGGCTCCTCTCCTGTAATCACAATGTCGTCGGAGGGCCGGTTTTTCGCAAATGCAAAGGGCGAACCGACGCGTGCAGTTTTTGCAGCCTCAGCCTTTGCGGCTTGGCCGAACGTTTACGTAAGGCGCGTGAGCTAACGTCAGCTTTCGACCCAAGCGGACTGAGAGATCGAAGTAGGTGCGAGATCACCAGTGCTTCGGTAAGGGCTGATTTTTGCGTGGAACTAAATTCTGATCCAGCAGCATGACTTTGGGGTCTGAATCCTCGCGAGAGCCCACCTTCCGAAAGCCACTAACCGCAAGCTCGTGCACAAGGCTAGCAACGGCGAAATGCCTTGAATCATAGCCACCGTGCACCTCGGGCGCGCGTACAGCAAAGAGCGTTGAGAACCCCGCGATCAGCGCTTCGTCGTCAAACTTGCCGATATTCTGGAAGTTCGGTGCTATGTCGCTGATGCGGGACCCGTGGTCCCCGTGCATTATCACAATCACGTTTCCGGCAGCGGGCGAGTGATCTACTGCATCTAGAAGCAGTCCGACTTCTTTAATGGCGCACTGAACCTGGCGAACATAAGCATCTTGGCGCTGGGATAACGGTTGCCCTCGATCACCAAGCATCCATTGTGAAACACGCGACACAGAGCAGTCTGAATTGAGCGCATAGGGTCCGTGCGGCAGTAGGATGTGGGCGAAATAGACCTCTCCGGGACGGATCCTACTTACCTTAGACTTGAGTCGTCGCAGCGCCGCAAGCCCATTCATGGGCGTTGGATTTAAGTCGAGCGTTACCCAAGGGAGTGGCAACTGGAGCCCGACGTCATTGAGGCGCAGAATGCCACCCTTAACTAGTTCGGCGAGCCTGTTGGGCACCATCTTCCTTATAATGAGGATGGCTTTGTCGATGGGAGGCAGCTGAGCGTCAGCAATCGGCGTGTAGTTCTGGGATTGATATGTGGTGCAGACCGCGACCCGCTCAGAGCAGTAGTTGATGTAGTCCGACTGCAACACGTTGATGACGTAACCGGCTTGTGTCAGGCGATCGAAATACGCATTGTGCATTGCATCGGTTGCTTCAGGCACCCCGAAGTTCAGAATGAACGGGATAGATCTGATAGTCTTGGAGTTCGGGCTATACGCTCCTCCGAACAATCTGAAATCTCGCGATAAATAGAAGTCTCGCAGGTACCTTTCGATTTGTGGACTAGAGGGGTTGCGTCTCGGGAACCCCTCTATGCCAAGATGCTCATCCAAGATTACGTGCAGAATAGCGGCGCCGGAATTGCTGCTGCGCCGCATGCGACCTGACTCTGCAAACTGCGAAACGGTTTGTTGACCTATTCCCAGACTGGCAGTCAGCATTGTTGCCAGTGCCATGAAGGCAATTGGCGGTAGAATGCGGGCGTCGAAAAGTGTGAAAAGCGCCGCGGCTGCTAAAGTAGCGGCAGCGGCGTAGATAAGCGATGAGACCAGAGCGACCGCATAGCCCGCGAGACCAGCAACCATGATCCCGTGTAAAATGCGTCGAGGCCGGCGCGGCAAGCGCGAAGCGACGTAATAGAGGACGGCATAAACCGAAGCTGCGATGGCGAGAAACAAAACGGTGTAGAGGACCTCAATCCGAAGAACCGGGTACTTCTCATAGCTAATGAAGTTGTTGAGCAGCGCTAGAAAAACACAGAAGAACGCGATTCCCGCATAGAAGACATGGCCAAGCGCGCTACGACCCGGCCTAGCAGTTTTAGCCATACGGTCACCGACGTCAGCTGCCATTGGGTAGTCCCTGCGGCGCTAAATCGTAGGAAGGGATTTCTTATTTCGATATCAATTGCAAGTTCCGGTCCCGATCTGGCTTCTAAGGAACGGTCCCGGTTGCTCATCACGCTGCCGCAGACATCAGCTATTGGCAGCCCAACAGCGCCAGCTAACGTCCGCTTTCCACCCATTGCGGACATTGCAAAGCTAACCCTTTGGTATGCTCATGTTCTCGTGAATGTCGGCGGCCGTCACCATTGGGTGCATTGCCTTTAAGCCCCAACTGCAATTGATGGTCTTCGCCCGCTTCGCCGCCAACGACCATTGCGCTGATCCGGGCCGCATTAAAGAGAGCATCGCAGTGCAGTAGTGGTAGAGGTATTGGCGATCAGGATTCTGAGAACCTTGAAGTCTTGCCTGAGCGCGTCGAATGCTCGGTAAGCATCATCGAGGCGCTCGGAACGAAGCAGCAGCTTTGCGCGCCTTACACGGAATACGGGTTTCAACGGGGCGATCTTCGCCGCTTCGTCGAGCAACTCCATCGCACGTTCGAAGTCACTCCTGCCTTCCGCACTGATCGCACGGATGATCTTCCAAGTCTGCCGGAACCAAGGCCGTGAATACCGTGCCGCGACGCTCATGAGGCGGATCTTACTCTGCCGACGTCCGCTTTCCACCCAATTCAGACCTACGGCCTTCGATCCGGTAAGACTGAAGTTGTTTTCGAGAAGGAATGTTACAATCGCCCGCCCGTTCGCCTGACAGTCATGCCTGCGGCGTGAACGGCCGCATCACGTCCTCACCCTCATGCACGAGCCCATAGTGGGAGCGCGGCACTTCGTTCCATGCGCCGACCCGGCTTCCGAGCGGCTCTGAAACGACCAGTCTCGATTCCGGCGCAAGCGCCTGGAATATTTCAACCTCCGGGTACATCTCCCGCAGGGTCTCAACCTTGGTTGAGAAATAAAGCGACGGTGGCTCGCCCTCACTCGAATAGCGAAAGGCCCAAATCGCATTGCCGTCGCTCAGGGCCACGCTCATCCGAACAGGCGCGTCGACCTCGTGAGATCGGGCAACGGACTCGATGAATCCAACGGCGCGCTCAACGGCGGCGGGCGGGTCGTCCTCGAGCCCGAAGGTCAGAGCGAGGAAGAAGAAGACCTCCGTATCCGTGGATCCTTCCAGCTCGCCGTAAAGGCTCGGGTGGATCGCCAGCACGAGCTCCCGCTTCAGATCGTGGAAGTGCGCGATTTGCCCGTTGTGCATCCACAGCCAGCGGCCATGCCGGAAGGGATGACAATTGCTTTGCTGGACGGGCGAGCCGGTCGACGCTCTGATGTGCGCGAAGATCAGGTGCGATTGAACGTGCCGCGACAGCTCGCGCAGGTTGCGGTCGTTCCACGCCGGGTCGACACCCTTGTAGACGGCAGGGAACGGCTCCTCTCCGTACCAGGCGATGCCGAAGCCGTCTCCGTTAGTGGTCTCCACGCCGAGGCGGGCGTGAAGGCTCTGATCGATCAGCGAATGCTCGGGCTTGTAGAGCAGGTCTTCGAGACGGATCGGGCTGCCCGAATATGCGACCCATCGGCACATGGTCGTACCCCCGTTCGGCAATATCTGCCGTCAGGGCGTCGAGTGCCGGATCGGCCGCTCCCTGATAATCGGGCAAACCCTTAGCGGGCGCGTTCAGTCGACTTCTGCGGGAAGCTTGCGGCTGCTTTCGGGGATCGCCGGTTCCTTGAGCATCGACATGGCCATCTTGCCCAATGCGATCCGGTTGGCTCGGGCCTTTGCCTGCTCCCTGATGACCAGCGGGTCTTCCTGCTCGGACGGGCTGAAGACGGGAATGGTCAGGCAAATACTGTGAGCGTCGATCAGGTTGCCCCAGTCGGCGATCAGCTTCTTGTACGCCCTGCCGACCGGCCGGATATTCCGGTCGAGGTCGTAGAGCCCGAGCGGATTGACGGTGCCGTTATTCTCGCGAAGCGCCGTGTCCCAGTCGACCTGATCGGTCAGAGAATACCATGTGAAGCCGAGCACCGGGACGCCGCTGCGGCGGATGCGCAGGATGTTCGCCCATTCCTTGTGCAACCAGGTGACCGCCTCGCCTTTCGAACCGTCGCACAGGTTCGTTTCCGTATGCATCACGGGCAAGCGGTAGCGGTGGAAATATTCTTGCGTGATCGTGTGATAGCCGAAGATTTCGCCTGATGGCCCTGTCGCGCCGCCATCATGCACCAGATGCTCGTTGGTGATGTAGTAATCGTTCCCCATGATGCAGTGGTGCCGCAGGTTCTTGGTGCGGAAGAAATTGTACTCGTCGAGCGTCATCCCGCAGTCGTGCAGGAACACCATCATCCGGCCCGACACGTCGTATCCGTAGTTGAGGTCGAGCGACAGGAAACGCTGCTCGTTGAAAGCTTCGGACTCTGGAATGGCCGACGGGCTTTCCGGATGGAAGTGCTCGGAAGATTCGCTCTGGATGAAGAGGGCGTCCGGACGGATCTCCAGGATCGCATGCATCGCCAGGATGTTGGCCTTCACCAGATGCTTGAGCGCCGTGATGAACGCGGTGTCGGTGCTGAGTTGCTCGTTCCACCACCCCCAGCGCGCCGAGAAGGTTGCGCAAATGAACATCTCGTTCACGGGCGTGTAGAGCTGCACCCAGGGGAAGCGTGCCGCAAAGTCACCGGCGTAGCGCTCGAACAATCGTGGGAAATCCGGGTTCTGGAAGTCGCCGATCCAGTCCGGAACGCCGAAGTGGCAAAGGTCGACGATCGGAACGATGTCGCGGCGCTTGAGGTCCTCGAACGTCTCGTCGGCGAAGCTCCAGTCATATTGGCCTTCGCCAAGCCAGGTCGTGTGGATGGGCGGCCCGTAGCGGAGGAACTTGATCCCCTGTTCCTGCACAAGGTCGAAGTCCTTGCGCCAATATTTGTAGAAGCCGCACTTCTCCATCTCGTCGACTCGATGGCGGCCGTTCTGGATCTTCGGCACGCTGTTCTCGATGCCGGTAGCGAACATGAAGCTGATCATGGATGCGTCTCCCGCGGCTAGAGGCGGTACGCGTACGTCACCCTAATACCCCACGTACTTAAGTGATCCTATCGGTACTCGTACTGAAGAATGAGTGCCTGACGAGATGATGTCCCCCACCCGAAGCAGACATTACGTCGCATTTAAAATGACTTGGCTCGCACGGTCGAGCCGACATGGCAGCCGGACGCAACGGCAAGACAACAATCTGAACCTCAACAGAGTGGGGGTGTTGGCTCGACGGGTGGGGAGTTGCGTTCGAGGAGGCGCCTGCGATGAAAGCTCTGGTCTGGCACGGCAAGGAAGACATCCGTTACGACACGGTCAGCGACCCCGAAATCGAGGACGCGCGTGACGCCGTCATCAAGGTCACGAGCTGCGCAATCTGCGGCAGCGACCTGCACCTCTATCACAACTTCATCCCGGCCATGTTGCCCGGCGACGTCATGGGCCATGAGACCATGGGCGAGATCGTCGAATTGGGGCCCGAGGCGAAGTCCCGTGGCGGCCTCAATGTAGGCGACCGGGTCGTAATTCCCTTCACAATCATCTGCGGCGAGTGCGACCAGTGCAAACGCGGCAACTTCTCCGTGTGCCAGCGCTCGAACCGCAAGGCGGACCTCGCCGAAAAGGTCTTCGGCCACCCAACGGCGGGCCTGTTCGGCTACACTCACCTGACCGGCGGCTACGCTGGCGGGCAGGCCGAATTTCTGCGCGTCCCCTTCGCTGACGCGACGCACATCAAGGTTCCTGACGGTATCCCTGATGAGAAGCTGCTGTTCCTCAGCGACATCCTGCCGACCGGTTGGCACGCCGCGATGCAGGCCGACATTCAACCGGGCGACACGGTCGCCATCTGGGGCTGCGGTCCGGTCGGCCAGATGACGATCCGAAGCGCCATTCTGCTCGGCGCTGAGCAAGTCATCGCAATCGACTTCCTGCCGGAGCGGCTGTCCATGGCCGAGGCCGCCGGAGCGACGGTCATCAACTTCCATGAGGAGAGCGTCACCGAAAGGCTGACCGAACTCACTAATGGTGAAGGCCCGCACAAGTGCATCGACGCGGTCGGATCCGAAAACCACGTCAGCTTCACGCAGCCCGACACAATATACGATCGCCTCAAGCAGATTACGCTGAGCGAGAACGACCGCGGGCACGTACTTCGCGAGATGATCTACAACTGCCGCCCCGCCGGCGTGATCTCGATCATCGGCGTCTATACCGGCCTGGTCGACAAGTTCCCGATCGGCATCGCGATGAACAAGGGCATCACGTTCCGGATGGCCCAGGCGCATGTGAACCGCTGGACCGACGATCTCCTGCACCGGATCGAGGACGGGCAGATCGATCCCTCGTTCGTGATCACCCACAAGGAGCCTCTGTCGGCGGGGCCCGAGATGTACCGCAAGTTCCGCGACAAGCAGGACAGCTGCATCAAGGTGATGCTGCAGCCTGCCTGATTAGCCGCAAACCATTCTTGAAGAGGTGAGATCATGTCGCTCATGTTAGCCAAAGTTTCCAGCGTCACTCGTTCGCCGGGGGATCCCAAAGTCATCGAAACAGGCCCAAGTTCGCTCAAGCCCGCTGACCGCTTCGGCCGCGCGCTCGGATGGTTCAGCATGGGCCTTGGCCTTACCGAATTGTTCGCGCCGCAAGTGCTGACCCGATGGCTCGGGGTCGAAGGCAAGGAGGGGCTCGTCCGGGCCTATGGTGCCCGCGAGATCGCTTCGGGTGTCCTGTGCCTGTCGGTGAACAACGATTATGGCGCCTGGAGCCGCGTCGCAGGCGACGTGCTCGACCTGGCTTCGCTTGCTGCGGCTTACAACGACGACAATCCGAAGAAGGGCAATGTCGGTCTCGCCATCGCCGCGGTCGCCGGCATTACAATCGCCGACGCGCTCGCCGCTCAGTCGATCCGCTCCCTGCACGATCGTAAGGGCGAACCGGTGCGCGACTATAGCGATCGCAGCGGCTTCCCGAAGGGCATCGGCTATTCTCGCGGCAAGGCTTCGGAAGGTTCTCCGATAGACTACCGCGCGACCCCAGCGGCCGCAGGCGCTTCGAAACCCACCGGCGAGACGTCGGCTGCGTCTGCGGACCTCGAACTCGAGGTACCCGCATAGTCGCCGTCGGGCGGATCGCGCATGGGAAGCGGCGGTCCGCCCACGGTACCCATCGAACCAAATGAGAGGCGCTCATGAAACGCACCGGCCGGATCCTCATCGTCGTAACCAATGTCGACCAATATGAAAGCGTGGGCTTCAGGACCGGTCTTTGGCTTGGTGAACTGACGCATTTCTGGGACGCCGCGGAAGAGCACGGTTTCCAGAGTGACATCGCGAGCCCGGCCGGAGGTTGGGTGCCGCTCGACCCGCAAGGGCTAATGCTGCCCGAAATGGGCCACAACAGCCGGCTCGGCGGAGACGTCACCAATCATTACCGCGACAAGCAATTCATGGATCAGCTCAACCGTACCTTGCCGCTCGCTGACGTGAATGTTGCCGATTACGACGCGATCTATCTGGCGGGCGGACACGGTACCATGTGGGACTTCCGCTCCCCCGAACTCGGGCGTCTGTTGGCGGACTTTTATGAAAGCGGGAAGATTGTGTCGGCCGTGTGCCATGGCCCGGTCGGCTTCCTCGAAGCAAAGCTAAGCGACGGCAGCTGGCTTGTTCAGGACAAGAACATGACCGCTTTCTCGTGGGCCGAGGAAGGAGCGGACAACAGGGACGACGTGGTCCCCTTCAACCTTGAAGAAGAACTGAAAGGCCGAGGCGCCCGCTACACCAAGGCAATGATCCCGTTCGGCAAACACGTCGTGGAGGACGGCCAACTCATCACCGGACAAAATCCGGCCAGCGCTCGCGGCGTCGGAGAGGCGGTCGCGCGAGCCCTGAAGGAAACTGCGCCGCGACGCCGTGAGGACCTCGCAACCGCATAGGTCCCAATCAAATCTCGTTCTCCGCCGGCAGGTTTTCTATCAACACACGATCGGTTAAATGGCGCCGGTCAGGGGCGCCTGCTCGCGTAAGTCGGGAGTTGGCGTTTGCGCTCCGTTCGTCGAACGAACTTCGGGAGCACGACGATGCAAAAATCTGCCTTTATGTTCGCGCCAGCGATTGCGATGATCGGCGCGCCCGCCTCCGCAGCTGCGGTTCCTGATCTTTCGTCGGTCACGGTTCCCGTTGCTGCCTCAGACTTCGCGACCGAGGCTGCGATGAAGACGCTCGTTCACAAGGTCCATCTGGCTGCGAGCCAGGTCTGCAAAGGAGAATTTTCGAGCGACGACGGCGATCTGTTCACGCGAGAATGCGAGCTTGGTGCGATCGAGGACGGCTTGGCTCAGATCGACAAGATTCACTCGCATCAGCTGACGACGGTAACGACAGCATCGATCGTGATCGTCGCTCGATAAGGCGGGCGCCGCTGGTGCTGCTGAAGTCACTATGTTCAGCAGCCAAAATCGCGAACGATAACAATTCGTGAGGGCGACGGCGCACGGGCGCGCGGCGATAGCGCAATGGCCAGATGGGCTACGCGCCCGCGCTCGCCGGTTCCCTGGTGAGCGCGTCCAACAAGGCTTCGGCCGCCGGCTCGCTCGACGCCGGATTCTGGCCGGTGATGAGAAGTCCCTCGCGGACCACGTGCGGCTTGAATGGCTCCGTCTTACTGAACTTCGCGCCAAGCTGCTTCAGGACGTCTTCGAGCAGGAACGGCACGACCTCGGTCAACCCGACCGCTTCCTCCTCCTCGTCGGTGAAACCGGTAACGCGCTTGCCAGTGACTAGCGGGCTTCCGTCAGTCGCAGTGACGTTCTTCAGCACCGCGGGAGCGTGGCACACGAGGGCGACCGGCTTGCCGTCTGCAAGCGTCTGCTCGATGAGTGCCTTCGAGTGCGCATCTTCGGCGAGGTCCCACAGCGGACCGTGACCACCCGGATAGAAGACAGCATCGAAATCTGACGATCGAACCGAGTCCAGGCGTTCCGTGGACGCCAGCTCCGCCTGCGCTTCCTGATCGCGCTTGAACCGGCGGGTCGCATCGGTCTGCGAAGCTGGCTCGTCGCTCTTGGGGTCGAGGGGCGGCTGGCCACCCTTCGGACTAGCAAGCGTGATCTCGTGTCCAGCGTCCTTCAGCACGTAATAGGGGGCGGCGAACTCTTCGAGCCAGAATCCCGTCTTCCTGCCTGTGTCCCCCAGCCGGTCATGGCTGGTAAGCACCATCAGAATTTTCATCGGAGCGTCTCCACAGCTTGCCCCAGCCCGCGGATCAGATGGGGGTGCGAGCGTGCGCTTTCCACCCGTTGCGGACATCATGCTCAATGGGGCGGCAGGGTCGATGGATGGGTCAGGATCTGAAAGTCGGTGAGCTCAACTGACGTGGTCGTCGCCGGCATACAGCAGTTCGCCACTGCCGGGCCGACGGCCGAGATCACAGGGCCTGACGTCGATCCAAAGGTCGACAAGTCGAACTTCAAGTAAAGCGGAGTGGCTCCTGCCGTCGTCAGGATGGCGGCACCCTTGCCCGTGATGCGGCTCACCATCAGCTCTAGCGTAAAGGGCTGCAGCGAACTGACGATCGCGTTGTAGGTCGCTTTCGGTACGTCCTTGCTTCCCCGCTGATCGTCGGCTTCGTAGGCGTTAAGCGTCGCGGCTCCCAGCTTGAACCTCAACGTCATGTTGAGCCGCTTTTCTTTCGCAAGATCCGCCGCTCCCCCAGTTCGAGCATTGAGCCCGATTGCCCAGGCCTTCCGATCGAATGGCCCACGGGGCCTAACGAAGGTGGCGCGCACCGCGAAAAAGGTACCGGGCCCGAAGTTAAGGGCCGTACTGGAAAGCCCGACCGACGAAGTCTGGGTGTTGTGATCCGGGTCGCGGGGTATCAATGGAATCGGCTTCGGCGTTGTAAGCTGCAGCACGATGCCCTGCGACCCGGCGGGGAAGCTGGAGGCTTGGCCCGCGACCTGCGCGTCACCCTTCTCCAGCGCTTGCGGCGTCGGGTGAATCCGATCGATGAAGCAGTTGAGCGACCCGCGAGGGAAGATCGAATGGTAGGCCAGTTTCAGCGCAGGCGCTCCGGGCACCAAAGGCGGCGAGACTGTCGGCGGTTCGGGTGCCTGAGAAAGCGAACTCTGATCGCAAGGGTCGCTGGTGCCCGGGGCGGGCGGGGCCGCACTGGCCTCAGAGGCGACGAACAGCGAAATGGCCAGGAAAAGCGCGCAAGTCTTCATCGGATGTCTCCCGCGAAGCTTCGAAGGCACGCGGAACAGACCGAGCAAAATTAACTTACAGCAACTCCCTCGTTGTAACAACGACGAGCATGCCTTTACGAGTCACACTGACTTCAACTCGACAGCGATGAGGCGCAGTTCGGAATAACCAATGTTTTCGACCGAATGCGGAGTGAGTGGTGGAAGCCAAAGCGCCTCACCGACGGCAGGCTGACGGTCCCAATTGCGCGAATCCACGATCACATTTCCCTCGGCATCGCGTCTCAGGAAGTCGCTCCAACTCATCACGTAAAGCGTGGCGGGCCAGCGATGCGTGTGAACAGGTGTGCGCTCGCCCGATTTCAGTCGCGTGTCGAGAACGCGGACATGCTCATTCTCCATGAGCATCTCGTGATGATCCGGAGCCGCGGTCATCGCATCCAAGGGGTTGGTCCCTGCGTCAGTCATCAGGATCGATTAGCACGACGGAGCAAATGCCGGGAATGTCCGCTTACGACCCATTGCGGACTTTATAGCGCTGCTGCACTCTGACGTCGGAATGCCTCGCAAGTTTCTGACCCGACGCTTTTGGGAGCCCATTGCGCGATCGCTATTTCTGATCGCAACCGGGGCATATCTCCTCACCTGGTATCTGAAAGCAGTTGGCCTCGAGACGGCTGAGCTCCGCACCATCTCACTCAGCATCTACCTAATTTGGTGGATCCTGCTCGTGGCGTCGGCGGCGACGATGCCCCGACGCAAACCCGACGTTGACGAACCGAGTCCAGCGGCCAGCGGAACGGCCGTAGTGCTGGTTACCGGCCTGTGTGCTGCAGGGTTTCTCGCTCGAGATGCATCGTGGCCTCAAGGTTATGTCGCTCCCGCAGTGATCACGGTCATTACGCTAGCCATCGCAGCGGCAGTTTATCGCTTTGCTTCCAAGCACGCGTCCGAAATCGGCGAAGCTCGCTTCAATACGAGTGGCCGGTCGACCTAATACCCCGAGCAAAGTCCGCTTTCCGCCCATTGCGGACACCAGGGTGCTGGTACCTCAAGGGCGGACGAGTGGCGCCTGTAAGACTGGTCAGACCATCGGATCTACGCATTCGTCCGACCGAGCCTGCCATCGCGCTGGAAAGACGATCAGTGCGTGGCCGTCTCGTCGTCGGCCGGACCAGCGACTCTGGACTGCTTGCCTATTTATCTCGCAAGTACAGTGACTTAGCCCAACGATTGCGGGAACGATTGCCCGCTCCCGCAGTTTCAGTCGCCGGAGCAACAGGGGCCGATGGAGGTATCGGGCTCATGAAACAGATCCTTCTGACCTTTATCCCAATCTCGCTAAGTCTCTCGGCGTGCGCGACCAATCCCTACGGCTCGCCCCCAAGCGCGGGAACGCGCGCGATGTACGGTGCCGCCTTGGGCACAGTTGCAGGCGGGCTGGCCGGGGCGGCCTTGGGTGACACCATCGGAGGCGCTGGGATCGGTGCGATCGCGGGCGGTGCCATCGGCGCTACAGTGCCGGGCACGATTTTCGAGGGCCGCAAATATTATCGGGATACCCGCGGCTACTGCTACTACATGGATCGTGACGGGCAGCCTCATTATGACGGCAGAGTTGCCTGCTGACGTCGCGGAGCGGCCGCGAAACTCGGCCATAACATAGATTACCGACAACGGTCTTCCAGTCGGCAAGTGATTGACTTAGCTTGTCTTTATGCAAGTCGTCGCTCTCATGGCCGCGGTTGCCGCGGTCCAGTCCGCTCCGCTCGATCGGCACCCGCCGATCATCGTCACTTCGCCTCCGCCACCGAGCGATCGGCAGGCGCGGGACTTCGTTCAGGACATCACGCCGCTCAGCTACGATCAGGTTGCGAGGTATCACAATCCCGTGTGTCCGTTGGCGCTGGGACTGGAGGCGAAATCCGCCCGTGTCGTTCAGCAACGCATCCGCGAAAACGCAGCGGGAGTGGGCGCGCAGGTCGACGCGAATGAGCGCTGCGCAGCAAATCTGCTGCTCGTTGTAGCGGATGACGGGCGGGAGTTCGTCAAAACTCTCCGCCACAACATGCCGAGCTGGTTGACCGGTCTCAACGTCACGCAGGTCGAGAGCATCCTCACGCAGCCGGGTCTGGCGCGGGCATGGTCCGTCGTGACGATCCGCAACGAAGACGGTTTGACCGGAGAGAGCACTGCGCACGCTCCCCGGTTCCGGCCGATGAAAGGCGCTCCGTGGACGATTGGCGGGCGCTTTCCCGAGGACGCTCCCACGATGCGAGTGAGAACGTCGTCGATGATCAAGCAGCCTGTGCGAGCGGATATCGAGGGATCTGTCATCGTTATCGATCGGTCTGCCGCCTTGGGCGCTACGCTGGCGCAGCTGGCAGATTACGCTGCTATGCGTGGGCTTGCCCGCACCACTGCCCCGAAGAGCGCAGGGGTGAAGACCATCCTCAGCCTTTTCGAACCTGGTGCACCGCGCGAAGCCGAACTCACGCGTTCCGACATCCTTTACCTGCAAACGCTCTACCGATCCGCGGGGACCGAAGGTGGAACTCAGGAGCGAGGACGCCTCACTCGCGCCATCCGCGAAGACGGGCGAAAGAAGCAGTGAGATCCTGCTAGCGGCTTAGGTCCGCGCAAGATCATGCGCCCTCCTCGGGGCTGCCGCATTGTCGCAACAGCCCCAAGGTTGGATGTCAGTTAGGCGTAGTGAGGCAGGACCGCTGCTTTCCGATTGCGGCGCAATGCGAAGCCGGCCAATCCAAAGCCCAGTAACATCATTGCCCAGGTAGCAGGTTCCGGTACGGCCGTTGTCCCGTCTAAGGAGATCTGGAATGCGTCGAGGCCAAACGCCTCGTCAGTGCCACCCTGCCAACCAGCGCCGTTTGCTTGAAAACCAATACTCAGTGTTGAACTGGTATGCGGGAAGACTAGCGAATAACCAACGAGCGTATCGCCAAAGAGTTGAGTGGTGTTGATCTCGGGACCGTCAAACAGCTCCGTTCCGCCGCCATAGTTCTCGACATTGCCGCTCGCGTTGTCAGCCGTCAGGCCACTAAGAAGCGGGACGCCGTTAATCGTGATGTCCAACAAATCCGGAGCGGGGCTACCATTACTGCTGTCCCAGCTCTCGAGGAATCCCAAGAGAAAATTCAGGGTCACCGAACTGTGCGTGGGTAAGTTCGTCAACTCCAGAACCGACTCGTTGCCAGGTGTTCCGGTGGGTGTGCCGCCACTGCGATTGGCGAAGTAATTGCCTGACCAACCGGTTGCGTTGATCGAACCATTAACGATTGCCGCTTCCAAAGATCCCTGCGTTAAACCGCCAAAGCTATCGGTGACCCCAGGGGCGACAAAATACCCCCCATCAAAGTCATTCTGGTAGACAACCTGGCCCGATGCTGCAGTTGCAGCGATGAGCGCTGCACAACTAATGGCAAGTCTCTTCATTTAGCTTCTCCCTTTCGCGGCCAAACCAAAGAACAGAGTCGTGCAATCGGGGAATCCGCCTGTTAACTCCTTGTTAACCAAAAAGTTCCACTGTCGCTTGGCCTCACCGCGAGATGCGTTTCGCTATCTGCCAAGGTCTGCTTTCCGCGCGGAGAAGAAATCAATCGTAGAAGCAGGAGACTGGCTGCCTATCGGGCCAACCCGTTCCTCCAGTCCGCCTCTGCCTGGCGTTCGTCGGCCGTTGCGCCGGATTGCTCGGCGGCGACGGCGAAGTGGCGGAGCGCGACCAGTTGGGCGGGGCTGATCGGCTCGTCGAATTGCAGGCCGCAACGCTCCGCGACTGCCCAGATCACGGTGCCGAGGGTGTCGACGCCACCGCACTTGAGGATGGCGTCTTTCCCGACGGGCGGCAGGTCCGTTCCCTCTACGCACGCGCCGGTCTGGGAGATGTCCAGGAGGCAGGTTTGCTGGAGGCCGCTCAGCGCGTCAACCGTCGCAGGCAAAGCGATAATAGCGCGCGGGTTTGCGCGTCTCCCGCGACGTTCGGGATCATCAGGCCGCGTGGCCTGGCGACGATCCGGCTGAACAGCCATCCAAACTGGATAGAACGCGCAGCTTTACAACTGATAAAGAGCTTGCGCCCCGCGAATCGCTACTGCGTCAGGCGCTCGCGAATGAGCTTCGCCGCGCGATCGGATGCCGTCTTTGCCTGAATGAGCATGAACAGTGCGTCACGCACAAGCGGTTCGCTTTCATACCCGTCGATGGAGCGCGCCAGCATCTCGCTGAGGGCCTCCAGCTCGCTCAAGATATCGGCGAGAATTTCATGCGACATTGGCTGGTGATTCCGGTTGCTACGGAATCCGCCATTAGCTGCCTTGCGCCGGCGCAATTTGCACACGGCGCCACGGATTTATCGATCAACGCCAGTGCGCGCTCTAAGGTAAGTAAAAGGGGGCGGCGCGCTTGTCGGCGGCCGCCCCAATAGCGAGCTAGCGCGTCGCGGTATAGGTGACCTTAGAACCGTCTTCCTTGTTCTCGTAGACCGCGTGTGCGACGCCATTTGCGTCGACCGAGAAATTGAACACTCCGACAACCTTTCCGTCGCGCTTGTCGGTTTCCTCGAAGCTGTTGTCGCCAGTCTTCTTCACCGAAACCATCGTGCCGGCATTGTCGCCCTTGATCGGGACGTCGGGCCCGCCGAACTTCGCGTCGTAAGTTTGGCCTGTTCCGCTGCTGGAGTGCAGCGTGTCGCCTTCCACCTTGTACGTGAAGTTCAGCGCCGCTGCGTTGAAGTTCTCGAGCTTCGACGGTTTCCACTGACCTGAGATCGCATGCGCTCCCGCAGGCGCCGGGCCGACACGTGTTTCGACGAAGCTGCCGGTGGCCGTCTCGGTGCCCGAGGTGTCGGTGAACGAGTTGGTGAGCGTATTGCCGTCAGCGGAAACCGACATCTTCGTTTCGCCGACCTGCTTGCCGCCCTTCTTTGACGTCCGGACCACATTGTGATCGTCGACCACCTTCACCGCATATTCGTCGGCGTAGGGACGTTTCACCGGGTGGAATGCGCCGTCCGCCGGGACCGTGAGCGGCGGAACGCAGGACTTGCAGGAATATTGCCCCGCCTGGAGCAGCAATTCGTCCGGCTTCTGGTCGAACTGGACGCTGCTCGCGTCCGCCTTCCAGGTGCCGTCGATTCCGGTCCCCGCCGCAGCCGTCGCAGAGGCATTCTCTGCTGCAGCATTACCGGACTCATTCGCGCCAACAGTGTTCTGCTTACAGGCGCCAAGCGCAAGCAATGATGCGGCGGCCAGCGCCACCCCGATCGTCTTGTACATGAGCCACTCCCCGTTATGCGTCACGCCCGCCGAGATTGGCGGGTTCGTGAACCTGCGGCGCCGTCACGCACGCATACAACGTCACGGGAGTGACGGTGTCGTCAGTGAAGGGAGGTAAATCACTCGCAACAGCAGTTGGCAAGCGAATTGAATGAAAGTTTAACGGCTACTGTTTGTCTGCCGTGTAGGTGGTCACCGCGCCGTTCTGCTTGTTTTCGTCCTTGACCGTCATCTTGCCCTCCGGAGTCACGGTCATCGTCATGACCGCGATCACCTTGCCGCCGCGCTTGTCGGTTTCCTCGTAGACGTTGTCGGACAGCTTCTTCACTGCCGCGGTCGTCCCGCCGATGTCGCCCTTGATCGGCGTTTCGCTTCCGTCCAGCTTGGCGGAATAGCTGATGCCTGAAGCGGTGCTGACGTGCAGCGTGTCGCCTTCCTCATGGAAGGTCGCGATCAGCGCTTCCTCAGACATCTTTTCAATGCCGGCCTGCTTCCACGAGCCCGAGATCGCGTGCGCTCCAGCCGGCGGCGGCGCGACGCGCGTTTCGGTGTAGCTTCCTGTCACCGGCTTTCCACCCGGCGTGGAAGTGTCGATCCAGCTGAGGGTCAGCGTCTTTCCATCAGGCGAGACGCTGAATTTCACCGTGCTCGTGACATGGCCGTTCTTCTTTCCGACGCGCGTGACGTTGTTCGCGTCCTCGACCTTGACTGCGATTTCGTCGGCGTACGGCCGCCCAGTCACCTTGTGGAATGCGCCGTCGGCGGTAACCGTCAGCGGCGGCACGCAAGTCGTGCATTGGAATTGGCCGTCCTTGAGGATGAACTGGTCCGGCCTGCGGTCCACTTTCAATGTTGAGACATCGGTCTTCCACGTCCCGTCGATCGTCGCGCCGGCCGTCGCTGCAGCATTCGAACCAGTAGAGCTTCCGCGGTTGTCAGCAGGCATCGGCGCATCGCGGCAAGTGGACAGGGCAAGGAGCGATGCAGCGGCCAACGCCGCGGCCAGAACCGACTTGTTCAAAGAGCATCTCCCCGATGCACCGCCACTGCCCGCCACCATTAGCGGGTTCGTGGGGCGGCGGCCGTCACGCGGAAAAGCATCAGAAGTGACGGCATCGTCAAGCCGGGCAGCTAATCATCGTGACGCGTCCGTGACAATGGTCCTTCGATAAACGTCAGTTTGACGACTGCTGGACGCTAGATTTCGGCTTTCACCTGCGCATGGTTGAGCAAGGCGACGAATACGACGCCGCCGATGGAGTTGCCGACCAGGGCCGGAATGAGGAAGCCGACGAGATAATCGCTCCAGCTAATCGCGCCCTGCATCGCCGCAAAGGCCGTCTCGACCGAACCGGCAATGACGTGGCTGAAGTGCGCAACGCCAATCAGCCAGGTGACTGCGACGATTACCAGGAAGCGGGCCGATGCAGCGGCCGGCATCAACCAGACCATCAGTGCGATCAGCCAGCCGGCGAACACGCCTTTGATCAGAACGCCGAGCGTGCCCGGTTCCGCGGCTCGCACGCCCAATTCGGTGAATGATCGTACGAGATCCGGCTGAAACAGGTGTGGTATCGTCGCCGCTGCGGCGAACAGCAGGGTGCCGACGATATTGGCCGCGAAGACGATCGCCCAATATCGCGCGACGTCTGCAATTCCGTGGGTCTTGTGCAGCACCGGAAGCATCACGGTCAGCGTCGTTTCGGTAAACAGCTGCTGCCGTCCCATGGTAACGAACAGAAAGCCGGTGCTGTAGCCGAAGGCTGCTACCAGGTCCCGCCAAGGGGCGTCGGGAAGCCGCGCCTGCAGGATGCCTTCCCCGATCATCGAGCAGCCCATCGTGAGGCCCGCCGCCAGTCCCGACCAGCCGATCGATGAGTATGGTCGCTCGAGCTCCTCTGACCCTTCTAAGCGGATCGCCTCGTGAACGATCTTCGCGCTGGGGCTGGAGCGTTGGTCCGCCTCGCTAATCTCCCGGTTCGAAAGCGGTGACTCCCGTTTCTCTTTTTCTACGATCTGTTCTCGGTCCGCCATGCGGCGCCGAACGCGCTCGCCGCTGGCAGGGTCCAACGGCTGTGGCTACATCGGCATCATGTCCAGCTTCGCCATCCAGGATAATCCCGCCAAGCATCGCTTCGAAGCCGACCTAGGCGACGGAAGCATCGCATTTGCCGAATATCGCCTCGCTCCGGGCGAAATCGCATTCACGCACACCAAGGTCCCGCCACAACACGAGGGTCAGGGCGTCGGCTCTGCGTTGATCCGCTTTGCGCTAACGGCCGCGCGCGACCGCCACCTGAAGGTGGTCCCGCTCTGCCCCTTCTTCGCCGATTACATGAAACGCCATTCCGAAGAGCGCGGCCTCCTCGCTGCGGATTGGCAGGCGAAGCTCGGCATTTAAGGAACCCCTGCCCTCGCCACTCGCTGACTCGCGCGAGAGGGAACGAGAGTTATGTCGCACCAACAGATCTGGCGCCGCGTTCAGGCGCCCGAGAAATTCACACCGCCGAGCTTCAAGACGGTCTTCGGCGGCCTGGTCGCATTGCTGCTGATCGTGCTGTTCCTGCTCGCCCTCGCGGCGATCCGGATGACGGCTGTCAGCGGCTAGACGTTCAGCCCCGCGGGTCGTCCGTACCCAGGGTCCAGCTCGGCGGATCGCTCGCCGGGAAGGATTCCTCGTCCGCTTCATCGACCGGATCTTGGTCGTTCACTGCCTCCGGCTGGTCCATCGCAGTCTCATTTTGAGACGATTTCGAACGGCGCCAACGAAGCAGGGAATAGACCCCCGCTCCAGCACCTAGCGCAGCGATTAGAGGAGTGAACTTCCGGGCCATGACCAGCCCATAGCATCCATTTCCGGCGAAAGCTTCCGTGCGATGAACGGAACAGCCCTAAGGAACCCGACTCGGGTGCCGCGCATTTTCGCAGCAAAAGTCAATAGCAAATATTTAGGTGTAAAATGAAGCGTTTCGCCCTTGCGCTCGCGCTTGCGGGTTCGTGTACCCTTGGAAGTCTTACGGCAGCTTCGCCAGCTTTCGCTCTAGAAACATGGGAAGCCCAGATGGAGGCGAGCGACGCCGCCTCCCAGGCACGGATCGACATGCTTGAGGCATTCGGTCCGAAGATGTTGAAGCCAGGTCAATATGTCTGGCGCGATGTACCCGGCGCGATGGGCCCACAGCGCGTCGTCGTCAGCCTATCAGACCAGATGGCCTATCTCTATCGTGGTGACACGTTGATCGCGGCTTCCACGATCTCCAGCGGCAAGGACGAGAAGCCGACGCCGGTCGGCGTTTTCTCAATCCTCGACAAGCAGCCGATGTACCGGTCGAAGAAGTACGACAACGCGCCGATGCCGTGGATGCAGCGCATCGACAATTACGGCATCGCGCTTCACGCCGGCCACAACCCCGGGACGCCCGCAAGCCACGGCTGCGTAAGGCTGCCGTCGGCATTTGCGAAGAAACTCTATTCGGTGACCACCGTTGGCACGCCCGTTTACATCGGCGCGTAGTCTAGCCGTTCGGGCCGCGCCGCGTGATGGCGCGGCCCCTGTCTCGGCAAACCCTGAGCCGCGCATGGGTCTAAGTCCCGATTGGGAACAGCCCCTTGCACCCCAAATACCGTTTACCACATTGTTAAACGGTAATTTTGAACCCTGTGGTCAGTCTAGCGTTATCGCCGACAAGACACAGATTTTAAGGTTTCGACCGTGAAAAACTGGATTTTGGCCGGCGTCGCCTGCGTGGCGCTGACGGTTTCGTATGCGCCTGCTTCGGCGGCAGCAGCGACCACTCCGGAGCTTGCTCCTCCGGGCTCCACCTACGGCGGTGCTGCCGACCGCGCGATCAGCGCCTTTTACGCGTCCCGCGGCGGCGCGCCCTTGTGGCTGCGTGCGGGATCCAGCAACGCGGCGGCGAACACCTTGCTCGGCGTGCTTCAGCGCGCTTCGCTGGATGGCCTCCCCAACGGTCCGTCGCTCGCTCTGCAGGCGCAGTCGCTCATGGCCCGCGCCAGCATGGGCGACGCCCAGGCGCAGGCCGATGCCGACCGCATGCTCACGACCGCATGGGTGCTCTACGTTCAGGCGCTTCAGCGTCCGCCTGCCGGCATGACTTACGCCGACAAGTGGGTGAACCCGCGGCAGGACTCGCCTGCGACGATCCTGGCGCGGACCGCCGCTGCGAAGTCGCTCAATACGTACGTTCGTGAAGTATCGAGCGTGAACCCGGTCTATGCGCAGCTTCGTGAAGCGGCATGGTCGGACATGCAGGCTCGCGGAGGCGCAGTGGATCCACGCGTTCTGGCAAGCCTCGACCGAGTCCGCGACATGCCGTTCCAGAAGAAATACGTCATCGTCGATGCGGCCGGTGCACGGCTCTACATGATCGAGGACAACCAGATCGTCGATTCCATGAGGGTGATCGTGGGCAAGGCAGATCCGACCACCCAGACCCCGATGCTCGCCAGCACCATCTATTATGCGACGCTCAACCCCTATTGGCACGTGTCGCAGGAGATGATCCAGTCGACCATCGCCAAGAACGTGCTCAACATGGGCCAGAACTATCTCTCCAGCCGGGGCTATCAGGTCATGCCCGCCGAAGCTGGTGATGACACTTTACTCGATCCCGCATCGCTCGATTGGCATGCGATCGCCGACGGCAGCATGAAGGTGCGTGTGCGCCAGCTGCCGGGGCCGGCGAACTCGATGGGCAAGCTGAAGATCGGTTTCCCCAATGCCGACGACATCTACCTGCACGACACGCCAGTGAAGACCGCGTTCAACTCTGAAGATCGTGGGCTCAGCCATGGCTGCATTAGGCTCGAGGACGCCGAGCGTCTCGGGCGCTGGCTGCTCGGCCGCGACCCGCAGGCGGACGCGTCCGGTACGCCGGAGCAGCAGGCGCTGCTGCCGACGCCGACGCCGATCTACGTGACCTATCTCACCGCTCAGGTGCGTGACGGGCAGATCGCCTACGTCGACGATATCTACGGCCGCGATACGCCGAACCAGGTGGCGACCGCGAACTAAGCCTCGTCTGGTAGGCTCAAAGGCAGTTTGAGGTAACGGGTGCCGTTGGCTTCAGCCGGCGGCAACCGGCCTGCGCGAATGTTCACCTGAATGGCGAGGTAGAGGAGCTTCGGCACCTTGAGCGTAGCGTCGCGCGTCGTGCGCATTTGAACGTAGGCGTCCTCACCGACGCCTCCCCCGATGTGCACGTTGCGGTCGAGCTGCTCGCCGACCGTCGTCTCCCACGCGAAGACGTCGCGGCCCGGCGCCTTATAGTCATGGCACATGAAGAGCCGCGTCTCGCGCGGAAGGCCGAGAACCCGGCGCATGGACTGGAAGAGCCTCCGCGCGTCGCCACCCGGAAAGTCGCAGCGCGCGGTGCCATAGTCGGGCATGAACATCGTATCGCCCACGAAGGCGGCATCGCCGATCCTGTAGGTAACGCAGGCCGGCGTGTGGCCGGGGGTTGCGATGACCTCGATCTTAAGATTGCCGAGCTCGAGCTGGTCGCCGTCGGCGAGCAGGCGGTCAAAATCGCCGCCGTCCGGCTTCACGTCCTCCGCGTCGAGGTATGATGCGAAGGTGCTCTGAACCTGGCGGATCCCGGCGCCAACCGCGACCTTCGCGCCGATGCGGCCCTTCAGATAGTCCGCTGCCGATAGGTGATCCGCATGAGCATGAGTCTCGAGGATCCAGCCGACCGTATAACCCGCCTCGTCCGCGGCCTTGAGCATGTTGTCGGCTGCGTCGGTATCGATCTTGCCGGATGCAGGATCGAACCCCAGCACTGGGTCGATGATCGCCGCGACGCCCGTGGAAGGGTCGGCGACCAGATATGAAATGCTGTTGGTTGCTTCGTCGAAGAAGCCGCGGACCTCGGGCGATGCGAAGCTGAGCTCCTGCGTGCGCTGGTCCCCGGCCTGCGACGTCACTTAGGCCGCGCTAAACTCGGCGCTTGAACCGGCCAATCCGCCGTAGAGAGACGCACGGCTCGCGTGCAGCGAAGCCAGCTCTTCATGCCGGCGGCGGACGTCCGGATCGTTGGCCAGATCGGCCATGGTGCGGCAATGCTGCTCGCGCTCACGGTGATACAGGTGGTCGTCGTAACTCATAGGCCCCTGCCTTCTTAACAAGCGGCAGCTTGCCGGGCTGTCAGGGGCGCCATGCCTGCAAGGAATGGAAAGCGACCCCGCGCGGCTTATACCACCCGCGCGAGGCCGTTGACGAATCTAGCGGAAAACCGCCGATTCAATACAGATGGAGTAAACCTGAGTTAAATAAAGGCGGTCAGACCGCCACATCCTCCATCGTGCGAAGCGTCGGCTTGGGCACGCCGCTCGTCTTGAACTGCTCGGTCAGCTCCGCCTTGCGAGCGCTCAGCTGCTCGCCAAGCGCATCCATGTCGAGGCCGGCCTTCTTCGCCTGAGCGAACAGGCCCTCCATACGCTTCTCTTCTTCTTCGACGTGATGCTCGATCTCTTCCTGAAGGACCTTCACCTTCGCGTCGTAGAACTCGTCCTCCTTGGGGCCGCCGGCCATGATCTCGGCGATCAGGACCTTGGCGCCATCATGCTCGACATAGGATTCCTTCAGCAGGTCCTCGTCGACCTTTCCGTCGCAGGCCGGATAGAAAATCTCTTCCTCGATCTGTGCATGCACCGATAGTTCTAGGCAGATCTGCTCCGCGAGCGTCTGCTTGCGGCCGTCGCCGCTGGCCTTTTCGAACTTTTCAAACAGCTCTTCGACCGTGCGGTGGTCTTCCTTCAGAAGTGCGACCGCGTCCTGTGATTTAGCCATGGGGTGTACATCCTCCCGTTTGTTTGAAAGCGAAACAAACTGAAGGGCTTGGATGTTCCTGCGACATGCGTCACGAAACTGTAACAAAGGCATCAGGCTCGAGCGTGGACTGGAAAGGCCTCGGCTATCTCATCTCGATCGTGAGCGTGCTGTTCCTCGGCGCGATCGCGTGGCCGGAGCCAGGCAAGCCCTGGTGGCACCTTCCCGCCTTGCTGCTCGGCATGCTGCTGTCGATCGTCGGCATGGCCTGCCGCTACAAGGCGCACCTCGATCAGAAGCGCGAACTGGAACGGACGAAGGCGAAAGCCGAGCGCCGCAGTTAACGGCGGAGATGGGCCCTAAGCCGTGCCGGGACCTCGGCTGAATCGCCGCTGCCGCTCTCAAGCTCGGAGTCAGCCGAAGCGATTTCCCGCGTGTTGATCGGCACCTTAGTGTTGAGCTCAAGCCAGTCGCGGAACGGCAGTTTATAGATCTGGTCCATCACCTCGAACTCGAGGCCGCCCGGCTGCCACGTGTCGCTGTTCCACAGCGCGACGACGCCGCTCTTCTTCACGGGATCGAACAGGATGAAGGAGCGATAGCCCTTGATGCCGCCGCGATGGCCGATGATCCGGTGCCCGGCATAATCGTAGCTGCGCCAGCCGTATCCGTACCAGGCGGTGCCGATGCGCTCGAGGAACTTGCGCAGACGTCCGCGCTCCGTGGGCGTCACGACGTAAGGCGCATGGATCGTGCTGAGCAGCTTGCCGTCGAGCACGTCGGGCATTTCGCCCATCTGCGCTTCCATCCACAGCGCCATGTCCTTGATGTTGCTGTTGATGCCCGCTGCGCCCGGCACCTTGTAATAAGTGTCGACGATCGGCTCCGGCCGACGGCCGGCGCTGTGCGGCTTGGCCCAGCTCTGGTTCGACTGTAGCCCTGTCATCGACACGCTACCGCTGGACATGCCGATCGGGTTGAACAGCATGCGCTTGACCGCCTGCTCGTAAGACATGTTGGTCGCGCGGCTGACCATCTCGCTCGACGCGTCATACGCGATGTTCTGGTAGGACCAGCAGGTGCCCGGCTGGCAGGTGGCGCTCAGCTGCGACAGGCTGGCGCGCAGCATGCTGGGGTCCTGCCCTTCCTCCAGCTTGTTGTCATAGGCATTGCGGTAAAGCCCGAGCCGATGCGACAGCAGGTCGCCGACGGTGGCGCGATATTCGTTTCCGGCCGGGAGCTTCAGGTCAGGCGCGTAGTTAGCGACCGGCGCCTGCAGGTTGATCTTCCCCTGCTCCGAGAGCTTGGCGACCATCGTCGCGGCGACGCCCTTCGACGTCGAGGCCCAGCGGAAGACGGTCTCGGGAGTCACCGGATCGCCCGACCCGGCGAGCGTCTCGCCATAGCCCTGGAGGAAGGTAATGCGCCCGTTCTCGACGATGCCGACGGCCATTCCGACCATGGCGGGCTTGGTCATCAGTTGGCGCAGGCGAGCATCGATCAAACGATAGTCGATGTCGCGCCGTGATTCGGTCGAAAGCGACGCCAAAGTCAGGTGGGCCTTCGCAACCTTGGATGCCGAAGGGTTGCCCGCGGGCGCGTGCGGCCGCATGGCGAGCAACGACGCGCCCATGACGGCAATCAGGGCGCCCAGCCCGATCTTTTGCTTCATTTGCAAAACTTTGTACTCCCCACCCCACTCTTGCTGTGCCGGTTGGAAGGTACGTCCTCAACGCCACTTAAGCGCACTTGCGCCAAAACGACAGGCGCGCGGGACAAACGGTATTCTAGCGTTCAACGCACGGGTCGCTTAAAGGCGCCATATGCGATTTCTCTCGACCCTGTTCTGGGTCCTCCTGGCGGTGGTCGTGGCGCTATTTGCGACGCGGAACTGGAACGACGTCACGCTCAACCTCTGGGGCGACATCCAGGCGGATGTGAAAATTCCGATCCTAGTGCTGATCGTCTTCCTGCTCGGCTTCCTGCCCACCTGGCTGATCATGCGCGCGCGCGGCTGGTCGCACCGGCGCAAGATCGAGGCGCTAGAGCGTCGCCATGCCGAAACCTATGCCGAGCCGCCCCGGGCCGAAGAGACGGAGCCAGTAATATGACCCCGATCTTCGTCGCGATCGACACACCCGACATCCATCGCGCCGCGGCCATCGTCCGAGACGTCCGCGGGGTCGCGGGCGGCGTGAAGCTGGGTCTCGAATTCTTCTGCGCGAATGGTCACCAGGGCGTCCTTCGAATGGCGGAGCGCGAGCTTCCGATCTTCCTCGACCTCAAGCTCCACGACATTCCGAATACTGTCGCCAAGGCGGTCGAAGCGCTGGCCTCGCTTGAACCGGAGATACTGACCGTTCACGCCGCCGGCGGGCGCGAGATGCTCGCCGCGGCTAAGCGTGCCGCTCCGCCATCCACCAAGGTCGTCGCAGTGACCGTGCTGACAAGCCTCGACGGAGATGATCTCCGCTCAATCGGCGTCGACGGTTCGCCGTCCGAGCAGGTCGCTAGGCTGACGCAGCTTGCACAGGAATCCGGCGTCGACGGCATCGTGTGCTCCGGCGCCGAGGTCGCCGCGGCCAAAGCCGCATGGCCGGAGGGTTTCTTCGTCGTCCCGGGCGTTCGGCCCGAAGGCAGCGACGTCGCGGACCAGAAGCGGGTTGTCACCCCGCGCCAGGCACTTGACGACGGCGCGTCCGTTGTCGTCATCGGGCGGCCAATCACGGGCGCCCCCTGCCCATCACAGGCAATCAGAGACATTGCGGCGACCCTGTCGTCCGCCAAGGAAAAAGTGAGAATTTGAAATGAGTTGGCTCAGCCGAGTCCGCAGCGGCATTCCGTTCCTGCCCAAGCGCCAGACCGCCGAGAATCTGTGGCACAAGTGCAGCCGCTGCGGGACGATGGTGTTCGTCAAGGAATGGGAAGAGAATTACAGCGTCTGTCCGCGCTGCGACTTCCACGACCGCATCGGTGCCGAGAAGCGCTTCGAGCAAATATTCGACGCCGCGGAGTGGGAGCTGCTTCCGCCGCCCGAGGTCCGCGAGGATCCGCTGCGGTTCAAGGACACCAAGCGCTACACCGAGCGGATCAAGGCTGCCCGCGCCGCAACTGAAGAGCGCGACGCCTTGCTCAACGCGCGGGGCCGGATCGACGGGCACAAGGTCATCGTCGGCGTTCAGGACTTCGCATTCATGGGCGGATCGATGGGCATTGCGGTCGGCGCCGCATTCCTTGCCGGCGTCCGCGCCGCGATTGAGGAGCGCACGCCCTACATTCTCTTCACCGCCGCGGGTGGAGCGCGCATGCAGGAAGGCATCCTCTCGCTGATGCAGATGCCGCGTACGACCGTGGCGCTGGCGGAGCTGCGTGAAGCCGGGCTGCCCTACATCGTCGTCCTGACCGACCCGACAACGGGGGGCGTTACCGCCTCCTACGCCATGCTTGGCGACGTCCAGCTTGCCGAGCCCGGCGCGCTCATCGGTTTCGCCGGCCAGCGCGTGATCGAGCAGACCATCCGCGAAAAGCTGCCCGAAGGCTTCCAGCGCGCCGAATATCTGCTGGAGCACGGTATGATCGACATGGTCGTTCCGCGCGGTCAGCTGAAGGACCGGCTGGCGCTGCTCATCTCCTATCTCGCTCCGGAGACGAAAGCGGCGGCGTAATGGCCGACTTCGCGCGTTCGACGCACCCCGCGGTTCAGTCGCAGCTGGATCGCCTGTCGAAGCTGTCGCCGGCCGGCGACCGGCTCGGCCTCGACCGCATCGCCGAGCTCCTCGATCGTCTCGGCCGTCCGCAGGACAAATTGCCGCCGGTGCTCCACGTCGCAGGGACCAACGGCAAAGGCTCGACGGTCGCCTTCCTGCGCGCCGCGTTGGAGGCATCAGGCCATAAGGTCCATGCCTTCACGAGCCCGCACCTCGTCCGCTTCAACGAACGCATCCGCATCGCCGGTCGCCTGATCGATGATGAGCAACTCGCCGCGCTTCTCACCGAGACGCTCAACGTGAGCGAAGGCATCGAACCGAGCTTCTTCGAAGTCGCGACCGCCGTCGCCATCTTAGCGTTCTCGCGCACGCCCGCGGACGCTTGCATATTGGAGGTCGGTCTTGGTGGTAGACTCGATGCAACTAATGTCATCGAGCAACCTTTGCTTACTGGCATCGCTAACCTCGCGCTGGATCACCAGCAGTTCCTGGGCCATGGCCTCACCGACATTGCCGCCGAGAAAGCCGCGATCGCCAAGAGGGGGGTGCCGCTGGTGACCCAACTCTACCCGCCCGAAGTCGCTACGCGCGTCGGCGAGGTCGCGCATGAGCGCGGCGCGCAATGGCTCCCGCGCGGCGGTGTCTGGGACGCAATCTCGCGCCAGGGCAAGCTGCGTTACGAAGATGAGCGCGGCACGCTCGACCTGCCCCTGCCCCGCCTTCCCGGACGGCATCAGGCAATGAATGCTGCCCTCGCCGTCGCGATGCTGCGCCACCAGGACGCGCTGACCGTCCCGACGTCCGCGCTGAGCGCCGCCATGGGCTGGGCGGATTGGCCCGCTCGTCTCCAGCATCTCGCCCCCGGTCCCCTCGTCAGCGACCGCGACGTCTGGCTCGACGGCGGTCACAATCCGTCAGCGGCGCGCCAGGTCGCGTCATATGTGAAGCACCATTTCGGCGACAAACCGCTGCACATGATCTTCGCCAGCCTTGCCACGAAGGACCCGCCGAAGATGCTGGAACCGTTCGAGGGTCTGATCGAACGCGTCCACACCGTCCCCATCCGCACGCATGCAAGCTTCGCCCCGAACGAACTCGCCGACATGGCCGCCGAGCTAGGCTTTGCGGCCGAACCGCACGACGATTTCCAGCAAGCGCTCGCGGCCATCCCCGAGGAGGCACGCGTCCTAATCTTCGGTTCGCTCTATTTGGCGGGAGAGGTCCTCGCCGTGAACGATCAGGCGCCGGACTAAGCCGGCTTTTCCTCGTCCGGATGCTCGGCACGGACGTCCCCGCTGCCTGCCGTACCGGCGCTGCCGATCGACGCATCGACGAGACCCGTGCGCATCATGATCCAGAAGATGATGATGCCCGGCAGCGCGATGACCGTCGTCAGCAGGTAGAAGTTCACGTAGCCCATCGCATCGATCAGCGCGCCCGCCGTCGTCCCCGTGATGAGGCGCCCGACGATGCTCGCCGCCGCCGAAATCAACGCATATTGCGCCGCCGTGAAGCGCAGGTCGCAGAGCGCCGAGAAGTAAGCGACCACGCAGACGCCGCCGATGCCGCTCGCGATATTCTCGAAGCCGATCGCGCCGGCCATGCCGATATTGCTGTGCCCGCTGGCCGCGAGCAGCGCGAAGGCGAAGTTGGAAACGGCCATGAGAATGAGGCTGATCAGCACCGATCGCTTCAGGCCGAGCCTCGAATAGAGGATACCGCCGATGAAGATGCCGATCAGATAGGCCCAGAAGCCGACGCCGACGTCGTAGGCAGCAATCTCGTCGTTGCTGAACCCGAGATCGTCGAACAGCAGGCGGAACGTGAGGTTCGCCAGCGTGTCGCCGATCTTGTGCAGAAGGATGAAAGCCAGGACGAGAACGGCGCCCTTACGCTGGAAGAACTCCGCGAACGGCTGCCAAACCGCCGCGATCGTCCGGGCGATGCCCTTCTTCTCGGCTGGCGCGCGGTGCCGCTGCGGCTCGCCCATCACGAGAGCCGTCAGCATCGCGGGAAGCGCGAGCGCGGCGCAGGCGATGTATGCGGCGCTCCAGCCATGACGCGCCGCGACCACGAGCGCGATGGCGCCCGCTCCGGCTGACCCGATACGCCAGCCATATTGCGACATGCCCGAACCCACGCCGAGCTGGCGCGGCTCGAGAAGCTCGATGCGATAGGCGTCGATGACGATGTCGAAGGTAGCGCCCGCAATGCCCACAAGAATGGCGGCGGTCACGACGGTGCCAATCCCGGCGTCGGGGTTGGCGAGCGCCAGATTGACTACCGCGGCGATCACGAAGAGTCCGGCGACCAGCATCCAGGATACGCGCTGACCTAGGCGACCGAGGATCGGGATCCGCACGCCGTCCACGATCCAGGCCCACAGGAATTTGAAATTGTACGCGAGGAACACGAGCGTGAAGGCAGTGATCGTCGACTTGTCGATGCCGTCCTGCTTCAGGCGCGTCGTCAGCGTCGCGCCGATCATCGCGTAGGGGAAGCCCGACGACATTCCGAGGAACAGCGAGGCTAGCGGCGCGGCTTCGGTATAGGGCCTGACAGCCGCCGGCAGAGCATTCCGCCATCCGCCGCCTGATTGCTCTGCCGCAGTCGCCATAGGTGCAGTCCCTCCCCGAGAAACGGCGATCCTAGCAGGGGATGTGCGGCTGGCTAGTGGTGGTTATTCCTGTTCGCCGACGACAATGAACAGTTCGAGGCCCTTGGGCGGCTTGACCTTCTGGCCCTGCATGTGTCGGTCGACGCATTCGATCGCCTTGCAGAGCTGCCGGGCGGAATAAGGCTTGAGCAGGCTTCCCACCGCAACCTCAGCTGCGCCCGGGTAAGGATAGCCGGTAGCGAACAGCGTCGGCACGCCCTTTTGCTTGGCCGCATGCGCAAGCTCGACGCCGGTCTTGTCCTTGCGCAGACGCACGTCGCTGAGGATCAAATGCACCTCTTCGCGGTCGAGAACCTCGAGCGCTTCATCGAGGTCGTCGACCGTCGCGACGATGTGGTAACCCGCATCGCCAAGCATATTTTCGTTGTCGAACGCCGTCAGCGGTTCGTCCTCGACGATGAGGATCCGCTTGACGACCTGCTTACGCTTACCGAACAGCATCTTTTGAGCCTCGAATAATGAACCCGCCTCCGAAACAACCAAAGCAACGAACAAACGGGCGACCGGTGCCGCGACCACAAAAAGTGCGCCGCGCCGGGCCATCCCCAGCACCCAAAAGCGAAGGCGGCCCGCAACGTATCGCCAAGCTGCTCGCGCGGGCCGGAATCGCGTCTCGGCGCGAGATTGAGCGCATGATCGCTGAAGGACGCATCGCACTCAATGGCGAAAAGCTGACCACGCCTGCGACGCTGCTGACGGACTTGTCGGGCGTGACCGTCGACGGCCGGCCCGTCCGTCCGGCGGCGGCAACGCGACTGTTCCGCTTCTACAAGCCGCCGACCACCCTTACGGCTGAGCGGGATCCTAAAGGCCGCCCGACAATCTACGACCGGCTACCCAAGGGATTGCCGCGCGTCATGCCCGTTGGGCGCCTCGACTTCATGACGGAAGGTTTGCTCCTCCTCACCAACGACGGCGAGTTGAAGCGCGAATTCGAGCTGCCGAGGACCGGCGTGGTGCGCACGTACCGTGCGCGAGCGTTCGGCGACGTGACGCAGAACCAGCTCGAAGACCTCGCGGACGGCATCACGATCGAGGGCATCCACTATGGTTCGATCAACGCCAATTTGGAACGGCGCACCGGCCGCAATTGCTGGATCGAGATGAGCCTGAGTGAGGGAAAGAACCGCGAGGTTCGCCGCGTCCTCGAACATCTCGGCATGCGGGTCTCGCGGCTGATCCGCACCGCCTACGGCCCATTCACGCTCGAAGGGCTGGAACCGACTAGCGTGGATGAAATCGACCCAGCTGAGCTGGCCGAGTTCCGGAAGAGCCTGAAGTGAGGATCATCGCCGGCGCCTGGCGCGGGCGGACCATCGAAGCGCCGCCCGGACAATCGACGCGACCTACCGCGGACCGGGCGCGCGAGACGCTGTTTTCGATGCTCGCCAGCCGCATCGGGTCCTTCGAGGATCTACGCGTGGCCGACCTCTTCGCCGGCAGCGGTGCGCTCGGCCTCGAAGCGCTTTCGCGCGGGGCCTCCTCGGCGACTTTCGTCGAAAGCGACCAGAAGGCCGCTGCGGTTATCCGCCGCAATATCGACAAGCTCGGTGCGACCGGAAATGTGATTGGCGGCTCGGCGCTCGCGCTACCTCGCTCCGAACCGTTCGACCTGATCTTCGCCGATCCGCCTTATGCGGAGGGCGCGGGCACCGCCGTTGCGCGGGCAGTCGAAAGCGCCGATTGGCTCGCGCCGGGCGGCTGGCTCAGTATTGAAACCAACCGCAACGACCAAGTCGACCCAGGCGCCCTCTCGATTGAAGCGACGCGCAACGTCGGCCGCGCCCGCCTTACGCTCCTGCGCCGGCCTTAGCCGCCTTCCGGATCTCGTCCATTTCCGTGCCGAGCCGGCGGCCGACAGCGGCCGCAGCAGCCTTGCCCGCCGCCTTCACGGCCTTCCCGGCCTTCTTGCCGCGGGTTGCGCCGCCGTTGGTGAAGCCCTGTTCGGCAAGCGCCGCCAACGCCGCCGTGGCGGCCACGGCCACAAGCTCCGCGACGAGCGGGCTCTGCAGCAGCTTCAGGAACGCTTCGCTGGCGTCGAAGCCATTACCCGTAGACCGCTCATCACCACGAGCAGCGGAAACGCGCGTGACTTGAGTGCCGGTCTTCTTGCCGCTCTTGCCGCCGCCTTTGCTGTCGCTCTTGCTACTCGCCTTCTTCGCCATCGTTCTATGCTCCTGTGACTCAAAGTCTCGGACGCTTAACTCACTCACGCATTCCCGTATCCGCGTTAGGCTTCGAGAGCGAGAAACCTTCTTCAACTGCCTTGGTGTATTGACACTATAACACAGTAGGCATAAGCTCCTGTCAACAACGGGAGGAGCCTATGTACAGTCAACAAGAGCTCGACGACGCCGTGGCGTCGGGCGTGATCAGCGCCGAAGCGGCCAACGCTTTGCGCGCGCATGTCGAGGGCCAGCGCGCTCTCAGCATCCCCGATGAAGAGCAATTCAGGCTCATCACCGGCTTCAACGACATCTTCGTGTCGATCGCCGCCGCCATCCTCCTCTTCGCGGTCGGCTGGATCGGCCAGAGCATCGGACAGGCCACCGGCCTGTACATCAGCGATCACGGCGAACAGGGCCCTAGCTTCCTCGCTCCGCTGGCGATCGCTGCAACTTCCTGGTGCCTAGCTCTATTCTTCACGGCGAAGCGCCGCATGGCCCTCCCCTCTATCCTGCTGCTGCTGGCCTTTGTCGGCGCGGTGCTTGCGAGCACGGGCTTCCTGCTGATCCAGACCATCGGGGCGGATCAGTTCAATGATCACAACCAGCTCCTCGCCGCCACCGTTGGTGGGATCGCCGCTGCAGTCGCAGCTGCCGGTGCTTATCTGCACTGGCGCAAGTTCCACGTTCCGATCACGATTGCCGCTGGCGCCGCTGCCGTCGCCGGCCTGTTCCTCGCGATCGTTATCGGCATCGTGCAGCCGGGCGACAGCGAGAGCGCCAAGAACCTCATCCTCGGCTTCGTTTTAGTGCTGGGCATCGGCGTGTTCCTGTTCGCCATGTGGTGGGATTCGTCGGACCGTGCCCGCGTGACGCGCCGCTCGGACGTCGCCTTCTGGTTGCACCTGCTCGCGGCGCCGATGATCGCTCACCCGATCTTCACGCTGATGGGTCTCAACAGCGGTGCGGTTAGCACCGGCGAGGCGCTCGTCGTGGTCGGCCTGTACGTCTTGTTCGGACTCACCGCACTGGCGATCGACCGCCGTGCGCTGCTCGTCTCCGCGCTAGCCTACGTGCTCTACGCGCTGACCGAGTTGTTCAAGCAGTTCGGCGCGGTCGAGCTGAACGTTGCGCTGACGGCGTTGATCATCGGTTCGGCACTGCTTCTGCTGTCGGCCTACTGGCACCAGGCTCGCCGCCTGATCGTCACCCGGCTACCATCAAATCTCCAGGAACGCCTGCCGAACCTGGATCGTCCTGCGGTGATTACCCAACCAGCCGCATGAGCCGGCGCTCGAGCGGGGCCAACACCAGCGAAAGCTCGTGGCCCCGCTTGAGCACCGCACCATGTTCACTGACCAAGGCAAACGCCCCCTGCTTCAGTCGAAGCGCGGGGCGTTTTTCTATGCGGACCTCCGGGCGCTCGGACGTCCGGCGGTATGCAGCGAAGACTGCGACGTCGGGATCGATGCGCAGGGCATAATCGCGCCAGTGACCCGCTGCGACCATCCGGCCGTAGAGGTCGAGGATGCGCATCAGCTCCTTGCGATCGAAAGTGGCAATTGGCTGCCGGTCCCACTTACTCGGGAACGGCGTTACGACGCTCAAGCGGACTTCACCTTCGGCTGCGGCTGGCGAGCAGTTCTAAGCTCCGCCACCTCCTTCCGCAGCTCTGCAATTTCATCCTCTAGCTCGCTGATGCGAGCACGGACCGGATCTACATCCTCGCCGCACGGCGTGCCGTAGGGCATGAACCCCGGGCTATAGTGGACCACGTCGACCGGCACCGGCTTCGCAGGAATCCCCACCACCGTCTGCCCCGGCGCGACGTCCTTGGTGACGACCGAATTGGCGCCGACCTTCGCGCCCTCGCCGACCTCGATCGGGCCGAGCACCTGCGCGCCCGAACCGATGACCACGCCGCTGCGCAGTGTCGGGTGGCGCTTGCCGCCTACGCCAGTCGTCGGGTTCGTGCCGCCGAGAGTCACGTGCTGATAGATGGTGACGTCGTCATCGATCTCGGCGCTTTCGCCGATCACGCTGAAGCCATGATCGAGGAAGAACCTTTTTCCGATCTTCGCGCCCGGGTGGATGTCGATGCCCGTCAGGAAGCGCGAGAAATGATTCACCAGCCGCGCCGGAAAGGTCAAATGCCCTTCCCACAGCCAGTGCGAAACCCGGTGCAGACCCAATGCCCAGACGCCGGGATAGAACAGAACGTCCCACCGCGAACGCGCGGCAGGGTCTCGGGATTTGACGGAGTCCAGATAGGCGATCAGCCCGGATTGCAAGCGCTTCGACCTCTTGCTGTTGCTGACATCAATCTAAGTGCGGACCGAATTAAATCCAAGCCGAGTTGATAAAGGGTTCAAGTTAAGGACCTTGCCGATCCGGTTGGCGTTGGGCACAGCGCGCTTTCGAACAGGGCTGGAGCACGACATCCTAACGCAAATCTTGGGCGATCCTTTCACGCTCGTCCTCTTCATCCTGATCGGCTTCGCCGCGCAGGTCGTCGATGGCGCGCTGGGAATGGCCTACGGGCAGATCTCCAGCACGCTCCTGATCAGCATGGGCGTTCCTCCCGCCGCCGCCTCCGCAGGCGTCCACACCGCCGAGACGTTCACGACGGGCGTTTCGGGCATCAGTCACGTCCTGCATCGGAACGTCGATTGGAAGCTATTCGCCCGCCTGGTCGTCCCGGGCGTCATTGGCGGAGTCCTCGGCGCCTACGTCCTCACCGAAGTCGATGCGAGCGTCGCCAAGCCGTTCGTGCTGACCTACCTGACCGCGCTTGGCCTCTATCTCTTCTACCGCGGCGTGATGCATCGGCACACCGAACGGCAACCGAAGGTGGTGTCGCCGCTAGGCCTGCTGGGCGGGTTCCTCGATGCAGCCGGCGGTGGTGGATGGGGCGCAATCGTCACGTCGAACCTGCTCGTCCAGGGAAGCAATCCGCGCAAGACGATCGGCACCGTCAACACCGCCGAATTCTTCCTGACGGTCACCATCTCGGCGACGTTCCTCGCGAGGATCGGCTGGCAGGCGTTCACCGTATCAACCGTCGGCCTGCTGATTGGAGGGGTCTTCGCGGCGCCTTTCGGTGCCTGGATCGCCAAGAAAGTGAAGGCTGACACGCTGTTGACCTTCGTCGGCGCGCTGCTGACTCTCGTCAGTCTCTACGGTCTTTACCGCGCGCTCAGCTGACGCGATTCTTCGCCGGACGGCGTGTGCGATCGTTCCCTAGCCTAACAGTAGAGTATAAAATCGCCGCGCTGAGGGAGACGGCGAATCATGTGGAGAAGAAGCAGAGCACATCTGTCTGAGGCCGGTGAAAGCTACTTCGAACATTTGCGGTTTGCCGTGGGCGTCGGACTGATGCTCGTGGGCGCGGGTCTTGCCTGCATCATCCACGGCGTCTTTCCCGGCTATTGCATGAAGACCGCCAGCCGGACCGTAGACGAACTCACGCGCCTGTTCCGCGAGCGCCACACGCTCCGGTCAGTCCTCCGTCAGGCGTCCGGCTTACTTACCTTCGTCGGCCTAGTCGCCTTGACGCTTCCGGCTTGGGTCATGGCTTTGCTCGTCCCTAATGGCGTGCTGCCGATCGCTCTCGGGCTGATGGCCCTCGGCATCCCGGCAGCATTCCTGTGGACCAACCCTCAGCTCGAGCCAGTCGACTAAACCGTCGCGTGAACCGTCGCGATCGCCTTCATCACCGCTGCGATCCGCACCGCCGATTGAATGACTTCCGGCTTTACGCCGTGCTGCAACAGCACGCGCTCGTGGCTGTCGATGCACATGCCGCAGCCGTTCATCGCTGAGACGGCGAGGCTGAACAGCTCGAAGTCTTCCTTGGCGATCCCGTGCGAGCCGATGAAGTTCATCCTGAGGCGGGCCGGCATCTGGCCGTATTCGGGGTTCGAGGTCAGGTGTACGAAGCGGTAATAGACGTTGTTCATCGCCATCAGCGCGGCAGCGCCGCGAGCAGCATTCGCGACCTGATCCGACAGCTTGCCTGCGACTTCGGCCTCAGCAGCTTCAACCAAAGGCTTGTAGCCCGATCCGTGCGCGCATGAGAGCAACAGGCTGAGCTTGCGCTCCTCACCCATCAGCTGGTCGCTGAGGATCGAACCCATGTTGAGGCGGATATCCTTGGCGTAATCGGGCAGGCTCTCGGTGAATGTTTTCAGCGACATGGGATTTCCTTGGGAATGGATGCAAAAGAGGGACGGGCCTGGGCGAACCAAACCCGCCCCTCCGAAGCGGCCGGCGGGGGCATGCCGGCCATCCTCCCCACAGGGGCGGGGAGGAACTGAATTCAGCTAGCTAGGCTGCGGGCTTGAGGACCTCTTCGCCCGGCGCCCAGTTGCAGGGGCAGAGCTCATCCGTCTGAAGCGCGTCGAGCACGCGCAGCGTCTCCGCCGGGTTACGGCCGACGTTGAGTCCGTTGACCGTGACGTGCTGGATCACATTGTCCGGATCGATGATGAAGGTCGCGCGGTAGGCGACGCCCTCTTCACGATCGACGATGCCGAGCGCGTCCGCCAGTTCCTTCTTGTTGTCTGCGATCCACGGGAAATCCGCATTTGCGAGCTGCTCGTCCGAGCGGCGCCATGCGAAGTGGACGTGCGCCGTGTCCGTCGAAGCGCCGATCAGAACGGTGTCGCGGTCCTCGAAGTCAGCCTTCAGATCGCCGTAGCCGACGATCTCGGTCGGGCAGACGAAAGTGAAGTCCTTCGGCCAATAGAACAGGACCTTCCACTTGCCATTGGTCTGGCCGAGATCGATCGTCTCGCCTGCCGGCAGCGCGGACGTGCCCTGCTGCACGGGAAGGGTGAGGGAAGGAATCTTGTCACCAACGGTCAGCATTCATTACTCCTGTTGCGTTGCACAATAAAACTGTCTTGCACCGCAGCATCTATGGTTCTGGCTCCAATCGTTCAAGTCTATTATATCGAATGAACTGATTGGAATTTTCGATTACGATGACCGTCCACCTACCGACCATCAAGCAGCTTCAATATCTCGTTGCACTGCGGGAGCACGGCCACTTCGGCAAGGCGGCCGAAGCGTGCTTCGTCACGCAATCCACTCTGTCCGCCGGACTTCGCGAGCTGGAGACTCTGCTCAACGTCACTCTCGTCGAGCGGACGCGCCGAGTGGTGCGGTTCACCCCGCTTGGCGAGAAGATCGCCGACAAGGCGGTTCGCGTGCTGCGCGAAACGGAGGAGCTGGCCGAAATGGCCCGCGCCGCGGGACAACCGCTCCATGGGGAGCTCAGAATGGGCGTCATTCCCACGATCGCGCCCTTCCTCCTGCCCGCGATGCTACCGCGCCTTCGCCAGGAATGGCCGAAGTTGAAGCTCTACCTCCGGGAAGAGACCAGCCAGTCAGCCTGCGAAGCGCTGCACCGCGGTCAGCTCGATTGCGTGCTGCTCGCCCTCCCCTACGCCTGCGGCGACGTGGATTCGGCACCGCTGTTCGACGATCCGCTGTTCGTGGCCTTCCCGCGCGGCGAAGCGCCCGCGGGGGCGAAGGTGGACGTCGGCGCCATCGACGAGAACCGGATGCTGCTGCTTGAGGACGGCCATTGCCTCAAGGACCATGCGCTATCCGCCTGCAACCGGCCCGAAATGCGGGCTCATGCCGCAATGATGGGGACGTCGCTCCACACCTTGGTGCAGATGGTCGACAACGGTCTCGGCGTGACGTTCATCCCGTCAATGGCGATTGAGGCCGGCATTCTCGAGAACACCCAAGTCGACGCGAAGCCGCTGCGGTCCGATCACGGATACCGCCGCATCGCCCTGATCTGGCGGCGGTCAAGCCCGCGCGAAAGCGAGTTCAGGATGCTGGCGCAGGCGCTGCGCGAGATCATGCTGGAGGTCACGCCGGGCCTCGGCACCGCCGGGGAACCTGAAGGCTCAAAAGAACCTGCTTACGCTTAGCATTCAGCTTCGGAACGCTGCGACGCCGGGGGAGGGGAGCGGGGCGCCGCAGCGAGCCGAAGTGAATCCTATTTAGCCAGTGCCGGCTCGGCGATGCCTTCCGGCTGAACGCTGTTCGTGTTCTGAGGCAGGTCGAACCGGTCCGCGTTCATCACCTTGGTCCAGGCCTTGATGAAGTCGCGAACGAACTTCTCCTCATTGCCTTTCTCGGCATAGACCTCGGCCGTCGCGCGAAGCTGGCTGTTCGAACCGAAGATCAAGTCGGTCCGCGTCGCGCGCCACTTCTCGTCGCGCCCGCCATGGGTGTAGCCGATGAACTCCTCGTCGCCGCTGTCCTCGACCACCTCCCAGAAGGTCGAGTTGTCCAGCAGGTTGACGAAGAAGTCGTTGGTCAGCTGACCCTTGCGGTTGGTGAAAACGCCTTCGGGCCGGTCCTGATAGTTCGCACCAAGGACGCGGAGTCCAGCGATCAGCACTGTCATTTCCGGTCCCGAAAGGCCGAGCAGCGATGCCTTGTCGAGCAGTAGCTCTTCGGTGCGCACCGAATGCTTGGTCTTCAGATAATTGCGGAAGCCGTCGGCTGCCGGCTCCATCACGCCAAAGCTTTCGGCGTCCGTCCATTCCTGCGTCGCGTCGCCGCGTCCGCCGGTGAACGGGACCGTGACGTTGTAACCAGCATCCCTCGCCGCCTTTTCGACCGCAGCCGTGCCGGCAAGGACGATCGCGTCTGCGACGGACAGGTTGCCGCGAAGCTCCTCGATCTTCGAGAGAATGCGGCCAAGCTCTTCGGGCTCGTTGACCGCCCAATCCTTCTGCGGAGCAAGCCGGATGCGAGCGCCATTGGCGCCGCCGCGGTGATCGGACCTGCGATAGGTCGACGCCGACGCCCACGCCGCCTTGACCAACTGGCCGACACTAAAGCCTGCATCGAGGATCTTCGACTTGAACGCAGAGATATCCGCGTCGGAAGGCTTGCTTCCCGCCGGAACCGGGTCTTGCCAGATCAGGTCCTCCGACGGGACTTCCGGGCCGAGGTAACGGCCCTTCGGACCCATGTCGCGGTGGGTCAGCTTGAACCAGGCGCGCGCGAACGCGTCCTTGAATGCCTCGTGGTCGTTGCGGAATTTCTCCGAGATGACGCGGAATTCTGGGTCGACCTTCAAGGCCATGTCGGCCGTGGTCATCATGGTCGGCACGCGCTTGTTCGGGTCGTGCGCGGCAGGTGCCATGTCTTCCGGCTTCTGGTTGATCGGCTGCCACTGCTTCGCACCGGCCGGGCTCTTCACCAGCTCATATTCATAGTCGAGCAGCAGGCGGAAATAGTTCTCCGACCACGACGTCGGCGTGTTCACCCACGAACCTTCAATGCCGCTGGTGATCGTGTGTTCGCCCATGCCGCTTTCGAATGCGCTCGCCCAGCCGAGACCCTGCAACGCGATATCGGCCGCTTCCGGCGCGACATCGACCAGGCTCGGATCGCCCGCGCCGTGCGCCTTGCCGAACGTATGACCGCCGGCCGTCAGCGCGACGGTCTCCTCATGGTTCATCGCCATGCGCTCGAACGTCACCTTGATGTCGCGAGCCGACTGCAGCGGGTCGGGATTGCCGCCCGGCCCTTCGGGATTGACGTAGATGAGGCCCATCTGGATCGCCGCGAGCGGATGCTCGAGTTCCATCTCGCGGTCCGGCTGGATGCGGGTTTCGGTCGCCTCGACCCACTTCTCCTCGGCGCCCCAATAGACGTCGCGCTCAGGCTCGTAGATGTCCTTGCGGCCGCCGCCGAAGCCGAAGATCGGCCCGCCCATCGACTCGATCGCCACGTTGCCGGCGAGGATGAACAGGTCGGCCCAGCTGATGTTCTTCCCGTACTTCTGCTTGATTGGCCACAGCAGCCGCCGCGCCTTGTCGAGGTTGCCGTTGTCTGGCCAGCTGTTGAGCGGAGCAAAGCGCTGGTTGCCCGAGTTCGCGCCGCCGCGGCCGTCCGCCGTGCGGTAGGTGCCCGCCGCGTGCCAGGCCATGCGGATGAAGAAGGGGCCGTAATGCCCATAGTCCGCCGGCCACCACGGCTGGCTGTCCGTCATCAGTGCGGTCAGGTCCCGCTTCAGCGCCTGATAATCGAGCTTCTTGAACGCCTCGGCATAATCGAAGTCGGCACCCATCGGGTCAGGCGAAACGCCGCCCTGATGCAGGATCTCTACTGGGAGGGACTCAGGCCACCAATCTCGGTTCTGACGGCCGAGCAGTGATCGTACAGTCGTTGGCCGGTCTACGGGGCATCCCATCGGTTCGCCGGTCTTCGCGTCCATGCCATCCCTCCATTCAGTTGTAGGAGTGTCGGCCTAGGCCTGTCGGTGAAACGACAGAAACGATTAAAGTTGGTCAGTCAGACGCAGAAAATCGATCAACGGCTATCGGGCCTCAATCCATGTATTTGAGCCCGATGCGCAGATAATCGTAGCCGGTTATCAGCGTCAGCGCCGCCGCAAGCCACAGGCTGACGATCCCGACGTAGTGGATCCACGGCTGCTCGGGGAACGCCCCGCCAAGGATCAACCCACCAAGCGCGACCATCTGAAACGTCGTCTTCCACTTGGCGAGCGCGCTCACTGGGACCGACACGTTGAGCGGCGCAAGATACTCGCGAAGCCCCGAAACCATGATCTCCCGAAGCAGGATGATGAGCGCTGGAATGACACTCCAGTCCTGGATGATCGGGGGCAAGCCATCGGCCTTGCGGCTCGCCATCAGCATCACGAGAACTGCGGCAACCATGATCTTGTCGGCGATGGGATCAAGAAACTGACCGAGCCGCGAAGTCAGGCCCTGCGCGCGGGCGAGATATCCATCGAAATAGTCGGTGATGCCGACGATGCAGTAGAGCACGAACGTCACCGCATAGTCCCACGGCGCCGGCTTCCACAGCAGGAATACCAGGATCGGCACCGCCAGGATCCGCGAAAGCGTAAGCAGGTTCGGTAGCGACAGCATCGTTCTGAAACAGGGTCGTTATAGCGTTTGGAGCAAAGCGCAAAGCTGGCTATGCCTTCGCTCCCCAGTCCATAAGAGCCGGCGCGCTTCGTCCTTGATTCAGAACGTATCACACCTGTTGCGCGCGCGGCGCTTTCTGCCGCTGTTCACAACGCAGTTTCTCGGAGCGTTCAACGACAGCCTGTTCAAGCAGGCAGTGGTCCTTTTCGCGACTTACAAACTCCTCAAGAATCCAGCGCAGGAAACCCAATTCAGCGCGATCGCGCAGGGCCTCTTCATCCTGCCCTTTTTCCTCTTCTCGGCGCTGGCCGGGCAGCTCGCGGACGATCATGACAAGTCGCGGTTGATCCGCATCATCAAGCTTGCCGAGATCGGGATCATGATCTGTGGCGGTGCCGGGATCATGCTGGCCAACATCCCGCTGATGCTTGCCGCGGTCTGCGCGATGGGCGTTCACTCGACGTTCTTCGGCCCAATCAAGTACGCGATCCTCCCGCAGCACTTGAAGAAGGACGAAGTGCTTGGCGGCACCGGCCTGGTGGAAGCCGGAACCTATCTTGCAATATTGGGCGGAACGATCCTTGCGGGAGTGCTCGCGGATACGCCGCCAATTGCGGTGGCATGCACGATCGGAATCGCGGTGCTCGGGTTGCTCGCGGGGCGGCAGGTGCCCCCTGCCCCGCCGGCCGCGGATCGCATTCCGTTCAACTGGCACATCATCCATGCGTCGATCGAACTGGTCAGCGCGACGCTTCATATCCGGCGGCTGTTCCTGGCGATCCTCGCGATCAGCTTCTTCTGGACCATCGGGGCGGTGCTGATCATCATTTTCCCGCCGCTGGTGAAGAACGTCCTAGGCGCTGACGAGCAAGTCGCGAGCATGTTCATCGCCGTCTTCTCGGTCGGCATCGCCATCGGCTCCGTTGCAATCAACCGCCTGCTCAAGAGCGAAGTGTCGGCGCGCTTCGCGCCCGCATCCGTCCTCTCGATGGGCGTTTTCGTTCTGTTGCTGCACTTCGTCGCGCTGGCTTGGGGCAAGCACGATCCGGGCCTCACCACGCTCGGCAATTTCGTCACGCATCCGATGGCCGGCCTCATGATCCTGGCGCTCCTCGGTGTTGCGATCACCGGCGGAATGTTCGTCGTGCCGCTCTACGCGTTCCTGACCACCACCGTCCCGAAGAGTGAAACCGCCCGAACCGTGGCGGCGAACAACATCGTGAACTCCGGCGCGATGGTCATCGGCTCGTTACTTGCCTTCGCGCTCAGCAGCGTCGGAATCGGACCCACCGGTCAGCTGCTGCTGGTGGCTGCAATGTGCGTGTTCTCGGCGTGGCTGGGGTGGAAGCTCCACCTCGCCTGCGACTAAGCGAGAAATACCGAAACGAAGATGAAGCCCGCCGCGAAGGTCGTGGCGAAGAGCTTCAGATCGTCGCTGATCAGAGCGGCAGGCCTGACAGCGACAATGTCGCCGGAGACCTTCCGGGGGCCGCGCCCGAAGGTGCGGGGATGAACTGCACTGGCTGTACGCACAAGCTGCATGGCAAAACCTTAACCCGATTTTTACCATGCTCAACTCATCGATGCGACGGACGGCTCCCAGCGTCCCGCAGCGGGACAAGGGTGCGATTTTTCTGACTTGATTAGCGGTTGGTTGCGCTCGTTCGCGCAGGCGCTTCGGCGTCCTGCTTACGGCCGCGCAGCATCTCCCGGACCTGGTCGGCGCGCATCGCCTTTCCGAAATACCATCCCTGCCCGATCTGGCAGCCGAGCGCGACGACGGCCTCGTAGACGTCCTCGCCCTCGATGCCCTCGACGCACACCGGCACTGACAGGGCATTGGCAAGTGTCGTCACCGCGTGAATGATGGCGCTGTTCTCGCGCTTGGCATGCAGGTTGCTGACGAAGCTGCGGTCGATCTTGATGATGTCGAACGGCAGCGACCGCAGGTGTGCCAGCGACGAGAAGCCCGTCCCGAAATCGTCGAGCGCCAGCCGGATGCCCTGGTTCTTGAGGCTCGTCGCGATCGTACGCGCGAGGTCGATGTCGGCGAAGAGTGAGCTCTCGGTGACTTCGACCACCAGCCGCTCGGCCGGGAAGCCGGTCTCCGCGAGGATGCGGACGATGCGCTGCGCGAGCCAGCCATCGGCCAGCTGCGTCGGCGATATGTTGACCGAAATCTTGATCGACTGATCCCACGCCGCGGCCTCGCGCAGGGCTTCGGTGATCACCTGCTCGGACAGGCGGCCAATGACGTTGATCTCTTCGGCCACCGGAATGAACACGTCGGGCCCGATGATGCCCGAAAGCGGGTGGTTCCAGCGGGCCAGCACCTCGAAGCCGACGATCGTGCCGGTGGCCAGATCGACCTGGGGCTCGAAGAACGGAACGAACTGGCCGTGCTCGAGGCCGAAGCGGATGCCCTGCTCGATCTCGCCCTGCGCTAGCAGCGCGCGCTCCATTCCGGCGTCGAACCACACGGGACGTGCAACGCGGCCGCGCCGCGCGTGATCGAGCGCGATGTCGGCGCGGCGCATCAGGTCGGGCACCTTGGTCTCTGCGGCGTCGGCCGACGCAATTCCGGAGAAGCCGCCGACCTGGATAATGCGGTCGTCCAGCGTGAACGGCCTCGTGGCCGCGAACAGAACCTTCTCGGCGATCTTCTCGGCCTGCGGCATCTGCGCATCGTTCAGCCCGAGCGCGATGGCGAATTCGTCGCCGCTCAAGCGCGCCACGACTGCCTCCGGACCGACGGTTTCCTTCAGCGCACCGGCGATGCTCTTGAGCAGCCGGTCGCCGGTCTCGTAGCCGTGCTGGTCGTTGACTGTCTTGAAGCGCTGAACTTGCAGCGAGATGATGACAAGATTGCAGCCGGTCGGCTTGCATCTTTCGCTGAGCGCCGCGGCCTCGTCCGCGAAGCCCTTGCGGTTGTAGAGGCCAGTCACCGCATCCGTGGTCGCCAGGACGACAGCGCGACGCTCCTGCTCCTGCCGCAGCTCGGCTTCGTGCTGAAGGTCGACGTAACGGCGCCAGCCGAACATGATCAGCGCGACGTTGAGCGTCAGTGCAGTGCTCGCAACGCGCACTTCGGGTCCGAAATCGCCGGCGAAGCGCAGGTGGCTGAAGAAGGAACTTCCGTTCCAGATCAGCATCATGACCGCGACGATCAGAACGGCGAGCACCACCGCATCGCGGCGAGCATTATCAAGCCGCGATTTGGTCACGGACGCCACCCTGCTTTTACCGACGCTGGACACGTTTCTGGCGTTAACCCGTAAACGCTTAAGAAATTGTCTAGCCAGAACGGATTAAATGAGGCGCGGCAGTTCTTTAGCGCTCTCAAGCGCTTATGGCCGTCCGCTTCGGAGCTTCGTGCTCGCTGTCCCCCCCGGACCTCTCCGGCAGCCTTCGCTTCGCTCAGGAGCGTCGTGCTCGCCTGTTCCCCGGACAGGCTGTGCGCGAAGCTGGTGCGGACGGTGGGAGTCGAACCCACACTCCCTATCGGGAAGAGGATTTTAAGTCCCCAGCGTCTACCGTTCCGCCACGTCCGCCCAAAACATTAGGCGCTTTGCCAGCCGCGGCTACGGTAGGGCGCCCCGGCTATTCGGCAGTAACTTCGCCTAAGTTTAAGCGCTCGCGCATTTCCTTGCCCGGCTTGAAGTAGGGCACGCGCTTGGCGTCGACGGAGACGGACTCGCCGGTCCGCGGATTGCGTCCGACGCGCGCATCGCGCTGGCGGGTCGAAAAAGCGCCGAAACCGCGAAGCTCGACACGGCCGCCCTTGGCGAGCTGGTCAGTGATGGAATCGAAGATAGCGCTAACAACGCCTTCAACCTCACGTTGCGTGAGATCTGGGAAATCGGTGCAAAGCTTTTGCACCAGCTCGGAACGGATCATCGGCATCCCCGCATAGGAATTTGGATCGGCCCCGATACTCTCCCCGAACAGGGGCCGCTTGTCCGGCACGCTGTCAGGAAACTTTGTCTCACGCAAGACAGAAACGAAGGCGGCGCTTCTTGTGGTAGTCCCACTAAGAAACGCCGCCTTTATAATTACTTCTTCTTGGTCGCCTTCTCGCCGGCTTCCGCCTTTTCCTTCAGCGCGGCGCCGAGGATGTCGCCGAGCGACGCACCCGAGTCCGAGCTGCCGTACTGAGCGACCGCCTGCTTCTCTTCGGCGATCTGCATCGCCTTGATCGAGAAGGTCGGCTTCTTCGAGCGATCGAAGCCGGTGACCAGCGCATCGAAGTGCTGGCCGACCTGGAAGCGCTCCGGACGCTGCTCGTCGCGATCGCGGCCAAGGTCGGTGCGCTTGACGAAGCCGATGGCTCCATCGTCACCCACCTGGACGTCGAGACCGGCGTCCTGAACCGCACGAACGATCAGCGTGACCGTCTCGCCCTTGCGAACACCGCCAACCGCAGCCCCGGTTCCGGCACCGGCGCCAGCGCCGCCACCGCCCTCGAGCTGCTTCATGCCGAGGCTGATGCGCTCCTTCTCGACGTCGACGTCGAGGACCTGCGCCTTGACGGTCTCGCCCTTGCGGTGAAGCTGCAGCGCTTCCTCGCCCGACACGCCCCAGGCGATGTCCGACATGTGAACCATGCCGTCGACGTCGCCCTCGAGGCCGATGAACAGACCGAACTCGGTCGCATTCTTGACTTCGCCCTCGACGACCGAGCCGACCGGGTGAGCCTCTGCGAACGCTTCCCAGGGATTCGACTGAGCCTGCTTCAGGCCAAGGCTGATACGGCGCTTCTCCTGATCGACCTCGAGCACCTTCACGTCGACTTCCTGCGAAGTGCTGACGATCTTGCCCGGGTGAACGTTCTTCTTGGTCCAGCTCATCTCGGAGACGTGGACCAGGCCTTCGATGCCCGGCTCGAGCTCGACGAACGCACCATATTCGGTGATGTTGGTCACGCGGCCGCTGAAGGTTCCGCCGACCGGATACTTGGCGGCGGCGCCTTCCCACGGATCGCTCTCGAGCTGCTTCATGCCGAGCGAGATGCGCTGCGTTTCCTTGTTGATGCGAATGATCTGCACCTTCACCGTGTCGCCGATGTTGAGAACCTCGGACGGGTGATTGACGCGCTTGTAGCTGATGTCGGTGACGTGCAGCAGGCCGTCGATGCCGCCGAGATCGACGAACGCGCCGTAGTCGGTGATGTTCTTGACCACGCCCTCGATGACCTGGCCCTCGGCCAGCGACTGGATGAGGCCGCTGCGCTGCTCGGCGCGGGTCTCTTCGAGGATAGCGCGGCGCGACACGACGATGTTCCCGCGGCGGCGGTCCATCTTCAGGATCTGGAACGGCTGCGGCAGGTCCATCAGGGGCTGGACGTCGCGAACCGGGCGGATGTCGACCTGGCTGCCGGGCAGGAAGGCCACGGCGCCGCCAAGATCGACGGTGAAGCCGCCCTTCACGCGGCCGAAGATCACGCCTTCGACGCGGTTGCCGGCTTCGAATTCCTTCTCGAGCTTGTCCCAGGCAGCTTCGCGGCGTGCGCGGTCGCGGGACAGCATGGCTTCGCCGGCCGAATTCTCGACGCGGTCGACATAGACTTCGACTTCGTCGCCGATCTTGATCTCGGCCTTCTGGCCCGGAGCTGCGAACTCACGCAGCGGCACGCGGCCTTCCGACTTCAGGCCAACGTCGATCACGGCCATGTCGTTCTCGATCCCGGTGACGGTGCCCTTCACCACCTTGCCTTCGAATGCCTCGTTCTCTCCGCCGAGGCTCTGGTTGAGGAGGGCCGCGAAATCGTCGCGGGTCGGGAATGTCGTAGTCGCCATAAGCGTTTGTTTTTCCTAATTCTTCAATCGGGCCTGCCGCGTGGCGCGCCACCATGGCGAGCCTTCCACATGCGGACCTGGTTGCATGTACTGCCGCAGCGGCACCATTGCCGGAGCGGCGTCCTTAGGGCGGCACCCAGAACAGCCCGGCCACAATGCGAAAAAGCGCGTTCCGGTGCCGGTCATTGCCCGGTTCACCGTACGCGCTCGCCAATTGAGACGGGCTGTCCAGAGGGGATCGCCACCTGCCGGACGGTGTGGGCCCATAGCTGAGAGGGGCGTAAGGAGCAAGGTTTAGTCCGGCACCGATTAGCTACGAGAAGGAGGCCCTAAATGGACGCTCTCACCTGGTTCGGGCTCGCCGCCGTTTCATTCACGCTGATCTGTTATGCGCTGGAAGACCGCGATCCTGCGTGGATCCTTGGTTTTGCGCTCGGTTCGGCCCTCGGCTCCGTTTACGGCTTCCTCCAGGGCGCCTGGCCATTCGGCCTGGTCGAGATCGTTTGGGCTGTCGTCGCTCTCCAGCGATGGCGGCAGCGTTCAGTCAGGGCCTAGCTCACCTCCACCGGATTAGATCGATAAACCAACATCGCCTTCGAGCACCTGCTGACGGAGCTTCGGCGACTCTCCCGCGCTCCACAGTAGCGCACTGTGCACCACCCGATAGCGCAGTGGGCCGCCATCCGGCCGTTCGCTGCGCGTCACCGGGCGCGGGATGCAGACGAACTCCGTCCACATTTCGTCACCGCTGAGGCGGACGGTTGCGTAGCCATGACCGCCGGCATCGACAAATTCGAGGTGCGGCGAAAGGGCTGGGTTGGAAACGGCGTAGGCGCGCTTCAGGTCAAAGTTCCTGGCATATTCGAGAGCCGACCGGACGCCGTGCCTCAGCATCATGTTGTACGTGCACACGACCTTCCCGTCGGGCAGGTCGGCGAGATACAGCGGGCGCATCGTCTTGTCCTTCTTGAACCCATATTCCCATGCTTCCTGGCCACCTGGGCTGACGAGCGAGGCGCCGACGAAGCTCAAGCCGACCGGTTCGAACTTGCGCGGCGGGAGCGCAGCCGCCGCATAGCCGGCCCAGAAGCTGTGGCGGTCGCCTGACACGATCGCAAAGCCCGTGATCTTTGCGTCGCGGACAAGATCATAGATTTCGCTGCGCTCGGCATAAGCCGCTCCGTAATCGTCGGTTCGCGATATGCCGAAGGTGTCCGCCGGCCACGGGTTCTTCGCCATCTCAGGCGGCAGGTTTTGGAAGTCGACGCGCTCATCGAGCGCTCCCAGCGAATTGCCCCAGATCTTCCAGGTCGCGGTCGATTGCCTCAACCGATCCTTGAACCAGGCTTTCTGTTCAGCGCCGAGAATGGTGCGCGGGGCCTTGTCCTTGCTCGGGTTTGGAATCTTGGCATCGCGGAAATGCAGTTCAGCGGGCGGGTTGCCGCCATTGTAAGCACGCCCGAAGTCGAGCGCGATCATTGCCTCCTCGGAGAACATGCCGTTGAAGCTCGGGTCGAAGATTTTGACGATGTCGTCGTCATTGCTGGGATCCTCGCCGCAAAAGCTGTGCTGGTCGGTGAGGATGAGGTCGAGGTGCTTGCCGTAGCGGAGCGCCCGATAGGCGATGAGGCTGTTGATGGCGGCCAGGTTGTTGGGCTCGATGCCGAGGCCGTCAGCGTCCCACTTCTTGATTTCGACGTCCTTGACCGGAACCGTCCCGAAGGCATCGAGCGATCCGCTCGGCGCCTTCACGCGAGCGGGGATATATTCGAACCAGGCTTGGTTGGCGGCGACCTTGATCGTCTGGCCCGGCCGCGGCGGACCTCCTGCCTGCTGGATGCTCTGCCGCCCCTGCCAGGAGAATTCGTGATTGTCCCACATGCAGACGAACGGCCAGCGGGCTCGGGCGTCCTGCAAATCGGGGTCGGCCAGATAACCTTTGTAGATTGCGCGGTAGCCATCGACGGTCAGGGGATAATGGAAGTTGCTAGCCTTGCCGCCGTCGGGAATGCGCCCGACATCGTAGATCGTCCGGTCGAAGCGCGTCTTCACCTCGTCGGGATATTCGACAACCTCGTAGATAAAATCGCCGAGGTGCAGGACGAAGCCGAGCTGGTCCGCGGGCGCGGCGCGCTCATCCTCGAAAATCATTCGGCGATAGGCGTTGAGCTTGCCCTCGTTGACGTCCTGGCAGCTGACGAAAGCAAAATTGACCGGCCGCGGATCGTTTTCGAGCGGTGCGGTGATCGTACGCCCGATGCGGCTCCCGTTCCCCTCGGCGTCAGTGAAACGGTACCAGTAGACGTGCGCCGGCTTGAGCCCGCCTACCAGCACGCGCGCCGTCCAATCGGCGCTCGCCAGGACAGGCGCACGAGCATGCGCGACGACAGTTCGAAAACCTTCGTCTTCCGCGACCTCCAGGGTGAGAATGTGACGACCGCCCCCATCGTAAGGGCGTCGCGTCCACAAAATGACGCTGTGCGGATCGGGATCGCCGGATGCGACTCCCTGCGGATAATGCTCGCTGCTCTCCCGCCAGTTGCTGCGTGACGCACGCGCACTCCCAACCCAGGCGAGCGAAGCACCCATCGCCGCGGCAGCCTTGATGAAATCACGGCGGTCGAGTGACATCGGCTTACCCCTTCAGGCCCGCTTGGCCTGGTGCAGGCTCTCCCCAGCAGACCTCACCGCAATTCCTTTTCGATGAACGGCTATGAGCCGCCGACGGCGCGTGAATGTACCAGTCCGGGTCAGCAGAAGCGGATCGTATGGATTCCTAAACTGGATTTGCGCCCCAAGCGGCTTGCCAAGTCCCTGAACAACAGTAGTTTCCCGGTTGCACGCGAAGTTCATTCGCGGGCGACTGAACGGGGCATCATCCGGATGTGTCATTGGGTGGACTGCGTCGCCGACGAGTCTTGCCTTTGACATATCCAGGACCGGCGAGCGTGGGGGAACAGAGGAATGCCGACAACGATAACTGGTACTGCCGGCAACGATACGCTGAACGGCACCAGCGACGATGATGTCATCTACGGCTTGGGCGGTGACGACACGTTGAACGGCGGCGCCGGCAGTGACGGCCTCGACGGCGGAGACGGGAACGACACCTTTTATTCCTCAAGCGGACAGGACCGCTTCATTGGCGGCGCGGGCTACGATCGCGCCTTCATCGACTATTCGGGCATCGCCGGTACGACGTCAGTCGGCCAGAATATCGGCTACATGGACGGCGGCCTCTACGGCTCGTTTCGCGCTCGCGACGGCCTCACGTCGGTCGAGACGTGGGGTATCGAGGAACTAAACATCAAGACGGGCTCGGCCGACGACGTTTTCTACATCGATCTTACGTCGGTGCCCCCCGGCTGGAAGATCACGATCGACGCCGGCGCCCAGACCATCTCCGATACCATTAGTCTCCAGCTGCCGTTCGACAGCCCCGCGCTGATCGGCAGCGTCATCGGGGGGAACTTCACCGGCGGCGGACTGACACTCGTAAATTTTGAGCAGTTCGATTTGTACCTCGGTCTCGGCGACGACCAGCTGACGCTTGGGGCGGGCAACGACACCGTCCACGCGAGCGAAGGCAATGACGTCCTCGATGGGGGCGCCGGGGATGATACGCTCGAGGGCGGCCTTGGCGCCGATACGCTGAGTGGCGGGGACGGCAACGACGCGCTTTACGCGGACAACGCGTACATCATGGTCGACGATGGGACCGAGCATGACGTCGTCAACGGCGGTGCAGGCAACGATCTCATCTCGATCGGATATGGCGACAGTGCCGACGGCGGCAGCGGCACGGACAGCCTCGCCATTTCCCTTCGTGGCGGGACGGCGGGCGCGGTGCTCGACCTGTCCACCATGTTCGCCGGGGGCACGATTAGCATCGCCGGGGGGACCATCAAAGGGTTCGAAAGCTACGGTCAGATCTACGGCACCGAGTTCGCCGACACGATCACGACCGGCGATGCGCCGGTGAGCGGCTCGTTCATGACGAGCGGTATCTTTGGGTTTGGCGGCGACGACACGATCACCACCGGAATCCAGATGGATTTCGTCAACGGCGGCACCGGCAACGACGTGATCCATGCGGGCGGTGGCGACGACCGCGCCTCTGGTGACGAGGACAACGACCAGGTCTTCGGCGAGGGTGGCAATGACACTCTCTGGGGCGGCGACGGCAACGACCTAGTGAGCGGCGGCGATGGCAACGACAACATTCTCGGCGGCTCCGGAATCGACCACGTGCAGGGAAACGCCGGCGACGACGTCCTGGACGGCGAGGCGGGTGACGATTTCGTTTCGGGCGGAGCCGGCAACGACACGCTGACAGGAGGTTGGGGCGCGGACCATTTGGAGGGCGGCGCCGGCAACGACATCTACAACGTCGACCAGTTCGATACGATCGTCGAGGCGGCGAACGAAGGAACGGACGAGATCCGGACCGACCTTGCGACGTACAGTATTGCGAGCCTGCCTAACATCGAGAACCTGACTGGTACCTTCTACGCCGACCAGGTCCTGATCGGTAACGATGCCGATAACCGCATCGATGGCGGCGCCGGCGCGGACCGGATGGAAGGCGGCCTGGGGAACGACACCTACGTCGTCGACGTCGCCGGCGATGTGGTGGTCGAGAAAGCAGGAGCCGGCATCGACACGGTGGTGAGCGGCACCGACTATACGCTCGGCGCTAACGTCGAAAACCTGACTCTAGCCCAGTTCGGAACGGTCGACAGTGTCTTTGACGGCACCGGCAATGAGCTGGCGAACGTCATCACGGGCAATGATTTCCAGAACACGCTCAGCGGCCTGGATGGGAACGACCACTTGATCGGCAATGGGGGCGACGACATCCTCGATGGAGGTCTCGGCACCGATACTCTCGAGGGCGGCGCCGGCCAAGACGTCCTTTATGGCGGTCTCGGCGCCGACGTGCTGAATGGCGGCGCCGATGCCGACGTAATCGTCTACTTGCACCATGACGAGTCTGCGGGCGCGTCCGTGGACACGATCAAGGGCTTTGTCACCGGGGTCGACGAGATCGACCTCAGCGTGACCGTTGCTCATTCGGTGAGCTGGACCTTCGCTGGCGGCGTCAGCACCGTTACTGTCCAGACGGCCAATGGACCGATGACGATTCAGGTCGAGGGCGCGGTCACCGCGTCCGACTTCATCCTCACTCCGAACCTGATCTGGGGAACCGCGGGCAACGATACGCTCAATGGCACGGCCAATTCCGAGTTCCTCTTCGGCGGTGCCGGCGCGGACACGATGACGGGCGGCGCCGGCGACGATTACTACTTCGTCGACAATGCCGGCGATCAGGTTGTGGAGCTGGCCGGCGGCGGCAATGACTATGTGGAAAGTCAGGTCACTTACGTCCTTGGCAGTGACGTCGAGAACCTCCTCCTCTCCGGGTCCCTCGCTATCGACGGCACAGGGAACGCAGTCGGCAACGCCATCTTCGGCAACGGAGCCGCGAACGTCCTGACCGGCGGTGGAGGTATCGATACCCTGACCGGGGGCGCGGGGAACGACACGTTCAAGGACACGGCCGCGGGGCTCAGCGGCGACACGATCACCGACTTCTCGGTAGGCGACAGGATTGTCGTCACGGACGCGAGCCTTGCTGGCTTTTCCTTCAGCCTTTCCGGCAACACGCTAACCTACAGCGGCGGCTCCCTGACGCTTGGCAGTGTGCCCGAGGGCAAGATCGTGGCGGCTGCAGCGGCCGGGGGCGGGGTACAGCTCACGGTCATTCCGGATGTCCCGGCCCACGACTTCAACGGTGACGGGTTGAGCGATGTGCTGTGGCGCAACCAGGCGGGGACGTTCCAGGAGTGGCTGGGACAGCCCA